>NZ_QGGW01000001.1 GCF_003148775.1 Roseicyclus mahoneyensis
ACAACCACCAGCGGCCCCATGCCGCCCATGGCGGACAGCCGCCCGCCGTGGTCTACTTCAACGCAACCCAAACCGATCAGCAGGTCCAGGCAGTAGCTTAAATCACCCTCGGAATCTGTCCAAGAGTTGGGGAGTAGCTCAATCTCACCTTGCACCCCTGCTCATCGACACCCGATAACTATACGGGCCAGTCTGCTCGACCAGCACGGATTCACCTGCCTTAGCGCCGGTCCGCTCGAAAAACTCGCGGATCCAGCCGCGCTTGCGGAAGAACCGCTTTGCGCCGTCCAGATCGGTCATGACGATGGCGTCACCGCCCCAATCGACGGCAATCTCGCGCAGGGCGGCGGAGGCACGGTTCGATCCGCCGATCGCGTCGGCCGGGAACTTTTCGAAGAAGCTTCTGAGGTAGATGTGGTTGTGGTCGATATTGCCCTGCGTGATTTCGACCATTCCGAGGTAGCGCGAGACATGCTGTGGCGGTGCATGTGTTGAAGGCATCGGTGCCGCGCCAACTTCGCGCACCGCTATCGCCATGTCTTCGCTATCGTCGATCACGTCGAAATCCTCGGCATCCGAATTCGGATTCCCATTCGCCTGCACCAACCCCTGAGCTGCTCCAGGCTGAACACCCTCGGCCCGCAAGACCACCTCTGCCGCGGCACGGGCATCTTCGCCGGCGTCATGATGCTCGAACGTAAGACCAAGGTGCTTCTTGAGACGTGCGAGGCCATGGCCGCCGTTGCCCCGCAGTTCGGGCCAGGCGGCGCGGGCGACGTGAACGCTGTCGCGCCAAGCCCACTGGGGGACCGGCATGCTGCAATGCCCACAAGCAGCAGCTATTGCACTGCGGTCAAAGCCCGAGTGCTGATAGACGATCCCGCCGCGCAGCGCTTCCTGCAGAACAGGCAAAATCTTGGCAAAAGTCGGAGCGCCTTGGACCGTGCGTCGAGAAAAGTGGACTATGTCGGAGGATGTGACAGTTGGTCTCGCAGACCATGAAAAACCAGTTCCCGCAGGCCGTTCACTCCTTCAGCGAAGTTTTCACGGCTGTGGCAGACGGGCTGGCCATCGCTGCAGGTGACGCGAGGCCGATACGGCCCGTTTGACTTAGACGGCGGGGTGTCCGTCGAGAGCTTGCTCCAGGCACTTCGGCCGATGGCAAACGGGGATCGGCCCAAAGCGGACGTTGGATTGCACCAATTGCCGCATCGCAGCACTCTCTGGAGCTGACATCCCGCAAGTTGGCAGCATCTAATCCGACATGGGGCCAGGAGAGTGGAAATGACTGCCGTTCATTGAAGGTGATGCTTGACTTAAATCGAGAAAAGGAAATGCGAAAAATTCGTGTATCCAGGATCGCGCAAAGGCGCATGCGGACGTTTCCCGATTTTCAGGTCGTCTCAATAGTCTGCGTCAGTGCGGAGCCATCAGATCGGTCGTTCATGCACATTCCTGATATTGCTCCCGGTTTGAGCCGCACATAGTTCAATCCAATGTATCGTGCATGTTCCGTGTTATCCGCTCAACCAGATTGCTTCCATTCGAGGCAAATGCGGATTCAGGCGTCAGACATTTTCACAAGTGCAAGCGCGACCTGATCTGCAAAGCGAGACGTGGCGACGGACAAGACGCGCCCGCGCATCTGCCCCAAAAGCAGGTTTCCCGGCGGCATGTCCCGATCCGAGATCGGCCGGAATACCATGTCCGTATCCAACTCACTCGAAAGGCCGATGGGGATCTGAAAGCCGACCGCGCGTTCCTGCCTCACGTAGTAGCGGATCAACTCGAAGGATTCCGTTTCGACCACGGGTGTCACGGACCGGCCGACCCGTTTGGCCGCCATATCGAGAAGGCCGCGCACACCATACTTTTGCGCGGGCGCTATATGGGGATGATCGAGGCAATCGCGCAGTCGCAACTCGGACCGGCCAGCCAGCGGATGATCCCGTGCAAAGAGGGCGCAAACCGGTTGCGGGATGGCGTGCAGCACCTCGAAATCCACCAGGACGCGGGGCTCGAAGACCAGCGCCAGATCACTGCGGAAGCTGACGAGCTCCGCTTCGGCCTGTTCGCGGTCACGCACGTTGACGGCAAAGGTTACGCCGGGATGCACGTTGCGGTAGGCCGCGATCTGCTCCGGCAGGAAGAACGGCAAGAGCGCCTGTGAGCAGGCGATGGTGACATGACCGCGACGCACCCCTGCCAGGTCCGCGACCTGGCTCTTCACCCGCGCGAGGTCAGAGCGTTGCGCGCGGTAGTGTTGCAACACCAGCTCTCCGGCCGGGTTCAGGCGTACGCCGCGCGGTAGGCGCTCAAATATCTGCGATCCGAACTCATGCTCGAACCGGCCCAGACGGCGGTTCAGCGCCGAAGCGGTGATGTTGGAATCCTCCGCCGCCTTTCGGATCGATCCGGCGCGTGCGATCGCCTCGATCAGGCGGAATGTCTCGAGGTGTTGCACCTGCTCGGCCTCCAGGCGGTGCATTCAATGCACCGTATCGGTGAAATCATAGCATTTTTCGAACTGTCCTGATTCTGCCAGTCTTCCAAGCAGAAACTTTTGCCAAACCACAAAGGGCTGCCGCCGATGAACACGAACCGCAGGCACTTCCTGAAACTGACCGCCGCGATGGGCGGTGCCGCCATGACACCTTTTGCCTGGGCCAAGCGCGCAGACGCGCAAGGGCTGGAAACGATGGTCGTCGCCTCGGGCCAGACCATCAACAGCCTCGACCTGCATCGCACCGGGACGAACCGCGCCAGCTATCAGGTCGCCATCAACTGCTACGACCGGCTTGTGGGCTTCGGCTCGCGACAATTGCCGACCGGCGAAATGTCGTATGATTACGACACGATTGTGCCGGAACTGGCTGAAAGCTGGACCATATCCGACGATGGTCTCACCCTGACCTTCACTCTCAAGGCGGATGCCACCTTTACCGATGGCAGCTCCGTCACGGCAGAGGATGTGAAATGGTCATTCGATCGCGCCGTCACCGTCGGCGGGTTCCCGACGACGCAGATGCAGGCGGGCGGCTTCTTTCGGCCCGACCAGTTCGAAGCGGTGGACGCGCGCACCTTTGTGGTGCGGCTCGACTATCCGTCCAAGCTGTCGCTGCCAAATCTGGCCGTGCCGGTGCCCTTCATCATCAATTCCACCGTCGCTCTCGCAAATGCGACCGAGGCCGACCCTTGGGCGATGGAATACCTGCACACCACCACCGCCGGATCGGGCGCCTACAGCGTGACGCGCTGGGATCAGGGCCAGCAGCTTGTCTATGAGCGCAACGATGCCTGGGTCGGCGGGCCCATGCCCGAGATCCGGCGCGTCATCATGCGCGAGGTGCCCCACAATTCCACCCGCCGCGCGCTCATAGAACGGGGCGATGTGCAGGTGTCCTTCGACATTCCCGACCGCGACGCCGCGGAACTGGTCGGCACCGTCGATGTCTTTTCGACCCCGATCGAGAACTGCATCCACTGCGCCTGCCTCAACACCCGGTTCGAACCCTTTCAGGACCCCGAGGTGCGAAAGGCGATTGCCCATGCCATCCCCTACGAGGCGATCTTTCAGACCGCCGCCTACGGGCGCGGCGCGCCGATGTGGGGCGGGCCGGCCGAGATCACCGATACCGCATGGCCGCGCCCCTTTCCCTATGTGACCGACATGGACAGGGCGCGCGCGCATCTGGAGGCATCGAGCTTTGCCAGCGGCTTCCCGGTGCAGATGTCGATCAGCCTTGATCTGGCAAGCTGGATGGAGCCTGCGGCCCTTCTGATCCAGGAAAGCCTCGGGCAGCTCGGCATCACCACGACCGTCGAACGCATTCCCGGCGCCAACTGGCGCACAGTCGCCCTGGTCGAGAAATCGCTTGATTTCCACCTTGAGAACTTCGGCGGCTGGCTGAACACACCCGATTACTACTTCTTCTGGGCCTACCAGCGCGACCGGCTGTTCAACTCCTCCAACTACGACAACGAGGAGGTGCATGAGCTGACCGAACGCACGCTGCACATGCCGATGGATGATCCCGAATGGGCGCCGCTGGTGCAGCGCATGTTCCAGATCGTGATCGAGGATCTGCCGCGCATCCCGCTTTATCAGCCGGCCTTGAACGTGGCGGTCAACGGGGCCGCGGGCTACGAGTTCTGGTTTCACCGCCAGCTCGACCCGCGCCGCATGACGGGCGTCTGAACCATGGTCGGGCGCGCGCGCGCGATCGGGATAAGGCTGGCCCAGACGGTGCCGGTGCTTATCGGGGTTGTCGTGATCAGCTTCATCCTGACCCGCGCGCTGCCCGGCGATCCGGCGGTCTATTTTGCGGGGGCCATGGCGGACGAGGCGTCGATCCAGCAGGTGCGCGAGGCGCTTGGCCTGGACAAGCCGCTGATGACGCAATTCGTGCTTTATGTCGGCGATCTGGCGCGGGGCGATCTCGGCCGGTCTCTCAGCACGGGGCAACCGGTGCTGACAGATCTTGCCATGCGGTTGCCCGCCTCGCTGGAACTCACGCTGTCGGCGCTGATCTTGTCTTGCCTCATCGCCATTCCGCTGGGTGTCCTGGCGGCGGTGCGGCAGGGGTCGTGGATCGACCACCTGTGCCGGGTTCTGGTGACGGCGGGCGTGTCGCTGCCCACCTTCTTCACCGGCATCTTGCTGGTCTACGTGTTCTACTATCTGCTGGGCTTGGCGCCCGCGCCGCTGGGCCGTCTGGATTTTCTCTATTTCGAGCCGCCGCGCGTCACCGGGTTCTATCTGATCGACAGCCTGCTAGCGGGAGATCTGGAAACTTTTGCTGCCGCCTTGCGCCAATTGGCGCTGCCCACCATCACGCTGGCGCTCTTCACGCTGGCCCCCATCGCCCGAATGACGCGGGCGGCGATGCTGCAGGCCTTGTCATCGGACTATATTCGCACCGCCCGTGCGGCGGGTCTGTCGCGGGGCAAGGTCGTGTTCGGCTACGGTTTCCGAAATGCGCTGTTGCCGGTCGTCACCACTCTGGGGATGGTGTTTTCCTTCGTGCTGGGCGCCAACGTGCTGGTGGAAAAGGTCTTTGCCTGGCCCGGCATCGGATCATACGCGGTCGAGGCGCTGGTCGCGTCCGATTATGCCGCGGTGCAGGGTTTCGTGCTGGCCATGGCCATCTTGTTCGTCACGCTCAACCTCATCATCGACCTCAGCTACGCGCTGATCGATCCGCGCATCGGGTTCGATACAAAATGACCGACGCAACCGGCATCCCCACCCGCAAGCCCGATGGCGCAGGGGCGCATCTGATCCATGTGCTGCGCGAAAACCCAGTGACGCTCCTGTCCTTCGGGATGTTCGCCTTTTTCCTGCTGCAGGCCTTTTTCGGCGCATACCTCGTGCCGCATGATCCCTTGGCCACCAATGCCGCGAACGCCCTGCAACCCCCCAACTGGACCCACTGGTTCGGCACGGACAACCTTGGCCGCGACGTGTTTTCGCGGGTGGTCGTGGCGACGCGGCTCGACCTGACGATCTCGGTTCTGGCCGTCGCCATATCCTTCGTGATCGGGTCGGTTCTGGGGGCTGTCGCGGGCTATTGGGGTGGCTGGATCGACGCGGTGCTCAACCGGGTGCTCGACACGATCATGGCCTTTCCTCTCTTCGTGCTGGCGATGGGCATCGTGGCCGCGCTTGGCAACACGGTCGAAAACATCATCTACGCCACGGCGCTGATCAACATTCCCTTCTACGCGCGCCTTGTTCGCGCCGAGGTGAACATCCGCCGCGAAGCCGGTTTCGCACTCGCCGCGCGGCTGTCGGGCAATTCGCATTTCCGCACGCTGGCCTTCCATATCTTTCCCAACGCCCTGCCGCCGATGATGGTGCAGGTCTCGCTCAATATGGGCTGGGCGATCCTGAACGCGGCGGGGCTGTCCTTCATCGGGCTGGGCGTGCGCCCGCCGACGCCGGAATGGGGGATCATGGTCGCGGAAGGCGCCAATTTCATAATCTCCGGCCATTGGTGGGTCGCGCTGTTTCCGGGGCTGTGGCTGATGCTGGCGGTCTTCACCTTCAACCTGATGGGCGATGGTCTGCGCGACATCGTCGATCCGCGCCGGAGAACCTGAACCATGCTCAGCATTTCCGATTTCGCGGTCTCCTTCCGCACAAGGCGCGGCGAGGTGCAGGCCGTGCGCGGCATCTCCTTCGATGTGGCACAGGGCGAGACGCTGGGCATCGTCGGCGAAAGCGGGTCGGGGAAATCCGTCACCTCCTACGCGCTGATGCGTATCCTGGACGCAGGCGGCACGATCAAGGCAGGCAGCGCGGTCTTCGACGGGCGCGACCTCGCGCAGGCGGCCGAGCGCGACATGCAGGCCATCCGGGGCCGCGAGATCAGCATGATCTTCCAGAACCCGCGCGCCGCGCTGAACCCGATCTGCAAAGTCGGCCACCAGCTGGAGGACGTGCTGAAACGCCACGGCCGCGCGACGCGCGCCGACGCCCGCGCCAAGGCCATCGCGGCGCTGGAGGCCGTGCGCATCCGCGACGCCGCAGCGCGCTACGACGCCTATCCCTTCGAATTGTCCGGCGGCATGTGCCAGCGGGTGGTCTTCGCCATCGCGCTTGCCTGCGGCCCGCGTCTCCTGATCGCGGACGAGCCGACCACGGGTCTCGACATCACGACGCAAAAGGCGGTGATGGATCTCGTGCGCGACCTGACGCGCGAACGCGGCATGTCGTCGATCCTGATCACCCATGACCTCGGGCTGGCCGCCGAATACTGCGACCGTCTGGCCGTGATGAAGGACGGCCGGATCGTCGAAACCGGCCCCGCTGCCGCCCTTTTCGCCGATCCGCAAGATCCCTATACCCGCAAGCTGGTCGATGCCACACCGCGCCCTGGCGCGTCCTTGCGCGACCTGCTGCCCATCGAGGCGCGCACACCCTTGGCCGATCACGCACCGGGCGACCGCGCGCTGGTGCAGGTGCGCGATCTGGTCAAGACCTATCCGGGCAAATCCGGGCCGGTCCACGCGGTCAAGGGCATCTCATTTACTATCCGCGAAGGACAATCCGTCGGGCTGGTGGGCGAGAGCGGCTGTGGAAAATCCACGACCTCGTCGATGCTGGTGCGCCTGCTCGACCGGACATCGGGCGATATCCTGTTCGACGGGTTCGACATCGCGGATATTCCCGCCGACCGTTTCGTCCGTGACAAGCGGCGCAGCCAGATCCAGATGGTGTTCCAGGACGCCACCGACAGCCTCAACCCCCGCCATTCCGCCCGCCAGACCATCGCCGACCCGATCTTGCGGATGAGCGCCTTGCGTGGGGCGGCATTGCAAACCCGGATCGAGGAGCTAGCGACGCTATGCGGCCTCCCCCTTCCCTTGCTGGACCGTTTCCCGCACCAGCTTTCGGGTGGGCAGAAGGCGCGGGTGGGCATCGCAAGGGCGATCGCGCTTGATCCGAAATTTCTGATCCTTGACGAGCCGACGGCAGCGCTGGATGTCTCCATCCAGGCGGTGGTCCTGAACCTGCTCGCGGATCTGCGCGCGCGGCTGGGCATGACCTATCTGTTCGTCAGTCACGACCTGAACGTGGTGCGCCTGCTGTGCGACCACGTCATCGTCATGCAGGGCGGCGAGATCGTCGAGCAGGGGCCGACCGCGCAGGTGATGGACACCCCAAGCCATCCCTATACCCGGACCTTGCTTGCCGCGGCACCCAAACCCCCGACCACCAAGACCAACGAGACCGACACCGCTGCGAAATCCGCTGCCGAATAAGAGACCAAGCCCATGACCACGCCGCTCTCCGACCTGCCCTTCACCCTTGCCGCCCTGCGCGAAGCCTATGCCGCAGGCGTGACGCCCGCGGACGTCATGGAAGAGGTTCTTGCCCGCCTAGAGGCCGTGCGCGATCCGGCGATCTTCATTCACCTCGCCAGCGCGCAAGACCTCGCCGCCGCGGCCGCCGTGCTCGGTTCCTTCGATCCCGACCGCCCGCTTTGGGGCATCCCCTTCGCGGTGAAGGACAATATCGACGTGGCTGGCATGCCCACGACCGCCGCCTGCCCGGATTTTTCCTATCATGCGGACCGCGATGCCTTCGTCGTCGCCCGGTTGCGCGCTGCGGGCGCCGTTCCCATCGGCAAGACCAACCTCGACCAGTTCGCCACAGGGCTTGTCGGCGTGCGCTCGCCCTACGGTGTGCCACGCAACGCGCTCGACGCGGAGATCGTGCCGGGCGGTTCGTCATCGGGGTCGGCGGTTGTCGTGGCACACGGGATCGTGCCCTTCGCGCTCGGAACGGACACCGCGGGCTCGGGCCGCGTGCCCGCCGCGCTGAACGGGATCGTGGGGATGAAGCCCAGCCTCGGCGCCCTGTCGGCCAGCGGCGTCGTGCCCGCCTGCCGGACGCTCGATACGATCTCGATCTTCGCCTTGACCGTCGCCGACGCGTATGACGTGTTCCGGGCGGCTTCGGCTTTCGATCCCGCCGACGCCTATTCCCGTCCCCTGCCATCCGCCGCGATGCCGACCCCGGCACCCGCGCCGCGCATCACCGCTCCGGATGCGTCAAGCTTGGTCTTCTTCGGTGACGACGTGCAGGCGGCGGATTTCGAGGCGACGCTGACGACGCTGGCCGAGGGCGGTGCGCGGGTCGACCGGGTCGATTTCACGCCGTTCTACGACGTAGCGCGGATGCTCTATGACGGCGCATGGATCGCCGAGCGCTATGCCGCGATCGAAGACATGATGCGCAACCGACCCGACGCCGTCCATCCCGTCACTCGGGCCATCATCGCCAAGGCCGAGACCCAGAGCGCGGTCGACGCGTTCAACGGTTTCTACCGTTTGGCGGAGTTGCGCCGCGCCTGCGCCCCGATCCTCGACGCTGCCGACATGCTGTGTGTGCCGACGATCCCGACCTTCGCGACCTGCGCCGAGCTTGAGGCCGATCCGGTCACACCCAATTCCAACCTTGGAACCTATACCAATTTCGTCAACCTGCTGGACCTTTGCGCAGTGGCCGTGCCGACCGGAGCCCGCAGCGACGGTCGGCCCGGAGGCGTGACGCTTATAGCGCACGCAGGCCAAGATGGTGCGATTGCGGCGCAAGGTCAGCGTCTGACGGAGGTACGCCGACCCATGCTTGGTGCTACAGGAGTCCAGACTCCCGATCTCCCGAACCCGGAGCCTGCCCCGCTTTCCGGGGGCGACATGGCTCTTGTTGTCTGCGGCGCCCATATGTCGGGCTTGCCGCTCAACCATGAATTGACGTCGCGCGGAGGACGGTTTCTGAAGGCCACACGGACGGCTCCCTGCTACGCGCTTTATGCCCTGCCAGGCGGACCTCCGGCCCGTCCCGGCCTTTTCCGTTGTGAAAATGAACTCGGCAGCTCCATCGCGGTAGAGGTTTGGACGATCCCGAAGGACGCCGTGGGCGATTTCATCGCTGGTATTCCTGCGCCGCTGGTCATCGGCACCGTCGAGCTTGAGGATGGATCGAAGGTGAAGGGCTTCCTTTGCGAAGCAAGCGGCAAGCGTCATGCTGAAGACATCAGCACCCTCGGCAGTTGGCGACGTTTTCTGGCACGCGATACAAACGTGATCGCGTGAACCTGTCTTGTGCATGCTTCGGCAGCCGAATGCAGCTTCGGCATCAGGCGGGCCATCGACCGTGAGAATCGGCTCCTCGCGCCATGTGGCAACCCGCCAGTTGGCACTCTCGGCGCAACGATCAAATGGCCGTTACGTCTGGATGTCGCCGCAGCCTTGCCGCAATGCCGCAAGTCCACTTTCCGCCCGGTGCGAGGACAACGCGCCCCGAGTTATGATATTCTGCCACCGTCGGCATGACCGAAGAAGGGTGGGCACGGTGGACAGGAGGTGGTTCTATGTCCATCGATCTTCTTCCCGTCCTACGCCCTGTCCGAGTTCCTTGGAACAAGGGCCGCATCATCGGCCAGAAGCGCCCGCTTATGCCGAGGCATGTCTGGTCAATCCGCGTCCGCCTCGAAATGGCAGGCAACGCGCGGGACCTCGCGCTGTTCAATATGGCCGTCGACAGCAAACTGCGCGGTTGCGATCTCGTCAGCCTGAGGGTGCGCGATGTCTTTGCAGCCGGGCGCGTCAAGGAGCGGACCTCGATGATCCAGAGCAAGACCGGCAAGCCGGTCCGGTTCGAGATCACCGAGACCACCCGGTTGTCGCTCGATCGATGGATATCCGACCCCGAAATGATTGGCCTCGAGTTTCTATGGCCCAGCCGGATCCACGGCAGCCTCCACCTGTCGACGCGGCAGTATGCGCGGATCGTCCGAGGTTGGGTGACGTCGCTCGGGTTGGAGCCGAGCGCCTACGGCACGCATTCCATGCGACGGACCAAGGTCGCGCAGATCTACAAGAAGATCGGCAACCTGCGGGCGGTCCAGCTGTTGTTGGGACATACGAAGATGGACAGTACGGTGCGCTACCTTGGTGTCGATATCGAGGACGCCTTGTCACTCTCGGAGGGGATCGACCTCTGAGGCAAACGCGGCCGGTGCGAGCTGGCCGCGTTTGTAGCCTAGGGCGACATCGCGCTTGACGCAGCGGTGCGCGTAGCTTATAGCTACACCATGAAGCAGATCAGCTACACGAAGGCCGCGATCCGGGCCCTGCGCCGGATGCCCGCCAACACCGCCACGCTGATCCGATCAAAGATCGAGGCCTATGCCCGGAACCCGGTCTCACAGAGCAACAACGTGAAATCCCTAAAGGGGCGAGAGGGGATCCGACTGCAGGTTGGGGACTGGCGCGTGATCATGGATGACCAAGGCAATGTCCTGGCGGTTCTCGATATTGGCCCATGTGGTGGCGTCTATGACTGAAAGGTACTGACATGAACGAGATGGTGACGATCCCGCGCGAGGAATACGATCGCCTGCGGGCCGCGGCCGAGGATCTGGCCGATCTGCAGAGCTATGACCGAGCAATGGCTGCCTTGGCGGCAGGGGCGGAGGAACTGATCCCTGCTGTTTACGCAAACCGGTTGCTCGATGGGGAAAGCCCGTTGCGCGTCTACAGGGACCTGCGCGGCCTGACCCAAGCCACACTGGCCGAAAGGGCCGGGGTCAACCGCGTCACTGTCGCCGAGATCGAGACCGGCCGGAAACAGGGTTCGGTAGCAACATTGCGTGCGCTCGCGGGAGCCCTCGACGTCACGCTGGACGACCTCATGGCGTAGTAGGCCCTTAGCCGCCACTCGGCCCGTTTCGCAGAGACGGACGAAACGGCCACTACGTCATGTCACGGCGCAGCATGTGCCGGATATCCACATAGCGGCAGAACGGTAGACGCAGCGGCGCTTAGCACATGGCTATTGCCTCCGACCAGCCTGATCCGGTGACTGGACTACGGGCGTATATTCGACTTTTCGGCAGGGAATTGTTTCAGCAGCCATCCCTCCTGAACCGCGCTTTCGATGGCTTCGTGGAACTCCGCGCGAACCTGACGAATCGCAGCGGTCATGGGCAAGCCATGTTCGGCGAGAAGCAAGGCAGCAACTGTACCACTGCGGCCTGCGCCATAGGAGCAGGTAATGGAAATCGCGGCACCGGTTTCGATCTGGCCATGCAGGAAAGCGGATAGCACGCGCCAATGACGCAAAAAGTGGTCATCCGGGGGGTGATAGTCCCGGATCGGCGCATGCAAGAGTCGCACCGAACCCTGTCGGGTCCTGTGCCGCAGCTGCGCGATGGCCTGCGGGGGGAGATCGGTCTGTTCGCACAAGCCAACCAGAACGCTCACGCCCAGATCGCTGAGATCGGCGAGCGTCGTGGCGCTGGCCTCGGGGTCGATCCATGCGTCCCCCGCAGGCGTGATGCGCAGACCCGGCCAAGCGGACAGCACCAGCCGTCCGTTCCCGATCGGCAGGACGCAGCGGATATCAGTCCAGACTGGATCAGCTTCGTTGTTCACGGCCCCTCAGGCGTTGGGATATTGTTGCACCCACCCGACCGGAGTATATCTGGGCGGGCAAAGATGAAAGCGCAGGGTTCCGGGGACTGAGCTTGACTGATCCCGTCCCATATCGCACGCCGATGTCGCGGCTGGATGACATCGCTCAGGCGTTGCGACTGCGGATCTGTCTGATGGACGCGGCAAATACCCACATCCTCTATGAAAACAGCCTCGCCGAGGAATTTGGCGTCAGCCGCACGCCGGTTCGCCAAGTCCTTCAGCGGCTGGCCTACGAGCATCAGGTCGAGACGCGGACAGGGATCGGGACGGTGGTGCCGCCGCTCGATCCCGATGGCGCGGCGCAGGATTTCCTGACGCTGGCGGGCACGCTGGAACTTGCCGCGCAGACGGCCGCCGCACCGTTCGACGCCGTGGCGTGCGACTTGCTGGCGCAACTGGAAACGCTCGTCGCCCCGGTCGCGCCCGCACAGCCGATGGAGGCTGCGGCGATCTTTGCGCTTAATTCATGGCTCATTGCCTTTGCCCGGCGGCTCAACCCCGAACCGATCATGGCCGATGCCGCCGCCAGCTTGCACTGGCGCGCGCTGCGCCGCCTGCTTCAGCAAGACGGGGCGCGTCACAAGATCGCACAGGGCGGCATCCTCGATGGTTTGTGCCGTACCCTGCTGGTGCAGACCGATGCCCGTGCCGCGCTGCAAATGATGGCCCTTGCGATGCGCGACCTCGGCAAGCTGTCCTTGTCCGGCAATTGAGGCAACCGCTGTCATTGGGTTGTCGTCTCAGGGTGCTAGCCACCTGTATACAGGTAGATCGCCTGCACCTGAGATGGAGAAGTCCCATGAACCGCCGTTTCCTGCTATCGACCAGCGCCGCCGCGCTGACGCTTGCCCTGTCCCTGCCTGCCGCAGCGGATTGGCGCCAGACCCGCGAAAGCCTGACCATCGGCATTCCGCCGATCGAGAATGCCGAGGAAGGCCAGCGCCGCTACGGCCCCTTCGCAGAATACCTAAGCGAGACGCTGGGCGTGCCGGTCACCTTGCGGATGGCCAGCGCCTACAGCGGCATCATCCAGGCGATGGAGGCGGGCGAAGCCGACATGTCTATGTTCGGCGCCGCCGCCTATGCCTCGGCCTATGACGTTCTGGCTGGCGATCTCGAGCCGCTGGGCCATGCAGTGTCAGCCACTGGCGACCGCGGCTATTACGCTGTGGTCATCGTTGCGGCCGACAGCACGGCACAATCGCTCGAGGATCTGGCCGGTCAGACGCTGGCCTTTGCCGATCCCAATTCGGCCTCGGGCTATCTGGTCCCCAACTTCTACTTGGGCCAGATGGGCCTGGGCGAAGGGCATTTCTCGGAAACCGGTTTTTCGGGCAGCCATGACAACGGCATTCTGGCCGTCGTGCGCGGCACCTATGACGCCGCCGCGACCTGGCACTATACCGAGGACAATGGTGCCGTTCAGCGCATGACTGAACGCGGGGAGATCCCTGCCGACGCCGTGCGGGTGATCTGGGAAAGCCCGCTGATCCCTTCCGACGCATGGTCGGTCCGCGCCTCCATGCCCGAGGATCTGAAGGCTGATCTGCTGGAGGCGCTGACAAGCTTCCACGAGGCCGATCCCGAGCGTTTCGACATCGTCAGCTCTGGCGGGTCCTGGACGCAGATCGTGCCCGTGGGTCACGAGGCGTTCCTCGACAGCATCGCCATGCGCGAGGCCATGCTGGCCCAACGCAACTGATCACCGCCTGAGACAGGGAAAGGCCCCGCTGATGCAGCGGGGCCTTTTTCGTCGGGGGCCGCCCCCGGTGTCACATCCGGGCGCCGGGCGCGTCGTGGCGACCGATGGCCTTTTTCCGGAGCCAGCGCGACAGATAGTCGATGGCGGCCACGGTCGGCAGGATCAGCAAGATGATGAAGGCCACATCGCTCCAGGCATTCACCCGGATGCGGTCCGCGAGGAAGAACCCGATGCCGCCGGCACCCACCACACCCAGGATCGTGGCCGAACGGGTGTTGGCCTCAAAGAAATAGAGGCTGTTGGACAAGAAGACCGGAAAGACCTGTGGCCAGATCGCCAGCCGCGCCACATCCGCGCCGCTGCCGCCCGCCGAGCGCACACCTTCACCGGCCTTGCGATCGGCGTTTTCCACCGCCTCGGCGTAGATCTTGGCCAGAACGCCGGTATCGTTCAGCGCGATGGCAAGAATGCCCGCAAAGGGCCCCAGACCCACGACCGAGACAAAGATCAGCGCCCAGATCAGCGTATCGACCCCCCGCACCACATCCAGCACCCGGCGCAGGCCGAAGTGGATGGCGAAGCTCGGCACCACGTTGCGCGCCCCCAGAAAACCGAGGGGGATGGAGATGAGGCTGGCGAGGATCGTGCCGAGAAAGGCGATGGCCAGCGTTTCCAGCAGGGCGGCCAGATAATCTAACCAGAACCCGTTGTGGGTTGGCGGAACCATCTGGCGGGCGATGATCCACAGATCGGTGAAGCCCGTCCAGAACCGCATCGGCGACAGGCCCAGGTGATACGACGCCCAGAGAAAGGCGAGCACGAACGCGACCCACGCGGCACGACGACCCCAGAGCTTGCGCGGGTCGGGATAGAGCAGCGCCGGATATGTGCGGCTCACTCGGGCGATCCGGTCGGCGGCGGTGGTCATCGCCTCTGCTCCCCGTCGAGGATGCGGTGCCGGATCTTTTCCGACACGATATCGACCAGCGCGACGGTGATGATCAGAAGCAAAAGGATCGCGCTGATGTCGCGGTAGATGAACTGGTTGATCACGAACATCAGCTCCTGCCCGATCCCGCCCGCGCCGACAAAGCCGATGACCGAGGCTGACCGGACATTGATCTCGAAGCGTAGCAGCGTGTAGCTGATGAAGGCTGGCAGCACCTGCGGCACCACGCCCAGACGGATCACCTGATCACGCGATGCACCGGCGGCGACCACGCCTTCGAGGGATTTGTCAGAGATGGTCTCGTTGATCTCGGAAAAGAGCTTGCCCAAAACCCCCATGGTATGCAGCGCGATGGCCAGAACCCCCGCCAACGCCCCAAGACCGAAGGCGAAGACAAAGAGCATGGCAAAGACCAGTTCCGGCACGGTGCGCATCAGTTCGAGAAACCGGCGGGCCAACTGGTAGTGGACCACGCCGCCCGCAAGGTTGCGCGCGGCGGGAAAGGACAGAAAGAAACCCGCCACAACCCCCAGCGTGGTGGCGACGAAGGCGATCAGCACGGTGTCGAACAACAGCCCCACCCAGCGGCCGCCCGCCCACATCCAACGGCCCAGATCCGCCCAGAGCGTCTCGGGCGACACCGGGGGCAGCGTGCGGGAGATGTAGCTGCCGAACCGTGGAATGCCGTTCACGAATTTCTGCCACGAGACCTCGCCCAGATGCCCCGACACAGCCACCAAAACGACGAGCACGCCCAGAAACAGCAGCGTCTGCCTGCGCTTGTCGCGCTGCAGGTCGCGGCGCTGCGCCTCGACGATGGTCACGATGTCGGCGCTTGGTTTGGGCGTGACCGGCCCGGTCATTCCTCGCCGTCCTGCCCGTAGATCAGCGCGATTGCCGCCGCGTCCAGCGCCTCGACCGGCCCGTCGAAGACCACGCGGCCGGCATGGATGCCGATGATCCGGCGGCAATAGTCGCGCGCCAGGTCGATATGGTGCAGGTTGCACAACACCGTCAGCCCATCCTCGCGGTTGATCCGCGCCAGCGAGTCCATCACCGCCCGCGTGCTGCGCGGATCCAGCGAGGCGACGGGCTCATCGGCGAGGATCAGTCGGGGCGCCTGCACCAAAGCCCGGGCAATCGCCACGCGCTGCTGTTGCCCCCCGGACAGCTGATCGGCCCGTTTCAGCGCGTGATCGGTCATGTCCAGCCGGTCCAGCGCCTCGATCGCAAGCGCGCGGTCGGCGAGCGGCCAGGCAAGCGTCCAGCTGCGCCAGCGCGGCACCGTGGCGACACGGCCGACCAGCACATTGTCCAGCACGCTCAGCCGGTCGATCAGCGCGAATTGCTGAAAGATCATCGCCGCGCGACGGCGCCAGTCCTGCAAGGCCCGGCCGCGCTTGGCCAGCACATCTTCGTCCCCGAAAAAGATACGGCCCGAACTGGGCTCGATCAGCCGGTTGATCAGGCGGAGCAACGTGGATTTGCCCGCGCCGGAGCGTCCGATGACCCCGATGAATTCTCCCTCCTCGACGGTGAGTGAGACATCGTGCAATGCCGTCACAGTGCCGAAGCGGCGCGTCAGGCCCTCAATCCTCAACATCGGCATAAGCCTTGCGCAAAAAGGCGACCTGTTCGGCAGTCTCGCATCTCGATCCTGCGGCCGCGACAAGGCCTCGAGCCTCTGCAGGGGGCACCCCCAGTTCGATCAGAACCGCTTCGGCCACCAAGCCCGTACGCCCGATGCCGCCCCGGCAATGCATCACGATCCGTTCCCCGCTCTGCAAGGCATCCGCGATCCTGTATGTTGCGAGACGAAAGGCGGGCACGCTCTCCGGGACGCCAAAATCCCGGATCGGCAAGCGCATAACGGAAAAATTCAAACCATCGGACGACAGGAGCCGGGCATAGTCAGGGGCAAGGTCGCGGATCTCGTGATCCTCGGTCAGGATCACGAACTGCGTGACACCCTTTTCCGCGGCCTCGAACAGATGGCGCCGAAGACGCAGGTCGTTGTTCGGCAGGCCGGTAAGCCAGAGCTCGCCCGAAACCGGAGCAGGCAAGGCTAGCGGTCGAAGGCCCGTGATCGGATCCGCATCATCCATCCTTGCGGTTTCGCCGGAAAGGGGCTTGGTGTTTTCTGTCACAGGGACCTCTCGATGGATTACGCGCGGCGTGGGTCGTAGCAAGCCTGTATACAGGCTGTTCTTGACAAGCACATGACGCAGAACTCCGCCCCAGTCCCGATGCCATCGAGAAACCGGAGCCTTCGCCGTAGAACCCGCGCCTAAAGGACATTTGCAGCGCTAAAACCCTCGATACACAACGAAAAGCACTACAGATACGACCGGAGTCCCGACGAAAGGCTGCTTTCACCACAATTTAGCGTAGCGATGCTGCAATTTCACAGTCCGCTTTCCGCCCACACCGTCTGAACTCGGATCGAGCATACCTGCCGCATCCTCCACCCCGCAACCATTGAAACCTCGTTACCACCTGACCCGGTGTGCGATTTCCGCCTGCCCATCTTCGCACTCCATCCCGCCCTGCGCGCTTCGCCATCCTGACCCGTGACAGCCGTCGATATCCGACGGTCTCGATCCGGTTTCAGGAGGCCCCCGCATGCGCGCCGATCACATCCCCTTGCCGCCCCGCTACCTGCGCACCAAGGAAGCCGCGCAGTTTCTGAGCCTATCGGCCCGGACGCTCGAGAAGCACCGCACCTATGGCACGGGCCCCGCCTATCACAAGCTGGGCGGGCGCGTCGTCTATTCCATCGAGGATCTCGAGGCCTGGGTGCGGCGCGGCGCCGTCACCTCGACCTCCGATCCACGCGGCGGGCAGGTGCTGCCCGCGCGACGGGTGCTGACCGCGGTCCCGTCTGCGGGACGGCTGCGCCGCTGACCGGGCAGCGCGTTTCCGATGCCCCGCCGCCCCTCCGAACGCGCCCAGCTCGAGCTGTTTCGGAGCCTGCCCGGTGATCTCGCCCCGCGCGATGCGCAGGACCTGATGGCCTATCCGTTCTTTTCGCTTTCAAAGAGCCCGCGCATCCGCCCGATCGAGTTCGCCATGGGCGGGGTCGAGATCCGGGTCGAGGCGGTGCCCGACCACGGCATGGCCACGATCTGGGATGCCGATATCCTGATCTGGGCCGCGAGCCAGATCGTCGAGGCGCGCGATGCGGGGCTGCGGACCTCGCGGCTGATGGCCGCCACGCCCTACGAGATCCTGACCTTCATCGGCCGAGGCACCTCGGTGCGCGATTACCAGCGCCTGCGGGCGGCGCTCGACCGGCTGCAATCGACCACGATCTGCACCACGCTGCGCCAACCGCAGGCCGGGCGGCGCCACCGCTTCTCCTGGATCAACGAATGGCAGGGGCGTAGCGACAGCGCGGGCCGCACGGACGGGATCGAGATGATCCTGCCCGACTGGTTCTACCGCGCGGTGCTGGATGATGCGCTGATCCTGACGATCGATCGCGCCTATTTCGACCTGACGGGCGGGCTGGAGCGCTGGCTATACCGGCTGGTGCGCAAGCACGGAGGGCGGCAGCGAGAGGGGTGGCGCTTCGAATTCCGGCATCTGCATGTCAAATCCGGCAGCCTGTCGCCCTTCCGCTATTTTGTTCATCAGCTGCGAGATGTGATTCGCCGTCAGCCCCTGCCGGGGTATCGGCTTGCGCTGGAACACGGCGGGGCCGGGCAAATGCTGCTGACCTTCGCGCCCTGTGGACAAGCTGTGAATGGGCTCGTGCTATCGCCAACGCCCGGTATCGTGCCATCGCAAACGCAGGGCACGTGCTATCGCAAACGCAAACCGGGCCTAACCTCAACGCCTGCAATCGAAATTCGGCCCCTTAACTTAGAATCTAACCAAGAATCTAACTCCTGTAGCGGCCTGCGCGCTGGGGAAAACCCCGTCTCAGACCCTCAATCTGGCCCCGAAACAGTCAACGGCACGGCCATGCAGGCGCCCCCATTCGACCCCTTGCGGGAGGGTGAACCATGAGCCGGTCGCCCGCGCATCCCGGCCCCGATGCGCCCCTGACGCAGGTCGAGCTGATCTTCGAAAAGGGACGCATCGAGCAATGGCTCCGCTTCGGCAAGCCGGCTTCCGAGCTGCGCCTCGACCAGCGCCGCCGCGTGCTTGGCTTCGCCCCCGGCACCGTCTTTGCGGTGAATCGCTGGGCCGCGAATGACTATGGCACAGTCCTGTCGCGCTTCGAGGTCCTGCGCGCCGTGAGCCCCGGGGAGGCAAGCCAGACGCTGCCCTATCTGCGCCCCGGGGCGGAGCTGCTGCTGGCCACCCATGGATGGCCCAGGGTCGCCCGAGTGCTGCAGGCCATCGATGCAATCGAGGCACTCGGCATCGAGGCGGGCCAGGTGGCGCCGGATTACTGGCGCCATCTCCACAATCGGCTGAGTGCAGGCCATCCCGCCCATCCCTATACGCGGATGCAGCACCGGGCCTGGCTGAAGCGCAAGGCGCTCGGGCGATGATCCGGCGGTCTGCACCCCTTGTGGCGGGCGGGCTGGCCGTGGCGCTGGTGGCGGCTCCGGTACTGGGGCAATGGTCGCCACGCATCCTGTGGAACAGCACCCCGAGCGTGCCGGTCGGGCTCTACTGGCTGCAGCCCGTCGACCGTGTCGCCATCGGCGATCTGGTCGCGGTCAGGCCGCCCGAGAGGCTCGCGCGCTTCCTTGCCGCGCGCGGATACCTGCGGCACGGCGTGCCGCTTCTGAAACATGTGGTGGCCTTGCCGGGCGCTGAGGTCTGCCGCGACGGGGCGGCGATCCGCATCAATGGTCAGGTGCTTGGCCTTGCACAGGCGCGCGACCGCCTTGGCCGCGACCTACCGCATTGGCAGGGCTGCCACCGGCTGGACGTGGGCGAGGTGTTCCTGATGAACCCTGCCGTCCCGGACAGTTTCGACGGGCGGTATTTCGGCCCGCTGCCCCTCGGCGCACTCACCGCGCGGCTGCAGCCGATTTGGACCTTGGCTGCTGATCCCGCGCCGCTGGCCCCGTCCAGTCCCGTGCCGTGACCCGCCCGTTCCCCAGACAGCAACCCCAACCGAAAGGACCCCGCCCATGCCACAGATTGGCGAATTCACCCGCAACAAATCCGGCTTTGCCGGGCATATCCGCACGCTGACCCTCGATCTCGATGTGACCCTTGTGCCCATCGATCCGGGCGAGGCAGAGAACGCGCCAGATCACCGCCTGTTCCATGGCGACGGTGATCTGGCCCGCGAGATCGGCGCAGCCTGGACGCGCAGCGGCGAGAAGGCGGGCGAGTACCTTTCGGTCCTGATCGAGGACCCGATGCTCGCCCAGCCCATCCGCGCGAACCTGTTTCGCAACGGCGACAGTTCGGTCTGGTCGCTGCAATGGAGCCGCCCGCCGAAACGCGACGGGCGGGACTGAGCCATGCCGCGATCATTACCCTCGCGCGCCACCGCGCTTGCGCTCTCACTCCTTTCCGGCCTGCCCGTCACCGGGCTACCTTCGGCTCCCGCACTGGCGGAAACCCCGCCGTCCGCGACCATCATGGCCCACGATCCCCTTGCCGCCGCCATCGCCGAGGCTGCCGCGCGTTTCGCCATCCCCGAGCCCTGGATCCGCGCCGTGATCGCGGTCGAAAGCGCGGGCAATCCGCGTGCGGTCAGTCACGCCGGCGCCATGGGGCTGATGCAGGTCATGCCCGGCACATGGGCCGCGCTGCGCCAGCAGCACGGGCTGGGCGACAACCCGTTCGAACCGCGCGAGAACATCCTCGCAGGCACCGCATATCTGCGCGCGATGCTGGATCGCTACGGCAATACCGGTGCAATGCTGGCGGCCTATAATGCGGGGCCCGGGCGCTATGACGATTATCTGCAGACAGGCCGCCCCCTGCCGGCCGAGACCCGCGCCTATGTCGCGATGCTGGTCCCCCGATTGGACGGCAGCGCACCCCCGATCCGGCGATCTTCCGCCCCCGATTGGCGTGAGGCCGGGCTCTTCGTCGGCATCCTGGCTGCAGAGCCTCCGCAGGCCGAGGGCGATCCGGATGCGCCCGCGCCGAGCCGCGAAACCCTCAGCCCGGTCCCTGCATCGGCGCTCTTCGTGCCGCGCGCGGGCGCGGAGGCCGCCCCATGAACCGTATCGCGGGCTGGCGTGCGCTGGTGGGCCATGGCGGGCAAGCGGCGGCAGGGTGGGCCGGAACGAGAAGCGGGAAGGGAGGAGGGCAAGATAAAAGGCCCTGCCACGAATACCGCAAGTCCCTGACGGGACTGGCGGATTCGCGTGCAGGCCGGTCGGTCGGGTGCAGGGTTTCCGAAATTCCCTACAAATTTCAACGGTCCAGCATGCACAGCGTCGCGTCATCGCACCCTAGGTGCGTCAGGTGACCGAGCGCGACAGCGAGTTCCGCATCCGGCCCGGCAAGCCCCGCGATGCCCGCGCGCCGCGGACCAAAGGCTTTGTCGCCAAGGTGCTGCGCGCCGCCCAGAAATCCGGCCATGTCAGCCCGCCGGGCCGCAAGCCCGCCCCGGCGCGCGCAGGCTTCGGGCGCGGGCAGAACCGTTTCGGCCGCGCGCGTCTCTTCACGCCCACCCGCCGCGTCATCGTTGCCGCCCGCATCGTGCGCCATCGCGGTCAGGCCTTTCGCGCCGCGCCCCTGCGCACCCACCTGAGCTATCTGCAGCGCGACGGCGTCAGCCGCGATGGGGAGCGCGGGCGCTTCTTCGACGCCAAAACCGATCAGGCCGATGGCGCAGGCTTCGCCGCCCGATGCGCCGACGACCGGCATCATTTCCGCTTCATCATCTCGCCCGAGGATGCCGCCCAGATGGAAGACCTGCGCGGCTTCACCCGCGATCTCGTCACCCGGATGGAGGCCGATCTCGGCACACGGCTCGACTGGGTCGCCGTCGATCACTGGAACACCGACAACCCGCATGTGCATCTGATCGTCCGGGGCGTGGACGATAGCGGCCGCGATCTGGTCATCGCGCGGGACTATATCGGCAGCGGGTTGCGGTCGCGGGCCGAAGATCTGGTCGCGCTGGAACTGGGGCCGAAGCCCGAGCATGAGATCCGCCACGCGCTGGAACGGGAAGTCACGGCCGAGCGCTGGACCCGCCTTGACCGGGAACTCCGCCACCATGCCGATGAACTGGGCCTGATCGACCTGCGCCCTGACAAGCGCGGGCCGGAGGACCCGCAGCTACGCCGCCTGATGATCGGCCGCCTGCAGCATCTGCGCAGGCTGGGCTTCGCCGCCGAGGCGCGCACCGGCGAATGGCTGCTGGATGACGGGGTCGAGCGCACCCTGCGCGATCTGGGCGAGTGCGGCGACATCATCAAGACCATGCACCGCGACCTGGCCGCGCGCGGGCAGGACCGGGGTTTCAGCGATCTGCACATCGACCGGGGCGGGCCGGGCGATCCGATCATCGGGCGCCTGGTGGCGACGGGGCTGCATGACGAACAGACCGGCACCGCCTATGCCGTGATCGACGGGACCGACGGGCGTGCGCATCATGTCCGGTTCCGGGGCCTCGACGCCTTCGACCACGCGCCGCCCCCGGGCGGGATCGTCGAGGTGCGCCGCATCGGCGGGGCGGAGGAGGTGCGGCCGACGCTGGTGCTGGCCAACCGATCCGACCTTGTCCTGCAGGGCCAGATCACCGCGCCCGGGGCGACCTGGCTCGACCACCGGCTAGTGGAACGCGCGTCTCTCCCGCTTGCCATGGGCGGCTTCGGGGCCGAGGTGTGCGAGGCGCTCGATGCCCGGGCCGAGCATCTGGCGCGCGAGGGACTGGCCGAGCGGCAGGGGCAGCGGATCATCTTGCAGCGCAACCTGCTGGCCATCCTGCGCCAGCGCGAGGTCGACGCGGTGGGCGAGCGGCTGTCAGCCGAAACCGGCCTGCCGCACCGGCCCGCGGGCGCCGGCGAGCATGTCACCGGCACCTACCGCCGGCAGCTGCGCCTGTCCTCTGGCCGCTACGCGATGATCGAAGGCATCGGCCCGGACGGCAGCCGCAGCTTCCAGCTCGTCCCCTGGTTGCGCGATCTCGAGCCGCGGCTGGGGCAGCATGTCAGCGGCATGGCCCGCGAGGGCGGCGGGATCGACTGGAGCCTCGGGCGGAGGCGGGGGCTGGGGTTGTGAGGCGGCGGCCATCAAGACCTTTTCCTACTCGGTTGCTTTCATGCAGCCAACCCTTGTTTTCTCATTGGCAGACGTTCTCCGAAACAAGACAAGTCTTGATCGTGGGCTGATACTGGACTACACTTCATGCTCAGAATTTAGGGTTTGGACGGTGAATATTTTCGTATCTCTCTAGTTGGTTGCGCCCTCAATTCGGGTTCATCCAACTAGGCTATTACGTATTTCGATCACTGCAGGAAAGGCTGAGAGGCTCAATCGGTGTGATCTTATTGGAAATTGCATATTTCTGACGCCAAAGGGCAAGAAATATAGGAGCGTTTTTTGAAGGGGTGAAGGCATGACTGATCGGACATGGCGTCACATGCAGTTCCTTCCAGGCACCAAGCAGGGCGTGACCGCAACCGTAACGGTGCGGCGATCAGGTGAAATCGTTTTCAATGTCCATTTTTCAAACGGTCACCAGCTCGATGCTGCAAACCTGACTTCACAGATTTACTTTTTCGATAAAGGGGGCCTTGAAATTGCACGAATTGCAATGAGCGCACAGCTCGCCCCGTCCTTCGGCGGGAAGACACGAACTACGGACCATCAAGCCACACTGGGTTTCGATCCGGAAGATGCCGCAAGCATTGCGAAGATGAGATCGCAAGTCATCGGAATAAAGTACTCAAAGGTCGCGACTGCATTCGTTAAGTGGGGCTCTGATTTCAAGTTGAAGGGGGGGTATTCTAAATGGCACCATCCAGAACTTCCACCATACCTCCCGTCGGCTGCGCCAGCTTCCCGGATCGATGACATGCCGAGCATTTCTTTACAAGACCCTCCCTCCGGTCCTGGATATCAAGGTCTTCCGACAAAACCAGACCAGTTTCCCCCCTAAGATTTTTTCCGAATAGCGGATCTTTGGGTCCATCTTGGCCTGCGGCGAGGGGCAGTTCAAAAATGCAGTTCGAATCCTATATCAGAGCCAATTACTGATCTTGGTCAAGAGCGTTAAGTTACCCTACTATGCGGATCAGTTTAACCAATGGCAGAGTTTGATTTGCTTTGCTGCGAAGAGCCGATCTGAAATATTGCGCTGACTTGGCTTACAAATAATCCGATCCGCACGCCACAACCGCCGATCCTGCGACTACCAGCAGGTGCCGCTTGACCGGTCGCCCGGCACACGAACCATACCCCACCATGACCGCCACGAAAATCCTCTGGGGCCAGATCCTGGCCGTGGCCCTCATCGTGCTCGTCACGACATGGGGCGCGACGCAGTGGGTGGCCTGGCGGCTGGGGTTTCAGGCGCAGCTGGGCCCGGCCTGGTTCGACCTGTGGGGTATGCCGGTCTATCCGCCGCCCGCCTTCTTCTGGTGGTGGTACTTTTTCGACGCCTATGCCCGCCGCATCTTCTGGGAAGGGGCGGCCATCGCGGCCTCGGGCGGGTTCATCTCGATCGCCGTGGCCATCACCATGTCGGTGATCCGCGCGCGCGAGGCGGTTGACCTCGACACCTATGGCTCGGCCCGCTGGGCGACCCGGGCCGAGGTGGCCGGTGCGGGGCTGCTGGGCGCCGATGGTGTGGTGCTGGGGCGGCTTGACCGCGATTACCTGCGCCATGATGGGCCCGAGCATGTGCTCTGCTTCGCGCCGACCCGATCGGGCAAGGGTGTGGGGCTGGTGGTGCCGACGCTGCTGACCTGGCCCGGATCGGCCATCGTTCATGACATCAAGGGCGAGAACTGGGACCTGACCGCCGGGTTCCGCGCGCGCCATGGACGGGTGCTGCGCTTCGATCCGACCAGCATGACCTCGGCCGCCTACAACCCGCTGCTGGAGGTGCGACGCGGCGAATGGGAGGTGCGCGATGTCCAGAACGTGGCCGATGTGCTGGTCGATCCCGAAGGCTCGCTTGAAAAGCGGAACCATTGGGAAAAGACCTCGCATTCGCTGCTGGTGGGCGCGATCCTGCATGTGCTCTATGCCGAGCCTGACAAGACGCTGGCGGGCGTCGCGGCTTTCCTGTCCGACCCGCGCCGTCCGATCGAGACGACGCTCGAGGCGATGATGGCCACCCGCCATCTTGGCGAGGCCGGGCCGCATCCGGTGATCGCCTCGACCGCGCGGGAGCTTCTGAACAAGTCCGACAATGAACGCTCGGGCGTGCTGTCGACGGCCATGTCCTTTCTCGGGCTCTACCGCGACCCGGTCGTCGCCCATGTGACCCGGCGTTGCGACTGGCGGATCAGCGACCTGATAGGCGGCGCGCAACCCTCGACGCTCTATCTGGTGGTGCCGCCCTCGGACATCTCGCGCACCAAGCCGCTGATCCGGCTGGTGCTGAACCAGATCGGCCGCCGCCTGACCGAGGATCTGCAGGACAAGGGGCGGCGCCACCGGGTGCTGATGATGCTGGATGAATTCCCGGCGCTGGGGCGGCTGGATTTCTTCGAGAGCGCGCTGGCGTTCATGGCGGGTTACGGGATCAAGAGCTTCCTGATCGCGCAGTCGCTTAACCAGATCGAGAAGGCTTATGGCCAGAACAACGCGATCCTCGACAATTGCCATGTGCGGGTGAGCTTCGCCACGAATGATGAGCGCACGGCCAAACGGGTCTCGGATGCGCTGGGAACGGCGACCGAGATGAAGGCCATGCGCAACTATGCCGGGCACCGGCTGGCGCCCTGGCTCGGCCATCTGATGGTGTCGCGCTCCGAGACCGCGCGGCAGTTGCTGACCCCGGGCGAGATCATGCAGCTACCGCCCGACGACGAGATCGTCATGGTCGTGGGCCTGCCGCCGATCCGGGCGAAGAAGGCGCGGTATTTCAAGGACCCGCGCTTCGTGGAGCGGGTCCTGCCGCCGCCCGAGCCTGCGTCCGATGTCGCGCCCGATGCGGATATCTGGACGACCCTGCCGCCCCCGGTGCCGCCCAAGGCTGCTGCCCGGGCCGCGGCCGAACCCGACGCGGCCAATGCCGGCCTGCGCCGCGAGCCCGACCTGCCGGATCATGTCGCCGTCACCTCCGAGACCACCAAGGCCCCGACGCGCGAATTCGAGATGATGCTCGACGACAGCCCCGAGGACGCCGTGCGCCAGCGCCATGCGCTGGGGCGGCAGATGGCGCAGGTCGCCCGCCAGGCCTCGCTCGACCAGAACGACGGCATCCCGCTGTGAGGGTCCCATGCGCGACCGCCTGAACCTCTCGCTGCCCGTCGAGATGATCGGCCGGATCAACGACCTCGCCGACCGCAAGCGCGTGACCCGCTCGGCCGTGGTCGAAGCGGCGGTGGAATCCTTCCTGTCGCCCGATCACGCCGACATGCAGGAAGCCGCCCTGACTCGAAGGCTCGACCGCCTCTCCCGCCAGATCGCCCGGCTGGAACGCGACCAGCGCATCACCACCGAGACCTTGGCCCTCTTCGTGCGCTTCTGGCTGACCGTCACACCCCCGATCCCACCAGAGGACCAGGCCACCGCCCAGGCCAAGGGCCGCGAGCGGTTCGAAGGCTTCGTCGACGCCCTGGGCAAGCGCGTGCAGCAGGGGCGCGGGCTCGTGGAGGAAGTGGTGGGGGATCAAACGACGAATTGATGGATCAACAAGAAACAAACGGGTCAGTCGTACAATGCCGTAATTGCTGAGCTTTCAGGTGATTTTGCGATGCCCCTCAAGGGGGGGGTGTGCTAGAGCATGTAGGCGGAGTGAATGACCGGAGACGAGATGACAGGACTCGAGGAGATCAAGAACGGTGCCCACCTGAGGGGCATTGTGCCAGGTCAACCCGTCGAGGTTGTTTCCGTCGAATGGATCGGGGATCAGGCGATCAACCTAGTCTATCGCGTGCCAGGAGGTGGTGTTGTTGAAACCACTCTTTATCGCGACGACCAGGCCCGAATTGAACTCGAGACTCGTGGACGCGCATGGTCGTTCGATGCGGATGGCGACTTGCTCCGACTGGTGACGGAGGCTAATCGGATCAAGTTGGCGCACTACTTCGACCCTTATCTCGCTATTCACACCAGCTTGGTCGATCCGCTTCCTCACCAGATTTCCGCCGTCTACGGCGAGATGCTGCCGCGTCAGCCGCTGCGCTTCTTGTTGGCGGATGACCCAGGGGCCGGAAAGACCATCATGGCGGGCCTGTTGATCAAGGAGTTGATCGCTCGAAGCGATCTTGAGCGCTGCCTTGTTGTTGCGCCCGGCAGTCTCGTCGAGCAGTGGCAGGACGAGCTCGGAGAGAAATTCGGATTAGAATTCGATATCCTCACCCGGGACATGATCGAGAACTCCCGATCGGGAAATCCATTTAGCGACCGCAGCCGGTTGATAGCTCGGCTGGACGTCCTGGCAAGGAACGAGGAGCTGCAGGACAAGCTGGCACAGGCGGCGGAGTGGGATCTGATCATCTGTGACGAAGCGCACCGCATGTCCGCGACCTACTTCGGCGGTGAAGCCAAGTACACCAAGCGGTATCGTGTCGGTCAGAAGCTTGGCGAGGCGTGTCGTCATCTGCTCTTGATGTCGGCGACCCCGCACAATGGGCATGAGCAGGACTTTCAACTGTTCATGGCGCTGCTGGATGGTGACCGGTTCGAGGGCCGGTTCCGTGACGGCGTCCATTATGCCGATACGGCTGACATGATGCGGCGCCTGACGAAAGAGGAACTGCTGCGTTTCGATGGGCGCCCGCTGTTCCCAGAGCGCCGGGCCTACACGGTCAAGTACGAGCTCTCGTCTGAGGAAGCGGGGCTTTATGCTGCAGTGACCGAGTACGTCCGCAATGAAATGAACCGCGTCCAGCGCTTCGCTGCCGATGACGGCAAGAAGCGGAACAACGTGGGGTTTGCCCTTCAGATTTTGCAGCGTCGCTTGGCTTCGTCACCTGCAGCGATCTATCAGTCTTTGAAGCGACGCCGCGAACGCTTGGAAACAGAGCTGGCTGAGGCGCGGCTAATGGTTCGTGGCAAACGCTCCGGTTTCGATCTCTCTGACATGCCAGATGACCTGCTGCAGAACATCGAGGAATTTGGCCAGGACGAAATCGACGACATCGAGGATCGGATTTCTACCACCGCGACCACTGCAGAAACGGTCGATCAGTTGGCGCTCGAGGTGGAAACCCTCCAAAGTCTCGAACGCATGGCCCTAGGCGTTCTCAGCTCCGGCCAGGACACCAAGTGGTCGCAGCTCAACCGCATCCTCGATGATGAGCTGATGGTCGATTCCCACGGCAACCGTCGCAAGCTCATCATCTTCACCGAGCCGAAGGACACCCTCTACTACCTGCATGATCGCGTGAGGTCGCGCCTAGGCCGTGCCGATGCGGTCGAGGTGATCCATGGCGGAGTGTCCCGCGAGGATCGGAGGAAGATCGTCGAACGGTTCATGCAGGACCGGGACATGCTGGTGCTGATTGCCAACGACGCGGCTGGTGAAGGTGTGAACCTCCAGCGTGGCCACCTGATGGTGAACTACGACCTCCCCTGGAACCCGAACAAGATCGAGCAGCGGTTCGGCCGTATCCACCGGATCGGCCAGACCGAGGTGTGCCACCTCTGGAACCTCGTCGCGGCGGATACGCGCGAGGGCGAGGTCTACGCTCGGCTCCTGGAAAAGCTGGAGGCGGCGCGCGAGGCGCTAGGCGGGCGGGTCTACGACGTCCTTGGCGAGCTGTTCGACGGCACGGCGCTAAAGGATCTCTTGTTCGAGGCGATCCAGTACGGTGAGCAACCCGATGTGAAGGCCAGGCTGTTCCAGGCTGTCGATGGGGCCGTCGATCAGCAGCATCTCTTGGACCTTCTGGCGCGTCGCGCGCTGACCAACGATACGATGCCAGCTGCCAAAGTGCAGGAAATCCGCATCGACATGGAACGCGCCGAGGCTCAGCGCCTGCAGCCGCACCATATCCAGAGCTTCTTCGTCGAGGCGTTCAAGCGCCTCGGTGGTCAGATCAAGCCGCGGGAAGATGGGCGTTGGGAGATCACCCATGTTCCGGTCAGCATCCGCGAACGTGACCGGCAAATCGGGACGGGCTCTCCGGTCCAGAAGAAGTACGAACGCATCTGCTTCGAGAAGGGCAAGGTCAACCAGCAGCCGGTGGCGACCTTCGTCTGCCCGGGGCACCCTCTGCTGGAAGCTGTCATCAGCATCGTGCGTGAACAGCACGATCACCTGATGAAGCAGGGTGCCGTCATGGTCGATGAAACCGACCATGGCCAGGACCTGTCGGCCATCTTCCTTCTGGAACACAGCATCCAGGACGGTCGCCCGACCAGTACCGGTAAGCCCCACGTCATCTCGGAGAAGCTGCAGTTCGCCTCGATCGACAAGGCAGGGAAAGCCACAAATGCGGGGATCGCCCCGCACCTGAACCTTCGACCTGCAACGGTCGAGGAAATCGAATTGGCTGCAGACAAGCTGCACCAGGACTGGTTGCGAAACGATCTGGAGAAGGCTGCGATCCGCTTCGCTACCGTCGATCTCGCCCAGAGCCATGTGGCCGAAGTGAAGGCAAGACGCCTGCCTGAGGTCGCCAAGGTCGAGCAGGAGGTGAAGGCCCGTCTCAAGAAGGAGATCAACTTCTGGGACAACCGGGCCGCCGAGCTGCGCGAGGATGAAAAGGCCGGGAAGAAGACCCGCCTGAACTGGCAGAATGCAGAGCGCAGGGCCGAAGACCTGGCCGACCGGCTGAAACGCCGGATGGAACTGCTGGAGAAGGAGCGCTTCATCTCCGCCCAGCCGCCGCGGGTGCGGGGTGGCATGGTCGTCGTGCCGAAGGGGTTGCTGCTGGCAAAGGCTGCCGCCGCAACTGGGGCCAAGCCCGGCGCATTTGCCGAAGACCCGGAGGCCCGGCGGATCAGCGAATTGAAGGCTATGGAGGCGGTCATCAAGGCGGAGCGGGCGCTGGGCAATGAGCCGCTCGATGTGTCGGCGCAGAAGGTGGGCTTCGACATCGCTTCCTTTGATCCCCGCTCCGGACATTTGCGGTTCATCGAGGTCAAGGGTCGTATCGACGGCGCCGACACCGTCATGCTGACCCGTCAGGAGATCATCACCTCGCTGCACGAACCTGAAAAGTACATCCTGGCTATTGTCCAGATCG
The DNA here is from genome assembly GCF_003148775.1 of Roseicyclus mahoneyensis. Taxonomy (GTDB): domain Bacteria; phylum Pseudomonadota; class Alphaproteobacteria; order Rhodobacterales; family Rhodobacteraceae; genus Roseicyclus; species Roseicyclus mahoneyensis. The sequence continues at coordinate 29,888 of NZ_QGGW01000001.1, forward strand.
AGAGTGGCTACGCGCAGGAGCCACGGTATGTCAGGGGGGCGCTCTCGGACCACGAACCCTCGTTCGAACATACAGCGATCCAGTTCAATTTAAAGCGCCTGCTGGAGCGGGCAGAGGTGCCAAATTGATGGCCACAAAGGGCGACAGATCTTCCGAGCATGCTGTGCTTGAACTTAGCGGGCAGTATATCTGGCCTGATGCCAGGCACCTCCTGAACGAACTACTGGAACCTGTGCTACCTGTATTCCGCCACGCTATTGCTGGAGCGAGGGGCCTATTCGGTGTTGTTTCCGGGCTCCACGACTCAGGGATCGACTTCCTCGAGGAATGCCTTTCGAACGAAGATGCTTTATCCCTCCGTCTCGTCATTGCGGTTTGGCCGGCTTGCCCGACAACCAGTTCAGACCTTCATCGACTACTCGCACTTCAAGAACGCTTTCGCGAGCGGTTGCAAATAAGGGTGCAGACATCCAACAGCGTCCTTGACCATGGCTTGACAATTCTCTGTGTTTCAGGGGCGAAGCCGAAAGATGCTTGCCTGATCCTCGGCAAGATGAATGACCTCGGGACAAATCTCGCAGAAATGGGCGAGGGCGGGGTACTTCGTGCCGATGCTATCACGGTGGAGGCTTTTCACCGCCGCTTCCTCTGGCGATGGTCGCAGTCGGCAGATCTGAACGCACCAGGAGCGGCGGAGCTTCCTGCACTATCGCTGCCCGAAGGTTCGCGTGAGGCAGCTGCACTTTGGGCAGACTATAACAGAGCCCTTGCGAGGGGCGTCCAGGCAACGCCCGATCTGCGCGCCCACGTCGATCCGGAGACGGGAGAAGTCACCCTCATCGGCGAGGATGGTCAGCCTGTCGAAGATCCCATTGCCGAGCTCGGATTCGCAAAGATGGACCCAATCGCCATGTGGGTCGCCAACTTGTACGAAGGCGGGCAGCTTGTCAGCATTGACAAAACCAGTCGAATTCCTCCCGTGGACGTCCCGGTTGATCCGGCAGCTTTTGGCGACCGATCTGACATGTCCCGAGGGGACGTGTCCCGTAAGGTCAGCATGCGGGCGTCGGTCATAAAGGAAGCTGATCTAAAAGAGATCGAGAAGCACCGCAGTATGGTCAGGACGATCCTAAACCGGTTAAGCTTCAGCTTGGCGGACGGGTTAGGTTGGGTGCCTGACACGGCGCGGGCGCTATTGTCCACCGAACTGCAGAATGCCGACGCGGCGGGACGTGCCGCTCTGCTGAAGGCGATGGGGGGTGGCACACTGCCCGACATCAATGCCTTCGTCGAATCCCGCAAATCTGACCTGACGAAGAGCTTGAAGGAAATGGCATCGGCCCTTGGCGTTCCGGACGCAGATATCAGTGGCATTCTTGAAGCGACGCTAAGCGAGGCAAAGAGACGTCTGGAGCGGACGAAAGGTGGCAGTCTGTTGCCAACGCTCTCCTGGACGCGCATTTCGTTCTCGGCCGACGAGGACGAGCATGCTTCCCCCTGGGGCCAAGCCGCGACCTTCCTGTTTGCAATTGCGCGCTTCCCGCGCAAGGCGATGACGGACGGTTTCTTCATGCGGGGACTGTCATGCAACGTCTTTGATCTGGTCGAGGCGATGAACGTCGCAGACGACGACATCTGCCGGGACTTGCGGGCCAGGAACCTGTCTGAGCGTTGCAGAGCAGAGCTTGGGCTCATTGATCGAGTGGCAAGGGAAGTTGCCGATCCGAAAATGCGCTGCCGCCTATTGCGCCTCGTTCTCGAGGGAAGGGCTAAGGAGATAGATGGGGAGCTGAAAAAACTTGCTGAAGCAAGTACTGCCGATCCGACCAACGAAAACAAGAATGCAGAATGAACGGAGTGCCGGTCAATTTCCGGCCAACAGGTGAACATGACCCAACCCTACAAGAAGAAACTGATCGAAGTCGCCATCCCGCTTGAGGCCATCAACGCCGCCTCGGCGCGGGAGAAGTCGATCCGGCATGGGCACCCCTCCACCCTGCATCTGTGGTGGGCGCGGCGGCCGTTGGCGGCGTGTCGGGCGGTGCTGTTTGCGCAGCTGGTCGACGATCCCTCCAGCCATCCCGACCAGTTCCCCACCCATGAGGATCAGGAGCGCGAGCGGCAGCGGTTGTTTGCCATCATCGAAGACCTGGTGAAGTGGGAGAACTCGACCAACGAAGAGGTGCTGGAACGCGCGCGGGCGGAAATCCGGCGGTCTTGCGGTGGGGTGCTGCCGCCGGTCTACGACCCGTTCTCGGGCGGCGGTTCGATCCCGCTCGAGGCGCAGCGGCTGGGCCTGCCTGCCTATGGGTCCGACCTGAACCCGGTGGCGGTGATGATCGGCAAAGCGATGATCGAGATTCCGCCGAAATTCAAGGACATGCCCCCCATCCACCCCGGCATCAAGGAGCGGTCGTTCTACCGCAACGCCGAAGGGCTGGCCGAGGATGTGAAATACTACGGCGAATGGATGCGTGAAAAGGCGTGGGAGCGCATCGGGCATCTTTACCCGCAGGTGGACCTGCCGAAGGAGTATGGGGGCTGCAAAGCGACGGTGATCGCCTGGATCTGGGCACGGACGGTGCCGAGCCCGGACCCGGCCTTTGCGGATGTGCAGGTGCCATTGGCGTCCACTTTCCTGCTCAGCGCCAAGAAGGGCCAAGAGGCTTGGGTTGAGCCACTTGTTGATAAGGCAGCGAAAGCGATTACCTATCGCATCCGCCTTAAAGGCACGAAGGACGAGATCGATCGTGCGAAGTCGGGGACAGCCGCCGGCAAGAGACACGGGTTTATCTGTCCGTTCTCTGGGGCGCCAATTTCTTACGACTATATTCGGAAGGCTGGTCAGAACGGGGAAATGAGGGCGGTGATGCTCTCAATCATCGCTGAAGGTCCGCGGGGGCGAATCTTTCTTGATCCTGATCGGTCACATGGCGAAATAGCAGGTTCTGCCATTCCTGATTGGCGCCCAGAGACGAAATTGCACGGAAAGACTCGCGTTAATGTTTCGAATTATGGATTAGACACATACGACGACCTATTCTTGGATCGCCAACTTGTCGCGTTAAACACGTTCGGCGATCTCGTCCAAGAAGCACGAGTTCTGGCGCTGCAAGACGCACAAGCCAACTTCGAGACGGATGATGGGGCGCGACTGCGCGATGGTGGCGTTGGTGCAGCAGCCTATGCTGATGCTCTTGCCGTGTATCTTGCATTCGTTGTCAGTAGCCAGGCTGACCGAATGAGCACAATCTGCACTTGGGACGCTGGTGGGCCAACCTGGGGAACAAAAACACGCAACACTTTCTCGCGCCAAGCAATTCCGATGTCGTGGGATTTCACAGAGACCAACCCGTTCTCGACACAGTCGGGTAGCTTTGGGAACTCGCTTGACTATACGTCAAAAGGTGTCATCAGCAATGCAGCCAATAAGGGAACCATCACCCAAATTGATGCTCGCCATATCGACCCCGGTCGCCAGTGCGTAATTTCGACAGATCCTCCATACTATGACAACATTGGCTATGCCGATCTTTCTGACTTCTTCTATGTTTGGCTCAAGCGAATTTGCGGCGAAGTTTTCCCAGAGATATTTGGCTTGATTGCTACGCCAAAGGCCGATGAGCTGATTGCTGCCCCCTATCGGCACGGCGGCAAGGATGAGGCCGAAGCATACTTTCTCAACGGTATGACTCAGGCCATTTCTCGAATGGTGGCTCTTTCGCCAGATGGGTTTCCCGCGACCATCTACTATGCGTTCAAGCAGAGCGAAATTGCGGATGAAGGCATCAGTTCGACTGGGTGGGCGACTTTCTTGCAGGCCGTAATTGAGGCTGGCTTTGCGGTAGTAGGCACTTGGCCGATGCGTACAGAGCTTGCAAATCGACTGATCGCATCTGGCACCAACGCCCTCGCCAACTCGGTCGTTCTCGTCTGCCGCAAAAAGGAAGCCTCGGCCGAGGTCATCACCCGGGCCGAGTTCATCCGCGCCCTGAAACGCGAACTGCCCCCGGCCATCGGGGAGCTTCAGGCCGCCAACATCGCCCCGGCCGACATGCCGCAATCGGCCATCGGCCCCGGCATGGGCGTCTTCTCGCGCTACAAGGCGGTGCTGGAATCCGACGACAGCCCGATGAGCGTGAAGGCCGCGCTGCAGCTGATCAACCGCGAGCTCGACGAATACCTCGGCGGTATCCAGGGCGAGTTCGACGCCGATACCCGTTTTGCCATCACCTGGTTCGAACAGAACGGGCTGAAGGCGGGCGACTATGGCACGGCGAACAACATCGCCACCGCCCGCGGCATCTCGGTCGAAAGCGTGAAGCATGCCGGGATCGTAGAAAGCGCGGCCGGAAAGGTGCGCATCCTGAAGCGCGACGAGATGGATGCCGAGTGGGAGCCGGATGCCGACACCCACCTGACCATCTGGGAATGCTGCCAGCATCTGGTGCGGTTGCACGAGAAATACGGGATCGGCTATGAGGCGGCGGTGATGTTGAAGAAGTACGGCGCCAAGGCCGGCGATGTCCGCGACCTGGCCTATGTGCTGTATAGCATCTGCGAAAAGCGGGGCGAGGCGAAGGAGGCGACCGCCTACAACGCGCTGATCGCGGACTGGACCGACCTGACCCGCGAAGCCGCCACCGCGCCGCTGTCGAACAAGAGCGGCCAGATGAGATTTGAGGTTTAGGGGGTAGCACCATGGCAAAAAGCACGCGCCAATATGTGTTCGAGGGTATGGAGCTGCTGCCCGAGGCGCTGATCCCCTTTGTCGAACGGCGGCTCGAGGCCTCGTTGCAGGGCCATTGGCAAGTCCAGGTGGTGGAGAAGCTGCCCGGGCTGCGTCCGGACTCGAATGGCAAAATCGTGTGGGACCAGTCTGCGCTCCTGAACGCGATGGACCGGTTCTGGATGGATGCCTTCAAGGCGGTTCTGGGGCGTGCCGAGCGATCGATCGTCAACGAGCTGGTTGATGTGCGCAACAAGCTCTCGCATAACGGCACCTTCACCTATGACGATGCCGAACGTTCGCTCGACAGCATGCGGCGGTTGATGGAGGCGATCAGCGCCTCGGACGTGGCCGACCAGCTGGGCAAGATGCGCGACACGATCCTGCGCACCAAGTTCACGGAATTGCAGCGCAACGAGGAGCGGAAGAAGAGCCAGCGGTCCGACATCTCCGTCGAGACTGTGGCGGGGCTGTTGCCCTGGCGCGAGGTGGTGGAGCCGCATCGTGACGTGGCGACGGGTGAGTTCCAGCAGGCCGAGTTCGCGGCCGACCTTGCCAAGGTCCACAACGGCAGCGCGCCGTCGGAATATCGCAACCCAACCGAGTTCTTCTCGCGCACCTATTTGACCTCGGGTCTGTCGACCCTGCTGATCGGCGCGGCGAAGCGGCTGTCGGGCACCGGCGGCGATCCAGTGGTGGAGCTGCAGACCAACTTCGGCGGCGGCAAGACCCACTCGATGCTGGCGCTCTACCACATGGCGGGCGGCACGCCGGTCGAGGATTTGCCGGGGCTCGACCAGCTGCTGTCGCGCGAAGGGCTGACCGTGCCGGGCAAGGTGAACCGGGCAGTGTTGGTGGGCACGTCCTATGGGCCCTCGGATGCGGCCAAGCGGCAGAAGGACTACGGCCGTCCGATCCGCACGACCTGGGGGGAACTGGCGTTCCAGCTTGGCGGTGAAGCAGGCTATGCGCTGGTGGCTGAAAATGACGCCAATGGCATCGCGCCGGGGTCAAACCTGCTGGAAGAACTATTCCGGCAATGTGCCCCGTCGCTGATCCTGATCGACGAATGGGTCGCTTACCTGCGCCAGATCTACAAGGTCGAGGGGCTGCCGTCGGGGTCGTTCGACTCGAACCTGTCGTTTGTTCAGTCGCTGACCGAAGCTGTGAAGGCCAGCCCGGGAACGCTGCTGGTTGCGTCTCTGCCCGCGTCGCAGATCGAAGTTGGCGGCGAGGGCGGCCAGGAGGCCCTGTCTCGCCTGAAGCAGACCTTCAGCCGGGTCGAAACCGGCTGGCGACCGGCTGACCAGGAGGAAAGCTACGAGATCGTCCGTCGGCGCCTGTTCAAGGAAATCCCAGGCGACAAGTTCCACCACCGCGACAACACACTGAAGCAGTTCGCGAAGATGTATCGCGACAGCCCGAACGAATTCCCGCAGAACTGCGAGGGCGAGGATTATCGGCGGAAGCTTGAAAAGGCGTATCCGATTCATCCAGAACTGTTCGATCAGCTCTACACCAGCTGGGGTTCTCTGGAAAAATTCCAGCGCACCCGCGGCGTGCTGCGGTTGATGGCACAGGTGATCCACGAGCTGTGGATGAACAACGATCCCTCGGTGATAATCATGCCGGGCAGCGTTTCCATCAGCTCGGCGCGAGTAGAACCGGAGTTGCTGCATTACCTCGACGTGTCATGGCAGTCGATCATCGCAGGCGATGTCGATGGACCGAACTCCACACCCTATCGGATCGACCAGTCGGCCCCAAACCTCAACCGCTATTCGGCTACCCGCCGCGTGGCCCGGGCGATCTTCATGGGAACTGCACCGACCCATGGGCAAGATAACAAGGGCCTCGATGATCGCCAGATCAATCTGGGTGTAGTGCAGCCCGGTGAACGTCCTGCCATCTTCGGCGATGCCCTGCGCCGCCTCGCGAATAATGCCAGGTTCATGCATGGCGATCTCGGCCGCTACTGGTATTCGATGTCCGCGAGCCTCAATCGGCTTGCGGCCGATCGGGCCGGACAGATCGAAGAGCCGCTGGTCCTTTTGGAAATCGACAAGGCGCTGGCGACCTACATCAACGGCTTGGGCGACCGCGGTCATTTCGACACCGTGCAAGTCTCGCCAAGCAGTTCCGCAGATGTCCCCGACGAAGCCGGTGGCGTTCGTGCCGTCGTGCTTGGCGTGGCCCACCCGCACACCGGTCGCGAGAATTCCGATGCTATGGCAGAAGCCAAGGATATCCTGCTTCAGCGCGGCTCTACACCGCGGGTCTATCGGAACATGCTCGTATTCCTTGCGGCGGAGTCGCGCCAGCTTGATGGGCTGAAGGAGGCCATGCGGTCGTCCCTCGCTTGGGCAGGGATCGTCAAGGACACGGATCGGCTGAACCTGACCCAGCGCGACAGTGCCCTTGCCAAGGCGAAAGTCGCCGAGGCAGCCGAGACAGTTAAGACACGGCTAAAAGAAACCTGGTGCTACCTGCTCTATCCCATGCAGGATGGCGCCCAGGCGGATGTGGAATGGATCGCATCAAAGGTTCCGGCGCAAGACGGTCTTTTGTCCCGCGCCAGCAAGAAGCTCGCCAGCGACGAAGGGTTGCTGCCAGAGCTCGGTCCAGCCCGCCTTGACCGGGAGCTTCAAAAGTACATCTGGAACGGCAAGAATCATCTCTCGCTCAGAGATCTCTGGGAGTACCTGAACCGCTACATCTACCTTCCCCGAGTGAAGGATCGAAACGTCCTGATTAAGGCCGTGCGGGCATCAGTCGGCGCAATGGTGCCAGGTCCTTTTGCTTATGCAGAGCGGTGGGACGAAAAGAGCGGCCGATACATCGGCCTGGTTCTACAAAACGGCGCCAACGCAGCAGTCGTCATCGATTCAGACAGCCTCATTGTGAAGCCCGAAGTTGCTGAGAGGCAATCCAAAGAAACGACCGCAGTTGCTGAGAACCCAGTCGATCCAGATCAGACTGCAATCAAACAGGCAGCTGAACAAACTGGACTTCAGCAGACGGTAACTGTCGTTCAGCCAGAGCGGGAACCGACCCGCTTTATCGGTACCGTCATGATTTCTGCAGACCGTCCGGCGCATGAAATGCGCCAAATCGTCGAAGCGATCATTGAGCAGTTAACGATCCTGCCGGGCAGTGAAGTGTCGCTTAAGCTTGAAATCGATGCCGATGTTCCGAATGGTCTCGACCGAAGCAAGGTTCGTACACTGCTCGAGAACGCCAACACATTGGGTTTCATCGATAAAGTGATCAAGTGATCTGGCCTTTGATCTCCACCTTCTGGGGTGTTCATTCCATATCCCACGGATTGATCACATCGACCCCGCAGCCGTCGAAGTCCTTGACGTTGCGGGTTGCCACAGGTGCCCCCGCCGCCTTCGCGATCGCCGCGATCTGGCAGTCAGCCTCGGTGATCGGTCGTCCGGCGGTGCGGCGCATTGCGGCGATTTCGGCATAGGTGCGGGCGGCCGGGCTGTTGAAGGGGAGCACGCGGTCGGCGAAGTCCTCAGCGATCATACCGTCAAGCGCGGCCTGAAGCCGGTCGCGCCGCTGCCCCCCTGGCATGATGGCGACCCCGGTGCGCAGTTCGGCTTCGGTCACGGCCGAGATGAACAGGGCAGTGGCGTCCTGACGACCGAACCAATCCAACACTTCCTGCGCCGGATTGGCGCGCATCAGTTCGGAGATGACGTTGGTATCAAGCAGGATCATCGGTCAGTCGAAATCCGGTGGGGCGCGCATCGGGCTGCGGGGCGGGATTTCCAGATTGACCCCATCGATTGCGGCGAACCGCTCATGGATCGCCCGACCTAGGTTCTTCGGGACGGTGGGCAGCGCTACGACCTGGCGCAGGATTTCGCGCGCCTCCTCCTCCATCGACCGGCCATGTTCGGCCGCCCGCACACGGAGGCGGCGCTTCACCTCGTCGTCGAGGTTGCGGATCGTGATACTGGCCATGGGATCCTCCGAGGTTTAGCCCAAGGTAAGCTTTGATTGCATTGCTATCAAGCCTGTGACGATCGCCGGGCGTTGCCACGACCCGGATAAGCAAAATGCGTGCCGACTACTGCACCCGCCACACCTCCCCATCATCCAGCCGTTTGACGTAATCCACCGCGGAGCCGTCCCAGTGGTAGGCGAAGTGCCCGCCCTGCGTCGGGATCGGGATCACGTCGGGCCAGAAGACGGCGATGCAGTGACCGCCCGGGTAACGGACGCTGGGCCATGTGATTCCGTTCGATCCGGCGGCGCGGCGCTCGGCGCCGAAGATCTGCGAGGGGCGATAGTCGTCGGGATGGAGCAGATCGGCGCGGCCGTTGGCGTCGTCGAGATCGGCATCGATGGTGCCGATCAGCTCGCGGAACAGCGAGGTCCAGCCGGGGGCCTCCTTCGTGGCGCGCATGAAACGGGCGTGGTGGTGGATGGTTTCGGCGATGGCCACCTCGGTGCGGTCGCCCGCGTAGTAGAGGCCGAAGCTGCCGTCCGAGAACCGCCCTGGCCGCAGGGGCGAGCAGTGGACGAAGGGTGCCATGACCCAGCTCGCACCCGACCCGGTCACACGGCGCCCGATCGGCACCTTGGAGAGGTCACCGATGCTGTCGCGGATGCGCGGGTTGAACTTGGACTCGGCCGAGGCCAGCGCTTCCCAATCCGCCGGATCGGCGATGTCCTCGAAGAGGTCGATGGGCGGGTGGATCGAGCGGATGATGCGGACGGTGCGGGGCCAGGTTACGCGAACAGTGGGCACCGTCACCAGGCCCCCCGCTCGGCATCGAGATAGGCGCGCAGGTCGATCAGGTCGGTGATCTCGCCGCGCATCATGATGTCCAGCGCGCTGCGCCCATCGAAAGCCTCGCTGGGCTTGCGGATCCAGGCATAGCCGCGGGCGGGGTCGGTGAAGATGGTGCGCAGCGCCTTGTGAATCCCCATCAGGATCGCCATGCGCGCCCGCAGATCACGGTCGATGCGCCCGATGTCGCCGGTCTTCCACCGCGCCCATGTGCGCGGCGCCATGTCGCCCAGCAGCGTGCGCGCCTCGGCATCGCTAAGACCCCAGGCGCGGAACAGGTTGACCGTGGCCCGCGCCAGCGCTGCGGCCTCGGCATCCGTGATCACGGGATGGTCGGGGCGGGCGGTGATCGGCTGGACGGTGGCGAACTGCATGGGCGTCTCCTTTGGCATCAATATAGACGTTTTCTGCCAAAAGGCAATTCCCTGTGCGCGCGCGGGTCTGGTCCTGCATGCGCCATGAAGCACCCCAACCCTTTCGCCTGTCTTTGCACGCCAGAGCCCTACGCCCTTTGAAGCGCTGTTGAGCGCCGCCCGTTTCCGGCTTTCTTGATGGACCCCGATCCAGGGCTGCCCCTCGGCAGGCCAGAACAGGAGCGGGGACAGCATGGCAGAGGTTGAACGGAGGCCGCAGGCGGGCGAGCGGGGGGCGCGGATGCTGCGCACCGCGCTCGGCCCCGTCATCGCGCGGGCTCTCGAAGACCCCATGACCCTTGAGGTCATGCTCAACCCCGACGGGCGGCTCTGGATCGACCGCGCCACCGAGGGGCTGTCCGACAGCGGCGCCACGCTCTCGCCCGAGGATGGCGAGCGGATCGTGCGGCTGGTGGCCCATCATGTCGGGGCCGAGGTCCATGCCGCGCGGCCCCGGGTCTCAGCCGAACTGCCCGGCACGGGCGAGCGCTTCGAGGGGCTGCTGCCGCCCGTTGTCACGGCACCCTGCTTCGCGATCCGAAAGCCCGCCGTCGCGGTGTTCCGGCTGTCCGAATACATCGCCGCCGGGATCATGACCGAGGCGCAGGCCAGCGCCCTGCGCGACGGGGTCGCCGCGCGCGCCAATATCCTCGTCGCGGGGGGCACCTCGACCGGAAAGACCACGCTGACCAATGCGCTGCTGGCCGAGGTCGCGCAGACCGCCGACCGCGTCGTGATCATCGAGGACACGCGCGAGCTGCAATGCGCCGCCCCGAACCTCGTCGCGCTGCGTACCAAGGACGGGGTGGCAACTCTGTCCGATCTCGTCCGGTCCTCGCTGCGCCTGCGCCCCGACCGCATCCCCATCGGCGAGGTGCGCGGGGCCGAGGCGCTGGACCTGCTGAAGGCCTGGGGTACCGGCCATCCGGGCGGGATCGGGACGATCCATGCAGGCTCTGCGCTCGGTGCCCTGCGCCGGATGGAGCAGCTGATCCAGGAGGCCGTGGTCACCGTGCCGCGCGCCCTGATCGCCGAGACCATCGATCTGATCGCCGTCCTGTCAGGGCGCGGGGCGGCGCGCCGCCTCACCGAACTGGCCCGCGTCACCGGCCTCGGCCCCGCGGGCGATTATCACCTCACCCCGGCCGCTGCCCCGCCTGCGGCCCCCGAACCATCAGGAGACACCCCATGACCCGAACCCTCGATCACCTGCGCAGGCAAGCCGCCCATGCTGCCACTTTCGCCTGCGTCAGCCTGATGCTCGCCACGCCCGCTCGCGCGGCGGGCTCGTCCATGCCCTGGGAGGCGCCGCTCGAGGCGATCCTGCAATCGATCGAGGGTCCGGTCGCCAAGATCATCGCGGTGATCATCATCATCGTGACCGGGCTGACGCTGGCCTTCGGCGACACGTCAGGCGGCTTCCGGCGGCTGATCCAGATCGTCTTCGGCATCTCCATCGCCTTCGCGGCGAGTTCCTTCTTCCTGAGCTTCTTCAGCTTCGGCGGCGGGGCGGTGTTCTGATGGCCGGCGATTTCGAGCAGCTTGATGCCGTCCCCGGCTTCACCGTCACGGTCCACCGCGCGCTGACCGAGCCGATCCTGCTCGCAGGTGCCCCGCGCGCCTTCGCGATCCTGAACGGCACGCTTGCGGGTGCCATCGGGCTCGGGCTGCAGCTCTGGGCTGCGGGCCTCGCGATCTGGCTGATCGGGCATCTGCTGGCCGTCTGGGCCGCCAGGCGCGATCCGCTCTTTGTCGAGGTCGGACGGCGGCACCTGCGGCTACCCGGCCATCTGGACGTCTGAGGGCACCGCCATGATGCACCTTGCCGAGTATCGCCGCAAAGCCGCCCGCCTTGCTGATTACCTGCCCTGGGCGGCGCTGGTCGCGCCCGGGGTGGTGCTGAACAAGGATGGCAGCCTGCAGCGCACCGCGCGCTTCCGGGGCCCGGACCTCGATAGCGCGGTCGCCGCCGAGCTGGTCGCCGTGGCAGGCCGGATCAACAGCGCCTTTCGCCGACTGGGCTCAGGCTGGGCGATCTTCGTCGAGGCGCAGCGCCTGCCCGCCGCCGACTATCCCGACAGCCGCTTTCCCGATCCGGCCTCGGCGCTGCTGGATGCCGAACGCCGCGCCGGATTTGCGGATGAGGGTGCGCATTTCCAGTCGGCCTATTTCCTGACCTTCCTCTACTTGCCGCCTCCCGAGGAGGCCGCGCGGGCCGAGACCTGGCTTTACGAGGGCCGCGAGACCCGGGGCATCGACGCGGGCGAGGTGCTGCGCGGCTTCATCGACCGCACCGACCGGGTGCTGGCGCTGTTCGACGGGTTCATGCCCGAATGCCGCTGGCTGGATGACTCCGAGACGCTGACCTACCTGCATTCCACCATCTCGACCCGCGCGCAGCGCGTCCGCGTGCCGGAAACCCCCGCCTATCTCGACGCGCTGCTGGCCGATCAGCCCCTGACCGCGGGGCTCGAACCCCGGCTCGGCGCGGCGCATCTGCGCATCCTGACGCTCTCGGGGTTCCCCACCGCCACCACGCCGGGGATCCTCGATGAACTGAACCGTCTGGCCTTTCCCTATCGCTGGGCCACGCGCGCGATCCTGATGGACAAGGTGCAGGCCACCCGCATGGTCGCGCGCATTCGTCGTCAGTGGTTCGCCAAGCGCAAATCCATCGCCGCGATCCTCAAGGAGGTGATGACCAACGAGCAATCGGCGCTGGTCGACAGCGATGCCGCCAACAAGGCCAGTGATGCCGATATGGCGCTACAGGAGCTCGGCGCCGATGTCGCGGGGCTCGCCCATGTCACCGCCACGCTGATCGTCTGGGACGAGGACCCTCGCCGCGCAGACGAGAAGTTGCGGCTGATCGAGAAGGTCGTGCAGGGGCGCGATTTCACGGCGATGGTGGAGACGGTCAATGCCGTCGATGCCTGGCTCGGCTCGCTGCCCGGGCACCCTTACGCCAATGTCCGCCAGCCCCCGATCTCGACCCTGAACCTCGCCCATATGATCCCGCTGTCAGCCGTCTGGGCGGGGGAGGAGCGGGATGCGCATCTGGGTGGCCCGCCGCTGCTCTATGGCCGGACCGAGGGCTCCACACCCTTTCGTCTCTCGCTGCATGTCGGCGATGTCGGCCATACGATGGTCATCGGGCCGACCGGGGCGGGCAAATCCGTGCTGCTCGCGCTCATGGCGCTGCAGTTCCGCCGCTATCCGGGGGCCCAGGTCTTCGCCTTCGATTTCGGGGGCTCGATCCGGGCCGCGATCCTCGCCATGGGCGGGGACTGGCATGATCTGGGCGGCGCGCTGACCGAGGGGGCCGAGGCCGAGGTCTATCTGCAACCCCTGGCAAGGATCGACGAGGGGGCGGAACGCGCCTGGGCCGCGGGCTGGATCGCCGCGATCCTTGCCCGCGAGGGCGTCACCGTCACGCCCGAGGTCAAGGAGCATCTCTGGACCGCGCTCACGTCGCTCGCCTCGGCCCCCATCGGCGAACGCACGATCACCGGGCTTGCGGTTCTGCTGCAATCCACTGACCTGAAGCAGGCGCTGCGGCCCTATTGCCTCGGCGGGCCACATGGGCGGCTCCTGGATGCCGAGATCGAGGATCTGGGCACGGCCCCGGTTCAGGCCTTCGAGATCGAGGGGCTGGTCGGCACCGCCGCTGCCCCCGCTGTCCTCTCCTATCTCTTCCACCGCATCGGCGACCGCCTCGATGGCCGCCCGACGCTTCTCATCATCGACGAGGGCTGGCTCGCGCTCGATGACGAGGGTTTCGCGGGCCAGCTGCGCGAATGGCTGAAGACGTTGCGCAAAAAGAACGCCTCGGTGATCTTCGCGACCCAATCGCTCAGCGACATCGACGCCTCTGCCATCGCGCCAGCGATCATCGAAAGCTGCCCGACGCGGCTGCTGCTGCCCAATGAACGCGCCATCGAGCCGCAGATCGCCGCGATCTACCGCCGCTTCGGGCTGAACGACCGTCAGATCGAGATCCTCGCCCGCGCCATGCCGAAGCGCGACTATTACTGCCAGTCGCGCCGCGGCAACCGGCTCTTCGAGTTGGGCCTGTCCGAGGTCGGCCTCGCGCTTTGCGCGGCCTCCTCCAAGACCGATCAGGCCCAGATCGCCGCGATCCTGGCCGAGCATGGCCGCGCGGGCTTTCTCACCGCATGGCTGCGCGCGCGGGGCGCGGGCTGGGCCGCCGATCTGATCCCGGAACTGCCGAACCTCGAGACGGACGTGCAGGCGTGCGCTGCGACGCCGGACCCGGCACCCGATCCCAACCCCCAACCCGATGAGGAGACCCAAGCATGACCCGCATCACCCATCTCGCCAGCGCCTCGACCCTCACGCTGGCCCTGGCCGCGCCCATGGGCGTGACGATCCTCGCTCCCAGCCCCGCGCAGGCCTTCTTCGGCGGCTTCGGCCGCATCGTCTACGACCCGCGCAACCATGCCGAGAACATCCTCTCGGCCGCCCGCGCCATGGAGCAGATCAACAACCAGATCACCCAGCTGCAGAACGAGGCGCAGATGCTCATCAACCAGGCACGCAACCTCGCGAGCCTGCCGCATTCCTCGCTCGCCGCCCTGCAGCAGAATGTCGAACGCACCCGCCAGCTTCTGGCCGAGGCACAGAACATCGCCTTCGATGTGCAGGCCATCGACCGGATGTTTCAGGAGCAATACGGCGGCACCGCCATGGCCGCCCCCGAGGCCCAGCTTCTGGCCGATGCCCGCGCGCGGTGGGAGAACACGGTGGGCGGTCTGCAGGACGCGATGCGCGTGCAGGCCGGGGTCGTGGGCAATCTCGACGGCCAGCGCGCGGAAATGGCGGCGCTGGTGGGTGCGAGCCAGAACGCGGTCGGCGCGCTGCAGGCGGCGCAGGCGGGCAACCAGCTTCTCGCGCTGCAATCCCAGCAGATCGCCGATCTGGTCGCGGTGACCGCCGCCAATGGCCTGGCTGCTGCGCTGGCGGAGGCCGAACGCGCTGCCGCCGCCGAACAGGGCCGCATCCAGCGCGAGCGCTTCCTGACCCCGGGCGCGGGCTATCAGCCCGGCAGCGCCCGGATGTTCAACAACTGACGGGGCCGGGCCGATGGACGGGCGCAGCATTGCCGGCATCGCGGCGATCATCCTTGCCGCCGCCGCGCTGACCGCGGCGGCGGTGCAGATGACGCGCGGGGTGCGTGATGCACCCGCGCGCATGGAACCCGCGCAGGCGCAAACCGAGGATCCGCTCCACGCCGAGCAGCGCCGTTGCCAGGCCATGGGCGAGGCAGCGGCGCGCGATCCCGGTTGCCTCGCCGTCTGGGCCGAGACGCGCGAGCGCTTCCTCGGCCGCTCATCGACCGCGATGGGCAACTAGGCCATGGGCGGCACCGGCGTCATCGACAACTTCCTCGGGGTCTTCACCGCCTATATCGACAGCGGCTTCGGCCTTCTGGGCAGCGAGGTCGCCTTCATCGCCACCACGCTGATCGTGATCGACGTGACGTTGGCCGCGCTCTTCTGGGCCTGGGGCGCGGATGACGATGTCATCGCCCGGCTGGTGAAGAAGACGCTCTTCGTCGGCATCTTCGCCTTCCTGATCTCCAACTGGAACAGCCTCGCCGCGATCGTCTTTGACAGTTTCGCGGGGCTGGGGCTGCTGGCGTCGGGCACCGGTTTCTCGCCTGCGGACCTCCTGCGCCCGGGGCGCGTCGCCCAGATCGGCCTCGATGCCGGGCGCCCGCTGCTCGAGTCGATCTCCAGCCTGATGGGCTTCGTCGCCTTCTTCGAGAACTTCATCCAGATCGCCTGCCTCTTCTTCGCCTGGGCGCTGGTGCTCTTGGCCTTCTTCCTCCTCTCGGTGCAGCTTTTCGTCACCCTGATCGAGTTCAAGCTGACGACGCTCGCGGGCTTCGTGCTGATCCCCTTCGGCCTTTTTGGCAAGACCGCCTTCATGGCCGAGCGGGTGCTGGGCAACGTCGTCTCCTCCGGCATCAAGGTGTTGGTGCTGGCCGTGATCATCGGCATCGGCTCGACCCTTTTCGGCCAGTTCACCGCAGGTTTCGGCGGCGCGACCCCGACCATCGACGAGGCGATGGCCATCGTGCTGGCAGCACTTTCGCTCCTCGGCCTCGGCATCTTCGGCCCCGGCATCGCCACGGGCCTCGTCTCGGGCGGCCCGCAACTGGGCGCGGGTGCGGCCGTCGGTACCGGTGTCGCGGTCGGCGGCGCCGCGGTGGCCGCCGGTGGCGGGGCGCTTCTGGCGGCGCGCGGCGCGGGCGCTCTGGGGGCAGGTGGCCTTGCCGCGGGTCGCGGCGGGATCGCCACCGCAGGTGCTGCCTCGACCGCCTATCGCCTCGGCGCCATGGGCCAGTCGGGCGCGGGCGGTGTCGCCTCGGGTCTGGGGGGCGTGGCCAGCGCCACCGGTTCGGCCATCGTCTCGCCCCTGCGCAACGCGGCCGCCCGCATCGCCTCCGGCGCGCGCGCAAGCCATGCCGCCGGGACGCGGGCCAGCTTCGCTGCCACCGGCGGCACATCCTCCATGGGCAGCATCGGGGGCACCGCCGCCCCATCTGCTGCTGCCAACCCCGACAGCCCGCCCGCCTGGGCCCGCGCCATCCGCCGCAACCAGATGATGCGCCAGGGCCTCGCCGCCGCCGGCCATGCGCTGCGCGCCGGGGACAGCCCCGGTGGCGGGGCTTCCGTTTCCCTTTCCGAAGGACGTCGCCGATGAGCCTCTTCAAACGATCCACCGCCCATTACGGCAAGACCCCCGACCCCGAGACCCCGTACCAGAAGGCGGCTCAGGTCTGGGACGAGCGCATGGGCACCGCCCGCGTGCAGGCCAGGAACTGGCGCCTCATGGCCTTCGGCTGCCTGATCCTCGCGGGCGGTTTCGCCGGGGCGCTGGTCTGGCAATCCGCGCGCGGCACTGTTGTCCCTTGGGTCGTCGAGATCGACCGCCATGGCGAGGCGCGCGCGGTTGACGCCGCGGCCGCCAACTTCCAGCCGAGCGATCCGCAGATCGCCTGGCATCTGGCCCGTTTCGTCGAAGGGGTCCGTGGCCTACCCGCCGATCCGGTCGTCGTGCGCCAGAACTGGCTGCGCGCCTATGATTTCACCACCGACCGCGGCGCGCAGGCGCTCAACGAGCATGCCCGCGCCAACGACCCCTTCACCCGCGTCGGGCGCGATCAGGTTGCGGTCGAGGTCTCGAGCGTCATCCGCGCCTCGCCCGACAGTTTCCGCGTGGCCTGGGTCGAACGCCATTACACCGACGGCCAGCTCGCCCGCACCGAGCGCTGGACCGCGATCCTGACCGTGGTCCTGCAGCCGCCCCGCACCGCCGAGCGGCTGCGCGCCAATCCGCTCGGCATCTACGTCAACGCCATCAACTGGTCGCGGGAGATGAGCCAATGACCCGGATCGCCCTTGCCCTGCCTGCCGCCTGTCTCGCCCTCGGCCTCGCTGCCGGCTGCACCAGCCCCAGACAGGCGGGTTTCGCCTATGACGAGGCGGTGCCGCCACTACCATCGTCCCCGGCCACCACCGCCGACGATACGCCACGCCCGCTGCACATCCCGCCCGCCTGGACGCCCGCGCAGGGCGGCGAGGCCGCACCCACGCCCGCCGCCCAGGTCATCGCCGCCAATGCCGCCGCCCGCGTCGAGCCCCGGCGCGAGGGATACTTCAACGCGATCCAGATCTATCCCTGGTCCGAGGGCGCGCTCTATCAGGTCTATGCAGCGCCGGGGCAGATCACGACGATTTCGCTGGAACCCGGCGAGCGGCTGGCGGGCACCGGCCCCATCGCCGCAGGCGACACCGCGCGCTGGATCATCGGCGACACCGAAAGCGGCGCGGGCCGCGCGGCCCGCGTGCAGGTGCTGGTCAAGCCCACGCGGCCCGACATCCGCACGAACCTGGTGATCTCGACCGACCGGCGCAGCTATCTGATCGAGCTCATCGCCAGCGAAGAGACCTGGATGCCCGCCGTCGCCTGGGCCTATCCGCGCACGCCCCAGACCGCCCGCATCGCGCCCGCCGCCCCGGTGATCCCGCCGCCCGCCGCGCGCAACCACCGCTACGGGCTGCAGGGCGACAGCCCGCCCTGGCGGCCCGTCTCGGTCTTCGACGATGGCCGCCGGGTTTATGTCGTCTTCCCACCGGGCATCGCCCAAGGCGAGATGCCGCCGCTCTTCGTCCTCGGCCCCGATGGCGCGCCCGAGATCGTCAACAGCCGCATCCATGGCAATGTCCTGATCGTCGACCGGCTCTTCGGCGCGGCCGAGCTGCGCCTTGGGCGCGGACCCCGGCAGGACGTCGTGCGCATCCTGCGCCTCGCGCCCGAGGCCGCGGCTGCCCGGGTCACCACCGCATCGGAGGACCGGTCATGACCGAGAGCGATGCCCCCAGCGATACCGCCACTGCGATGCGCCTGCGCGCCGATCCGCCCCGGGTCACGCGCCTGTCGCGCAAGGTCATCGCCGGGCTGGGCGTGGTCGCAGGCCTCGGCATCGGCGGCGCGCTGATCTACGCCCTGCAGGCCCCGGACCGCACCGGCGCACCGGCCGAGCTGATCTCCACCGACCGCCGCCAGCCCGCTGACGGGCTGCGCGGCCTGCCCACGAGCTATGACGCGATCCCGCGCCTCGGCCCGCCGCTGCCCGGCGATCTGGGCGGCGCGATGCTCGATGCGCAGCGCCGGGGCCTGCCGGTCGCGCCCCCGCCACTGACCCCGCCCGCCATGGACCCCGAGGAACAGGCGCGCCTCGCCGAGCTGGAGGCCGCGCGGATGAGCGGGCTTTTCTTCCAGAGCCGCGCTGCTACTGCCGTGTCGGGGATGATGCCCTCCGGCCTGATCGCCCCGGCACCCACGCCGGAAACCGATCCGCGCCGCGCCTTCCTGAACGCCGGCGCCGACCGCCGTGCCGTGGCGCCCGACCGCGTCGAGACCCCGGCCTCGCCCTGGCTCCTGCAGGCGGGATCGGTGATCCCCGCCGCGCTGATCACCGGCATCCGCTCGGACCTGCCGGGCCAGATCACCGCGCAGGTGACACAGAATGTCTATGACAGCCCGACCGGCAGCCTGCTTCTGATCCCGCAAGGCACGCGGCTGATCGGCGAATACGACGCGGGCGTCACCTTCGGCCAGCGCCGCGTGCTGCTGGTCTGGACGCGGCTCATCTTCCCCGATGGCCGTTCGCTCGTGCTCGAACGCCAGCCGGGCGCCGATACCGCCGGTTATGCCGGGCTCGAGGACCGCGTCGATCATCAATGGGCCAATGTCCTGCGCGCCGCGGGCCTCTCCACGCTGCTCGCCATCGGCGCGGAACTGGCGGTGGACGAGGAAGATCGCCTTGCCCGCGCTATCCGCGACGGCGCCGTGGGCACCATCACCGAGGCCGGTCAACGTATCGTCGAGCGCGAGCTCGAGGTGCCGCCGACCCTGACCATTCGCCCCGGTTTTCCGGTGCGCGTGCTCGTCACCCGCGATCTGGTGATCGCCCCGCAGGGAGGTTGAGATGGCCAAGCTGAAGCTCGGACCAATCGCCGACGACAAGCCGGTGAAACTCACGGTGGACCTCACCGCGGCCATCCACCGTGACCTGATCGCCTATGGCGAAATCCTCGGCCGCGACGCGGGGCAGCCACCGATCCCGCCCGCGCGGCTAATCGCGCCGATGCTCGAGCGGTTCATCGCCACGGATCGCGGGTTCGCCAAGGCGCGGCGGGGTGGGGGTAACAGAGAATAGCGCACTGCGCAGACCGGCGGCAGGCAGGGGGCGGGCAGGATCTGGCCGGCGTTCAGAAAGGCTCTGTTCGAACAGTTGTCTAAGGTTCTGCACAGGCCGGTCTGCCAGCAGAACCTGCGCGCGCACGACCGCGGCGCCCTGCGGGCTGCCCTTGCCCCCATCGAGGCGGAGCTGGACTTGCGCTATGCCTCGCCCGCCTCGTCGCCCCGGCGGGGCCTGCCCCTGGCTAGCCGGACATCGCCTCGCGCAGGGACACAACGAGCCGGTCGCGTGCTGCTGCATCGAGCTTGTCGAGGTTGATCTGCCGCCACCGGACGGCAGGAAGCTCGGCAGCATGGGGAGCGCTGAGAAGGCTCCAGTCCGGACTGCCCGCCTCGAACCCGAGCAGGAAGTCCTTGTGCTCCTGGGGCATGTCCCGAACCAGCGAGCGCACCAGTTCTTCCCGCGTGCTTTCCAGCTCGGCGAGCGTGACGGGCGTCTCGGTCATGCCATCGAAGTTGTCAGTGAAAGTCGCCCTGATATCCTTGAACCGGCAGGACAGGACTTCCGCCATCGGTCGGTCATGGCTGATGAGGTAGACGAGAAAGGCCTCGCGAAGTGCAGGCGTCAGACCTTCGTTTGCGAGGAGGTCGCGGACATCAAACAGGTCGCGCGGGTGTTGCCGGTCCAGCGCCGCAACCAGCTTCCCGGCATAGAGATCGGCGAAGGACACGAGGCGGATTTCAGCGAAACCGTAATGTTCCTCGACGGCAGGGCTTACGGAGCGGAGGGCGGGCTCCTGCACAACGCCGCGCAGGACAGGCGAGACCTCGATCTTGACCTGCGTGCGCTCGGTGCGCACCGCAAGTCGCAGGACTGCCCCCTCCCGCACAGTCTGGCCGATGATCGCAGCGGGCAGAGCGGCCATGATCCGCGCCTCGATCCGCTTCATGGCTGTATCGATATCGGCCAGCGCTTCGCTGCGGCCATTGACCGGCAGATAGACGAGGTCGATGTCGACCGACAGCCGTGGCAGGTTCCGCACAAACAGGTTGATCGCGGTGCCGCCCTTGAGGGCGAAGGAGGGCTCTTCTGCGACCAAGGGCAGAAGCCGCATGAGGAGGCGAACCTGTTGCCGGTATTGTTCACTGCTCGGCATCAAGGTCCCCCGGAACGGTGATCTGATAGACGGGGTCCAGACGTCCGCCCCTGACCAGCATCCGCTTGCCGCTGCCGAGGTCGAACGTGTCGGGATCGAGCTGCTTGCGCCATGCATGGCGATGGCGGTCGGCAAAGAAGAAGAAGAGCCGTTTCACCTTGATGCTCTTGCAGTCGCTGAGAAGCTTCTTCAGACGACCGGGTCTGAAGTTCACCGCGCCCTGCATGATCATGTCGGCGTGGTGGAACGAGGCATTGCCGGGGAGTTCGTCCAGAAACTCCAGATAGGCGCGCTCCGGCGATGACAAGGTCAGGGGCCATTCCCACTGGCCCCACGACAATTCCTCGAGACTGCCGCTGCTCAGCTTGCTGTGGTTCCGTGCAGTGTCCTTCCGGACATCGTAGGCAAGGCTTCCGAGCCCGAAGGCGATCGGGTCCTCGGCAAACAGCGTGTCGCTGTTGTGCACCACGAAGTGTTGCGGGAGGTCGAGCTTGTTCAGCCAGCCAGGCGGCCTGACGCGGCCATAGAGATGAACCGTCCTGAGGTCCGGGCTGAGGTAGTGGGCGAAGCCGTGAAGGTCGAGTGCTGTCATGCCGCCGACGATCAGGGGGTACTCAAGAAGGAGCTGGAGGGAGAGGACCACCTGCTGCCACCTGAGCGGCGCGTCCGTCATCTTGCCCTTGGGGCGGCGGTAGACCCCCCTTGCTGGCTGCTCCAGCCAGCCGCTTGAGACGTAGCGATTTCTGAGCGATGGTTGGAAACCGTTCTTCTCCATCCATACGGAATCGACGATCAACCCTTGCGGCAAGGCCATCTGCAGATGGTTTAGCTTGGAGCCTTTTTCTTCACTCATGGTAGAGATGATGACACAATATCAAACCGATTTGCAAGTTTATATTTACCTCCATTTGTTTACTCAAGATGAAGAATCGTGAGCTAACGCAAACCCGAAGGGTGCTGCGCCCGCCAGGAGGCAGGCGCAAAATTCCTCGTCAGAACAGGCTGAGCTGCGCCCCGCCCGAGCTGAGGCGGGGCCTTGGCGAGAAGTGAAAGTCGGCGAGGGCCGGACGCAGCCGATTGAGAGGATCGCCCTGATCCAGTATATGACCTGGTCATGCCACGGAGGCGCGGATGAACGTCAAGACCACCCTCAGCTTCACCGACCGCCATCACAAATTTCTTTCGGAAATGGTGGGGCAGGGCGTCTTCGCGACGCAGAGTGCCGCCGTCGCCGCCGCGCTGGAAAAGATGATCCAGGACGAGGACGAGCGCAACGTGGCCCTGCAGGCCCTCGCGCAGGAAACCCGTGCCCGCATGGAAACGCCGCGCGAAGCCTTCATCGACCAGGACGAGGCCTTCGCCGCCGCCCGCGCCTCGATCGAGGCTGCGCGGGAAGTATGATCGCCCCGTCAGCTTCTGCTTCGAGAAGTGCCGTAACGCCGTCGACCATTTCACCCGGCAGCATTTCGACGGCATGAAGCGCGCAGGGAGCCCGATCACCGATGACGCGGTGGCTGCTCTGGTAGCGGAGAAATGCTTCGGACGCAGGCCACACAATCCGGAGATCTGATACAGGCTGCGATCATTTGCATGTGTGCCGGTCGCTTCTACAGTGCTTTTCCCCGTCCGCGCAGTTGTCGGAACGTCCGCCCGGGGTTAAGCTCGGCGTGGAACGGACGCAGGACCCGCCATGCCACGGATCGACCTTTCCGCCGTTCCCACGCACAAGGGGACGGGATATCCCGCCGAGTTTCGGGCGATCAGCGCAGACAGGTTGCGTCAGCGTCTCGGCGAGGCCGGCGAACTGACGGCCTTCGGGGTCAATCTCACGCGACTGCCGCCCGGCAACTGGTCGAGCCAGCGCCACTGGCATTCACACGAGGATGAATTCGTCTACCTGCTCGAGGGCGAGGTGGTGCTGATCGAGGATGGCGGGGAGACGCTTTTGCGGGCGGGCGACTGCGCAGCCTTTCCGAAGGGAACGGGCAACGGCCACCACATGATCAACCGTTCGGACCACGACGCCATCTACCTCGAGATCGGATCACGCCATCCCGACGACCTCACCACCTGCTCTGACGTCGACATGATGAGCGCCAATTCCGATGGCCGCTTTGTTCACAAGGACGGCACGCCTTATGGCGAGGGTTGAGAGGACCGCCCGCCCGTCATTTCATCGTACGACGCGACAGGGACGAGCGTGGCGGCGGCCCGCGCGAGATCCGGGTCCAGCGTCACGAAAGCATCGGCTTGCAGTTTCGTCAGCGCCACATACTCAGCAGTAAACGTGTCGTCCCAGCCTAGCCGTTCAGCGAAGTTCCACGCGAAGTTCTGCAGCACCCTGTCCCCGAGCAGGCGGATGTTGAGCGCCCGCATGTGATCAAGCTGCGCCCTGGCCTCGGCACGGTCGATCTCGCCCCGGCGCGCAGCCGCATAAAGATGCGCGACAGCCTGGGAACGGAGCAGGGTGGGGGCGACGAGCTTCGTGTCGTCGGGAACCATGGCCCGTTCACGAAAGAGCCGGAGGGCCGCATCGATGGCGATCACGTAGCGCATCGGATCTCCCGTTTCGCAGCAAACCGCATCGCTTCAGAACCACAGGTCTCGCACACGGCGGCCATCCTGCGGCAGGTCGTCGAAGGTATCGAGCCCGTCGAAATGGTCGATCAGGAGGTCCGCGACCTCCTCGGGCGAGGCAAGGCGGACATTGACCCCCATGCGCTTGCGCCCGTTCTCGTCGGGCCGCAGGGCGCGCCAGGCCACCACGCAGGCGCAGGCGGGGCAGAAGTGAAACTCGAGGAACGGGTTCGGCAGTTCCTTGCGGGTATAGACGGACGTGGTGCCGGAAAGCCTGATCCGCTCGCCCTCCCAGTCATAGGCCCAGAGTGCCCCGTAACGACGGCAGACCGTGCAGTTGCAGGCGGTGATCGAGCCCGCATCGCCGTCGAGCTGCCACTCGACCGCGCCACAGTGACAGGTGCCTTTCATCGTGATGCTCCTTTTCCGGGGCGTGGGATCAGCCACCGCCGTTGTCTTGTGCTGGATGCCCGAGGCCGCCGTCTGCCTCAGTCTCCGCCGGTCCGGCATCGGCATCAAACGCCATGATCAGCGCATCGGCAACGGGTCCTGCGCGCCGATGCCAGACTGCGGGACGCAGGTCGGTCGCCCGGAAGCCCAGCCGTTCGTAGAACCGGATCGCCTGCGCGTTGTCGGACGCGACGGTGAGCCAGAGGCCCTTGTGCAGGCACTGCGCCCGCAACTCTGACAGTGCTGCCGAAAAGAGCCGAGTGCCGATCCCTCGGCCCGGGACCTCGGCCCCGAATTCCTCGATCTTCGGGCCGCGTCCAAGCTGGCCGACGCCTGTGACCCAGAGAAACGCTGCCGGGGTTCCCCAGCTCTCCCAGATCCAAAGGCGTTGAGTCGCATCCCCCAGTGCCGCAGCAAGTTGCGCATCCGTGTAGGCCGCCAGCTTGTCCAGATTTTCCGGCGCATCGAGGACCTTCTGCACGAAGGGGATATCGTCAGGCTTGGCGAGCCGCATCATGATGACGGCCCGACCCCGGTTGACGGTCTTATCTCCATGGGCAGGATGCGCCCCCAGTCCGTCTCGCGCGCGGGACCTGCAATCCGGAACCCGCCCCGTTCGTAGGCGGCGATGGCTCTGAGGTTGTCGGGATGTGGGTCGGTCGCGACCACGGGGACGCCTTGATCGAACATCGCCTGAACGCGTTGGCCAATGAAGGTGCGCCCATGCCCCTTGCCGATCATGTCTGGCGGTCCGATGAACTGATCGATACCCTTGGATCCCGGGGGCAGATGGTCGAAGGGATGATCGCCCCAACCGTGGACGGCGTAGTCCTGCATGTAGGCGAAGGGCCGAGTGTCGAACGAGACGATCCATCGGTTCAGGCGCGGGTCGGCGACATGCGCATCATCATACGGGTCTTCGTCATCCCACCAGGCCCGCACATGGGGCTCACTTTGCCAGCAGCGCAGCAGTTCGAGGTCCGCGAGTGTGGCCCGGCGAAAGGCAATGCGGGCTGCGACCGTCATTGTCCGTTGGGCTCCCTCACATTGTAGCGGGTCAGCAGCGCGCCCGTATCCATCGGGCGGGATTCGACAAGCTCGAGCTTGCGTCGAAGTGCGTGGCCTTCGAAGAGGCGCGTCCCGTGGCCGAAAAGATCGGGGATCACGAGAAGCGACAACTCGTCGACGACGCCGGCCGCCAGCGCCGTCTGGGCAAAACGCGCGCCGGCGAAGATGACCATGTCCTTGCCGGGCTTCGCCTTCTCGCGCGCGAGGACGGTGGCGACATCGGCATCCGCGATGTCCGAGTTCGCCCATCTCTCCGCGCTTTCCAGCGTCCGGCTGAACACGATCTTGCGCGTTCCGTTCATAAAGCGGGCGAGGTCTCGGGCGGCCGGCGGTGTTGCGGGGTCCGTCTCGGCGGCAGGCCAGTAGGCGGCGAGGCTCTCCCACGCGGCCCGACCGAACAGCATCGTGTCGAACCGCGCCGCATGGCCGGCCGTCCAGGCATCGAGATCCGCGGACCAGTCAGGCGCAATGAACTCGCCGCCCGCGCCGTTGATGAAGCCGTCGACACTGACGACCATGGAGAGGACACAGGAACGGGTCATGGCGGCCTTCTTCGTCATGGCGTGTCGAATGCTGCCACGAGGGCTGCGATGTCGATCTTGTTCATCTCCATCATGGCCGCCTGCGCACGTCCGGCCGCGGCGCGTTCCGGCGCGCCCAGCAGGCGCGGCAGCGCTTCGGGAACGATTTGCCAGGATACGCCCCAGCGGTCCGTCAGCCATCCGCAGCGGCCGGGCGCACCCCCGTCGGCCGTCAGGGCATCCCACATGCGGTCGGTCTCCGGTTGATCGCGGGTGGTCACGACGATGGAGGCGGCAGGCGTCAGACGGTGATGCGGGCCGCCGTTGAGGATCTGATAGGGCACGCCGCCCAGCGAGAAGGCGACGATGATCGGGTTTGAGCCCTCCGGCGCATCCGTTTCAAGCACGCTGTCCGGGACAAGGCCGGTGTAGAAGCGCGCGGCCGCAAGGCCGTCCTTTTCGAACCACAGACAGGTGCGGACTTTATGGGGCATATCAATCGTCCTTTTCGTTGGAGCGTTTGTGGCCTGGCTCATGTCCCGGCATTGGTCCGGTAAAGCTGCACCGGCTTCGACGGGGCGCGCCTAATGATGCCCTTGGCTTCGAGGTCGAGTTGTGCTGCCTTCAGCCACCAGCCGGCGGTGGCGCCCTCGGGAAACAGCTCGTCGGGCAGCAATGGCAGCAGCGCCGCCTTGGCGTCGGGCACCTTGAGCCCCGGCGCGGTGTCCGGCAGGACCGCCAGCAGCGCGTCCCGCATCGCCTCGTACTTCGCGCGGTTCACGCGTTCGGTCCGCCCTGGCGACGTGAAGTTCTCGATCTCGATCTTTTCATCGGGCATTGGCTTTCCCTACTCCCCCAATCCGGCTTCTGATCTGACTTGCCCATCACGTCCCACAGCATCCCCCGTCCGCTTCGCCATAATCGTCATGAAGCCGCCACCACTCGTAGGGCGCGTCCTGAGGCGTGCCGCCGGGAGCGTCCTGCCAGGTTTCCTGCCGGCCGTAGGGGGTGAGGTCGAGGAAGCTCCAGACGCTGCCGAGCGCTTCAACGCCCCGTGCGTTGGTGAAATAGGTGCGCCAGATCGTGCCGCCCTCGCGCAGGAACACGTTGAGGCCGAAGCCGCCGGTCACACCGAAATCGGCGTTGAAGCTGTCGCGCGTCTCGACCCAGGGCATGGTCCAGCCCATGCGGGCCTTGAAGGTCTTGATCTCGGCCAGCGGCGCTTGCGAAACCATGACGAGCGAGGTGTTGCGGGCGTGAAGATGCGCGAGATGCGGCACGCTGTCGGCGAACATCGAACAGCCTGGGCAGGGATCGGGATCGGCGCGGCGCAGCATGTGGTGGTAGACGATGAGCTGGTCGCGCCCGTCGAAGAGGTCGGACAGGCAGACGGGACCGGTCCCGGTCTCGAACCTGTAGCGATCCTCGACCTCGTGACGGGGCAGGCGCCGGCGTGCCGCGGCCAGTCGGTCCTGCGCGCGCGTCAGCGCCTTCTCCTCGGCAAGCAGCGCGGCACGCGCCTCGGCCCATTCGTCCTTGGAAACGACCTTCGGTCTGAGCGTGGTGTCTGCCATTGTCGCGCTTCCTTTCCCTCAAGACGCAATTGCGCGCTGCGCATCGGCGGCGGCGAAGTGAGCCAGTTGATCGGCATGCGCCTTGCGGAACGCAGGGCGCGCGGTGGCGCGCTCCACGTAGGCGCGGCAGGCCGGGAAATCTGCAAGCACGTCGGATCCGTTGAAGAGCCGCAACGCGTCCGCCATCAGGATGTCAGCGGCGCTGAACCGGTCAGCCAGCCACTCGCGCCCGGCAAGTACGGCCTCCAACCGGGTGAGCCGCCCGTCCAGATAGGCATCCAGCCCATCGCGACCGGGGCAGCGCGTTTCGTCTCCGGCGGAGCTCCAGATGACCCAAGGCAACGCCGCCGTCTCGATGGAGTTCTGCGCGGCGAACACCCATTGCAGCACGTTGGCCCGGCCCGCCGGATCGACTGGTATCAACACCTCGCTCCGCTCCCCGAGGTGCAGCAGGATCGCGCCGGTTTCGAACAGCGTGAGGTCGCCATCGGTCAGCCAGGGTATCTGCCCGAACGGCTGGAACGGCAGCCGCGCTTCGACATCCTCGAAGGATGTCGTGGCCACGCGGTAAGGCAGCCCTGCCTCTTCCAGCGCCCATCGGACGCGCAGGTCGCGGACGTAGCCGCGCGGCTCGTCGGGAACCCAATCCGCGGTAGTTAGAACAAGATCGGACATGGAATGACTCCGCGGCTGCTGCGATGGTTATGTGGTTGCATCCGGCGACCGCGACCCTGTGAAATTCAGCATCCAAGGGGTCCCGAACCTGTCGGTGAACATGGCAAAGCGCTCGGCCCAGAAGGTTTCGCCGGGAGGCATCGGCATGTCGCGCGCGCCGTCGGACAGCGCGGCGAAAACCCGGTCGAACTCGCCCGTCGATGGCGCTTCGATCTGGATGCGGAAACCCTGCGGCCGTTCATACATCTCGTCGGAATTGTCCGAGGCCATCATCAGGGTGTCGCCAAGCCGCATGGCAAGATTCATGACCATGTCGTCACCGCCCGGCATCTGCTCTTCCGGCGAGCCCGCATCCTTGTTCAGGAAGACCCCTTCGATCGTCCCGCCAAGCGTTTCGGCATAGTGGGTCATGGCCTCGAGGCAGTCGCCCTTGAAGAACAGGTAGAGCTGCGGTGTCATCATGATTTGGTCTCCCTGTATGGCTTTCCGGCGCTGCATCCTCACCGACCTTGAACGGTCGAAGGCCCTGCGATGACGAGCCGCATTGATCATTCCAATATAAGTTGATACCAACCTATCATGACCGAGTCCATAGCCAAGCCGCTCGACCGCGAAATCGTCGTTCATGTCGCCGAGACCTGCCTGTGCCTGCACACACAGCGCGCGGCGAGGGCGCTGGCGCGACTCTTCGACAATGCGCTCCGGCCTTATGGCCTCAACAACGGGCAGTTCTCGCTGCTGATGGCGCTGAACCGACCCGAGCCGCCCTCGATCGGGGTGCTTGCGTCCTTCCTCGCCATGGATCGGACGTCCCTGACCGCAGCCCTCAAGCCGCTGGAACGCCGGGGGCTGGTGCAGATCAAGCCGGACAAGACGGACCGCCGCAGCCGTCTGGTCCAGATCACGGGCGAAGGCGTGGCACTTCTTGCGGCGGCGCTGCCGACCTGGCGCGAGACACATGCAACTCTCGACGCGGCCCTGCCCGAAGGCGCGCCGAACCGGCTGCGGGCCGATCTGCGGCAGGTGCCGCCACTTGCCTACTCCGTCTTCGGCCAGTAGGTGCCGAAGCACCAAAGGTTACCCTCTGGATCGCGGCAGATGAACTCGCGGCTGCCGTGGTCTCGGTCGACCAGCCCTTCCTCGATCACGACGCCAGAGGCGGCAACCCGTCTGTGCAGCGCGTCCACGTCCTCGACCGCGACATAAATGGACTTGCCACCGTCCTGCCCCGGAGCACCGACGAGCGCGCCATAGGCGTCGTCGCGGACCGCGCCGATCATGATCATCGACGACCCGTAGGCCAGCTCGGCATGGGCGACATCGCCTTCGGCCGGATGGCGGGCATGGACGGTGAAGCCGACGGTATCACATAACCACTTCATCATGGCTGCAGCGTCACGGTAGCGGAAGGTAGGGTAAATCCTCGGGGCCTCAGTCATCTTCAATCTCCATGTCTGTTGCTTCGCCGGAGCTTAGCCGCGGTCGCCCATGGATGGATTGAAGATTTGTTTCGGCGGCGCCTAACTCTCGCGGTTGCGCCACCGCTCCGGCGTCGCGCCTGCGAAGGTCGTGAAGTCGCGCACCAGATGTGCCTGATCGGCATAACCGCAATCGACCGCGATGCCGGCCCAGTCCGGGCGGCCAGCGCTGTTTGCAAGGTGAATTGCATGGTGAAATCGTGCGATCCGGGCCAGCCGCTTTGGCGTCAGCCCGAACGCGTTGTGGGAATAGGTCGCCAGACGCTTGCGGCTCCAGCCTAGATCATCGGTCAACCGGTCGATCCGCAGCGCACCCCGGCTGCGCTGGATCTCTGACCAGATAAAGGCTGCCGCAGGATCGACTGGCTGGCCTAGAAGCCGCTGTTCTAGGAAAGCCACCGCGATCCCCAACCGCTCGGGCCGTGTGCCCGCCGTGCCAAGCCGCTCGCGCAAGTCGATCAGGGTCGGATCCCCGACATCCTCCAGCGGCACGAGGCGCGTTGCGAAATCGGACATCGGGCGGCGAAAGAAGAGGCCTGCGCCGAGAGGGGTGAGGTCGATCTGGACGCAGGAGATCGGCCCGCCATAGGCGATATCAACATAGCCGGGATGCAGGCCGGAGACGAAGCTGCCGATCCGTTCGTCCATAACTGGAGGCCGGTCGAAGGCGATCCAGAACGGGTCGGCGAAGCTGAAGATGATAGGTACGACAAAGGAGGCGATTTCGCGGTCTCCGGCGCTGTCCGATCCGTCAGCGTTGTAGCAGGTGATCCGATGGACCAGTCCCGCAAGTTGCGGCGGGCTTGCCGAACGCATCACGTGAACAGCGCTGCTTCCCTCCGATTGTGTCACGACACTCCTTTCCAGCTTTCGCAAACACCTGCGTATTCGTTCGACCAGGATAACAGGGTTTGGACGCATAGGCAGCCAGGAGCCGAGGACTCGGTGGCTGGCTCGGCTGCGAGGCCAGCTGCGCGACCCAGAACAGGCGTAAGAACCGCCAAGGCGCACGATCCGAGAGGCCGCAAGCGCGACGTTACTGTGCTTCGCTTTGGCGGCGTCCGTCAACGGCATGTGCCAGCCAGCCAGAATGTTCCGATGAAGTGGGCGGCGGGCGGCGGCGTCGAGCATATGGCGGTTGATGGCATCACTTCTCTCACAGACATCAAGCCGCGCGCCAACCGCTTTCTCCTTCGCGGCGGAGGTTCAGAAGAAGCAGCAGAATCGCCGTGGTGGTAAGGATCACACGCAGCGCCAAGCATTGGCGGGCACTTAGCTCCAATCTAACCTAGGCTACGAGCCGAGGTATCTCGCGCACAACCAATCGCAGCAATCGTTGCCTGCGAGTCCCCGCAACCAAATTAGCCTAACCTTTCCAGATAGTTAGAATCCGACAAAACTTTTGTATAGTCACTCGCGTTTTACCTCAACGTTTGACGAGTCCTCCTGAAAAGCGGGGGCTTTTTGCGTTGTGAGCGTCGGAAATCCGCCGTGACAACATCCAGACATGCCAATCACCAAATCTCCGCGAAACTTGACCCCAGCGCTCAGTCAGCGGCTGTCGCTCGACGTGCTCAAGGCCTGCTAGGACGTCACTGCTCGCCACGGTTTTGTGGTCGAGGCGCAAGACAACACTGCCGTGGACCTGCGTTGGGGTTTTGATGCAAACTTCCGGGTGTCCATTCCTCTCCCGACCGGCACCGCTCTCGATCCGGAAAGGATGCGCTTTAAGACGCTGGCCGAGGCGTCCAGATTAACTGGGCAGTTCGTTCCAGACATAATCTCGAACTGATCAAAGAGGCACATGAATGCCGTGGGGAAAAGCGTCTGAAGAAAATGACGCGCTGGAGCAGGTCAGGCACGCGTTTGCGGTTACGAGAACTTGGGTCTGCGCATATGTTCCTCGAACGTATAGCACGTATCTACCGCCCTCCGTTTCCAAGGTTTTCAATGGCTTCGTCGTGCGTTCGAGTCTGATGATCCATCCAAATCATCTGGAACAATCCTTGGCAAAAAAAGCTCAGCCAAAAAAACCAGTCTTGCCTTTCCGGCGACCGGATCCTTTGCCGTTTGAACAACCAGGTCCATCCCCAGCGAGATCATGGCATCGGCCATCATGCCACTGTCGAAATGTCTGAACTTGCCCTCGGCCTGCCCCTGTTCGAGGTCTGCGCGCAGATCCTCTCGAATTTGGTTTTGTTCGCCAGAGATATAGAACAGTTCTCTGAATATTGTCTGATTGCGGGATATTATGGCTGCCGTCTCCGGCTCATTGAGCGGCAAGACGTAGCAGGCTTCAAAGGCGTTGAATAAGAATTCATACGGTGATGTCGCTTGTTGCCGTTCAGCCTTCAACAGAGGAACCAGGGGCTCGAAGATCTGTGCCAATATGGTTTCGAACAACGCACGTTTGTCGCTGAAATAGTTGTAGAATGACCCCTGAGCCAAGCCGCTTTGTTTGACGATGTCACGTGCAGAGGCGGCGTCGTACCCGATCGTCGCAAACACATGCCGACCTGCCGCGATGAACTGACTGAGGTTCATCTTTCGTGTTTCCGAATGGGGGATGCGTTCGCGCTGCATGGCACGCGGTATGACACGCCACGTGCGTCGTTTCCATGCCCGAGTTCAGCAATGGATCATCTTATGACACATGTGTCAGTAAATACTTGACACATGTGTCACGATATGAAAGCCGTGTCGCAGGAGGAGTTTCCATGTCTGAAAAATCAGTTGCAGTTATCGGGGTAGGCCCGGCGGGCTTGCCGACTATCAAGAACTTCCTGGATCTTGGCTTTGACGTGACGGCGTTCGACAGGTGCGAGGATGTCGGAGGCAACTGACGCTTCAATGATGCCACTGGCCATTCCAGCGTCTTCGAGACGACCCACATCATCAGTTCGAAATACACATCCGAGTATATGGACTTTCCGCTTCCGCAAGACAGCCCGGACTACCCGTCGCATGTTCAGTTGCTCAGGTACTTCAACGCCTATGCGACAGAATTTGGTCTGCGGGGCCACATCAAGTTCAAGACTGTCGTAACAAAGACCGAGCCACTGCCGGATGGGCGCTGGCGCCTGATCTGGACATCCGGGGAGGGGATCGAGGGCAGTCGCGTCTTCGATGCGCTTTGCGTCGCGAGCGGCCACCACCACACCCTGCGGTAGCCTGACTACCCCGGCAAGTTTGAAGGCGAATACATCCATTCACATGATTACAAGCGCGCAGCCCCATTCGCGGGCAAACGTGTTCTGGTCATCGGTGGCGGCAACTCTGCCTGCGATGTGGCCGTCGAAACCTCCCGGGTCTCGAAGCACACGTATATCAGTTGGCGCAGGGGCTATTACCTGATCCCGAAATTCATTCTTGGAGAGCCGGTCGACAAGTTTTACTACCGCCACCGCAAATGGCCCCAATGGGCGCAGCTTCGGGGGTTGAAGTTTCTACTCAACCTTATCCAAGGCAAGAACAGTGCCATCGGGTTGCCTGAACCTGATCACGAAATCTTTGGAAGCCACCCAACGCTGAATTCAGATCTGTATTTGGCTATCCGACACGGCAAGGTCCTGCCAACGGGCGACATCGACAGGTTCGATGGCAAGACCGTGCACTTCGTGGACGGCTCATCGCGTGAATTCGACACGGTGGTCGCGTGCACAGGGTTCAAGATTACCCATCCGTTCTTGGACAAGTCCGTCCTGGACTTGTCGACGTCGCCCGTGCGCCTCTATGAAAAAATGATCCCTGAGAACCTCCCGAACCTCTATTTTATTGGGTTGTTCCAGCCGCTTGGATGCATTTGGCCCGGGGCCGAGCTGCAAGCGAAGCTTGCCGCACGCCATCTGGCCGGACTGTGGACCCCAAAAAGACCACTGAAGGCGTTGATCGACGCCGAGTTGGCCGATCCCGATGTGCACCAGGTGGAGTCTCCGCGTCACACGATCACTGTGAACGACATGGCCTTCCGCGCGCGGCTCAAGGCCCAGATCGCGCGATCCAAGCCTGCGCCGGTTCACCGAACCTCGCCGGGCCTGGCAAGCATCGCGGCCGAGTAACCCACATGGTGCAGCCGCGATTGACCAGGATGGTCGAGCGCATGGCCGGCCAAGCCGGCGCGCTTGAGGTGACCACGCTGGAGCCGATGACCGGCACCCCGCGCGCCGATCTTCTGTTTGTCCACGGCGCGTGGTCGTCGGCCTGGTATTGGGACAACTTCTTTCTGCCGTGGTTTGCGGACAGGGGATTTCGGTGCCGCGCCCTGTCGCTGCGCGGCCATGGCAACTCGGAAGGGCGCGTTCGGTGGTCCTCCCTCGCGCATTACGTATCCGATGTCGCGGTCGCAGCCAGAGGGCTGGACAACCCTGTTCTGATCGGTCACTCGATGGGTGGGTACATTGTGCAAAAGTATGCTGCGCAACACCCCCTGCGCGCGATGGCCCTGCTGGCCTCGGTACCGCCGTCGGGGGCGTGGCATGCACTGCACCGCGTTGCAACGGAGCGCCCCAAGGCTCTGGTTCGAACAATTGCGACGCTGAACCTCTATGGCGTCGTCGCCGATCCGGACACCGCTCGCGGGTTGTTGTTTTCCCGCGATGAAAGCCGGATCGACAAGGATCATTTGCTGCGCCATTTGCAGGCCGAGAGCTTTCGCGCCTTTCTTGACATGCTGTTCAAGCCCCTGCGCAGACGCGCCCCTCCGGGCACTCCGGTTGCCGTGATCGGGGCCGAGTTCGACCAGATTGTCAGCCATAAAAACATCGTTGAAACCGGACGTTTTCACGCGGTGGAACCGATCATGTTGCCCTTGGCCTCTCACATGCTGACGGTCGATGACCGCTGGCAGGACGCGGCCATGGTGATTGAGCAATGGCTTGCACGTGACGTTTTGGGCAGCGCGAAGCGTACATTTCCTGAACCGGCCGCGACGCAATGCGCGCAGGTCCAATCACCAATCCCCACCGGCGACACGAAGAGGGCCAAGATGCTTGGACAGATGCAATACCTGCCGTTGACCTTGTCTTCGATCCTCGAGCACGTGGAGGCTTCGTCACCTGATGTGCCCATCTGGTCGCGACAAGCACCGCCGAAACTCGGCGAGCAAGGCCCCATCCACCGGCAGACCTGGCGCGACACGGGGCAACGTGCACGCAGGCTTGCGCAGGCGCTTGTCGACCTCGGGATTGGCGAGAGCGACCGGGTGGCATCCATCGCATGGAACACGCATCGCCACCTGGAACTTTACTACGCGGCGACCGGCATCGGGGCTGTCTTGCACACGATCAACCCTCGCCTGTCGATCGATCACCTGCAATTCATGATAAACCAGGCGGACGACAGGATCGTGTTCTTCGACGGCACCTTTTCGGGCCTGATCGCAATGCTGAAGCCGATGTGCCCGCGGGTCGAATACTGGTTCCAGATGTCCAACGCGCCGCAGGACCCGATGTGGACCGAACCAGGCTACGAAGACCTGCTGGACGGGGCGGCACCGATCGCCGCTTGGCCATCGCTGGATGAGCAGGCGGCCGCCATCTTGTGCTATACCTCAGGTACCACCGGTAACCCAAAGGGAGTGCTCTATTCCCACAGGGCGCTTGTGCTTGAGGCGATGGTAGCCGTCGGCCCTGCCGTCCTGTCCATTTCGCGGGATGACACGGTAGCTCCAATCGTGCCCATGTTCCATGTGAATGCGTGGTCGTTGCCGTTTGCTGCCGCGATCTCTGGCGCCTCTTTGGCTTTGCCCGGCGCGAGCCTGTCGGGTGACGCGCTATTTGATTTCTTCGAAGAAACGAAAACGACCCTGTCTGCCGGTGTCCCAACGGTTTGGCAGGCATTGCTTGGGCACCTGCGGAAGACAGGGACCAAATTCACCACCATGAAGCGCACGATCATCGGCGGATCCGCAGTCTCCGAAGCGATGATCCGCGCCTTTCGTACGGATTACGGTGTCGAAGTTATGCACGGCTGGGGCATGACCGAAACATCGCCGCTGGGCACGATTAGCGCGCTTACGCCATCGGAAATCGCCAGTCTTGACGCCGACGATGCCGTTCGACGCCTCAAGCAACAGGGCCGTGCCCCGTTTGGGGTCTCGCTGAAAGTGACCGATTCTGGGGGCGCGCAGAGTTCCGGGGGCGAGAATATAGTCGGCTCCCTGAAAGTTCGCGGGCATTGGGTCATCGACCGCCATTTTGGAGCGGATGAACCCGCAACAAGGGACGGATGGTTTGACACCGGTGACATTGCATCAATCGGACCAGATTCGTGCATGACGATCACCGACCGGGACAAGGACCTCATCAAATCAGGCGGAGAGTGGATCAGTTCGGTTCATCTTGAAGATATCGCCAAACGGCATCCCGATGTTGTCGATGCAGCAGCAATCGCCGTGCCACACCCCAAATGGGACGAGCGGCCGCTTTTGGTATGCGTTTGCGCTGGCGGCAAGGACACGAACAGCGAAGAGATCCGCGCATTGTTTTCCCAATCCGTGCCGTCCTGGCAGGTGCCGGACCTCACTTTTGTCGACCAACTGCCAATCGGCGCAACTGGCAAGGTTCTGAAAAACGAACTGCGCCAACGCTTTGCCGATTTTCATGCAAGCACCGGGAGCTAGAACGACAGTGTTGGATATCACTCTCACGATTTGGAAATCGTTCCGGTCGATACCCCTTTGGGTGCAGATCTGGGTCTCGTTCTGGCTTGTACCGGTTAATCTTTCAAGCCTCGCCTTTGTCGCGGAAGATTGGGGAACAACGGTGGCGTTTCTGGCGATCATCGCTATGGCGCTGAACGTGATCATCCTGTTCGTCGAACAACGATTTTCGCGCACGATGGCTTTGCCTCATCTGCCGTTCTGGACTGGGTTGGTAATTCTGATCGTGATCTTGCGTCCGAACAGCACGACACCGTTCGGTATCTATTTGATCGTGCTCGGCGTGACGAATACGGTCTCGCTTGTTCTCGACTACATTGATGCCTATCGATGGCTCAAGGGGGATCGGGGATAGCTGTTTGATCAAGGGGCTTGTAGCTACCAATCTCTGGTCCTCGAAGTACAGCATCATGATCACGCATTAGACCTAGCGTTCGCTTCTAACTCGTCGTGGACACCATCGTTCGCCTTCTATGCCCCGCAAAGCAGTGAGGCCGGGCGGTTACGCAGAATTTTGTCCTTCGTCACGCCCGACGGTTCGATTTTATGAAGCATGCAGCAACAGCTGCTTCAATCAGATCAATGAAACCGGGCCCCGAACGAAAAACCCGGGCGCCGTATGGTTCAGAATAATGTCTGATTATCAGAGGCGCGCATCTGCTCTGGTTGGACGTACCGCCAGAAGGGTGCCGCCCGCAGATGCGGCAAAACGAAGTTCGAGTTGGGCACCTCCAGCCAGTGGCTGCAGCGTGAACTCCGCCCCGATCATGGTGGCGCGACGACGCATGTTGCCAATACCATGGCCTGCCTCATGCGCGCACACCAATTCGTACCCTCCTGTATTGGTCACTCCAATAACCAATGAGTTGTTCATCGGATCATGTGTTGCCTTGACGATCAGGGATGTGCATTGCGCCCGCAGAACTGCATTGTGTATCGCTTCTTGCATTATGCGGAACAGGTTCAGTGCGTGTTTTCGATCAATTATGGTTTGGTCTAAAAGTGCCAGCAAATCCCATTGGACATCAACCCCTGCATGTTTGAGCGGGCCGATGACCTGGCTTCTGAGGACAGACAACGTCACGAAGATGGAATTTTTTTCCAACAGGTTCACTTCGAGGATGACGCGGATTTCGCGGATGGCGTTTTTGGCCAAGCCATTGATATAATCACTGTTTCCGGTTGGTGCCGTTTCTGCGAGAGATTGGATCATGGACAAATAGGTTAAAACGCCGTCGTGCAGGTCGCGGGTGATCCTTTGGGTCTCGATGCTTGCCGCATTCTGTTCCCGCAGTTTACCCTGCACCTTGAACTCTTGAACAAGCTGTTCTGTCCTGAGGGTCAACGCTTCCTCCATGATCTTGTTTTGATCTTGAAGTGCGGCCTTTGCGCTAAGGATACGCGATATCACCAGGAACGCGGTGCATAAAAAGAAATTGAACGATGATGTACCGATGGCCAATACATGCGACCCAAGAAACCCCGTACGTACCATCAGGTCATGCGTCAACGACACTCCGACCGTTAGCGCGGCCACAGCAAAAACGGCCGAGTCGACCCGGCCTGACCGCAGCACCTGCCGCAACGACAAGAACCCTGTTGCATAAAGTGCCGTCACCATCACAGGAAATGTGACCAGCAAATGCAAGTATCTGCCGAACTGCGGTAACAGCAGGTTGAACAGCAATGCCCCTAAGGCACTGCCAATTGCAATATATAGATACTTCGGTTGTAATTTTCTCTGGCCGTCGCTGGAAAGGTCTTGATAAAATGCGAACAGGCTCCAGGACACCAGAAAACCCAGGCAATTGATATAGGGCAGGTATCCCGAGAAGTTGACATAATCCGTCAATGTGACCGGAGATTGCACGGCCAGAAAGTATGAGAAAATAATGAAGAGTGGAATCAAACGCCTGTCGATTGCGCGAAAGATGAACAACAACCCCATCACGAAGATACTGAAGGCTTCGGCACCCCAATACACTGCCCTCAGGAAGGAAGAATAGAAATCATACCGCAAGGCTGCGCGTCTCATCGCTTCCTCGGAGCCCAGATACACTTGGGACATCCCGACAAAGATCGTATCGTTTCGATAGAGCCCGAACGTGATTTCCGTGGCTTCCCCAAACCCGAAAGGGCCAGGCAGAAGCACGCTTTCGCTCACGTTTGCCGTTTGAGTGCCGGGGTTGACGGTGCTGTTGAATGCGACTCTTCCGTCGACATACACAACAAGCGCACCCGAAAAGGACGGGATGAAAATGTGGTCTTGTGGTCTTATGGGCGCCGCAGACATGTCCAGCACACCGGACACGGTCGGCCCCTCGAGCCGGTCCCGATCCGGGGTCACGTTGGAAAAGGGTAGAGATCCTGTCGCTTGGGTCAATTCGTTGTGGAATTGCGTGATCACCGCACTGGTGTCGGCGATCCGCAGGAATTGATACAGCAGAAAGATCATGAAGAACGGCATGAGCAAACAGATCATGACCACGAAACGGCGATGTCCGGCCCTTGTGACGATCATCATGTGATCACCCCGAGAAAGCGGGCTTCGTACACCGCCTCGGATCTGTTTTTCGCATGGA
This sequence comes from Roseicyclus mahoneyensis, assembly GCF_003148775.1. Lineage (GTDB taxonomy): Bacteria > Pseudomonadota > Alphaproteobacteria > Rhodobacterales > Rhodobacteraceae > Roseicyclus > Roseicyclus mahoneyensis. Next base: position 68,309 of record NZ_QGGW01000001.1, read on the forward strand.
GTTTCCGATAAATGTTGCGCACATGTACCGGCACCGTCTGTTCCGAAATGGCCAGAACTGCAGCGCATTCAGAATAGGACAAGCCCTTGGCGATCAGGTTCAGCACCTCGATTTCACGAGCGGTCAGAATTTGTTGACCCGTGCGTTCAACGGGTGCACCGCAAGGTTTTTCAGGTGCGGCCGACGAATGCAACCGACCCACGAGTTTGCGCGCAATGGCAGGTGAAATGGGCGACTCTCCGGCCAAGGCGGTCTTGATCGATGCAACGATTTCGAAGGAGCTGTCGTCCTTGTGCAGATATCCGACTGCCCCCGATGATATTGCGCTGACTATACTTTCGCTGTCAGATAGAGCTGAAATGACGATCGACATGCTTTCCGGCTGAGCTTTCGACAAATAGGCGATACTTTCGACGCCGCTGCCGTCTTCGACATTCAGATCGGCTAGTAGGATATCGACGGTCTCGGCTGATGCATGCGCGCAGAACGCTTGGTTTGATGCGAATGCACACACCGAATATACTTGGTCCCAGCCGCGCAGGATGCTGACCATCCGGTCGCTGAGAAGCAGATTGTCTTCCAATACCGCAATGGTGATCATCGTGTTTGACCTCTGCGGGCAAGATTGCCCAGCGAACCGAAAACACGGTCGGGTCATTGCATCGCAACGGTCTGCGCCCGATGGCACCGTTACACAAATAAACCCGACGAATACTGGAAAAAAACCGGAGGCCACCAAAGGCCTGCAAGTGAACATTAGCGCAGCGTTGCCATCGACCACAACCCCGACCCGCATGCGTACCATGTGAATGGTATGGCGCGGGCATTGCGGGCGTGAAATCTCAAGTCAACCTGCGGACGCTACCCTGTAGGTGGTATTTGTGAATCCGCGCCGAAGTGCGACAGCGGCCACTGGTCACGCAATCGGAGCATAATCATGCAAAAGACCCCAATTTCTACGCACCGCAAGGCACAGACCCGTGTCGCACATGCTGTGCTGCTTGGAACGACCGCGCTTGTGCTGTCTACTGGCCTCGCTCTCGCTCAGGACCTTCCCACCAGCTCAAACATTTCGCAGATCGGTGCCACGGGAAGCGACACAAACACCCTGATGGCCACGACGACAGGGCAGAACCTCTTTGTAAACTCCGCCGTGAACGACGGCGCCGTTCAAGATGCAGCCGGGGGCTCGAACAGCCTGGTCATCGACGTCTCCAACACAGCCGGAAGCGACCCCACGGCGAACTATGTCTTCGTGACGCAGTTGGGCAACACGATTTCGACCATCACGCTCGATGGCGCCGCGAACATGATCTACTTGCGCTCATTCGGTGGGGCGGTGGCGCAGACCACGCAAACCATCGACGTCACGGGTGACGGAAACACGGTCGATGCCGCGACCAATGCCCAGTCCGGAGCGGAAGACTACGGCTTGTTCGACATCAACATCACCGGCGATGATATTGTCGTAAATGTCACGAATGACGAATTCGCCGATATCTACGTGGCAGCGATCGGTTCGGGTGACACCATCACCGTCGTGCAGGACAACGATGGTGCGGCCGCCTCGGCCACAGAGTACAGCCAGATCAATGTCCAAATCGAAAGCAGCGCGGGCTATGGTGCGGGTACCAACAACACTGTCTTGATCCGACAGCTTGGCATCAACAACATCCTTGATTTCGACCTTGTCGGCGACGAAAACGACGTCTCGGTCACACAAAGCAATGACACGGCTGGCGTGAACAATCTGACGGTGGATGTGACGGACGCCCGTTCGACTGTAGCCATTGCGGCCTCTGGCGAGGGTACGAATGTGTTCCGAGTGGGCGGTTCGGGCAGCGAGCTTACGGTCAACAGCGACACTGGTGCGAACAATGGTGTCTCAACCGCGAATGCCACCTCTGCACTCGATATTTTCGGAACCGACAACGTTGTGAGAGCCGATGATTTCACCGACGTGTCGATCAGGATCGGGACCGAGGCCTCCATCGGTGACAATGGGTACAACATTGTCTTGACGTCCGGCAATGCCGAAGTGTCGGTCTACGGTACGGATAACGCCGTGAGGTTCATGAACACCTATGATGACACGTCGTCGAACCCGACCATTACCTTCGGCGGTTTGGGAGCCGAGGTCTCTGAAAACAACTTCACTCTCAGCAACCGCTCTACATTGAACATGGAAAACGGTGGTTATCAGTTCACGGTGCTGGGCAATTCGAACACTTCGGGCCCCATTGCTGCCGCGTTTGAGACGATCGACGTGTACGACGTCGATGTGACCATCGATGGTGACGGCAACGCGCTTTATGGCACGATCACGCAATTCCGTGAGGTCGCGCTCGATGTGATCGGTTACAACAACCGGCTTCAGTTGAACGTACAGGGTAGTGACACCGACATCTTGGATCTCGATATCGAGGGCGATGGAAACTCAATCACCGCGATCGGTGGTGGTGGGGCCTTCTATGACCTCGACTATACCGGAGATTACAACTCGTTCGACTATGAGTTCGGCACCTCGAACTTGTCCCACGTTGTTTACGGATCCGGCTTTGCTGGAGCCGTTACCGAGCAAGGGACGGGATACACCTCCTCGTTCAGGTCGCTTGGCACTGGCTTTGTTCAGGCGGCAAGCAACGGCTCAAGCCTGATCGTGGCCTCCGGTTGCACTTACGGTACCACCTGCGACGGCAGTTTCTGACACTTTTGAAGAAAGTCGACTCGCGAATGACCAGTCACTCTTTGATCCGGCGGCCATCGGTGTTCTTGCGTTTGGCAATCTTGATCGTCTCCGCCTGTCTGGCGGGATGCGGCGAGATGGCGGCGTCGCGGCATCAACAGGTCTCCGACCAGAGCGGGCCGGTCATTCAATTGGCCGCCTCGGACCAAGTGTCCGAGGCGGCCAACCTGTTTTTCTCGGGCCCCCGCCCACGCAGCGTCGCTGTGGCACAATTCGAAGACCTTACCGGCGCCCGGATCGAGGGCGGAACCTCCACGGCGGTTGCCGCCTCCGGGCGGTTCCTGACCGAGTATATCTTGATGCGCGCCAACGGGAACGACGCCTACCGCGTGCTGGACAGGGCAGGTTTGAACAATCTGCTCAACGAGCGCCGCTTGGCAGATCAGATCAACGCGTTCCACGAGGCCGAGGTGGTTGCCGCCGCCCCCGAGATGCTGCGCGACCAGTTGGCCGGTCGCGTCCCGCCCGCTATCGAAATGGCCCCACTGCGGGTGAGTGACTATCTTATCCACGGGGCGGTCGTTGGCTACGATCGGCGCCTGATCGACAATGGCACGGGGATGGGAATTGCCGGGGTGCGCCTGCGCAACCGGGCTTCTCGCGATCAGGTCAGCGTGATGGTGCAACTGATCGACGTGCGCAGCGGCGAGATCATCGCCACGGGTGCCGCCGCCCAGTTCATCGACAGCTCCTCCCGCGGCGGAGACATCTTCGCGCTGGTGCGCACCGATCGCCTTCTGGAGGTCGAGCAGCTCAACGTGGTCAACGACCCCGCAACGCGCGCGCTGTTCCTCGCGATCGATATCGCCCTGACGGAGATGTTCAACGATGTTTAAGCGCCTTTCGGTCATGATCGCGATCTGTGCGGCCTCCGGGGTTTCGGCCGAATCCCTCAGGTTCGAGTCGGTCAACCCAAGCTTTGGCGGCCCACCGCTCAACGGCTCCCATCTGCTGGGGCTGGCCAACAGGCAATTCAACGCCCCCGTGGTCGCGCGGACGCCGCAATCGGACCTCGAATATTTCGCGGCCCAGATTCAACGCCGCTCCCTTTCGGCGATCGCGTCTGCGATCACTGCGAACATACGCAATCTGGAGCTTGACGATCCCGACGCGCCCTTGCCGGACAACTTCACCATCGGCGACTTCAGTGTCTTGTTCGACAGCGTCGACGGCAACGTCGTCTTGACCCTGATACAGGGTGACGAAACAATCGAGATCATCATTCCCGAATTCTAGGCTGCGCGATGCACCGAGCGACATTGCCCTGACCTGCCACAGGTCTGTCGTCTCGTTGGCTCCAGCCCTTGATCTGGACCAGCCAAACCGAGGATTTGCGGCGGAGGAAGACCCCGGGATGCTGTCCCGGACCAAGGGCGCATGGTCATCGGTTGTCTGCCGCTGATTGCGCGATGCGGCCTCCCGTCGTTGGACGCTTGACGCCAAGTTGCGATCTTCGCCGGGCATCGTCGAGCTTGAGGATCCGCTGTTGCCCGAAGCATGAACTCCTGCCCGAGTCATGGACAGATCACCGGCTGGTTTCAGCTCTTGCCCGCACCTGCCGGTCGGTTTCGATTGCATTGACGCAGACCACGGCGGGTTCTTGACCGCCATGTTCAGTGTGAGGGCAGTGTTGGTTGCAGCAGGTGATCCAGTTCCCGATGCCGGTACCTGCCTGCGACCCGATCCGCGGTGTGACGGCGGGTTAGGCGCCGCGACACCGTCCCGCCATGCCCATTGCCTAATCGCGCGGCGCGCTGCACACTCATCCCACCCAAGGCGGAGGGAGGACAGCCGTGGGCGGACGCATCCTTTTGATCGAGGACGAGGGCAACATCCTCGAGGCCATCACCTTCATCCTGTCGCGGGCAGGATGGGACGTGCATGGTCATGGCAATGGGGCAACGGCGCTCGGCGCGGTGGCGCGGGTCGCGCCAGATGTCGTCGTGCTCGACGTGATGCTGCCGGGGCGCTCGGGGCTGGAGATCTTGCGCGACCTGCGCGCGGCCCCCGCCACGGCCGATCTGCCGATCCTGATGCTGACCGCACGCGGTCAGGCCCGGGACCGCGAGACCGCGCTGGAGCTGGGCGCGACCGCCTATCTGACCAAGCCCTTTTCCAATGCGGACCTGCTGACCACCATAGACCGGCTGGGCGCGGCGCGGGCCGGTCAGGCCCGCGGCACCGGCTGAGGGCGATCCATGGCACGGCGGCTGTTTCTCGAACGGCGCACCTACCGGCAGGCCCGGTTGCAAGATGCGGCCCGACTGTTGCCGGTGCTGGGTCTTGTGCTGGTTTTCGCCCCGATCTTCATCCGAGGCGACACACAGGAGGCGGGGGTCCAGATCTCGGGTTGGCTGATCTATTATTTCACCGTCTGGGTCGGCCTGATCGTGTTGACCGGCTTCGTGTCGCGCGCCCTGATGCAAAGCGACAGACCCGAGGGGGCACCGCCTGAGGCCACCCCCGCCCCGGAAACCCGACCAGATCCGGGAGAGGCGCGCTGATGCTCAGTTTCGACGGGCTGGTGGCGGTCTGCGTGCTTTACGTGGCGATTCTTTTCGGCATCGCCTTTCTGGCGGAAAAGCGCGCCACAGAGGGCAAGGCGCGTTGGCTCAATTCGCCGATCACCTACACATTGTCGCTGTCGATCTACACCACCGCCTGGACCTTTTATGGCGCGGTCGGATCGGCGGTGCGCAATGGGCTCGAATTCCTGACCATCTATCTTGGTCCGACGCTGGTGTTCATCGGCTGGTTCTGGCTGCTCAGAAAGATGGTGCGCATCGGGCGCGCGCAGCGCATCACCTCCATCGCCGATATGATCTCAAGCCGTTATGGCAAGTCGGGTGGTCTGGCGGCCCTTGTGACGGTGCTCTCGGTGTTGGGCGCGACGCCCTATATCGCGTTGCAATTGCAGTCGGTGACGCTGTCCTTCTCGGTCTTTGCCCGGCCCGGGGCCTTCGGGGCGCCCGATACGGAACAGACGGCGATCTGGGTTGCGGCGGGGCTCGCGCTGTTCACCATCATTTTCGGCACCCGCTCGCTCGACGTGAACGAACGCCATCCGGGCCTCGTGTCGGCCATCGCCCTCGAGGCGATCGTAAAGCTGGCCGCGATCCTTGCCGTGGGCGTTTTCGTGGTCTGGGGCGTGGCGGACGGGCCCGCCGACATGCTGGCCCGGATCGAGACAAGCCCCGTCACCCAAGCCGGTTGGAACGGCGCGCGTTGGCTGGGGCTGACGGTGCTGGCGGGCACGGCGATCTTGTGCCTGCCGCGCATGTTTCAGGTGCTGGTGGTCGAGAACTCGGACGAGCGCCATCTTGCGACGGCGGCATGGGCCTTTCCGCTCTATCTGCTGCTCATCAGCCTTTTTGTGGTGCCGATCGCGGTGGTGGGTCTCGAAATCTACGGGACCGAGGGCAATCCGGATCTTTTCGTGCTGACGGTTCCGCTGGGCTTGGGGCAGGAGGGGTTGGCGCTTTTGGTGTTTCTCGGAGGTTTTTCGGCGGCGACCTCGATGGTGATCGTGGCGGCGCTGGCCCTGTCCACGATGCTGTCGAACCATATCATCATGCCGCTCTGGCTGCAGTTCACGCGGCATGACGATCCGATGTCGGGCGACATGCGGCGCGTGGCGCTGATGGCGCGGCGGCTGTCGATCGGGGGCGTTCTGTTTCTGGGCTACGGCTACTACCGCCTGTCGGGGGGCGCGGATGCGCTGGCCGATATCGGGCTCATCGCCTTTCTAGGGGTCGCGCAGATCCTGCCAGCCCTTCTGGGCGGCATCTTGTGGCGCGGCGCGACGCGGATCGGGGCGGCCTTGGGCATCGGGGCGGGCTTTGCCATCTGGGCATGGCTCTTGTTGATTCCCAATGTGGCCGAGACCGGCGGCATCATTCCCACCGTTCTGGCGGCAGGGCCTTTCGGCATCGGCTGGCTCAGCCCGGCGACGCCCTTGGGCCTGCAATCGACCGATCCGCTGCTGACCGCGATGGTGCTGTCGCTGGGGGTCAACACGCTTTTGTTCATCCTTGGCTCGCTTTTGTCCTTTCCCGGCCCGCTGGAACGCTTGCAGGGCGCGCAATTCGTCAATGTCTACGACCATTCCCGCCCGCTCTATGGTTGGCAGGGCGCGGTGGGCATGGCCGATGACCTCTTGATCATGGCGCAGCGCATTCTGGGGGCGGGGCGCGCGGGTCGGCTGTTTCAGACCGCCGCCGAGGCGCAGGGCAGGGCAGGCGGGCTGCCTGAACCCACGCCCGATTTCCTCGAACGGCTGGAGCGCGAGATGGCGGGATCGGTGGGGGCCGCCACGGCCCATGCGATGGTCGCCCAGATCATCGGCGGGGCCAGCGTGTCGGTGCGCGACTTGCTGGCGGTGGCGGATGAAACCGCGCAGATCATGGAATATTCCAGCCAGCTCGAGGCGAAATCGAGCGAACTGGCCCAGACCGCCGCCCGCCTGCGCGAGGCCAATGCCAAGCTCACCGAACTGTCGCGGCAAAAGGATGCCTTTCTGGGCCAGATCAGCCATGAGCTGCGCACGCCCATGACCTCGATCCGGGCGTTTTCGGAAATCCTCATGCAGGCCGATCCGGTTGATGATGCCGCCCGCGCGCGGTTCTCGCGCATCATCCATGATGAAAGCCTGCGCCTGACGCGGCTGCTGGACGATCTGCTAGATCTTGCGGTGCTGGAACACGGGCGCGTCACGCTGCACGAGGGCGAGGCGATGCTGGGCGATGTGCTGGACCGCGCGATCCGGTCGGCGGGCGCGCAGGTCGGCACCGGGCGGCTGGCGATCTTGCGCGACCCGGCCGCCGAGGCGGTGACGATCTGGACCGATGCCGACCGGCTGGCGCAGGTCTTCATCAATCTGATCTCGAATGCGCAGAAATATTGCGACGCCGAGACGCCCGAACTGACCATCGCCGTGCGCCAGCGCCCCGGCCGGGTCGAGGTCGAGTTCTCCGACAACGGCAGCGGCATTCCGGCCCGCCAACGCGCGCTGATCTTCGAGAAATTCGCCCGCGCCGATACCGCCAAGGGGGCGCCTGGGGCAGGGCTTGGCCTTGCCATCAGCCGCGAGATCATGGCCCGGCTGGGCGGCGGGCTGACCTATGTGCCCAGCGACAGCGGGGTGCGCTTTCGCGTTAGGTTGCCCGCGCGCGCCTTGCGCGCGGCCTGAGGCGGCGTTTACCGCGCCTTAATCCTGCGAGGTGCAGGGTGGAAACCTGCGCCAGCTCTTCGGACACCGCTCACAGGCCATGACCCTTTCCGTCGATCCCACCGTGCTCAGGCGCAAGATCGCCGCCCATGCCCGCCCGCCCGCCGCGCCCCCCGATGCCGTGCCGCAGGCCATCCGCGCGCTTGGCCGGGCCCTGCGCCATGCCGCCACGCCCTTCGACGGGCTGGGCCTGATGCCCAGCGCCATCACGGTGACAGCCGGGTGCGACCTTGACGGGCTGGTCGCGGGCTTGCCCGATCACGGTCTCATCGCCGCGCTGGAGGCCGAGGGGGGCGCGCGCGGCCTTTTGGCGGTCGGTCCCGGCCTGATCGACGCGCTGGTCGAGGTGCAGACCACCGGCCGGATCGAGGCGGCCGAGCTGCCGCCGCGTCCCGTCACCCGCATCGACGAGGCGCTGGTGCGCGATTTCATCGATCTGGCGCTGGCCGCGCTGGGTCGTGAGGCCGGGGGGATCGCGGGGCGCGATTGGCCCGCCCGCATGGCCTATGGCAGCCGCATCCGCGACCGCGGCCAGATCAACCTGCTCATGCCCGATGGGGCCTATACCGTGATGTCCGCCGGTCTGGGCTTTGACGGGGTCGAACGGCGTTCGCGCGTCGTGCTGGCCCTTCCGCAGTCCAAGCTCGAGGGTGCCGGACCCACCCCCGCGGCGGGGCCCGTCGCCGATCCGGGCTGGATCGCGGCGCGCGCCCGCATGCTCGACGCCCTGCCGCTGTCGGTGGAGGCGGTGCTGATGCGCCTCACGCGCCCGCTCGCCCGGGTCGAGGGGTTGGCGGTTGGCGATGTGCTGCCCTTTGACGCCTCCGACCTGCAGGCGGTCAGGCTCGAGGCGGCAGGCGGGCGCGTCGTGGCCACCGGGCGGTTGGGCCAGTCCGGAGGGCGGCGCGCCTTGCGGCTGAACGGGCAGGTGGCGCGCGCCCCGTCACCTGCGCCAACGACGTCGACACCGGTGCCGGTGCCCGACCCCATGCCCGCCGCCGTATCCCTGCCTGGGCTTGTGGCGCGCTAGGCCTTGCGCCTGACCCGGGGCGCCGCGCGCGCCATTGCAATCCCCCCGCACGCCCGCCACTGTCACGGGCAAGCGATGGGGGTGATGGATGGGACAGGCAACATTCCGCGGCGATCTGATCGGGGGCAAGACCCTTGTCGGCACCTTCATGAAGACGCCCGCCATCGACGTGCTCGAGGTGCTGATCTTGTCGGGTCTCGATTTCGTCTGCCTTGACGCCGAACACGCCCCCTTCGACCGGGCGGCGATGAATGCCTGCGGCGCGCTTGCCCGGGCGGCGGACCTGCCGCTTCTGGTGCGGGTGCCCAAGGCCGATGCGGCCGAGATCGGCGCGGCGCTGGATCTTGGGGCGTTGGGCGTCGTGGTGCCCCATGTCATCGACGTGCCCACGGCCACCCGCGTGGCGCGCGCGGCGCGATTTGGCCATGGCGGGCGCGGCTTTGCCGGGTCGACCCGCTGGGCGGGCTTTGGCGGGTCCGACATGGCGACACTTCTGGAACGCAGCCGGTCCGAAACCGTCGTCATCGCCCAGATCGAGGACCCCGAGGCGGTCGCGTGCTGCGAGGACATCGCCGCGGTCGCGGGCATCGACGCGCTGTTTCTCGGCCCCGCCGACCTGTCCGTCGCCTATGGCAAGACCGACCAGTCCAGCCCCGAACTGCAGGCGGCGCAGGGCCGCGTGGGCCGTGCGGCGAAGGCTGCGGGAAAGGGCTACGCCACCTTCGTGGCCGATGCCGCCGCGGGCCGCACGTTGGCACGCCACGGGGTCAACGCCTGGTTCGTCGCCTCGGAACAGGCCTGGATCATCGCCGGCGCGCGCGCCGCCAAGGCGGGGCTGACCGCGCCCTGAGCCGGAAGCTGGGTCGGATTTCCGCCGCATTTGCCGAAAACCTGACGCAAATCCGACCGCAAATGACCCGAGGAAAACCCTTGCCCTGACGTGGTTCGACCGCGCTTTCGCCCTGTGCCGGGGCGATTTTGTCTCTGTCGTCCGACCCCCGGGCGGCGTGATCCATGAGCAGATCATCCGAAAAGCCCGCCAAAAGGCGGCAAGGAGGCCCGGCAATGAAACGTATCTTCACAACCCCCGCGCTGATCGTTGCGGCCTTGCTTGGCCTGTCGGCCTGCGGCACGCCCCTTGATGTGATGCGCAACGCATCGATCAGCACCATCGCCCCTGTGATCGACGCGCCAACGCAGGATTGGTCCATCACCGCGGTCGAGATCGACGTGCCCCGGACATTGACTGTCTCCGAGGCCAATTCGATCAAGCCCGTCGCCGATATCGTCTGGCGCGGCGACCCGCCCGGTGACCGGTACGACCAGATCGAAACCCTGATGACCCAAGCGCTCGGTCCGGTCCTGCGCCCGCGCGAAGGGGCCTCGACCCCGGTGGTCGTGTCGCTTGAAGTGACGCGCTTCCACGCGGTGACGGAACGTGCCCGCTACACCGTCGGCGGCGAGCATGAGATCGAGTTCGTCCTGACCGTGCGCCATGCCGAAACTGGTGAGATCCTGTCTGGTCCGCGCGATGTCGACCTGACCTTCCGCGCCTATGGCGGCCGTCAGGCGATCGAGGCCGAGGCGCAGGGCATCACGCAGACCGTCCGCATCACCGCCCGCCTTCAGGAATGGGCCCGGATCGAGTTCCCGACGCCTTACTTCGACCTTTTGACTGTGGCGCAGGTCCAGAACTGATCTTCCGTTGCGGCGGCGACCGGGCTAGAGGGGGGGCATGACCATGCCCCCCATTTCCTATCCCGTCCTGCGTCTGCGCCCCAAGGCCGACGCCCGCCGCATCCGCCATGGCGCCCCCTGGGCGTGGTCGGATGACCTTGTGCTTGATCGCCGCTCGCGCGCCATTCCCGCCGGCTCACTGGCCGTGCTGGAGGATGCCGAGCGTCAGCCGCTGGGCCTTGGCGTGGCCACGGTCGAGGGCAAGATCGGCCTGCGCCTGCTTGACCGTGACCCGGCTGCCGTCATCGATGGGGTGTGGCTGGCGTCCCGCATCAAGGCCGCGCTGGACCTGCGCGAACGGCTTTACGCGACGCCCTTCTACCGCCTGATCCATGCCGAGGGCGACGGCCTGCCCGGGCTGATCGTCGACCGTTTCGGCGATACGCTGGTGATGCAGCCCAACGCCATCTGGCTGGAAGAGCGCGAGGATCTGGTGGCGCAGGGCCTTCTGGCCGCCACGGGGTGTTCCACGCTCATCAAGAACGGAACCGCCCGTGCGCGGTTGGCCGAAGGCTTGCCCGAGGTTTCGGCGGTGTTGGCTGGCACCGCACCTGAGGCGGCGATCCCTGTCCCGATGAACGGCGCCACCTACATGGCCGATGTGATGGGCGGGCAGAAGACCGGCCTGTTCTATGACCAGCGCGACAATCACGCTTTTGCGGCCCGTCTGGCGCGGGGTGCGCGTGTGCTGGACGTGTTCGCGCATGTGGGCGGCTTTGCGCTGGCCTCGCTTGCGGCGGGGGCCGAGCACGCCGTGGCCATCGACGGCTCCGAACCCGCGCTGGTGATGGCGCAGGAGGGGGCGGTGGCACTGGGCGTCGCGGATCGGCTCACCACCCGCAAGGGCGACGCCTTCGCCGAGATGGAGGCGCTGGCCGCCGAGGGGGCGCAATTCGATCTGGTGATCTGCGACCCGCCCGCCTTCGCGCCGTCGAAGACCGCGCTGGAGCCGGGCTTGCGCGCTTATGAGCGGGTGGCGCGTCTGGCCACAGCGTTGGTTGCGCCGGGCGGTGTCTTGATCTTGTGTTCGTGCAGTCATGCCGCTGATCTGGGCAAGTTCCGCGCGGCCTGCCTGCGCGGGATCGGTCGGGCGGGGGGCGATGCGCGCGTGATCCACACCGGCTTCGCCGGGCCAGACCATCCGCAGCACCCGGCCCTGACCGAGACAGGCTATCTCAAGGCGCTGGCGTTCCGCTTGATGCCATGAGGGCGGTGATCGATGCCTGCGTGCTTTACCCCACGGTCTTGCGCGAGATCGTTCTGGGGGTGGCGCGCGCGGGGCTGATCGCGCCGCTGTGGTCGGATCGTTTGCTGGAGGAATGGGCCCGCACCGCGGCGCGGCATGGCGGCGCAGCAGACGAGGCTCTGGCGCGGGGCGAGATTGCGGCGCTGGGTCTTGCCTTTCCACAGGCGCGCGTCGCCGCCGACCCGGCCATGGAGGCGCGGCTCTGGCTGCCCGACGGGGGCGATATCCATGTGCTGGCGACCGCCATCACGGGGCAGGCCGGGACGATCATCACCCTCAACCTGCGGGATTTTCCGGCGCGCGAACTGTCCCCCCACGGGGTGAGCGCCGTCCATCCCGACGCGGCGCTGTATGATCTGTGGCTGGCCCATCCCGGTCCGGTCGGGGATGTGGTGACAGGGGTCCACGCCACGGCTCAACGGCTGTCCGGCCAAGACATGGACATGCGCGCATTGCTAAAGCGGGTGCGGCTGTCGCGGCTGGCCAAAGCGTTGGGCTAGGCTGCCATAAAAGCGTTTTCCCTGCGGTCTTGCTGCAGCAAAACGCACCTCACTCCTGTGGCAATTCCCGCGTCCAGCGCGCTTCCAGCGCCTCGATGGCGCGTACACGGTCTTCGGTCTTGGGATGGCTCATCAGCCATGCGGGTATGCCGCGCCCACCCATGCCGGTCAGCTTTTCGAGCTTGAGGAACAGCGCCTTCTGCGGCTCCGTGCCGATCCCGGCCCTTGTGAGCAGCGCGGCGGCATAGGCGTCCGCCTCGTATTCATCTTGCCGCGACAGACGCGCGGCCAGCATGCCCGCCAGCGTGTTGGCGATCCAGACGCCGACGCCGGGGATCAACCGGCCCAGAACCGTGGCCAGCGCCACGCGTACTGCGTTCTGTCCCGAGAAATCGATCATCCTCCGCCGTGAATGACCCAGTGCCACGTGGCCCAGTTCATGCGCGACCACGCTGGCCAGTTCTTCCCCCGTGACCTCGCCCGCCCGATACTTGTTGTAAAAGCCCCGCGTCAGGAAAATCCGCCCATCCGGCGCGGCCAGACCGTTCACCGGCTCGACCTCGTAGATGTTGACGCGGATACGCTCCACGCCCAGGGCCTCGGCCATGCGGGCCATCAACCCGCGCAGGCGCGGGTCGGCCAGCTCGGTCGAGCGCGCGTCCAGCTCGCGCTTGGTGCGCCACGCGGAAAACTGGTACATCAGCAGCGCGTAGCCGATGGCCAGAAGGATGGGGGTCAGCTTCAACATGTGGCTGATATGGGGCGCACGAAGGGGGTCGGCAACGGGCGCTTGACCGATGGGCCCGATGTCGCAGGGTCGCTCATCGCCCCAGTTCCCTCATGCCGCGCGTCAACCCTTCCAGCGTCATAGGCACCATACGTCCCGCGAAAATCTCGCGGATCATCCCGATCGACTGGGTGTAGCCCCAGGCCCGCTCGGGCGTGGGATTGATCCACAGGTGATTGGGCCATTGGGTGCGGGCGCGTTCAAGCCAGACCTGTCCGGCCTCCTCGTTCCAGTGCTCGTTCGCGCCGCCGGCAAAGGCGATCTCGTAGGGTGACATGGCTCCGTCGCCCACGAAGATGCATTTGTAATCAGACCCGTAGGTGTTCATCACCTCATGGGTCGGGATTGTTTCCGTCCAACGCCTGCGATTGTCGCGCCAGACGCTTTCATACAGGCAATTGTGGAAATAATAGTGTTCCAGATGCTTGAACTCGGATTTCGCGGCGGAAAACAGCTCCTCCACCACGCGGATGTGATCGTCCATCGACCCGCCCACGTCGAGAAACAAGATCACCTTGACCGCGTTGCGCCGCTCGGGCCGCGTCTTGACGTCGAGCCAGCCCTGTTCTGCCGTGGCGCGGATCGTGCCATCGAGATCCAACTCTTCGGCGGCGCCATCGCGGGCCCATTGGCGCAACCTCTTCAGTGCCACCTTGATGTTGCGGGTGCCAAGTTCAACATCGTCCGCGAAGTCCTTGAAATCGCGCTTGTCCCAGACCTTGACCGCGCGGCGGTGGCGGCTTTGGTCCTGCCCGATGCGCACGCCCTCGGGGTTGTATCCATGCGCCCCGAAGGGCGAGGTTCCTGCGGTGCCGATCCATTTCGATCCGCCCTGATGGCGGCCCTGCTGTTCACGCAGACGCTCGCGCAGCGTTTCCATCAGCTTGTCGAAGCCGCCCAAAGCTTTGATCTCGGTGCGTTCCGCTTCGGTCAGGTGTTTTTCGGCCAGCTTTTCCAGCCATTCCGGGGGGATCTCTGCGGCCTCCAGCACCTGCTCGGGGGTGATCGCCTCAAGCCCGCCAAAGGCATGGGCGAAACACTGGTCGAACCGGTCGAGATGGCGTTCATCCTTCACCATCGCGGTGCGGGCAAGGTAGTAGAACCCGTCGACATCATAGGTGACAAGGCCGCGCGACACGCCTTCGAGAAAGCTCAGGTATTCCCGCAAGCTGACGGGGATACGGGCGGCGCGGAGCGTTTCGAAAAAGGGCAGGAACATCGTGCCCCGAGCATGTCAGGCAGGGGCGGGGATCACAAGCATGGCGAATGCCCCGAGCAAGAAGCCGATGATCCCGAAGATCGTGGCGTAATGCAGCAGATCAAGCCGATTGCCGCCCTTGCGGCGTGCCACGATAAGCCCCAGCGCGATGCCGCAGGCGCCCCCAATCAAGTTCAGCATGGTTCTTGTCCCGCCCGGTCTGGTGTCACGGGGCCAGCGCTGCAACCTCTGTCAGGCGCGCGCCCACCGCCGCGGTGTTGCCGAAGCCATAGCGACCCCAGGCAAGGCTGTCGAGGCGGACCTGACGCGCTTCGGACGCGCGGCCCATGGCATCCAGCGCCTCGGCCCGGATCATCAAGAGCGTCGACAGGAGCGAGGCGTTTTGCGCCCGCGTCGCGGCCGGCAGTGCCTGACCGCTGAGGCGCAGCGCTTCGTCGGCGCGGCCGGAACTGAGCGCGAAGGCGGCCAGTTGCATGTCGATATGGGCCGCGTGGATTCCGCCCGGTGCGATCCGGTCATAGATGTTGGCAGCGGCGAGGAAGGCGTTGACCGATCCCTCGACATCGGTCGCCAGCGACAGGCGGCCAAGGGCGAAATAGCTGAAGGCCAGACGCGCATCCGACAGGCCGGACTGGCGGGCGATGGTCACAGCGCGGTCGGCGGCGATGACGCGCTCAGGTGCGCGGGTGCCGGGGCCAAGGGCGGTCTCGATGGCCTCGATCCACGCGCGCGGCGTCGGGCTTTGATCGACCGGGCCACCCACGCCCTCGCCGCGCGGGTTCAGCCGCGCCAGAATACCGGGCAGGACGGCCGCGACCTCGGCCCGTGTCATGCCGGACCTGATCGCGTCATCGTAATAGGCCCGCAAGATCAGCATGTCGAAGCCGGTCAGAACGGCATGGAAATTGTCATCATTGAACACGCTGTCATCGAGCCGGTAGAGATCGTTGAGCGGACCCATCGCCTGCGCCACCTCTTCGTGCAGGCAATCGCGCACCTCTTGAGGGGCGACATCATTGGGCAAGAAGACCGCGACGCGCTCGCGCACCTCAAGCGTGGTCCAGTCCATATCGCGGGAATTGCGGGCGCGGCGGAACTCGGCCCAGGACGTGACGCGGGGCACGACGAAACAAGCGGCTTCGGGCACGAAGCGCTGCATGCGTTCGCGCGGCAGGGTCTCGACCGTTATGTTGGCCTGCGTGCCGTAAGGCACGCGGCGGATGTCGATGCGCGCCTCGGTGCGCAGCCGGTCGATCAGCCGGTCCAGATCGGGCGACAGTGACGCGGGCGCGCCGGGGGCTACCGTTATGGTCACCGGCCCCTCGAACCGTGACAGCCGTTCGATCTGGCGCCCCGACTCCATCTGGAAGGACAACTCCAGGAAATCGGCGGCGATCTGCGCATTGGATCGCTCGGGCGCGCTGGTCTGCGTGGCGCCGAACTGGTTCATCGCCGGGATCGCCTGCACGATTTCGGGGGTCACCCGACGCTCGGCCACGTCGCGGGACGGCACGGTTGACACGCAGCCCGACACGACAAAAGCCGAGAGCACAGAGAAATGCAGCAGGCGCAAAAACATCAGGGGCGTCTCATCACTGGCAGGCGGGGCGCGGTGGGCAAGGTGCGTGACAGGCATCGGCGAGCGAGTTTCGTCCATGCACCGTCGCGCGGGGATTCGGCAATCATGATCAGTTCATGGCACATTGATGGCCGAATGTGGCAGGAATTGGGTTCCGTTGTCCAAGTTTCCTGTCGGATCGCCAATGATTTGCCATCGTTCCATGGACTACGAACAATCGGACGACCTTCGCCGGATTCGTTTCGTGTGGCGAAAAAAACGCTCGGTTTCGGATCGTTGTGCACAGATCAGCGCTGACGTTTGGCCAGAAAGGCCAGTCTCTCGAAGAGCGCTACATCTTGTTCGTTCTTCAGCAGTGCGCCATGCAGCCGCGGAAGGCTCGACGCCCCGTCGCGCCGCAGGTCCTCGGGGGTCAGATCCTCGGCCAGAAGCAGCTTGAGCCAGTCCAGCACCTCGGAGGTGGAGGGTTTCTTCTTGACCCCCTGCTGGTCGCGGATCTCGTAGAATTGCGTGAGCGCCGTTGTCAGCAGCGTGGATTTGATGCCGGGGAAATGCACCTCGACGATGCGCTTCATCGTCTCCATGTCCGGAAAGCGGATGTAGTGAAAGAAACAACGCCTTAGGAAGGCGTCCGGCAGTTCCTTTTCGTTGTTCGAGGTGATGATGACGATGGGGCGCACTGCGGCGCGGATCGTCTCGCCGGTCTCGTAGACGAAGAATTCCATCCGGTCCAACTCCTGCAACAGGTCGTTGGGAAACTCGATGTCCGCCTTGTCGATCTCGTCGATCAGGAGCACGGTCTTGGTCGGTGCCTCGAAGGCCTGCCACAGCTTGCCCTTGCGGATATAGTTCTTCACGTCATTGACCCGCGCGTCGCCGAGCTGGCTGTCGCGCAGGCGTGAGACGGCGTCGTATTCGTAAAGCCCCTGCTGGGCGCGGGTGGTCGATTTGATGTGCCACTCAAGGATCGGCAGGCCCAGCGAGGCCGCCACTTGCCGCGCCAGTTCCGTCTTGCCGGTGCCCGGTTCGCCCTTGACCAGCAGCGGGCGTTCCAGCGTCACGGCGGCATTGACCGCGACCGTCAGATCCTCGGTCGCCACATAGCTGTCGTTGCCTTCGAAACGGGTAAGCATCGGGTCCTCCGCCGGTGTGACCTCAGCCATACCCTGTCGCAGAGCGCGGGAAAAGGGCGGGGGGCGCAGGGGCGGCATCTTCAACCCATGCGGGAATTCTGCGCAAAACCCTGTAGCAGCGCGTGAAAAACAGCCCCGAAGGTGCGCACGAGATTGCGCTTTTTCCCGATCGTGACCCATCACGCACAAGAGTGTCGACAAGCAGCGCCGGGTCTTGTAATCGGGCGCCAAGGGGCCGGAAGGGTGTCATGCCAGACCGACAAGACGACGCCGGCTTCGCTGAGGGGAGCGAGATGAAGGTCGAAACGTTTCTACCCGACGATTATCGTCCCGCCGAGGACGAGCCGTTCATGAACGAGCGTCAGCTCGAATATTTCCGGCGCAAGCTGATCACCTGGAAGAACGAGTTGCTGGACGAAAGTCGTGGCACGGTGGAATCGCTTCAGGACGGCACGCGCAACATTCCCGACATCGCCGACCGTGCCAGCGAGGAAACCGACCGGGCCCTCGAACTGCGCACCCGCGACCGCCAGCGCAAGCTGATCTCCAAGATCGACGGCGCGCTGCGCCGGATCGAAGAGGGCGAATATGGCTATTGCGAGGTCACGGGCGAACCCATCAGCCTCAAACGGCTGGATGCGCGCCCCATCGCTACCATGAGCCTCGAGGCGCAGGAACGTCACGAGCGCCGCGAGAAGGTCCATCGCGACGACTGACCGCGCTGCGCCCGCGGGTGCGGGCTGGAATAAGGCGGGGGCACCCTTTGGGGTGCCTTTTGCATTTGGGACGGGTCAGGGGGGCGAGGTATGCTGATCGGGCAGGAGGTGACGGTCGTGGGCGGCGGCATCGGCGGGCTGGCCGCCGCGCTGGCGCTGGCACGCCATGGCGCGCAAGTTACCGTGCTGGAACAGGCCCCTGAGATCACCGAGGTTGGCGCGGGCATCCAGATCAGCCCCAATGGCTGGCGCGTGCTGCAGGCGCTGAGCGTCGCGGACGCCGTTGCCGCCCTCAGCCCCCGGTCTCAGGCGGTGCGCCTGCGCGATTTCCGCCGCGGTGCTGAAGTGTTCTCTCTCCCGCTTGGCCGTGCCGATCACCCGTGGCATCTGGTCCACCGCGCCGATCTGGTGGCCGCGCTGCTTGAGGCGGCAGAGGCGGCGGGTGTCGTGATGCGCCTTGGAACGCGGGTCGCTGCCATCGCGCCCGAACCTATGGGCACCGCGATCACCTTGATGGATGGGACGGTCGAGTCCCATGGGCTGACCATCGCCGCCGACGGGCTCCATTCGCCCGCGCGGGTCGCGCTGAACCCAAGATCACGGCCCTTCTTCACCGGGCAGGTGGCCTGGCGCTGCACCATCCCCGTCGACAGCGCGATGTCGCCCGAGGCGCATGTCTTCATGGGGCCGGGACGGCATCTGGTGCGCTATCCCTTGCGCGACCGGCGGCTGGTCAATGTGGTGGCCGTGGAGGAACGCGACGGTTGGGCCGCCGAAGGGTGGCAACACCGCGATGACCCCGCACATCTGGCGCGTGCCTTTGTCGATTTCTGTCCCGAGCTGCGCAGCCTTCTGGACGCCGCGCAGGAGGTTTTTCTCTGGGGTCTGTTCCGCCACCCGGTCGCGCAGGTCTGGCAAGACCACCGCTTGGCGTTGCTGGGTGACGCGGCGCATCCGACGCTGCCATTTCTGGCGCAGGGTGCGAACATGGCGCTGGAGGATGCGTATGTGCTGGCGCGGTGCCTGTCGGAAGACCCCGACACGCGAACGGCGCTGGTCCGCTACGAGGCGCTGCGCCGCCCGCGCTGCGCCCGTATCGTGCAGGCGGCCAATGACAACGCCGAGAATTACCATCTGCGCCCCGGTCCGATGCGCTTTGCGGTCCATACGGCGCTCCGGGCGGCGCAGCGGTTTGCGCCGCATGTGGTGGCGGGCAAGTTCGATTGGGTGCACCGGTTCGACGTGACAGCCTGACCTGCCGCCTAACCCTGTTTCAAAAATACTCAGGGCGCGCGCCATTGGTACGCCACTGGTCCCGGCGACAATGGCGGCAGGGCAAACGGCCCACGGCAGGTCGGCGCGCATGGCGCGGCGACCTGCTAGGTTCACTTCAGCGAATAGGCCGGCAACCCGTCGAAGGCCGCCCTCAACGCCTCGCCCCAGCCCGAGGAAATCATCTCGTAGAAGGGATCGTCGCGCTCGATGCGGCGCACCTGGCCCGTACGCAGGCTCTCGGCGTCATACAGATGCAGGTCCAGCGGCAAACCGACCGAAAGGTTCGCCTTGATCGTCGAATCAAAGCTCAGCATCAACAGCTTCACCGCTTCCTCGAAACTCATCGCGGAATTGTAGGCGCGCACGAGGATCGGCTTGCCGTATTTCGTCTCGCCGATCTGGAAAAACGGTGTGTCCTGCGCGGCCTCGACGAAATTCCCTTCGGGATAGATCATGAACAGGCGTGGCTCGCCGCCATGGACCTGACCGCCGAGGATCATCGTGGCCGAAAACGGGCTGTCGGCCTCCAGACCCATGCGGCCCGATTGCTCCACGATGACCTCGCGCAGCGTTTCGCCCACCAGCTTGGCGACCTGAAACATCGACGGGGCCTCGAGGATGGAGGGTGAGCCGCGTTCCTCGGCCGGTTTCGCGCGTTCGTTGAGCAGCGACACCACGGCCTGCGTCGTCGCCAGATTGCCCGCCGTCATCAGCGTGATCGAGCGTTCCCCGGGCCGTTCCCATAGGAACATTTTCTTGAATATGCTGATGTTGTCGACGCCCGCATTGGTGCGCGTGTCGGACATGAACACCAGCCCGCGATCGAGCTTGAGCCCCACGCAATAGGTCATGCGCCTGCCATCCCCTGCCTGTATCCCGAAGCGTTACTGCTGCTGCACCTGGATGTCGATGGACATCGCCTCACCGGGCTTGCCAAATCGCAAACCGCTGACCGGCGCCGCGTCGCGGTAGTCGAGCCCGGTGGCCACGCGGACATAACGCTCATCGGGCGAATAGCCGTTTGACACGTCGAAGCCGACCCAGCCCAGCGGCTCGATATAGGCCTCGGCCCAGGCGTGGCTGGCATCTTGGTGCACCCGGTCCGACATCAGGAGATATCCCGAGACATAGCGCGCCGGGTAGCCCATGTGGCGGGCTGCCGCGACAAAGATCTGGGCGTGGTCCTGACACACGCCGCCGCCGATCTCGACGGCTTCCTCGGCGGTGGTGGTCGCTTGCGTCAGGCCGATCTCGTAGGGCACCGCGGCCGTGATCCGCGCCGACAGCGCGTGCAGGCGGGCAATGTCCTCTGGCTGTTCCTCCTTCAACCCGCGCGCCAAGGCGCGCACCCGCGTGCCCGCGCGGGTCAATTCCGTGGAGTGCTGAAAGAACCAAAGCGGAGCAAAGCCTGCATGCCGACCAGTCACGCCCGCCGTGTCGGCCGTGTCGACCTCACCCTCGCAATGGACGACGATGGAGTTTGCCTGACTGTCGAAGGAAATCAGCGAGACGCGGTTTTGATGGTGGTCGGTGAATTCGGTCTGAAGCGTGCCGCCGTCGATCTCCATCTTCCAGTGCACCACCGTCTGCCCGGTCCGGCTTTTGGGAACAAGGCGCAGCTGTTGCAACCCGTAATAGACCGGATGCTCGAAGTGATAGGTGGTGGTGTGCAGGATCTTGAGGCGCATGCGTCTATCCCAGGAACCGGTAATCCGTCTCGATCTGATGGCCCAGACGGGCCACATCGGTCAGGAAATCGGTGATGAATTCATGCAAGCCATCCTCGAACACCCGTTCGATGGTGTTGTGGGTCAGCCGGGCGAGGATCACGTCGATCTGGTCATGGCACGGGTGGCGCAGGCCGTAGTTGCGTTCGAGGTAGCCGAGGTTCGCGGCGATCTTCTTCACCGAAAAGGCAAGACTGCGCGGCATGCGGGTGTCGAAGATCAGGAAATCGGCGATCCCCATTGGGTTGCTTTCGCCCTGGTTGATCCAGCGATAGGCCCGCATGCCGGCGACAGAGCGCAGGATCGTTTCCCATTGCACATTGTCGAGGTTCGACCCGATCTGGCTGATCGACGGCAGAAGGACGTAGTACTTCACATCGAGGATACGCGCGGTGTTGTCGGCCCGTTCCAGAAACGTGCCCAGACGGCAGAAATCGAAGATGTCGTTCCTGAGCATTGTGCCATGCATCGCGCCGCGCACCAGCGCGGATTGCTGGCGGATCAGCGCCAGAACCTCGGGCAGGTCGCGGGCCGAGACGGGCCGGGCCAGTGCCTGTTTCAGGACCATGTAGGTGTCGTTGACCGCCTCCCAGACCTCGCGGGTGATGGCGGTGCGCACAAGCCGCGCGTTCATCCGGGCGGCCGAAATGGCCGAAAGCACCGAGGACGGGTTGGTCGCGTCGCGCAGCAGGAAGTCGATGGCTTTGGACGCCTCGATCTGCTCGTGCTTTTGGAAATACAGATGCGCCACGGCCGCCGTCTGCAAGACGCTGGTCCACTCGTCGTCGTCGCCGTCGGCGCGGGTCAGCGCGATGCGAAACCCCGCCTCGATCAGGCGGGCGGTGTTTTCCGAGCGTTCCAGATAGCGGAACATCCAGAACAGGCCGCCTGCGGTCTTGCCCAGCATCGCCCTATTCCTCCAGCACCCAGGTGTCTTTCGTGCCGCCACCCTGGCTTGAATTCACGACCAGAGAGCCCTTCTTGATCGCCACCCGCGTCAGCCCGCCCGGCGTGATCGAGATGCGGTCGGGCGACACCAGCACGAAGGGGCGCAGATCGACATGGCGCGGCGCCAGCCCCGCCTTGGTCAGGATCGGCACGGTCGACAGCGCCAGCGTGGGCTGCGCGATGTAGTTGGCCGGGCGCGCCGTCAGCTTGGCCCGAAACGCTGCCAGTTCCTTTTTCGACGCGGCGGGGCCGACCAGCATGCCGTAGCCGCCCGAGCCATGCACCTCCTTGACCACAAGTTCGGCCAGATGGTCGAGGACATAGGCCAGCGAGTCCGCGTCGCCGCAGCGCCATGTCGGCACGTTTTGCAAGATGGCCTTCTCGCCGGTGTAGAATTCCACGATATCGGGCATGTAGCTGTAGATCGCCTTGTCGTCGGCGATGCCCGTGCCCGGCGCATTGGCGATGGTGATCCCGCCCGCGCGGTAGACATCCATGATGCCCGGCACGCCAAGCTGGCTGTCAGGGCGGAAGTTCAGCGGATCAAGGAAATCGTCGTCGACCCGGCGATACAGCACATCGATGGGCTTGTATCCTTGGGTGGTGCGCATCTGCACCTTGCCGTCAGTGATGCGGATGTCATGGCCTTCGACCAGTTCGACACCCATCTGGTCGGCCAGAAACGCATGTTCGAAATAGGCCGAGTTGTGGATGCCGGGCGTCAGCACTGCCACCGTACGATCCTCCGAACAATTGGCGGGGGCGCTGGCCGCCAGCGACCGGCGCAGGTCGCGCGGATAGTCCGAGACCGACTGCACCTTGATGCGGGTGAACAGCTCGGGGAACATCTGGAGCATCGTCTCGCGGTTTTCGAGCATGTAACTGACGCCCGAGGGGGTGCGGGCATTATCCTCGAGCACGTAGAACTCATCCTCGCCGGTGCGCACCAGATCGACACCGACGATATGGGTGTAGACATTACCGGGCGGTGCCATGCCGATCATCTGCGGCAAGAATGCCTCGTTGCGGGCGATCAGATCGACTGGGATACGGCCCGCGCGCAAGATTTCCTGCCGGTGGTAGATGTCGTAGAGAAAGGCGTTGATCGCGCGCACGCGCTGTTCGATGCCACGGGTCAACCGCGCCCATTCGCGCCCCGAGATGATGCGCGGCACGATGTCGAACGGGATCAGCCGCTCATCCGCCTCGGCCTGACCATAGACGTTGAAGGTGATGCCGGTGCGTCGAAAGAACTGCTCGGCATCGCTGGATTTCTTGCGCAGGTCGCGCAGGTCTTCCTTTCCGAACCAGCCGCAGTAGGTGTCGTATGGCGCGCGCGGCGCCCCACCGTGCTGGTGCATCTCGTCGAAAAAGCGCGGCGTGTCAGTCATGTCATCCTGTCGAAAACCCGTCTTCATTGGCGCAAACCCGGGCGGCAAGGGCCAGAGGATCGGTGGGGTTTGGCCTTGCGCCCCGAATTTTCGCCCAGCCTTTAGGCAATTTGCCTAAGATTCAAGCCAGATTGTAACGGGGCCGTCGTTGGTCAGGCTCACCGCCATGTCGGCGCCGAATTTACCCGTCTCCACCTTGGGTCCCAACGCCGCGAGCGCCTGCGCGAAATGGTGGTAGAGCCGTTCCCCCACATCGGGCGGGGCGGCGGTGGAAAAGCCGGGGCGGTTGCCCGAGCGCGTGTCGGCGGCCAGCGTGAACTGGCTGACCACCAGCGCGCCGCCGCCGGTGTCCAACAGCGACCGGTTCATCTTGCCCGCGTCATCCTTGAAGATGCGCAGCTTGGCGATTTTCGCGGCCAAGGCCTCGGCCTGCGCCGTGCCATCGCCTTGCATGGCGCAAACAAGGATCATGAGGCCCGGCCCGGTCTGGCCGATCAGCGCGCCCGCCACCTCGACCCGGGCATGGGTGACGCGCTGAACCAGCGCCCTCATGCCAGATCGGCGCGGCGGGGCGGGTTGGCGCCCGCGCGGGTCACCGTGACGGCCGCCGCCCGCACCCCCAGATCAAGGGCCGCGCGCAGCACATCGGGGGCAAGCCCCGCCCGCACCGATGCCTTGTCCATCCGGTTCGCATCGGCAAGCCCGGCAAGGAAGCCTGCATTGAACGTGTCGCCCGCGCCGACGGTATCGACCACCTCGACCTTGGGGGCAGGCGCGTGGAGCGGATCGCCCGCACCGAAGGCCGTGACGCCATTGGCGCCTTGGGTCACCAGCACAAGCGCTGGGCCCATGTCCAGCAATCGCGCCGCCAGATCGGGCAGGGCGCCTGCACCCATCAACCATTCCATGTCCTCGTCCGAGATCTTGACCACGTCGGCGGCTTTCAGCATCCGGTCCATCCGGGCGCGGAACCGCGCCTCATCGGCGATGAAACCGGGACGAATGTTGGGGTCGAGCATCACCAGACGGTCGGTGTTCGCGCGGGCGGCAAGCGTGGCATAGGCCTCGGCGCAGGGCTCCACGGCAAGGCTGATGCCGCCGAAGAAGATTGCGGTCACATCCTCGGGCAGGGCGGGCAGGTCGGCGTCCGTCAGCATCCGCCCGGCGGTGTTCTCGTCGTAGAAGGCGTAGCTGGCCTGTCCACCCGTCAGCGTGACGAAGGCCAGCGTGGTGGGCCGGTCCGATCGCGCCGAAAGCCGGTGATCGACGCCCGAGGCAGTCAGCACGGCGGCCAGACGGTCGCCGAACAGATCGGTCGAGAGGCCCGAGAAGAAGCCAGTCTTGAGCCCCAGCCGCGCGGCGGCCACGGCGGTGTTGAAAACCGACCCGCCGGGATAGGGGGCAAAGGCAGCCTCGCCCGCGTCGGTCTGGCGCGGCAACATGTCGATCAGGGCCTCGCCCGCACAAAGCAGCATGGACTTCCTCCGGTCTTGGTCTGCGGCATGTCCCTAAGTCGCGGCGCGCCCACACGCCAGCCGTTTATTTGAACGCAGCCCCGCCGTTTTCGACCAAATCGTAGACATAAAGCCCGGCCCCGATGGCGATTGCCGCCAGCACCACCGCGATGGCGATCTTGACCCATGACCAGGGCCGTTCGCCCTGAACCTTGCCGGTCTGGCCGTTCACGACGAAACGGAATGTCTGGCCACGATACTTGTAGGCCGCCAGCCAGACCGGCAGCAAGATATGCTTGAAGGTCACATCGTCGATGCGCACCTGCATATTGTCGATGCGCTGCTCGTCGCCGCCGATGTCGCGGCGGATATCCTCGCGGATCTGCGCCTCGATGATCTGCTTGGCCTCCTCGAAGCCTTCGGCAAGCTCGACGGTATAGCCCTCGGCGCGGAAGCCCGAGAGGAACTCGGGCCGGTAAGCGTCCAGCGCCGTGAGGTCCCAAGGCGCCAGCCGGTCGGTGAAACGCTTGGGCAAGGAGCGCGAGGCGAGGATCAAGATATCGTCGAAAAACCGCGCGACGCGGCCCGACCGGCGCGACCAGCGGATACGGCGTTCCTGCCGCGATTTGCCGTCGTTCCCGCGCACGGTGACATAATAGGCGTCGCCCCGCTGGCCTTGATACTGGGTCGCGGTGTCGGCGTCATAGGTCCAGTAGGGCACATAGATGCCGTCCATCTTGCGGCCCTTCTTGGCGTAATCCTTGAGGCCGTTGGGCGCAAACCAGAGCCGCCCGAGCCAGCCGTTCATCGCGTCATGGGCCTGTTTCTCGGTCAGCTTGAAGGGCAGAACGCCCTTGGGTTTGATGTGGCGATGCGTGCCGGTGTCGGTGACGACGGGCGTGGCGCAAAACGGGCATTCGGCGGAGTGGTTGGCGGCGGTGAACGTGACCTGCGCACCGCACGACGGGCATTGGGAAACCCGCGTCTCCTCCATCTCTTGTGCGGGCAGTTTCGCCGCAATGGCGGCCTCGTAATCCAGTTCCACAAGTGCGGGGGCCTCACCGCCCCATGGGCCGGCCGTCTTGTCCTCGATCGCTTCGTCATGGCCGCAATGATCGCAGATGAGTTTTCCCTCGCTGGGCGCAAAGCGCATGTCCGATCCGCATTGCGGGCAGGGAAAGCGATGCTCGTCCTCGGGGCGGCGCGGGTCCTGGGTGGTATCGGAACTGATCGACATGGCGGCTTTCGAAAGGCTGCTGGTGACAATGGTCCAGTGATCCCCTGCCAGCCGTCGCGGTTCAAGGGGGGATTTCCCTTGGTCCGGTCCGGGCTGCGACATGGCGTCGATCGCGGCAAGCCGGTCTCAACCTTCACCCGGCGGTGACGTTGATAGGCTCAGGG
The DNA here is from genome assembly GCF_003148775.1 of Roseicyclus mahoneyensis. GTDB lineage: Bacteria > Pseudomonadota > Alphaproteobacteria > Rhodobacterales > Rhodobacteraceae > Roseicyclus > Roseicyclus mahoneyensis. The sequence continues at coordinate 94,425 of NZ_QGGW01000001.1, forward strand.
GCAACCGGCAGACCGACGACCGGCCCGGCCCCGGATCAGGAGTTTGACATGCAAGGCCAAAGAACCGTGGCGGAGACCACGACAAGAACCGAAATCACCGAAGCCATCGGCGCACATGGTGCGTGGAAGACGCGCCTCAAGGCGGCTGCGATGGCGGGAGTGTCCAATCTCGATCCCGCGCGTGTGGCCGACAACCACAGCTGCCGCTTCGGCACATGGCTTGACGGCTACCTGAAAACCCATCCCAACGACCGCGACGCGCGGCGCATCGGCGATCTGCACCTGCAATTCCACCGTTCTGCCGGATCGGTCGCCGAGCGTATCAACGCTGGCGAGGCCAAGGCCGCCCTCAAAGAGATCGAGGAGGGCAAGTTCAAGGCCGTCACCAATGATCTTGTCACCGCCATGATGGAATGGCGGCGCCACGTCGTCTGACGCAAGGGCCGCAGGGCGCTGCGCGATCGCGCGCCCTACGATCAAGCTTACGCGCCGGGCGGCGGAGGCGGCGGCATCACCGTGAAAAGCTGCGCAAGCTCCGTCACGTCATTGGCGACCTTCCAGCCGTCCTGCCCTTGGGTCCAGACATGGGTCTGGCGCGTCAGCTCGCCGCTTTGCGCCATGCGGCCCAGATCGGCCTTGGAAAACGGGCCCGTGGTCTGCCCGTTCACCGCGATGTGCCAGACATGTTCGACGGGTGGGGGTGGGGGGGCCGCATGGGCCGCCTGATGGGGCTGCGCCTGCGCGCCGCCCATGGTCTGCGCAAAGCCCTGCGCCATGGCCAGACCCATGCCCATGCCCAGACCCTCGCCCATACCGCCCCCGCCGCCGGGGTTCTCGGCGGCTGCGCGCATCGCTTCGGCGGTCTGGAACTGGGTGTATTTGTTCAGATCGCCCACCACCCCCATCGAGGTGCGGCGGTCCAGCGCTTCCTCCACGGCGGGCGGCAGCGAGATGTTCTCGATGTAAAGCTCGGGCAGGCTGAGCCCGTATTCGGTGATGGTGGCCGAGATGCGGTCGGCCACGATCTTGCCGAACTCGCCGGTATTGGCGGCCATGTCGAGCACCGGAATGCCCGAGCCCGCGACCGTCTGGCTGAATTGCTGCACGATGATGTTGCGGATCTGGCTCGTAACCTCGTCGGTGGTGAACTCGCCGTCGGTGCCCACGATCTCGGTCATGAAGCGGCCCGCGTCGGCCACGCGCACCGTATAGGTGCCGAAGGCGCGGATGCGGGTCGGCCCGAATTCCGGGTCGCGCAGCATGATCGGGTTCTTGGTGCCCCATTTCAGGTCGGTGAAGCGCGCGGTCGAGACGAAATAGATCTCGGACTTGAAAGGCGAGGCAAAGCCGTGATCCCAGCTTTGCAGAGTGGTCATGATCGGCATGTTGTTGGTCTCGAGCATGTAGAGACCGGGGGTAAAGATGTCTGCCAGCTGGCCTTCGTGGATGAAGACCGCGACCTGTCCCTCGCGCACGGTCAGCTTGGCGCCATACTTGATCTCGTTGCCGTAGCGCTCGAAGCGGTAGACCATCGTGTCGCGGGTATCATCGGTCCATTCGATGACGTCGATGAACTGGCCCTTGATGAAATTCATGATCGGCATTTGGCAATCCTCTGTTAGAAAAGCGATCGGTTGCAAAATATGATATAGGCAGGCGGCGCGTGTCGCTACAGGGAATGCGGGGAGGGAAAATCCCACCTTTTTTCACCGCAGCGCAGTGGCACCCCGTCGCGAGGTGTCGTCCGGCCTGTGCGAGGCCTGTCCACAGCTCACCGGCAAAAGCCAGTCGTCGGTGCCGGTGTCGAACTGGGCATACACCGCGACCATGGCCCCCGAGGCGTCGCGCAAGCTGGCCACCGGGTAGCCGCCATCGCCCCAGCCCGAGCCGCTGACCGGAAAGCGGCTGCCGTCCGGCAGTTCGGCGATCAGGGGCACGGTGGGGGCCTCGGCCTCAAGCTGGTCAGCGTAGGTGCCATGATAGGTCCCCAGCGACGGGTCCGCATAGGCCTCCAGCGCTGCGACATCGGCCGGCGTCAGAAAGCCCGCAAGCCCGGTGTCGACGCCGATGGTCCCCAGATCCTCGCCGCAGACGACAGGAGCGTCGGACCAGACCAGCGCCATCAGGATGGAGCGTCCGTATTCGCGGTCGATCAGGCCGATGACGCGGGCAGGTGCCTCAGGGACGGTGATCAAGGTGGCATCGGGGCCGGTTTGCCAGAGCGTCAGCGGGTCGGTGGCGTGGACCAGACCGCCCGCGGGCGTCCACTCGCCGGGTGACATCACCCGGGTGGAAAGGCCGACACCCTCTTGCAGCCAGGCGATGGCATCTTGCGCCGCTACGGGGCCGCAGGCGAGCAGTGCCACCACTGCGGCGGATGTCAGGGCGGGCCTCAACTCGGACCTCCAATCAGTTCCTCGGCAATCTGGCGGATCGTGGCGCGGTCCTCGCCGGGGCGCAGACCCGGCTGCAGGCGGCGGTCGTAGAGCATGCGCAACAAAAGCTCGTCATGTGGCGTCAGCAGGGCGAATTCCTCGTCATCGTTGAAGATCGTGGGCCGCACCGACGGGCTGTCGTTGGGCAGGCCCAGACCTTGGGCCACTTCTTCATGCACGCAGGACCGGCGCAGCAGGCTGGGGTGTTCATCGCGGATGATGGCGATGGCCGCGACATAGACCGGCCGCCCGCCTGTTTCCGAGAAGGCATAGACAGCACAGAAGGTCGAGCGCGGCAGGTTCTCGATTTCGGCGATCACCTCGGGACCCGCACCGGGGACGAGCCGTCGCACCAGGTCACCGGCCGTCAGCTGATCATCGCGGTTGAGATAGAGCACGTGGAAATTCCCGCCCGAACTGACCGTGCTGATCGGATGCCGGGTGGCCCGTGCCAGCCGCGTTGCATAGGTCGACAGGATCGAGCGGTCCTCGGCCCGCTGGTCGGCGCTGACCGAGGCCCCGAAATGGGCCTGGATGCGGACCGGTTGTTCCCAGCGCCGCAACCGCGACGGCGTCTGCTGTTGCACGAACCGCCCCCCGATCAGGGCGTATTCGTCATAGAGCGCGATCCGCTCGAAATTGGCCGCAAGCATGGCCGCCGTAAACGGCGCGTCGGTCACGCCGCCATCGGTGCGCAGCAGACCGTCACCGACCAGCCGCGCCTCAACGCTCCTGTAATAGCGCGCGAAGGCCGCGCTTTCGCTTGAGGGCGCAGGGGCCATGGCCCTTTGTTCGGGTCGGGGCGAGACCTCGGGCGCAGGCGTCGAGGCGATGCATCCCGACAGGGCAAGCGCGGCGGCGCAGGTCATCAGGTCTGGCAGGCGCAGCCGCATGGTGCGTGTTCAGCTCGCGGGCGGCGGCGGGGGCGTGGCGCCCGAACCGGTCGTGTTGGCTGCTGCCTGCGTGGCGCGCGAGGATGCGGCCGAGAGCGTGTCGCGCAAGTCGGCTTCCATCTTCTGCATCTCGACCTCTGCGTCCGCGCGGCGGCGCTTGCCCTCGTCCGCGATCTGCAAACTGTCCTCGATCGTGGCGATCAGTTCGGCATTGGCGGCCTTGACGGCTTCGATGTCGAAGACGCCGCGCTCCATCTCTTCGCGGACGATCTTGTTGCTTTCGCGCAGGTTGGTGGCGTTCTGGCGCAACAACTCATTGGTCAAGTCGGTCGCCTCGCGCACGGCTTTGGCGGCCTCGGTCGAGCGCTGGATGGTGACGGCTTGGGCCAGCTGGGTTTCCCAGAGCGGCACGGTGTTCACGAGGGTGGAGTTGATCTTGGTGACAAGGCTCTTGTCGTTTTCCTGCACCAGCCGGATCGAGGGCAGCGACTGCATCGTGACCTGACGGGTCAGTTTCAGGTCATGGACGCGGCGTTCCAGATCGTCGCGCGCGGCGCGCAGGTCGCGCAGTTCCTGCGCGCGGATCACCTGATCATCCTCGGGGGCGGCCTGAACCTCGGCCTCCTTGGCGGGGATGGTGACGGTGTCGATCTCGCGCAGCTTTTCCTCGCCGGCGGCGATGTAGAGCGCCAGCTCGTCATAGAAATCCAGCGTCTTTTCATAGAGCTTGTCGAGCGACTTGATGTCCTTCATCAGCGTGTGCTCGTGGCGCAGCAGGTTTTCCGTGATCTTGTCGATCTGGTCCTGAACCTCTTCGTACTTGGCCATGAAGTTGTGGATCGGCTTGGCCTTTCCGAACAGGCGTTCCCACCAGCTTTGCTTGCGGTTGGGGTCAAGCTCGTCCACGGAAAAGCCGCGGATCGTGCCCACGATCTCGCGCAAGCTGTCACCCGCAGGCCCCACATCCTTGTTCTTGACGCCTTGCAGCATAGCTTGACTGATCTGCTGCAATTCCGCCTGTGCGGAGGAGCCGAAGGTGACGATGGAATTGGTATCGGTCAGGTCAATCTCGGCCAGGCGCCTGCGGATTTCCTCGGCGGTGGGGGCATCGGCGGCGGGCAGGGGCACCAGATCGGCGCTGGGTTCCAGCAGCACGACGGCGTTGATTTCTTCGACCATCTTTGCGGCCTCTTCGGCCTGTTGGCGAATGGTTGTGGTCATGGCTTTGTCCTATCCCTCGATACGCAGGTTTTCACGGTTCAATCGGTCCCTCAGGACCTCGATCTCGACATCGAAATTCGTCCGGTCATCGGTCAGCATCGCGGTGGTCCGCTTTGCGAAATTGGTTTCCATATCGCTCAAGAACGCCTCGTAATCGGCGCGCACCTTGGGGTCGCGGCCGCGCGCGTAAAGTTCGACGAATTGCACCGTCGCGTCGCGCGCGCCTTGTAGGTAGACGCCCAGATAGCGCCGGGCCTGCGTCAGGTCGCGCGGGTCGGCCTCGACCTGCCGGAACATCTGGCGCACGGTTTCCTCAAAGGCCAGAACGCGGGTTTCAAGCTGCCGGTCGCGGGCGCGCTTGATCGCGTCGCTCATCTGCGTCAGCACCTTCTCGGCCTCTTCGATCTTGCGCGCGATACGGTCGGTCTGGTTGCGGTCCACACCTTCAAGACCCTTGTCCTTGAGCGGGTCAAGGCCGAAGGCCGCCAGATGCAGCGCACCCGCGATGGCGCCCACCAAGATGGCCGCTGCAAGGTTCCATTGCCCGCCAAAAACCAGAAGGCCCACGCCCGCCCCCATCAGGACCGAGCCGAAAATCTTGCGCGGAATGGCCGGGCGGCGGGCCACCTTGCGTTCGGCAAAGGCATCCTCGGCCCGCACCCCGTCGCGCGTCAGCCAGGCCGCCAGCATCATCGCGCCCGCTCCCGCCAGATCGACCGCCATCGCCGTCACCGGCTGGAAAAACGCCGCAGCCATCGCCACAAGCGGCAAGATGAACAAGACATTGATCTTGGCACCGTGCCGCATGGGCTTGCGACCCTTGAAGCTGGGCACCTCGAGCCGTTCTGCCGTCACCGTCTCGCGCGGGGCATCGCTGTCGCGCCGTCCGGTCGGGCTGTGATCGCCGGCGTAACGTTTCGACATCTCAAAGCACCCCGAACCCGCCGAAACTCGCCATCACGGTGATGACGACCAGCGCGAAAAACGAAACACCCTGCAAGAAACTCGAACTCATGCCAACTCCGTTTTCTGTGACCAGCCGCGGTCGTCACGTTAGAAAGCTTTTTTGCGAAAAACCAGATGCAGCGACGCGCGCCGGTGGTTTCCCGCCCGTCTTTCCAAGATCGGAAGCGGTCCGTGCGATCACAAGGGGGAAAGCCGCGGCACCGGTCCCCGTGTTGCCCGTGAGCGTTCGGGCCGGGGCAGGGCGTCAGCCAGACGTGGCAGGATATCGGGCTGTGATGGGTCGCAGACCCTGCGATAAAGGCGGAACAGACCCGGGCGCAGGTAGCTCGACCAATGGCAGATGCGCACGCGGGGCGGGCGGATGCCCAACCCGATCCGGTCGAGCGCCGCACGATTGTCGGGGCAATCGATGCGCAGGTCCGTCCAGCCCGGAACCTGATGCAGGCCCGCGGCAATCGGCCAGTCACGCGGATGCGGCGCAGGCACGGCCAGCCTGAACCCGCAATCGAAGATGAGGTTCTCGCCGCTGGTGACGTTGAGCACCTGCGCGGTCCGCCCGGCGGGCGAGGCCATGGCCGCAAGGGCAAGGCTGCGGTATTCCGCCCCCGACAGCAAGATCACCCGGTCGACATGGGCCGCCGGCAGTCCCGCCATTGCCGCAAGGGCCACGCGCGCGCCGAGCGAATGACCGATGAGGTTGACGTGGATGTCGGGGCGCGCGGCCTTGATCGCGCACAGCAGGTCGGCCAGCGCATCGCCCGCGTCGAAGGCGCGCCGTGCCGCGCCCTGCAGGTGGCCCCGCGCGTGCCAGCCCAGCGAAATGCCAAGCGCGGCCTCGGTCCGGTCCAGCCGCAGATGGCGCGGCCAGCTCACCGATTTCCAGCGCGCCGACCCGCCCCGCGGCGACAAGATGTGGCGATGCGGATCATTGGCAGGGTCGCGCGGCGAGTAGCGGTAGCCGTGGATCATCACCGTAACGGCGGCGCGCGGCGGCAGGGCATGCAGCGCCGGGGCCAGCGGCGCGGCGCTGGCCCAGTCCTGTCCGGTCACATTGACGGATATCATCGCCATCCAGCCTGCTCCTGCCATATCTGGGGGGCGGGCTAGACCCTGACCGCAACATTTCGGTGAAATCCGCGCAACGGTTTCGTGACGTGTTTTCCATGCCGCAGCGGCGCTTGACGTCGCGCGGGCTGAAGCGTAGCCAAGCGCGCGTGGTGATTTGTGAACCGGATTGCGGGCCACGTTAAACAAGCCGCTAAAGAGGTCGAGGACGCCTGGCCTGATCGCACCCTGATCGCACGCCCCCGACCATGTCCGCCCCTTTGGGCACGAGATGAGAGGAGCGCGCCGTGAAGGACGCCAATACCCTGAAGACGCTGAAGAAACGCACTCGTGCCGTGCATTCCGGCACCCGCCGAAGCCAGTATGGCGAAGTAAGCGAGGCGCTGTTTCTGACGCAGGGCTTTGTCTACGACAGTGCCGAGGCCGCCGAGGCGCGTTTCATCGAGACGGGCCCCGACGAATACATCTATGCGCGCTACGGCAACCCGACCGTACGCATGTTCGAGGATCGCATCGCAGCCCTTGAGGGGGCCGAGGATGCCTTTGCCACGGCGTCGGGCATGGCGGCGGTCAATGGCGCGCTGGTGTCGATGCTGCGCGCGGGCGATCATGTGGTGGCGGCGCGCGCGCTCTTCGGGTCTTGCCTCTACATCCTCGAAGAGGTGCTGACGCGCTACGGGGTGGAGGTGACATTCGTCGACGGCACCGACCTGTCGCAATGGGAAAGTGCTGTCAGATCAGACACCAAGGCGGTGTTCTTCGAGTCGATTTCGAACCCCGCGCTGGAAGTCATTGATATTGCATCCGTCTCGCGCATCGCTCATGCGGCCGGCGCGCTGGTGATCGTGGACAATGTCTTTGCCACGCCGGTGTTTCAGGACACGCTGGGCCTCGGCGCAGATGTGGTGATCTATTCGGCCACCAAACACATCGACGGTCAGGGCCGCTGTCTGGGCGGTGTGATCCTTGGCTCCAAGACCTTCATCCGCAAGACGGTGGAACCCTATCTCAAGCACACAGGCGGCGCGATGTCGCCCTTCAATGCCTGGGTGATGCTGAAATCGCTGGAAACGATGGAGTTGCGCTGCCGGGCGCAGGCCAGCGCATCCCAGACCATCGCCGAGGCGCTCGAAGGCCAGCCCGGCATTGCCCGCGTGATCTTTCCGGGCCTGCCCTCGCACCCGCAATTCGCGCTGAACGGCGCGCAGATGGAGACCGGCGGCACGGTCATCGCCTTCGAGATCGAGGGCGGGCAGGCGGCGGCCTTCCGGTTTCTCAACGCGCTCGAGATCATCACCATCTCCAACAATCTGGGCGATGCGAAATCCATCATCACCCATCCCGCCACGACGACCCACCAGCGCCTGACCGAGGATCAGCGGCAGGGTCTGGGCATCACGCGCGGGCTGGTGCGGCTTTCGGTGGGTCTTGAGGACCCCGAGGATCTGATCGCTGATCTGATGGGGGCAATGACGGCTGCACAGGGCGCATGAACGGTCTGATCATCCGCCCGGCTCGCGTCACCGACGCGCCGGGGCTGGCCGATCTGTTCCACCGCGCCGTGCACGAGGGGGCAGCGCGCCATTACGACGCCATGCAGCGCGCGGCATGGTCGCCCGCGCCCCCGATGGGCGAGGACTGGCGCCGCCGTCTGATCGAGGCGCAGACGATTGTGGCCGAACGTGACGACCGTCTTTTGGGCTTCATGACGCTGGACCCGATGACCGGCTGGATCGATTTCGCCTATGTCGCGCCAGAGGCGATGGGGCAGGGCGTGGCCGAAACGCTTTACGCCGTACTGGAGGGTCGCGCGCGCGCCGCCGGCCTGACCCGGCTGGAGACCGAGGCAAGCCTGCTGGCCGAACGCTTTTTTGCCCGGCGCGGCTGGCGGATCGTCACCCGGCAGGAGGTCGAACGTCATGGCGTGCGCTTGCCCAATGCGGTCATGGCCAAGGATCTGTCCCGCGCAGCGACCTGCGCCGCCTGAGCCCGGTTCCTGTCGAAAGATACCCTCCGGACGGTGGGAAAACGTGATCCGCAACGGGCCCACTAGCGTAAAAAAAATGTACGGCAAGATTGGGAACGTCCCACGCAGGTCCTATCTTGCGGGTTCGTGCCGTGACACGAGAGGACGACTGCCATGAACATCCACGTGACCGAGATGACCGAAGCCCCCAGCCGGGCCGAGGTCGAAACAGCGCTGGCGCGCTTGAGGGCCTGGGCGGCGACGGCGAGCACCGAGGAGATCGCGGCGCTTGACCCGACTATCGGGCGCTTGGCTGCGGCGCCCTATCCGGTGTTCGAACGGCACTACCCGACCGAGTTCAGGGCCGATGCCGCCTACAAGGACACGCTGCCCGATCTGCAAAACGGTCCGTCGTCGCTTATCCGGGGCGCGAACCGGCAGATCCAGCATGTCGGAATCTCCAATTTCCGCCTGCCGATCCGCTATCACACGCGCGACAATGGCGATCTGACGCTGGAAACCAGCGTCACCGGCACCGTCAGCCTCGAGGCGGACAAGAAGGGCATCAACATGAGCCGCATCATGCGGTCCTTCTATGTGCATGCGGAAAAGACCTTTTCCTTCGAGGTGATCGAGGCGGCGCTGGACGATTACAAATCCGACCTCGAAAGCTTTGATGCCCGCATCCAGATGCGCCTGTCCTTTCCCGCGCGGGTCCAAAGCCTGCGCTCGGGTCTGTCGGGCTACCAATATTACGACATCGCGCTGGAACTCGTGGAGCGGGCCGGCGTGCGGCAGAAGATCGTGCATCTGGATTATGTATATTCCTCGACCTGCCCATGTTCGCTGGAACTGTCGGAACACGCGCGCGCCACGCGGAGCCAGCTGGCAACGCCCCATTCCCAGCGCTCGGTCGCGCGGATTTCGGTGGAACTGAAGGACGGCGAGGGCTGCCTTTGGTTCGAGGATCTGATCGAGATGGCTCGGGCCGCCGTGCCGACCGAGACGCAGGTCATGGTCAAGCGCGAGGATGAACAGGCTTTTGCCGAGCTGAACGCCGCCAACCCGATCTTTGTCGAGGATGCCGCCCGGCTCTATGCCGAGCAGTTGCATGCGGATACGCGCGTGGGCGATTTCCGCGTGGTCGCGAGCCATCAAGAAAGCCTGCACAGCCATGACGCGGTCAGCGTGCTGACCGAGGGCAACACCTTTGCGCAGGCCAGCCTTGATCCGCATCTGTTTTCCAGCCTGATCCACCGCGGTTGACACTGTCGGCACCACAGACGCGAAAGGCCCGGCCGCGGATGCAGCCGGGCTTTTCGTGCGAAAGACCGAAGGCTCAGCCGCGGCCGTAGCCGACGGGATCGGTGATGTTCCCGCCCCAATCGCGGTCAGTGATCCCGGTACGGTAGCCGCGCCGCGAGCCGCGGCCAAAACCGACGGGATCCGTGATATTGCCGTTGTCGATATCGGTCACACCAGACCCAACGACCACGCAGCCCGACACGGCCGCACCGCCAAGGCCCAACGTGCCGATGCCGAAGCCGCGCAGCATGGTGCGCCGGTTCATGCCGCGGCTGGTCTCGATCTGGCTGTCGTCGAGGGTTGCCTTGGCTTTCTTGTCCTTGTCGTCGGTGCCGTCATTCATGCGTCTGTCCTCCGTTGGAATGGCGATTTTGTAAAATACGATCAGGCGTCCCGATCCGTGGCCGGTACCGCGCCGGCATCGGTTCCGGCCTTGGGGGCCGCGTCCTTGTCGGTATGGGCATGGGTGTCGGCATCGGTGCCGGGCGCGCCGGTGGTGGGGCCGGTGCGACGCTGGTAGGTGGCGATGTCGCCATCCCTCAGCGTCTTCTTGGACTTCGTGTCGTCCACGTCGAATGTTCCTGTCTGGCTAGGCCCCGCATGATGCAGGGCCGGCTGGTGCAAAAGGCGCGGCACGCGCCCCGGATTCTATATTGCGCGCTGCAAACGTGACACAAAGGCATGCGCCATTTCAATCATTTACTGAAAGGCGCTGCGTCACCGTCCTTGGCCGGTTTGCTTGACAGCGCTGCGCGCGCGCGCCAACGCTCCGCCCATGCTGGACCTGCGACCCGTCGGATATGTGCTTGGGCTTCTGACCGTGGTCATGGGGGTGATGATGCTGTTCCCCATGGCGCTCGATCTGGGGGACGGGAATCGCAACTGGCAGGCTTTCGCCGTCTCGGCCGCCGTCGCCGTGGCACTGGGGGGCAGTGTTGCGCTTGCCTCGGCCAATTTCGACCTGCGCGGGATGAGCGTGCGCGAGGCCTTTTTGTTGACCACCTCCACCTGGGTGGTGCTGCCCATGGTGGGGGCGATCCCCCTGATGCTGGGCGCGCCCGACGTGTCGGTGACCGACGCCTATTTCGAGGCGGTCTCGGGCATGACCACCACGGGCGCCACCGTCTTTCCCAGTCTCGATGACCTGCCGCGGGGCGTGCACCTGTGGCGCGGCATCTTGCAATGGCTGGGCGGCCTCGGGATCGTGATCGTGGCGCTGTTGTTCTTGCCGGTGATGCGGGTGGGGGGCATGCAGTTCTTTCGCTCGGAAGGGTTCGACACGCTGGGCAAGGTTCTGCCGCGCACCATCGACATCTCGCGCGGGCTGATTTTGGCCTATGTGGTGCTGACACTGGCCTGTGCCATTACCTATGGCGCGCTTGGCTTGGAGTGGTACGAGGCGACCGTCCACGCCCTGACCACGCTGTCCACGGGCGGGTTTTCGACTACGGACCAGAGTTTCGCGGCCTTTTCCGGCCCCGCGGAATATGCGGCGGTGGTGTTCATGATCCTTGCCTCGGTGCCTTTCATCCGCTTCATCCAGTTCGCAAACGGCAACCGCTTGGCGCTGTTGCGCGACGTACAGGTGCGGGCTTTCCTGCGCTGGATGGCCTATGGTGTCGCCGCGATTGTCCTGTGGCGGGTGCTGGTGCTGGGTCATGAGGTCGAACCGGCCTTGCGCGAAAGCACCTTCAACCTCGTCACGATCTGGACCGGCACGGGCTATGGCAGCGCGGATGTGACATCTTGGGGCAGCTTTGCCTTCGGCGTCTTGTTCGTGGCGGGGCTGATCGGGGGCTGCACGGCGTCGACGGGCTGTTCGGTCAAGGTGTTCCGCTATCTGGTGCTGAAAGAGGCGATGCTGAACCAGCTGCGCATCCTTGTCAGCCCGCGCACGGTGACGGTGCCCCGGCTGGACGGGCGGCCCATCGAGCAAGACGTGATCGATTCGGTGATGACCTTCACCGTCCTGTTCTTTCTGACCATGGGGGTGGTGGCCGTGGCCCTGTCGCTGACCGGGCTTGCGACGCAGACCGCGATCACGGCAGCCTGGACCTCGGTCGCCAATGTCGGTCCCGCCTTCGGTCCCGAGGTCGGGCCGACGGGTGCCATGGACGCGTTCCCCACGGCGGCCAAGTGGATCATGATCTTCGCCATGCTGGTCGGGCGGCTGGAACTGCTGGCGGTCTTTGTCCTGTTCACCGCGGCCTTCTGGCGCGGCTAAGCCGCCGCGATGGCCCGGCCCGCCGCCACGCCCGAGGCCCAGGCCCATTGGAAGTTGTAGCCGCCCAGCCAACCGGTGACATCGAGCGCTTCGCCGATGACATGGAGGCCGGGCAGGATCTGGCTTTCCATCGTGCGGGAATTGATCTTGTCGGTCGCAACGCCGCCCAAGGTCACCTCGGCGGTGCGGTAGCCCTCGGAGGAGGTGGGGGTGAGCTGCCAGTCCGACAGCCGTCGCGCCAGATCGCGCAAGCTGACATCCGACTGATCGGCAAGGTTGCCGGTGACGCCCCAGGCCTCGGCCAGATGACGGGCCAGCGCGCGCGGCACCAGATCGGCCAGAACGGTCGCGGTGGCCTTGCCGCCGCCCACGGTGCGGCGCGCGCGCAGCTGGTCGTAAAGGTCGAGTTCGGGGCGGAGCCGGACCGATAGCTGGTCGCCCTCGCGCCAGAAGGACGAGATCTGCAAGATGGCGGGCCCCGACAGGCCGCGATGGGTGAAGAGCATGGCCTCGTCGAAGGCCGCCCCGTTGCAGGTGACGCGCGTGTCTACGGCGGTGCCCGCAAGCGCGGCAAAGACCGTCTTTTGCGCCTCGTCGAAGGTCAGAGGCACCAGCGCGGGCCGGGTCTCGGTCACGCGGTGGCCGAACTGTTCGGCGATGCGGTAGGCCAGCCCTGTGGCCCCCATCTTGGGGATCGACTTGCCCCCCGTGGCGAGCACGAGGTGATCGGCGGTGACGGTCATGCGGGCACCCTCGCGGGTCAGCGTCGCATGAAACCGGCCGTCGCGGTGGGCTATGTCCTCCACGCTGGTCTGTAGCCACAGCCCGGCGCCCCCCATTTCGGCGCGCAGCATGGCGATGATGTCCTTGGCCGAGCGGTCGCAGAAGAGCTGGCCGAGCGTCTTTTCATGCCAGGGGATGGCGTGGCGCGCGACGAGATCGAGGAAATCCCAAGGCGTGTATCGGCTGAGCGCGGATTTGGCGAAATGCGGGTTTTCCGACAGGAAGTTGCCGGACCCCGTGTGCAGATTGGTAAAATTGCACCGCCCGCCGCCCGAGATGCGGATCTTTTCGCCCGGTGCCTTTGCGTGGTCGATGACCAGAGTGCCGGGGCCGCTATGGGCCGCGCACATCATGCCCGCAGCCCCCGCGCCGAGGATCAGGCTTTTGAAATGGGTGTCAGGCATCGGGCCCTGTCATGGTCTTGCACAGGCTTCGCTGTCGCCCGGGCGCGCCCCGCTGACGCGGGGCGCGCCCCTGTGGCCTCGGGCAGGCCCCCCGCAAGCGGAGGCGACCTTGGCGGGTGCGGGAGCCTCCGGCGGGGATATTTTTGAAACGAAGAAGCCGGGGCGGGCGCGATCAATCGGCGAAATTGCGGCTGTCCTTGATCTGGTCCCAAGCCCAGACGACCTCTTGCAGGCGGTCCTCGTCGGAGCGGTCGCCGCCGTTCATGTCGGGGTGCAGGATCTTGATGAGCGCCTTGTAGCTCTTGCGGATCTCGGTCTTGGTCCAGCTGTCCTTGGCCTCGAGGATCTCGATCGCCTTGCGTTCGGTGGGGGGCAGCTTGCGCCCCGCCCCGCCCGAGCGCCCGGGGTTGCGCGTGGCGTTGCCGCCCAGCACCTGATGGGCGTCATCGACGCCAAGCCGCGCCCAGGCGCGTTCCTCGACCGATTTCTTGAAGGGCTTGGTGGGCCGGTCCCAGACCCGGTCGCGGTCAAGCTGCGCCTCCATCTCGGCCTCGGTGGTGCCGTCGAAGAAATTCCACTTGAGATTGTACTCGCGCACATGCTCGCGGCAGAACCACTTGTACTCCTCGAGGTTGTCGGGGCTTTTGGGCGCACGGTACTGGCCCGTTTCCTCACAGCCTTCGGCCTCGCAGACACGCTGCGAGGTTTCGAACGCGCCCGACATGCCGCGGCGGCCGGTGCGTCGTTTCTTCTTGTCCGTCGACACCCGGAGGTCGAAATTGAACGGGTCCTTGCTGGTCATCGCGTTCCCCTTTTCGACTCGGAAGCGTGAGTTTAGGGTTTTGGGCGGTAAGTTGAAGAGGAAAGAGGGGAAAATCGTGACGCGGGCAGAGAAAATCGAGCAGCGCCTGCAGGAGGCGTTTCAGCCCCGGGTTCTGGAAGTGGTCGACGACAGCGAGCGGCATCGCGGTCATGGAGGCTATCAGGACGGCGGGCAGAGCCATTTCAACGTGACGATCGCGGCCGATGGCTTTGCAGGCATGAGCCGGATCGCGCGGCACCGGGCGGTTCACGCGGCGCTGGGCCGTGATCTGGTGGCCGAGATCCATGCGCTGGCGCTGACCATCAGCGACTAGGCCGGGCTGTTCAGGGCTTGCGTGTCGGGCCTGGGCCTGCAGGTGGGTCCTCGGGATCGGCGAAGAGATTGACCAGCGCGGGCGGGGCGGTGTCGTCGTCCTCCTCGTCCTGGGGGGGAAGGCGCCTGCGTGTCGCACGGGCCGCGGCAGGATCGGGCTGGTCTTGCGGCAACGCGCGCTGGAAGATCAGGATGTTGCGATAAACGGTCGTCTTCGACGTCAGGCCGGTGCGCACCTCTTCGGGAAGGGTGTCGGCGCGCAGGTAGGACCAACCGTCGCGCCCCATCTCGTTGAGGACGTCCTCGAGGGTGGCGGCGAACGTGGCAGCCCCTTTCAGGCCCTTCTGCTTGAGAGCCTTTTCGGGGGCAGGGACAAGCTTGTACTCGTAGCGCGGCATGACGGCTCCTTGCGGCTTGGCTTCGGTTTAGCCGGGGCACGCGGGGCCGGGCAAGGGGAGAGGGCCGTGATGCGAAGGGGGCGTGTCCCCGAGGGCAGGTCAGAGCCCCAGTTTCGCCGTCACGATCTCGTTCACGGCCGCCGGGTTAGCGCGGCCCTCCGTGGCCTTCATCACCTGACCCACGAACCAGCCAGCGAGCTTGGGGTTGGCGCGGGCCTTTTCGACCTGCGCGGGGTTCTCGGCGATGATGGCGTCGACGGCGGCCTCGATGGCGCCGGTATCCGTCACCTGTTTCATCCCGCGGGCTTCGACGATCTGCGCGGGGTCGCCGCCTTCGGTGTAGACGATCTCGAACAGGTCCTTGGCGATCTTGCCCGAGATGTCGCCCGATTTGATCAGCCCGATGATGCCGCCAAGCTGGGCAGGCGTGACGGGGGAGGCGGTGATGGCGTGCTCTTCCTTTTTCAGGCGGCCGAACAACTCGTTGATGACCCAGTTGGCAGCCAGCTTGCCGCTGTCCGTTTCGGGACCGGCCTCGGCCACCACGGCCTCGAAATAATGGGCGGCGTCGAGGTCTGCCGTCAGCACGCTCGCGTCATAATCCGACAAGCCGTAATCGCCGATGAAGCGGGCCTTTTTCGCATCAGGCAGTTCGGGAAGGGCGTCCTTGATGTCGTCGACCCAAGCCTGTTCGATTTCCAGCGGCAACAGGTCGGGATCGGGGAAGTAGCGGTAATCATGCGCTTCTTCCTTGGAGCGCATGGATCGCGTCTCGCCCTTGTCGGGGTCATAGAGACGGGTTTCCTGCAAGATGCTGCCGCCCGCCTCAAGGATGGCGATCTGGCGGCGCGCCTCATGGTCGATGGCGTGTTGGATGAAGCGCATGGAGTTCATGTTCTTGATCTCGCAGCGCGTGCCGAGATGCGAGAAATCTTGCGTCTCTTGATATTTCTCGTATTGGCCGGGGCGGCAGACCGAGACGTTCACGTCGGCGCGCAGGTTGCCGTTTTGCATATTGCCGTCGCAGGTGCCCAGATAGAGCATGATCTGGCGGAGTTTGGCGACATAGGCCGCCGCCTCCTCCGGCCCGCGGATATCGGGGCGGCTGACAATCTCCATCAGCGCCACGCCGGTGCGGTTGAGGTCGACAAAGCTGAGGGCCGGGTCCATGTCGTGGATCGACTTGCCCGCGTCTTGTTCGAGATGGATGCGTTCGATCCGCACGAGACGCGCGGTGCCGTCGCCCAGTTCGACCAGAACCTCGCCCTCGCCCACGATGGGGTGGTAGAGCTGGCTGATCTGGTAGCCCTGCGGCAGGTCGGGGTAGAAGTAGTTCTTGCGATCGAAGGCCGAGGTCAGGTTGATCTGCGCCTTCAGACCCAGGCCGGTGCGCACGGCCTGCGCCACGCAAAACTCGTTGATGACGGGCAGCATGCCGGGCATGCCGGCGTCCACGAAGGCGACGTTGGAATTGGGTTCCGACCCGAACAGCGTCGAGGCACCGGAAAACAGCTTGGATTTCGACGAGACCTGGGCATGCACCTCCATGCCGATCACGAGTTCCCAGTCGTGTTTCGCGCCTGCGATCACCTTGGGTTTCGGGGTTTGGTAGGTCAGGTCGAGCATGGGGGCCTCTCCGGCTGGCGTCGAGGGATCGTTTAGGTCAGCACAGGCAGGCGGGCAAGGGGGCGGGCGTTCAGCGGCGGAAGATCCGGCGCAGGTCCGCAAGGCTGTCGCGCTGGCGGTCTACCAGTCCGCCATGGGCGGCGGCCACCTCTTCCACGACCGTCATCGGGGCAGCGAGAGCTTCGGGTCCCGAGAGCCGCATCAGCCGTTTGCCCAACCGCTGGACTGCGGGTTGGGGGCCGTTGCATTCATTGACCAGCCAGTGCCCCATCACGAGGATCTCCTCGGCGGTTTTCAGGTCGACCTCGAGATGACGCTGCAAGGCGCGCAGGTGGTCGCCGCGCTGGTCGGCGGTGGCGGCGGCGCCAAGTTCCAAAAAGGCCACCGACAGCGCCCCTGCGGCCAGCACCGGGTCATCCACGCTGTCCACGGGGTGTTCGTTGTAGCGACGGCGAAAGCCGAAACGCCGCGCTGCCGACACGACGTCGCCGGCCAGATCGGCCAGGTCCTTGGCGGCATTGGCAGCCATGCGCGCGCGATAGATCCAGAAGGCCACGCCACCCACAAGGGCCAGGGCTGCTATCAAGATATGCATCGCACTCACTCACACACTCGGAACCGACAGGCCTTTCGGATGCCCGCGGTCGGGCGCGCCCGTCAAGCCGCAAGTCGCCCGGTCCGACACCACTTAGGCTGCCCTGTGGCCCGGGTGCCGCGCTGAGTTCATCGGCAATAAGCCGCGCAAATCGGGCCCCTCGCGCCAGAAAGCTTGCCGCACCGGGACCGGACGGGCACTTGGGCGCGTCTGAAATGGATTTTGAGGTCTCCCTGTGGGGGTTAAAGTAAAGGCTGCCGGTGTGGCGGCGATCTGTGTGGCGGCTCTGACGAGCTGTGGAATGGTGCCCAGCATGAGCGCGCGCAACGCGCCCGAAGACGGGTACGTGATGCGCTGGTCGCATGTGCCGGCCTCGGCCGAGTGGGAACAGGCGGGCTTCGCCGCATTGGACACCCATGCCGCCGTGCTGCCCGATCTCGTGCCCGCCGATATCGAGGCTTGGTGCCCCGGCTACCCAGATGCCACAGAGCCCGAGCGCGAGGCCTTCTGGCTTGGCCTCCTGTCGGCATTGGCGCGCCATGAAAGCACCTGGAACGAGCAGGCGGTAGGCGGAGGCGGGCGTTGGTTCGGCCTCGTCCAGATCAGCCCCGCGACGGCACGGCATTACGGCTGCGCCGCCACCAGTGGTCAGGCCTTGCTCGATGGGTCGGCCAATGTCAGCTGCGCGCTGCGGATCTGGGCCACGACCGTTTCGCGGGACGGCGTGATCTCTCAAGGTACGCGCGGTGTTGCCGCCGATTGGGGCCCGCTGCATCCCAGCCAGGCCAGCAAGCGCGAGGAAATGCGCGCCTGGGTGAGCCAGCAGCCCTACTGTCAGGGCTGAAGGCACCCCCGCGGGCCCGAGAGTCGGTCTCGCGTTTTCCTTGCCAAACCCGCCTCTCGCGGGCAAAGTCGCTGGGTGTGCGCCACCTGGGGAGGAGACGCTTGCCACGATCGGGCGTTTTCATCGCTCTTGGTCTTGTCCTGTTCGGGCCAGGGTCCGGGACAGTGTCTTCGGCGCAGGACCTGCAGGACCAGTCTTCCGGCTCCCCGCTCGAGGGATCGGTCGTTGTGACCTTTGCGGGGATGCAATCGTTTGACCTGGACCTCGACCCCGATCCGTCTCTGGCGGCACATCTGCCCGTGCCCCGTCCGGCCGAAGCCCCCGACAGTCATAGCCCGCTTGCCCCCGTGCGCAGCCTGCGTCCGCGCCTGCGCGAGACTTGGGCCATTCCGCGGCTCAGGTGGGATGATCATCCGCGCGGCGCGCGCTGGACGGGTGCCGTGATGGGGGCGCTGCGCAGCCATGGGGCACCGCTTCTCGATGTGGTCCCGCGCGACATCGCGGCCTGGTGTCCCGGTTATCCGCAGGCCGATCCCGGGCAGCGCGCGGCCTTTTGGGCGGGGCTCGTTTCGACGCTGGCCTGGCATGAAAGCACCCATGATCCCCGTGCCGTGGGCGGCGGGGGTCAATGGTTCGGGTTGATGCAGATCGCGCCCGGCACGGCGCGCTGGCGCAATTGCGCGGTGCAGACCGGCGAGGCGTTGCTTGATGGGCCGGCAAACCTGAGCTGCGGCATCCGGATCATGGCCGCGACCGTACCGCGCGACGGTGTTGTCGCCGAGGGCATGCGCGGGCTGGCAGCCGACTGGGGGCCGTTCCATTCCCCCCGCAAGCGCGAAGACATGCGCGACTGGGTCCGCTCGCAAGACTATTGTCTGCCGCGCCGCCGCCCCATCCTGCGCCCCGAAGGTTTGGGCACGATGAGGCACCCGGTCGCGGTCTCGGCCAGCATTGTCCGCCCGGTGCCACGACCCTCCCAGGCGCCGGTCCACGACCCGACACGCGCGATGTTGGCCGCGGCGCGGTGACCGGTCGCTGCGCTCAGGTGCTGCGCACCGCAATGCCACGGTCGGTCACGGCGCGGATCAGATCGAGCTGGCCCGGCGGCATGTCGAAGGGTATCGCCACCTCCGCACCGTCGTGCAGCACCAGCGTGACGCGTGACGCGCTCTCCTGATCCGTGACCCGGATGTGGGCAACGTCCTTGAAGGGCACAACCCGGGTGCCATCCTCGGTCATCACGGTCAACCGTTCGTCGTCCATCCTGAGCCCGTAGACCGGGCTCAGGACCATCTGGTAAAAGCTGACCGCGAGCGCCGGGATAAGCAGCAGGAGCACGAAGCTCGGGGCTACGTTCCACAAGAAGGCGGCAAGCAACGTCAAACCGGCAAAGGCCATCATGCTCAACGCAAGGTTGCCGGGACGAAAGAGGGCGTCAAATCTGTTTTCCATGCCGGCAGAAAAGCCTGCGATTGTGCCGGTTTTGGGACATTCGGGGGGCGGAGTGCCGGAGTTTTTGCGGCCGGTTCGCGACCCGACCGTCCACGGGGCGGACCCGGAGCAGCGCGCCCGAGCCCCGGGACCCTGCGGGACGGATACCAGAGCGTACGCCCGTCCCGGGTGTCTGGGCATCGGGGCTGCGCATTGCTAGTGTCAACTCATCAAACAGGGCGACGCGATCACGATGGAACGGGCGACAGTGACGGGAATGGCGATCGGGACAGCGTTCGCGACAGGTCCGAACCGGATCGTTGCCCTCGACCTCGCGCGGGCCATGGCGCTCATCGCGATGGCCGTGTTCCATTTCGTGTTCGATCTGGAGCTCTTCGGCGTGGTGGCGCCCGGCACCACGATGCGGCCGGGCTGGCGTTGGCTGGCCTATCTGACGGCAGGGTCCTTTCTGTTCCTCGCCGGGGTCAGCCTGTGGCTTGCGCATGGCCGGGCCATCCGATGGCGCGGCTTCTGGCGGCGATTCGCGATGATCGCGGCGGCGGCGCTGGCGATCACGGCCGCGACCTTTCTGGCGATGCGCGAGGCCTTCATCTTTTTCGGCATCCTGCATTGCATCGCCGCCGCAAGCCTGCTCGGGCTGGCCTGTCTCAGGTTGCCCGCGCCGCTACTCGCGGGTTTGGGCGTCGCGGTGATCTGGCTGCCGCAGGTCCTCCGCTTCGAGGCGCTGAACCCGCCATGGATGTGGTGGACGGGCTTGCAGGCCATCGGCGTGCGGTCCGTCGACTATGTGCCGCTCTTTCCGTGGTTCGGGCCGGTCCTCTTCGGCATCGCGGCGGCGCGCGTCATGGCGGGCCGAGGCGGATGGGACAGGCTGGCGCGCTGGCAGGCCCCGCGTGCCGCCCGCTGGCTGGCCTTGCCCGGGCGCCACAGCCTTGCCGTCTACCTGATCCACCAGCCGGTGCTGATCGCGCTGATCTGGCTGGCGACGACCATCGCGGACTGAGCCTTCATCTTTCCCCAAATATGCATGACCAGCCTGCCGCCTGCGCCCCGTCCGGGGTCACGCGCCCCGGATGCGGCCCACCATTTCGGACAGATCGCGGCTCAGGCCTTCGGTGGCCGCGATCCGGTCAAGCTCGGCACGAATCATGTCTTGCCGGTCGGCGTCATACCGCGCCCAAGTCTCATAGGCCGTAGACATCCGCGCTGCCGTCTGCGGGTTCTTGGCATCCAACCGGATCAGCCAGTCGGCCAGAAAGGCGTAGCCCGCGCCCGAGGGGTCGTGGAACCCCGCGGGGTTGCCGGCCGTCAATCCGCCGATCACCGACCGGAAGCGGTTGGGATTGGTCCAGTCGAACAGCGGATGGTCCGTCAGCGCCCGCGCGGTCGCAACCGCCCGGTCCGGCGCGGCATGGGTGATTTGCGCCATGAACCACTTGTCCATCACCAGCCGGTCATCTTTCCAGCGGTCGTGAAAGCGTTGGGCGACGTCGGTGTCGCCCGCCTCGAGCAGCGCGGTGAAGGCGGCGATCTCGTCGGTCATGTTGGTGGCGGCGTCGTAATGCGCCCGGGCGCGGTCCGGTCCCTCGATGCGCGTCAGCAGCGCCAGCGCCGCGTTGCGCAAGGCACGGTCTGCGGCCTGGGCCGCGTCGGGGCTGTAATCCGGCCCGGGGTCCTTCGCATCGTAGAGAGCGGCAAGGGGTCCGTGCAGCGCGGACGCCATCGCGGACTGGAACGCCTTGCGGGTGGCGTGGATCGCGGTCGGGTCGGGCACGAGGCCGCCGTCATGGGCGGCCTGCGCCAAGTCATCTTCGGAGGGCAGTGCAAGGCAAAGCGCGCGGAAGGCGGCGTCGAGACGTTCGTCGGCGAGCAGCCGGCCAAGCGCGTCGAACAGCGCCGGATCGCGCGCGCCCCCCGTCAGCATCCCCATCAGCGTCTCGCGCATAAGGCTGCGCCCGGCCTCCCATCGGTTGAAGGGGTCGGGGTCATGGGCCAGCAGCACCAGCCGGTCCGCCCGCGTGAGGGCTGCGTCGAGGATTACGGGCGCGGAAAAGCCACGCAGAAGCGAGGGGATGACGCGGTCGGGCAATGCGATGCCCGCCTGCGCCGCCATCTTGGCAAGGTCGAAATCCAGAACCGTTTCGCGGCTGTCGAGGATCACATGCGTCTCGGGCAACAGCTCGGTGCCATCGGCCGCAAGGAGGCCCATGGCGATGGGGATCACAACCGGTTCCTTGAGCGGTTGGTCGGGTGTCGGCGGCACCACTTGCGCAAGCCGCAGATGCAGCCGGTCGCCGGCTACCTGCCATTCGGCCGTCAGGCGCGGGGTGCCCGCCTGCGTATACCAGCGCTTGAACTGCGACAGATCGCGGCCCGTCACGTCTTGGAACACCGCCAGCCAATCCTCGATGGTGCAGGCCTGCCCGTCGTGGCGGCGGAAGTATTCGTCGAGCGCCGCGCGGTATTCTTGCGCACCGACGATGCGTTTGAGCATCCCGATGACTTCCGCGCCCTTCTCGTAGACGGTCGCGGTGTAGAAATTGTTGATTTCCACATAGCTGTCGGGCCGCACGTTATGGGCCAGCGGGCCGGCATCCTCGCGGAACTGGCGGGCGCGCAGTTGCAGCACATCCTCGATCCGTTGGACCGCCGCGCTGCGGGTGTCGGCGCTGAACTGCTGGTCGCGGAAAACCGTCAGCCCTTCTTTGAGGCAGAGCTGGAACCAGTCGCGGCAGGTGATGCGGTTACCGGTCCAGTTGTGGAAATACTCATGCGCGACAATGCTTTCGATGAAATCGTAATCGCGGTCGGTGGCGGTTTCGGGCGAGGCGAGAACGTATTTTGAGTTGAAGATGTTCAACCCCTTGTTCTCCATCGCGCCCATGTTGAAATCGTCGACGGCCACGATGTTGAACACGTCGAGATCGTATTCGCGGCCGTACACCTCCTCGTCCCAGCGCATGGAGCGTTTGAGGGCGTCCATCGCATAGGCGCATTTGCCCTCGTCTCCGGGGCGGACCCAGATGTTGAGATCGACCGCGCGGCCCGACATCGTGGTGAAGGCGTCTCTGTGCGCCACCAGATCGCCCGCGACCAGCGCAAACAGATAGGCAGGCTTGGGCCAAGGGTCGTGCCATTCGGCCCAGCCGGGGCCAGACGCGCCCGGATTGCCGTTCGACAAGAGCACGGACGCGTCGCCTTCGATCCTCACGGTGAAGGGGGCCATGACGTCGGGGCGGTCGGGGTAGAAGGTGATCTTGCGGAACCCCTCGGCTTCGCATTGAGTGCAATACATGCCGCCCGACATGTACAGCCCCTCGAGCGCGGTATTGCCCGCCGGATCGATCTCGACCTCGGCCTCCCACAAGAAGCTTTGGGCGGGCAGACGTTCTGCGGGCACGGTCAGCCCTTCGGGTGTCAACAGGTAGTCGAGCGCGGTCAGCGCCACCCCGTCGATCGCGCAGGAGATCAGGCGCAAGCCCTCGCCATCCAGCCGCAGATTACCGTTTTCCAACCCCGCCGGATTGGCGCGGAACCGGATGCGTGAGAGAACGCGCGTCGCCCCCGGCGACAGGCGAAAGGTCAGCGCGACCGTCTCGACCAGATGCGAAGGCGGGCGGTAGTCGGCCAGGTGGATGGGCTGCGGGGCGGCGTCTTTCATCGTCTCTCCTCTGGCGCCTCTGGCAGGCGGCGGCTCGGCACGAGGCTAGGCCGGGTGGAGGCCCGGAGCAAGGCGCGGCAAGGGCCGCGACGGGATCAATTCCTTGTTTCCTTGGAGAACGGTCATAAGTCAAAGACCACGTCGCACGGGCAATCGGCCTGTGTCGCGTCATCGACACCCAAGGCGAAAGGAGACAGCCATGTCCGCCCCAAGCACCAATGTCGAGAAACAGGAACGCCGCCACAAGCCGGTTCTGATGGTCCTGCGCGGTCTGATCATTCTGGCTGCCGTGATCCTTGTGGGCTTCATTGCCCTGCAGGTCATCGGCAGCGGCACCACGCCCGAGGCCGGGCTGGTCGTACCCACGGTCGCAGATTGACGGTGGGCGATGCGGCGGGGCTTTGACAGGGGCTCCGCGCCTGCTATCTGACCCGCCATGGGTTCAGATGTTCTTGTTTGGTTCAAGCGCGATCTCCGGGTGCAGGACAATCCCGTCCTGGCCGAGGCAGCCGCACGCGGCGGGCGCATCTTGCCGCTTTTCATCGTTGAACCAGAGGCTTGGGCGCAACACGACGCCTCGGCGCGGCACTGGCGTTTCGTGGCCGAAAGCCTGAGGGGGTTGCGCGACGATCTTGGGCTGCTTGGCGCGCCCCTGATCGTGCGGGTGGGGCCCGCGGCCGATGTTCTGGCGGACCTTCTTGTGCAAACCAAGATCACCGAGGTCCTGAGTTGCGAGGAAACCGGCAATCTCTGGAGCTATGCCCGCGACCGTGCTGTCGCCGCGCGTCTTTCGGCCTTGGGCGTGGGCTGGTCCGAGCGGCCGCAGGCGGGTGTCGTACGGCGGCTCAAGGGGCGCGATGGTTGGGCCGCGCGGCGCGACGGCGCGATGCGCGCCGCCATGCTCGCGCCGCCAGAGGGGTTGACCGGGTTCGCCCTCGACCCCGGTCCGATCCCCGATGCGCGCGATCTGGGCTTGCCCTTCGATCCCTGTCCGGGGCGGCAAAAGGGCGGCCGCGTCCTGGCCGAGGCGACGCTCGCCTCTTTTCTGGAGCTGCGCGGCCAGACCTACCGGCGCGCCATGTCCTCGCCGCTGGAGGGGGCCGATGCCTGTTCACGCTTGAGCCCCCATCTGGCCTGGGGCACGATCAGCGGGCGGGAGGCGGCTCAGGCGGCTGCAATGCGCAAGCGGCAGGCCAAGGGCACGCGCGAAGGTTGGTCGGGTGCCATGACCAGTTTCGAGGCGCGGCTCGCGTGGCGCGACCATTTCATGCAAAAGCTGGAGGATGAACCGGCGCTGGAACGGCGCTGCCTGCATTCCGCCTATGAGGGGCTGCGGCCGATGGTGCCCGATGCCCTGCGCCTTTCCGCATGGGAAAAGGGCGAAACGGGCGTGCCCTTCGTCGATGCCTGCATGCGGTCGCTGATCGCCACCGGCTGGCTCAATTTCCGCATGCGCGCGATGCTGGTCTCCTTTGCGAGCTACCATCTGTGGCTCGACTGGCGCGCGACCGGCCCGCATCTGGCGCGGCTCTTCACCGATTACGAGCCCGGCATCCATTGGCCGCAGATGCAGATGCAATCTGGCACGACCGGCATGAACACGGTGCGCATCTACAACCCGGTCAAGCAGGGGCACGATCAGGACCCGACGGGCGCCTTTACCCGGACATGGTGCCCCGAATTGCGCGAGGTGCCCGATGCGCTCTTGCAGACACCTTGGGCGTGGGAGGATGCCGCGCGTCTTTTGGGCATGCGCTACCCCGCGCCAGTCGTCGATGTGACCGAGGCCGCCCGCGCGGCGCGCGATGCGGTCTGGGCAGTGCGGCGCGGTGATGCCTTCCGCGCCGAGGCGGCGCGGGTCGTCCACAAGCATGCCAGCCGGAAGGATGGCGGCGCGGGGCGGCATTTCGTCAATGACCGCGCCCCGCGCAAGCGCAAGCCGCAGGTGGCCGATGCGCAATTGCACCTCGATCTATAGCTGCTGGGCAGGTTCCGGGCGCTCTGGCCTTGCAGGGTCTCAGGGCTAGCTCCCGCCCATGGCCCGCATGCGCAAGAAATCCGACCTGCCGCAAAAGACCTGCGTCACCTGCGGGCGACCCTTTACGTGGCGCAAGAAGTGGGAAAAGGTCTGGGACGAAGTGCGTTATTGCTCGGACAGGTGCAGGAACGCGCGCCCAGCGGATAAATCCGCCAAGAGACCGGGATGATCCCCGGCACAGGTCCATCGGGGCAGCACATGACCGCCAGCACGATCTATGCCTACCTGCCCGAGGATTTCGGCGGTAGCCTGCCCTCCGATCCCATCGCCGCGGCGCAGACGGTAGCGGGTCTGCCGCTGACGCTGGCACGGTCCGCTGTGCCGGTTCAGGTGCTGCTGGACGGCGACAGGCTTGCTGCCCCCGTCACGATGGGCGGGCAGGCCTTTGCGACGGGCGATCTGGCACAGCGGATCTGGACACTTGCCGATGTCGCCAAGGGCATCCGGCTGACCGGCTATGTGCTGCGCACCAGTCAACCGCCCGGACCAACCCAGCAGGTGATCGGCGCGGCGCTACCGCTCAAGCCCGGCCAGCGCTATCAGCTTTCGCTGTCGCATGGCGGCGGACGGGACACTCCGGGCTTTGCCGGTGGGTTAGCGGCGGGAACCCGCATCCTGACCGAAGTCGGCAAGCGCCCGATCGAGGATATCGCCGTCGGCGACAAGGTCTGGACCGATGGCCATGGTTTTCAGCCGGTCGTCTGGCATGGGGTGCACAGCGTTCTGGCGCGCGGGCAGGCCGCGCCGGTGCGCCTGCGCCGCGGGTTCATGGGCCTGGGCGACGATCTTCTGATCGCCGGAACCCAATGCGTGCGGCTGGATCGCCCCGAGGGACCGGTGCTGGTGCCGGCAGCGGCCTTTGTTGCGGCAGGGCAGGCCACGCGCGACTTCGGGGCCAGCATCACATGGCATCAATTGCTCTTGAGAGATCATGCGGTGATCTTTGCGCAGGCGCTGGCTTGCGAGAGTTTCTGGCCGCGCGAAAGCCTCGCCCTCGGCCCGCCCGCCGACTGGCCTGCGGGTATTGCCCTGCCAGACAGCCCCGCCCATCCCCGCCTGACCGAGGCCGAGGCTGTCCGCCTGATCGGCTGATGCCCGGTTTGTCGTACAAACCACGTTGCGGCCTGTTGCCGATCGGAAACTTTTTCCGTAATCCGCTGCGCGAGGCTCCGGTATGCTGCGGGATACCGGTGGAATGGCTGCATCGAGAGGTGATCGACATGACGACATATGTGGCGCGCGCAAGCCTGCAGGTGGCGGCGGAGCTGGCGCAATTCCTGGAAGACCGGGCCCTGGCGGGCACCGGCGTCGATGTGGGGCGGTTCTGGGACGGGTTCTCGGACATGCTGCACGCCTTCGCGCCGAAAAACCGCGCACTTCTGGACAAGCGGCAGGATCTGCAGGCGAAAATCGACGCTTGGCATATCGCGCGGCGCGGCCAGCCCCATGACGCGGACGGCTATGAGGCCTATCTTCGCGAGATCGGCTATCTCCTGCCCGAGGGCGAAGAGTTTTCCATCGACACGACCCGCATCGACCCCGAGATCGCCAGTGTCGCGGGCCCGCAGCTGGTGGTGCCGATCACCAATGCACGCTTTGCGCTGAATGCGGCGAACGCGCGCTGGGGCAGTCTTTACGATGCCTTCTATGGCACCGATGCGATGGGCAGCGCGCCCCGATCCGGCGGCTATGATCGGGGTCGCGGTGCACGGGTCGTGGCGCGGGCGCGGGTCTTTCTCGACAGTGCCTTTCCGGTCGAGGGCCACAGCCACGCGGATGCGCGGCGCTACCATATCGACCGCGGTCAGCTGCTGATCGACGACAAACCTCTGGAAAACCCGGCCAAATTCGCGGGCTACCGGGGCCATCCCAAGGCGCCGAGCCATGTGCTTCTGGTCAACAACGGGCTGCATGTGGAACTGGTCTTCGACCGCACCCATCCGATCGGCTCGCGCGATCAGGCGGGACTGGCCGATGTGCGGATGGAGGCCGCGATCAGCGCGATCATGGATTGCGAGGATTCGGTGGCCTGCGTCGACGCCGAGGACAAGGTGCAAGCCTATGGCAACTGGCTTGGGCTGATGCGGGGCGATCTGACCGAGACGTTCGAGAAGGGCGGGCGGCAGATGACGCGGGCGCTGGAGCCCGACCTCGATTATCTCGCGCCCGACGGCACGCCGATGCAGGTCAAGGCGCGCGCCCTGATGCTGGTGCGCAACGTGGGCCACCTTATGACCAACCCCTCGATCTTGCTCGATGATGGCGCCGAGGTCCACGAGGGGCTGATGGATGCCATGGTCACGGTTCTGATCGCCATGCATGACCTGAAAAAGGATAGCGGGTTGCGCAACAGCCATGCGGGATCGGTCTATGTGGTCAAGCCCAAGATGCACGGGCCCGAGGAAGTGGCCTTCGCTGACGCGACTTTCACCGAGGTGGAGCGCATTCTGGGGCTCGAACGCTACACGGTAAAACTCGGCGTGATGGACGAGGAGCGGCGCACCTCGGTCAACCTCAAGGAATGCATCCGGGCGGCCAAA
Organism: Roseicyclus mahoneyensis; assembly: GCF_003148775.1. Classification (GTDB taxonomy): domain Bacteria; phylum Pseudomonadota; class Alphaproteobacteria; order Rhodobacterales; family Rhodobacteraceae; genus Roseicyclus; species Roseicyclus mahoneyensis. The sequence goes on from NZ_QGGW01000001.1 coordinate 121,976, forward strand.
CACCGGATGGCCTTCATCAACACCGGGTTTCTGGACCGCACCGGCGACGAGATCCACACCTCGATGGAGGCGGGGCCGTTTTCGCGCAAGGATTTCATCAAGCGCAAAAGCTGGATCGCCGCTTACGAGAACCAGAATGTCGACATCGGGCTGGAATGTGGCCTGATGGGCCGGGCGCAGATCGGCAAGGGCATGTGGGCCAAGCCCGATGCCATGGCCGAGATGCTGGAGGTCAAGATCGAACACCCGCGCGCAGGGGCCAATTGCGCCTGGGTGCCGTCGCCCACTGCCGCGACGCTGCACAGCTTGCACTACCATCAGGTCGATGTGGCGGCAGTACAGGCCAAGCTCGCCAAGGGTGGGCGGCGGGCCTATGTCAATGCGCTGCTGGACATTCCGTTGGCCGCCTACCAGCGCTGGTCCGAGGCTCAGGTGACGCGCGAGGTGGAAAACAATGCCCAGGGCATCCTGGGCTATGTGGTGCGCTGGATCGATGGCGGCGTGGGCTGTTCCAAGGTCCCCGACATCAACGACGTTGCCTTGATGGAGGACCGCGCGACCTGCCGCATCTCGGCGCAGCACATCGCCAACTGGCTGCATCACGGTGTCGTGTCCGAGGCGCAGGTGATGGAGATCCTGCGCCGCATGGCCGGTGTGGTGGACCGACAGAACGCGGGCGACCCCAGCTACACTCCGATGGCGCCGGGCTTCAACGGCATCGCCTTTGCTGCCGCATGTGATCTGGTCTTCAAGGGGCGCGAGCAGCCCTCGGGCTATACCGAGCCGGTTCTGCATGCCCGGCGGCTGGAGTTGAAGGCGGCCTGAGGACCGGGGGCGCTGCCCCCGGACCCCCGGGATATTTGGAAAACAGAGAAGGTGGCGCGCGGGGACGTGGCGCGCCGGCCCGAAGGGAGGACGCGATGATCACACTGGATGAGGCGCGCGCGATGATCGCGGTGGCGCGGGCCAAGGGGCGTGAGATGGGGCTGAACCCGTTGTCGGTTGTTGTGCTGGATGCGGGCGGCCATCCGCTTGCCTTCGAGCGCGAGGATGGGGCCAGCCCGGGCCGGTTCGAGATCGCGCGGGGAAAGGCCTATGGGGCGGTGATGCTCGGCATGCCCGGCAGCGTCCAGAAGGCGCGTGCGGAAGAACAGCCGTTCTTCATGGGCGCGGTGAATGGCGCCTTCGGCGGCCGGCTGGTGCCGGTGCCCGGCGGGGTGTTGGTGTTGCAAGACGGGGTCGTGGTGGGCGCTGTGGGCGTAACCGGCGACACGTCGGACAAGGATGCAGCCGTGGCTGTTGCCGGGATCGAGGCGGCGGGGTTCGAGGCGCGGGCGTGACGCGGCGGTTGATCTCCTCCGGCTCGCCCTTCGAGGCCGAGATCGGCTATTCGCGCGCGGTGGTGGAGGATGGCTGGGTCTTTGTCGCGGGCACGACCGGGTTCGACTATGCCACGATGGAGATCGCCGAGGATCCGGCAGCACAGGCCGAGCAGAGTTTTGCCAACATCGATGCAGCCCTGCAGGAGGCTGGCGCCACGATGGCAGATGTGGTGCGGGTGCGCTACATCTTGCCCGACGCGGGGATGTGGCCAGCGTGCTGGCCGGTGACGCGCAAATGGCTGGGCGCGGTGAGGCCCGCGGCCACGATGATCGTGGCGGGTCTTCAGGACCCGCGGATGAAGATCGAGATCGAGGCGACGGCGCGTCTGTCCCAATCGGAGGGTAAAGGGTGAGGGTTCTGTCCACCGATGCGGCACCGCCTCCGTTTTCGGCCTATGCCCAAGGCGTCGAGATCGGCGCGGGCGCACGCCAGATCACGGTGGCCGGTCAGGTTGGCATGACGCCCGAGGGCGTGCTGGTGGTGGATGCGCGCGGCCAGCATCGGCAAGCCTGGGCCAATGTCGCGGCGATCCTTGCGGCGGGCGGCATGACCGTGTCGGACATCACCGAGATCATCGGTATCGTCACTGGGTCTGAAGGTGTCGCGCTGTTCCGCGAGGAACGGGAGCGCGCGCTGGGCCCGCATCTGGCGGCGGCGACCTTGATCGTGGCGGGGCTGGCGCATCCGGACTGGCAGGTCGAGATCATGGTGCGCGCGGCGCGGGCGGTGGACGGCTGACCCGCGGCGCGCACGGCCTGCATCCTGGGGGTGAAGGCTGCCCAATCCTTGGGCATCTGCATCAACGCAGGGCGTCCGTGCCCAGCCATGGTCTTTTCGTCGGCCCGAAACGGCGCTACATCTTGGGCAGTCCTACAGGGGAAGACACATGGCCCGGCCCGTCATCGGCATCATCGGCAACCAGCATCTGGTGAACGAACAATACCGCACCTACGCGGGCGGTGCGATGAATGCCGAGGCCGTGGCCGAAGTGGCGGGCGGCTTGCCGCTGGTGATCCCGGCCGATCCGCGCTTTGTCTGCATCGGCGACTTGCTGGAGGTTTGCGACGGCTTCTTGTTCACCGGAGGGCGCCCCAACGTGCATCCCGAGGAATACGGCGAGCCCGAGACCGAGGCGCATGGTGCCTTTGACCGGGCACGCGACGCGGTGGCGCTGCCGCTCATCCGGGCCTGTGTCGAGCGTGGACAGCCGTTTCTGGGCGTCTGCCGCGGGTTTCAGGAGGTGAACGTGGCCATGGGCGGCTCGCTCTACCCCGAAATCCGCGATCTGCCCGGGCGGATGAACCACCGCATGCCGCCTGATGGCACGATGGAGGAGAAATTCGCATTGCGCCACGCCGTGACGCTGACCGAGGGCGGGCCGTTTCACCGGATCTTCGGTGCGACCGAGGTGATGACCAACACGCTGCACGGTCAGGGGATCAAGACGCCTGGCTGCCGAATCGTCATCGACGGTCACGCGCCCGACAGCACACCCGAGGCGATCTATGTCGATGGCGCGCCGGGTTTCACCCTGTCGGTGCAGTGGCACCCCGAATACCGCGCGGCGCAAGACCCGGTGTCGCGGCCCCTGTTCGAGGCTTTCGGGGCGGCAGCGCGGGCCTGGGCCGAAAGCCGGCGGCCGGTACCGGTGGCCGCGGTCGCCTGAGGCTCAGGGCCTGTCCGCAAGGCGGCAGGCACCCGGATCGCTTTGGGGCCGGTCGCAACCCCGCCCGTGGGCTGCAAGCAGCAGGGCCATGCGGGCGACAAGTTGAGCGTCCCCACTTTCCAGCGCGTGACCGATGCCGTCGCGGAGGAATCGCTGCACAAGGTCGTCGCGCCCAAGCCGGGCGGCGACAGTGATGGCCGGGGGCAAGATCGTGCGCGCGTCCCGTGCACAAAGGGTGGGAACATCGTTCACCCCGTCCAGCAGGCGCATTGCGGCCGTCCTGTCGATGACGGGGCTTTCGGGACGCGACAAGCTCTCGGCCAGACGCATCCGTAGCATGAGCCGCTCGCCGTCGGAGGCCAGCGCGGCCTCCGCGACCGGCAGGAGCGTCAGGCGCGTCTGTGTAGGCAGGGTTTCGGTCAGCACCTCGGACCATACAAAGCGGGCATCCGCTATACTGTCCATGACATGAGCCGCGGCTTGCGGGTCGCCAAGGCCCGCCGTCAATGTCTCGATGCGATGGGCGGCGGTGCGGTCGTCGGCCTGCGCTTCTGCCTCTGCTTCGGCGCGGCCGTTCCGCAAGGCGCCATGCGGCGCGATCCGGTGGGCCGCGTCGATCCGGCCAAGTTGTGCAAGGTCACCGACTGCGCGGTCGGCGAGAGCGAGGCGCTCTGCATGATCGGCAAGGCAGGCGACGGTCGGTTCGGCCACGCAAGTCGCCTGTGGCTCGGTTGCCTCGAGGCGATGCAGTAGCCACGCGACCCCGAAACACAGAAAGACCGCGCTGACCACGAGGCCCATGCGGCGGACGACCAAGCGACACGGGGTGCGGTGTCGGTGTCGTCGTGCCATAGGGCGTCCGCCGCATCGGTGCCTTGCCCTTGCAAGCCTGCCAGAGGTTTTGGGCGGCAGTTTGGCAAACCTGCGCCGATGGCAGTGACGTTCGGTCCGGGTGGCCGGCGTCAGGTCGCGCGCGGGCCGCGCAATTCCTTGATGTGAAACCGGATCTTGTCCCATTTCTCGGCGTCGTCGGTCATGCCCGCCTCGCGGGCGGCGGCGGCTTTTTGCGCGGCCTCGGCCTCGGCCTTGTCGCCATGAGCGTCGAACAGGCTGCGCGCGTATTGCACGAGATCCTTGTGGTCCATCGGTCACTCTCCCGTCTTGGGGGCACAGCGCGCGGGCGCGGGCCCGGTTCCGGTGGACCAACAAGGTAACCCGAAGGGCGGCGTCAGGTCTATTGGTGGATGCGCTGAAATTATGGGCATGGCACGCGATCTGCCCGAGGATTAGGCGGGCCTTGGAGTGGACCCGCTACAGCACCGCCGAGATGACGATCGGATAGACGAGAAAGAACATCGCCACTGAAAAGGCGGCATGCGCGCTCAGCGCCAGAGCTGCGGCGCGGGGGCCCATCGGCTCGCCTTCGGGCGTCTCGAGTACGCTGGAATAGGCGAAGAACCCGCTTGTCAGGCCGACGGCCAGCACCACGATCGGGCCAATGGTCTGCGGCAGCAGTGCGGTGCCAAAGGCATCTGCGACGATCACCGCGGCCGAGGCGATGAAGGCCGCCTTCCAGATATTGGCAAAGCGCGGGCGGTTCATGCGGCAGAGACGGAAGGCGATCAAGATGGCCGCCGCGATCAGGACTGCGCCGACCAGCGCCCCGATGAGACCAGCGAGGATTTCGAAGAAAAACATGATGACAACCCGTTGTTGCGCGGAACTGCTCCCGACGCTGCAAGTGACAGCCGATTGTGGCCATCTCGGGGACAGGGCGGGGCGCTTTTTCGCCCGCGCCTCAACCGTAGCGCGCCAGCATCGCCTTGAGATCGTCAAGCGTGTTGGCCTCGGCCACGGGCTTGTCGCGCCGCCAGCGGGCCATGCGGGGAAAGCGCAGGGCGACGCCGGATTTGTGACGGGGGCTGGCCTGGATGCCTTCGAAGGCGATCTCGAACACATGTTCGGGCCGGACGCCGCGCACCGGGCCGAAGCGTTCGGTGGTGTTCTTGCGGACCCAGGCGGTGATCTCGCGGAACTCGGCGTCGGTCAGGCCGGAATAGGCCTTGGTGAAGGGCACGAGCCTGTCGCCGTCGCGGACCGCGAAGGTGAAATCGGTGTAGAGCGTGGCCCGCCGCCCCGATCCCGCCTGCGCATAGATCATCACCGCGTCGATGGTCAGCGGGTCGAGCTTCCATTTCCACCAATCGCCCTTGCGGCGGCCCGCGCGGTAGGGGGCGGCGAGGCGTTTGAGCATCAGCCCCTCGGCCCCGATGTCGCGGGCCTGCGCGCGGGCTGTCGCAAGGCCCGCCCAATCTTGTGCGGCGACCAGAGGCGACAGGCGCAGGGGCAGGGTGGGCGGCAGGCCGTCCAGCGCTGCGGCCAGCGTGGCGCGACGCTCGGACAGGGGGCGGGCGCGGATGTCGTTGCCCTGCCATTCCAGCAGGTCATAGGCCATCACGATCACCGGCGCCTCGGTCAGCAGCTTTTTCGGCACGGACTTGCGCCCGATCCGGGGCTGCAGGCTGGAAAAGCCCAGCGGGCGGTCCGCAGCATGGTCCCAGGCGAGAACCTCGCCGTCGATCACGGTGCCTTGGGGCAGGAAATCGGTCAGCGGGGCAAGCTCGGGAAACCGCTCGGTCATCAGGTCTTCGCCGCGCGACCACAGGTGGCGGGTGCCGGCGCGCAAGATCAACTGGCCGCGGATGCCGTCCCATTTGTGCTCGGCCAGCCAGTCGGCGACGGGGCCAAGCGTGTCGGGGGCGTCTTCCAGCTGGTAGGCGAGGCTGAAGGGATAGGGGCGCGACAGGTCGGCGGTGGGGTCGGGCGCCTCGATCAGGCTGGCCCATGAGACGCGCTCGGGCGTCCAGTCTCCCATCAGGCGGTGGATCAGGTCGGCCTCCGCGATGCCGGTGGCTTGCGCCAGTGCCCGCGTGGTCAGTTTCGCGCTCACGCCCATGCGCCAGCCGCCGGTGATCAGCTTGTTGAAGACGAAGCGTTCGGTCGGCTCCAGCCCATCCCACGCCGACAGGACAAAGGATTTGCGCGCCGCCTCGTCGGCGGTGTCGAGCGCGCGCAGCGCGGTGATCCAGCCGGTGAGCGAGCGCTCGATCCGGTCGGTCGGCTGTGGCAAGACAAGGGCGATGGTTTCCGACAGGTCGCCCACGACGGGATAGCAGGCCTCGAACAGCCACAGCGGGATGTCCGCGCGTTCGGCGGCCCATTCGCGCAGCCGGGTCGTCGTGATGACCCGCCGCGGGCGGCGGCCTGACAAAAGCGCCACGGTCCAGAGCCGGTCATCCTCGGGCGCGGTTCGGAAATACTCGGCCAAGGCCGCGGTCTTGACGCTGGTCCGGGTGGTCTGGTCGAGCGCGGTGAAGAGGGCGGCGAAATCCTTCATGCCGCCCAAGCTAGGCCCGTTGGCTCAGAACGCAACGATGCCCGAGACCGGAAGGTGATCAGAGGGGCGCAATTGACGTATGTCCTGATCGTCGGCCTCTTCATTTTGCGCCTCCCATGCAGGGCGGTCGACGGCGCAGCTGCCGGGGCGGAACAAGACGCCCGCCCGGCCTGTCGCCAGCCCGTCCGAGATCAGCATGTGGTCGATCAGTTCCTCGGTCAGTTCGCCATCCGCAAGCGGGTTGTGGAACCGCGTGGTGGCCGAGGTCGCCAGAACATCGTCGCTCATCGCGTGGCGCATGCGCGTCTGGGGCGAAAGGATGGTGCCGAGCAGCTGGTCGATGATGTTGTGAAGCAGGAATTCACCCTCCAACAGGTCGGCGGCAGGCCCGTCGTTCAGATCGCCCAGAACCAAGATGGCGTGATCGGAGCCTTCCGCGTCGATCTGCGCCTCGATATGGCGACGCAGGAGCGCGATCTCGGCCGAAAGCTTCTGGCGCACGTTGAGCGCATCGAGCACGGCGGCGGTCTCGCGCCTTTCCCATTGCTGTCGGGTGCGCAGTTTCGAGAATTTCGACTTGGTGTGGAGCGAGATCAGCTCCAGCCGCGGCGCGTCGGGGTCGGCGGCGTCGGGCGTCAGCATCAGGCGCACGGGCTGGCGGTGGTAGCGCTGCAGCTTGCGCGCCTCTGCCGCGACAAGGCCCCATGGATACCACGGGCCGCCGGACCAGCGCAGGGTCGTCGCACGGTCCTTGGGGTCATCTGCGGTATGGTCGAGCGGCAGGCCCTTTCGGATCAGGACATGGTTGGTCTGCCACTGGCTGTTGGCCGTCACGACACCGAAGCGTCCGCCAAGGTGGCGGTCGACAAAGGCCTCCATCTGGTCGCGGCGCGGCGGCCCTTCTTGCACGCACAAGATATCGGGGTCGATGGCATCGATCACGCCTGTGATCCGGGCAATCAGGGCGGGCATGTCGGGCACGGGCTCTAGGGTGATGTCGCCCAAGCGCCGGCCGGGGAAGGCGTCGGGGATGGTGCCGTCCCAATCGGCCCAGCGGCCCCCGAAGACCGAGACCATCCATTCGATGTTGAAGGTGGTGATGCGGATATCCATGCAGGGACGGTAGCATGGCCGCGTGTCGGGCGCGTGTCAGGAAATCCTTGCCTTCAGGAAGGCGCCGAGGTCAGCCAGCGCGCGGTCGGCGGCGGGGGCGCGGCCCGCATGAAGATGCCAGACATGGGGCAGGCCGGGCCAGAGCGTCAGGTCCGCCACGTCCATCCTGTCGGCCAGTCGGCGCGCCTCGTCTGCCAGTGCCTCCTCGGCGCCGACGTGGATAAGGGCAGGGGGCAGGCCGGTCAGGTCGCCGCACAGGGGTGAGATGGTCGGATCGGCGGGGTCGATGTTCGGCAGATAGGCCCGCTTGATGCGCCGGGCCCAGGCGGGCGGGATCAGCACCTCGCCCGGTGCGGCGGCGAAGCGGGCGGCGATGTCGCCGGTGAGATCCGCGGCGGGCGCGATCAGGGCAAGCGCGCGCGGCTGCGGCAGGCCCGTGTCGCGGGCGTGTTGCGCCACGAGCAGCGCAAGATTGCCGCCCGCGCTGTCGCCCGCAAGCGCGGCCGGGGGCGTGTCCCTGTCGATCAGTCGGGCATATGCGGCGATGGCGTCGGCGCGCGCGGCGGGGGCGGGGTGTTCGGGGGCAAGCCGGTAGGCGGGGATGCAGGCGCGCATCCCGGCATGGGCGGCAAGGTGGCCGGCCAGCGCCGCATGGGTGCGCGGGCTGCCGATGGTGAAGCCGCCGCCATGCAGATACATCAGCACGGGCGCGTCGGGGGACACGCCCCGCGGCGTCAGCCAAAGCGCGCCGTGGCGGTCGCGGGTCATGGTGAGTCCCGCGGGCAGCGCGCTGCCCATGCGGGCGGAAAAGGCGAAGAGGGCGCGCAGGACGCGCTGCGAGGCGACGGCGGCCAGCACCGGACGGTCGATCCAGCGCGCAATGATGCGCCAGAAGCGATCAGTTGCGGTCAGGTCTGTCATCCGGTGGTCTCTCCCTCGGGTGTCTCGTCAAGCGTTTCGCCCCCGAATTCGGTCCGCACAATGCCCGCATCATACCCCTGCGACACAAGCCATTGCGCGAATTGCGCGGTGTAGCCATGTGTGACGAAGATCCTCTCGGCCCCGGTTGCGGCGATTGCGCTGTTCAACCCTGCCCAGTCGGCATGATCCGACACGACAAAGCCCCGGTCGGCCGCCCGTCTGCGGCGCACGCCACGCAGCTGCATCCAGCCCGAGGCGAAGCCGGTGGAGACCGGGCCGAAGGCCCGCATCCACGCCGATCCCAGCGCCGAGGGCGGCGCCAGCACCATCGCGCCACGATGCGCCTTGCGGTCGAGATCGGCCGTCACCTGAACCGTGGGCGGCAGCGCGATGCCCTGCGCGCGCAGGACCGCGTTCGTCGCTTCGACCGCGCCATGGGTCAAGATCGGGCCGATGGCGGGGTCGAGCAGACGCAAGACACGCTGCGCCTTGCCCAAGGCGTAGACGCCAAGCACGGGGGTCTGGCCCTTGGCGCGGGTCTCGGCCCACCAGCTGTTGATCTGAGCGGCAAGCGCGGTCTCGGTGGGCCAGCGGTAGATCGGCAGGCCAAAGGTGCATTCCGAGATGAAGGCGTGGCAGCGCACCGGCTCATAGGGTTCCGAAAGACCGTCGGGCGTGGTCTTGTAATCGCCCGACACGACCCAGACCTCGCCGCCGACCTCGACCCGGATCTGGGCCGAGCCCGGCACATGGCCTGCGGGGTGAAAGCTGATTGTGGCATCGCCGATGCGGGTGCGCTCACCGTAGCGGATGGTCTGGAGCGTGATGTCGCCCAGCCGGTGGCGGATCACCGGGCTTGCTGCCTCGGTCGCAAGATAGCGGCGGTGTCCCCAGCGGGCATGATCGGAATGGCCATGGGTGATCAGCGCCCGGTCGACCGGTTTCCAGGGATCGATATAGGCGTCGGCGGCCGGGCAGTAGATGCCGGCCTCGGTGAAGGTCAGGACCATGGCCGCAAGGTAGGCTTTCGCGGGGGCGGTGCAAGATGGGGCTCTGCCCCCGTCGCCCGTTCCGGGCGCCGCCCCCGGGATATTTTCGAAACAGAGAAGGGTCAGATTCTGCGGGCCACGAGAAAGCGCGATGGCGGGCGGCGGGGCAGGTCGGCGCGGGCCTCGATCGTGAAGCCTGCCGTGATGATGCGGCGTTCGAGCGCTGCGGGCGAGACGAAGCGGAGCGGCGGGGCCTTGCCGAACAGGCCAAGCGCGCGGACGAGCGGCCACAGCGCCAGCCAAGGCCCGCCGAGGCAGGGGGTTTTCGTGATAAGGAGCCCGCCGGGTTTGAGGAGGGAATGGGCCTCGGACAGGGCGGCGGGCAGGTCGGGCAAAAGGTGCAGAAGGTTGTAGGCGAGGATCGCATCGAAGGGGCCTTGGGGCAGGCTGCCGTCACCGGGGCGGGCCTGAAGGGGCTGCAGGCCGGGGATGTCCGCGCCGCGTTCAGAGGCGATAGCGATCATTTCCGCCGCGTCATCGGTGGCGATGTAGCGCGCCGTGTGGGGCGCAAGCCGCAGCGCGGTGGAGCCGGTCCCGCAGCCAAGCTCAAGCACATGGGCCGAGGGCGGCAGGTGGGCGCGGGTGCGTGCCAGCGTCTCCTCCCAAGCTTGCGGGTTGCGCATGGGCATGGCGGCGTAACGGCGGGCGACGCGGTTCCAGAAGGCGGCTTGGGGGGTCTCGACAGTCATGGGTCTTGGTTGCCCGGCCGCAGTCGTGGCGCAAGGGGCGGTGGTGACGCGGGGGTCAGCCGAGGTCGCGGCGCGCAAGGGCCGCGCGGTCGATCTTGGAGGCATGGCGGCGGTCCATGGGCATGCGTCGGATGGCTGTGACGCGGACAATGCCGAGGGCGCGGGCGCGGGCCTGCCAGTCTTGCAGGTGGGACGCCGTCCCCTCGATCACGAGGCAGGGCGAGCCCTTGCCCGGCATCAGCGCCGCCTGCCGCACGCCGGGCCATGTGCGGGCCGCGACCTCCACGGCGAAGGGGTGGAGGGTGGCGGCGTCGGTGCGCACCTCGGCGCCCGCGCGGCCCAGGAGCCAGAGGCGACCCGCCCCGTCGAGGCGCCCGGCGTCGCCGGTGCGGTGCCAGATGCGCCCGTCTTCGCGGATCTTGTTTTCGGCGTCATGGGCGGGGTCCAGATAGCCGGCGTTCACATGCGCGCCCGCGACGAGGATCTCGCCGTGTTGCAGCCGAAGGTCTATGCCGGGGACGGGGTGGCCTGCCAAGAGGCCCGCGCCCGCATCCATCGCGGCCCGGTCGCGGGCGGTGATGGCGGCGGCCTCGAGATGGGCGATGGGTTCGGCCTCGGTCGAGCCGTAGACGCAGGCGATGCGCAGGCCGGGGCGGTTTGACCACAGCCGGTCGAGGAGGTCGGGAAAGACCGGGCCGCCGCCGGTGAAGACGGTGTGCAGCATGGGCGTCGCGGGCGCGCGGGCGAGCGTCTCGCACAGCGCGGGCGGCAGCAGCGCGCGGGTGACGTTTTGCGTGGCGATCCGGGCGGCGAGGCGGTCGGGGGATAGATGGGCAAGCCGCGACATCTTCCAGTCGGGCAGGACGGAGGTGCGGCCGCTGGCGATGTTGATGAGGACAAAGACCGGGAAGGCTGTGAGGTCGCGTTCCTCGGTGGCGCTGTCGAGCAGCGGGGCGATGGCGTGGTGCTGGGCCGCAAGAAAGGCATGGCTGCGCGGGATCGCCTTGGGCGCGCCCGTCGTGCCCGATGTGAAGGAGATGAGCGCGATGTCATCGGGTCCGGGCAGGGGTCTGCCCAGGTTTGCGCCACCGCCGGTCGAGGGGCGCAGGTGGATCATCGGCCAAAGCGCGGGTAGGGCAAGCTGCAGCAGGCCGTAAGCCCCGGCGCTGCAAAAAGCGCGGGGGCGGGTGGTGCGGGCGGCGTGGATGAGGCCGCGCAGGCCCATCGCGGGTTCGGGCAGCACAACCGTGGCGCCGAGTGACCAGACGGCGGCGAGCGCGGCGTAGAGATCCGCACCGACGGGCATGGCGAGCAGCACCCGGTCGCCCGGCGCGATGCCGCGCGCGGCCCAACTGCTTACGAAGGCGTGGCTGCGCGTTTGCAAATCCGCAAAGCTGATGGCGTTGCCAGACGCCTCGACCAATGCCGTGCGGTCGGGGTGGCGCGCGACCGCGGCGGCGAAGTCGCGGAGCAGGTCAGACATCGAGCTTGAGGCCCAGAAGCTCGTAGCGGCGAAAGACCGTTGCGCCTTCCATGCGGCTGCGTTCGGCGGAACGGTTGGCGTCGTGGATGAGCGCGTGGATCACCGTCTGAAAGCCCAGAGCGCGGGCCGCGCTGTGGCAGGCGTGGACAAGGTGGCGGCCCGCGCCCGGTATGAGGCTGGCGTAGGTCTTGAGGATGATGGTCTTGGTCTCCAGCCCTTCGGCGTAGTTCGGGATGGCGAAGAGATACCCCGCAAGCGACCCGTCCGGGCGGCGGGCGAAAAAGATGAGATCGGGGCGCATCATCGGCATGACCGGGCGATACATGGCGAGGAAGTCGTCTTCGGTGATCGGCGTGTAGAAGGCATTGGCGGCGAAGGCCCCGGTCGAGAGGGCAAAGACCTCGCGGATGAGCGCCTCGGGGTTCGCGCCGTCCCAAGGCTCGATGGTGATTGCGTCGGTCGCGGGGGGCGGCGTGGGGTCGATGTCGGCGAGCCGCATCCGGGCCGAGAAATAGCGCGCCACGGGGGTGAAACCTGCCGCAGCGAAAATCGCGGGCTCATGGGGGCGGTTGGTCGGTTCCAGCAAAAATGGCGGGGTTCCGTCGGTCTCGCTGACGAAGCGGTAGGCGTGCCATGTGTCGCCTGCCATCGGCCCCAGCACACGGGTTCGGTCCGCGGCGCGGAGGTGGGTAAGCGCCTCTGCCAGCAGGCGGGCCCCGGCCTCGGCGTCGCGGAAGGCGATATTGCCGAGGGTCGCGGCGCGCGCGCCCTCCCAGTCCGGGCCGTCGAGGTGGAGAGTGAGCGATGCGCCCTCGGTCCTGAAGGTCTCGTGGGTCAACCTGCACCTCCGGCAGAGACAGGCACGCCCGTGCCGTTCCAGACGAGAACGGCGTAAAGGGCGAGCGGCGGGATCAACGACAGGGTGGTCAGTTTCAGCACCCGGTCCTGCGCGAAAGCGGCGGGGGCAAGGGCCGCAGCACCCGCGCCGATTGCAAGGCAGAGCAGCGCCACGGGCCAGAGCGGTTCCGCCCAGAGCGTGCCCGGAGGGTTCAGCGCCGCCGCCCCCTCGCGCAGGCCGAAGAGAAGGGCGGCCACCAGTGGCACGAGGATCAGACGCCCCTGCAGGGCCAACGTCGCCAGCCCCATGGAAAGACCCATCGCCGTCAGCCCGTAGAAGGCCACGGCATTCCAGCCTGTGGCAATCCCCAATGCCAGCCAGCCGAAGCTGAAAAGGCCGAGTGCGGCCACGATGTCGAGATCGCCATAGTCATCCGCACCTCGGTTGCGCAGGCTGGCCCAAGTATGTGCGATCAGGACGGTCGCGGGGAGCAGAGCGTTCTGCGCCTCGGTCACGGCGAGGATCAGGAACATCGCCACCACATGCACCCGCGCGGAATGGCGCGTCAGGCCGAAACGTGGCCCCAGCGCGCGAAAGCCCACAAGGGTGACGAAGAACAGCGCCGCCAGCGTGAGCAGGTCGAACAGGCTGCTCTTGGCATGGATGGCCAAAAAGACCAGCAGGCCCAGCGGCAGGAACAGGTTGTCGAAGCCGCGCCAGCTTTGCGCCTCGACCAGCGCGCCAAAGGCGGCGACCATGAGGGCCAGCGTGAGGATATTGGCGGGCGGAAGGCCCGACAGGAACATCAGGCAGACCAGCGCGATCAGCAGCGTGACGGTGAAGAAGACCACCGTGCCCTCGACGCTTTTCTGGCCCGCCTCCACGGCAAAACGCTTGCGGCCATAGGTGGTGCCCGCCAGCGCCGCAGCCGCATCGGCCAGCGTCAGGACCGCGATGGGCAGGATGTAGAGGAGCGGGTCTCCGTTCGACAAAAAGAAGCAGAGCCCGACCGCCGTGGCGAGCAGGAAATCCCCGTAGGACCGCCGCTCGACCGCGTGAAGCGTCTGGCCGAGATTGCCCGAAAGGGCGGGCAGGCGCAGCGCGATCATCGCCACCAGTGTCAGGCCGATCAGCATGTAGACCGGCCAACGGTCGGGAAAGAGCCACGGCAGGATCAGCGAGTAAAGGCCGGTGCCGACATGGATGAGCTTGCGGCTGACCTCGGGTTGGATGTGGCGGCGCTGGCCTGCCATGCGCACCAGCGCCATCAGGCCCAAGAGCACGCCGACCGAGCCGAAGGCGGTGGCGATTTGCAGGGCAGTGCTCAATCCCTGACCTCCTCGACCACGAAGTCGGAGTAGAAGAAGGCCATGTCGCGCGCCTTCAGGTCATCCTCCAGCGCGGTCTGGGTGGTCACGCGCGGCGCAAGGGCCGCAGGCACCCGTCGCGGTGCCATCATGTTCCAGTAGACCAGCCGCGCGCCCGGCGCGCAGGCGGTGAGGATGCTGGCATAGACCTGTTCGAAGACAGGCGGCGACATGTACTCAAAAATGTCCGACAGGTTGAAGCCGTCGGCCATTTCGCCTGTGCCTACAAAGGCCTCGAGCGATCCGGGACGGATGTCGAGCCGGTCGAGCCGGGCGCGGATCGTGTCGTAATGCTCGGGCCGCCACGCCATCGGCAGAGCCGCGCCATGGGTGCCGGTCATGATCCAGTGCAGGTAGGGATTGGCGCTCGGGTCGGTGTCGACGCCCGCGTGGCGCAGGCGGCGGGCCACGTGCTGCGCGGGGCTGCCTGCCACATGGTCGAAGAACGCCTTGTCGCGGCCCATGCGGCCCATGACGAAGCGCGAGAAGAACAGGTTCAACAACATCCGCCAACGCCATGTATCGAAACGGGACTCAAAAAATACGCGGCGGGCTGCGGGCGGGCGGGGGGTAAAGATATCCGCGATGGTGCGGCGGGAATGGACAAGCGGCAAAAGCCTGGTGCGGAAGATGCGGAAGTAGCGTTCAAACTTGCCGACGCCGCCTGCGCCGAACCGGTCGACATCGTCGGCCAGCGCGGCCCAGAAGGCTTGGGTTTCCCCGTCCAGCCCGTCGGTCGCGCGCGCCAGCAGCGCCCTTCGCCGATCCGACGGGCGCGCGCCCATCAGTTCCAGAAATTCGGCGTGGCCAAGGGAGCGAATGGCCCCGATCCTGAGCCACAGGCAGGCGATTTGCGCGGGCGAGAGGTCGACCACAACCACCTTGGCGGGGTCGAGCACCAGCATCGCAAGCGCATTGTCGCCCGCCGAACAGATCGACACCAACGTGCCGCCCGCCTTGTCCCCCAAGGCTGCGGTCAGCACATCGGCGTCTTCCCACAACTGCGCATAGCGGATGTGGTCGAAGGTAGCGCGGGTCTCGATCTCAGAGCGTGCCATGACGTTCCACCTCTCCGGTCGTGCCGTCCACGGTGACGGTTTCACCGTCGCTGATCCAGCCGGTCGCGCCCTTCAGGCCGACAACGCAAGGGATGCCCAACTCGCGCGCGACGATGGCCGAATGGGACAGCAGCGAGCCGCGTTCGACCACGATGGCGGATGCGTTGGAGAACACTGCGATCCACCCCGGATCGGTGTGACGCGCGACAAGGATCTCGCCTGCAGCAAGCGACTGGGTGCGCGGGTCGCGGATGACGCGGGCCTTGGCCGTGACGCGGCCCGCTGAACAGCCGGTCGCCTTTTGGCGGGTGCTGTCGTCGCGGGTGGTCATCGTCTCGGTCCATGAGGGGGCGATGGCGGGGCCGCGCATCTCGATCCGCTCGGGCGGGTCGGGACGGGTGGCGGCCGCATGCGCTTCGGCCTTTCTCAAGGCGATCAGAGACTTGAGGTCTCCCGACAGGCCGAAGCCCTCGACCGCGCCCAGAACCTCCTGCGTGGTCAGGTGAAAGATGTCGCGGGGCGTCTCGATCAGGCCGCGCGCCGCGAACTCGCGGCCAAGCGCCAGAAAGACGCGGCGCGCATGGCCGAAGATGCGGGTGCGTTCGAAGCGCAGGTTCTCGCGGTCGCGCACGCGCGCCTTCGTCCAGCCCATGACGGCGCGGGCGATGGTGCGCTTCAGCGGGTTGGGGAAAAGGGCTGCCCAGTCGGGGGTGATGGCCGCGTGCTGCGCCTGCGCGCCGCGCGCGGCGTGCGCAAGGATGGCCGCGATCAGGCTGGCAGGGTCGTCGCGCAGCGTCAGGCTTTCGAGCTTCAACTCCTCGGTGCAGCGGTCGCCGAACTTCGCAAGATAGCTTTCCACCGCCCGCGCGATCTCGGGGTGCCCCTCCAGCGCCATCAGCCCGCGTTCGGCCAGTGCCGCCTCGATCCTTGCGGCGCGCACCATGCCGCCCAGCTCGGCAATGCGCCGCGCGGGCTCGGCCGACACGATATCGCCCTGACCGATCATCACGTCGTTGTGCAGCGCAAGGCCCCGCTCGCCCAGCCAGCGCGCCATCAGGTTGCGGGATGCGCCAAAGGCGATCATGCACAGGAAATCATTGACGAGCGGCGCATCCCAGCGGTCGAGCAGCGTCGCCTCGATCTTGCGGTATTCAGCCGCCAGCGCGGTGGGGTTCGCGGTCTCGGGGTCGAAACCGCTGTCGAGCGCCGCATTGAGCCGCTCGTAGAACCGCCGCCGCGTGCGGGGCAACAGCACCGCCTGCCAGACCAGACCCGCGCCCGCGCGCGCCAGCCGCAGGTATTCGACGAGCTTGGCCGCGCCCGTCGCCGGCGGTGGGCCGATGCTGTTCGTCACCTCCGACGGCATGGGCGTATCCACGCCCATCATCGTCTCCATATACGCCCGGTTGAGCGAGAAGCCGGGCAAGAGCGCCAGCGCGCGATACCAGTTGACGAGGTTGTAATAGACCCGCCCATCGACCCGCCCCAGCATGTTGCCGAAAACGGCGGAGTTGGCGGCGATGGTCGCCTCAGGAACGCCCAGAAGCGCCACGAAGGCGCGGTAGACGCGGGCGTAGACATGGACGGCGAAAGAATAGGTCAGCGGGCTGACAAGGCCGGGGTAGCTTTCCACGATGTTGGAATTGTCGAAGATGGTCAGGGCGTTGTCGGGGGTGGGCGGCGGCAGTAGCGCCGTGGTGATGGGGCGGGATTGCAAGATGTGAAGGCCCTCGGCGTCGAGCGCCCATTCCACGTCTTGCGGCCTGCCGAATGTCGCCTCGGCGCGCCGGGCAAGGGCGGCGATGGCCAACGCCTCCTCCGCCGTCAGGACGGTGGGTGGGGTGGCGCAGGTGGCGGCGTCGGTGACGGTCCAATCCTCGCCATCCTCCTCGCCCGAGACGAGCCTTTCGCCCAAGCCCGCGATGGCCGAGATCACCACGCGGTCGCGCCGCCCCGACACCGGATCGGCGGAAAAGGCGACACCGGCCGCGCGGGCCGCGATCATGCGTTGCACGATGACGGCGGGCCCTTCGGCGGCACCGCCCGCCTTGAGCGCGCGGTAGGTCGCCACCGTCTCGCCAAAGCCCGAGGCCCAGACGGCGCGGGCGGCCTGTTCCACGCCTTCGGGGGGCACGTTGAGATGCGTGTCGAACTGGCCTGCGTGGCTGTGCTCAACCCCGTCTTCGGCACGCGCGGAACTCCGCACGGCATAGGGGCCGGGGCCGAGGGTGGCGAGCGCGTCGGTCAGACCGGCCACCGGCGCGTCACCCTCGAAGGCTTCGGCGGGGATGACGAAGAAGGCGGGGGGGGCGAAACCGTGGGCCGCCAGATGGGCCAGCGCCGCTGCCTTGCCGCCGACCTGCCCGACCTCGGTGGCTTGGGCTTGCGGGACGATGGGGGACATCAGATCAGCCTCACGATCAGGGGCGCGAAGCCTGCCAGCGCGTAGCAGGCAAAGACCCAGAGGCCCGCCATAGTGTCCATCCGTTTCTGCGCGGCAGGCGTCGGCGCGCGGGCGTAGCTTGCGGCAGAGGCAAGGCAGACCAAGGCCATCGCTCCGCCAAGGGTCAGCGTGATCCAGAAAGCCCCGGTGACGAGAGCAACCCCCATCAAAAGCGCAAAGGAAACCACGACGCAGCCCGACCACACAAGCGCTGCCCACCCCGGACCCCAGAGCGCGGAATAGCTGTCGACGCCCGCGATCTCGGCCTCGGGGGACCAGAGCTTGCGCCCGATCTCCAGCACGCAGCCATTGACGAAGGAAAGCGCAAGGAACAGCACAAGGCCCGGTGCGGGCGTGCCTGATGGCAGCCATTCCATGGCCGTGAGCAACAGGTCGATCAGCGGCATGATCGCCATGTGGCTGACGAGGTAGAGGATGGGGCGCGCCTTGAGCCATGCGGGAAATCCGAATTCCAGCGTCATCGCGGCCAGCCAGACCCAAACCAGTGCCAAGAGCCACAGGACGGGCGGGTGCCACGCCCAAGCGGCGAGCGCCGCCAAGGGCAGCGATGCCGCCCCGAGCGTCAGAACTGCGCGCAGCGAGATCAGCCCGCGCGGGATCGGGCGGTCGGGGCGCAGGCGGCGGTCGTCGTCGAGGTCTTTCCACTCGTCGCAGACCCGCATCTGGAAGAAAAGGAGCAGGGCCACGACAAAGCCCGCCAGAAATGCGCCGGGGCCGGGCAGGGGACGCCCCGCCATCTCTGCCGACACCGCGATGCTGGCGCTTGAGAACACCGCCAGAAGCGGCGCGGTCTTGGCCAGCGGAAAGCGTTCCTTCTGGTAGGTCCAGAGGGTTCGGGGCGTCATCTCAGGCGGGCCAGCGTTTCATGGGCGCGTGTGAAATGCCCCGCAGCGATTGCCGCGACAATGGAGATTTCCCCGCATAGACAGGTTGCCGCCACCACTTCGGCCAGTGCAGCACCATGGCCCGTACCCTTGAGCCCGAGAATGTTCAGCCCCGCCGACTGGCTGGGCAGGCCGGTGCCGCCCCCGACGGAGCCGACAAGGATGTTGGGCATGGTGACGCTGCAAAAAAGGTCATTCCCCCGCGCCTCCATCCGGGTGATGCCCATGGCGCTTTCGGCCACGCAGGCCGCGTCTTGCCCGGTGGCGATGTAGAGTGCCGCAAGGCCATTGGCGAAATGGGCCTGCGCGCCGATCTGGCCTGACAGATGCGCGCCAAGGTTGGCGACCTGCCCGTAATCGAGCATCGCCTGCACGGATGTGCCCAGCGTCTTTTCGACCACCTGCGCCTTGAGCGTGACCGAGGCGGAGACCTTGCGCCCGCGCCCGGTGACGAGGCCCAGAAACGACGCCTTCTTGTCGCCCGAGAAATTGCCTTCGATATACCACGCCTTGAGGGCGACCGGGCAGCCCGCCACGATCGCCTCGCACAGCGCGTTGGTGGCGATGGTGACCATGTTCTGCCCCGCCGCATCGCCCGTGGTGTAGCGGCAGATGAGAAACACCACGTTATTGTCGATCACGGGTTCGAGCGACACCAGCTTGCCATGCCGCGTCGTCTTCTCGGCGGTGGCCTTGAGGGTGTCGACGTGGCTCACCACCCACTCGACGAAGAGGCCCGCATCGAGCAGGTTGTTCAGCACGAAGGCCGGCGTCCGCATAACGCCCTCATACAGGATGGCCGTCGACATGCCGCCCGATTTCGTCGCCGCCAGCGCACCGCGCGCATAGGAGGCGACCAGCGCAGCCTCGGTCGTGGCCAGCGGCACATGATAGTCGCCATGCGCGTTCAACCCGTTGATCCGCAAGGGCCCGATGATGCCCACGGGCAGCTTTACCGTGCCGATGAAGTTCTCGATATTGGCGTCGAAGCGGCCGGGGCTCTCCATGGTGATCGGATCGGCCAGCGCCACGCGATCCTCGGGCGTGGCCGTGCCCATCAGCCTGTCCCAGTAGCGCGCGACCGAGGCTTCGGTCGCTTTGCGCACGGGGCGGAGCGTGGCAAAATCCGCATCTCTGGGCAACATGCGGTCTTGTAGGGGCGCGTTGAGAAAGCGGGCGCGCACACGGCTCAGCATGTCCTTGACATGGGAGGGGATCGTCATGCCTGTCCTCGTTACACGGTCTGTCCACGGACAGACGCCACCGTCTTTGGACTAGCGCGGATTGTGCCATCAGACCAGAGACTTCGACATGCGCGCGTGCAGGGGCTGGTGCAAGACTGGCCGTGATATCATATCTCGGGCATGAGCAAGATCACGGATCTTTGGCGGGGCCACCTGCCGCTGGGCGATGCCTTCTGGACCTGGGCCGTGATGGGCGGTCTGTTGGTCAATGTCGCGACGAGCGGGATCTTTCTGTGGCTCATCACAAATGACCATCCGATCCCGGCGCTGCTGGTGGGCTATGGCCTCTCGTTGCCCTATAACGCCTTGGCGACGGTGGGGGTCTGGCGGTCGGCTGCACGCCATGACGGGCCGCAGGTTCAGGCGGACGTCGCGCGCGGCGCAGTGCTTGTGCTGATGGCGGGGTTGAGCCTGACATGAGCGCTGCGCGCGCGCCCTTCGGCACTGATCCGATGGCCCGGATCGACGGGTTCGTCGCGCGGTATTTCACATGGCCCGGCAGCCTCAGGCTCAACCGTATGGCGCTAGGTTGGGACATTGCGCGGGCTCCTGCCAACCTGCTGCTCTCGCCGGTGCTGGTGCTGCCGCGCCTGCTGGCATGGGTGCTGATGCGGCTGGGTTTGGGTCGCGCGGCGGGCTGGTTGCGCGGGCGGCGCATCGTGATCCGGACGGCGGTGGCCGCGCAGGTCGAGGCCGCCGTTTTGCACGACCTGCTGGACGTGTCCTTGCCGCAGGGCATCCCCCGCGACCGGGCCGCGACGGCGCGCGCCATCCTTGCCGCCCCGTCGTTTCGCGCCGCCGTCCAGCGCTGCGGCAGTATCGAGGGTGCGCAGGCGATGGCCGACCGGGTCGCGGGCGCGCTGGGCGATTACAGCGGCACGCGGTCTGCCATGGCCGAGATCGTGACCGCCTTTCTCACGCTGGTCTTGGGCGCGATGGTGTTCCACGCGCTGACGCCCGGCATGATCTCGATGGCGCCCGGTGTCGCCGGGGCATTGGCGCACAGCGTCGCCATTGCGGATTTCCCGCTGGGCGACCGGCTGGGCGGGGTCTGGTATGGGGTGTTTCCGGTCGGCCCGTCGCCCGGTCTTGTCGCGGCGAGTTTCGCGGGGCTGTTGTTGATGGGGTCGACCGTCACCGCCTTTGCCGGGATCGTCGCCGACCCTTTGCAGGTGCGCACAGGGCTGCACCGCCGCCGCCTCGTGCGGTTGATGCACGTGATCGAGGCGGAACGCTCGGCCTGCCCGGGCGCGGGATTTGCCGCGCGCGAGCATCTGGTGATGCGGGTCTTTGACCTGTGGGACACAGCGCTGGCTGCGCTCAGGGTCTTTCGCGGCTGACGCTCAGGTCAGGGACGCGCAGAAATCCTGAATCCGTGTGCAGGCGTCGCGCAGCGTCTCGTCATCGGTGGCGTAGCTGATCCGGAACGCGGGCGAGAGGCCGAAGGCACTGCCGAAGACCACGGCCACGCCCTTTTCCTCCAAGAGCGCCTTGGCGAAGGTCTCGTCGGTGTCGAGGAATGTGCCCGCCGCCGTCGTCTTGCCGATCAGCCCGGTGATGGAGGGGTAGACGTAGAACGCACCCTCGGGCACCGGGCAGACCATCCCGTCGATTTCGGACAGCATCGAGACCACCAGATCGCGGCGGCGTTTGAACATCTCGTTGTTGGTCGCGATGTAATCCTGCGGGCCGTTCAGCGCCTCGACCGCGGCCCATTGCGAGATGGTGCAGGGGTTCGAGGTCGATTGCGACTGGACCTTGCCCATTGCCTTGATGACCTCGACCGGGCCTGCGGCATAGCCGATGCGCCAGCCGGTCATGGCATAGGCCTTGGACACGCCGTTGCAGGTCAGCGTGCGGTCATAGAGCCCCGGCTCGACCTGCGCGGGCGTGGCGAATTCGTAGTCATCGTAGACAAGGTGTTCATACATGTCGTCGGTCATCACCCAGACATGGGGATGGCGCATCAGCACATCGGTGAGCGCCTTGAGTTCGGTGGCCGTGTAGCCCGCACCCGTAGGGTTCGAGGGCGAGTTGAAGATGAACCACTTGGTCTTGGGCGTAATCGCGGCCTCCAGATCCTCGGGCGTGATCTTGTAGCCGTTCTGGCTGGGTCCTTCGACGAAAACGGGCGTGCCGCCTGCCAAAAGTACCATGTCGGGGTAGCTGACCCAATAGGGGGCGGGGATGATGACCTCGTCGCCGGGGTTCAGCGTGGCCATCAGCGCATTGTAGAGGATCTGCTTGCCGCCGGTGCCCACGGTGACCTGCGCAGGGGTGTAGTCGAGATCGTTGTCGCGCTTGAACTTGGCGCAGATCGCCTTTTTCAGCTCGGGGATACCGTCGACGGCGGTGTATTTCGTTTTCCCCGCGACGATGGCCGCGATGGCCGCGTCCTTGATGTTTTGCGGGGTGTCGAAATCGGGCTCGCCCGCGCCCAGACCGATGACATCCTTGCCCTGCGCCTTGAGCTCGGCCGCGAGGTTGGACACGGCGATGGTCGGCGAAGGTTTCACGCGCGCGAGCGTGTCGGAAAGGAAGGGCATCGGGTCGCGTCCTCGTTGGGCCGGCATCCGTGTCAGGGTGTCGGGTGGCGTTTCACTGGCTTCACCATTAGGGTGCACCCCGGTCACGATCAAGCGGCGAACAAGCAGCGGAGGGGACACGACATGACGACGGACGTGCAAGAGGGACCGGGTTGGTATGACGGCGATACCGCCACTTTCGGCGACCGGATGACAGGTGCACGCGAGGCGGCGGGGTTGAGCCAGACCGAGCTTGCGCGGCGCATGGGGGTCAAGGTGAAAACCGTGCAGGGGTGGGAAAACGACCAGTCAGAGCCGCGCGCCAACAAGCTGCAGATGCTGGCGGGCATGTTGGGCGTTTCCATCATGTGGCTGCTGACGGGGCGGGGTGACGGGCTGGACGGGCCCGAGACGCCCGAGGCGCTGAGTGATGATCTGGTCGCATTGCTGGGCGATCTGCGGGCGCTGAAGGTTGACCAGGCGCGGTTGGCGGATCAGATGGGGCGGCTGGAAAAGCGGCTGCGGCTGGCGCTGTCGAACAAGGTTTGAAAATGACGAACGAGACACGCGAGATCCGGCTCAAGCGGTTGCGGATGCGGGCGGGGCATAGGGGGATCAAGGAAATGGACCTGATCCTGGGTGGTTGGGCCGAACGGCATCTGGCCACGGCCGATGACGCGACGCTGGACGCTTTCGAGACGGTTATGGCCGAGGCAGATCAGGATCTTTACCAGTGGGTTTCCGGGCAGGCAGAGCCGCCTGGCTCGCTCAGGCCGTTCCTCGAACGGCTCAGGGCCGAGTTCATGGCGGGGCGCTGAGATTTTGCCGCGCGCTTAACTCAATCTTTGCGAATCTTGTGCCAGTCAGGGGGGTGAAGCACCAAGATGCGGAGCCCATGATGAGTATGCACGCGCCCCTTGCGACGACCCGGTCGGCATTCCTGTCCGGCTATCTCGAATCGCTGTCGTTGGTGGAGCGGTTGCACCGTCTGCTGCTCGACGTCATCAAGGATGAATTCGAAAGGCTGGGCATCCTCGACATCAACGCGGTGCAGGCGCTTTTGCTGTTCAACATCGGCGAGCATGAGGTGACGGCGGGGGAGTTGAAGACGCGCGGTTACTATCAGGGCTCCAACGTCAGCTACAATCTCAAGAAACTGGTGGAGATGGGCTACATGCACCACCAGCGCTGCGAGATCGACCGCCGGTCGGTGCGCGTGCGCCTGACCGAAAAGGGCCGCCATGTGCGCGAAGTGGTGGGGGCGCTGTTCGCCCGCCACGCCGACGGTCTGGAACGGCACGGGGTGCTGGGAGCTGACGGGATCGACCGGGTGAACCATTCGCTCAAGCGGGTGGAGCGCTACTGGACGGATCAGATCCGGTACATCTACTGACGACCTGAGGCTTGGCTCAGCCCCCCGCCGCCTCTTCGCCCGCGATCAGCGGCAGATCATGCCCCGCCGCTGCAAGCGCCGGTCGGATCTGGGTGCGGATCGAACGCTCCGTCACCGGGCCGCGGAAATGCAGCACCACGGTTCCCGTCTCGTCTATGAAGAAGGTCTCGGGCATCGCCACCACGCCCCAGTCCGCACCATTGCGGGCCTGCTCGTCCCGACCGATGGCGTCATAGGGATTGCCCAGCTCGTCCAGAAACCCCAGTGCCTGATCGATGCGATCGCGGTAGTTCACGCCATAAAGCGGCACGCCTGCCTCGGCCAGCGCGGTCAGGACGGGATGTTCGGTGCGGCAGGGCGGGCACCAGCTGGCGAAGAAATTGACCATCACCAGACCGTTGCCCTCCAGCGCGTCGCGGGTCAAAAGCGGTGTCTGCCCCAGCGGTTGAAGGTTCAGGTCCGGTGCCTCGCGCCCCTGACGGGCGGAGCGCAAGGACTGGGTGTCGACGCCTTGCTGCATGGCGTCTTGCGTGTTCATCAACTGGTATCCGGCAATGCCGAAGAACCCCATGGTCAGCGCCACGGGCAGGGCCATCAGCCAGTTCATCCTCATGTCGTGCGGTCCCGGCGGCTTTCCACCTGTTCAAGCCGAGCGCGGATGCGGCGCGCCTTCCAGATCGAGGCGGCGATCACGGCGAAAAGCAAAATCAGCGACACGCCGTAGGAGGACAGCACGGGAACGGCATAGGTGCCAAGATCGGGCATCATGGTCAGGCCATCCTTTCCTGCGCGATCAACGCCTTGAGGCGCCGCGCGCGGATCTCGGTCTGGGTGCGGTAGAGCACGAGGGCAAGGAACAGGAAGCCAAAGCCGGCCAGCGTGATGACTAGCGGATACCAAAACACATTGGCGATGTTCTGTTCGCGGTCGAGCGACAGGGTCGCGCCCTGATGGAGGCCCTGATTCCAGAACACCAGTGCGTAGCGCGAGATGATGGCAAAGACCGACCCCACGAGGCACAACACGGCGGTCAGATCGGCCGCGCTGTCGGGATTGTCGATGGCTTCCCATAGGGCCATGTAGCCGAGGTAGAAGAGGAACAAGATCAGGAAGGACGTCAGCCGCGGGTCCCATTCCCACCATGTCCCCCACATGGGCTGGCCCCAGAGCGCGCCGGTGGCCAAGGCGATGACGGTGAAGACCATGCCCACCGGGGCTGCAGCCTTGGCCGCCAAGGCGCTGACGTGGTGACGCCGGATCACCCAGATCAGCGAGGCGACCAGCATCATCAACCATGCGTTCACCGCCATGATGGCCGACGGCACATGGACATAGATGATCTTGACCGTCGATCCCTGACGGAAGTCATCAGGCGTGAAGAAGAACCCCCAGACAAGACCGGTCACAAGGCAAAGCCCCGCGATCCCTGCCGTCCAAGGCAGGAGGAAGGCGGAGGTCGCCATGAACTTGCGCGGGTTCGCATATTCCCAGAACGATGCCATGAGGCGCAACTTAATCGGGGCTGATTGCGCTCACAATGGGTCAGAGGCGCGCGCCTCTAGCGCAGATTGACGCGGAGGGCGCTTGCGGCGGCGAAGGGCAGAATCGCAAGGCTGCCCAAGGTGATGCCCCCCACCAAGATGAGCGGTGTCAGCGCGTCCTGCCCGGTTGCGCCGCGCGCCACGGTCAACGCGCCGAAGATCAGGGTGGGCACGTAAAGCGGCAAGACCAGCAGCGAGAGCAACAGCCCGCCGCGCTTGACGCCCACGGTCAGCGCCGCGCCAAAAGCTCCGATTGCCGACAGCGCGGGCGTGCCCAGCACAAGCGACGCCATCAGCCAGAGGTAGCCGGGGCCGGGCAGGTTCAGCAACAGCCCCAGAACCGGAGAGACCAGCACCAGCGGCAGGCCGGTGGTGATCCAATGCGCCAGCGCCTTCATCGCGGCCAGCCCTTCGAGGGGCACGGGCGAGGTGGCGATCAGGTCGAGCGTCCCGTCTTCCCAGTCGAGCTGAAAGATGCGGTCGAGCGACAGAAGGCAGGCCAGAAGCGCGCCCAGCCACAAGATACCCGGCGCGATGTCGGACAAGATGGCGGTCTGAGGGCCGACACCAAAGGGCACCAGCGTGGTAAAGATCAGGAAGAAGGCCAGCGAAAGGCCGAACCCGCCGCCCGCGCGGATCGCAAGGGTCAGGTCGCGCTTGAGCAGGCCGATCATCCCATCCGCTCCGCGAAAGGGTCGTCGGTGCGGATGCGCTTGGCGACGAAGGGCGTGATGTCGAGCGTCGTGGCGTCAGGCAGGCCAAGGTCGATATGGGTGGCGATGACGGCGCTGCCACCGGCCGCCAGATGCGTCGTCACGGCGGCGGCGAAGCGGGCGACGTTTTCGGCGTCCAACGACACCGTCGGCTCGTCGAGGCACCAGACCGGGCGGCCCGTGACCAGAAGGCGCGCCAGCGACAGGCGCCGTTTCTGGCCCGCCGACATCTCGCCCGCCCGGCGGTCGAGGAGCGGCGTGAGGTGAAAGGCCGCGATCGCGGGCGCGGGGTCGCGTGTGCCAAAGACGCCGGCCCAGAACAGCAGATTTTCCATGACCGTCAGTTGCGATTTCAGCCCGTCAGCATGGGCGGCATAGGCGATGGCGTCGGGGTCGGCCTCGATCGTGCCGGCCAGCGGCGGGGTCAGGCCTGCCAGCGTGCGCAGCAGCGTGGTCTTGCCCGCTCCGTTCGGGCCGCGCAAGATCAGCGCCTGACCGGGTGCCACGGCAAAGCTGACGCCAGCAAGGATCTGGGCGGGGCCGCGGGCACAGGCAAGGTCGGTTACGCGCAGGTTCATGCTTGGCAGCGGTAACTGATTGACGCGGCTAGGGGAAGCGGCCTCAGAGCGGCCAGACGATCAGGATGGTCGGGACCGAGACGGCGATGACGATGATCTCGAGCGGCAGGCCCATGCGCCAGTAATCGCCAAAGCGGTAGCCGCCCGGCCCGAGGATCAACGTGTTGTTGTTATGCCCGATGGGCGTGAGGAAGGCGGCGGAGGCGGCGACAGCGACCGCCATCAGGAACGGGTCGGGCGAGACGCCGAGGCTTTGGGCCATGGTGATGCCTACAGGGGCGGCGACGATGGCGGTGGCGGTGTTGTTGAGCACATCCGACAGCGACATGGTGACGACCATCAAGACGGTCAGGCTGACCCAGACGGGCAGGCCATCGGTGGCCGTGATCAGCCCGCCCGCGATCAGCGAGGTGCCTCCCGACGCCTCAAGCGCCGCGCCCAGCGGGATCATCGAGCCGATCAGCACCACGACAGGCCATTCGATATGGGTGTAAAGCTCGGACAGGGGCACGACGCGCAGGGCGATATAGCCCAGCACAACGATCCCCAAGGCAATGGGCAGATAGATCAGCCCGAAGGAGGCAAGGATCACGGCGGCGGCGAACAGCCCGATTGCAGCCCATGCCTTGTGGTCTTGCGTCACGGCCAGCCCGCGGCTTTCCAGCGCCAGACCGCCCAGCCAGTCGACGACCTCGTCGGCGGTGTCGGCGGGGGTGAGCAGCAGCAAGATGTCGCCGGGCCGGACAATCTCATGGCGCAGGCGCCGGGTGATCTGCTTGCCGCGCCGCGACAGACCCACGATCACCGTCGATTTGCGCCAGCCCAATCCGATGGACTGCGCCGAACGCTCCGAGATCCGCGCGCCGACGGGGATGGCCATCTCGACCAGCGTGGCACCGTCGCTCAGGCGTTCTGCGGCGGGGCTGTCAGCCTCGACGATCTGCAGGCCAAGGGTTGTGCGGAACTCGTCAAGGGCTTCGGGTTCGGCTTCGATGACGAGAATGTCGCCGGCCCTGATCTTGAGGTTCTGGCGGGGGCCAAGCCTCCGGTCGCCGTCGCGCGTAAGGCCGAGGATCGACGCGCCGGCCTCTTCGGCCGATGCCATCAAGTTGCGAAGGGGCGTATCGACAAGCTTGTGATCCTCGGGCACGGCCAGTTCGGCAATGTAGGGGGTGACGCTCTTGAGCGTGACGCCCGCCGCGCCGTCGTCGCGGGTCGGGATCAGTCGCCAGCCCGCCAGCGCCACGAAGCCCAAACCCGCGACGGCGACAGCAAGGCCCACGGGGGCGAAATCGAACATGGCGAAGGGTCGGCCCAACGACTCCTCGCGGATCGCGGCGATAATGATGTTGGGCGGCGTGCCGATCAGGGTGATCATCCCGCCGAGGATGGTGGCGAAGCTCAGCGGCATCAGCGACAGGCCCGGGTTGCGCCCTGCCTTGCGCGCGGTGGCGATGTCGACGGGCATCAGAAGGGCAAGGGCCGCGACGTTGTTCATGAAGGCCGAGAGCACGCCGCCGATGCCCCCCATGATGGCGATATGAGCGCCCAGGCTGCGGCTGCTGTCGACCAGCGTGCGGGTAATGAGCAAGACCGCGCCCGAGCGCACCAGCCCGGCGGAGACGACCAGAACAAGCGCCACGATCAACGTGGCCGGGTGGCCAAAGCCGGCAAAGGCATCCTCGGTCTGCACCACCCCCAGCAGCACGCCGGCCATGAGCGCCGAGAAGGCGACGATGTCATAGCGGATGCGACCCCAGATCAGCAAAGCGAAAACCGCGCCGAAGAGCGCGAAAAGGGTGATCTGATCCGGTGTCATCACCGTGTACATAGGTGTGCCGGGCCTCCGGCGAAAGCGGGGGGCATTGCCCATGGCGCGCGCGATGCGCTAAGGAGCGCGCGATCAGGACCACACAGCATGTCGAGGAACCCATGGCAGGCCATTCCAAATGGGCGAATATCCAGCACCGCAAGGGGCGTCAGGACAAGCTGCGCGCCAAGGTCTTTTCCAAGATGTCCAAGGAAATCACCGTCGCCGCCAAGATGGGCGATCCCGATCCCGACAAGAACCCGCGCCTGCGGCTGGCGGTCAAGGAAGCGAAATCAAGCTCCGTCCCCAAGGACGTGATCGAGCGCGCGATCAAGAAGGCTGTCGGCGGTGAGGCCGAGAATTACGAGGAAATCCGCTACGAGGGCTATGGTCCTAACGGCGTCGCGGTGATCGTGGAGGCGATGACGGACAACCGCAACCGCACCGCGTCGAACGTCCGCTTGCTCTTTGCCAAGCATGGCGGGAATCTGGGCGAGACCGGATCGGTGGCCTTCATGTTCGAGCGCAAGGGGCAGGTGAGCTACCCCGCCAGTGTGGGCGATGCCGATACGGTGATGATGGCCGCGATCGAGGCGGGCGCCGAGGATGTGGAGTCGGGCGAGGAGGAACATGTCGTCTACTGTGCCGATACCGACCTGAACGATGTCTCGGCAGCCCTTGAGGCGGCTTTGGGCGAAAGCCTGTCTACCAAGCTGGTCTGGCGGCCGTCCACCACGACCGATCTGGGTCTTGAGGATGCGCAAAAGCTTATGAAGCTGATCGACGCGCTTGAAGACGACGATGACGTGCAGACCGTCACCGCGAATTTCGAGATCTCCGACGAGGTGATGGCGCAGCTGTAATCAGGGGGCGGTTGCGTGGCAGTTGTCAGCAGCCCCCCCGCCCGAGCCGACCAAGCGCCCGCGCGATGGCGCGCGCATGTAGTCGTCCGCCTTGGGGCGAACAGCGTCACGTTGCCCTTCTTCGGATGGCAGCGTGATCTTTACCTTTCCTTAACCAGTGTCGTCCGGTGCTTTATCTATAAAGCGTAAAGTCACGTCGGCTTGATAAATTTACCCTGCAATTGCAGGAATTTATCGGAAGAGTATCGAGTTGTATCGAAAGATGCTTCCTTGCTTCCGAAGATCTGTTGCGGCGAGAGGGTCTGCAGGACTACGCCAAATCAGCATCTGCACAAGGTAGCGATTTGATGAACACCCAGACCCAAGCCTTCACTCCCGATCAAAGCGTTGCAGCATTTGACGATGTCGCGGTATCGCCCAAGATACTTGCGATTGTAATGGCAGCGCTTTTTGGGGGGCTTGGGGCAGTGGCACTGGCGGCCTTGTCCGGGTTCGGAATCTGGGGCCTCGTCGGGTCCTATATCGTCGGTAATTTTGGCGTCGGTAGCCTGCTTCTGATATACTTGGGCACCAGGTAAACGCGACACCCGCGATGGCCTTGTGACCTCAAGGACGCGTTCGCCGGCCTCAAGCCCCCGACCCTTGATCTTTGGGGGGATTTCAGCGACACCGCCCGGGCGAAGGACAATAGAGTCAGGGCTTTTCCATGCGTATCACGATGATCGGGACGGGCTATGTCGGCCTTGTGTCGGGGGTGTGTTTCTCGGATTTCGGGCATGACGTGATCTGCGTCGACAAGGATCCGAAGAAGATCGAGATGCTCAAGGCGGGCAAGGTTCCGATCTATGAGCCGGGTCTCGAGGCGTTGATGGCGCGCAACGTGGAGGCGGGGCGGCTGTCCTTCACCACGGAGCTCGCGCCTGCGGTGGATGGGGCGGAAGCGGTCTTCATCGCTGTTGGGACGCCGACGCGGCGGGGCGACGGGCATGCCGACCTGACCTATGTGATGGCTGCCGCCGAGGAAGTGGCCAACGCTCTGACCGGATATGCGGTGATCGTGACGAAATCGACGGTGCCGGTGGGTACCAACCGCCGCGTCAAGCAGGTGGTGGCCAAGGCCAACCCGCAGGCCGAGTTCGATGTGGCGTCGAACCCCGAGTTTCTGCGCGAGGGCGCGGCCATCGACGACTTCATGAAACCCGACCGCGTGGTTGTGGGCGTGCAGACCGAGCGCGCGGCCGAGGTGATGGCGGACATCTACCGCCCGCTGTTCTTGCGAGAGTTTCCGATTGTCACGACCGATCTCGAATCGGCCGAGATGATCAAATATGCGGCAAATGCGTTTCTCGCGACCAAGATCACCTTCATCAACGAGATCGCGGCCCTGTGCGAACGGGTGGGCGCGGACGTCAAGGAAGTGTCCAAGGGCATCGGCCTCGATGGCCGGATCGGCAACAAGTTCCTGCATGCCGGCCCCGGCTATGGCGGGTCGTGCTTTCCCAAGGACACGCAGGCGTTGGCGCGGATCGGCCAGGACAATGCTGTGCCGCAAAGCATCGTGGAAACGGTCATCCGGGTAAATGACACGGTCAAGCACCGGATGATCGAAAAGCTGCGCGACCTGTGTGGGGGCACGTTCAACGGCAAGACGATCGCCGTGCTGGGCGTGACCTTCAAGCCCAACACCGACGATATGCGCGATGCGCCGAGCCTGACCATCGTGCCCGCGCTGGTGGGCGGCGGGGCAAAGGTGCGGGTGGTCGATCCGCAGGGCAAGCGCGAGGGCGAGGGGCTCTTGCCCGGTGTGGTCTGGGCCGAGGACCCCTACAAGGCGGCGCAGAACGCCGATCTTGTGGTGATCTTGACCGAATGGAACGAGTTCCGGGCGCTGGATCTCAAGAAGCTGGCCAAGAAGATGGCGAGCCCGCGCATGGCAGACCTGCGCAACATCTATTCGGTGCAGGACGCCAAGCGCGCCGGGTTCGAGGCCTATGAGTGTATCGGGCGCCCCGGCATGGCGCCCGCCTGAGACGCGCGCGGCCGGGCATGACGCCCGCCTAGGCTGCCCGCGGCGGGGCGGTGCTGGAGCCGCGCAGATCGGCCAGCACGGCGGCGCATTCGGGGTCGCTTTCGGCCAGATGCAGCGTCGCGCGAAGCATGCCGCCCTTTGACCCGCAGTCGAAGCGCAATCCCGAGAACCGCATGCCCGACAGCCCCACGGCGGCCGCGCCGCGCGCGATGGCGTCGGTCAACTGTATCTCGCCGCCCGCGCCGGGGGCTTGGGTGGCCAGATCGTCGAAGATCGAGGCATCAAGGACGTAGCGTCCGACCACCGCCTCGCACGATGGTGCGGCTTTCGGGTCAGGCTTTTCCACCATGCCATCGGCGCGGAGCAGGGCGCCGTCGCGGCCCGTGACCGAGAGGATGCCGTATTTCGACACCTCTTCGGCGGCGACCGTCATGGTGGCCACCATGTGACCGCCCGTATAGCCCGCGACCATTTCGGACAGGCAGGGCGCGCCAAGGATCAGGTCATCGGGCAAGATCACGGCGACAGGCCCCGGCAGGACATGGTCGCGCGCGCACAGTACGGCATGGCCGAGGCCAAGAGGTTGGTCTTGCATGGTAAAGACCACGTCATCGGCCTCGGGGCAGAGGGCCGCGTCCTGCAGGGCTTGGGCCAGATCGTCTTTGCCGCGGGCGCGCAGGTCGGCGCGAAGGCGCACGTCGTCCATCACATGGCGTTCGATAGCCGATTTGGAGGGGTGGCTGACGAAGATCAACCGCTCGACGCCTGCCGCCTGCGCCTCGTCGATCGCGTACTGGATCAGGGGCGTGTCGAGCACCGGCAGCAGTTCCTTGGGGGTCGCCTTGGTCGCCGGCAAGAAGCGGGTGCCAAGGCCTGCGACGGGAAAGATGGCGGTGCGGACGGGGGATGTCATGGCGTCTATCTCCTTGTTGGTTGGGTTGCGCTGCATTGCAGCACAATAGCAAATCGCCGCGGAGAGTCAAAAAACGACACAATATTGTCGTTTTATCTCATTTTTCTCGCCTGAAATTCAAGCGGAGCGCCAAAATTGAGAACAATTCGTGCAGTTCAACATCCGCCCGTGAGGCGATCCGAGCGTCAAGACCCGTTGTTTTGCGGCCGCGGCATTGATTTTTCGCAAAAGAGATGCAACATTTGCGACATGGATAGTCTGTAAGCGACCATATGCTGTGTGCCCCCCGGGGCATCCGCCCATTCCGCCCGACCCTGTGGCAGACCCTGCGAGGACACATGAGACATCAGCCGCTTTCCGGCGACCCTTTGCCGTCCCACGCCCATCCCTATCGCTCCGCCGCCGTCATCGGTGCGGGCGCCTGGGGAACGGCGCTTGCCGCCACCTTGGCGAAAGGAGGCGTGTCGACACGACTTTGGGGCCGTGACCGGGCGGTGGTCGACGCGATCAACGCAACGCGCCGCAATGAGCGGTTCTTGCCGGGTGTCACGCTGCCCGAAGCGCTGCTGGGCGTGCACCAGATGAAGGCGGCGCTGCAGGGCGCCGAGGTCGTGCTGATCGTCGTCCCCTCGCGCTCCATCCGGTCGGTTGCGCGGCAGGTGGCCGAACATCTGGCGGCGGGGGTGCCCGTGGCGGTCTGCGCCAAGGGGATCGAGGCGGAAACCGGCCTGTTGATGACCCAGGTCGCCGAGGAGGAGCTGGGCCGTCGCCCGGTCGGCTGCGTCTCGGGGCCGACCTTTGCGGTGGAAACCGCGCTCGGTCATCCGACGGCGGCGACGGTCGCCTTTCCCTTCAGCTACGCCGACCGGCTCAAGCCCGCCGAAAGCCCTGCCGTGCGGTTGGCGCTGGCGCTCTCGACGGAGAGCTTCCGGGCCTACGTCTCGGATGATCTGGTGGGTGTCGAGATCGGCGGCGCGCTCAAGAATGTCATCGCCATTGCCTGCGGCATGATGACCGGCGCGGGCTTTGCCGAGAACACCCGCGCGGCGCTGATCACGCGCGGCCTCGACGAGATGAAGACACTGGCCGAGGCGCTGGGCGGGCGGCGTGAAACGGTCACCGGCCTGTCGGGCGTGGGCGATCTGACGCTGACCTGTTCAAGCCCTACCTCACGCAACATGGCGCTGGGCCTGCAACTGGGCCGGGGCGTGGCGCGTGCAGCCTGTTTCGACGGCGAGACGGTGGTGGTCGAAGGCGAGATGAACGCCACCTCGGTCACTGACCTTGCGCGCAAGCTGGGGGTGCGTCTGCCGATATGCGAGACTGTGCGCGCCATCCTGCACGAGGGGCGGCCCTTGGGCGAAGCCTTTGCCGCGCTTTGGGCGCGCCCCATCGAGGCGGAACCGCGCGCGATGGACCTGTCGTTTTCCCATCCCGCAACCGACCAAGACATTGCAACACTTGCAGAAAGGATCTCATGACCCGTCACGAAACCTTCCCGACCAAGACCATCGCCGACAAGGATTTCGTCCTTGCAACCGACCTGGACGGTACTTTCCTCGGAGGCACTGACTCAGAGCGCCGCCAGTTCTACGACTGGATCGAGGCCAGCCGCGCCCGCGTCGGGCTGATCTTCGTGACCGGGCGCGATCCGGGCCATATCCGCGACCTGACCCGCAAGCGCGGCGTGCCAAGGCCCGATTTCGTGGTGGGCGATGTGGGCACCACCATCGCAGAGGTGGATGAGGACCATTTCCTGTCGCCCATCGGCGAGCTTGAGGCCGAGATCGAGGCGGCTTGGAACAATGCGGGCATGCGGGTGCAGGCGGCGCTGCAATCGGTGCGGGGGCTCAAGCTGCAATCCTCGGGGTTTCGCTACCGCGTCAGCTACGACATGGACCCTGCGGCTTTCGATGCCGGTGCGCTGGATGTGATCGCGGGGCTGGGGCTGGATGCGTTGATCTCGGACAACCGCTATTTCGACGTGCTGCCCAAGGATGTGAGCAAGGGGCCGTCTTTGCTCAGGCTGCTGACGCATCTGGGTGTGGACAACCGCAAGGTTCTGGTCGCGGGCGATACGCTGAACGATCTGTCCATGCTGGCCATGGGTCTGCCCGCCGTGGCGGTGGGCAATTCCGAGCCGGCGCTGCTGGAGCAGGTGGCGGGGTTGGACCATGTGCATGCCGCGCGCCAGCACGGTGTCGCGGGCATCGCCGAGGCGATCTTGCACCACAAGCTGTATTCGTAAGGGGAGGGCAGGGGAAATGGCATCCGAACTCGTGATCGTCTACCATCGCCAACCTTATGAAGAAGTTGAGGAAAACGGCAAGACCGTGTTCCGCGAAAACAAGAGCCCCAATGGCATCGTGCCGACGCTGAAAGGGTTCTTCGGCCATGTGAATCACGGCGCATGGGTGGCGTGGAAGCTGGCCGAGGACCCGGAAAACCCCGGGTTCGAACAGCGGGTCGAGATCGAGGATGCGCAAGGGCGCTATACGGTGTCGCGGCTTGCGCTGACCGAGCATCAGGTGCGCGAGTTCTACCATGTCTCCTCAAAAGAGGCGTTCTGGCCGATCCTGCATTCCTTCAAGGAACGCTACAATTACGACCCCGTCGACTGGGACAATTTCCAGGAGGTCAACCGGCTGTTTGCCGAGGCCGCCGCCGAGGAAGCGGCGCAAGGCGCGCTGGTCTGGGTGCATGATTACAATCTGTGGCTGGTGCCGGGCTTTCTGCGCGCGATCCGGCCCGATCTGCGCATCGCCTTTACCCACCACACGCCCTTTCCGTCGGCCGACATGTTCAACGTGCTGCCATGGCGCAAGCAGATCGTGGAAAGCCTGCTGGCCTGTGACGACGTTGGCTTCCACATCCCGCGCTATGCCGAGAATTTCGTTTCGGTGGTGCGCAGCCTGTTCGATGTCGAGGTCTCGCCCCCTGTCCGCGTGCCGGGCAAGTGGTTCACCGAAGGCACCGCGCTGACCGAACGGGTGATGCATGAGCGGATCACCCATGAGGGCCACGAGACGAGCGTCAGCGTCTGTCCGCTGGGCGTGGCTGTGGCGTTCATCGAGGACCGTGCCCGCCGCCCGGAAACCGAGGCGCGGGTCAAGGAGATCTGGCAAGATCTTGGCCAATCCAAGCTGATCCTTTCGGTGGGGCGCACCGATTACACCAAGGGCGGCGCGCAGCAGTTGCAGAGTTTCGAGCGCGTGCTGGAGACCAACCCGGATTTGCGCGGCCAGGTGCGGCTGATGCATGTCTCGGTGTCTGCCAACCGCAACATGTCGTCCTACGAGGATATCCAGACCGAGATCGAACAGATCGCGGGGCGCATCAACGGGCGCTTTGGCACGCTCGAATGGCAGCCCGTGGCGCTGATTTCCCGCGCGATTCCCTTCGATGAACTGGTGTCCTACTACCGGGCGGCGGATGTGGCGTGGATCACGCCCTTGGCGGACGGCATGAACCTGGTGTGCAAGGAATTCGTGGCCTCGCGCGTGGATGGCGAAGGGGTGCTGGTCTTGTCGGAATTCGCGGGTGCGGCGGTCGAACTGGGGGATGCGCTGATCGTCAACCCGTTTTCCTACCGGGCGATGGATCGCACGATCTTGCAGGCGCTGGCGATGGAAGGCTCCGAGCGAAGCCACAGGATGGAGCGGCTGCGCGCGGCGGTGGCCGAAAACGATCTGGGCCAGTGGGGGCCGGGGCGGCTGGTCGTGGCCCCGGGGCCCAAGCGCGCGGCGTGACCGCAGAACGGCTGTTTTCCCCGCCGCAAAACCGCAGTTTTGCCCCCAGGTCGCCCCGGCGTGCCTGCGCACCCGGATTGGGCTTGCAGTGCCTCGCCCACAACCCTAGAACGGCGCAAATTTCGTGACGCCATCGGGTTGTCCCGGGTCGCAATCTGCTGCCCGGTCCGGCCCCGACTTTCGTGAGGATGCGATGCAGATCACCGAGACCCTGGCCGAGGGCCTGAAGCGCGAATACCAGATCATCATCACCGGCGCGGACCTGGACGCCCGGGTGACCGAAAAGCTGGTGGAGGCGCAGCCCGAGGTTGCCATGAAGGGCTTTCGCAAGGGCAAGGTTCCGATGGCGCTGTTGCGCAAGCAGTTCGGCCCCCGCCTTTTGGGCGAGGCGATGCAAGAAGCGGTCGATGGCGCGATGCAAGACCACCTGCAGGGCAGCGGCGACCGCCCCGCCATGCAGCCTGACGTCAAGATGGTGAACGAGAACTGGAAAGAGGGCGACGATATCGTTGTCGCCATGTCCTACGAGAAGCTGCCCGAGATCCCAGCAGTGGATTTCAAGGCGGTGAAGCTTGAGAAGCTGGTCGCCAAGCCCGCCGATGCCGATATCGACGAGGCGCTGGGGAACCTTGCTGCGAGCGCGCAGAATTTCGAGACCAAGAAGGGCAAGGCCGCCGATGGCGATCAGATCGTGATCGATTTCCTTGGCAAGCTCGATGGTGAGCCCTTTGACGGCGGCGCGGCCGAGGATTACCCGCTGGTGCTGGGCTCGGGGTCGTTCATCCCGGGCTTCGAGGAGAAGCTGGTCGGCCTGAAGGCGGGCGACGAAAAGTCCATCGACGTCACATTCCCCGCGGAATACGGCGCTTCGCATCTGGCGGGCAAGGACGTGGTCTTCGACATCACGGTCAAGGAAGTGAAAAAACCCGTTCCGGCCGAAGTCGATGACGAGCTGGCCAAGAAATACGGTGCCGAAAGCCTTGACGCGCTGAAAGGCCAGATTTCCGAGCGGATGGCGGCCGAATACACAGGCGCTGCACGTCAGGTGCTCAAGCGCAAGCTGCTGGACCAATTGGATACGCTGGTCGAGTTCGACCTGCCCTCAAGCCTGGTCGAGGCCGAGGCAGGCCAGATCGCCCACCAGCTGTGGCACGAGGAAAACCCTGAGCATCAGGGCCATGACCACCCCGAGATCACGCCGACCGATGAGCACAGCAAGCTGGCCGTGCGCCGTGTGAAGCTGGGCTTGCTTCTGGCCGAGTTGGGCCAGAAGAACGAGGTCAAGGTCTCGGACGCAGAGATGACGCAGGCGATCATGATGCAGGCCCGCCAGTATCCGGGGCAGGAACGCGCCTTTTTCGAGTTTATCCAGAGCAACCAAGCCGCGCAGCAGCAGATCCGCGCGCCGCTGTTCGAGGACAAGGTCATCGATTTCATCGTCGAACTGGCCGAGGTCACCGAGAAGCAGATCACCAAGGACGAGCTTAAGGCCGCGGTCGACGCGCTGGAAGACGAATGATCCTGCGCCCGGTCGGGCGTCGGTAGAGGATCGGATGGGGGCGGCGCCGAAAGCGTCGCCCTTTTTCATGCGCCCGCGTTGTTTTTCTAGCGCGGCGGTCTGACCCTGCGTAAACTCAGACGGTGACGGCAGGGTCAGGGTTTCCGCAATATCGGTTCGCTCTTTAAACGGGCAAAACGCTGGCATGTCGTATAACGGGCCCGGAACGCCGAGCGGGCCGAACCATCATGTGGAAGGAAATCCCATGCGTCTTTTCGCACTAAGTCTTTTTGGTGTGCTGGCCTGCAGCACCGCCGCCGTGGCTTGCCCGGCGCTGAACATGTCGCAAGGCGCGACCAGCCTTGGTATGGACCAGCTGTCCAGCTCGCAAAGCATTTCGCTGACGGCCGGTGGCGAGAATCGGCTGGAGCAATGCGGGCTCGGCATGCTCGGCTTCGGGCAGTTCCGCTCGGTGCCGGATTATTCCTTTGTGGTCACCGGCGACATCAGCCGTAATGTGGTGCTGGCCGTGACATCCGATTGCGATGCGACGATGCTGGTCAATACCGCAGACGGTCAGTGGCATTTCAATGATGATGCGAACGGCAACCTCGACCCGCGCCTGACGATCCCCGCCGGCGCGTCGCTTGATGGACAGGTCGATGTCTGGGTCGGAACCTTTGCCGGCGGCGAATGCGCCGCGACGCTGAACATCGCGCAGGCCGGTGCGGCGATCCCCGTCGCGCCGCCGACGATCAGCGCACCTTCCGGCGCGGCCGGTTTCGCCCTTGCGCCGCCGCCCGCGGCAATGCCTGCGCCGCTGCCCGTGGCGCCTGCGCCCGGCGCCTCGCTGGGTGGGACGACGGTGGTGCCTATTCCGCAAGCGCCCGCCCCGATCGTGCCGCAGCCGCAGGCGCCAGTGCCCGTTCAGGTGCCCCAGCCCATCCCGGTTCCGGCGCCCATCCCGATGCCCGCCGCGATCTGCCCCAATCCCAACATGGTTGGCCCGTCCCTGACGCTGACCGGGGGGCAGTTGCTGCAGCCGCAAGCCTATGTGGCGCAGATCGGCGGGCAGTACGCGCTGGCCGATTGCCCCGGCATTCCCGATGCTTGGGGCAACGTGAACGAGGCGCCGAGCTTCACGCTCTACATGTCGCAGATGGATGGTTATCTGCTGACCACCGACGTCGCCTCGGATTGCGATCCTGTCCTGTTGATGCGCGACGCCTTTGGGCAGTGGCATTTCAATGATGATACCAATGGCTTGCAGCCGCAGCTTCAGGTGAACGGGACGTCCCTGAATGGCCGGGTCGATTTCTGGGTCGGCGGGTTCGGAAGTTCGGCCTGCCAAGGCTCGATCACTTTCCGCACCGCGTCGATGACCCCGCCGGTCGTGGGGGGCTGCCCGAACCCGAACCTGCAAGGCGTGCCTGTTTCGACTACGGGTCAGGCGCTGTACAGCCCGACAGATTACTTCACCACTGCTGGCGGTAGCCAGCAGTTGAACAACTGCGGCCTGCCGGTTTTCAGCAGCGGCTATTTCAACGCGCAGCCGAATTTCAGCTTCTTCCTGTCGGGCATGCAGGACTACGGACGGCTGGAAATCGAGGGCGAGGCATCTTGCGATACCGTGCTGCTTGTCCGCACACCTGATGGTCAGTGGTATCTTGACGATGATTCGAACGGCAACTTCAACCCGCGGCTGGACCTGTTCAACACCTTCATGCTGAACGGCCGGGTCGATGTCTGGGTCGGAAGCTACACCGGCGTGAGCTGTCCTGCGACCATCGAGATGGAGACTTGGTACAACTGACCCGACGCGCCATCCTGCGTCGCATCACCCCCGGGAGCCGAGCGCGCCCGGGGGTTTTCTTTTGCGCTCTAGCGCGACAGGCGCATGAGGCGGGAGGCACCGCCTTCGTCGGTCACAAAGAGGATCGATCCGTCATCATCGATGGCTATGTCGCGCACGCGGCCAACACCCTCGGCCAGACGTTCCTCGCCCGCCACCACGTCCCCGTCGAGATCGAGGCGCACGACCGCCTGCGCGATCAGTCCGGCGGCCAGAATGTCGCCCTGCCAGTCGGGGAACATCGCGCCGTCGTAGAAGACCATGCCGCCCGGGGCGATCACCGGGTCCCAATAGTAGCGCGGCGCGGTGAAGTCGGGCGCATGGTCGGCGCGGCCATCGCCGATCTCCGATCCGTTGTAGTTCACGCCGTAGCTGGCGACGGGCCAGCCATAGTTGCCGCCCGGTACGATCAGGTTCAACTCGTCCCCGCCCGCGGGCCCGTGTTCCAGCGTCCAGAGCCGTCCGGTGGCGGGATCGACGGCAGCGCCCTGAAGGTTGCGATGGCCATGGCTGTAGAGCTCGGGCAGGGCGCCTGCGACCTCGAGAAAGGGATTGTCGGGCGGGGGGCTGCCATCGGGCCCAACACGGATCACGGCGCCATAGCTGGTGGCGCGGTCTTGCGCGCGTGCGGCGTGGCGCATCCGGTCGCCTGTGGTGATCACGAGCGTTCCGTCGGGCAGGGGCACGACCCGGCTGCCGAAATGCCCGGGGGTCGCGTCGGGGGGCGTCTGGCGAAAGATTTCCGTGACGTCGTCGAGCCGGGTCATGTCGGGCGACAGGGTCGCGCTGACGGCGGCGGTGGCGGATTGGCCGCCGCCCGTGGGTGCTGCGAAGGTCAGGTAGATCACGCGGCTGTCGGAGAAATCGGGAGCCAGCGCCAGATCGAGCAGCCCGCCCTGCCGTTCGGCCACCACCTCGGGCACGCCGGTGAAGGGGGCGGAGACCCTGCCATCGCGGGAGATGTGGTGCAGATCGCCGCCGCGCTCGGTGACAAGATAGCCAGCGTCATCGGGCAGCACCTCGATGGCCCATGGGCTATCGAGACCGTCCGAAACCATGGAAAGGGCAGGGGCCGGGTTCGTTACCTGCGCGGGCGCCCGCGTCTGGGCGGCGAAGGCGGGCGTCACCTCGGGGCGGTTCGCGGCCCCGTCGGGCCAGGGTTCGCCCGGTGTCTGGGCTGTCGCCTGCGTGCCAGGCAAGGCGAGAAGGGCGGCAAGGCTGAGGGCGTGGCGCATGGTCATGTCTCCTGTCGTCTTGTCCGGAACGAAATAGGCCGCACCCGGTGGGTGCGGCCTGACATTTTCGCGAGCGATTCAGCGTCGAGCTTAGCGGTCGTCGCCGTCCTCGTCGCCCTGCGCGCTGCCGATGTCGTCGAAAAGTTCGGCGATCTCGAATTCGGCGGCGGCCTCTTCCTCGGCGGCAAGCTCCTGGATCGTCTTGCCCGATGCCTGAAGCTCGGCCTCTTCGACGGAACGTGCGACGTTGAGCACGATCTCGACCTCGACCTCGGGGTGGAGGACGACTTGAACCGCGTGCAGACCCAGTTCCTTGATCGGCTTTTGCATCACCACCTGACGGCGGTCGACGCTTAGGCCGGCCTCTTCGGCGGCATCTGCCGCGTCACGGGGCGTGACCGAGCCGTAGAGAGCACCCGCGTCGGAGGCCGAGCGGATGATGACGAAACGCTGGCCGTCCAGACGGGCGGCAAGAGATTCGGCCTCGGTCTTGGTCTCGAGGTTGCGCGCCTCGAGCTGGGCTTTTTGGGCCTCGAAGGTCTTGAGGTTGGCGGCATTGACACGCAGCGCCTTTTTCTGCGGCAGCAGATAGTTGCGGGCGTAACCGTCCTTGACGTTCACAACCTCGCCCATCTGGCCGAGCTTGGCGACACGTTGCAGAAGGATGACTTCCATCGGATCGTCTCCTTACTTCACGGAATAGGGCAGCAGGGCGAGGAATCGGGCGCGCTTGATGGCCTGGGCCAGTTTGCGCTGATTCTTCGCACCGACGGCGGTGATGCGGGAGGGGACGATCTTGCCACGCTCAGAGATGTAGCGCTGCAGGAGGCGGACGTCCTTGTAGTCGATCTTGGGGGCGCCTTCGCCCTCGAACGGATCGGACTTGCGGCGGCGGAAAAACGGTTTGGATGCCATGGTCGTATTCCTTCCTGTCAGCGGCGTTCGCGGCGTTCGCCGCGGTCGCCACGATCACCCCGGTCGCCGCGATCCCCGCGGTCGCCACGATCTCCGCGGTCGCCCCGGTCACCACGATCGCCGCGGTCACCACGCTCACGGTCGTCGCGTTTTTGCATCTGGACCGAGGGGCCTTCCTCATGGGCGTCGACCTTGACGGTCATGACGCGCATCACGTCCTCATGCAGGCGCATCAGACGCTCCATCTCCTGCACGGCCGCCGAAGGGGCGTCGGTGCGGATGTAGGCGTAATGGCCCTTGCGGTTCTTGTTGATCTTGTAGGCCATCGTCTTGAGGCCCCAGTATTCGCTTTCCACCACGGCGCCACCATTGTCTGAAAGGACGGTGCCGAAATGTTCGATCAGGCCTTCGGCTTGGGTGCCGGAAAGGTCCTGGCGCGCGATCATCACATGCTCGTAGAGAGGCATGGAAGCTCCAGTTCTGGTACGGGCGTCTTTCAAAGGCCGGGCATTCGCATCCCCGCCCCCCGGACCACGAGGTAGAGCGCCGATCAAGATGACATGCGGCGGAGACCCGCGGGCTATAGCGGCGGCGCCATGCCATGGCAAGCCCTGCCGGAACCCTTGGCTGATCGGGGCCGGGGCAGCGATCACAATGCCTTCAAGATCATGCCACATTTTGACCATTGGCATCCTTTAGTCGAATGCAACCCATTGTGCGTCATGCCCCTCAGGCAGGAATACCCTTATGATCCGTGTCCCGTTTGCCATTGCCGCCCCGATCCGCAGGTTTGCCAGCCACGAAACCGGGGCCGCGACGGTCGATTGGGTGATCGTGACCGCGGGTGCGACCGGGGCGGCGCTGATTGCGCTGGAAATCGCGGGCGGGGCGGTGACCGGCTACACGTCTGGTGTGCGCAACGAGGTGCAATCGCCCTATTTCGACACCTCCTGGACTTCGACGCTGGAGATCCCTCCGCGAGAATACTGGGAAGATCTCGAGCCGATCGTGCCGGCGCCCGAGGAGCTGATTCAGACCGGGATTTTCGACGATATCATTAATCCCGATCCGGCGTCCGATCCCGATGACGATACGAGCTATCCGTCCGATCCGACGGGCCCGTCGGACCCGACGGACCCGACCGATCCGCCGCCGCCGCCGCCACCCCCACCACCTGTCGTCACGTCGATCGCCATAAGCAATAGTAGCTTTGAGCAGAGCAATCATAGCAGTGGCAACTGGTCGCCGGGCGTTCCAGGTTGGACCATAACAAAGAGCGGATCGGGCGATGTTGGCGATTTCAATCCCGGCTCCGGTGCGATCAACCAGTCGACCGTGACCGGATCCTTGGTGGCCT
The DNA here is from genome assembly GCF_003148775.1 of Roseicyclus mahoneyensis. Taxonomy (GTDB): domain Bacteria; phylum Pseudomonadota; class Alphaproteobacteria; order Rhodobacterales; family Rhodobacteraceae; genus Roseicyclus; species Roseicyclus mahoneyensis. The sequence continues at coordinate 164,503 of NZ_QGGW01000001.1, forward strand.
ATCTCTACCATGAGGGTTGGAACAGTTGGGCTGCGCTTTCGCAGACGTTCTCTCAGACCTACACCGCCACGGCTACGTACAGTTTTTCGGTAGATATTGGCGACGGAAATTATGGGTTCAGTGGCGATGTTGCGTATGTTCTGAATATATACGCAGGATCGACGGTCATTGGCACGCTGAGCGGCTCTACCGGCGACATCAACGCTCTGCGAACGGTTACAGTGACGTCGACCGTGTACAATTCGGCGTTGAACGGACAGGCCATCCGCTTCGAGATCGTGAATCCTCCCGGTGCTGGCGGTGATCTGCTGGTGGATAACGTCGTGGGAAGGTTCACCAACTGACGACCGTCAAGCGGCGTTTGCACGATCCGCTGGCATCGGCAGAGACGAGTCAGCCGTCGTTGCACCAAGGCGCACCATGCGGTAGGCCCATGCCGCAGACACGACGGGGATTGCCATGACACGCGCCTTTTTATTTCCTGGACAGGGGGCACAGACCGTCGGTATGGGGCGGGATCTGGCCGCGGCCTATCCGCAGGCGCGCGCCGTGTTCGACGCGGTGGACGCGGCATTGGGGGAGGCGCTGTCGGCGCTGATCTGGGAGGGCGATCAGGACGCGCTGACGCTGACGCGCAACGCCCAGCCGGCGCTGATGGCCACCTCGATGGCGGCGATGGCCGCGCTGGAGGCCGAGGGGGTGGGCGTGACGGCGGCGGCTTATGTGGCGGGCCATTCGCTGGGGGAATACACTGCACTCTGCGCGGCGGGTGCGTTGAGCGTCGGCGATGCGGCTCGGCTGCTCAGGCTGAGGGGCGAGGCGATGCAGGCGGCGGTGCCTGCGGGCGAGGGGGCGATGGCCGCGATCCTCGGTCTTGATTTTGCCGCCGTGATAGCGATTGCCGAGGAGGCCGCACAGAACGAGGTCTGCACGGCCGCCAATGACAATGATCCGGCACAAGTGGTGATTTCGGGCGCGCGCGAGGCGGTGCTGCGGGCGGTCGAAATCGCCAAGCTGCAGGGCGCAAAGCGGGCGCTGCTGCTGCCGGTGTCGGCCCCGTTCCATTGCGCGCTGATGCAACCCGCTGCCGAGGCGATGGCCGAGGCGCTGGCGACGGTCGAATTCCAAGCGCCGCTTGTGCCTTTGGTGGGCAATGTGACGGCCGAGGCGTCAAGCGATCCCCACGCGATCCGGGCGCGGCTGGTCGATCAGGTGACAGGCCGCGTGCGCTGGCGCGAGAGCGTGGTCTGGATGGCCGCCCAAGGCGTGACCGAGACATGGGAGATCGGCGCGGGCAAGGCACTGTCGGGCATGGTCAAGCGGATCGAGCGAGGGGTCGAGACGCGCAGCATCGCCACCGCCGACGAGGTGCGCGCAGCGGCGGAGAGTTTGCGTGATGCTTAGGAAGCTGGGGATTGCTCTTGCGGTCGTGGTGGCCTTCGGCGCCGGTGGTTTTGCACTGGTGCGGATGATGGATGCGGGCGCGACGGAATTCCGGGTTGAGGGCGATGTCTTGCACATCTCGGGGCCGGTGTCGGGCGCGGCATCTGATCGGCTGGAACGGCTGCTTGACGAGAACCCCGGCATCGCAGCGGTCGCGCTGGGCGATATTCCGGGCGCCGATGACGTGGCTTGGGTCACGGGCATGGGGCGGATGATCCGGGCGGCGGGCCTTGAGACGCGGGCGACAGGGATTGTGGTGAATGACGGATTGTTCCTGTTTCTGGGGGGGGCAAGCCGGTCGGTGGCACAAGGCGGCGCGCTGGTGCTGCACAGCGATGCGGTGCAGCGTCAGGCGGGTGTGGCTGCTGATGTCAGTTCGGCGGCCGAGGCGGACCGCGTCCGCTTTGTCGAGGCGATGCTGGGCGACGCGGGGTTCGCCGCGTTCATGGGCGAGACGCGGGCCTCACGGGACAGCTATGAATTGACCGGAGACGATCTTGCGCGCTTCGGCCTTGCGACTGCGAATTGAGGGAAGGGGCGGATATGTTCGACTTGACGGGGAAATCGGCGCTGGTGACGGGCGCGTCGGGCGGCATCGGGGCCGAAATCGCGCGGGCCCTGCACGGTGCGGGCGCGACCGTGGCGCTGTCTGGCACGCGGGTGGAGCCTTTGGAGGCGCTGGCCGCCGAGATGGGCGCGCGCGCCCATGTGCTGGCCTGCAACCTGAGCGATGCGCAGGCGGTCGAGGCTTTGCCAAAGCAGGCCGTTGATGCGATGGGCGCGGTCGACATTTTGGTGAACAACGCAGGCATCACGCGCGACAACCTGTTCATGCGGATGTCGGATGCGGAATGGGCCGATGTGATCGAGGTCAACCTGACGTCGACCATGAGGCTCTGCCGGGGGGTTGTGCGCGGGATGATGAAGGCGCGCTGGGGCCGGATCGTGAATATCTCATCGATCGTGGGGGCCACCGGCAATCCGGGGCAGGGCAATTATGCGGCGTCCAAGGCGGGGATGGTCGGCATGTCGAAAAGCCTTGCCTATGAGGTGGCGAGCCGGGGCATCACGGTGAACTGCATCGCGCCGGGCTTCATCGAGACGGCGATGACCGACAAGCTCAATGACGAGCAGAAGGGCAAGATCCTCGGCCAGATCCCGGCGGGACGCATGGGAACGCCCGCCGAGATCGCTGCGGCGGCGCTCTATCTTGCCAGCGCCGAGGCGGGCTATGTCACGGGCGCCACGCTGCATGTGAATGGTGGGATGGCGATGATCTGAGACCGCGCGGCGGTCGTGCGAAGGCCGTTGCGCTGGCGCTGTTCTATGCTATAGCGACGCAGATTTTGCCGGGGGCGTTTGGTTTTCGGCACGGGCTTGTCCGGGGGCAACACCGGGCGGTCCATGAGCGGGCCGAGAGGCAGAACGCAAACGAAGGTGCCGGGAGACGAGCGGCGCCGTAACGAACGAGGATGAACATGAGCGACATCGCAGAGCGCGTGAAGAAGATCGTGGTCGAGCACCTGAGCGTCGAAGAGGACAAGGTGACGGAAAACGCCTCGTTCATCGACGATCTTGGCGCGGACAGCCTCGACACGGTCGAGCTGGTCATGGCCTTCGAGGAAGAGTTCGGCATCGAGATCCCGGACGACGCGGCCGAGACGATCCAGACCTTCGGCGACGCGGTCAAGTTCATCAAGGAAGCGCAGTAAGCGTACCTGCCGACTGCCCCGGGCAGCGGCGCAGACAAAAATCCCTCCGGACACGGTCCGGAGGGATTTTTCTTTATAAGGTGGCGTTTTCAGCGTGCAAGGCAGGTGTAGCGGCCGTCTGGGGAATCGGTGAAGTTGCCGTCGTTGCCAAAGCCGATGGTGCCCTCGCACGCGCCCCACATGATCCGCCCGCCCCGTTGCAGCGCTGCGCTGGCCGTCGCGCCGGCGCGGAGGATCAGAGAATGGGAATAGTAGTTGGAGTTGCGGCTGCCCTGACAGAACGGTCCGGGGTTCGCCGTGTCGCCGCAGTAGATCACGAAGACCGAGACGTTGCAGACATTGGTGAACTCCATCCGGTCGGAATAGGCGCTGGTAACCCGGTTCGCGCGGACGCAATCTCCGGCGGCGCGCCCGGGGTTGGCGGCGGCCGGGCTGGCGATGACCGCCATCATCAGGGCGGCGAGGCCGAGCAGGAGAGGGCGGGCGATGCCGATGCGGGCTATGGGCGGGGAAATGGCAAACATTGGAAGCCTCGTTGCTTGTGAACTGACCGGAATGCCGACGCAGGCGCGGCCAATCTATTGACGTGTTAAATTCGGCCAGCGCCCTGAAATGGTTGCGGCCTTCAGACTGTGGAGAGCGGTTTGGGCCCGGTCAAGCATGCCCTGCGGCGCAAGCGTGCGGGAGACCGCCCACCACCGGCCCCACCCCTTGCCCCGGAGACCCCTTCCACGGTATCGAACCGGACGAGGCGCGGGAACGCGGCAAGGCAGGCGCGAGGGCGAAGAATGCGGCGAGTGGTGGTGACGGGGCTGGGGCTGGTGACGCCGCTGGCCTCCGGCGTGGAAAAGACCTGGGAGCGGCTTTTGGCCGGACACTCCGGTGCGGGCACGATCACGCGCTTTGATGCGAGCCATCTGGCCACGACCTATGCCTGTGAGCTGCCGCGGGGCGATGGCAGCGACGGGACGTTCAACCCCGACGACTGGATGGAGCCCAAGGAGCAGCGCAAGGTCGATGATTTCATCTTATATGGCATGGCGGCGGCTGTTCAGGCGGTGGAGGACAGCGGCTGGACGCCTGAAGGCACCGAGGATCGCGAGCGCACGGGTGTCTTGATCGGCTCGGGGATCGGGGGGCTGTCGTCGATTGCCGATACCTCGATCACGTTGCGCGACAAGGGCCCGCGGCGGGTGTCGCCGTTCTTCGTGCCGGGGGCACTGATCAATCTGATTTCGGGGCAGGTCAGCATTCGCTATGGCTTCAAGGGGCCAAACCATGCCGTCGTGACCGCCTGTTCGACCGGCGCGCATGCCATTGGCGATGCGGCGCGGCTGATCCAGTGGGGCGATGCGGAGGTGATGATCGCGGGCGGTGCGGAAAGCCCGATCTGCGAGATCGGCATCGCGGGGTTCAACGCCTGCAAGGCGCTGTCGACCAAGCGGGGGCATGAGCCGCAAAAAGCGAGCCGCCCGTGGGATGCCGACAGCGACGGGTTCGTGATGGGCGAAGGCGCGGGTGTCGTCGTGCTCGAGGAATACGAACACGCAAAGGCGCGTGGGGCCAAGATCTACGCGGAAATTCTGGGCTATGGCCTGTCCGGCGACGCCTATCACATCACTGCGCCGCCGCCCGATCACGAAGGCGCGGAACGCGCGATGCGGGCGGCGTTGAAGCGGGCGGGGCTGGAGCCCTCGGCGATCGACTATGTCAATGCGCATGGCACGTCGACCATGGCCGACACGATCGAATTGGGCGCGGTGGAGCGGTTGATGGGGGATCATGCGGGCAAGGTTTTGATGTCTTCGACCAAATCGGCGACGGGGCATCTCTTGGGGGCTGCAGGGGCGATCGAGGCGATATTCTCGATCCTGGCGATCCGTGACCAGATCGCGCCACCCACGATCAATTTGGATAACGTGGCGGCCGAGACCGCGATCAACCTGTGTGCCAACTTGGCGCAGAAGGGCGAGATCAACATTGTGCAGTCCAACAGCTTCGGCTTTGGCGGAACGAACGCCTGCCTGATCATGGGGAGGGTGTGATCCGCCCATGTGGAAGAATGTCGCCGCCAACGGAATGAGCTTTCTCATCATCGTGTTCATCGCGCTGGCGGGGGCGATTGCCTGGGGGCAGCGGGAATTCCGCGCGCCCGGACCCTTGACGGAGGCGGCGTTTTTCGAGGTGCCGCGCGGCGCGAGCCTGCGGCGGGTGTCGGAGGATCTGGCCGAAACCGGGGCTGTCTCATCGGCCATGCTGTTCCGGCTGGGGGCTGATTACGCGGGCATGGGCGATCAGCTGCGGTTCGGCAGCTACGAGATCCCGGCAGGGTCCTCGATGGAGGAGGTCTTGCAGATCGTGACAGCCGGTGGGCCGTCTCAGTTCCGCTATACTGCGACCTATGTGTTGCGGCTGTCGGGCTCGGGCGAATTGCGTCTGCGCGAGCGTGTGCCGGGCACGGGCGAGATCGTGGAGCTTGCGGATTTCGCCTATGAGGAAGGCGTGCCGGAGGCCTACACGCAGCTGGTCGAGAGCGGGACGCCAATGGTCTACCGGGTTTCGGTGCCCGAGGGGCTGACAAGTTGGCAGATCGTGGAAGGGTTGCGCGCCGCCGATTTCTTGTCGGGCGAGATTGCCGAGGTGCCGCCCGAAGGCAGGCTTGCGCCCGATACGTTCGAAGTGACGCGCGGTGCGGATCGGCGGGCGATCATCGACGGGATGCTGACGGCGCAAGAGGCGATCCTGGCCGAGGCCTGGGCGAACCGGCAGGACGGCTTGCCGCTGGCCAGCCCCGAGGAGGCGCTGATCCTGGCCTCGATCATCGAGAAGGAAACCAGCGTGCCCGACGAGCGGCGGCAGGTGTCGAGCGTCTTTGTGAACCGGCTGAACCGGGGGATGCGCCTGCAGACGGACCCGACGGTGATCTATGGAATCACCGAAGGGCGCGGCGTTCTGGGGCGCGGGATCAGGGCCAGCGAGCTGCGCGCCGAGACGCCGTGGAACACCTATGTCATCAACGGGCTGCCGCCGACGCCGATCGCAAACCCCGGCCGTGCGGCCATCGAGGCGGCTGTGAACCCCGATGACACGCCGTTGTTGTTCTTTGTGGCCGATGGCACGGGCGGGCATGCCTTTGCCGAAACCCTTGAGGAACATAACAGAAATGTCGCGCGTTGGCGGCAGATCGAGGCGGAGCGGGCGGCGTCGTCTCCGTGAGGCGCTGCGCGGCTTAACAGTAGGTTAACGCCGATGCTTGCGTTAACCCTTTGTAAACGCAATAGTTCTTGACCATGCGCACGCTCCATGGCATTCCTTTGGGCACGCTGGAAGACATGGGTAGACGGCCCGGGGGATGACCCTAGGGCCGTTTTTTCGTGGCCGGACGGGTGTTTTGCCCGCCCTTGATCGTGCCTCTCGCCTTTGAGGTCCATGTGCTGCTCGTGACCGAGGGTTTTTTCGGACGCGAGGGTATTCAATGACGGACATATTTAACGATCATGACGCGTTGGCCTATGCGGACCGATCGGTGGCGCAGGCTTACAAGGCGCTGGAGACGGCTGTCGAGCTTCTGGAGAGGACGCTTGATGCCGCGCGAGTGGCAGAAATCTGCAACGAAACGGATGTGGTCAAGGATGTGAGGGCGGTCGGTGCCGCCTTTCAGCTTGCCATTGTGCAGGAGGCAAAGGCGCGTGACGCAGGGAGCCAGAGATACGGGCGACGAGGGGGCGGGGTGCTCGACCTCGATGCTGCCCGCGATGAGGTCTGCCGCAGGTTGGCTCGCCTCCGCGCCGCAAGAGACGGTGACGACGTTTCTGCAGGAGTTGAGTGACGAGGCGCTGGCGGCCTTGCCCTACCTCTTCGAGGTCTGGGCCTTGCCGCACCAGTTGCCCCCGGCGGGGGACTGGACCAGCTGGGTGATCTTGGGCGGGCGTGGTGCGGGAAAGACCCGTGCCGGGGCCGAATGGGTGCGGTCCATGGTCGAGGGACCGACGCCGGAGGCGCCGGGTCGCGCGCGGCGGTTGGCCTTGGTGGGGGAAACCTATGACCAGGCGTTGGCCGTGATGGTGAAGGGGGAGAGCGGGCTGATCGCCTGCTCTCCGCCCGACCGCTGCCCGCGCTGGATCGCGGGGGAGCGGCGGCTGGAATGGCCGAACGGGGCGGAGGCGCGGCTTTATTCCGCGCATGACCCCGAAGCCTTGCGCGGGCCGCAGTTCGATGCGGCCTGGGCCGATGAGCTGGCGAAATGGCCCAAAGGTCAGGAAACCTGGGACATGCTGCAATTCGGGCTAAGGCTGGGGGAGCATCCGCAGCAGGTTGTGACCACGACGCCGCGCAACGTGGGGGTGTTGAAGGCGCTTTTGTGCCGTGACAGCACGGTGGTGACGCAGGCGGCGACGGAGGCAAACCGGGCGCATCTGGCGCCGAGTTTCCTGCGCGAGGTGCGGGCGCGCTACGGGCAGACGCGGCTGGGGCGGCAGGAGCTGGACGGCGAATTGCTGGAGGATGCAGAGGACGCGCTTTGGACTCGGTCGTGGTTGGATGGGCTGCGGGTGGATGTCGCGCCGAAGGGTGCGCGGGTGATCGTGGCGGTCGATCCGCCGGTGACGGGCCATGCGGGGTCGGACGCCTGCGGGATCGTGGTGCTGGCGGTGGTCGAGCAGGGGCCGCCGCATGACTGGACGGCCGTGGTGCTGGAGGATGCAAGCGTCTCCGGCGCGAGCCCCAAGGAATGGGCCGAGGCCGCGGCGGCGGCCTATCACCGGCATGGGGCCGCGCGGATGGTGGCCGAGGTCAATCAAGGTGGCGATCTGGTGACGCTGCTGATGCGGCAGGTCGATCCGCATGTGAATGTGCGCGGGGTGCGGGCGAGCGTCGGCAAGACGGCACGGGCCGAACCTGTCGCCGCGCTGTATGAACAGGGGCGGGTGCGGCATCTAGGGGTGCTGGCCGCGCTGGAGGACGAGATGTGCCTGATGAGCCTCAGGGGCTTTGCAGGCACCGGCAGCCCGGACCGCGTTGATGCGCTGGTCTGGGCGGTGACCGAGGGGTTGCTGGTGCCCGGTGGCAGGGCGCTCAGCCCGCAGATCCGGGGCCTTTGAGGCCAACTTGACGGACAAGATGGTGTGCGCCCCGGAGGGGGCGCCGGACGTGCAGCCGCAAGGTCGCGCGGCACGTCTTTATGTATCACTTGAGGAGAGAGGCGCATGGTATTGGATTTCTTGCGAAAAGCCCCCGTGGCGGTGCCGGAGCGCAAGGCCTCGGCCGGGGCGCGGGTGGCGGTCTGGGGGAGCTCGGGCCGGATTGCCTGGAGCCCGCGCGACATCGTCTCGCTGACGAAAAACGGGTTTCAGGGCAACCCGGTGGGGTTCCGGTCGGTCAAGCTGATCGCGGAGGCGGCGGCGGCATTGCCGGTGGTCTGCCAGGACGCGACATGTCGCTATGAGACGCATCCGGTGCTGGCGCTGCTGAACCGGCCCAATCAGGCGCAGGGCCGGGCCGATCTGCTGGAGGCGGTTTTTGCGCAACTGATGCTGGCGGGCAATGCCTATCTGGAGGCGGTTCCGGCGCAGGGCGCGGGGCTGGCGGAGCTGCATGTGCTGCGGTCCGACCGGATGAGCCTTGTGCCGGGGGTCGATGGCTGGCCTATGGCCTACGACTATGTGGTCGGCGCGAAAAAGCACCGCTACGCGCCCGAGATCATTTGTCATATCAAGACCTTCCATCCGCAGGACGACCATTACGGGCTGGCGCCGCTGCAGGCTGCGGCCACCGCGCTGGATGTGCATAACGCGGCCTCGCGCTGGTCGAAGGCGCTTTTGGACAATGCCGCGCGTCCTTCGGGGGCGATCGTTTATCGCGGGGTCGATGGCACGGGGACGATGACCCAGGACCAGTTCACTAGGCTGCAGGAGGAGTTGGAGACGCACCATCAGGGCGCGCGCAATGCCGGGCGGCCGATGCTGCTGGAGGGGGGGCTGGACTGGAAGCCGATGGGGTTCTCGCCCTCCGACATGGAATTCCAGAAAACCAAGGAGGCGGCGGCCCGCGACATCGCGCTGGCCTTTGGCGTGCCGCCGATGCTGCTCGGTATTCCGGGCGATGCGACCTATGCCAATTACGCAGAGGCCAACCGGGCATTTTACCGGCTGACGGTGCTGCCGCTGGCGCAGAAGGTGCTGGCGCAGATGGGCCATTGGCTGAGCGGGCTGAGCGGCGAGGTGATCGAATTCAAGCCCGATCTGGATCAGGTGCCGGCGCTGGCGGCCGAGCGCGAAGCGCAGTGGCGGCGCGTGGCAGAGGCGGATTTCCTGACCGAGGGCGAGAAGCGGCGGATGCTAGGCTTGCCGGAGCGGCCGGAGGGCGCATGAGCGAGCGCGACCGCAGTGGGTCACGGTATCTTTATGCCCCGTTCGATGCGGCGAGCGCCCGGATCGAGGCCAATGAGCGGGTGCAGGACGAGCGCTGGCAGGCGCTGAGTTTCCGGCTGGAGGGGATCGAGACCGCGCTGGAACGGCTGGAGCGGCGGCTGTGGCTGGCGGTGTTCGGTGTCGTCTCGGTGATCCTGGCGCAAGGCATCAACGAGCTGATCCAGCTGAGTGGCGCGGGATAGGAGTGGGATATGAAAGACATTTATATGCAGGGGCTTGAGACCAAGTTCGCGCGGTTCGACGAGGCCGGACTGACGGTCACGAAGGGCCGCGCGATCGAAGGCTACGCGAGCCTGTTCGGGACCTGCGACCAAGGCGGCGATATCGTGGAGCGGGGCGCTTATGCGGCGAGCCTGACGCGGCTGGAGGGGGCCGGGCGTCGGGTCAAGATGCTGTGGCAGCACGACCCGACCGAGCCCATCGGCATCTGGGACGAGGTGCACGAAGACGCCGAGGGGCTTTACGTCAAGGGGCGCCTTCTGAAGGAGGTGGCCCGCGCGCGGGAGGCGGCGGCGCTGATCGAGGCGGGCGCGATCGACGGCTTGAGCATCGGCTACAAGACGGTGCGGGCCGCGAAGGACGGGCAGGGGCGCAGGCTCTTGTCGGAGGTGGAGTTGTGGGAGGTGTCGCTGGTGACCTTCCCCATGCTTCCCGAGGCGCGGGTCAGCGCCGCAGCCGAGGCCGCCGAGGCCAAGGCGGGTGATGACCTGCGTGATCTGGCGCGCGTGTTCGACGCAGCGCGCGCCCAAATGGCGGCGCAAAAGCCCCGCTGACCCATCGGCAATCATTCAGAGGTGATGCATGACCGAGACCCGAACCGGGGCGGCGGAACAGCCCCGTGCGGCCCAAGCGCCGTTGGTTGAGGTGAAGGAGGCCCTTGGCGGTTTCCTGAACGAATTCAGCCAGTTCCAGAACGATCTCAACACCCGATTTCAGAAGCAGGAAGAGCGTATCGCAATGCTGACCACGAAAACCATGATCCATGCCCGCCCCGCGCTGTCGGCGGAAATCGACCAGACCGCGCCGCACAAGAAGGCGCTGGCGACATATTTGCGCAACGGCGACGATGACGGGCTGCGCGGTCTCGAGATCGAGCACAAGGGGCTGAGCACGGCGGTGAATGCCGAGGGCGGCTATCTTGTCGATCCGCAGACGGCGGAGACCATCCAGTCGGTGCTGCGCAGCGCGTCGAGCCTGCGGGCTGTGGCCAATGTGGTGCGGGTGGAGGCCAGTTCCTTTGATGTGCTGATCGACACCACGGACACCGGCGCGGGCTGGGCGGATGAGGTGACGGACACCACCGAGACCACGGCGCCGCAGATCGAGCGCATCTCGATCCCGCTGTTCGAGCTGTCGGCGATGCCCAAGGCGTCGCAGCGGCTGCTTGATGACAGCGCCTTCGACATCGAAGGTTGGCTGGCGGGGCGCATCGCGGACAAGTTCGCCCGCGCCGAAGCGGCTGCCTTCATCAACGGCGATGGGGCGGGCAAGCCCACCGGCATCCTGAACGGCCTGAAGCTGCCCAATACGATCTGGGCCTGGGGCGCGCTGGGCTATGTGGTGACCGGGACGGCGGGCGATTTCGACGCCATCAACCCGGCCGACGCCATCGTCGATCTGGTCTATGCGCTGGGTGCGCAGTACCGGGCGGGCGCGAGTTTCGTGATGAACTCGAAAACTGCAGGCGCGGTGCGCAAGATGAAGGACGCGGACGGGCGCTTCTTGTGGTCGGACGGATTGGCGGCAGGCGAGCCTGCGCGGCTGATGGGCTACCCGGTGCTGATCGCCGAGGACATGCCCGACATCGACGTCGATGCCACGGCTATCGCGTTCGGCGATTTCGGCGCGGGCTACACTATTGCGGAGCGCCCGGACCTGCGGGTTTTGCGCGACCCGTTCAGCGCCAAGCCGCATGTGCTGTTCTATGCGACCAAGCGGGTCGGTGGCGCGATCTCCGATTTTGCGGCGATCAAGCTGATGAAATTCGGCCTGTCCTGACATCTTGGCGAGCGGAGATATCGGACCCCGCCCTTGGCCCTTGCGGGTCGTAGGGCGGGAGGGGCGGTGAGCCGCGCGCGATCCAGCTGCGCGTCTCTCCGCTCGAGCAGCGCGGGCGGCGCATCGCCCCACCTCAGATTTCGGCGGATTTTCGGAGATGATGACATGATGATGGTCGAACTGACCTCGGTGCCGGGGGCGGCCTTGCCCGTGGCGGAACTGGCCGAACAGTTGCGCCTGGCGCGCGGCTTCTCCGACGATGGCAGTCAGGACGGGCAGTTGGAAAGCTGCCTGCGGGCGGCCTTGTCCGGGATCGAGGCACGGATCGGCAAGGCGCTGTTCGAGCGGCGCTTCGTGCTGACGTTGATGGCCTGGCATGGGGATACGGTGCATGTGCTGCCACTGGCGCCGGTCGGCCGGATCGACAGCGTGAAGCTGATCACCCGGGCCGGGGCGGAAACCCCGGTCGATCCGGCGCGCTACCGGTTGCAGCTGGACGCGCATCGCCCTGCCGTTGTCGCCACGGGCAGCGTCTTGCCCGCGCCCGGGCTGGGCGGCACGATCGAGGTGGAGTTCACGGCCGGGCATGCGGCGGAATGGACGGGCATTCCCGCCGATCTGCGGCAGGCGGTCTTGATCCTTGCGGGCGAGTTCTGGGCGCAGAACATGGATGCGCAGACGGGTATTCCTTTTGCGGTCTCGGTCCTGCTGGAGCCGCACCGTCCTGTGCGGTTGCGTGGGGCTGGGCAATGAGCGCCCCGGAGATGAACCGCCGTCTGGCGCTGGAGGCGCCTGAGCGGGCCGCCGATGGCGCTGGCGGGTTCAGCGAAATCTGGGTCACGCGCGGCCATGTCTGGGCGGCGGTCGAGACCCGTGGCGCAGGCCGCGAGGTGGATCAGGCGGCACGGGTGCAGCTCAAGATCATGATGCGGGCGGTGCCGCAGGGTGCGGGGGCGCGGCCTGACGCGTCGATGCGGTTCCGCGATGGCGCACGGGTCTACCGGATCGAGGCGGTGCATGAGGGCGACCCGCTGGGGCGGACGCTGCTGTGTTTCGCACTCGAGGAGGTGGGGCGATGAGCTATGGCATTACGGCGGCGCTGCAGACGGCGGTTTATGGCGCGTTGACGGGGGATGCGACGGTGGCGGCGCTGTCGGGGGGGGCGATTTATGACGCGCTGCCGCCGGGGCCTGTGCCGCCGCTTTACGCGGCGCTGGGGCCAGAGACGGTGCGCGATGCGTCCGACAAGACCGGCGCAGGCGCGGTGCATGATTTCCCGGTGACGGTGGTCAGCGAGGCGGCGGGATTTGCGAGCGCCAAGGTGTTGGCGGCGGCGATTTCGGATGCCTTGACCGGGGCCGAGATGGTGCTGGCGCGCGGGCGGCTGGTGCGGATGGCCTTTGTGCGCGCGCGGGCGCGGCGGGTCGATGGCAGGCGCGAGATCGAGGTCTGGTTTCGTGCCCGGGTGGATGAGGACGCGTGAGCGTCACCTTGCAAAATATAGACAATATTGGAGAATGTGATGGCGGCGCAGAGCGGCAAGGACCTTTTGGTGAAGGTCGACATGGATGGGAATGGCGTGTTTGAGACGGTGGCAGGGCTGCGCGCCACGCGGCTGAGCTTCAACGCCGAACAGGTGGATGTGACGAGCCTTGAGTCGGCAGGCGGATGGCGCGAGTTGCTGACGGGGGGAGGTGTCAAATCGGCCTCGATCTCGGGGTCGGGCATTTTTAGAGATGCTTCGACCGATGAACGGGCGCGGCAGATCTTCTTTGACGGCGCGACGCCGCAGTTTCAGGTTGTGATCCCCGATTTCGGCATCGTGCAGGGCGCGTTCCAGATCACCTCGATCGACTATGCAGGCAATCATGACGGCGAGGCGACCTACGAGATGTCGATGGCCTCGGCCGGCGCGCTGACCTTTTCGGCGATCTGAGCCATGGCGAACCCGCATGCGGGCGAGGTGGCGCTGGTCGTGGATGGCGAGCGGCTGGTGGCCAAGCTGACGCTAGGGGCGCTGGCGGAACTGGAAGCACGGCTGGAGGCAGACAGTCTGGCCGATCTGGTCGCGCGGTTCGAGGGTGACGCCTTGCGGGCGCGCGATGTCCTGATGCTGGTCTGTGCGGGCCTGCGAGGGGGCGGCTGGCGGGGCGATCTGCCCGATCTGTTGTCGGCCGAGATCGAGGGTGGTCCGCTGGAGGCCGCGCGGGTGGCCGCGCGGCTTTTGGTTTTGGCGTTCCGGGTGTCGGGATGAGCGGCGCGGGCTTTGACTGGCCCGCCCTGATGCGGGCGGGGTTGCAGGGGCTGGGGCTGACGCCCGAAGTCTTCTGGCGGCTGACGCCTGCCGAATTGCTGATGATGTTGGGCGATGCGCCCGGGGTGGCCCCTATGGGCCGCGCCCGGCTGGAGGCGTTGGCGGCCCAGTTTCCCGATGTGACGCACAAGGAGGCGGATGATGGCAGGGCTGGATGAGGGCATGGCGGCGTTTGAGGTGCAGCTGGCCGAGCTTGAGACAAGCATGGCGCAGGCCGCCAGCATGACGGCTGCCTTTCAGGCGGAGTTGCGCGGGATGCAGGACACGATGCTGTACACCGGGCGCGAGGTGGAGGGCATGAGCCGGTCGATCGGGGGGGGCCTCAGGCGCGCTTTTGACGGGGTGGTGTTTGATGGCATGCGCCTGTCGGACGCGCTGCGGACGGTGGCGCGCAGCATGGTCGATGCCGCCTACAACACCGCGATGCGGCCGGTTCAAAACGCATTGGGGTCGGTGTTGGCCAATGGGATCAACGGCTTGGTCAGCAGCATCTTGCCGTTTCAGAAGGGCGGCGCGATCTCGCAGGGGCGGGTGATGCCCTTTGCGCGGGGGGGCGTGGTGCAGGGCGCTACGAGTTTTCCGATGCGGGGCGGCATGGGGCTGATGGGCGAGGCGGGGCCGGAGGCGATCATGCCGCTGCGCCGGGGGGCGGACGGGCGTCTTGGCGTGGCGGCGGCGGGTGGCGGCGCCCCGGTGCAGGTGGTCATGAACATCACGACGCCCGACGTGCAGGGCTTTGCGCGCAGCCAGACGCAGATCGCCGCACAGATGGGCCGGGCGCTGGCGCGCGGCCAGCGCAATCGCTGAGGGGGCGGGATCATGGCATTTCACGAGGTCCGGTTTCCGGCCAACCTGAGTTTCGGGTCCGTGGGCGGCCCTGAGCGGCGCACCGAGGTGGTGGCGCTGTCCAACGGGTTCGAGGAGCGCAACACGCCTTGGGCGCAATCGCGCCGGCGCTATGACGCGGGGGTAAGCTTGCGCTCGCTTGACGATATCGCGCTGCTGATCGCGTTTTTCGAGGCGCGGCGCGGGCAGTTGCACGGGTTCCGCTGGAAGGACTGGTCGGATTACAAGAGTTGTGCGCCCTCGGTCGCGCCCGAGTTCCGCGACCAGCAGATCGCGGTGGCGGACGGGATTGCGACGGTGTTTCCGCTGAGCAAGACCTATGCTTCGGGCGGGTTTTCCTATGTCCGGCCGATCGTGAAGCCTGTGGAAGGCACCGTTCTGGTGGGGATTTCCACCGATGAGCAGGTTCTGGGTGTCGATTTCGAGCTGGATCTGGCGGCGGGCAGGGTGATCTTTGCCGAACCGCCTGATGCCGGTGAGGCGATCACGGCGGGGTTCGAATTCGACGTGCCGGTGCGGTTCGACACCGACGTGATCCAGACTTCGGTCGCCAGTTTCCAGGCGGGCGAGGTGCCCAATGTGCCGGTCGTGGAGATCCGGCTGTGAGCGGGGTTGCGGGCCTAGATGCACATCTGGCCGGTGGCACGACGGGTGTCTGCCGCTGCTGGAAACTGGTGCGGGGCGATGGGGTGACCTTTGGCTTCACCGATCATGACCGGGTTCTGGCCTTCGACGGGGTCAGCTTCAAACCCGAGAGCGGGCTTTCGGCGGCGGCGCTGATGCAGACCACGGGACTGTCGGTGGACAACACCGAAGCCGTGGGTGCCTTGTCGGATGCCGCAATCACCGAGGAAGATATAGCGGCTGGGCGCTACGACGGTGCCGCGATCGAGGCCTGGCTGGTGCAATGGGGCGAGCCTGCGAACCGGGTGTTGCAGTTTCGCGGCAGCCTGGGCGAGTTGACGCGGGCCAATGGTGCCTTCACCGCGGAACTCCGCGGGCTGGCGGAGCGGATGAACACGGCGACGGGTCGGGTGTATCAGCGCAGTTGTTCGGCGGTGCTGGGCGATGGCGCGTGCCGGTTCGATCTGGAGACACCGGGCTATGGGGCCGAGGTTACGGTTGTGTCGGTCGAGGGTGGGCGAGTGTTCCATCTGTCGGGGTTGGACGCGTTCGAGCCGCGCTGGTTCGAGCGTGGGCGCTGTGTGGTGCTGGATGGCGCGGCCGCGGGGCTGGTCGGCGCGGTCAAGATCGACCGGCCCGAGGGCGTCTTGCGCCGTGTCGAATTGTGGGACCGGCTGCGCGCGGGGATCGCTGCGGGGGACCGGATCGGGCTGACGGCGGGGTGCGACAAGCGGATGGAAACCTGCCGATTGAAATTTTCCAACCTTCTGAATTTCAGAGGCTTTCCGGATATTCCGGGGGATGACTGGATGGTGGCGCACCCCTCGCGCTTGTCGGCGCGCGACGGGGGAAGCCGCCGGTGAGCGCGGTGGTGGCGGCCGCGCGCGGCTGGATCGGCACGCCTTATGTGCATCAGGCCAGTTGCCGGGGTGCGGGGTGCGATTGTCTGGGGCTGTTGCGGGGTCTTTGGCGCGATGTCTACGGGGCCGAGCCCGAGGCGGTGCCTGCCTATACTGCCGATTGGTCCGAGCCCTCGGGTGAGGAACGGCTCTGGTCGGCGGCGGCGCGGCACTTGATCCCCAAGGCCCTCGAGCCGGCCGCGCCCGGCGATGTGCTGCTGTTTCGCATGCGCGACGGCGGTGTCGCGAAACATTTGGGCGTGCAGGCCGATTGCGGGTCTGCCCCCAGCTTCATCCACGCCTATTCCGGGCGTGGCGTGGTGGAAAGCGCGCTGACGCCCCCTTGGGCGCGGCGTCTGGTGGCGCGGTTCGCGTTTCCCGAAAGGATGTGACGGCATGGCGACGCTTCTTCTGTCGGCCGCGGGCGCGGCCATCGGTGGCATGGCCTCGGGCACGGTTCTGGGTCTGACCGGGGCCGTCATCGGGCGTGCGGTCGGCGCCACGCTGGGCCGCGTGATCGACCAGCGGCTGCTGGGAAGTGGCTCGGACGCGGTGGAACGAGGGCGCATCGACCGGTTTCGCATTACGCAGGCGGGCGAGGGCGCGCCGGTGGCGCAGCTTTTCGGGCGGATGCGACTGGGCGGGCAGGTGATCTGGGCCACGCAGTTCGTGGAGCGTGCCGCGACCAGCGGGGGCGGCAAGGGAGCGCCGCCCCAGCCAAAGACCACGACCTATTCCTATTCGGTCAGCCTTGCCGTCGCGCTGTGCGAGGGCGAGATCCGGCGTGTGGGGAGGGTCTGGGCCGATGGGGTCGAATTAGACCTGTCGACCCTATCGATGCGGGTCTACACCGGTGCCGAGGACCAGATGCCGGACCCGCTGCTCGAGGCGGTCGAGGGCGCGGGAGCCGTGCCTGCCTATCGCGGCATCGCCTATGTCGTGTTCGAAGATCTGGACCTGACGCCCTTCGGCAACCGCGTGCCGCAATTCGCCTTCGAGGTCGCGCGCATGCCGCAGCCAGAACGCGACATGGTGCCTGCCGCGGCCGATCTGGTGCGCGCCGTCGCGCTCATGCCGGGTACCGGTGAATACGTGTTGTCCACGCGCAGCATCAGCTACCGCAAGGCCTTCGGCATCGATGCTGCATTCAACACCAGCGCGGCGGGCGGCGGGTCGGATTTCACGCGGTCCTTGCAGCAGATGCGCGATGTGCTGCCGGGCCTGCGCTCGGTCAGCCTGATCTATTCGTGGTTCGGCGATGACCTGCGCGCCGGGTCCTGCACCGTGAAGCCCAAGGTCGAGGACAAGACCCGCGACGGGGCGGAAATGCCGTGGCGCGCGGGCGGGATCACGCGGGCCGAGGCCGAGGAACTGGCGCGGATCGACGACCGGCCCGTCTATGGCGGAACGCCTGCCGACGGCTCGGTGATCGAGGCGATCGAGGCGATCCGGGCGGGCGGGCAGGAGGTGATGGTCTATCCCTTCTTGCTGATGGAGATCCTGGCAGCCAATGGCTTGCCCGATCCGTGGGGCGGCGCGGAACAGCCGCCCTTGCCGTGGCGCGGGCGGATCACCGGGGACCTTGCGCCCGGCCAACCGGGCAGCCCGGATGGAAGCGCGGCCAACGGGGCTGCGGTGGATGCGTTCTTTGGCACCGTGACGGCGGCGGATTTCACCGTGGCAAACGGTCTTGTGACCTATTCCGGACCGCAGGAATGGTCCTATTCCCGCTTCATCTTGCATTCCGCAGCCCTGTGCGCCGCGGCGGGGGGCGTCGATGCCTTCTGCATCGGGTCCGAGATGCGGTCGCTCACGCAGATGCGCGACCACGAAGGGTTCCGCGCCGTGACCCGGCTCCGTCAGCTTGCCGCCGAGGTGCGCGCGCTGCTGCCCGAGGCTGATCTGGGCTATGCCGCCGATTGGTCGGAGTATTTCGGCTACCAGCCGCAAGATGGGTCAGGGGATGTGTATTTCCATCTCGATCCGCTTTGGGCCGATGACGAGATCGATTTCATTGGCATCGACAATTACATGCCTCTGAGTGACTGGCGTGACGGGACCGAGCATGCCGACGCGGCCTGGGGCACGATCTACGATCAGGGCTACCTCGAGGCCAATATCGAGGGCGGCGAGGGCTACGACTGGTATTATCCGACCGAGGAGGCGCGCGCGGCGCAGCGCCGGGTTCTGATCGATCCGGGGCTGCGCGGGTGGCAGGTATCCCCCCCTGAAGAGAGCGTTCCGCCCGGTCCGACCACCCCATATTCTGTCGATGTTCGCGCTTCGGTTGCGGTTTTTCGCGGCATTGTCCGTTTGCCTGCAACCCCTGTGGATGGGGCGCTGTGGGAAGCGGGGGGTGCAGGCACAGGAAGCTGGCTGGGTGTGCGCGATGGCGGTACGGTCCTGCGGTTGAGGGCTGGCGATGGCCAGACGGCCAAGACGGGGTCGGACCTTGAGACGGCGGTGTTGGACCTGCCTGTTGCGGGATTGCCCTTCGACGATCGCCTGCACGAGGTGATGTGGGACCTGCACCCGGCAGCGCCGGGCCGTGTCCGTCTGTGGATCGATGGCGTATTGCGCGGCAGCGCCGAAACGTCCGCCGGTGGGCCGCTCAGGTCGGGATGGTGGGCCGGCGGAGACGCGGGTGGCTGGTTGCAGATTGCCGCAAGCGTCACTGTGGGGGAACCTGTCACAGCCTGGCCCGCAGTGGATGGGGCCGGTCTGTTGTCGCGGAGCCGGGCTATCTTTCCGCCCCCCGGATTGGTCGATGCGTTTCTCTATCGCTACAAGGACATTGCCGGCTGGTGGGCCAGTGCACATCATGACCGGCTGGGTGGGGTGCCTCTGGCATTGCCTTCGCCCTGGGTGCCGCGATCAAAGCCCGTGCGGTTCACCGAGATCGGCTGCCCGGCCGTCGACAAGGGCACCAATGAGCCCAACAAGTTCTTCGACCCCAAAAGCTCGGAAAGTGCTTTGCCGCGCTATTCCGACGGGCGCCGCGATGACCTGATTCAGGCGCAATATCTGCGCGCGATCATGTCCTACTGGGACGCGCCGGGGCGCAACCCGGTCTCTGATGTCTATGGCGGGCCGATGCTGCAGATGGACTATGCCCATGTCTGGGCTTGGGACGCACGGCCATGGCCGGCCTTTCCCAATGACATCGACCGCTGGTCGGACGGCGGCAACTGGCGTCTGGGTCATTGGATCACCGGCCGGATCGAGGCTGTGCCGCTGAGCCATGTGGTGGCGGAACTGTGCGAGGCGGCCGGAGTTTCGGACTACGACGTGACGCGTCTGCAGGGGCTTGTGCGGGGTCACCTGTCGGGCGAGACGGAGAGCGCGCGCGCGCGCCTGCAGACGCTGATGCTGGCTTACGGGTTTCAAGCGGTCGAACGCGAAGGGACCTTGGTTTTTCTGCCCTTGCCCGTGTTGCCTGCGGCCGTGATCGACGCGGATGCGACAGCAGTGGCCGAGGATGGTGCGGGCGGCATCACCGAGATCCGCGCGGCCGAAGCCGAGATCGTGGGGCGCGTGAGGTTGAGCTACACGGCCGCGGAAGCGGATTATCAGGATCGCGTGGCCGAAGCGGTGTTTCCCGCCGACGGCGCGGATGCTGTCACTGCGTCCGATCTTCCTCTGGCCCTGACCGGACCCGAGGGGCAGGCAGTGGCGGAACGGTGGTTGGCCGAAGCGCGCGTGGCGCGCGATGTCTTGCGCCTGTTCCTGCCGCCCTCGCTTCGGGCTTTGGGCGCGGGCGACATGGTGGCGCTGCCCGACGGATCGACATGGCGCATCGACCGGGTCGAGGATCGCGGCGCGCGCAATCTGGAGGCCGTGCGGGTCGAACCTTCGGTCTCGGATCCGTCGGAGGCGGTGGAGGAATTCGCCCCGGCTTCCAGCTTTGTGCCACCGGTGCCCGTCACGCCGGTCTTCCTTGATCTGCCGCTTCTCTCGGGGTCCGAGGTGGAGCATGCGCCTCATCTTGCGGTCACGGCCACTCCTTGGCCCGGCACGGTCGCCGTTTATACCGCTGCAGGCCCGGACGGGTTCACTCTCAATCGGCTGATGGAACGGCGCGCTGTCATCGGCATGCTCGAGACGCCGCTGGTCGCAGCCCGCCCGGGCCTATGGGACCGGGCAGGTGCCCTGCGGGTGCGCTTGGCGTCGGGCCAACTGTCGGCGGCCGAGATGGCGGCGGTTCTGAACGGGGCCAATCTGGCTGCGATCGGGTCGGGCGATGACGGCGCTTGGGAGGTGATCCAGTTCGCACAGGCCACGCTGGTGGGCGAGGGGCTTTGGGACATCGCCATGCGGCTGCGCGGCCAGCAGGGCACCGATGGCGTCATGCCCGAGGTTTGGCCCGAGGGCAGTCTCTTCGTGCTGCTCGACGGTGGGCCGGGTCAGGTCGACCTTGGCCCGGCATCCCGCGGCCTTGCCCGGCACTACCGCGTCGGATCAGCCCGGCGCAGCGTCGATGACCCGAGCTATGTCGAAAAGGTTCTGGCGTTTCAGGGTGTCGGGCTCAGGCCTTATGCCCCGGCACATCTGCGGGCGCAAAGCCTTGTAGGGTCCTTGACCCTGTCATGGATACGCCGGAGCCGCATCGACGGCGACAGCTGGGAGGGGGTTGAGGTGCCGTTGGGCGAGACCGCCGAAGCCTACCTTCTCCGCGTGGTCGATGCCACGGGGCTGAGACGCGAGGTGACGCTGGGCGCGCCCGGCTTCACCTACACGGGGGCGATGCGGGCCAGCGATGGCACCACCGCGCCCTTCACCATCGAGGTTGCCCAGATGTCCGACCGTTTCGGGCCGGGGCCGTTTGCAAGGATCATGATCGATGACTGACACCCCCCGCATGTCCCTGCCGCTGCTGGCACCCGCGCAGGCGCAAAAGCACGTCACCGTGAACGAAGCGCTGTCGCGGATCGACGCGCTGACGCATCTGACGCTTGTCTCGACCGACACTGCGACCCCGCCCGCGGCCGCGCCCGAGGGCGAGATCTACGCTGTGCCGCCCGGGGCCGTCAACGCTTGGGCCGGGCAGGACGGCCAGCTTGCCATCGCCGTGAACGGCGGCTGGGTCTTCGTGCCGCCGCGCCGGGGTTGGCGGGCGCTGGTGCTGGATCAGGGCCTGCCCGCGATCTGGGACGGGGCCGATTGGCGGCCCGGTGCCGTGACCCTTGCCCCGTCGAATGCGGGCATGGCCATGCGGTCGTTCGAGATCACGGTTCCGATCACCCCGGGCGCGACCGTCACCACCCCGCTCGTCATTCCGGCGCGCGCGATCTTGTTCGGCGTCACCGGCCGTGTCATCGAAACCATCACGGGTAGCGCGACACTGTGGCGGCTCGGGGTGAGCGGCGACAACGGCCGTTTCGGCGTCGGTCTGGGGATCGGCCTGAATTCCTGGGTCAACGGACCCGCCGCGCCGATCGTCTATTGGTCGCCCACCGCGCTGCTGCTGACAGCGCAGGGCGGCACCTTTGCGGGCGGATCTGTGCGGCTCGTCATTCACTTCGCCGAGTTGAGCCTGCCCGCCCCTGTCTGAGGCCCGCGCCCCCTTCCACAATGGACCGGGGCGCCTATTTGATGTAGCACGACAGCGTGACTGCGGAGGGCCAAGCCATGGCGACGGCGAAACGGAAACTGGCAGGCGTCGATCCCGTATGGCGGCGCATCCTCACCGAGGCTGATCAGGCCGTGCAGGATGAGCCGCTGCTGGGCGGGTTGATCCACGGCTGCATCTTGCACCATGACACGCTGGAAAAGGCGCTTGCCTACCGCATGGCGCAGAAACTGGCCTCGGGTGAGATGTCCGAGCAGTTGCTGCGAGAGATTGCCGATGATGCCTATGACGCCGACGCGGAACTTGGCGTCGCGGCGCGTGCCGATATCGTGGCGGTGTTCGAACGCGACCCGGCCTGCCACCGCTACATCCAGCCGCTCTTGTTCTTCAAGGGCTTCCAGGCGGTGCAGGCCTACCGCGTGGGGCATTGGCTCTGGACAGAAGGCCGCCGCGATCTGGCCTATTTCATCCAGATGCGGGTGTCCGAGGTCTTTGGCGTCGATATCCACCCCGCCGCCCGCATCGGGCAGGGGATCATGATCGACCATGCCCACTCTATCGTTGTCGGCGAGACCGCGGTTGTTGGCAACAACGTCTCCATGCTGCATTCCGTCACCTTGGGCGGCACCGGCAAGGAAACCGAGGATCGTCACCCCAAGATCGGCGATGGCGTTTTGATCGGGGCCGGGGCCAAGGTTCTGGGTAATATCCATGTCGGCAATTGCTCGCGCATTGCGGCCGGCTCGGTGGTTCTGTCCGATGTTCCGTCGTGCAAGACCGTGGCCGGCGTGCCCGCCCGGATCGTGGGCGAGGCGGGATGCGAGCAGCCCGCGATCAACATGGATCACCGCCTGATCGAGTGAGCGCGGCCGCGCATTGACACCTGTGGGCAGGTGCCATCGTGCAACCGGCGGAAAACCCGCAGGCTTTGGCTGGCCGAGGTGGGTTTTCCCCTACTCGTTGCGGCCTCGGTGATCCCCTAAATCCCTGTTGCAGAGACAAACCTCTTATTTAACAGGGATTTCATTCCAATGACCTATTTTGTTCAGACCACCAAATCCTACACTCTCGTCCTGTCCGGGGACGGCAAGGCGACGCTGAGCCTGTCCGATGACATCATGTCCGCCCTCGCCGAGAAATCCGCCAATGGCACGAGCGCGGACGACATGACGGGCCTGATGCTCGACCTCATGGGCGAGGATGCCGCCGCCTATCTCTCCGGTCTGGGAGCCGCCGCCGGGCTGAGTGACGATCTGGCCGCGATCCATGCCAAGGGTGGCATCGATGCGCTGGCCGCCCATCTCAAGGGGCTGGCCGACAAGGGCCATGATGCCTTCAGCGGGGGTGCCTTTCAGACCGATCCCAACGCGGCCTTTTCCTCGGGCCTGTTCGAGCGGATGGGCGCAAGCGACGCGCTGGCTCAGGCCTTCGGGAGCTATGGCGTGACCGTCTCGGGCGATGACAAGACCGATGGTGTGCTGCTGGATGCGCTGATGGAAAGCCAAGGAACGGAAATGTGGACGGTCAATCCCATCACGATTGGTGTGACCCTGGCCATCATCGGTGTCACCTTGGTGGGGATTGCCGTGAATGAGAAATACGAAGCGGAGAAAGCGAACGCTGAAAAGGCGAAAACGATGCTGGACGAGGTCGATTTCCTCCCCGAAGACCCCACCGGGGAGGGCAGTGACATGACGTTGGCCGAGGCGCTGGCCCAGCGCTCTGGCTCGGACCCCGGCACCGATCCCTGGACACAACCCTCCGGCCCGGTGGACGAGGAGGGTGATCCGCTCGACCCGCTTGATGCCCATGACCTCGACCAGACCACCATGCCGGTCGACCCGGTCGGCGATCATGTTGCGGGTCTCGGGCCCGATCACCTTGCCGACCACCTTGACCCCTGGATCAACCCCGGATCCGATGGCGCGGACGAGTTCCGTTTCGTCGACGGTCTGGGCGATGTGCCGGACAATGGTTTGACGTTCTTCACCTTTGACGCCGGCCCGGTCGCGCCCACCCTCAACCTCGGCGTTGTGGCCTTTGACGCTGTCACTGATCTTGGCATGACCATCGCCGTCAATCCGGTGGACCAGCTGCTGGGCGTGGATGAGATGATCTTTTGATCCATCCAGTCTGACCGACATGAAAAACCCCGCGCGCCAAGGGCAGCGGGGTTTTTTGTAGTCTTGCAGGTCGGTCCGGGGTGCGCCTCAGCCCGCGCGCGACTGCCGCTTGCGCTCATGCGGGTCGAGGTAGCGCTTGCGCAGCCGGATCGCGTTCGGCGTCACCTCGACCAACTCGTCATCGTCGATATAGGCTATGGCCTGTTCCAGCGTCATGGTGATCGGCGTGGTCAGGCGCACGGCCTCGTCCGTCCCCGACGCGCGCACGTTGGTCAGCTTCTTGCCCTTGAGCGGGTTCACCTCGAGATCGTTGTCGCGGCTATGCTCGCCAATGATCATGCCGGTGTAGATCGGCGCCTGCGCGCCGATGAACATGCGGCCGCGTTCCTCGAGGTTCCATAGCGCGTAAGCCACGGACACCCCGTTCTCCATAGAGATCAGGACGCCTGCGCGCCGCCCCTCGATCGGGCCCTTGAACGGCTCCCAAGCGTGGAACACACGGTTCAGGACACCTGTGCCCCGCGTGTCGGTCAGGAACTCGCCGTGGTAGCCGATCAGGCCCCGCGAGGGCACCAGAGCGATGATCCGCGTCTTGCCCGCCCCCCCGGGCTTCATCTCCTTCAGATCGCCTTTGCGCGGTCCGGTGATCTTCTCGATCACCGCGCCGGTATATTCGTCATCCACGTCGATGGTGACTTCCTCGATCGGCTCATGCCTGATCCCGTCGATTTCGCGGTACAGCACCTGCGGCCGGGAAATCGACAGCTCGAACCCCTCGCGGCGCATGTTCTCGATCAACACGCCCATCTGCAATTCGCCGCGGCCCGCGACCTCGAAGGCCTCGCCGCCGGGTGTGTCGCTGACCTTGATGGCGACGTTGCTTTCGGCCTCTTTCATAAGGCGCTCGCGGATCACGCGGGATTGCACCTTCTTGCCGTCGCGGCCAGCCAGCGGGCTGTCGTTGATGCCGAAGGTCACCGTGATCGTCGGCGGGTCGATCGGTTGAGCATATAGCGGCTCATCCACAGCCAGCGCGCAGATCGTGTCGGCCACTGTCGATTTCGTCATGCCCGCAAGGCTGACGATGTCGCCTGCCAGCGCTTCCTCGACGTCTTGCTGGCCCAGCCCGCGGAAGGCCTGGATGCGCGTGACGCGGAACTGTTCCACCTTTTCGCCCAGACGGCTCAGCGTCTGAACAGTCTGTCCGACCTTGAGGCGGCCCGATTCCACGCGACCCGTCAGCAGGCGACCGACGAAGGGGTCAGCCCCAAGCGTCGTGGCCAGCATCCGGAAATCGTCGTTTTGGTGCGCGATCTGGCGCGGGCGCGGGACGTGGTTCACGATCAGGTTGAACAGGGCGTGAAGGTCCTTGCGCGGCCCGTCCAGCGTCGGATCGGCCCAACCGGCCCGGCCCGAGGCATACATGTGCGGGAAATCCAGCTGGTCCTCATCCGCCTCCAGCGCGGCGAAAAGGTCGAACACCTCGTCCAGCGCCCGGTCCGGATCGGCATCGGGCTTGTCGACCTTGTTGAGCACCACGATCGGTCTGAGCCCCAGCGCCAGTGCCTTGGAGGTCACGAATTTCGTCTGCGGCATCGGCCCTTCGGCCGCGTCGACCAGCAACACCACACCGTCGACCATGCTCAGGATACGTTCCACCTCGCCGCCGAAATCGGCGTGCCCGGGGGTGTCGACGATATTGATCCGCGTGCCCTTCCACTCGACCGAGGTGGGCTTGGCAAAGATCGTGATGCCGCGCTCGCGCTCCAGATCATTGCTGTCCATCGCGCGCTCGGCGACGGCCTGGTTCTCGCGGAAAGCGCCGGATTGTTTCAAAAGGTTGTCGACCAGCGTGGTCTTGCCGTGGTCGACGTGCGCGATGATCGCGATATTGCGGAGGTCCATGGGGGGCCTTTAAAGGAAATCGAATGGGTTGGCCGAGCCGTTACAGGCTCAGACCCGGTTTGGCTAGGGCGAAAGGGTCGCTAGCGCTGCGATGCAGCGTCAGGAAATCTTGCGCAGCCGGATCACGACGTCGAGTTTGGCGATCTCGTAGCCCTCGGGCACGGGGGGCAAGCCGCGGATTTCAAGGTCGCCAGCAGGTGCATCGGTCAGATGCCCGGTGTCCTCGAAATGGAAATGCGGATGGTCGTCCATCCGCGTGTCGAAATAGCTGCGCGAGCCGTCTACAGTGACTTCTTGCATCAGGCCCGCATCGCAAAACGCCTTGAGCGTGTTGTAGACGGTGGCCAGCGACACCTTGTCGCCCGTCGACAGCACGGCGTCATGCAGCCCTTCGGCCGTGACATGCCTGTTTTCGCCGTCCCCGACCAGTAAGGCCGCCAGCGTCAGCCTCTGCCGCGTCGGACGCAGATCGCCCGTGACGAGCCAGCTTTTGCCGCGTTCCAGTGCTTCAGGGGTCATCGGCCAACACATCCTCTCGACATCCCCTCATATATAAGGCCTTTGCCCCAAGCGTTTCAATTGCAAACCGCGTCCGACCCCGCACCCTTGCACCGCTGTCGGGCGCGATGTTAGACGAATGCAACGGTTTTCGGGCGGCGTCCGACATAGCATCTGCGGGGGGACATGGCAGAGTATCCGACATCCTTCGACAAGGAGGGCCTTCTGGCCTGCGCCCGGGGTGAACTGTTCGGGCCGGGCAATGCCCAGCTGCCCGCGCCGCCCATGTTGATGATGGACCGCATCACCGACATCTCCGCCGAGGGAGGCGCGCATGGGAAGGGCCATGTGGTGGCCGAATTCGACATCACGCCGGACTTGTGGTTTTTCGACTGCCATTTTCCGGGAAATCCGATCATGCCCGGCTGCCTCGGTCTCGACGGGCTGTGGCAGTTGACCGGTTTCAACCTCGGCTGGCGCGGCTGGCAGGGCAGGGGCTACGCGCTGGGCGTGGGCGAGGTGAAACTCACCGGCATGGTGCGGCCCGACCGCAAGATGCTGACCTATTTTGTCGATTTCACCAAGGCTCTGCAGACCCGCCGCCTGACAATGGGCGTGGCCGATGGACGGGTCGAGGCGGATGGCGAGGTGATTTATCTCGTCAAGGACATGAAGGTCGCGCTCAGCGAGAGTTGAGGCCCGACCGCATCGCGACCCGGTACGTTCATACTGTGTGTTGCCTGTGGCGCAGGGCTGTCTGCGGACTGCTGCACCCCAAGTCCCAACGGCTCTGCCTTGTGCGGGCAATAGAGCAGCTTGGCGTTGAGCATGTGCCGCCGCGCAAGCCGCCGACCCTGTCGACCACGCACCATCTGGCGACTGGGCGACATCACCGTCCCTGCCTGTTCGATCCCGGGAAAGATGGCCGAGATCTCGGCTTTCGCATCAGGCGGAAGGGCGCTGTAGGCTTGCGCTCCGACAAACAGGCTTTCACAGGCCAGTCCGTTGGCGAACACGATCTCGTGCCTTTCGAACAGGATGTGGAAATATTCCACCGGCGCGATGCCATCGGTGTTGGAGACGCCGTCGAGGCCGACCAGATGCTTTGCGGCAACAAGAACCTCGTCATCGCCGAACATGCGCCGCGCGATCCTCGATGCGGCCAGCACGCGATGCTGCGGCGACAGCGCCAGAGTTGCATGAGGCAAGCCCACACCAAGGGCACCAGCCGCGATCTGGATGGGTCTGAGAGCTTCTTGGGCGCGCAGGTCATGGGCCGTAAGGCACCGCGAGCCGATCCATGCCAAAGGTTGAAGCCCGTGATCGGCCGTCAGCACGAGATCACCCGGTGCGAGCCATTCGATCGGCACGTCCTGACCGCCTGCCACCGTGATCCGCGTTCCACGCGTAAAGCAGACAATCTCGATCTTGTTGTCGGTCGTCGAAATGATCGCCGCGTCGCTACCGGCAACATTGCCAAGCGCGCCAGTGGTGATCGCCTGAATGTTCATATCCCCGTAACGGTCGTTGGGAATTATGAAATGGCGCACGACCCCGCCCGAGGACACCGACAAAAAGACCGCATCAAGATTGGACTCGCTGCCCGGTGAAAAGGTCCTTGTGCTGCCATCGCCCAACACGAAGGACCCGTTGCTGTCGGGTTCTCGGATTGTGTCGATGCGCCAGGACACCCCGCCGATCACAATGAAATCGCCGATGTCGAACTCGCCATCGCTCAGGTTCGGCGACGGCTGCGCCTCGACAACACCCAGCAGGTTTCCGTTCGCGAGCGAATAGGTCGTATTCGCCGTGATCGAGGTCACTTCGATGAGGTCGTAAATCGTCGCCATTGGTCGGCCTTCTTGTGGACCCGCGGGACAGCCTGGCGGTCGTGGACAGGTCCCTTGACACGCACGAGCCTGACTCCGCCTAAAAACGGCCCTTTTTGGGGAGCTGTTAGGGCAAAGTGATGACTCTTCGCCAAGGATACGGTTGCGCGGCATGGCGTGATCGTTGGGGCGCTGCATCCGGTCTGGACCTTGGGCCAGATGCGACACGGGCACGACCGCCGCAAGCGACGTCGGGCGACCGGACAAAGCCCTATCTGCTTGCCCCTTGCCGTCCCCCTGTCCTAAACACGACCCCAACATGCATTCGGAGGGAGCGGGCACATGCGCCGCGTCGTCGTCACGGGACTGGGCATCGTCTCACCCATCGGAAACACCGCCGCCGAGGTGGAGGCATCCTTGCGGGTGGGACGCTCCGGCATCGAAACCCATCCCGACATGGTCGAGCACGGCTTTCGCAGCCAGATCGCGGGCACGCTCAAGATCGACCCGGCCGAGCATGTCGACAAGCGCGCGCTCCGCTTCATGGGGCCGGGCGCGGCCTATGCCCATATCGCCATGGGGCAGGCCATCGCGCAGGCCGGGCTCACCGATGCCGATATCTCCAACGACCGTACCGGACTGATCGCGGGGTCGGGCGGGCCCTCCACCTCAGCCATGTTCGCGGCCCACCAGTCGGTCCTGTCCACGGGGGCCACCAAACGCATCGGCCCCTTCGCCGTGCCCAAATGCATGTCCTCCACGATCAGCGCGAACCTTGCGACCGCCTACAAGATCAAGGGCATCAACTATTCCATCACGTCCGCCTGTTCGACCTCGCTGCACTGCATCGGGGCGGCCTCGGAACAGATTATGCTGGGCAAGCAGGACATCATGTTCGCGGGCGGGGCCGAGGAACTCGACTGGACACTCTCGTGCCTTTTCGACGCGATGGGGGCCATGTCCTCGAAATACAATGACACGCCCGATAAGGCTTCCCGCGCCTTTGATGCGGGGCGCGACGGCTTCGTCATTGCGGGTGGCGGCGGCATCGTGGTGCTGGAGGCCCTCGATCACGCGCTGGCGCGCGGTGCCAACATCCTGGCCGAGGTCACGGGCTTCGCCGCAACCTCTGACGGGCACGACATGGTCGCCCCCTCGGGCGAAGGCGGCGAACGGGCAATGCGTTTGGCGCTGCAAACCCTGCCAGCGGACCGCCGCATCAGCTACATCAACGCCCATGGCACCTCGACCCCCGTGGGCGACGTGGGCGAGGTCGAGGCCGTGCGCCGCGTCTTCGGCACGGGCAGCACGCCGCCCATTTCCTCCACCAAATCCATGACTGGCCACGCCCAAGGGGCCGCCGGTGCGCTCGAGGCGATTTTCTGCCTGCTGATGCTGCAGGGCGATTTCATCGCCCCCTCGATCAACGTCGAGACGCTCGACCCGGCGCTGTCGCCGGACGAGATCGCCACGACCCTGCGCGAGAATGCCGGGCTTGATACGGTGATGACGAATTCCTTTGGGTTTGGCGGCACGAACGGCTCCATGCTGCTCAGCCGGTTTGTTGGGTAAGGCAATCATGGCGAATTTGATAACGGGCAAACGCGGCCTTGTGATGGGGGTCGCCAATGACCGATCCATCGCCTGGGGCATCGCCAGGGCTTTGCATGCCGAAGGGGCAGAACTGGCCTTCAGCTATCAGGGCGAGGCCTTCGGCAAGCGTGTCGAGCCTTTGGCGGCCTCGCTCGGCTCCGACCTGCTGGTCGATGTCGACGTGACGAACGACGCCTCCATGGATGCCTGTTTTGCCACCCTCAAGGATCGTTGGGGCACGCTCGATTTCGTGGTTCACGCCATTGCCTTTTCTGACAAGGCGGAATTGACCGGTCGCTTCATCAACACCAGCCGCGAGAATTTCCGCAACTCGCTGACGATCAGCTGCTATTCCTTCATCGACGTGGCCAAGCGCGCCTCGGAACTGATGCCCGAGGGCGGCAGCCTCATCACGCTGACCTATCAGGGCTCCAACCGCGTCACGCCCTTCTACAACGTCATGGGCGTGGCCAAGGCGGCGCTGGAAAGCTCCGTGCGCTATCTCGCCAATGACCTCGGCCCACAACAGATCCGCGTCAACGCGATTTCGCCGGGGCCGATGAAGACGCTGGCCGGGGCCGCCATCGGTGGCGCGCGCAAGACCTTCAAGACGACCGAGGCGAACGCACCGCTCCGCGCCAATGCCACGCTCGAGGCCATCGGCGGCACGGCGGTATATCTCGCATCGGACTACGGCGCCTGCACCACCGGCGAGATCATCCTTGTTGACGGTGGCTATCATGTTCTGGGGATGCTGCAGCCCGAGAACATGTAACGGGCAGGGGATGCCGCGCCGCCCTTGGGCAGCGCGGCGGTCTTGGGTTCAGTTCGGGATGATCCGGTAGATCTCGCCCTCGTCCATCGCGGCGTAAAGGTTGCCGTCCGGCCCAAGCACCACAGACCGGAAGCGTCCCGGCTCCATCGGCAGCGGCATGGTGATCACCTCGGCCGACATCCCGTCCTCGGCGATGTTGATCAGGTCGATCCGCTGGCCCACGGGCGTTCCGCCAAAGCCGATGCCCATGATCCCGACGGCCATCATGCCGTTCCAGTCGCCCCACTGATCGCCGACAAGGAATTCGGCCGATCCCGTGCCCTGCGACAGCCCGTCATTGACCCATGCGGGTGGCATCGCGTCAGGGTAGGTGGCGGTGTCGGTCATCGGCATGAAGGCCGCACGTGCGGCCGGGTCCATCCCGTCCATCTGATTGGGCGAGTAGCCGCAATAGTTGTCCGGGCAATCGGCCCGACCGGCCATGTTGGGCCGCGGGTCCCAGCCGCCGTTGCCGCCCGGCCGCAGCACCGTCACCTCGTCGGAATGCCACGGCCCGTGCTCGGCGATCACCACGGCACCCGTGTCGGGGTCAAAGGCGATGCCCTGCACATTGCGATGCCCGTAGGTAAAGACGCGCGGATCGAACCCCTCGGGCGCGCCATTGTCCGGCGCTGCATTGCCGTCGGTGTCGATGCGCAGCACCTTGCCGCCCATCAGCGTCGGCGACTGCGGCACCTCGCCGTTATGGGTGTCGCCGGTGGTCACATACAAGAACCCGTCGTCATGGAACCGGATGCGCCCGCCATTATGCGCACCGGGCCCGCCAAAGGGATGGTCGGACGCGGCAGGCTTGTAGGGGATGTCGTCGATGATATCGACCCGGTCCGAGACCGAGGCGAAATCCGCCGCCACCGTCATCCGCATCACATGGTTCGACTGCGCGCCCGTAGCGGTCGAGGCCGAATAGACGTAGATCTGGCGGTTGGTGTCGAAATCGGGGTCAAGTGCTACCCCCAGCATCCCGGCCTGTCCCTCGCAAAACAGGTCATCGGCCGACATGGCGTAGCCTTCCGACCCCGTCATCCCCAAAAGCCGCATCACATCGCCCGAGGGCATGCGCACCGAAAGGCCGAGGCATTTTTCGGTAAAGAACATGGTCCCGTCCGCCATGAACGCCATGTCCCACGGGCCTTCCAGCCCGGACATCACGACCTCATGGGTCAGGGTCGGCGCATCGGCCCGCGCCGCGGTCGTCATGACCGACAGCATCGCGGTCGACGCGAGGGCCGCACACAGCGTCAGCCCCATCTTTGCAGGTTTCATTGTCTTCCTCCCAAGGAAAGGCGGCGTCCTCCTCGACGCCGCGCCCGTGCGGAACCGTGCCCCCCTGTGGTGCACACCACCGGACACGCGGGTTCAAAGGCCGTCCGCACGAACCGACCCCCTCCCTTGGTGCGTGTCCGGATCTTGGCGGGCCCCGGACCTTTCAGGGTCCGGCGCACCGCGCCTCGTCGCCCCTATCGGAACGTCGTGGACATGAACTCCGAAAGGGCCGCGATCTCCGCGTCGGTCAGATCCCGCGCATTTGGGATCATCAGGCCCGAATTTGGCCCGATGCCTTCGCCCGAGCGGTAGATCTCCAGCTTTTCCGCCAGATACTCCGCGCTTCGGTTCTGGAGCGAGGGATAGACCGACACGCCGCGCCCGGTGCGTCCGTGGCATGCCGAACAGGACGCGGCATATACCTCCGCCGCGTTCGTGGCCGGTGTGTCCGCGGATGCGTTGGGCACAGCCGCCAAAAAGGCCACGCAGGACGCGGCCAGCACTCTGGGTATCATGGAACCTCCCTTCCATGGTCGTCAACGGTCTCGGGCGAAGCCGGGGCAGGGCCCCCTCGACCCCGCCATCGGCCCCGTGTCGAACCGTCGCAGGTGAAGTAGGCGGGGCTTACACAGCGTCAATGATGACTGACCCTGTCAGCATTGGCGCCTGTCACAACCGACACTTCGCCACGGACCCTGCACAGGGCGCAAGGCGTCGGCATGACCCCGCCAAAACCAAGAGTGGGAAGGTCACAGAGTTAAAAGTAAAATAATATCAATTATTTGAGTGGCATCTCACCCTTGAGAAGCCACCCAAATCGCCCTCAGGCGACCTTGACCAGTTCCACCGCAAAGGTCAGGTCCTGTCCGGCCAGCGGATGGTTCGCGTCCAGCGTCACCGCTTCGTCGGTCACCTCTGCCACGGTCACCGGCATTGCCTGCCCATCCGGCGTCTGCACCTGCAACTGTGTTCCAAGATCCAGCGGGATGTGATCCGGCACCGCATCGCGCGGCACTTGGCTCATCGCCTCCTCCCGGCGCGGGCCGTAAGCCTGCGCGGCGGGGATGGTCACGGTCTTGCGCTCGCCCTCGGCCATGCCGTCAAGTGCCGCCTCGAGGCCGGGAATGATCTGGCCCGCCCCCATCTCGAAGGTCAGCGGCTCGCGCCCCTGCGATGTGTCGAAAGTAGTGCCGTCCGCCAATGTGCCTGTGTAATGAATCGATACGGTCGTGCCGGGCATTGCCTGGGTCATGGGGTATCCTTTGATGGGGGAGGATGGGTTTTGCGGCATGGGTTGGTCTGCCGCGGCTCGGCCTTGAGTATAGGCGATCGGGCCGCAGGATGAAACCGGGCCGACACGAATTGTCGCGGCCGCACGCCTGTGCAAGGGTGCGCCCGAGTCCCGAGAGGGGCCAAGGGAGGGATGCCATGACAAAGATCACGACCTGCGTTTTCGATGCCTACGGCACCCTCTTTGATGTCAATGCCGCCGCCCGGGCGCTGGCGGGCGAACCGGGGCGCGCCACCTTCGCCGCGGTCTGGCAACAGGTCTCTGCCGACTGGCGCACCAAGCAGCTGCAATATTCCTGGCTCCGCGCGATCACCGGCGATCACTGCGATTTCTGGCAGGTCACGCAAGACGGCCTTGATTGGGCGCTGGACCGTGCCGGGATCGACGACCCTGACCTGCGAAACGGACTCCTCGGCCTCTACCGCCGCCTCAAACCCTACCCCGAGGTACCGGCGCTGCTGACCACCCTCAAGACGGCGGGCCTGGCCCGCGCGATCCTCTCGAACGGCAGTCCCGGGATGCTCGAGGAGGCCGTCGCCTCCGCCGGGATCGGCGCGCTGCTCGACGATGTCCTGAGCGTCGAGGATGTCGGCGTCTTCAAGCCCGACGCCCGCGTCTACGACCTCGTCGGCGCGCGCCTTGCCTGCACCCCCGATCAAGTCCTCTTCGTCTCGGCCAATGGCTGGGACGCGGCGGCGGCCGCCGCCTACGGATTCCGCACCCTTTTGGTCAACCGCGCCGGCGATCCCGTCGACCGCCTCCCTGGCCGCCCCGAAAATGTCGCCGCCGACCTCGGCGCTGTGCGCAACATTCTGGGGCTCTGAGCGATGGAGTGCGTCACCGCCCCCGACGGCCTGCGCCTTGCCTATGACGTGACGGGCGAGGGCGCGCCCCTTCTGTGCCTGCCGGGCCTGACCCGCAACATGGAGGATTTCGAGCCCGTGCTCGATGCCTTCGCCACCCGTGCGCAGATCATCCGCATGGATTTCCGCGGCCGCGGTGCGTCGGACTGGGGCGATCCCGCCACCTATCAGGTCCCGCAGGAAGCGGCGGATGTCCTGACGCTGCTTGACCATCTCGGTCTGCAAAAGGTCACCATCCTCGGCACCTCGCGCGGCGGCCTTGTCGCACTGGTGCTGGCCGCCATGGCACGGCCCCGCATCGCGGGTGTCATCTTCAACGACATCGGCCCGGAGGTGATGCCCGAGGGGCTCGCCTACATCATGGATTACCTCGGCCGGCCGCCCAAGGCCCGCACGTTGCCCGAGGCCGCCGCCGCCTTTCCGCGCCATTATGCGCCCGCCTTCCTGGGCGTGCCGGACGCCACATGGGCGGCCATGGCCCGCCGCCTCTTCACCGAAAGGGACGGCGCGCTCCACAACCGCTACGACCCCCGCCTGCGCGAGGCTGTGGCCCCCGCCTTCGCCCCGGATGCCGTGGCCCCCGACCTCTGGCCGCTCTTCGATGCGCTGCAAGGCGTCCCCTTGGGCCTGATCCGCGGCGCGGGCTCCAACATCCTGTCCGCCGCCACCGCCGCCGAAATGCGCCGCCGCCGCCCTGACATGGTCTTTGCCGAGCTGCCCGATCGCGGCCATGTCCCCTTTCTCGACGAACCTGACGCAATCCGCGTGATCGCCACCGTGCTGGAGCAAGCTACACAATGACCGACATCGCCATGATCGAAGCCGCCGCCGCCCGCGCCAAGGGGATCGTCCGCGAAACTCCGCTGCTCTCTTCGCCCTTCCTCGACGAAATCGCGGGCCGCCGCGTGCTGGCCAAGGCCGAGGTGCTGCAACACACGGGATCGTTCAAGTTCCGTGGCGGCTGGGCCGCAGTGTCGGCGCTTGACCCCGAAACCCGCGCCCGCGGCGTGCTGGCCTTCTCCTCGGGCAACCACGCGCAGGGCGTGGCTCATGCCGCCCAACTCCATGGCGTCCCCGCCATCATCATCATGCCCAAGGACGCGCCCGCGCTGAAGATCGAGAACACCCGCGCGCTGGGCGCCGAGGTGGTGCTCTACGACCGCGCCGGCGGCGAAAAGCGCGAGGAGATCGGCGCGCGCCTGCAGGCCGAGCGGAACATGACGCTCATCAAGCCTTTCGATGATGCGCAAGTGATTGCGGGGCAGGGCACCTGCGGCCTCGAGATCGCGGCACAGACGGCGGCGCTCGGCATCACCCAGGGCACCGTGCTCACTTGTTGCGGCGGCGGCGGCCTGACCTCCGGCATCGCGCTGGCACTGGCGGCGAAAGCGCCCGGAATGACCGTCCGCCCGGTCGAGCCCGAAGGCTTCGACGACACCGCGATCTCGCTCGCCTCCGGGACCCGCACCCGCCACGCCTCGCCCGAGGCAGGGTTCTGCGACGCGATCCTGACGCCGATGCCGGGCGAAATCACTTTCCCGATCCTGTCCCGCCTTTGTGGCCCCGGCATCGTGGTGACGGAGCTTGAGGTCAGGGAAGCGATGCGCCTTGCCGCAACCCGGCTGAAACTGGTGGTGGAACCGGGCGGCGCCGTCGCGCTGGCCGCCGCCCTCTTCCATGGCCGCGCGCTTGCCGATGGGCCGGTCATCTGCACGCTCTCGGGCGGCAACGCCGACCCCGCGCTTTACGCCGAGATCCTTGCGGGCGGCTGAGCCTTCATCTTTCTCCAAATATGCACGGCGCTCACTCCGCCGCCCGCACAACGGCCCGGGCAGGGGGGACGCGCGTCCGCACATAGATCACGAAAGCGCCCGCCATCAGCACCGCCCCCAAAAGGAAGGGCGCACCGGGCAGCCAGATCGCCCCCTCGGGCCGGGTGAACCAGAAAAACGCCTGCGTCATGATCAGCGGCGACAAGATCATCGACAGCGCCGAGATCGACGACAAGACACCCTGCAACTCCCCTTGCTGGTCGGCCCCCGCCGCCCGGCTCATCACGCCCTGCATCGCGGGCGCGACGATGGCCCCCACCGCCGAGATCGGGATCAGAAACCAGATCATCCAGCCTTGCGTGGCAAAGCCGTAAAGGACCAGACAGACCGTGTTCAGGATCAGCCCCCAGACCACCGCCCGCGTCTCGCCCAAGCGTGGCAAGATCGCCCGGATCAGCCCCGCCTGAACCACCGCGATGGCCACCCCGTAAGCCGCCAGCGACAGGCCGACCATCCGCGCATCCCAGCCAAACGCGCCCTGAATGTAATAGGCCCAGACGGCGGGATAGGTGAAATTGGCGATCTGATAGGCCAACATGACCATCAAAAGCGGCCGCACACCGGGCAGCTTGCCCACCGCCTTCAGTGCGCCGGCCGGGTTGGCGCGGCTCCAGTCGAGCTTGCGCCGGCGCTCCTTCGGCAGGCTTTCGGGCAAGACGAAATACCCGAAGGCGAAATTCAGCGCGGCCAGACAGGCCGCCGCCACAAAAGGCGCGCGCGGATCAAGCCCGCCGAGCATCCCGCCCAAGGCCGGGCCAAAGATGAACCCCATCCCGAAACCCGCTGAAATCAGGCCGAAATTCTGCGCGCGCTTGGAGCCGTCGGTGATGTCCGCCATGTAGGCCAGTGCCGTGGAATGCGTCGCCGCCGCCATGCCTGCAACGATGCGGCCAAAGAGCAGCAGCCAGATCGAGCCTGCCACCGCCATGATGACGTAATCGACCGCCAGAACCGCCATCGACACCAGAAGGATCGGCCGCCGCCCGAAGCGGTCCGACAGGTTGCCCAGTGTGGGCGAGAACCCGAACTGCATCACCGCATAGGAGGCCGACAAGATGCCCCCCCACAGCGCCGCGTCCGACAGGCTCGCGCCCTGCACCTCCCGGATCAGGTCCGGGATCACCGGCAAGATCAGCCCGATGCCCATCGCGTCCAGCGTCACGGTGATCAAGATGAACATCACGGGCAGGCGGCGCGGGGCCATGAAACGACTTTCGAGGGGCTCAGTCGACTGTCAACCTAGATTGACAGATCAACCTTGTCCATCGGCGATTGCCCGCGCCGCGCTGGCAAAGCTGCGCGCATCATCGGGTGCGGCGCCCAGCGTCTCGGGCCCCGTGAGCGGCGGCAAGGTCAGATCCGGATGGGTCTCGGCCACCAGATCGGGCAGGGCGCGGCCTGTGCGTTTCGCCTCACCCGCCAGCCGCTTGACCGCCGCCTGCGCCTCGGACCGCGGCATCGCGCGGGCCAGCGCGAAACTCAGCGCCTCTGCATGGATCAGCCCCAGCGGTTCCCCCAAGCGCGCGGCCATCGCGCTCCGGTCCGGCGCGATCGCGCCCAGGACCTCGCCCAGCACCGCTGCCGATTTCCCGGCCGCCACAACCAGTTGCGGCAGCACCAGCCATTCGGTGAACCACCCCGCGCCATCGCGCGCCTCGCGCGATGCGGGCGACAGCGCCGCGCCTTGCGCCGCCGCAAACCGCGCCAGTGCAACCAGAACCGACGGCGCGACCGGGTTTTCCTTTTGCGGCATGGTGGAGGACGCGCCGCCGCCCGCCAACCGCACCTCTCCCACATCGCTGCGGGTCAGGATCAGCAGATCCTCGCCCGCCTTGGCCCCTGCCGTCGTCACGGCCGTGCAGACCCCGGCCAGTTCCGCAATTAGCGACCGCTCCGCATGCCAGCTGCGGCCCGGATCGGCCAGCCCCAGCGCCTCCGCCAGTCCGACCCGGATCGCGGCGGGGTCCGGCCCCAGCATGCTGCCCGTCCCGCCAGCCCCCGACAGCGACACCGGCAGCCGCGGCCGCAGGTCGCGCAGCCGCTCGATAGCGCGGATCACCGGCCAGCCCCAGACGGCCACCTGCGCCCCGAAACTCGACGGCACCGCCACCTGCCCATAGGTGCGCGCAGCCACCGGCGTGTCGGCCTCCGCCTCGGCCAGCCGCCCCAGCGCGCCGGCCGCCGCGACCAGCCGCCCCTCGATCAGCGCCAGCGCACGGGCCAGCCGCAGCATCAGGCCGGTATCCTGAATGTCCTGGCTGGTGGCCCCGAAATGCAGCCATGCCGCATGCTCCGGCGCCTCGAGCGCGCGGCGGAGCGCCGCCACCAGACCCGGCACGCTCACCCCGTTCGCGCCGGTGCTCTCGGCCAGCCCGGCAGGGTCGACCTGCACCTCCATCATCGCGCGCGCCAGAAACGCGCCCGAGACCTCGGGGATCACGCCAGCCTTTCCCTGCACCGATGCCAAGGCCCCCAGAACCAGCATCATCGCCCGCACCTCGGCGGTGTCCGAGACCAGCCGCGCCATCTCCGCATCGCCGAAGAGCCCGCGGTAAAGCGCGCTGTCAAACGGGCTGGCACTCATGCCCCGCCCTCCGAATGCCCGATGTCGCGCAAGAACCCCGCCAGCAGCGGGCCGAAGATCTCGGGCTTTTCAACGCAAGGCAGATGCCCCGCACCCCGGATCAGCTCATAACGCGCACCGGGGATCAGGCCTGCCAGATCGCGCACCAGGTCGGGCGGGGTCGATCCGTCCTCGGACCCGGCAATCACCAGCGCAGGCAGGCGCAGCGCGGCGGTCGTGGCGTAGAAATCCGTGCCCGCGATGGCCGCCGAACAGCCCGCGTAGCCCTCGGGCGGGGTCGTCTCCACCATCCGCCGCCACGGCGTCACCTGCGGCCCCTCGCGGAAGGGCTTGGAAAACCACCGCTCCATGATTGCCCCCGACATGGCCGACAGGCCCTGCGTCTCGACCATGGCGATCCGATCCTCCCACATCGTCCGGGTGCCGATCTTGGGCGCGGTGTTCGACAACACCACCGCGCGCACCAGATCCAACCGCTTGGCCGCCAGCCCCTGCGCGATCATCCCCCCGATCGACAGGCCCACAAAGACGCAATCGCGCACCCCCAGCCCGTCAATCAGCCGCTCGGCATCGCGGATCAGCGCGCCCATCGTGTAAGGCGCAGGCGGGCAGCTCGACAGCCCATGACCGCGCGTGTCATAGCGGATCACCCGCAGACCCTCGGGCAGATAGGGCAAGATGGCGTCCCACAGCCGGAGATCGGTGCCCAGCGAATTGGAGAACACCACCGCCGGCGCGCCCCGCGGCCCGGTGTCCGCGTAGTGCACCACCACATCGCCCAGATCGAGACTGTCCATCGCATCCTCCGTCCTTTGCCCCGGTTCTGGGCCAGCGGGGGCGGCCCCGCAAGGGGCAGGGGCGGCGGGACGTCGCGAACAGGCAGTCCCACGGCGCGAAATCGCCTTGCCGTCCCTGCGCCGTGTGCAAGGATGCCCGCAAAACACGAGGGACACGAGGAACCACATGCCATCCACCATCCGCGCCGCCGTCTGCCGCAGCTTTGGCGCGCCGCTCGAGATCGAAACGCTCACCCTGCGCGATCCGGGCCCCAGCGAGATCGAGGTCACGCTCGAGGCCGTCGCGATCTGCCATTCCGACATCTCCTATCTCGAAGGCGCATGGGGCGGCACGCTGCCCGCCGTCTACGGCCACGAGGCGGCAGGCCGCGTCAGCGCCCTTGGGGCGGGCGTCGCCAAGGTGGCTCTGGGCGAGCGTGTCCTCGTCACGCTGATCCGGTCGTGCGGCACCTGCCCGGACTGCGCCAGCGGCAGGCCCGTGTACTGCTCCGGCAAGACGGAACGCGCGCCCAAACTGACCGATGCCACCGGCGCGCCGGTCGTGGCCGCGATGGAATGCGGCGCCTTCGCCGAAAAGGTCATCGTCGATCAGTCCCAGATCGCCCCCTTGGGTGAGGCGGCCGCCCCCCATTCGGCCTGCCTGCTGGCCTGCGGCGTGCCGACCGGCGTCGGCGCCGTGGTCAACACCGCGCGCGTGCGCCCCGGCGACACGGTGGTGGTGATCGGGGCGGGCGGCGTCGGCCTCAACACCGTGCAGGGTGCCCATATCGCGGGCGCGGCCCGGATCGTGGCGATGGATCTGGAACCGTTGAAACTGGACGATGCGCGCGCCTTCGGGGCCACCGACACGATCCTCGCCACGGTGGAAAAGCCCTGGCAGGAGCTTGAGCGCATCACCGGCGGCAGGCTCGCCGATCATGTCTTCGTCACCGTGGGCGCTGTCCCCGCCTATGACATGGCGCTGCGCCTGATCGCGCCGGGCGGCACCGCCTATGCCGTGGGCATGCCGGCCTCGGGGGCCATGTCCAGCTACGAGCCGGTCATGGTCGCAGCCCTGGGGCACGGCATGCGCGGCAGCAAGATGGGCGATGTGGTGCTCGCGCGCGACATTCCATGGATGGTCGACCTCTATGGTCAGGGGCGTCTCAAGCTTGATGAACTGGTCTCGCGGCAATGGCCCTTCGACCAGATCAACGCCGCCATCGCTGACACCAACGCCGGTCAGGCCCGCCGCAACGTCTTGATCTTCCCGACCTGAGCCTTCTTCGTTTCGAAAATATCCCGGGGGAGGCGCGGCCGAAGGCCGGGCCGGGGGCAGAGCCCCCAAAGCCGCCGCCAGCCAGAGGGTACGACACCATGAAACTGCAAGATCTCGAGATCTTCACCATCGCCCCCCCCGCACCCGGCTGGGGGGGGCGCTACTGGCAGATCGTGCGTCTCACCACTGCCTGCGGCATCACGGGCTTGGGCGAAGTCTATGCCGCAGCCGTGGGCGCCGCGGCCATGCGCGCTGTCATCGCGGATGTGTTCGACCGTCACATGCTGGGCGAGAGCCCCGAAAACATCGAGCTGATGGCCCGCCGCGTCTGGTCCTCGGGCTTTACCCAGCGGGCCGATCCGACCGTGTTCGGCGCTTTCGCGGGGCTGGAGATGGCCTGCTGGGACATCCTTGGCAAGGCGCGCGCGCGGCCTGTCTGGGCGCTCTTGGGCGGGCGCATGAACGACCGGCTGCGCGCCTATACCTATATCTATCCGGAGGATGACGCGGCGCCCGATGCCGTGGCGCGGTTCTGGGTCGACGCCGACGCGCAAGGCGAGGCCGCGGCCGCCCGCGTGGCCGAGGGCTGGACAGCGGTGA
The DNA here is from genome assembly GCF_003148775.1 of Roseicyclus mahoneyensis. Lineage (GTDB taxonomy): Bacteria > Pseudomonadota > Alphaproteobacteria > Rhodobacterales > Rhodobacteraceae > Roseicyclus > Roseicyclus mahoneyensis. The sequence continues at coordinate 205,607 of NZ_QGGW01000001.1, forward strand.
AATTCGACCCCGCCGGCCCCTACACGATCCGCGGCGGCCACGCGCCCGCGATGTCCGACATCAGCCTCTCCGCTGCGTTTTGCGCAAAGATCCGGGCCGCCGTGGGCGACCGTGCCGATCTCTTGTTCGGCACCCATGGCCAGTTCACGCCGGGTCATGCGATCCGGCTGGCCAAGGCGATCGAGCCGCATGATCCCCTGTGGTTCGAGGAACCCATCCCGCCCGATGATCTGGCCGGATTGGCCGAGGTGGCGCGCGCCACCTCGATCCCCGTCGCCACCGGCGAGCGGCTGTGCGGCAAGATGGAATTCGCAGCCGCCCTCAGGGCAGGCGTGCGGATCGTCCAGCCCGCCTTGGGGCGCGCGGGCGGCATCTGGGAAGGGCGCAAGATCGCTATCTTGGCAGAAAGCCACAGTGCTCAGATCGCCCCGCATCTCTATGCCGGCCCCGTGGAATGGGCGGCCAATGTCCATTTGGGGGTTTCTTGCCCGAACCTGTTGATGGTCGAGGCGATCGAGACCGATTTCCACAAGCGCCTTCTCAAGGGGCGGCCCATGGTCGAGGGTGGTTTTGTCGAAGCGCCAACGGCACCCGGCCTTGGCATCGAACTGGACGAGGTTCTTGCGGCCGCTCACGCTTGGACCGGCACGCGCCTGCACCTCGAGATGCAAGACGCGCCCTGCGACTGGCAAAACGGGAATGCCTTCGGCGGGGGCGCGGTTGACTAGGGGCGGTTCGGGCGGCGCTGGGGGGCCGTGCATATTTTTGGAAAGATGACGGGACAGGGGCGCGGTCAGTCGCGTTCCTTTTCATGCGCGTAGCGCAGGCGCGCGACTTCCTCGTTCTTTTCGGCACGGCGCAATTCGCCCAGACGGCTTTCGACGTAGCTCAGATGCTCCTGCACCGCCGCGCGCGCCGCTGCCGGATCGCGGGCCTGCAGCGCCGCGTTGATTGCGCGGTGATGGTCGAGCAGCAGGTCGCGGGTCGTGCGGCTCTTGAACATCATCTGGCGGTTGAAGAAGACCCCCTGTTTCAGAAGATCGAAGATCGAGCGCATCATGTGCAGCAAGATCACGTTATGGCTGGCCTCGAGGATGGCGAGGTGAAATTCCGCGTCCAGTTCCGCCTCGTCTGCCGGATTGCGTTTCTTGTGGGCCGCTTCCATCTTGCGCAAGATCGCGTCGATCACCTTGAGATCGGTGTCCGAGCCCTGCACCGCGGCGCGTTCCGCCGCGATCGCCTCGAGGTCGCGGCGAAAGGCGATGTAGTCGAAGACCGCTTCTTCATGACTGGAAATGAGCCGGATCAGCGCCGGCGAAAAAGCCGACCCCAGCACATCGGCCACATAGATGCCCGCGCCCGCGCGCGCCGCCAAAAGCCCGCGGTCGTGCAATTCGGCGACGGCTTCGCGCAGGGACGGCCGTGACACGCCCAGACGCTCGCTCAATTCGCGCTCGGAGGGCAGGCGTTCGCCGGGGCGCAGGATGCCGCGCAAGATCAGTTGTTCGATCTGCCGCACAACGGAATGCGACAGTTTCTCGGCCTCGATGCGTTGGAACGGCATGGCCCCCTCCCGGACTGGTCAAATCTTATGACCAGCGAAAGGGGGCTGTCCAGCCGAATGCGGATGCGAGCCGGAGATCACCGCGGGCGGATGATCACTTCGACCCGGCGGTTTTGCGCACGACCCTGCGGCGTCAGGTTGGAGGCGACCGGTTCATCTTCGCCCCGGCCGAAGGCGCGCACGCGGCCGGGCGAGACGCCCGCCTCAAGCAGCACGCCCGCCACCGCCTGTGCGCGACGCTGCGAGAGATCTTGATTGTAGCCCGCGCTGCCGGTGTTGTCGGTATGGCCGATCACATCGACGGTTGTGTTCGGGTATTGCTGCAGGTTGCGGGCCAGAGCCCTGAGATCGGCTTGCAGATTGGCCCGGATCGCGGCGCTGTCGATGTCGAACAAGATGCCCTCGGGCATGGTGACGACCAGTTCCTGTCCGGTGTTCTGGATGCGTATGTCATCATTGGCGAGGCTGCCGCGCAGGTCGCGGGCCTGCCGATCCAGCGCCGCGCCGATTGCGCCGCCCGCAAGCGCGCCCGCCGCGCCGCCGACCAGCGCGCCCATGCCCGGGTCGCTGTCATTGCCGAAAGCGCCTGCGGCCGCCCCAAGCATGCCGCCGATGATGGCGCCGCTCTGGGTGCGTTCGCCCATGGGCTGCGTGGTGACACAGCCCGTCAGCGCAAGCGCGGAGACGGTGACAAGTGCGGTGAGTTTCGTGCGAATGATCATTGCGATGCCCTTCCAGACTGCTCCCGGTCCGGTTTCCCCGAGACCTTTGTTCCGGGCCAATATAGCAGCGCAGGCGGCGAACTGCAGAGGGAAAAAGCCGAAATGGCGGAATCCCGCCGTTTTGCCGTGACGTCTCAGGCCCCGCTTTGCGCCGCCTCGCGGGCCAGCAGCGCGCGCTTGACGGGCAGGCCCCAATGGTAGCCGCCCAAGGCCCCCGATTTGCGCAGCGCGCGGTGGCAGGGGATCAGCCAGCTGATCGGGTTGCGCCCCACGGCGGTTCCCACGGCGCGCATGGCGCGGGGGTGGCCCACGGCGGTGGCGATCTCGGAATAGGTGGTGACATGGCCGGTGGGGACCTGCAGCAGCGCCTCCCAGACCTTGATCTGGAAGGGGGCGCCGATCAGGTGCAGCTTTGCGGCCCCGGGCGCTTCGCCGAAGGCCTTGGCGACCACGGGGGCCAGCGCCGCGCGGTCCTCGACAAACTGCGCCGCAGGCCAGCGGCCGGTGAGGTCCGCCATGGTGGCGTCTGTCCCGGTTTCGGCGGCGAAGCCCAGACCGCATATGCCCCGGTCGGTGCCCATCACCAGCGCCGGGCCGAAGGGGCTGTCGAACCAGCCATGCCGGATGGTCAGGCCCGCGGCACCCCGTGCGTAATCGCCGGGGGCCATCGCTTCCCAAGTCAGGAACAGATCGTGCAGCCGCCCGCCCCCGGACAGGCCGACCGCGTCCGCTGTCGCAAGGGTGGTGAACCGGTCGCGCAGCAAGTGGCGCGCATGGTCGAGCGCGAGATATTGCTGGTAGCGTTTCGGGCTGACGCCGACCCAGGCGGTGAAGATGCGCTGGAAATGCGCGGGGCTCATCTGCATCCGGGCGGCCAGCGCTTCAAGGGTCAGGGGGGCATCGGCCGTGTCGATCTCTGCGATGGCGCGGCGGATGACGTGGTAATGATATGTGTGCTCATCGGTCATGGCGCGACACTAGCCCTAAGGGTAGACCGCGCGCGACCCGGATCTTGCGCCAAATCGGCCTTGCCGGTACGCGCGCAAGCCGCCAAAAGGGCACCATGGCCAAGCAGTTGCCCTATCAAGCGATGCGCGAGATCTTCGCACGGTTCCAGGCCGCCGAGGCGGAACCCAAGGGCGAATTGCATCACACCAATGCCTTTACGCTGGTGGTCGCGGTGGCGCTGAGCGCGCAGGCGACGGATGCGGGGGTGAACAAGGCGACCGCCCGCTTGTTCGAGATTGCGGACACGCCCGAAAAGATGCTTGCCCTGGGCGAAGAGGGCGTGACCCAGCATATCAAGACAATCGGCTTGTTCCGCAACAAGGCCAAGAACGTGATCAAGCTGAGCCGTATTCTGGTGGAGGAGTTCGGCGGTCAGGTGCCATCGAGCCGTGCCGCGCTGCAATCGCTGCCGGGGGTGGGGCGCAAGACCGCCAATGTCGTTCTGAACATGTGGTGGCAGTTTCCCGCGCAGGCTGTCGACACGCATATCTTTCGCTTGGGCAACCGTTCGGGGCTCGCTCCGGGCCGCGATGTCGACGCGGTCGAGCGCGCCATCGAGGATCATGTGCCCGCCGAATTCCAGCTTCATGCCCATCACTGGATGATCCTGCACGGCCGCTATATCTGCGTCGCGCGCAAACCGAAATGCGGGGCGTGCATCATCGCCGACCTGTGCCAGTACGAGGACAAGACCCAATGACCAAGACCTATGACCTTGTCGGGATCGGCAATGCCATCGTCGACGTGATTTCACACGGTGACGACAGTTTCCTCGACAACATGGGGATCGAGAAAGGCATCATGCAGCTGATCGACCGGGAACGGGCAGAACTGCTTTATGCTGCGATGAAGGACCGGGTGCAGACGCCGGGAGGATCGGTCGCCAACACGATCGCAGGGGCGGGGACGCTGGGGTTGAGCACCGCCTTTCTGGGCAAGGTCAAGGACGACGCGCTGGGCCGGTTCTACGCGCAGGGCATGGCCGAGCAGGGCACCGATTTCCCCAATCCGCCGGTCAAGGATGCCCCCGCGCCGACCTCGCGGTCGATGATTTTCGTTTCGCCCGATGGCGAGCGCTCGATGAACACCTATCTGGGCGCGGGCGCGGATTTCGATGCGGATGACGTGGACGCAAGCGTCGCGGGCAACGCGCGCTGGTTGTTTTTGGAAGGCTATCTCTACGACAAACCCGAGGGGAAAACCGCCTTCACTGCCGCCGCCGACCATTGCCGCAAGGGGGGCGGCAAGGTGGGCATCACGCTGTCCGATCCTTTTTGCGTCGACCGCCACCGGGCCGATTTCCTGCGCCTGATCGAGGGTCAGATGGATTACGTCATCGGCAACCATGAGGAATGGCTGGCGCTCTACCAGACCGATGATCTGGATGTCGCGCTGGCACAAGCGGCCACCATCTGCGATATCGTCGTCTGCACCCATTCGGGTGAGCCAGTGAAAATCATCCGCGGCGCGGAACGCGCTCTCGTCGCGGTGACGCGCATCACGCCGGTGGACGCGACCGGTGCGGGCGACCAGTTCGCCGCAGGGTTCCTTTATGGCATGGCGACGGGCCGCGACATTGAGATGGCGGGCAAGATGGGCGTGGCCGCCGCCTCCGAGGTGATCCGCCATGTCGGCCCGCGCCCGAAACGGCCGCTATCCGAAGTGTTCGCCGAGGCCGGTCTGGTCTGAACAGGTCCAGATTGGGCCTTGGGCCAAGGCGTTTTTCCCGCTATCCCCCAAAGGGATTTCGATGGCGCGCAGATCAAGATCTGCGCGGGAACGGAGCGTGATGGACCCGGCCCTGACCATAAGTGGCATCCTGTTTCTGGGCCTCGTGCTCAAGATCGCGGGCTTCATGGTGCGCGACGAACTTGCCCTGCGTTTGCTGGTGGCCGGCGGGCTTGGCTGTGACGCGGTCTTCTATGGGCTGCGGCCCGATCCGATCTTGCAATCGGTCCTGTCGAACCTCGGCCTCGTCTTCATCAATCTTGCGCTGATCGTCTTGATCCTGTCCGAGCGCACCCGCTGGCGGATGAGCGCGGATGACCGCGCGCTTTTCGATCATTTTCCGACCCTGACCCCGGGCCAGTTCCGCCGCCTGCGATCCCTGATGACGCGCCATGCCGAAGAGTCGAACACTCAACTGGCATGGGAGGGCAAGCCGGTCGAGGACCTGATGCTGGTGTTTTCCGACAGAATATTGATCGGAAAGGCGGGCCAAGGTTTTCCGATCGCGGGGCCCGCCTTCGTGGGCGAGATCGCCTTTTTGACCGGTGCGCCCTCTTCGGCCGATGTGACCCTGCCCGAAGGCGGCACGGTGGTGCGCCTGCCCGTCGCGGCCCTCAAGCAGCAGATGGCGCGCAAGCCTGCGCTGTCGAACGCGCTTGTCGCGCTGTTCGGGCAGGAACTGGCGCGCAAGGTGGCCGACAGCGTGCCGATGGACCGCGCGGCGCGCCCGCGCCCGGTAACCGGGTCCGCGACCCGTCCGGCCGAGTGACGCGCATGCGCGCCTGCAGGGCAAATTGATGCGGCGCGCGATCCTCGGCCTCGGGCTTGGGGCGACGGCGCTGATGGTGCTGCTGGTCTGGCTTGCGCTGCCCATGCTCGCCCGGGTGCAGGACGCTGTCTTTGACGGCTACCAGCGCCTCAGCCCGCGCGCCTATGACAGCGGGGCGTCCGTCCATATCATCGATATCGACGAGGCATCGCTGGCCGCCTACGGCCAATGGCCCTGGCCGCGCAGCTACATGGCCGTTCTGACCGACCGGCTGTTTGACCATGGCGCTGCGGCGGTGGGCTTTGACGTGCTCTTCCCCGAACCCGACCGCACCTCGCCCGAGCGCATCGTCGAAAGCTGGAGCCGCTTTGCCACCGGCATTCCGCCCGCGCTGCCCGATCTGGGGCTTGTGCCCCATGACACGCGGTTCGCCGAGGCAATCACCGGGCGGCCCGTTGTCCTGAGTGTGGCGGGCGCGCCCGAGGGGGTCTTGCCGCAGGCGCGCGCGGGCGTGGCCGTGACAGGCGATGTGCCCCCGAACCTGACCCGGTTTCCGGCGGCCATCGGCAACCTGCCCGATCTGACCGCCGCCGCCGCGGGGATCGGGACGATCAGCCTTGGGCGCAACGCCGACGGGGTCACGCGCACCGTGCCCATGGTCACCGAGATCGGCGGCACGCTCATGCCCTCGCTCTCGGCCGAAGTCCTTCGGCTGGCGCAAGGCGCGGGTGGTCATGTCCTGCGCACCACGCAAGGTTCGGGCGAGGTGTCGGGCGGCACGGTGGCCGCCGTCGCCATGCGCACCGGCGCGCTGGAGTATCCGGTCGAGGCGGACGGGACCTTTCGCATCCGTTTCACCGGCTATCGGCCCGAGCGCGTCACGTCGGCGACCGAGGTTCTGGCCGGTGACGGGATCGACCCCGATCTTGAGGCGCGGCTGGCAGGGCGGATCGTGCTGGTGGGGTCATCCGCGCAGGGGCTGTTCGACATCCGCACCACGCCGCTGGATGGACAGATCGCGGCGGTGACGCTGCATGCCGAGATCATCGAGCAGATCATGGCGGGTGATTTCCTGACGCGCCCCGACTGGATGGCGGGGCTGGAGATCGTGGTGGTCATCCTCATGGGTTTGCTGCTGACGCTGCTGCAATTGCGCGAACGCCCGGTGCTGGGTCTTGGCGCGGCCTTCGTGCTGGTATCGGCGGCCATTCTGGGCGGGCTTGCGGCCTTTTCCCTTTTTGGCCTGCTGTTCGATCCGGTGCTGCCGGTTCTGACCGTTCTGATGGTCTATGTGCCCGGCACGACGCTGGGCTATCTTGCCAAGGACCGCGCCCGGCGCGTGATCCGGGCGCGGTTCGCCTATTTCCTGCCGCCCGAACTGATCGGCCGGATCGAGGCAAACCCCGTGGATGCCCTGACGCCCGACGGCGCCGAGCGCGAATTGACCATCATCTTCATCGACATGCGCGGCTTTTCCACCGTGACCGAAGGCATGCCTCCCGACCGCGTGGTGCGGCTGGTCAACACTTGGCTCTCGGCGCTGGCCGAGGCGCTGGTGGATGCGGGGGCCACCATCGACAAGTTCATGGGGGACGCGGTCATGGCCTTCTGGAACGCCCCCATCGCGCGCCCCGACCATGCAGAGGCGGCCCTGCATGCGCTTGCGGGGATCGAGGCGGCAGCGGTGCGCGCCAACGCGGCGCTGTCGGCCGAGGGTCTGCCACCGGTCGCCTTCGGCATCGGCATCAACACCGGCCCGGCCTCTGTCGGGCTGATGGGGTCGCGCGACCGGCTGAGCTATACGGCGATCGGCGACAGCGTGACGCTTGCGGCCCGGCTGGAGGGGCTGACACGGGTTTACGGGGTGCCCAATTGCGTGGGCGATGCGACCGCGGCCCATCTGCCCGCGGGCCTGCGGGCCGTGCAACTGGACCTGATCGCGGCCAGAGGCTTGACCGAGGCCGCGCCGGTGCATCTTGTCTTGCCCGAGAATACGCCGGGGCTGGAGGATTTCGCCGCCACCCTTGCCACCGCGCGGGCAGCCTATCTCAACCGCAACTGGACCACCGCCGAGGACCGCTTCACCGATCTGGCCACCATGGACCTGCCGTTTTGCGACACGGCGCGTCTGGCGCAGCTTTACCTCGAGCGGATCGCGGCCTTCCTGCGCAGCCCGCCGCCGCCCGGATGGGACGGGGCCGAGCGGGCGCTGGCCAAGCGCTGAGGCTCGGTCGTTCAGGTCGTTCTGGCAAGGATCGGCGTCATCCGCCCCCCGTATCTCCGCCTCCGCTGCCCAGAAACTCGAAGATCGTATCAATTGTGAAATCATCCTCGAAGATCTGCGGATCGAATTCCTCGCCGATGGTCGAGACCGGGCCGCGCTCGGAGGGATTGGGCGTGTTGACCCCGGTGCCGGGGCCGGTGCCCGTGCCGGGTCGCGGCAGCCCATCGATCAGAACCAGCAGGCGCGACAGGAACTCGGGCGAGACGGCGCCAAGATAGCCATCCTCGGACAACACACCGCCTTGCCGGCTGGTGCAGGTCCGCGTGCCGTCCACGATGATGCACATCCGCCGCCCGGCGACGAAGATCGCATAGGTCCGCCCGTTGTGGTGCAACACCAGCGCGGTCGATCCTCGGATGCCGATGGCGGCCGTGGGGGTGGTGATCACCGCCTCTTGCTGGCGCGACAGCGTGCCGCCGATGAAACGCAGCGCGCCTTGGGTCAACGACAGACCGATCTGCCCCGCGCCGCTGGCGGGGTCATAGACGAAGCGGTCCAGCACGATGGTGGTGTTGGGCGCCAGGCTGAGCGTGGTCTGGTCCAGAAACAGCAATTGCCCACGCCCGCTGGCCGAACTTGCGACGGTTTCATCCGCGATCAGCCCAGTTCCCAGCGCCAGCGTGCGCGTGGCTGCGCCGGGCGGCGTGCCTCGCAAGGTTGGCTCGGAGGAAGCCACGGTGCCGATCTGCTGGGCATTTGCGGGCAGGGCGAGGGCGATTGCCAAAACCGCCGGGGCAAGCCGGAACAAGGGGCGCATCCTCAGAACTCCCATCCGATTTGCAGGGAATAGATGGTTTCGGGTGCGTCAAAGCCGAAACCGTCCACGCGTTCCAGCCGCGCACCGCGCGCCTCCAAGAACAGCGCGTCGGTCACGAAGGCACGAAGGCCAAGGCCGTAGCCGGTGTCGGTGAAGTCGTTGAAAATACCGAATCTGTCACCTTGTTCCACCTCTTGGCGCTGGACCCATCCGCGCGCTTCCCAGCGGCGGGGCAGGGCCTGCCACCCGGTGTCGAAGCCATGGAGCGCCTCAAGCCGCAGGGTGGTCGCGGTCTCGTAGGCGCCAAATCCGTCATCGGTATCTTCGTCCCGCCAGCCCAGCGTGCCCCGGATGCGGGTGTCGCGCGACGGCCGATAGGCAAGGCCAAGGCGCACCTCGTGGAAATCGAAATCCACGCCAAACCCGAAGCGTTCGCGCTCGCCCCGGCCGAGTTGCACGTCGGCGTAGCTGGTCCAAAATGCGTTATGCGGGTTCTGATAGGCAAAGCCCAAAGCCACCGAGGTGTCGTCCCGCACAAAACCGAAGCCGTCATCCTCGGTCATCCACATCAGTTCCAGATAGGGCTGCAGGCGCGGGCCATAGGCGTCGCCCGTCAGCCTCAATTCCGGGCCCGAGCGCAGGCGCGTGGTCTGGCGGTCGTCAAAGCCGATCTCGTCGGGGCTGTAGCGCGAAAAGGCCAGTTGCGTGAGCCAGTCATTGGCGTTGGGCCCGCCCATGTCGAAGCGCCAATCCAGTTGTGCGGTGCCGAAAACCCCGCTCTGGTCGGTCTCGCGCGCCCAGGACTGGCCAAGCGCGATCCGGCCCGTGATCTGGTGGGGGGCCTGCCGCGCGTCGGTTTCCGCGCGGTAGCGGGCGACTTGTTCGGCCTGCTCGGCCGTCAGCCCGCCCGAGGCGGCGGCGGCCGCAAGATGGTATTGGGCCACCCCATAGGCACCCAGCGCGAAATACGCCGTGGCCAGTTCCACCCTTGCGGCCGTATTGCCGGGGTCGAGGTCGAGAAACCGCTCCAGCGTGGCGGCGGCGGCCTCGAAATCGCGCATTTGCACCGACAAACGGGCGTAGGCCAGCATCAAGGCCCGATCGGCAGGGGATGCGATCAGTTGCGCAAACACGGCTTGGCGCTGGCTGTCCAAGCTGCCGGATTGTGCGCTGGCGGCTACCGGCACGACCATGCTCGCGGCAAGGAGCGCGGCAGCGCACCGGGTTCGAATGGAGGTCATGACATCTCCGAATATGAACTTGATCAAATAATCAAGATACCTTGTCAGCCCGACGAGATCGGCGCAACGCCGATTGCCCTAAGGCTACAGGCCCCACGTGCGTTGCGACCTTCGTGCAACGCCAGCAATGCGGTGTCAGTCGCCCAGCTTGGCGTGGACCTCGTCCAGATCGATCTCGGCCACGGGCATCTTGTTTCCGGGGTTCTCGAAATCGTATTTGAACAGGTCGAAATCGCGGTGATAGATCTCGTAGACCAGATGCATCGACAGGTCGTCGAAATAATCCTCGACCGGATGCAGGCGCTTGGGGCCGTGCCCCTCGCTTTCGTTGAAGCGCGGCACAGCCTTGAGGTCGACGGGATGCTTGACCTCGATCGCGTCGAGGACCGATTGCATCCCCGCGTTGAATTTCTCGGTCCAAAAGATGTTGTCATAGCGCCCGCCGTTCACGACCAGCGTCGAGACATGCCCCGCCATCGCCGACCAGTGGATGTCAGGCTCCATCGGGCGGCGCCAGCGGATGGTGTCGCGCGTGAACAGCAAGAAGCGGCGGAAACTGGCGATCTGGTCGAACTCGCCCTTGCCATCCTCGCCGCCCACCTCGATCCCGTATTTCTGGATCAAGAGCGGCACCATGTTGCCCCGGTAGCGTTTCCCGTTGCGCTGGATGCCGCATATCTTGTCGAAAAACGATGACAGGATGCGCGTGTAGGGGTTGCGCACGCAGGTGAAGGTATAGGTCTTGCGCGCCCGCACCGAGCGTTCGATCACCGGCTGGCTGGAGTCGAGCGACCATTTGTGCATGCCGCCCGTCGCGTCATGGATATCGCCGTCGAAATAGACGCCGTTATCGGAGTAGTACATAATCTGGCCGATGGTCGAACAGGCGCATTTGGGCACCACGCGGTAGACCACGCTTTCGCTCTCCGTCATCCAGGTTCCGGGAAACCCCATACTCTTCGCCTCTTGATCGACCATGCCCGCAGAGGGCGCCCTTACGACACAGACCTCTAAAGATCAAAGAACGCGTGCGTCTTCAATCTCCGTTAGGTATGTAGCATCAAACAATAACGGACGGTTGAGGCCATTTGTTTCACGCATGGCGAAGATTGCTTTCATCCTCCTGTGTCACAAGGACCCGGCTGCCATCATCCGGCAGGCCGAACGGCTGACCGCGACCGGCGATTATGTCGCGATCCATTTCGACGCCCGGTCGAAGGCCGCCGATTACGCCACCATCACCGAGGTGCTGGGGGCCAATCCCTCGGTGTGTTTCGCGCGGCGTCGCATCAAATGCGGTTGGGGCGCATGGAGCCTCGTACAGGCCACGCTCAACGCGCTGGAGGTGGCGGAGGAGCGTTTTGCTGACGCGACCCATTTCTACATGCTTTCGGGCGATTGCCTGCCGGTGAAATCGGCGGCCTATGCGCACAAGTTTCTTGACGCGCATGACCGCGACTATGTCGAAAGCTTCGATTTCCACAGCTCTGACTGGATCAAGACCGGCTTCAAGGACGAACGCCTTATCTATCGCCACTGGTTCAACGAGCGCACGCAAAAATGGCTGTTCTACCGCAGCTTCAAGATGCAAAAGGCACTGGGCCTGACCCGCCGCATCCCCGCCGATATCGAGGTGATGATCGGCAGCCAATGGTGGTGCCTGCGCCGGTGCACCATCGAGAAGATCCTCGAGTTTTGCCGCCAGCGCCGCGACGTGGTGCGTTTCTTTTCAACCACCTGGATCCCCGACGAGACGTTTTTCCAGACCCTCGTGCGCCATCTTGTCCCCGAGCGCGAGATCGAAAGCCGGACGCTGACCTTCAAGATGTTCAGCGATTACGGCATGCCCGTCAGCTTCTACAACGACCAGTATGACCTGCTGATTTCCCAAGGCTATCTCTTCGCGCGCAAGATCAGCCCCGAGGCGGGTTTGCTCAAGGACAGGCTGGGCGCGTTGTGGCAATCGGACCGTGTCGATTTCACCACCAGCCAGGAGGGCGAAAAGCTGCACGCCTTCCTGACCGGGCGCGGGCGGATCGGCAAGCGCTACGGCACGCGGTTTTGGGAACGCGAAAGCACGCTGGGCCCTGATCGCAACCTCTACATGATCGTGTGCAAGAAATGGCATGTCGCCAAGCGCTTGCTGCATGCGGCCTCGGATCGGCTGGACATCCGCGGCGTGGAATACCTGTTTGACGAGGCGGGCTGCGCTGTGCCCCATCTGGGCGGGATCGAGCGCACGCTGGAAAAGCGCAACCGCCACCGCCGGGCGCTGATGCGGATGCTGTTTGATTTTTACGACACCGACCGGCTGATGATCTGTCTGGACCCCGGCAATATCGGGCTGATGCAGGATTTCATGTCCGACCGCGCCAACGCCCGGATCCTCGAATTGCAATGCGTGTTTGACGACCAGTATCTGGTCGGCCACGCGCATCGCGTCGGTCTGGCGGCGGCCGACACGCCGGGCGAGGTGATCTCGCGCATGCTGCCGACGCTGCGCCATGAATTCGCCGACGAGGCGATCCGCATCCGCGATGCCGAATTTCCCCGCCACTGGCGCGTCCGTCAGGACCGGGCCACCGCCGAGAATGCCGCCGTGATGGCTGATTTCTTCGACGTGCCAAGCGACGCCGGGCAGGACCTGGCCCAGATCCCCTATCTCTTCGCTGACTGACAAGGACCCTCCGCGATGCCCTATGCCTATGATCCCCAGAATATTTTCGCCAAGATCCTGCGCGGTGAGATCCCCAACAGGACCGTGATGGAAACCGACCACACGCTGGCCTTCGACGACATCTACCCGCAGGCGCCCGTTCATGTCCTTGTGATCCCCAAGGGGCCTTATGTTTGCGCAGATCATTTCGCGCTGGAGGCCTCGGAGGCCGAGATCGTGGATTTCTGGCGCACGCTGGGTCGTATCTGCGCCGACAAGGGCCTGCAGCCGGGCGAGGGCGGGCAGGGCTATCGCACCATCTCCAACGCGGGCGAGGTCGCGGTGCAAGAAGTGCCGCATTACCACGTTCACATCCTGTCGGGCCGTCCGCTGGGACGTATGCTGCAAAAGGCCGAGTGATCCGTGGCCGGCCGCCCGGCCCGGTCTTGTCCGGGCGGGCGCAACCTGCCATATCCGCCCCGACCCTTGAGCCAAGGACCATTGCCATGCCCATCGCGCCGCCCGAGACCGAGATCGTCACCCAATGGCGCGTCGCCTGTGATGGCGGCGAGGGGGCTTTGGGTCATCCGCGGGTCTGGCTGTCACTCTCGCCCGCGACCGGCTTTGTCGAATGTGGCTATTGCGACAAGAAATTCGTCCATGTCGAGTTTGCGGAGGCGGCAGCCCGACCGGACTGACCGCCTGCTGCCAAGGCCAAAATTCTGACAAATTGACGCGATAGCCCTTCGGTTACCAAGTTTGGAATTGAAAAGGCTGCCCATGTCGACCGTCGTGTCCCCCGCCCAGACCCCGATCTGGGGCTGGCTTGCGATTCTCACCGGAGCCGTGGCCCTTGTGCTTGCGATGCTGGTGATCTTCGCCGGTCCCTTTGCACCGCAACCTTCGACCGGGACCGTGATCGGCCAGATTGCAGGTGACATGATCGCCGCCGCACGCGGGTCGCTCGACGGGTCGGCCCAGCCCGCGCCGGTGCCGCGCGGCTGGGATGTCGACCGCGTGCTTGCAACGCTTACCCCGATCCTCGGTGTCCTTGCCCTGTGTCTGGCGGTGATGGCCGCGATCCGGCGTGAACCGTGGCGGCTGTCGTCCTACGGGGCGGCGCTGGGGGGTGCGGCCATCGTCATCCAGTTCGTCTGGTGGATCGCGCTGCTGATCTGCGGTGTCGTGCTGCTGGTCGCCATCATCGAGAACCTCGGCGGCTTTGCCGAAGGGTTCGGCGGCTAGGGCGCTGGACTTCGCCGCCCGGCTTCGTCATTCCCTTGGGGGCATGACAGCGACGGGGGCACCATGGCATTCGGCAAGGGACATCACCTGCATCTGGTCGACGGCTCGGCCTTCATCTTCCGCGCCTATCACGCGCTGCCACCCCTTACGCGCAAATCCGACGGGTTGCCCATCGGTGCGGTCTCGGGCTTTTGCAACATGATCCACCGCATGATCGAGGCCAATACCGGCCCCGACGCGCCGACGCATGCCGCCGTTGTCTTCGACAAGGGCAGCCACACCTTCCGCAACGACATGTACGACCTCTACAAGGCCAACCGAGAGGCGATGCCCGAGGATCTGCGCCCGCAGATCCCGCTGACGCGCGAGGCGACGCGGGCCTTCAACCTCGCCTGTCTGGAGCTTGAGAATTACGAGGCCGACGACATCATCGCCACGCTGGCGCGGCAAGCGCGCGAGGCGGGGGGGCGCTGCACCATCATTTCCTCCGACAAGGATCTGATGCAGCTGGTCGGCGGCGGGGTCGAGATGTTCGACGCGATGAAGAACCTGCGCATCGACGCGGACGGGGTCGAGGAAAAATTCGGCGTCCGGCCTGACCGCGTTGTCGATGTGCAGGCGCTGGCGGGTGACAGTGTCGACAACATCCCCGGCGCACCCGGAATCGGGATCAAGACGGCAGCACTATTGATCAATGAATTCGGGGATCTGGAAACCCTTCTTCAAAGAGCGGATGAAGTTCCCCAGCCCAAGCGGCGCCAGACCCTGATCGACTTCGCCGAGCAGATCAGGCTGTCCAAAAAGCTGGTCACGCTCGATGACCGCACGCCCATCGACGTGACGCTGGACGATCTGGAGGTGCTGGAACCCGATGCGCAGGTGCTGCTCGAATTCCTGACGAAGATGGAATTCCGCACGCTGACCAAACGCATCGCGGACGGTCTGGGGGTGGAGGCACCCGCCATCCCCGACACGGATCCGCGCGGGGCCGAGCCCGCGGAGAGCGGCGCGCCGCAGATGCCGCCCATCGACCGAGGGGCCTATGAGGTGGTGCGCGATGCGCAAGCCCTGCAGGTGTGGATCGACCGGGCGCTGGCGCGGGGCGAGGTCGCCATCGATACCGAGACGACCGGCCTGAACGAGATGACGGCGGATCTGGTGGGGATCTCGCTGGCCACAGGGCCGGGTGTGGCGTGCTACATTCCGCTGACCCACAAGGCCGAGGCGGGCGAGGGTCTGTTTGGCGGCGACGCGCTGGCCGAAGGGCAGATGGGGCTGGATCAGGCTCTGGCGATGCTCAAGCCGGTGCTGGAGGATGCATCGCTCCTCAAGATCTTGCAAAACGCCAAGTATGACGTGAAGGTATTGGCGCGCTACGGCATCGAGGTGGCGCCCATCGACGACACGATGCTGATGTCTTACGCGATGAACGCAGGCCTGCACGGCCACGGTATGGACGCGCTTGCCGAGCGCTATCTGGGCCATATGCCTATTCCGATCAAGGACCTGATCGGATCGGGCAAAAGCCAGATCACCTTTGACCGGGTCAAGATCGAAGATGCCGCCCCCTATGCCGCCGAGGACGCGGATGTGACATGGCGGCTTTGGCAGACCTTCAAGCCGCAACTTCACCGGGCACGGGTTACCACCGTCTACGAGACGCTCGAACGTCCGCTGGTGCCGGTGTTGGCGCGGATGGAGCGGGCGGGTATCAAGGTCGACCGCGATGTGCTGTCGCGCATGTCCAATGCCTTTGCGCAAAAGATGGCGGGGCTTGAGGCCGAAATCCACGAGCTGGCGGGAGAGGCCTTCAACGTCGGCTCGCCCGCGCAACTGGGCGAGATCTTGTTCGAGAAGATGGGCCTGCCCGGCGGGGAAAAGGGCAAGACCGGGAAATATGCCACGCCCGCCGATGTGCTGGAGGATCTGGCGACCGAACACGACCTGCCCGGCCGCGTGCTGGACTGGCGGCAGCTCAGCAAACTGAAATCCACCTATACCGATGCGCTGCAAGAACACATCAACCGCGACACGGGCCGGGTTCACACCAGCTATTCCATCGCAGGCGCCAACACCGGGCGGCTGGCCTCCACCGATCCGAACCTGCAAAACATCCCCATCCGCACCGAGGAAGGCCGCCGCATCCGCGAGGCCTTTGTCGCGGCCCCGGGGCGGGTGTTGGTGAGCCTCGACTACAGCCAGATCGAATTGCGTATCCTTGCCCATATCGCGGGGATCGACGCGCTGAAACAGGCCTTCCGCGAGGGGCAGGACATTCATGCCGCGACCGCGTCGGAAATGTTCGGGGTGCCCTTGGACCAGATGACAAGCGATGTGCGCCGTCAGGCCAAGGCGATCAATTTCGGCGTGATCTACGGCATTTCCGGCTTTGGCCTTGCGCGCAACCTGCGCATCCCCCGCGCCGAGGCGCAGGGCTTCATCGACCGCTATTTCGAGCGCTTTCCCGGCATCAAGGATTACATGGAAGCGACCAAGGCTTTCGCCAAGCAACACGGGTATGTGCAAACCCTCTTTGGCCGCAAGATCCACACGCCCGAGATCAACGCCAAGGGCCCCGGCGCGGGCTTTGCCTATCGCGCGGCGATCAACGCGCCGATCCAAGGCACAGCCGCCGACATCATCCGCCGTGCGATGATCCGGATGGAGGCGGCGATCGACGGGTTGCCGGCAACGATGCTGTTGCAGGTCCATGACGAACTGCTGTTCGAGGTGGACGAGGGGGCGGCCGATACGCTGATCGCCCGCGCGCGTGACGTGATGGAGGGCGCTGCCCATCCGGCAGTGCATCTGGACGTGCCCATTGTGGTAGACGCCGGGCAGGGGGCGAACTGGGCGGAGGCACATTGATGGGAGCGATCGCCGCTTGGCCTGAACTTCGTAATTTCGCCCTGTCGCTGGGCCTGCCGCAGGTTGAGGACGCGGTTAGCTGGGGCAACCCCAATCTCAAGGCGCATGGCAAGCTGTGGTGCTGGTGGTCGCCCTATGTCGATGCCGCCGTGTTCAAGGGCCGCATCGAGGAGCGCGAGGCGCTGCGGGCGGCGGATCCCGCGACCTTCCTGCACCACGATCACTATGCGAAGCACGGACTGATCCTTGTGGCAGCGGGCCGGATCGAGCGGGACTGGGCGGAGGCGCGGTTGCGGCGGACCTGGGAGGAGATGGCGCCGAAGCGTTGGCTCGCGACGTGGAAGGCCGGGCAGGGATGAGCCGCCCGCGCCCGCGTGCGAAAGCCGCGATGCCGCGCAGCGAGACGCGGCTGATCGGGTTCAACAAGCCGATGGATGTGCTGAGCCAGTTCACTGGTGACGGGCATTGGCCGGGGTTGAAACGGTATCTGGATATGCCGGGGCTGTATCCGGCGGGGCGGCTGGACCGGGATTCGGAAGGGCTGCTGCTGTTGACCAACGACGGCATCTTGCAGGCGCGGCTGACCGATCCGAAATCAGCCACACCCAAGACCTATTTCGTGCTGATCGAGGGAACGCCGACCCCCGAGGCGCTGGAGGCGCTGCGTGGGGGCGTGACGCTGAAGGACGGCCCGACCCGGCCCGCGCGGGTGGAACAGGTGGCCGAGCCCGGCTGGCTCTGGCCGCGGGAGCCGCCGGTGCGGTTCCGCGCGAGCATCCCCGAGGCTTGGCTGAAGCTGACCATCACCGAGGGGCGCAACCGGCAGGTGCGGCGCATGTGCGCCCATGTCGGCCTGCCGGTGCTGCGCCTGATCCGCTGGTCGGTGGGGGATCACACGGTCGAGGGGTTGACGCCCGGAACGTGGAAGTCGCTGCAGCCGTAAGCGGGGCGGGACAAAACTGCAGGTTTCCGTCTCCTCACACCAGTTGGTCGAACGCCTCCATCGCCTTGGCGCCATACATGTAGCCGGGGCCGCCATTCATCATCACGCAGACGTTTATGGTTTCCGCGACCTCGTCGCGCGTCGCACCCGCGCGGATCGCGGCCTTCACGTGGTAGCCGATGCAATCGTTGCATTGTTTCGAGATGCCGATGGCCAGCGCGATCAGCTCCTTGTGCTTGGTGGACAGCGCCCCGGGGGCAAGGGCCGCCTCGTGCAGCTCGTGAAAGCCCTTGGCGGTCGCGGCCTGTTCGGCCCGCATGGGGCCAAGCAGGGACGAGGTGTGGCGGAGCGTGTCTTTCCAATCCATCGGGTGGGTCCTTATGCAAGATCTGCCCCCGTCTAGACCGTGACAGGGTGGTGGACCTTGCGGCAGATCAATCCGCCCCCCGAAAAGGCGACGGGGCCGCGCATGCAATGCTCAGCCCCGTCTGAAAGCGTCGCCACTCCTCCCCGGCGCCGCTATTCGTTCCTTATGCAAGCATTGCCACCGGAGACTCCAGATTGTCAACGATCGCTTGCAGGAGTTCCGCGCCCAAGGCCCCGTCGATGACCCGGTGATCGACGCTGAGCGTGACCGACATAACGGTCGCGACGGTCAATTCGCCATCGCGGCCCACCACGGGTTTCTTCACGCCCGCGCCGACGGCAAGGATCGCGCCATGGGGCGGGTTGATGACCGCGTCGAAATTGTCGATGCCGAACATGCCGAGGTTGGAGATCGCGAAACTGCCGCCGATGTATTCATGCGGGGCGAGCTTGCGGTCGCGGGCGCGGGTGGCCAGATCCTTCATCTCGGCCGAAAGGGCCGAGAGGGATTTCTGGTGCGCGTCCTTGAGGACGGGCGTGAACAGCCCGCCATCGACGGCGACGGCCACGGCCACATCCGACGGCTTCAGCCGCAGCATCCGGTCGCCCGCCCAGACGGAATTCGCGGCGGGCACCTGTTGCAGCGCATTGGCGCAGGCCTTGATGATGAAGTCGTTGACCGAGAGCTTCACGCCACGGGATTCGAGCTGCTTGTTGAGCTGCCCGCGGAAGGCCATCAGCGCATCAAGCCTGATATCCCGGCGCAGGTAGAAATGCGGGATGGTCTGCTTGGCCTCGGTCAGCCGCGCGGCGACGGTCTTGCGCATGCCATCGAGCTTGACCTCCTCGTAGTCCCGGCCCTCGTACATCTTCATGACCTGCGCGGCGTCGGGGCCGGTGGGCATTGCGGTTGCCGGTTTGGCGGCGGCGGCGGGGGCAGGGGCGGCAATGGGCGCTGCGGCGGCTTGCTGCGGAGCTGCGGCGGTCGCGGTCGCGCCCGTCACGTCGGCCTTGACGATGCGGCCATGCGGACCCGAGCCCTTGATCTGGCCAAGATCGAGCCCCTTGTCGGCAGCGATGCGACGCGCCAGCGGCGAAGCGAAGACGCGGGCACCGTCGGACGCGGCGGGGGCCGCGGGCGCGGGTGCAGCGGCGGGTGGTGCAGCGACCTGAGCGGCATTCTCCGCGGGTTTCGGCGCTTCGGCGGCGGGCTTGGCGGCACCCATGTCGGAGGTGCTTTCACCCTCGGCCAGCAGGACGGCGATGGGGGCGTTGACCTTCACGCCCTCCGTGCCTTCTGCTACAAGAAGTTTGCCGATCACGCCCTCGTCGACGGCTTCGAATTCCATCGTCGCCTTGTCGGTCTCGATCTCGGCGAGGATGTCACCCGAGGCGACGGTGTCGCCTTCCTTGACCAGCCATTTGGCCAGCGTGCCCTCCTCCATCGTGGGGGAGAGCGCGGGCATCAGGATTTCCGTGGGCATCGCGTGCTCTCCTCAGCGGTAGGTGACTTTGCGGACGGCCTCGATCACCTCGGCGACCGAGGTCAGCGCCAGTTTCTCGAGATTGGCAGCATAGGGCATCGGCACGTCCTTGCCGGTGCAATTCAGGACCGGCGCGTCGAGATAATCAAAGGCATGGGTCATGATATAGGCCGCCAGATGGTTGCCCATCGAGCCCACGGGAAAGCCTTCCTCGACCGTGATGCAGCGATTGGTTTTCCGCACGCTTTCGAGGATCGTGTCGTAATCGAGCGGACGCAGCGTGCGCAGGTCGATCACCTCGGCCTCGATCCCGTCGGCGGCAAGTTTCTCGGCCGCCTCCAGCGCATAGGTCATGCCGATCCCGAAGCTGACGATGGTGACATCAGAGCCTTCGCGCCAGATCTTCGCCTTGCCAAAGGGCACGGTGAAATCGGGCAGGTCCGGCACCTCGAAGGAGCGGCCATAGAGGATCTCGTTTTCAAGGAAGATCACGGGGTTGGGATCGCGGATCGCGGTCTTGAGCAGGCCCTTGGCGTCGGCGGCCGAATAGGGCATCGCGACCTTGAGACCGGGGATCGAAGCATACCATGCCGCGAAATCCTGAGAGTGCTGCGCGCCCACGCGGGCTGCCGCCCCGTTCGGGCCGCGGAACACCATCGGCGCCCCCATCTGGCCGCCCGACATGTAGAGCGTCTTGGCGGCCGAGTTGATGATATGGTCGATGGCCTGCAACGAAAAGTTGAAGGTCATGAATTCGACGATGGGCTTGAGGCCACCAAAGGCCGCGCCGACCCCGATGCCCGCGAACCCATGTTCGGTGATCGGCGTGTCGATCACGCGGCGGGGGCCGAACTCGTCCAACAGGCCTTGGGTGATCTTGTAGGCGCCCTGATATTCCGCGACCTCCTCGCCCATGACGAAGACGCTGTCATCGGCGCGCATCTCCTCGGCCATGGCGTCGCGGAGTGCCTCGCGCACGGTCTGGGTCTTCATCTTCGTGCCCTCGGGCCAATCCGGCTTGCGGTCGGTCTTTGGGACAGCCGGGGCGCTTGCGGGCGCGGCGGGGGCCTTTTCGGTCGCCTTCGGCGCCTCATCGGCGGGGGCGGTGGCTTTGGGCGCGGCCATCGTCTCGCCCGCTTCGCCGATGATGGCGATGGGGGTGTTGACCTTCACGCCTTCGGTGCCCTCGGCCACAAGGATCTTGCCGATCACACCTTCCTCGACGGCCTCGAATTCCATCGTGGCCTTGTCGGTCTCGATCTCGGCGAGGATGTCGCCCGCCTTGACGCTGTCACCCTCTTTCACCAGCCATTTGGCCAGCGTGCCTTCCTCCATCGTGGGGGAGAGGGCGGGCATGAGAATTTCGGTTGCCATGTCTGTCAGTCCCCTCAGGCGTCTTGCGGCGCGGCGTCGGCGTAGATGTCTGTCCAGAGCTCGGACAGGTCGGGTTCCGGGCTTTCCTTGGAAAACTCCGCCGCTTCGTTCACGATGTCCTTGATCTCCTTGTCGATCCTTTTCAGATCCTCCTCGGAGGCATGGCCGCCGGTCAGCAGCATCTGGCGGACATGTTCGATCGCGTCGCGCTTCTCGCGCATTTCCTGCACCTCTTCGCGGGTGCGGTATTTCGCGGGGTCGGACATGGAATGGCCACGGTAGCGGTAGGTCATGACCTCCAGGATATAGGGGCCCTTGCCCGCGCGGCAGTGCGCCACGGCGCGCTCGCCCGCCTCCTTGACGGCCAGCACATCCATGCCGTCCACTGCTTCGCCCTTTATGCCGTAGGCCACGCCACGTTCCCAGAAATCGGGGGATTTGGTCGCGCGCTTGACCGACGTGCCCATGGCATACTGGTTGTTCTCGATCACGAAGATGACCGGCAGATCCCAGAGCTGCGCCATGTTGTAGCTTTCGGCCACCTGGCCCTGGTTGGCCGCACCATCGCCGAAATAGGTGAAGGTGACGCGGTCGTTGCCCTTGTATTTGTCCGAGAAGGCGAGGCCCGCGCCGATCGGCACCTGCGCTGCGACAATCCCGTGGCCGCCGTAAAAATGCTTCTCTTTCGAGAACATGTGCATCGAGCCGCCCTTGCCCTTCGAGTATCCCCCCTCGCGCCCGGTCAGTTCGGCCATGACGCCCTTGGGGTCCATGCCGCAGGCCAGCATATGGCCATGGTCGCGGTAGGAGGTGACGCGCTTGTCGCCCTCCGACGCCGCAGCCTCTAGGCCGACAACGACCGCTTCTTGCCCGATGTAGAGGTGGCAAAAGCCGCCGATCAGGCCCATGCCGTAAAGCTGGCCGGCCTTTTCCTCGAAACGGCGGATCAGGAGCATCTCGCGGTAGTAGCGCTTGAGCTCATCGGCCGAAACATTAGGGGTGGCCGCCGTGGTCGCGGCGGCGGTCTTGCGTGGTGGCATGCGGGTGCTCCTCCCCGGTCGCAGAGATAGTTTAACGTTGAACATTTCTCTAGCAGAGGCAATGGCCGATTGCACCCCGCAATCCTGACGCAGGGGATTGCAAGCCTTGCAACGCCGAACGACGGCGCCGGGCCTTGCATATTTCTGGAAAGATGAAGGGCAGGCGGAAGGCTGTGCGGACTGGCCGGGTGACGCACAGGACCCTCGAGCGGGCCGTTTAGGGCAAGATGATCTCGTTGGCGCGCACATAGCCCAGCACGGCGCGAGCTTGTTCGTCGAGCAGGTCGAGGTCGAGGAAATCATCCGACAGGCGGCGTGTCAGGGTTTCCATGCGCTCGACTTCGGCCTGCAGGGCAGCAAGTTGCAGATCCAGACGGTCGGCCTCGGCGGTGATCTGGACGCGCTGGAACAGGCCGTAATTCCCCTGCACCGCGGTGAAGGTGAAATAGGCCCCGATGAACAGGAGGGCCACGGGCAGGACGAGCCCTGTGATCGAAACGCTGCGGGTCATGAATTCCGTCGATGCCTCAGGTCTGCCGCACCCTCTCTCGGGGCTTTGGCGGAGACTCGCACATTGATTCGCAAAAGGGAATCCCCTTTTGCACCCTTGCCGGTGGGCGTGGGTTGAAGATCGCAGGCGCAATGCTTAGAATCGTTCTAATATTTTGAGGAAAGAACAGGAGCATCCCATGTCCCGCAGCCAATCCAGCATCGCATCCCTGCAAAAGGCCCTTTCGATGGAGCTTTCGGCGGCGCAGCAATACCTGCTGCACGCCCATGTTCTCGACGACTGGGGGCTGGACAAGCTGGCCACCAAGATGCGCGAGGAGATGCAGGAGGAACTGGGCCATGCCGGGCAGTTCATCGACCGGATCCTCTATCTCGGCGGCACGCCCGAGGTCGTGCCCGCGAAAAAGCCGGTGAAGGCCGAAAGCCTAAAGGCGATGTTCGAGGCCGACCGCGCTGACGAGGAAGAGGCGATCGAGGTCTATTCGAAGGCCGCGAAAGAGGCGGGCGAGGCCAATGACATCGGCAGCCGAGTGCTCTTCGAGACCATCGCGCTGGACGAGGAGGGGCATTGGGGTTGGCTCGACCAGCAACTGTCTTTGCTCAAGCGGATGGGCGAGCCTGCCTTCATGCAGGTCTATTTCAGCGGTCAGGCGACGGACGCCTGACCGTTCGGCAATCAAGTGATCGACGCGGCGCGGATCGCGTCGATCGCCGCGCCCAGAGAGACATTGAACTCCGCATCCGACTGCTGGGCCGACAAGCCTTCGGTCAGAGCGCGCGAGAAGCTGGCGATCATGCCGGTGTTGACGGCCAGACGTTCGCAGGCCTCGGCACGGTCATATCCCCCTGACAATGCGACGACGCGCAGAACTTTGGGGTGCGTGATCAGCGGCGCATAGAGGTTGGGTTTCGTCGGGATGGTCAGCTTCAGCATGACCTGCTGGCCGTCGGGTATGGCATCGACACCTTTCAGGAGTTCCGCCAGCAAAATCCCCTCGGCCTGCGCCTTGTCCGGGGCCTTGATGTCGACTTCCGGTTCCAGGATCGGGACAAGCCCCTTGGCCAGCACCTGAAAGCCCAGATCGACCTGTTGCGCCACGATATCGGCGATCCCTCCCGCATTGGCCGACTGGATGACCGAGCGTTCCTTGGTGCCGAAGATGCCCTTGGCAACGGCACGGTCCAAGAGCGCGTCGAGGCCCGGGATCCCCTTCATCATCTGCACGCCGTTTGCGGCTTCCTCCAGCCCCTTGTCGATCTTGAGGAAGGGGACGACGCCCTTGTCCTCCCACAGATAGGTGGCGGCGGGCTTGCCCGCGAAATCGCGGTCCATGGTCTGTTCGAACAAGATCGCGCCGATCACCTTGTCGCCGGTGAAGATGGGCGAGGTCGCGATGCGGGCGCGCATCGCGTGGATCAGGTCGAACATCTCGGTTTCAGAGCTGTATTGGTCCTCGTCGATCCCGTAGAGGCGCAGCGCCTTGGGGGTCGAGCCGCCGGACTGGTCCAGCGCGGCGATGAAGCCCTGGCCGTCTCGCATCCGGGTTCTCATGGCAGCGTCAGGCATCGGGCGCACTCCTGTTGGGGGATTGTTTCACCCTCCTTGCCAAAGCGCCGCGCCGCTGTCCACAATGGTGGCGCAAACACCCTCTCAGACGCCCCGGTCCAACGCCGCGACGCCAGGCAGGGTCTTTCCCTCCATCCATTCGAGGAACGCGCCGCCGGCGGTCGAGACATAGGTGAAGCGGTCCGCCGCATGCGCCTGATTGAGCGCCGAAACGGTGTCTCCCCCGCCCGCAACCGACACAAGACGCCCGGCCTCCGTCAGGTCGGCGGCAGCGCGCGCGGCGGCGACGGTCGCATGGTCAAAGGGCGGGATCTCGAACGCGCCAAGGGGACCGTTCCAGATCAACGTCTTCGCGCCCTCGAAGGCCGTCACGATCCGCTCGAGCGTCTGCGCGCCCGCGTCGAGGATCATGGTGCCGGGCGGCACGGCGGTGGCCGCAACCGTGGTGTGATCGGTATGCGCCGCAAAGGATTCGGCGACCACCACGTCGGTCGGCAAGATGATCTCGCAGCCCGTCGTCGCGGCCTTGGCCATGATCGCACGCGCGGTATCTGCAAGATCGTGTTCGCACAGCGATTTCGCGACGTCGATGCCCTGTGCTGCAAGGAAGGTATTGGCCATGCCGCCGCCGATCACGAGCGTGTCCACCTTCTCGATCAGGTTCGACAGCAGGTCGAGCTTGGTCGACACCTTGGCGCCACCCACAACGGCCACCACGGGGCGGGCGGGATTGCCCAGCGCCGCCTCCAGCGCGCGCAATTCCGCCTCCATCGAGCGCCCGGCGCAAGACGGCAGCAGATGGGCAACACCCTCTGTCGAGGCATGCGCGCGATGCGCGGCCGAAAACGCATCGTTACAGTAGATGTCGGCAAGATCGGCCAATTCCAGCGCGAAAGCGGGGTCGTTCTTTTCCTCGCCGGGAAAGAAGCGGATGTTTTCCAGCAGCAATACCTCGCCCGGCTGCATGGCGGCCACGGCGTCCTTGAACCCGCCCTCGGCAAATCGGACCGGCTGGCCCAATGCCGCCTCCAACGCGGGCAGGGTAACGCGCAGCGACATCTCGGGCACGACGCGGCCCTTCGGCCGGTCGAAATGTGCCAGCAGCACCGGCTTGCCGCCTCTGGCCAGGATGTCCCTGACCGTCGGCACGATGCGCGTGATGCGCGTGTCATCGGTGACAGTGCCGTCCTTGACAGGTACGTTGATGTCCACGCGCGTCAGAACGGTCTTGCCCGCAAGCACCATGTCGTCCAGCGCGTTCCAGCTCATCTTGGTCTCCGTCCGGTCCATGTCGGGATCGGGTTTAGCATGGGGTGGATGACAGGCCAGAGACTTCGATGCCTCCGGCGGGCATATTTTCCGAAAGATGAAGGGCGGCACGCGCCTTGGTTGGGACAATTCGACTCAAAATGTCCTTCATCTTTCTCCAAATATGCCGGACCGACCTCTCAACCCTCATAGGTGCTTGCCCATCTCGACGGCGGTGTCGGCCATCCGGCACGAGAAGCCCCATTCGTTGTCATACCAGCTGAGCACGCGGCACAGGTTGCCCGCCATCACTTTGGTCTGGTCGGTGGCAAAGATCGAGGAATGGGGGTCGTGGTTGAAATCGCTGCTCACCAAAGGCTCGTCCGTGACGCCGAGGATGCCCTTGAGCGGGGCTTGGGCCGCTGCGGCATGGATCGCAGCATTGATCTCTTCTGCCGTCGTGTCGCGGGCCGCCTCGAAGGTCAGGTCCACGACCGAGACATTGGGCGTGGGCACACGGATCGCCACGCCATCAAGCTTGCCGTTCAACTCGGGCAGCACAAGGCCCACGGCCTTTGCCGCGCCGGTGGATGTCGGGATCATCGACAGCGCAGCGGCGCGGGCGCGATAGAGGTCCTTGTGCATGGTGTCCAGTGTCGGCTGGTCGCCGGTGTAGCTGTGGATCGTCGTCATGAAGCCGCGCGTGATGCCGATGGCGCCATGCAGCACATGGGCGACGGGGGCGAGGCAGTTGGTGGTGCACGATGCGTTCGAGACGATCACGTCCGCAGCGGTCAGCGTCTTGTGGTTCACGCCATAGACGATGGTTTTGTCCGCGCCTTTCGAGGGCGCCGAGACCAGCACGCGTGAGGCGCCGTTTTCCAGATGGATCGCGGCCTTGTCGCGGTCGGTGAAGATGCCGGTGCATTCGAGCACGATGTCGACATGGGACCAGGGCAGGTCTGCCGGGTTTCGGATCGCCGTCACCTCGATTGGGCCGCGGCCCACGTCGATGGTGGTGGCGGTCGTCGTCACGGTCGCGGGAAAGCGGCCGTGCACGCTGTCGTAGCGCAGCAGATGCGCGTTGGTCTCGACCGGGCCAAGGTCGTTGATAGCGACCACCTCGATATCGGTGCGACCGGATTCCACAATGGCGCGCAGGATGTTGCGGCCGATCCGACCGAACCCGTTGATGGCGACTTTGACAGCCATGTGTGTCTCTCCCCGTTGATCTGGTATCGCTGTTTGGCTCAACATGCCTCGGCTGCGGTCCGTTCCCAAGCGTCAACATGCGCAAAAGGTTGTGTTAGCGGTAACATCACAGGTTTAGCGCGCTTCTGGACCAAAGGGAAGGGGGCCGCTTCAGAGCCGGCCGGAGGCGATGATGCGGTCAAGGAACGCCCGGGTGCGGGGCTGTTCAGGCGCGCCGAAGATCCGGTCTGGCGGTCCTTCCTCGAGGATCATGCCGTCCGAGAGGAAGGCCACGCGGTCGGCGCAGTCGCGGGCAAAGCCCATTTCGTGGGTGACGATCATCATCGTCATCCCTGCGTCCTTGAGGCCGCGGATGATCGCCAACACCTCGCCGACCAGTTCGGGGTCGAGCGCCGCAGTGATTTCGTCGAGCAGCAGGACATCGGGTTTGGTCATCAGCGCCCGCGCGATGGCGACGCGCTGCTGCTGACCGCCTGAGAGCTGTTCAGGGTAGGCCTGCGCAAAGCCGTCCATGCCGAAACGCGCCAGCACCTCTTGCGCGCGCGCCGTGGCCTCGGCGCGCGACACGCCATGCACACGGCGGGGCGCGAGCGTGATGTTTTCCAGCACGGTCATGTGCGGGAAAAGGTTGTAGGACTGAAAGACGATGCCCGCGCGTTTTTGCAGCCCGGTCTTGCCGAAGCGGGGGTCATCGACCGGCACGCCGTCCAGCCGGATCGTGCCGTAGTCATGCGCCACCAGCCGGTTGACACAGCGCAGCAGCGTGGATTTGCCCGAGCCCGAGGCGCCGATCAGGCACACGACCTCGTGCCGGTTCACGGTCAGGCTGACGCGGTCGAGCACCAGTTTCGTGCCGAAATACTTTGTGACCTCGTCGATTTCGATCATCGGGGTCATGGGGTCAGGCCGCGATCTGCAACCGGCGCATCCGGTCGCGGCGGGTGAGGTAATCGGCCAGCCGCGCCATCGGGATCGTCGCCAGCAAGAAGAGGCCCGCGGCCACGATCAGCGAGGAATAGTTGAAGGTGGAGGCGGTGTAGATCTGCGCCTCGCGCACCGCGTCGCGCACGCCGATGACGGACAAAAGCGCCACGTCCTTTTGCAGGGCCACGACGATGTTCATCAACGCGGGCACCACGTTGCGCAGCGCCTGCGGCAAGATCGCGTAGCGCAGCGTCTGCCATTCGCTCAGGCCGAGCGATTTGGCGGCGGCGCGCTGGCCTTCGTGGACCGCGTCGATGCCGGAGCGGTAGATCTCGGCCACATAGGCCGCGTAGCTGAGCACCATGGCGACCGAGCCCCAGAACAGGCCCGAATTGGGCAGGCCCGGCAGGTTCAGCGCCGGGATGCCGAAGCCGAACAAGAGCACCAGCAGCAGCACCGGAACGCCCCGGAAGATGTCGATGTAGATCACCACCATCAGGCGGAAGGGTGCGAACCACGGCGCGCGCAAGCTGCGCACGATGGCCAGCACCAGCGCCCAGACCAGAATGCAGACCAGCACCGTCAGCCAGACCTGGATGTTCACCCAAAAGCCTTGCAGCACGCGGGGGAAGGCCGCGATCATGGCGTCGAGGTTGAAGAACTGCAGCTTGATGCGCGGCCATTGCTCGGCAGAGGTGACGTAGAGCGCGAGACCGCCGAACACGGAGATGAAACTGGCCAGCCCTATGGCCGTTGGCAGGGCAGCCGCACGCCAGTCGAACCCGCGCTTGGGCGGCGGCGGGGGCGGACCCCGCCGCGCCGGATCTTGTCCGCCCGCCTTGGCGGGATGAGCGGTGGTCATTCGGTGATGATCGGCAGGTCCGGATCGGCGACCAGATAGGTGGCGATCAGATCATCCACCACGCCGCGTTCGATGATGGCCGACAGCGCCTCGTCCACCCAAGACACCAGCGGGTTGCCGAATTCGAATAGCAGGCCGTGACCCCGGTCATTGGCGTCCGCGGGCAACAGCGCCACGATGGCCGCGTCGGGTACCTGCACCGCCGTCACGAACAGCGCGGTGGGCAGGGCGGCGATGGTCGCGTCGATCTGGCCCGCTTGCAGCGCCTGGAACACATCGACCTGCTCGTTGTAGATCGCGGCATCGGTGACGCCGAGGATGTTCACGAGGTAGTCGTTGTCGGTCGTCCCGATCACGGCGCCCCAGCGCAAGGACCGCAGATCCTCGAAACTGGTGGCGGATTCCGCCGCGGTGCCCGGCAGGGCGATGACGGCTTTTTGCGGCTGGAAATAGACTTGGCTGAAGCTGACGATCTGCGCCCGCGCCTCGGTCACGGAGATCTGCTGGATCGAGAAATCATAGGGTTTGGCGCCCGGCGCGATGGCTTGGTCGAAGGTCTGGCCGACCCAGACCACCTGCTCGGGGGTGAATCCCATTTCGGCGGCCAGCGCGTAGACAAGGCCGTTCTCGAAGCCTTCGCCGCCGGCGGGGTCGTTGTTGAGCATCCACGGCGGATAGACCGGATCGCCGGTGCCGACGGTCAATTGCCCGGGCGTGTGCAGGCGCGGGTCCGTGGGCGTGTTGTCCTGCGCGCTTGCGGCCAGCGGCATCGCAGCCGCGACCACGCCTGCGAAAAGCGCCAGCGCCGCGCGGCGCATCATCTCGATCCTGTGCTGTGCCATGTTCGATCTTTCCCTGTGGTGGCTGGTGTTTTCCGGGCTGGATTGCCTGCAAGGGGCCAGCCGTCAGTCTTTGATGTTAGCCATCTGGCTCAGCCGGGGCAACGGAGCACGAAGCGGGCGGCGCACTGTGCAGCGGCAAGTGCCGTTTTTTGCGGCAGGCCCGGCACAACGCTACCGCCAGAAGGCCATCCAGTTGAGAAGCGCGGCAAAGCGGCGGGCCAAGGCAAGCGACAGATCCCAGTCGAAGACCACCGCATCCAGCGCCAGAAAACCCGCGATGCAAAGCCCCAGAAAGATCGCCGATGCGCTGTTCATGCCGCTTCCCTTGTCAATCGGCCGGACACTGCCACGGGGCAGGGGCCGGGCAAAGAGGGAATGCGCTGTGCAGGCGGCGGTTGTGAAAGGGCCGCGCGCTGCCTCCCCGCGGCGCGCGGCGTGAACCCGTTCGGCCCTCGCGGGCGATGGGTTCAGTGCAACAGCCGCCCCATCGCCGCCGAGACATCGGCCATGCGCGCGGAAAAGCCCCACTCATTGTCATACCATGCCAGCACACGCACGGTGCGGCCGCCCACGACCTTGGTCTGGTCGGGCGCGAAAATTGACGAATGGGTGGTGTGGTTGAAGTCGATGGAGACCTTGGGTTCCGGGTCATAGGCCAGCACCGACCGCATATGGCCCTCGGCGGCTTCGCGCATGATCTCGTTCACTTCGGCCACGGTCACGCTCCGCCCCGCCTCGAAGGTCAGGTCGACGCAAGACACATTGGGCGTGGGCACCCGCAACGCTGTGCCGTCAAGGCGGCCGTCAAGCTCGGGCAGCACTTCTTTCAGCGCCTTGGCGGCCCCGGTCGAGGTCGGGATCATCGCCATGGCGGCGGCGCGGGCGCGGTAAAGATCCGTGTGACGCCGGTCTAGTGTCGGCTGGTCGCCGGTGTAGCTGTGGATCGTGGTCATGATCCCGCGCTCGATCCCGATCGCGTCGTTCAGAACCTTGGCCAGGGGGGCAAGGCAATTCGTGGTGCAAGACCCGTTCGACACGACATGATGCGTGTCGAGAAGCTCGCGGTGGTTCACGCCATAGACCACGGTCTTGTCGGCGTTCTTGGCCGGCGCCGAGACCAGCACGCGCTTGGCCCCACGTGTCAGGTGGACGGCGGCCGCATCGCGCGAATTGAATTGGCCGGTGCATTCCAGCACGACATCGCAGCCTTCCCAGTCCAGTTCCGCCGGATCATAGGTCGAAAACACCTTCATCGGGCCGCGACCCAGATCCATCGTGTCGCCGGTCACCCGCACGTCAGCGCCGAAACGGCCGTGCACGCTGTCATATCTCAACAGATGCGCGTTGGTCTCGATCGGGCCGGTGGCGTTGATCTTGACCACCTGCACGTCATTGCGCGCGGCCTCGGTGATATGGGCCAAAGTACAGCGCCCGATGCGGCCGAAGCCGTTGATGCCAAGGGTGATGGTCATGTTTTTCCTCGTGGTCTGTCGCGCCCGGTCTGGCCCTCCGCATACCGGAGCATACCGGGCCGGCCAAGGAAAAATCACAAAGTATCATTATGTTAGCGTAACCGGTAGCGCAAACATTTCTGGTTTGCGCTAACAGCGGCGTCTGATGCAAATCCTTGCGTGTTTTGCGGCTTGCAAGACTGCAGGCCCGGGCTTCGGCACCGGTGGCGCCTTGAGTCATCGAGCGCGCCATCCGTCGCGCGAGGCCCTTTTCATTTCCACGCGCCTCGCCTATCACCGGCCAACCGCAGTTTCGCCCGTGAAAAGACCCGACGCTTGATTCAGACGATTACCACCACCGACGCGCTCGCGGCATATTGCGCCCGCGCAAGCGACGCCCCCTATGTCACCGTCGATACCGAGTTTCTGCGCGAACGCACGTATTTTGCCCAGCTTTGCCTTGTGCAGCTTGCGCTGCCGGGCAGCGATGACACGGATGCGGTGCTGGTCGACCCTCTGGCCGATGGGATCTCGCTCGATCCGCTCTACGAGCTGATGGCCGCGCCCGGCGTGGTCAAGGTCTTCCACGCCGCGCGGCAGGACCTCGAGATTTTCCACGTCGACGGGGGCGTGGTGCCGACTCCGCTCTTCGACACGCAGGTGGCCGCCATGGTCTGCGGCTTTGGCGATCAGGTCGGCTACGAGACGCTGGTGCGCAAGATCGCGCGCGCACCGCTCGACAAATCCTCGCGCTTCACCGACTGGTCGCGCCGCCCGCTCAGCGATGCGCAAAAGATCTATGCGCTGGCCGATGTCACCTATCTGCGTCAGATCTACGAGAGCCTTGTGGCCCAGCTTGAGCGGACCGGCCGCACCGCATGGCTGGAAGAAGAACTGTCGTCGCTGACCGATGCCTCGGCCTATGTGGTCGATCCGTCCGAGGCGTGGAAGCGGCTGAAACTGCGCACCAATTCCGGCAAGACACTGGCCATTGCGCAGGAACTGGCCGCCTTCCGCGAACACTATGCCCAATCGCGCAACGTGCCGCGCGCGCGTGTCATTAAGGATGACGCGCTGATCGAACTGGCCTCGACCAAGCCGCGCAGTCTGGCCGATCTGGGCAAGTCGCGGCTCTTGTTGCGGGACGCGCGCAAGGGCGAGATCGCCGACGGCTTGATCGCCGCCGTCCAGCGCGGCATCGACATGCCCGCCGACAAACAGCCCAAGATGACCGAGGGGCGCGACCGCTCGGCGCTGAATTCTGCGCTGGCGGATCTGTTGCGCGTGCTGCTCAAGGCCAAGGCCGAAGAGGCGGGCGTGGCCGCCAAGCTGATCGCCTCGTCCTCGGACCTCGACGACATCGCCTGCGGTGCGCATGACGGGCTGTGGGCAACCGGATGGCGGCGCGAGGTCTTTGGCGAGGATGCGCTGCGCCTTTTGCGCGGCGAGATCGCCCTGTCCGCCGAAGGCGAGCGGGTGCGGATCGTTCCGGTCTGACCTCCGGTCAGAGCCTGCCGGTCCGACCGGAGGTCAACGTCGACTTACCGTACGACGGTTCTGCGCGCCGATCACGGTCACGGTGCGGATGCCCGACAGATCGAAATTCGACAGGTTCGCGGCCACAACGACCTCGCGCGATTGCGGTGTGCCCTCGCGGGTCTGGCTGAGCGGCGGAAAGACGCGGAATTCATAGACGATGGCGCCCTCGGTCCGTTCCACCTCGACCAGTTCGGCCTCCCAAAAGCCCTGCACCGGCGGGCGGCCCATGGCGCGCACGATGGCACCCTGCGGCGTGGGATCGACGGCCAGATCCACGACTTCGGCGACAAGCTGGCGCTGATCGCCCGGCGTGGTCTCGACCACCTCGCGCGCCACGATGCGTTCCTCGCGGTCGCCGCCGAACCAGTTGAACGGGTTGAGACGGCTGCCGCAGGCCGCAAGGCTGAGGATCAGGGCCAGGGCAAGGGTCACGCGCAGCATCGGCTCTCTCCGTCAGATCACTTGATCCTTTGGGTAGCGCAAGGTGACCGCGAAGGAAAGCGCCTCTGGACGGGGCGGGCGTGCGGGCCTAGGTCAGGGGCAGCGCTGCCACAGCCCACCGGAGATGCCGCCAATGGCCACCGAAGCCTTCGAGGAGATCGCCGAGACCTTCGAGTTTCTCGAGGACTGGGAGGAACGCTATCGCCATGTCATCGAGTTGGGCAAGGCGATGGATCCCCTTGAGGATGCGGTCAAGGTGCCTGCGACCAAGGTCGACGGCTGCGCGTCACAGGTCTGGATCTTGCCGCAGATCGAGGGGCAGGGCGCACAGGCTGTGTTCCGCTTTCGCGGCGACAGCGATGCGATGATTGTGCGCGGGCTGATCGCGGTGCTGCATGCAATGTATGACGGGCTGTCAGTCGGGGATGTGCTGAAGGTCGATGCGGGTGGCGAATTGGCGCGGCTTGGGCTGAACGATCACCTGTCCTCGCAGCGCTCGAACGGGCTGCGCGCAATGGTGGAACGGATCAGGCTTCTGGCGGCGGACAAAGCGGCGGCCTAGAGCCCGCGCATCGCCACCTCAAGATCGCCGTAGCCGGTGAAGCGCCGCTCGAAATCCAACTTGAGGAACGCCGCGCAAGCCTTTGCCTTTTCGATCAATTCCGGGTCATCCGTCTGCGCCTGATAGACCAGTTTCGTGTAATTCCCGAAATACATGTCACGCAGCTGCGGGTGCCGGTCGAGGCCCAGCGGGCGGGTCACGAAGGCATCGAACTGGCGCACCAGAAAATCGGTCAGGTAAAACGCCGTCATCTCGTCACGTCCCGCAAAGACGGTGTTGCCCTCGAAGAAGCTGTAGCAATGCGGCCCCTCCAGCATGCCTACGTCCAGCCGGTCGCAGGCGGCCTTAAGCAAGCCGCCCGTGCCGCAATCGGCGTAAAGCACGAAGACCTGCGCATAATCGCCCCGCCGCGCGCTCACCGCCGCCTCAACGGCCGGGGTGATCTTTTCGGGGTGGTTGTGCAAGATCGCAGGCAGGCAATGCAGGTCGAGGTGGTCCCAGCCATTGGCGTCGATCAGGTCCAGCACCTCGCGCGCCAAGGCTCCGCAGCCGATCAGCAGCACGCGACCCCGCCCCTCGGGGGCGAGGCCCGCGTCGGTCAGGGCCTGGTCATCAAGACGGGTCATGCGGACATCATGGCGCAGGCGGGCGGCGTCGGCCAGCCCTGCGCGCGGCATAGCGTTGGCCGAAGACGGCAAGGCACAGCCCCGCCAGCACGACAAGGCCCGCCACAGTCTCGGCCAAGGCGACCCGTTCGCCCAGCACCAGGGCCGCCGTGGCGACACCCACCACCGGGATCATGAGCGCGAAGGGCGTGATCAATGCCGCCGGGTGCCGCGACAAAAGCGTGCCCCAGATCGAATAGCCCAGCAGGGTCGAGATTACCGCGACATAGATCACCGCTGCCCAGCCCGCCGGGCTGATCGCAGTGATGGTGGCCCAGGGCGCGCCGGTTTCGGTCAGCAGCGACAGGCCCAGCATCGGCAGCGGCGGCACAAGGCTGGCCCACAAAAACAGCGCCAGCATGTCGGTGCCGGGCAGGCGGCGCAGGACAAGATTGCCCACCGCCCAGCACAGCGCGCCACACAGGATCAGGCCCAGACCCTGCACCGTGATGTTGCCCCCCGAGGCAAGACCGAAGCCCGCCAGCCCCAACGCCGCCAGCCCGATGCCAAGCCCCTGAATGAGCGTGATCCGCTCGCCATAGACGGCCCAAGCCAGCACGATGGTCATGGGCACCTGGCTCTGGATGATGAGCGAGGCGAGGCCCGCGCTCGATCCCGCCGCAAGGCCGCTGAACAAGAACATGAATTGCCCCATGTTGATCAGCGCGCCGACGGCCAGGATCGCGGGCCAGCCTGCGGGACGTCGGAAGAAGACGATCAGCGGGACGAGGATCGCAAAGCGCAGTCCCACGAACAGGATCGGCGGCACCTGCTCGAGCGCCAGTTTCATCGCCGAGAAATTCGATCCCCAGGCCAGGATCACCACAGCCACCAGCACGAGGTCGCGCGGTGGGATCATCCGAGCGGCCGAACCGGTTTGCGACCCGCGTCGGTCAGCAGGTAGACGTCGCGTCCCTCGATCGCCACCGCGCTGAGCGGCCCGCCATAGGCCGCCCCGGTGTCGATCGCCAGCCGGTTTGGGTGCAGCTCGACATTGATGACGGTGGTGTGACCATGCACCACCAATGCGCCGTGGTCGGTGACATCGTCCAGAAAGCCGCCGCGGATCCAGAACAGGTCTTGCGGGGTCTGCCGGTCCAGCGGCACGCCGGGGCGGATGCCGGCATGCACGGCCAGCACCCCGTCATGGACAAGGCTGAGCGGAAGGGCGTCGAGAAACGCGATATGCGCCTCGGGCACCATGGCCCGCGTCTGGCGATGCACCTCGGCCATCGGCAAGCTCGTGTCGATCCCGTAGGAGGCCAGCGTATCCTGCCCGCCCAGCCGCGGGTGCAGCCAGCTCAGGTCGCGCCGCAGGTGCGGGTCCTCGGTCGGGATATCCTGCGCGAACAGGACGAACATGTTGTCGTGATTGCCCTTCAGCACCGTCACGCGGTCATCTTGCGCCACGAGCGCCATCATCAGCGCGATCACGCCGCGGCTGTCCGGCCCCCGGTCGACCAGATCGCCGACATGGACGAGCGGGGCGTCGCGTGTTCCCTCGCGGGCGCGGTCCGCCTCCACGCGGTCATGGGCCACGCGCAGCAGGTCGAGATGGCCGTGGATGTCGCCGATGGCATAGATCGTCATGGCGCGGACAAAACGCGGGCGCGCCGCGGATTGCAAGGCCGGCGTCAGTCCAGACGGGTGGAAAACATCGCCAGCCGCTCGCCCGTCCGGGTCCAGCGAAGGCTGTGCCAGAACCCCTCGGCCTCGCCGGTCGGGTCGGCGACCACCCAGATGTCACGGCAGCCGATGCGGCGGGCGTGGTCCATGCAGGTCATCACCAGCCGTGTGCCGATGCCGTGCCGCCGCCATGGCCCGGCCACGCCCAACTCGTTGATCCACCAGCTGTCGGGCTTGTCGGGATGGTGATGGATCACACCCGAACACATGCCGACCAATTGGTCGCGGTCGACGGCCACCGCGATCTGCAGATGGTCGGCGGCCAGGAAGCGTTCCAGCAGATGCGGATCGACCGGCCCGTCGAACACGTCCTCATGGACCTGCGCGAAGAGGCCGGCGTCGATCCGGCGGGCGATGAAGACGGATACGGCCATGATTGCCCTTATGCGCGAAACGTCGGTGCGGGCAAGGCGTGGTTCCGCAATCAAAGAAGGCCGAGGATCGTGCCGGCAAGCGTCGGGCCAAGCAGGCCCAGGACCGTGACAAGCTGCTTGGTCAGGGATTGCTTCAGCAAGATGTGAAAACCGCCCGCGAAATGCCAGCTTTCCAGCATGATGCCCACCTTGGTGCGGTCGCCGCCGAGATAGTCGCACAGGGCCTCGGGGAAATCATCGGGTCCGGACGATGTTCGGGGAACGATCAGCCGTTGGCCCGCCTCCTCGTCTTTCCCCCTGTCGATCCGCCATCCCTTCACCGCGCCGCCGGTGGTCGATTTCAGATGCTCCTCGGCCTCGAGATAGAGGCTGAGGCGCGACATCGCAGGCAGATAGATCGCGGCCACGACAGTGGAACACAGGATCCCGAAGACGATGAGCCAGAAATCATGGGTCGCGATCACCGACGCCGACCAGTCGTTGCGCGCCTCGAGGTGGTCGAAGAACAGGCTCAGCGTGACGAGGCCAAGGATCAGCACCGCGACGAGCGGGCGCACGAAGGTCTTGAGGATGTCCACGATTGCGCTCGGTTTCATCGTGGATTGCACGGGCACGACGCCCGCCCCGAGCGGGCGCTGCTTCCAGGCCTGCAAGATCGCGTCCAGTTGTTTCCCGAGTTCTTGCGGTTTCGCCCTGTCCATGACGCACACGGTCCCGTCGACCGATTCCCGCCGGGCGATGGCTGCGTCGATGGCGGCAGCCAGATCGGCCGCATGCCGCACGGCCGGGTAATTGTGCCAGGTGATCCTGATGGCATAGGCCGAGAGGGCGGTGACGGTGAAGACCATTGCGATCAACGCGCTGCCCAGTGCGAGCGGCCAGAAGGTTTCGGGCGGCATGTCGCTGAACCCGTTCATCCCGCTGGGCAGGGGCGGCGGGGTCATCCATGGAAAGACATGGTCGACATGCGTGATGGCAAGGCCGCCCAGCACGAACCCGATGGCAAGCCAAAGGCCGACGCGCAGCGGTGGCGTGGCCGGGGCCTCACGCCCGATGGCTCCGGCCGAGCCGCGCGATGTGCGGGGCCAAAAGGCGCCGGCATGGGTCTCGAGCAGATGTTTTTGGGACAGGAAGGACACCACCAGCACCACGACCAGCAACAGCACCGCCAAGGCAAGGCGCAGATCGATGCCATAGGTGGCCAGCGCGAGATCGGTGGGTGTGGGGGGCGGCGTGGTGGCATTCGCGACCGCGATGGGGCGTGCCGGGTCCACATCCGGTGTTGGCACGAGCCCGATCAGGATCAAGCCGAGCAGCACCGGAAGAAGGGGGAGAGCCGTGGCCTGGACCCAAGCCCCGAGATGCGGCTGGCGCGTCTCCTCGTGGAAGCGTTTGATGGCCGCGCCCACGTCGGAGAGAAAGACCTTTGTCCGTGCTTCGTCCTCAGCTGTGCCCACCATGATCACTCCACTCCCGTGACCGGTATGGGGCGACTATGGGCCAAGCGCAGGGCGCTTGGCAATTCAATCCACGAGGCCGCGCGTCTCGGCAGGCTTCAGGCGCGGGCGGCCATCTGGTTGTGGCGGCGCAGCACGAATTCCTTGGCGGTTTCCACTGCAACGGCCGCGTCGCGGCAATAGGCATCCGCCCCGATGGCGCGGCCGAATTCCTCGTTCAG
Organism: Roseicyclus mahoneyensis; assembly: GCF_003148775.1. Classification (GTDB taxonomy): domain Bacteria; phylum Pseudomonadota; class Alphaproteobacteria; order Rhodobacterales; family Rhodobacteraceae; genus Roseicyclus; species Roseicyclus mahoneyensis. The sequence continues at coordinate 243,217 of NZ_QGGW01000001.1, forward strand.
CGGCGCGCCGCCCACCAGCACGATGTAATCGTCGCGGATGCCCTTTTCCTTCATCGTGTCGATGACGACCTTCATGTAGGGCATGGTCGTGGTCAGCAGCGCCGACATGCCCAGAATATCGGCATCCTCGGCCACCAGCGCGTCGAGATAGGCGTCGACCGCGTTGTTGATGCCCAGATCGACCACCTCGAAGCCCGCGCCCTCCATCATCATGCCGACAAGGTTCTTGCCGATGTCGTGGATGTCGCCCTTGACCGTGCCGATCACCATCTTGCCGATGCGCGGCGCGCCGGTTTCCACCAGAAGCGGCTTTAGGATCGCCATGCCGCCCTTCATCGCGTTGGCGGCCATCAGAACCTCGGGGACGAACAAGATGCCGTCGCGGAAATCGTTTCCGACGATGGTCATGCCGCCGACCAGCGCCTTGGTCAGGATGTCATAAGGCGTCCAGCCGCGGGCGAGGAGGATATTGACCGATTCCTCGATCTCTTCCTTCAGCCCGTCGTAGAGGTCGTCATACATCTGGCCCACCAGCTCGTCATCGTCGAGGTCGGCAAGGATGATGTCGTCTTGATCGTCTGACATGGGCGCGTCTCCTGTCACCTGTGCGGCACGCGGGTGCACGCTTTGGGTCCGTCCTAGTTGAATTGCGGAATGCGGAATGCCGAAATGCGACATGGGCCAAGCGGCGCGCGACGCCGCCGGGTCATGGCACTCAGCCCCGCACCCGCCGCCGCCCGCTGCGCTCGCGCGCGGCGGGGCCATTGTCGTCCGTGCCGTCCGATCCCGACGAAAAGCCGCCAAGGGCTTGCGTGATCTCGTCGAGCGTGGGCGCGGGTCCGCGCGGCGTGGTTTCCAGCGCCTCGCGCATCGCGCGCAGGTGGTCGGGCGTGGTGCCGCAGCAGCCGCCGATGATCGTGGCCCCTGCATCGCGCGCCATCACGGCATAGCGCGCCATCAATTCGGGCGTGCCGTCGTAATGGATGTGGCCTTCGTGGTATTTCGGGATGCCGGCGTTGCCCTTGGCGATCACCGGACGCTCCGACCCCGCGGCGCGAAAGCCCAGCACCGTGCGCAGGAGGTCGGAGGCGCCCACGCCGCAATTGGCGCCATAGCCCAGCGGCTTGTGGCCCAGTTTCTCGACCAGCTCGGTCATTCCGGCCGAGGTCAGGCCCATCATCGTGCGGCCTGCGGTGTCAAAGCTCATCGTGCCGCACCAGTCCATGCCCGCCAAGCGGCAACCTTCGGCCGCCGCGGCGTATTCCTCGGGCGCGCTGATCGTCTCGACCCAGAGCACATCGGCCCCGCCATCGCGCAGCCCCTCGGCCTGTTCGTGAAACATCTCGACCGCGCGCTCATGGGTCAGCGGGCCCATCGGCGCCATGATCTCGCCTGTCGGGCCCATGGAGCCTGCGACGATCACGGTACGGCCCGCCTTGTCGGCGACCTCGCGCCCGATCGCGGCGGCGCGCTTGTTGAGATCATAGCAACGGTCCTCGGCCTGATGCAGCTTGAGGCGCGAGCGGGTGCCGCCGAAGGAATTGGTCAAGAAGATATCCGACCCCGCATCGACCGCGCCCTTGTAAAGCGCGGTGATCCGGTCGGGATGTTCCTCGTTCCACAGTTCCGGCGCATCGCCCGATTGCAGACCCATGTTGAACAGCGTCGTGCCCGTCGCGCCATCGGCCATCAGCCAGTCGCGGGTTTCCAAAAGCCGGGCGAGGGGGGATGTCATGGGTTTCTCCATCAGGGTCGGGCACGCAAAGGGGCATGTGGCTGCTCGGGCGGCCCTGAGCAAGGCGGAAAATCTGCAAGAAGGTTATGAGCAGGCTTCATGTGTTGCGCCGCGAGCATGCCATAGATCGGTCAAGATCGGCTGGCAGGAAACAGGGATGAAACTCGAAACGGTCATCCATCCGGACACGCGACCCTGCGTTGCCCTGTTCATCGACGGCGAAAACCTTTCGCCTGATCTCGCCGATCAGATCGTCGCCGCGGCGACCGGCTTGGGCCGTAGGGGACTACGGCGCGTCTACGGCGATGCCACAAGAATGAGCGGATGGCGCGCGCAGGGCAGCTTGCAGGTGATTGATAGCGCGCAAGGCAAGAACGCAGCGGACATGCTGCTTGCCATCGAAGCGATGGAGGCGGCGCTTCTCGGCGGGGCGCGCACCATCGCAATCGCCAGCCGCGACAGGGATTTCTCTCACCTGGCCCGAAAACTGTCGGACCATGGTGTTCATGTTGTCGGCATAGGCACTGCTGGTCCGGACTGCCCGTTTCGCAAGGCGTGCAGCGATTACAGGAATATTGCAAAATCCGTCGCGGTGCCTGCGTGTGCCCCTGCGCCGGTGGCTTCACCCGCGTTTGACGAGGCCAAGGTTGCGAAGTGGATCGAAACCGCCATCGGTCAGTCGTCGGGCAAGTGCTTGAGCCTGAGCGGCCTTGGTAAGTTCATGCTTGACCGCCACGGCGTGTCGAAAGCCCAGCTTCCCGCAGCGACTTGGAAAACGTTCTTGAAAGGAAACCCGCGCTTCACGGTCGATGCTGGCGACATGGTGCGGCTGGTCAAGAAAAAGCCCCCGCAAGACGGGGGCCCTTTCTTCGACATCGGGTGAAAGTCAGCCCTCACACCTCGTTCATCAACTGCCCCTTGGCCACCGCCAGAAGCTCGTCGTATTTCGCCCGGACCTCGGCCTCGGGGACGCGGTCGCCCAGATCGGCCAGAACCTTGCGCATCACATCCTCGTGGCCCGCCTCCTCGAAATCGGCCTTCACGACCTCTTTGGCATAGGCCTCGGCCTCCTCGGCGGATTTGCCCAGTAGCTCAGCCACCCAGAGGCCCATCAGCTTGTTGCGCCGCGCCCCGGCGCGGAACTGCATGTCCTGATCGTGGGCGAACTTGTTTTCGAACCCGCGCTCGCGGTCGTCGAAGGTGCTCATCGGGATCTCCGTTGCGTCGGTTGCCTGTCGGGCGTGATCCTACTTGGCCCTGCCGGTCCCCCGCAAGCGCCGATGCCGGGCTTGCTTGCGACACAGCGCGCTTTGTCCTATAGGCGCGAAGAGGTTCAGGTTGCAGGCAGCCCCGCACCCCATCCCAGACACGTCCGGAGACAGCATGGCACGGCGCAAGAAGGTCTACGAAGGCAAGGCCAAAATCCTCTATGAAGGCCCCGAGCCGGGCACTCTCGTGCAGTATTTCAAGGATGACGCCACCGCCTTCAACGCGGAAAAGCGCGCGACCGTCGAAGGCAAGGGCGTGCTCAACAACCGACTTTCGGAATTCTTCATGACGGGCCTCGGCGCCATCGGGGTTCCGACGCATTTCATCCGCCGTCTCAACATGCGCGAGCAGCTGATCCGCGCGGTCGAGATCATCCCGCTGGAAGTGGTGGTCCGCAATGTCGCGGCAGGCTCAATCTCCAAGCGTCTGGGGATCGAGGAAGGCACGCCGCTGCCGCGCCCGATCGTCGAGTTCTACTTCAAGGATGACGCGCTGGGCGATCCGCTGGTCAGCGAGGAACATATCATCGCCTTTGGCTGGGCCACGCAGCAGGACATGGATGACATGGTCAGTCTGGCGCTTCGCGTGAACGATTTCCTGTCCGGCCTGATGCTGGGCGTCGGCATCAAGCTGGTCGATTTCAAGATCGAGATCGGGCGGATCTGGGATGGCGATTACATGCGCCTGATCGTGGCCGACGAGATCAGCCCGGATTCGTGCCGGCTGTGGGACATCGAGACGGGACAGAAGCTCGACAAGGACGTGTTCCGCCGCGATCTGGGCAATCTGGCCGACGCCTATACCGAAGTCGCGCGCCGTCTGGGCGTGATGCCGCAGCGCGAGACGGGCGTGACCAAGCCTACTCTGATCAACTGAGGCCGGGCGCCCGGTTTTGGGCGTCCGGTGCATATTTTTGGAAAGATGAAGGGGCGGGTGCATGAAGGCCACCGTGACCGTGATGTTGAAACAGGGCGTTCTCGACCCACAGGGCGAGGCGGTGAAATCGGCGCTTGGGAGCCTTGGCTTTCAGGGCGTCGCGGGCGTGCGGCAGGGCAAGGTGATCGAGCTGGATCTTGCCCCCGGCACCACCGAAGCCGAGGTGACCGCGATGTGCGAAAAGCTGCTCGCCAACACCGTGATCGAAAGCTACCGGGTGGAGATGGGCGCGTGAAGGCCGCGGTTCTGGTCTTTCCCGGGTCCAACTGTGACCGTGATCTTGCGGTGGCGTTCCGCGCGGCGGGGTTTGACACCCAAATGGTCTGGCACAAGGATGGCGTGCTGCCCGCAGGCACCGATATCGTGGGCGTGCCGGGCGGGTTTTCCTATGGCGACTACCTGCGCTGCGGTGCGATCGCGGCGCAATCGCCGGTGATGCGCGCGGTGGCCGATCACGCGGGCCGGGGCGGCTATGTGCTGGGGATCTGCAACGGATTTCAGGTGCTGTGCGAGACGCGGCTGCTGCCGGGTGCCCTGATGCGCAACGCGGGGCTCAAGTTCGTGTGCAAGCGGCAAGGCCTGCGGGTCGAGACCGCCGACAGTGCCTTTACCGCCGGATACGCGCCCGGGCAGGAGGTAAGCTTTCCCATCGCGCATCACGACGGAAATTATGTCGCCGATGCCGAGAGCTTGGCCGCCCTGCGTGTCGAGGACAGGATCGCCTTTCGCTATCTGGGCAATCCAAATGGCGCGATGGAGGACATCGCGGGCATCCTGAGCGCCAATCGGCGCGTGCTGGGTCTGATGCCGCACCCCGAGCGGGTGGTCGACCCTGCCCATGGCGGCACCGAAGGCGCGGCGCTGTTCCGGTCGCTGGCGGAGGCCTTGGTGGCGGCCTGAGCGACCACCGTCGCCGCTGAGCGGCGCGGGATCGCCCTTGAGCGCGGGCGCGGGCCTGTCTACCTTTGCGGCCATGAGCCTTGTGGACACCCAGATTTCCGCCGATCGGCGCCGACGCCGTTTTGCCTGGGTGCTCCGGGCCTTCATGGTCGTGTTTCTGGCGGCCGCCGTGGCGGTGATATGGGTCTCGAACGCGTGGCTGACGCAACAGTTCACCGAGACCACGCGCAACCGCGCCGAGATCCGGCTGGCGATCTATTCCGGGACTATCCAATCCGAATTGCAGCGCCATTCCGTGGTGCCCCTGCTTTTGGCCCGCGACCCGGTTCTGATCCGGTCGCTGGAAACCGCCAGCTATGTGGACACCACGGCGCGGCTGATTTCCTATGTCGACGAGATCGGCGCGGCCTCGCTGGTGTTGCTGGACCGGGACGGGCGGATCGTGGCGGCGACCGACCGTGAGCGTCTGGGGCAATTGCGCAGCGCCGATCCCTTCTTTGTCGAGGCCAGCCGGTCGCCCGACACTGTTTTCACCTCGAACGAGCCGGAAACGGGGCGGTTCGACTTCACCTTCTCGCGGGCGATGCGGTCGTCGGACAACCGGCTTTTGGGGGTGATCTTGGTCGAGGTCGATCTGGCACGCATCGTCGATCGCTGGCGCGGCACCACCGAGGCGATCTTTCTGACCAACAGTCAGGGCGCCATCATCTTGTCGACCGAACCACGCTGGCGCGGCCGCACCGAGGTCGAGGCGCTGGCCCTTCAACCACCGCAAAGCGCGATCCAGCGCGCCTTGCGGGCGACGGGCGATTTTGCCTTCGGCGAGGCCGACAGCCGGTTTTTCGGCAACGAGACGATCCGGCTGGAAAGCCGCATCCCGTTCCGGGGATGGCGCATCGTCAGCTATACCGCCTACACCTCGGTGCGCGAGCGGGTGAATGCGGTCTTGGCCCTGCAGATCATGGGATTCGCCCTCGCACTCGCCGGGGGATTCTACCTCATCAGCCGCAGGGCGCGGCTCAGGTCGGACCGGCTGGCACGGGAATCGGCAGAGCTTCGCCGGTTGAACGGTCGCCTGCAGCGGGAAATCGCCGAGCGCCAGAGGGTCGAGCGCACGCTGGAGGAGGCCGAGCAAAGCCTTGCGCAGAGCCAGAAACTGGCCGCTTTGGGCGAGATGTCGGCAGCCGTCAGTCATGAACTGAACCAGCCGCTGGCCGCGATGAAGACGTATCTGGCCGGTGCGCGCCTGCTCTTGCAGCGCAAGCGGATCGAGGAGGCGGCGTCGAGCTTCCAGCGCATCGACGACCTGATCGACCGGATGGGCGCCATCACGCGACAGCTGAAATCTTATGCCAGAAAGGGTGGTGACGCGCTGGAACCCGTCGATCTGCGCGATGCGCTGAAGGGCGCGCTGACGATGATGGAGCCGCAATTGCGCACCACCAAGGTCGAGATCACGCGCAACCTGCCGCGCCAGCCGGTGATGGTGTTGGCGGACCGGCTGCGGCTGGAACAGGTCATCATCAACCTGCTCAGGAACGCGCTCGATGCGATGAAGGATGTGCCCAAGCGCGAGCTGGACCTGCTGATCTCGGAAGGGGAGGAGGCGGTGCTGACGGTGCGCGACAACGGCAACGGAATTGACGATCTCGACGCGCTGTTCGAGCCATTCTACACCACCAAGAAGCCCGGCGAGGGGGTCGGTCTTGGTCTTGCGATATCGTCGGGGATCGTCACCGATCTGGGCGGGCGGCTGACGGCCCGCAACGGCGAGACCGGCGGCGCGGTGTTCGAGATCCGGATGCCGCTGATCGAGGGTGGCGTGCGTGCGGCGCAGTGAGGGGACGATAGGCGCCTCAGGCGCGACCAGGATGCACGCCTCCGGCGCTGCAAGAGGGCACGCCTCGGGCGTGACGAAACGAAAGGATGGCCCGCGATGAAGATTGCGATCGTGGATGACGAACAGGACATGCGGCAGTCGATCAGCCAGTGGCTGGCGCTGTCGGGGTTCGAGACGCAGACCTTCGCCTCGGCCGAGGAGGCGCTGAAAGCCATTGGCGCCGACTGGCCCGGCGTGGTCGTGACCGACGTCAAGATGCCCGGTATGGACGGCATGGCCTTTCTCAAGCGGCTGATGGGCGTGGACAGCGGTTTGCCGGTGATCTTGATCACAGGGCATGGCGATGTGCCCATGGCGGTCGAGGCGATGCGGATCGGGGCCTATGATTTCCTCGAAAAGCCCTTCAACCCTGACCGGATGACCGAACTGGCCAAGCGCGCAAGCCAGCAGCGGCGCCTGACGCTCGACAACCGGGCACTGCGCCGCGAACTGTCGGACGGCACTGTCTTGATGCGCAAGCTGATCGGTACGAGTTCGGTGATGGAACGCCTGCGTGAGGATATCCTCGATCTGGGTCAGGCCGATGGCCATGTGCTGATCGTGGGCGAGACCGGCACGGGCAAGACGCTTGTCGCGCATGCGCTGCACGCCGTGGGCCCGCGCGCAGGCAAAAGCTTTGTCACCACGTCTTGCGCCGCCCATGACGAGGCGACGCTGGCCGCCATGCTCTTCGGCCCGGTGGGCGAGGATCAGGACAAGCCGCTGGTCGAACAGGCGCGCGGCGGCACGCTGGTGCTCGAGGATATCGAGAGCCTGCCCGGTCCGTTGCAGGCCCGCCTTCTGACCACGATCAACGAACAGGGCACGCCCGCCGAGACCCGGATCGTGGCGATCTGCAACGCGCCCGAACCCGAGATGTGCGAGGCCTCGCTGCGCCCGGACCTGTTCTACCGGCTGGCCGCCATGCGCATCGACCTGCCGCCCCTGCGCCAGCGGGGCGAGGATATCTTGACGCTTTTCACCCGCTTTGGCGAACAGTTTGGCGAGGAATACGGCACCGAGGCACCCCAGGTGACCGCGCAAGAAGCGGCGCAACTGTTGCAGGCGCCCTGGCCGGGCAATGTCCGCCAGCTGATCAACATCGCCGAACGCGCGATCTTGCAGCAGCGCCGCGGCTCGGGCTCCATCGCGTCGTTGCTCATGGCCGACAACGCCGAGATTGCCCCGCAACAGATCGGTGAGGGAAAGCCGCTCAAGGAATACGTCGAGGCCTTCGAGCGGATGCTGATCGACAACACCATGCGGCGCCATCGCGGCTCGATCTCGAACGTGATGGACGAGCTGTGCCTGCCGCGCCGGACCCTGAACGAGAAGATGGCGAAATACGGCCTCAGCCGGTCGGATTATCTTTGAACGGTGACACGGCCTGTCGTCTTCCGTCTATCTGAACGGGGCTGGCAGGGGCGGCGGGCTGGCATGCGTGGGCCAGCCGGGGCCTGAGGAAATCCTGCCTTTAGAATGCCGGGCACGGCGTTTACCGTCGGTCGCGTGATGCCCTGCCGGGGGGTGCTCCGGCGCTCCGGCCCTGAATGCGGGAATGTGATGCTGTTGCCGCCTCTGTTCATTCGTCTCGATCCTTTCGAAATTGCGGTCCTCATCGGTCTGGGGCTTGGCTACCTCGGGCTTTTGCTGGGGCTGTTCGGTCTTGGCCTTTGGCTGCTGCGCCGCCGCCCGGTGATCGGCGTGGCGCTGATGGTTGCGGTTCTGGGGTGGTGTTTCGGCCCCACGCTGGCGGCCAATCTGCGGGGTGCCGGTTTCGCCGCCCTTGTCGAGACGTGGCAGATCGAGCCGGATGACCTGCCTGTGTCGCAGGGACGGGTTCTGGTTCTGGAATTCGACGGGGTCGAGGCGTCTTACGGGGATTTCAATCGCTGCTGGAATGTCTGTTCCGCGCTGCTTCACGACGCCGATCTGGCCGAGGTTCATGTTCTGATACTGCCACCCGATGCGATGGCACAGGGCAGCATGTCCATCGCGTTTGCCGCGCTTGCCCGCGAGGGGCGCCTGTATCGTATCACGCTCGACGCCCCCGAGATCGGGATGGACGGGTATCGCCCCATGGTGGTCGCATCCGTGGAGATGCTGCCCGCGGTCGATCTCGTGATCCTCGAGGATCGCTACGGCAGTCTTGTGACGCGGGCCTGGTCCGCCCTGATGCCCGATCTTCCCCGGCCTGGCGCGATCGGGACCGAGCCGGGAACGGGCGCCTTGACGATCATCGACAGCCTTCATGTCTGGTCGCAATGGCCCGAACCGGGGCAAGACGCCCGACCGCTCGCCCGCCGCCTCCGGGCGATGCATGAGGTGCCGCAGCCGATCCTTTGGCCCGCCGGTGTGGCCGATCCGCGCTATTATCCGGATTTCGGCAGATCACCCTATCTTGCCGACTGGCTCTGCGATGTCGGGGTCGGGGCGACCTGTCCGCCGCCTTGACGAATTGCCATTGCCATTCGCGCGTGCAGCCCCTTAAGGTAGTCAGGCTGGCCTATTGCCAGTCGAACCAGTTTCTCTGCATCCCCGATCCGCGCCGGAATCCGAGCGCGACAGGGAAGGCAGGTCACTCGGGCCGCAAGCGCGACATGCCTTCCGGCCCATCCCGAACCGCCCCCGCAACGGGGCAGAATTGGCCGATCCGGAACCGTCCGGCACGGTCGGAGTCAGACGCGATGCACCGCATGGGCGCACAGAAGGCAAGACGGACAGGGGCGACAGCCCCGACCGCTGCCGCGCCCCCGGTGCTCGCCTTCATCATCAATCGTGACACATCCACTTTCGCCCGGTGCCTTGCACCGCAGGGGCGGCATGGGCCTGTGTCGCGGGCAAGGACACAATGGCAAAGACGATGCTCATCGATGCCACCCATCCCGAGGAAACCCGGGTTGTCGTGGCAGACGGAACCAAGGTCGAGGAATTCGATTTCGAGTCGCTGAACAAGCGGCAACTGGCAGGAAACATCTATCTGGCAAAGGTCACGCGGGTCGAACCCTCGTTGCAGGCCGCCTTTGTCGATTACGGCGGAAACCGCCACGGCTTTCTGGCTTTCTCGGAAATCCATCCCGATTATTACCAGATCCCCGTCGCCGACCGTGAAGCGCTCTTGCGCGAGGAACGCGAATACGCCGAGGCCATGGCCGAAGAAGCCGAAGACGAAGAGGCCAAGCCCAAGCGTGGCCGACGCCCGCGTCGCCGCAAGGCGACCGACAGCAAGCCCGAGGCAACCAATGGCGATGCCGTGACCACGGGTGCGGCCAGCGCGCCATCGGGCATGGATGTGGTCGATCTGGGCGATGACGAGGCCGCGGCCGATGACATGACCGCAACCGATGTGGCGGGCGATGGCGGCGGCTGGGACGATGACCTGCGCGACCGTGCCGCCGAAGACGCCGAAGACGCCGAGGCCGACGAGGCCGAGGAGGCAGAAGCCACCCCGGTGGCCGAGACGGTCGCTGATGACGACACCGAGGAAGACATCCGCCCGGTGCGCAAACCCCGTGCCCGCAAATACAAGATCCAGGAGGTCGTGAAGGTCCGCCAGATCATGCTGGTGCAGGTCGTCAAGGAGGAGCGCGGCAACAAGGGTGCGGCGCTGACCACCTACCTGAGCCTTGCCGGGCGCTATTGCGTGCTGATGCCCAACACCGCGCGCGGCGGCGGCATCTCGCGCAAGATCACCAATGCGGCCGACCGCAAGAAGCTCAAGGAAATCGCCGAGGAAATCGACGTGCCGCAGGGCGCTGGTCTGATCATCCGCACCGCCGGAAGCCAGCGCACCAAGACCGAGATCAAGCGCGACTACGAATACCTCCAGCGCCAGTGGGAACAGATCCGCGACCTGACGCTGAAATCCATCGCGCCGGCGCCCATCTACGAGGAAGGCGATCTGATCCACCGCACGATCCGCGACCTCTACACCCGCGAGATCGAGGAGGTTCTTGTCGAAGGCGATGCCGGCTATCGGCATGCCAAGGACTTCATGAAGATGATCATGCCGTCCCACGCCAAGAACGTGAAGCATTACACCGACCCCACGCCCTTGTTCGCGAAATACAAGGTCGAGGGCTATCTGGCCGACATGTTCAACCCGACCGTCCAGCTCAAGTCGGGCGGCTACATCGTGATCGGCATCACCGAGGCGCTGGTGGCGATCGACGTGAACTCCGGCCGGGCCACCAAGGAAGGCTCGATCGAGGAAACCGCGCTCAAGACCAACATCGAGGCCGCCGAGGAAGTTGCCCGTCAGGTCCGCCTGCGTGACCTTGCGGGCCTTATCGTCATCGACTTCATCGACATGGACGAGCGGCGCAACAACCTTGCGGTGGAAAAGCGCCTCAAGGACAAGCTCAAGACCGACCGCGCCCGCATTCAGGTGGGCCGCATCTCGGCCTTTGGCCTTCTGGAAATGTCGCGCCAGCGCCTGCGCCCCGGCATGCTGGAGGCCACGACACAGCCCTGCAAGGCCTGCCACGGCACCGGCCTGATCCGGTCCGACGACAGCCTTGCGCTCTCGATCCTGCGCCAGCTGGAAGAAGAAGGGCCCAAGGGCCGCGCCAAGGAGGTCAAGGTCGTGGCCCCTGTGGCCATCGTGAACTACCTGATGAACGACAAGCGCGAATACCTTGCCGCGATCGAGCTGCGCTACGGCATGGCGATCCGGATCGAGGCCGATGCCGCGATGGTCTCGCCCGAGTACAAGATCGAGCGATTCAAGACCGCAACCCGCAAGATCGTGGCGGTCTCGCCCGTGATCTCGATGGATGCGTCCCTGATGGACGATCTGGATGAGGATGTGGTCGAGGCCGAAGAGCTGGAGGCCGATGAGGCCGAGGTCGAAGAGGTGGCGCAGCCGAAGGCTCAGCCGGCCCGCCCCGCGTCCGAAGGCGACGAGCAGCCCAAGAAGAAACGCCGCCGCCGTCGCGGTGGCCGCGGTCGTCGCAAGAAGGCCGATGGCACCGGCTACGAGGATGGTCCGGTCGAGGGTGACGAGGACGACACGGATGGCGACGACGACGAGAACGGGGCCGACAGCGACGGGGACGACACCGTGGCCGAGGTGGCCGCCGCGCCCGAAGCCATGACCGAGGCCGAGGTCGCGCCCGTGATCGAGGCCGTGATCGCGCCCGAAGCCCCGGCCACCGAAGAGCCGCCCGCCAAGCCCAAGCGCGTGCGTGCAAGCCGCAGCAAGAAGACCACCAAGCCCGCGGCCGAAGAGGCGGAGGTTGCTTCCGACGCGCCTCAGGCTGACAGCGTCGCGCCCGAGGCAGAAGCCGTGGCCGTCCCTGCAGCTGCACCGGCCCCTGCGCCCACGCCCGAGCCTGTGGCCGAACCGCAAGCTCCCGAGGCAGTGCCGGAACCTGCACCGATCGCCGCCTCTGAACCCGCCGCGGAACCCGTCTCCGAACCCGCTAACGGCGAGGCTCCCAAGCCTAAGCGCCGTGGCTGGTGGCTGGGCGGCTGACCGTCCCGGACACAACGACAAAAGGCGCCCCGCGGGGCGCCTTTTTTGTTTCTCTTCAGAATCTTGCGGTCAGTTGGCGGTTTCGCGCAGCATCGCAACGATCTGCTGCATCCCGTCGATCGGCACATAGCCCCGCACAAGCTGGTCGCCAAAGACGAAGCTCGGTGTGCCCGAGATGGCCATCCGTTGCGCCAAGGCGTGGTTGTATTCGATCGTCTGCATCACCAGCGGATCATTGATCGCGCCCATGATCGCCGCCCCGTCAAGGCCAAGGTCCGCCGCCAGCACCTGCAATGCCGGCTCGGTCACATCGCCGCGCATCTCCATCAGCGCGTCATGGACGCTCACGTAGGCCTCGTCCCCCAGCGCGATGCGGGTGGCGATGGCAAAGCGGGACGCCAGCACCGATTGCTCGCCCAGGATCGGGAATTCCTTGACGATCACGCGGATGTTGCCGTCAAATTCCACCAGATCGGCCACCTCGGGATGCGCGCGCCGGCAGTAGCCGCAGCGGTAATCCATGAATTCCACGATGGTGATGTCGCCCTCGGGATTGCCGAAGCTCACGTCGAAGGCCGAGGAAAACAGCGCATCCGCATTGGCCGCGACCATCATTGCGTCGCGTTCCAGTTCGGCCGCGCCCTGACGCTGTTCCAGAACCGCGATGGCCTCCATCAGCACCTCGGGGTTTTCCAGCAGATAGGCCCGCACCTCGGCGCGGAAGGCGTCGCGCTCGGCCGCGCTGAGGTTGTCCAGATCGGTGGCGGCGGCGGGCAGGGCAAGGCCAAGCGCAAGGCCAAGGGCGGCAAGGTTTTTCAGCACGGCAACATTCTTTCACAAGGTGTTTGGACCTGACTACCACATCCCCCCGGTGCCAAGCCAGCCGCGACGCGCGCGACACGCTCTCACAGACGCGTGAGCGCGCAGGGCCGTTGACGGGAGGGGCAGGGGCTGGTTGAAGGCGCGCATCCCATGCCCGGAGACCCCGAGATGCGCCTTTCCGCCCGCAGCGCCGTCGATCCCTTCATCGTCATGGATGTGATGGAGGCCGCGCGCGCCGCCGAAGAGGCGGGCCGCCACATCATCCACATGGAAGTGGGCCAGCCCGGCACAGGCGCGCCCAAGGCCGCCCGCGCGCGTCTGGCCGCCGAGATGGAGGCGGGGCCGCTGGGCTATACCGTAGCGCTTGGCCGCCCCGACCTGCGCGCGGCCATCGCGGCGCTTTACGGCGAATGGTATGACGTGGACCTTGATCCGGGCCGCGTGATCCTGACCTCGGGCGCGTCGGGCGGCTTCATCCTTGCCTTTTCGGCGCTGTTTGACGCCGGTGACCGCGTGGGTCTGGGCGAGCCCTGCTACCCGTCCTACCGCCAGATCCTGACCGCGATGAGCCTGACGCCCGTGGGCCTGCCCACCACGCTCGATACCCGCTACCAGCCCACGCCCGCCCATCTGGACGCAAGCCTTGCCGGCCTGATCGTGGCCAGCCCCGCCAATCCGACAGGCACGATGCTGGACCGCCCCGCGCTCGCCGCGCTGTCGCAGGCTGTGGCCGATCGCGGCATCGCGCTGATTTCCGACGAGATCTATCACGGCCTGCACTATGCCGAACGCGCCACCAGCGCGCTGGAAGTCACCGATGACGTCTATGTCATCAATTCCTTCTCCAAGTATTTCTCGATGACCGGCTGGCGGCTGGGCTGGATGGTCGTGCCGCCGGATCATGTGCGCGTGATCGAGCGGCTGGCGCAGAACCTCTTCATCTGTCCCAGCCATGCCAGCCAGATCGCGGCCCTTGGCGCGATGTCGCCCGAGGGGCGGCGCGAGCTTGACGGTCACCGCGCGGTCTACGCGAAGAACCGCGAGATCGTGCTGGCGGGGCTGGCGCGCGCGGGGCTGACCAAGATTGCCCCCGCCGATGGGGCCTTTTACGTCTATGTCGATGTCTCGGCCTTCACCGACGATGCGCTCGCGCTCTCGGGTCAGATTCTCGCCGAAGCGGGCGTGGCCGTGACGCCCGGCCTCGATTTCGACAAGACGCGGGGCGGCGGCTTCTTGCGCCTGTCCTATGCCCGCGCGACCGCCGATATCGAAGAGGGGATGGACCGCCTTGGCGCATTTTTCGCGGGCAGGGGCTAGGGCTGTGCGGTGCGGTCTGCTAGACTTGCCGCCAACCAAACCACAACCGGGACCAACCCCGTGATCCGAGCAGTTCTTACCCCGTTTCTTGCGGCGCTTGCCGTCCTTTTCCTGTCAGTTGTCGTCCATGCGCAGGGCTTTGGCGCGCTGGCCCGGTTGATCCCCGAGGAGAGCCGCATCACGGCCGACGAAGAGGGCGTGACGCTGACCCTGTCGCTCAGCCAGCCGGTGCCCTTCCGCGTCTTCACGCTGGCCGATCCGATGCGGCTCGTGGTCGACTTCCGCGAGGTGGCCTTTGGCGATTGGACAGCCGCGCAGCCTTTGCCGCAAGGCTTGGCGACCCTGACGGCGGGTGCGGCGCGCGAGGCGGGCTGGTCGCGTCTGGTGCTGCAGCTTGCCACGCCGATGACGCCCGAGACGGCTGCGATGACGACCGATGCCGCCACCGGACGCGCCACCGTCACGCTGCAGCTTGCGCCCGCCACCGAGGCGGCGTTTCTGGCGCGCATCGGCACCCCGCCCGAGGCAGCCGGCCCCTTGCCGACCCTGCCCGAGGTCGTCATGCGGCCCCGAGACGGCCGCATCACAGTGGTGCTCGACCCCGGCCATGGTGGTGTCGATCCCGGCGCGGTGCGGGGCGACCATACCGAGGCCGATCTGGTCCTGACCTTTGCGCGCGAATTGCGCGACGCGCTGCGCCTGACCGGCCGGGTGGAGGTCGTGCTGACGCGCGATGCCGATGTCTTCGTGCCCTTGCCGACCCGCGTGACGCTGGCGCGTGCGGCAGGCGCGGACCTGTTCTTGTCGATCCATGCCGATGCGCTGGCCGAAGGGCGGGCGCAGGGCGCCACGATCTACACGCTCTCCGACACGGCGTCAGATGCCGCCGCCGAGGCGCTGGCCGAACAGCATGACCGCGCCGATCTGCTGGCGGGCATCGATCTGCGGGGGTCTGACGATGTGGTGGCGGGCGTGCTGATGGACCTTGCCCGCCTCGACACCGCGCCGAGGGCAGAGGCTTTTGCCACGACGCTGGTCGAGACCTTCGGCGCGCAGGGCGTGCGGATGCACCCCCAGCCCTGGGGCGAGGCGGGTTTCACCGTGCTGCGCGCCGCCGACATCCCCTCGGCCCTGCTGGAGATCGGGTTCATCTCGGATGACCGCGATCTTGCCAATATCCTCGATGCCGAATGGCGCGCACGGATGCAGGGGGCGGCGGTGACGGCGATTCTCGCATGGGCCGATGCCGATGCCGCCCGGATGGCGCGGGCGCGGCAATAGCGATCAGGTCGCCACGGCCAGCCTGACCGAATGCCCCATCAGACCGGGATCCTCGGGGCGAAACCAGACCACCGAGAACCCGTTCGCCGACAAGAGGTCGCGATACTCATGGGGGGAGAGGCTGGCGTGATAAACCGGGCTGCCGCCCACTCGTCCCACCGCCTCACCTGCCGACGGGCCGCTTGTGAACAAAAGGCGCGCAGCGGGCGCGGAATGGGCCGCAAAGACAGGAAACATCGCGCGTTGATCTGCCGGGCAGAGATGAAAAAACGAATTGAAGCCGAGGATCACGTCGAACCGTCGCCCAAGGTTCAGCCCCCGCATGTCTGCATGGATTGCCTCGGTCTGCGGCACCCTTGCGCGCAATTGGGCGATCATCGCCGCCGCGCCGTCCACCGCCGTCACCCGGTCTGCGCGCGCCACATACCACGCCGCGATCGGTTCACCCGATCCGCAGCCGAGGTCCAGCACCGACAGCCCCGGCGGGCGACCGGCGACCGTCGCCAACAGGGCCGGTTCCTCCCACAGGGTGCGGTTGCGTTCGCGGGCCCAGCGGGCGGCCTCGGTCTCGTAAGCGGGCAAGATGTCGTCGGGGCCGGACATCCGCACAATATGGTGAAGCAATCGCGGGGCGAAAACCCGCCCATCCCATTTGATCGGCGCGGGTGAGAAGAGTATAGACTGTCCACCAGACACGGGCGGCACTCATGATCCGATTCATCATTGGCATTTTCGGCGCCATTTTCAGCGCCGTCACACTTGGCATCGTCGCCATGGCCATTGCGGTGGGCGGCGTCTTGTTCATGTATTCGCATGACCTGCCCAGCACCGAGGCGCTGTCGTCCTACACGCCCCCCACGATCAGTCGGATCTATTCCCGTGAGGGGATGATCGTCGATGAATTTGCGGCCGAACGGCGCCTGTTCGTGCCGGCCGACGAAATTCCCGATCTGGTCGCCCAAGCCTTCATCAGCGCCGAGGACAGGAATTTCTACGAGCACGGCGGCTATGACCCGCGCGCCATCGCGGCTGCTTTTGTCGAAGCGGTGCAAAGTCGCGGACGCGACGTGCGCGGCGCCTCGACCATCACGCAGCAGGTGATGAAGAACTTCCTGCTCGACGGTTCGCGCACCATCGAACGCAAGGTGCGCGAGATCATCCTCGCCGCGCGGATCGAACAGGCCCTCAGCAAGGAGCGCATCCTTGAACTCTATCTCAACGAGATCTTTCTCGGGCAGAACTCCTACGGAGTGGCCGCCGCCGCCCAGACTTACTTCAACGCCAATCTTGAGGATCTGCGGCTTGAGCAGGTAGCCTATCTGGCGGCCCTGCCGCAGGCACCGTCGAACTTCCACCCGGTGCGCGACTATGATCGCGCCATCAGCCGCCGCAACTACGTTCTGCGCGAGATGTTCGAGAATGGCTACATCTCCCGGGAGGAGATGGAACAGACCACCGCGATGCCGCTCGAGACCGTGCAGGGTGGCCATATCGAGCCCTTCCGCAGTGCCATGCCGCCGCGCGACTATTTCACCGACGAGATCCGCCGCCAGCTCTCCGTTCAATACGGCGAGGACGAGTTCTTTTCCGGTGGCTATACCGTGCGCGCCACCATGGACGAGAGCCTGCAGGTGGTGGCGGCCCGCGCGCTGCGCCGCGCGCTGGAACGCTACGATCGCAACCTCGGCCTCTGGCGCGGCCCAGTGGACACGGTGGACCCGGGCCTTCTGACCGACGAGGCCAGCTGGCGCGAGGCGCTCGCCGATGCCGAGATCGCGCGCGATATCGACGGCTGGTATGCCGCCGTGGTGCTGGAGGTTGGCGCGACCTCCGCCCGGATCGGGATCGAGGGCGTGGAGGAGGATGACGACGGCCATTTCATCCCCGCCGAGGATGTGACCTGGGCCCGGCCTGTCGATGCCGATGGCAACCGCGGCGCGCAGGCCCGTGTCGCGGGCGATCTGTTGTCGGTCGGTGATGTGGTGCATGTGCGCGCGATGACGCGTGACAGCGACGGGTCCTTCCTGCGCTGGACGCTGCGGCAGGTGCCCGCCGTGCAGGGTGGGTTCATGGCGATGGACGTGAACACCGGCCGGGTTCTGGCGATGCAAGGCGGGTTCTCCTACCAGCATTCGAGCTTCAACCGCGCGACGCAAGCGACCCGCCAGCCCGGGTCAAGCTTCAAGCCCTTTGTCTTTGCCGCGGCACTGGACAGTGGCTATTCGCCCAACACCATCGTTCTGGACGCGCCCATCGAGATCGAGACGGGCGCGGGCATCTGGCGGCCGACCAACGCGTCGAACCGCTTTTACGGCCCGTCGCCCCTGCGCACCGGGATCGAGATGTCGCGCAACCTGATGACGGTGCGGCTGGCGCAAGATGTCGGCATGGAAACGGTCGCGCGCTATGCCGAACGTTTCGGCGTCTATGACGACATGCAGCCCTTCCTCGCCAATTCGCTGGGCAGCCAGGAAACGACGTTGTTCCGCATGGTCGCGGCCTATTCCATGTTCGCCAATGGCGGCGAGCGGGTGGAACCGACGCTGGTCGACCGCATTCAGGATCGCTGGGGCAACACCGTCTACCGCCATGACCAGCGCACCTGCCCCGATTGTCAGGTCGCTTCGCTCGAGGCAGGCTTCGCGCCTGCGATCATGTCCAACCGCGAGCGGGTGATCGACCCGATCACGGCCTATCAGATGACCTCGATGATGCGGGGCGTGGTGGATCGGGGCACGGCATCCTCGACCGTCAACCTGCCGGTTCCGGCCGCAGGCAAGACCGGCACCACCAACGACGCGCGCGACGTGTGGTTCGTGGGCTTCACCTCGACCATAGCCGCGGGCTGCTATATCGGCTACGACCAGCCGCAACCGCTGGGGTCGGGCGCGTCGGGTGGCGGCATGTGCGGCCCGGTGTTCAACGAATTCATGCTGGAAGCGACCCGTGAATATGGCGGCGGCCCCTTTGCCGTGCCCGAGGGCGGCGTCTTCTACCCGATCGACCGCTTTTCGGGCCAGCGCCTGCCTGACGGCGCGCAGGGCGGAAATGTGGTCTATGAATTGTTCCGCGACGGCGAGGAGCCTTATTTCGGAATCCTCTCGATCATCGACGGCGGCTGGGGCATGGGGTCGGACCTGCCCTTGTTCGGGCAGGGCGAGACAGGCGAGGCCGGCGACGGCGACCAGACCGTGACCACCTCGACCGGCGAGGCCGCGCGGGTGCCGACGCAATCGGGTTTTGGCACGCTGAGTTCGGGCGGGCTTTACTGACACAGGGCGCTGGTGGGCACGATGGCCCACCCTAAGCTGCGGCCTGGCCGGGCGCGTGACCTTGTGGTGCGGCGCGGGGCTGGTATATCACCCCCGAACGAACCCGAAAGGCCCTGACCATGCGCGCCGAGACGCAATCGCATATCGAGAAGATCCGCAAATCCCTTACCCTGCTGGGTCAGAGACTGGGGCTCGATACCGCGAAGCACCGGCTTGAGGAATTCAACGCCCGCGTAGAGGACCCTTCGCTGTGGAACGACCCGGCCCGCGCGCAAAAGCTGATGCGCGACCGGCAGGCGCTGGTCGACAAGCTGGGGACCTACGA
The DNA here is from genome assembly GCF_003148775.1 of Roseicyclus mahoneyensis. Classification (GTDB taxonomy): domain Bacteria; phylum Pseudomonadota; class Alphaproteobacteria; order Rhodobacterales; family Rhodobacteraceae; genus Roseicyclus; species Roseicyclus mahoneyensis. The sequence goes on from NZ_QGGW01000001.1 coordinate 262,429, forward strand.
GGCGATCAAGGCAGGGCTGACCGACAATGTCGAGCTGATCGAACTGGGCGAGGCCGAGGGCGATGCCGAGGTGGTGGCCGAGGCCGAGGCGGCACTGGCCGATCTGGTGAAGTCGGCCGCCACCAAGGAGCTTGAGGCGCTCCTCGATGGGGAGGCCGATGGCAATGATGCCTTCCTCGAGATCAACGCAGGTGCCGGCGGCACGGAGGCCTGCGACTGGGCGCTGATGCTGAGCCGGATGTATGTCCGCTGGGCCGAGGCGCATGGCTACGAGGTCGACCAGCAGGACCGCAGCGAGGGCACCGAGGCCGGGATCAAGTCGGTGGTCTACCAGATCAAGGGCCCTAATGCCTACGGCTGGCTGAAATCGGAATCGGGCGTGCACCGGCTGGTCCGGATCAGCCCGTTCGGCAAGGGCACGCGCGAGACCAGCTTCGCCAGCGTGTGGGTCTATCCGGTGATCGACGACAATATCGAGATCGAGGTGAACCCCTCCGATATCCGCATCGACACCTACCGGTCCTCGGGCGCGGGCGGACAGCACGTCAACACGACGGATTCGGCCGTGCGGATCACCCACATGCCGTCAGGCATCGTGGTGACAAGCTCCGAGAAATCGCAGCACCAGAACCGCGACATCGCCATGAAGGCCCTGAAATCGCGGCTTTACCAGATGGAACTGGACCGCCGGAACGCCGCCATCAACGAGGCGCATGAGAACAAGGGCGATGCAGGCTGGGGCAACCAGATCCGGTCCTACGTGCTGCAGCCCTACCAGATGGTCAAGGACCTGCGCACCGGGTTCGAGACCAGCGATACGGGCGGCGTGCTGGACGGCGATCTGGACGGGCTGATGGCCAGCGTTCTGGCGATGGATGTCTCGGGCAAGAGCCGGGCGGACGCGCGCGCCGAGGGGTGATTTGGGCGCCATGATCCGGCGGTGTGCAGTCGGAGGGTGCGGGAGCCTCCGGCGGGGATATTTTTGAAACGAAGAAGCGGGGAGGGTGCGCTATGACCGATCTTTGGCGGCTGGGAGCGCGGGATCTGGGCGCGCGGATCGCGCGGCGTGAGGTCTCACCGGTCGAGGTGATGCGCGAAGTGCTGGGCCGGATCGAGGCGGCCAACGGGCCGGTCAATGCCATCGTGTCATTGCGTGACCGCGAGGCGTTGATGGGCGAGGCGCGGCTGGCCGAGGCGATGGCGCCCGAGGGCTGGCTGCACGGTGTGCCTGTGGCAATCAAGGATCTGGTCGATGTGCGGGGTGTGCGGTCGACGCGGGGCTCGCCGATCCTCAAGGACCATGTGCCGCTGGCCGATGATGGTCTGGCGCGGCGGCTGAGGGCGGCAGGCGCCATCGTGATCGGCAAGACCAATGTGCCGGCCTTTGGCCTCGGCTCTCACACGGTCAACCCGGTGTTTGGCGCAACGCGCAATCCCTATGACCTGTCGCGCAGCGCGGGCGGGTCCTCGGGCGGGGCGGCGGTGGCGCTGGCGCTCCGGATGCTGCCGGTGGCGGATGGCTCGGACATGATGGGGTCGCTGCGCAACCCGGCTGCCTGGAACAATGTCTACGGGTTCCGCCCGACCGCGGGCCTCGTGCCGGGCGAGGCGCGCGACGGCGTGGTGCAGCACCGGCTGTCGACCGATGGGCCGATGGCGCGCGACATCGATGATCTGGAGGCGCTGCTTGGCACGCTGTCGGATGGTGCTTACCGGCCCGGTTCGGGCAAGCTGCCCCGCCGGCCGCGCATTGGCTGGTTGGGCAACTGGGGCGGGGCCTATGCGATGGAGCCGGGCCTTGTGACGCAATCCGAGGCGGCGCTGAGGGTGATGGAAAGCCTTGGTTGGGCGGTAGAACCTGTCGCGCCGCCCTTTCCCGCCGCCGCCCTGTGGGAGGCTTGGGTGACGCTGCGCCAGTTCGCGGTGGCGATGAACCTTGGCCCTTACTGGCGCGTAGAGGCGCATCAGGCGCTGTTGCCCGCGCAGGCCAAGTGGGAGGTGAGCCACGGCTTCGCCCTCAAGGTAGCAGAGGTGGAATGGGCCGCCGAGACGCGTCTGGCATGGCGAGCGGCGGCGCGCGAGATTTTCGCGCGCTTCGACGCGGTGGTGTTGCCCTCGACGCAGGTCTGGCCTTTCGCCGTGGAGGCGCGCTGGCCGGAAACGATCGACGGCACGGTCATGGACACCTATCACCGCTGGATGGAGGTGGTGGCGCCCGCAAGCCTTGGCGGATTGCCCGCATTGGCCTTGCCCGCCGGATTTGGCGCAGAGGGGCTGCCCGCAGGGGTGCAGTTGATCGGCGCGCCGGGGGCGGATGCCGCTCTGATGGCGCTGGGGCAGGCGTATCATGTGGCGACCGACTGGCCGGACAAGCACCCGCCGCCGGGCATGATCTAGGCGCGCGTCAAGGCGCTTGGCGCGGGGGCGGTGCCTCGGCTAGGCTTGGCTGCGGAGACGTGCCGGGCCCGCAGGAGGAAACGGGGGATGCGCGAGGCGATCGAGGTCGAGGCGGACAGCGGCGAGGCGCCTCTTGCGGCCAGCAAGGTGCCCGCCGTGCGCGACATGGTCTTGGATGACATCGGCTTTGCCCTGCGCGCGGGGCTCCGCGATTACAGGACCAAGCCGATGATGGGGCTGTTCTTTTCCCATGTCTATGTGGTCGGCGGGTGGTTGCTTTACGTGTTTTTCTTCGTGACCGACCAGATCTGGTGGGCGATCCCAATCACGCTGGGCTTTCCGCTTTTGGGGCCATTCCTTGCCGTCGGCCTTTACGAGGTGTCGCGGCGGCTGGAGGCGGGGCAAAAGGAATGGCGGCGCAATGACATCTTCGGCGTGATCTGGCGCCAGCGGCTGCGGCAATTGCCCTCAATCGCCTGGATCATCATCGTCTATTTCCTGTTTTGGTCCTTTTTTGCCCACATGCTTTTCGCGCTGTTCCTGGGACCTTCGGCGCTGACCAATGTGACAAGCTCGTATGCCTACCTGCTGGAGCCCGAGGGGCTGGCGATGTTGATGGTTGGCACTGGGTTCGGGGCGGTCTTCGCCTTCGCGCTGTTTTGTCTGACGGCGGTGTCACTGCCGCTTCTTCTGGACAAGGAGCTGGATTTCGTCACCGCGATGCTGACCTCGATCGCGGTGGTGCGGCGCAACCCCGGGGTGATGCTGGCCTGGGGTTTCGTGATTGCCGGGCTGACATTTCTGGGGATGTTGCCGGGGTTGTTGGGCCTGTTCGTCGTGCTGCCGGTGCTCGGGCATGCGACATGGCATATCTACCGTCGGGCCTTGCTGTCGCAAGATTGAGTTGCGCCGGGTCGGGCATGAAAAAGCCGGGCGCAGCGGCCCGGCTTTTTTATTTCGGATCGGTTGGCAGCGATCAGGACGACTTGGCCTCGGACATCGGCGCGGGGCCGGCGGCAGCCGGGCGCGGCACGGCGGGGGCCGGGGACGAGGGCGAGCGGGGGGCCATGCCACCCGAGGACTGGCCGCCGGTCGACAGAGGATCTTCGGCGCGCTGGACGGAGCCTTCGAAATGGGCACCGCTCTCGATGGCGATGGTCTTGTGGATGATGTCACCCTCGACCCGGGCGGTGGAGGTCAGGCGGACCTTGAGACCGCGCACCTTGCCTACGACGCGCCCCGTGACGACGATGTCATCGGCGACGATCTCACCTTCGATGTTGGCGGTTTCGCCGACCGTCAGCAGATGGGCGCGGATGTCACCCTGAACCGTTCCCTCGACCTGAATGTCACCGGTGGTGCGCAGGTTGCCCGTGATCGTCAGATCCGAGCTGAGGATCGACGGATTGGGCTTTGTTTTCGGGGACGAAGAAGGGGTGGTCGACATGTCTGCTCCCGGCTTGGGGCTGGATTTCGGATCGGAGGAAGTCGCGGCGGCGCCGCTTTCGGCACCGGAGGACTTCGGCCCGGGTTCATTTATCTTTGATTTAGAAAACATCGCGTCCTGCCGTGATGAAGGTCATCGGGTTCACCGGGTCGCCGTTGCGCCGCACCTCATAATGTAGGTGGGTCCCTGTGCACCGCCCTGTGCAGCCCATATCACCGATGTGTTCCCCGCGCGAGACCCTTTCGCCCTCGGAGACGTGAAGACGGGTCATGTGGGCGTAGCGGGTGGTGATGCCAAAGCCGTGGTCGATCTCGACCATGAGGCCGTAACCGCTTTGCCTGCCTGCGAAAACCACCCTGCCATCGCCGCCCGCGACGATGTGAGTGCCGCGCGCGCCGGCAAAGTCGACACCGGCGTGAAGCCGCCGACCGCCGTTGAACGGATCGTTGCGGTAGCCGAAGCCAGAGGTGTTGCGATAGGTGCCGCGGACCGGGACAGTAAAGGGCAGACGTTCGGCGGCGATGCGGTGCAGGTTCATGACGTCCAGCTCTGCGAGCAGTTCATTGGCGCGCAGCGACAGGGCGTCGGGCTCCTCGCCCATGGTCGATACGGCGATGGGCATCAAGGGTCCGCCTTGCCCGGAATAGGTGGCGCGCACCTGCCCGATCAGGCGGTCGGTCGACACGCCCGAGGCCGACAACATCCGGTCGAGCGGTTCCATCGACATGGCGACGGCTTCCTCGAGCTGGCGGAACACGCGGTCTTGCCGTTCTTCGGCCAGCGCTGCCTCGTAGCGCATGCGGTCAATCTCGGCGGCGGCTTCGGCCACCAGAGTGGCAGAACCGTCGCGCTGGTCGGCGGTCGCCTCAAGGGCGGCGGCCAGCCGGTCCACGGCGCGGGTCAATTCGGCCTCGCGCGCGGCGGCAGTCTGGATCGTGCCGGTGTCGGCGCTCAACTCGCTGCGCAGCGTCGCCACTTCGCCCCGCGCGGTGTCACGCTCGCCGATTGTGCGCCTGAGCGTCGCCTGGATCACATCGACGGCGGTTTCCAGTTCGCGACGCCGTTCTTCGCTGTCGAGCAGGCGCACCTGCATCGCGGCGACCTGGTTCATCGCGCTGGCAAAGCGTTCTTGCGCCAGCACGGCCTCGTTGGTGCGCAGTTCAACCTGGTCGGACAGCGCGTTGAGGCGGGTCTGGAACATGATCTGTTCGCGCTGTGCCTGCTCGCGGGAATTGCCGGCTGACACCATGTCGATCAGGAAGACCGAGGTGATGATCACCGTCCAGGCGACAACGACACCAAAGCCCGTCAGGATGGCTGCCTGCGTCACCGGCCGAAGGCGGACAAAGCGCGTTCCCTCGTCCGATTTCAGAAACAGGCGTTGTTCGGGAAACCGTCGTTCAAGCGTCGCATTCAGGCGACCGATCAGCCGTGCTGTCACGTTTCTTGCCCCATCTTCCCCTCGTTTTTTGAACCGAACCGGGTTGTCCCGCACCGGCAACGGCTTCCTCGGGGATACAAGGGACCGCACCACGTCTCAACATTCTATCGTCGAAGGGATGATGCGGCACCGTAAATCCGCCTATTCCGGCGGGAATCCGCCGATGGCAGCGGTGCGGAGAGGGCGATCACTCTGACAGTGGCCAGTAGAAATCGGGCGGCAGGCCCGCCTCGGCGCGTTTTTCCTCGTTGAAAGGCGGCTTGAGCGCGCCGTGAAAATAGCGCCGGACAAGATCGTGAAAGGCGTCCTTTGGGTCCAGCTCGTGGCGGCCGCACAGGAAATGGAACCATTTCGACCCGTAGGCGACGTGATGCACTTCCTCGGCATAGATGACCTGCATCGCTGCAACGGCCTGCGTGGCGGCCGGGTCTTTGCCCGCGCGCCGGAAGACCTCGATCATGCCCGGCGTCACGTCGAGGCCACGCGCCTCCAGCACCATCGGCACGACTGCCAGCCGCCCCATCAGGTCATGCGCCGTATCCTCGGCCGCGCGCCACATTCCGGCATGGGCGGGCAGGGCACCGTAATGGCTGCCCATCGTCTCAAGACAATCGGCGATCAGGTTGAAATGCTTGGATTCCTCGTCCGCCGCGCGCACCCAGTCATCGTAGAATCCGATCGGCATCGGCGTGGCGGTGAAACGCGCGATGATGTCCCAGTGAAGGTCCACGGCATTCAGCTCGATATGCGCCACCGCATGCAAGATGGCCGCGCGCCCCTCGGGCGTTCCGGGGCGACGGCGCGGCACATCGCGCGGGTCGAGCAGCGCGGGTGCGTCGGGTCGGGCGGGGCGGTCGGGTGGGCTGGCCGTGCCGATCTCGGGCACGGCACCCGTGGCCCGCGCGGCTTGCCACAGCCCGGCATAGCGGCGCGACAGCGCGGTCTTTTCGCGCGCGTCAGAGGTGGTCAGGACGGCCTCGGCCATCTGCGCAAGGGGGATCAGGTCACTCATGCAGGGGGCATGCGGGCCCCGCGCCCCGCCGTCAAGCGAAACGCGGGCCGGTGGCTTGGCCTAAAGCGCCTTGACGGCGGCCAGAACCTCATCGGCATGGCCGGGCACCTTGACCTTGGGCCAGGTGGCCCGGATCACGCCCGCCCCGTCGATCAAAAAGGTCGAGCGTTCGATCCCGAGGTAGGATTTGCCATACATGGATTTTTCGACCCAGACGCCATAGCGCTCGCAGACATCGCTTGCCTCGTCCGAGGCGAGGATCACGCCCAGACCATGCTTGGCGATGAACTTGTCATGCTTGGCCGCGCTGTCCTTGGACACGCCCACGACAACCGCACCCGCGGCCTCGAACTCGGCTGCCAGACCGGAAAAGGCGATCGCCTCCTTGGTGCAGCCGGGCGTGTCGTCCTTGGGGTAGAAGTAAAGGACCACGGTCTTGGGCTGCAGGCCCGACAGGGTGATGTCGCCGCCGCCATCGCGGGGCAGGGTGAAGTCGGGGGCGGTGCTGCCGATCTGTGTCATGGGAACCTCACGCTGGGGCATCGGAAAATCATTTCGGCGCAGTCGCGCCGGCCGGTTTGCAAGCTAGCCGGTTTGCGGCGAAGATAAAGCCCTGAGGCGGCAAGACCAAAGGGCGGACAGGCGCGTCATGGCGACGACGGACATCACAGGCGGCGCGGGCGGTGACGACCCGCCCCGGCGCAGACGAAGGATCTGGCCGGCGCTGGCGCTTGCCGGGCTGGTCGTTGGCGTCGTGCCGCTGTCCGCGGCGGGGGCGCTGTGGCTTCGGCTGGCGGCCGGACCGCTGGAATTGCCCGCGTCTGTCACGATGCGGGTCGAAGCCGCGCTCGACGCGGCCATGCCCGCCAATGGCGTCACGCTGGAGCGGCTTGCCGTCAGCCGCGCCGAAGGTGCCGCCCGCTTTGACGTGCAGCTGATCAACCTGCGGCTGACCGATCCCGATGGCAGCTTGCGCGCCGCCTTTCCTGAGGTGTCCGTGACGCTCTCGGCACAGGCTCTGGCGCGGGGCGAGATCAGGCCGATCAGCGTGGATCTGGACAATGCGGGATTGGGGCTCAGCCGCGACGCGGACGGGCAGATCGACCTTGCCTTGACCGGAGGCGGCGAGATCGGACGCCAGAGCCTGCCCGATACGCTGGCACGGCTGGACCAGATGTTCGCCGCGCCAGCCTTTGCCGAGCTGGGCGAGGTGACGGCCAGCGGCCTGTCGCTGGCCATGGCCGACGCGGTCACCGGACAGGTGATGCGGGTCAGCGACGCGCGGATGCGGCTGGAACGCAAGAACAACGTGCTGACCGTCACGCTGGGCGGCGCGCTGTCGGGCAGCCGGGATGCCACCATCGACATTGCGCTCAGCCGCGCGGCGGCAACGGGCGCCACCAACATCGGTTTTGCCTTCACCAATCTTTCTGCGCGTGACGTGGCGACGGTGGGGCCCGTGCTGGCCTGGGTCGATCTGATGCGCGCGCCGATCTCGGGGTTCATGGGCGGCGCGTTGAACGACGACGGATCGGTCGGCGATCTGCGCGCCACGCTCGACATCGGGGCCGGGCAGGTGACGCTGGACGGGGCCGCGACGCCCCTGCGGTTCGACAGCCTGACGGCCGCCATGCGCTATGATGCAAGTGCCGGGCGGATCGTCTTCGACAGCGTGGCCCTGCGCGCGCCCGACCTGTCGCTCGATGCGGCAGGCCATGCCGATGTGTCGCCCGATGGCACCCGCTACACCGCGCAGTTCCGGATGACCGACATCATTGTGGCCCGCACCGATCTCTATCCCGAGCCCTTGGAACTGGACGGGGCGATGGCCGACCTGCGTCTGACGCTTTCGCCCGAGGTGGTGATCGAGATCGGGCAGGCGGTGATCCATGACGCCGGGCTGGAACTGCACGCCCGTGGCCGGATCGCATCGCACGAGGAGGGCTTGGATATCGCTTTCGATGCGCATGTCCCCGAGGCGCGCGCGCGCGAGGCGCTGACCTATTGGCCCCCCGCAATGTTGCCCGACACCCGCGGCTGGATCGCCGAGCGGCTGACCGAGGGGCGGCTGTCGGGCGTCGATCTGGCGGTAAGGGCCCGGCCCGGCGCTGCCCCTGTCCATGACCTCAGCTTCGACTTCGACGGCGTGCGGTTGCTTGTCTTGCCAGATCTGCCCCCGATCGAGGGCGGGGTGGGTTATCTGTCACTATCGGGCCCGCGTCTGATCTTGCAGCTGGACGAGGGGGCCTTGATCGCGCCGGGCGGGGCAGCGGTGGCGATCGACGGCTCGCGCATGGTCATTGCCGACACAAGCCAGCGCGGCCCCGAGGCGGTGATCGATCTCGCGGTGGCGGGCGAATTGACCGATGTTCTGACGCTGCTGACACGCCCGCCTGTGCGCCTGTTCGCGGGCGGAGCGATGACGCCCGCCCAGATCGGCAGCGGCGGTCTGAGCGCCGAGGGGCACATCACAACGCGGCTGATGCGGCACGACGGCACCGGCGGGGTCGACTATGCCTTTGCGGGCGAGATCGGTGGCTTCGCCTCGGACACGCTGGTGCCCGGTCGCAGCCTGACCGCCGAGCGGTTGCAGGTGGAGGTAGACCCCTCGATGTTGCGCATCGCGGGGCAGGCGACGTTTGACGGCGTGCCGCTGACGGGCCAATGGACGCGCCCGCTGGGCGCGCAGGCCGCGCGCGCCAGCCTGCTCGAGGCGCGCACGGGGCTGTCGCGCGACCGGCTAGCGGCGCTGGGCGTGACCCTTCCCGAGTGGATGCTGTCGGGCGAGGCGCCCGCCGATATCGTGGTCAGCCTCCCCGATGGCGCCCCGCCGCAGCTTAGGGTGAGCTCGGATCTTGCGGGCGCGGCGCTGGCGCTGCCGCCTCTGGGCTGGGCCCTGACGGCAGGACAGACGGGGCGGTTCGAGGCAGAGATCCTGCTGGGCCCAGATCCCGCCGTGACGCGGCTGGCGCTGCAAGGGAACGGGCTGGACATGCTGTGCAGGATCAGCTTAGCGCCCGGCGGCGGGCTGGACCGCTTGACCGCGGACCGGGTCCGGCTTGACGGCTGGCTCGATGTCACGGGTGCGTTGGTCGGGCGTGGGGGCGCACGCCCGCCGGGGATTGAGGTGACTGGCGGCACGCTCGACCTGCGTGGCGCGCCGCAGGGCGGCGGGGTGGGCGGCATCGTGGGCGGGCCGATCAGCGCGACTCTCGACCGACTGCAGATCAGCGAGGGGATCGCGCTGACCGCGCTCAGCGCCGAGATGACCAGCGATGGCGGCCTGTCGGGCCAGTTCCGCGGCCGGGTGAACGGAGAGGCGCCGGTCACGGGCACGCTTGTGTCCACGCCCAATGGCTCGGCGGTCCGGGTCCGGGCCGAGGATGGCGGGGCGGTGCTGCGCGCGGCGGGGGTGTTCCGAACCGCCCATGGCGGCGCGATGGAGCTGATCTTGCAGGCCACAGGCGCGACGGGCACCTATGATGGCACGCTCTCGATCGAGAACCCGCGCCTGCGCGACGCGCCCGTGATGGCGGAATTGTTGAACCTGATCTCGGTCGTGGGGCTTTTGGAGCAACTGAGCGGCGAGGGGATCAATCTGGGTTCCGTCGATGCCCGCTTCCGCCTGACGCCTGCGCAGGTCATCTTGCAGCAGGGCACCGCGGTCGGCCCGGCGCTGGGCCTGTCGCTTGACGGTACCTACACTTTGGGCACGCGCGCATTGGATATGCAGGGCGTGGTCTCGCCGCTCTATGTGGTCAACGGGCTGGTGGGAGCGCTCTTCGCGCCACGCCGCGAGGGGTTGTTCGGGTTTTCCTACCGGTTGACGGGGCGGGCCGATAACCCGCAGGTCTTCGTGAACCCCTTGTCGATTCTGACGCCCGGCGTGTTCCGCGACATCTTTCGCCGCCCGCCGCCCGAGCTGACTGGCAATTGAATGAAACTTGAAGATTTCGATTTCGACCTGCCCGAGGCGCTGATCGCCACGCGGCCCGCGCGGCCGCGGTCCTCGGCGCGGCTTTTGCATGCCGAGGCAGGCGCGACCGGCGACCGCCACGTCTTCGATCTGCCAAAGATCTTGCGGCCGGGCGACCGGCTGGTTCTCAACGACACCCGCGTGATCCCTGCGCGGTTGACCGGACAGCGCACGCGGCAAAGCGCGCAAGGGACGGTCACCGCCCGGATCGAGGTCACCTTGATGGAACCGCAGGCCGATGGCACATGGTCTGCGCTGGCCAAGCCGCTACGCAAGATCAAGATCGGAGAAAGTATTTTTTTTTCCAACGATCTGTTGGCTGAAGTTCAGGCATTGGATGAAGGTCTGCGCCTGCGCTTCAACCTTGCGGGAAGCGATTTCGACGCAGCCCTCGACGCCGCCGGCGCCATGCCCCTGCCGCCTTATATCGCGGGCAAACGCGCGCCGGACGCGCGCGACCGCGAGGATTACCAGACGGTCTGGGCCAAACGCGCGGGCGCGGTGGCTGCGCCCACGGCATCCTTGCATTTCGACGAGCCGCTGATCGCGGCGCTGACGCACAGGGGCGTCGATTTCACCTTTGTCACGCTGCATGTCGGCGCGGGGACATTTCTGCCCGTGACGGTCGAGGATGTGACCACCCACAAGATGCACGCCGAATGGGGCGAGGTGCGCGCGGCCGCCGCCGCCGAGATCAACGCCACGCGGGCGGGCGGCGGACGGATCATTCCCGTCGGCACCACGGCGCTGCGCCTGATCGAAAGCGCGACCGCCGCCGATGGCACGGTGCACCCCTTCGAGGGCGATACCGACATCTTCATCTATCCCGGTTACCGCTTTCGCGTGACGGATGGATTGATGACAAATTTCCATCTGCCGAAATCGACGCTGATGATGCTGGTATCGGCCCTGATGGGCGAGGCGCGCGTCCGGCAAGTTTACGCCCATGCCATCGCGGAAGGCTACCGCTTCTTCTCCTACGGTGACGCGTCCTTGCTTATACCGTCGCACCCGTGACAGACGGGGGGTCCTTCCGCCCCCACCGTTCCGCGGACCAGCCAGGGAAAGGCAACCTGACATGATCCACGTTCTCCGCTCCTCCTGGGCGCTTTTGCTCGGCATGTTCCTGCTGCAGATCGGCAACGGTCTGCAAAGCTCGATGATGGGCGTGCGCGGCGCGATCGAAGGGTTTTCGACCTTTCAGATCTCGCTGATCGCGTCATGCTATTTCCTTGGTTTTCTGGGTGGCTCGCGGTTTGCGCCGGTCTTCATCGCCAAGGTGGGGCATGTGCGGGTGTTCGCGGCGCTGGGCTCGCTCATTTCCGCGACGCTGATCTCCTACCCTCTTCTGGCCGATCCCTATGCGTGGATGGTTCTGCGGGTGATCCTCGGCTTCTCCATCTCGGGCGTCTATGTCTCGGCGGAGAGCTGGCTCAACGATGCCTCGACCAACACCACGCGGGGCCAGGCCTTGTCGGCCTATGTGCTGGTGCAGATGGTGGGCCTCGTGGCCGCGCAGGGCATCTTGTCGGCGGGTGATCCGACGGGGTGGCTGTTGTTCGTCATCCCCTCGATCCTCGTGTCGATCAGTTTTGCGCCGATCTTGCTGTCGGTGCAGCCCGCGCCTGCCTTTGGTGCGACCCGCACGATGAGCCTCGGCGCGCTTTACCGCGCCTCGCCCTTCGGGGTCGTCGGCATGGCATTGCTGGGGGCGGTCTTCGCCGGGCAGTACGGCATGACGGCGGTTTATGCGACCGAGATGGGCCTGAGTCTTGGGGAATTGTCGGCCTTCGTCTCGTCGATCTTCATCGGCGGCATCATCTTGCAATATCCCATCGGCTGGCTGTCGGACCGGATGGACCGGCGCACACTGATCGTGGTTTGCGCGGGCCTGTCGGGGTTGGTGTGCCTGATCGGGCTGTTTTTCGGCGACATTTACCCGGTCCTTCTGGCCGTCGGCGTCTTGTCGGGCGGCTTGGCACAGCCGCTTTACGCGCTGCTGATCGCCTATACCAATGACTATCTCGCCCCGGAGGACATGCCTGCAGCCTCGGGCGGTCTGTTGTTCGTGAACGGTCTGGGGGCCGTGGCCGGGCCGCCGGTGATTGGTCTGGCGATGGGGCGGTTCGGGCCGGGCGCGTTCTGGCTGGTCTTGGCCACGATTCTCTTCGTCACCGTGCTTTACGGGATCTGGCGGATGACGCAGCGTGTGTCGGCCTATGCTGAGGAGGGCGATTACGACGCCGTGCCCTATGCCAACCTGTTGCCGGGGGCGGCATCCCCGGTTGCGGTCGCCGCCGCGCAGGAGTTGTATGTGGAGGCGGCCGAAGGCATGGCCGATGCGCATGACGCTACAGATGCGCGACCGGCACGACAGGCCGACCTGCGGGCGGCAAACAAAGGGGTGTGAGGCGATGGTCAAACCGATGGCAAACCGCGCGGGCGAAGTGCTGACCTTCTGGGAAGAGGCCGGCCCCGAGATGTGGTACAAGCAAGACGACAGCTTCGACCGCACGATCCGTGACCGGTTCGGCGCGCTATGGGATACGGCTGCGGCGGGCGAATGCGACCGCTGGGCAGTGGGGCCGCGGACTTCGCTGGCGCTGATTGTGCTTCTGGACCAGTTTCCGCGCAACATGTTCCGCGGCAGCGCCTTGGCCTTTGCCACAGATGACCGCGCGCTTCTGGCCGCGCATCTGGCGCTGTCGAATGGCTGGGACCTGCGCATCGACCCGCCGCTCAGGCAATTCTTCTATCTGCCCTTCATGCATTCCGAACAACTGACCCATCAGGACCGCAGCGTGCGGCTCTTCAAGGCGCGGATGGAGGAGGGCGACAACCTGCTGCATGCCCGCGCCCACCGTGAGATCATCCGCCGTTTCGGCCGCTTTCCCTATCGCAACGCGGCGCTCGGGCGGGTGTCCACCCCGGCCGAGGAGGTGTTTTTGTCGGGCGGTGGGTACGCTGCGATCTTGGGCGAGCTTGCGTCGACAGCGGCGTAAGGGCGGCGGAAAACGGCAGGTTTCTGATCCGTTTTGCGGCCACAAGGCGCGCCAGCCCCGTCAGCAAGCCTTGCATCCCATGCAATCCCGCCTGCGACCCGACGGCGATTGCCCGCGGCGCCGGAATTTGTTTAACGTTGAACAAATGGAATTCCGGGAGGAGAGTGACCCGTGGCAGACACATTCGACGTCATCGTGATCGGCGCGGGCCCCGGCGGCTATGTCGCCGCCATCCGTGCCAGCCAGCTTGGCCTGAAGGTCGCCATCGTGGAACGCGAGCACATGGGGGGCATCTGCCTCAACTGGGGCTGCATCCCCACCAAGGCGATGCTGCGGTCATCGGAAGTGTTCCATCTGATGCACCGGGCCAAGGAATTCGGCCTGTCGGCTGACAATATCGCCTTTGACCTCGATGCCGTGGTGAAACGCTCGCGCGGCGTGGCCAAGCAGCTCAATTCCGGAGTTGGCCACCTGATGAAGAAGAACAAGGTGACGGTGTTCATGGGCGCAGCCACGCTGCCCGCCAAGGGCAAGGTTTCGGTCAAGACCGATAAGGGCACAGAGGTGCTGACGGCCAAGAACATCATCCTTGCCACCGGCGCCCGGGCCCGCGAATTGCCGGGGCTGGAGGCGGATGGCAAGCGGGTCTGGACCTACAAGCACGCCCTTGTGCCGCCGCATATGCCCAAGAAACTCCTCGTGATAGGCTCGGGCGCCATCGGGATCGAGTTCGCCAGCTTCTACAACACGCTGGGCGCTGACACGACCGTGGTCGAGGTGCTGGACCGCATCTTGCCGGTGGAAGACGCCGAGATTTCGGCCTTTGCCGAAAAGTCGTTCAAGAAACAGGGGATGAAGATCATGGCCAAAGCCATGGTCAAAAAGCTTGATCGCGCGGCCGACAAGGTGACGGCCCATATCGAGGTGGGCGGCAAGATCGAGACGCATGAGTTCGACACGGTGATTTCCGCAGTCGGGATCGTCGCCAATTCCGAAGGTCTGGGGCTGGAGGCGCTGGGCGCAAAGATCGACCGCAGTTTCGTGGTGACGGACGAGTATTGCCGCTCGGGTGCCGAGGGGCTTTACGTCATCGGCGATGCCACCAACGGGCCGTGGCTGGCGCATAAGGCGAGCCATGAGGGCGTGATGGTGGCCGAACTAATCGCAGGCGGACATCCGCATGCCGTGAAGCCCGAACAGATCGCGGGCTGCACCTATTGCCATCCGCAGGTCGCAAGCGTGGGGCTGACGGAGGCCAAGGCCAAGGAACGGGGCTATCAGGTCAAGGTCGGCCGTTTCCCCTTCATCGGCAACGGCAAGGCCATCGCACTGGGCGAGCCCGAGGGGATGATCAAGACCGTGTTCGACGCCAAGACCGGCGAGTTGCTGGGGGCACACATGATCGGGGCGGAAGTGACGGAGCTGATCCAGGGCTATGTGATCGGCCAAAAGCTGGAAACGACAGAGGCCGACTTGATGGAAACGGTGTTCCCGCATCCGACCCTGTCGGAGATGATGCACGAAAGCGTGCTCGACGCTTATGGGCGGGTCATCCACCTCTGACCGATTGCCGCATCGGCATGAAAAAAGGGCGGCCCCGGCGGGCCGCCCTTTCGTGTCTTGGACCCTGCACCTATTGCAATGTGATCGGCACTTCGGCGATGGGCGTGCTGCCCTGGCCCAGGAAGTAGCGGATGACATACTGGCCCGGCGCGTCGGGCATTTCCAGTCGCAGCGGGTTGCCCGCCTCGGTGTAGGTGTAGCGTTCCCACTGTGCCCCATCGGTTGCGCCCGCGCGGCCTACTCCGATGAAGTCGCTCTGGTAATTCGGGCCGGTCCAGCCCAATTCCACGGTCGACCCGGCGGCTGCCGTCGCCGGCGCGGTGATCGAGGCTGCCACTGCGCTGACGCTCAGGGGCACTTCGGCGATGGACGTGGCCTCCTGATTCAGGAAGTAGCGGATTACGTAGTCGCCCGGTTCGGTCGGGACCACGAGGCGAAGGGGCGAGCCGTCGCGGGTGTAGGTGTAGTTCTGCCACTGTGCCCCGTCGGTCGCGCCCGCACGGCCGATGCCGATATAGTCCAGTGGGTAATCCGGGCCGGTCCAGCCCACCTCGATCGTTTGGCCAGCGACGGCGCTTGCCGGTGCGGTCAGGCTGGCGGCAACAGGCGTGATCGTGATCGGAACGGAGGTGAGCGGCGTGGTGTCCTGGCTGAGGAAGTAGGTGATGAGGTAGTTGCCGGGCTCTGCGGGCATTTCCAGCCGCGCGGGGTTCCCCTCGCGCGTCCAGACGTAGTTTTCCCAGCGTGCGCCATCCTGCGCGCCGACCCGTCCGATGCCGATGTAATCGCCATCGGTGCCCGGCCCGGTCCAGCCCACCTCGATGGTGGCGCCGGCCATGGCGTTGGCGGGGGCGGTCAGGCTGGCCTCGACCTGCGTGATGGTGATCTCGGCCACGGCGAGGGGGGTGCGGTCCTGCCCTTCGATGTATTCGATCAGGTAGGTGCCGGGCTCGGCCGGCATCTCGAGCCGGGCGGGGTTGCCACGGTTGGTGCGGGCCGAATCCTCGAAGCGGTGGAAGCCTTCGCTGTCAGGGGCGCGGATTGCGATGAAGTCGTTGTTGTAATCGGGGCCGGTCCAGCCGACCTCAATCGTGCTGCCGATGCTGGCGGTCGCGGGGGCTGTGACGCTGGCCGAGACGGCGGAGATCTCGATCATCACCGCGGCCAGCGGAGAACGGTCCTGCGCCTCGATGTACTCGATGACATAGGTTCCGGGAACCGAGGGCATTTCCAGCCGCGCGGGGTTGCCCCGGTCTGTGCGGATGGTGTTGACGAATCGGTGGAAGCCCTCGCTGTCGGGCGCGCGGACCGAGATGAAGTCGTTTTGATAGTCCGGGCCGGTCCAGCCCACCTCGATGGTGGCGCCCGCGGGGGCAGTTGCGGGCGCGGTCAAGCTGGCCGAGACGGCGGAGATCTCGATCATCACTGCGGCGAGCGGAGAACGATCCTGCGCCTCGATATATTCGATGACATAGGTGCCTGGTTCTGTCGGCATCTGCAGACGCGCGGGGTTGCCGCGATCCGTGCGAATGGTGTTGACGAATCGGTGGAAGCCCTCGCTGTCGGGCGCACGGACCGAGATGAAGTCGTTTTGATAGTCGGGGCCGGTCCAGCCCACCTCGATGGTGGAACCCGCGACGGCGGTGGCCGGGGCGGTCAGGCTGGCCTGCACCGCTGTCACCTCGATCGGAACGGCGGCCAAGGCCACACGCCCGTCGTTGCGGATGTATTCCACAAGGTAGCTGCCCGGCTCGGAGGGCATCAGCAGTTGCACGGGGTTGCCCCGGTCGGTTCGGGTGCTGTTGACGAAACGGTGGAAGCCTTCGCTGTCGGGCGCGCGCACGGCGATGAAGTCATTTTGTTCGTTCGGGCCGGTCCAACCCACCTCGATGGTCGATCCCGCCACGGCGGTCGCGGGCGCGGTGACGGTGGCCCGCGGCAGCGGCGCCTCGAACACCAGAACGATCTCGCGCGGTTGATCGACGATCACGAAATCGGCGCTTTGTTCTACCTCCTGCGCGGTCCAGTAGCCGGTGACGCGGTAGGCGCCGCGGCCAAGGGGCACGGTGGCGGGGTTGGCAGGCTGGATCGCCCCGCCGTCGCCCATCGGCGTGACCTCCCAGATCACGGGTTCAGTGATCAGCACGCCATCGGCCGAATCCAGCCGGGCCGAGAAGGTGACATCGACCAGAAGCGCGGGCAGGGGGATGATGACCTCTTGCGGGGTCATTGCGGCGACGGTGAAACGCGCCTCATGGACGGTGCCCTGGCTCAGGCGTTCCACGCTGAGGCGATAATCGCCGGGCAAAAGCTGCACGTTGCCGCCAGGCGCATCGACCGGGCCCAACAGGGTCGCGCCGCTTGCGTCGAAAAGCGTCCAGCGCAAGGGCGAGGCGGGCACCGTCATGTCCGGCTCGACCCGGGCGGTGAAGGTGACGGCGACCGTGTCGATGATCTGCGGCATCGGCACCAGCACGGGGGCGGCCATGCCCTCGACCACGGTGAATGCGGTCTGGTAGGCGGCGGGGCCGGTCGGCTCCAGCCGGGTGGCGCGGGCGACATAGGCGCCGGGCACCAGTTGCGCGGTGATCGCGGGGCCGGGGGTGCCGTCGGACAGGACCGTGCCATCTTGCGTCAGCAGTGTCCACGTGATGGGCCGCGTGGGGGGCGTGTTGCCGGGCACGACGACGGCCTGCAGCGTCACGGTTTCCGCGATGGGCGCCTGCACCACCTGTTGCAGCGCGCTCGACAGTTCGGCTGCGTTGTCGGCGGTCAGGAAGAGCCCGCCGGTGTTTTCGGCGATGCACTGCATCTGGGCGCGCGCCTCGGGTTCGGCGGCGACGTCAAAGCCCACAACATGGGCGGTGAAATTCACCCCGGCCTCTTCCAGCGCGCGGGCCATGGCGCAGGGGTCGGGATTGCAGTTCTCTATCCCGTCCGACACGAGGATGACGGTCGCGGCCTCTTCGGTGTAGCGCAGGGATTGCGCGGCGGCCACGACCGCATCGGTCATCGGCGTGCGCCCGCGCGGGTTGATCGTGTTCACCGCCTGCAAGATGCGGTCCCGGGTGAAGGGCGCGGGGGACACGATGGTCTCGATATCGGTGCAGGACCCACGTTCGCGGTGGCCGTAGACGGTCAGGCCGAGCGAGGTATCCTCGGGCAGGTCGGCCAGCAATTCGGCGATGACATTGCGCGCGATGACGATCTTGTTAATTCCGTCGATCTGCCCCCACATCGAGCCAGAGGCGTCGAGCACAAGGATCGTATTGGGCCTGTCCACCTGTTGCGCCAGCGCGGCGATGGGAAGGAGGGCGAGGGTCAAAAGGGCGAAAAGAAATGCGCGCATCGGGTCAATGTCCTGTCGATAAGTCTTGGGCAGAAGGGATTCGCCGCCAAGGCTAAAGCAGGACGGTCTTTTTCCAAAGGGCGGGTTTCCCGCAGGCGGGCGGGGAATGCGGTCGCGGACAGGGCCGGGCGCGCCACGCCCTGCCCGCGGGTGCTGCGTCAGGCGACGCGGGAGCGGTCTGCGGTCAGGGTGTCGCGGCCAAGGCGGGCCCGGATCGCCGCCGGCACCTGCCGCGCGGAGGTGATGCGGGGCAGGGGAAGTTCGGCCATCCCGTGATCGGTGCCGTAAAGCGCAAGATATTCGGCATGATTGTCGAAGGCGGCGCGGCCCGCGTAATCGACGAAGGTCTCGGCGGGGGCGCCGTTGGCGAGGATCACATCGTGGTCGGCGGTCTCGACATGGTAATAGGTCACGCGCGCGGGCAACGCGGCCAGCGGCACCAGCGTGATCGTCGTGCCGTTCACCAGCGCGCCCGCGTTGACCACCAGCCCATCGAGGATCATGCCGTGATCGGCGGTCACCGTCAGGTCGGCATGCGGCACCCCATCGCCAAGGGCACCCGCGCGGATGCGCACGGGCTGCGCGCGATGCCCGGCAAAGCGGGTCGACAGGGTCTGGCGGCCGATCCACTTGACGGCGACGGTGCGGCCATCGGCGGTCAGGATCCGCTCGCCGATGCGCAGGCTCTCGACTGCGGTTGATCCGCCCGCGCAGGCGATCTGGGTGCCGGCGGCGAAGCAATAGGCGTAGACCCCCTCGGTGGTGAAGCCGATGTCGGCGCCAATTTCCAAGTCGGCACTGTCCGAGACAAGGTAGTAGCCTCTACCGTTTTCCCAATCGACAACCGGATCACCCGTCGAGGAAAAACCAACCAGTCTGACAATGCCATAGTTCCAATTCGTGGTTTCACCAACAATGGTTTCCCCATCAGCCGCGCCATCCGCAGTGTCCTGCAGGCTCGTGGTGTCGAGAAAACTGGTGTCTATCGTAAAGGCGGAGTCCTCGCTCCCCGCCAAGAGGTAAACAAATTTGTAAGTTGCAGTAAGTTCGGCCATGAGGCTGGTTCCGTTCGCGCTGGCGTGAAAGCAGATGCTCGTCGTTGGCCAGCGTCGTCCTGCTACTGCCACCGCGAAGGTCGCCACCCCTAGGGACTGTGGTGTACATAGTCAACTTGAGAATCATGCGGCAGTCTGGGCGGTCCTGCCGCCTGCGCTTGCGTGCCATGCATGACACCATGTTCCGGAAGAGCACGACATCCGAGCCGGCCCCGGCTGGACCCAGCCGGCCCGGCCCATTTCGCTTGACCCTGCCTGCGGCCTTGGCGAAAGCCTACGCCATGTCCCCCGTGTCCGCCATGTCCGCCATGTCCGCCGTTTCCCTCTCGCCCACCCGCACGCCTTGGGCGCTGATCGCGGCGCTCTATGCTGCCGGGTTGATCGCGGCGGGGCAGTTCGCCAAGGTCTCGCTGACGCTGGGGCCGCTGGCGCTGGACTATCCCGGCTGGCCGGTGGCCTTCGCGGTCTCGGGCGTGGCGGTCGTGGGCATCGTTTTCGGCGTCTACGCCGGCGGCATCACCGCCAGCATCGGACCGCGCAAGGCGATCTTGCTCGCGCTGGTGATCTCGGCGCTGGCCGGGGCGGGGCAGGCGGTCTTGCCGCCGTTCCCGGTGCTGATGGCGTTGCGCGTGGTCGAGGGTGCCGGGCATCTGGTGCTGGTGGTGGCGATCCCGACGCTGATGGCGGCGCTGGCGGCGCCGCGCGACCGTGGGCTGGTGATGGGGCTCTGGGCGACCTTTTTCGGCGTCGGCTTCGCGCTGGCGGCGCTGCTGGTGGGCGAGGGCGCCGCCCCGGTCTACGGCGTGCACGCGGCGCTGGCGGCGGCGATGGGCGCGGTGTTGTGGAAGATGCTGCCGCGGGGCGTTGCCGGTGAACGGCGGCCCTTGCCACGGCTGGCCGATCACCTGACCATCTACACCACGCCGCGCCTCATTGCCCCCGCGCTGGGCCATGGCATCTATGCCTTCGCCTTTCTGGCGCTGGTGACCTACTTGCCGGTGGCGCTCGAGGCCGCATGGCTTGCGCCCGTGCTGCCGGTGGTGGGGATCGCTGGGTCGCTGTTGGCGGGCGCATTGGCGCGCTGGATCGCGCCCGGCGCCTTGGTTGCGGGCGGATTTCTGGCAATGGCCGTTATCTTTGCCGGTGCCTTGGCGCTGCCGGCTCTCGCTGCGCCCTTGTCGGTCGTGGCGATGCTGGTCTCGGGCGTGGTGGCGGGCGGGGGATTTGCTGCCGTGCCCGCGCTGAACGGGGCGGATGCCGACCGTGCGCTGGCCAATGGCGCACTGGCGCAACTGGGCAACATCGGCACCTTCGCGGGCACGCCCGTTCTGGCCGCGCTGGGGGTCGGAGCAAGCCTGCCCATGGCCATCGCGGTGGGCGTTTTCGGGGCGATTGCCACGGCTTTGGCCTATCGCGCCGCGGCGCAGATGAATGTTCGCTGAACGTTCCGATTTTTGGGTTGGAGACTCGGGCCGGCGCCACTATCTGTTGCCGGACGGTTAACAGGGGTCGGTCCATGCCCGAGCAGAAGCATATCGAGGTGCGCGGTGCGCGCGAACACAACCTCAAGAACATCGACCTCGACATTCCCCGCGATCAGCTGGTGGTGATCACCGGCCTGTCGGGGTCGGGCAAGTCGTCGCTGGCGTTCGATACGGTCTATGCCGAAGGGCAGCGACGCTATGTCGAAAGCCTGTCGGCCTATGCGCGCCAGTTCCTAGACATGATGGGCAAGCCCGATGTGGACCATATCTCGGGCCTGAGCCCCGCGATTTCCATCGAGCAAAAGACCACCAGCAAGAACCCGCGGTCCACCGTCGGCACCGTCACCGAGATCTATGACTACATGCGCCTGCTCTACGCACGCGCGGGCACGCCCTACAGCCCTGCCACCGGCCAGCCGATCGAGGCGCAGCAGGTGCAAGACATGGTCGACCGCGTGATGGCGATGGAGGAAGGCACGCGCGCCTATCTGCTGGCCCCCATCGTGCGCGACCGCAAGGGCGAATACCGCAAGGAATTCATGGATCTGCGCAAGCAGGGTTTCCAGCGGGTAAAGGTCAATGGCGCCTTCTACGAGTTGGACGAGCCGCCGGTGCTCGACAAGAAATTCCGCCATGACATCGACGTGGTGGTCGACCGGATCGTGGTCCGTGAAGGTTTGGAGACGCGGCTGGCCGACAGTTTCCGCACCGCGCTGGATCTGGCCGACGGGATCGCCATTCTGGAAACCGCGCCGGCCGAAGGTGCTAGTGAGCCCGAGCGCATCACCTTCTCCGAAAACTTCGCCTGTCCGGTGTCGGGCTTCACCATCCCCGAGATCGAGCCGCGTCTGTTCTCTTTCAACGCGCCCTTCGGGGCCTGCCCCACTTGCGACGGTCTGGGGATGGAGTTGTTCTTTGACGAGCGCCTGATGGTGCCCGATGCGGCGCTGAGCCTTGAGAAAGGCGCCATCGCGCCGTGGCGCAAGGGCAAGTCGCCCTATTTCACCCAGACGATCAACGCCATTGCGCGGCATTACAATTTCGATCCCAAGACGCCATGGAAAGACATTCCCGAGGGCATCCAGAATGTGTTCCTGCGCGGCTCGGGCGAGGAGGAAATCCAGTTCCGCTATGACGAGGGCGGGCGCGTCTATCAGGTGAAACGCACCTTCGAGGGTGTGATCCCCAACATGGAACGCCGCTACCGTGAGACCGACAGCGCCTGGATCCGCGACGAGTTCGAGCAATACCAGAACAACCGCCCCTGCGGTGCCTGTGGCGGCTACCGGCTCAGGCCCGAGGCGCTGGCGGTCAAGATCGGCCCGGCCAAGGGCGCGGCGGACGCGCGGTTGCATGTGGGCCAAGTGGTGCAGATGTCCATCAAGGAGGCGCTGGCCTGGTGCGAAAGCGTGCCGGGCAGCCTGAGCGCGCAGAAAAACGAGATCGCGCGTGCCATCCTCAAGGAAATCCGCGAGCGGCTGGGGTTCTTGAACAATGTGGGCCTCGACTACCTGACGCTGGCGCGCAACGCGGGCACGCTGTCGGGGGGCGAAAGCCAGCGCATCCGGCTGGCCAGCCAGATCGGGTCCGGGCTGACTGGGGTGCTCTATGTGCTCGACGAGCCCAGCATCGGTCTGCACCAGCGCGACAATGACAGGCTCCTGGGCACTCTGAAAAACCTGCGCGATCAGGGCAACACCGTGATCGTGGTGGAACATGACGAGGAAGCCATCCGCGAGGCCGATTACGTCTTTGACATCGGCCCGGGCGCGGGTGTGCATGGCGGGCGGATCGTGGCCCATGGCACGCCCGCCCAGATCATCGCCGACCCGGCCTCGCTCACCGGGCAATACCTGTCGGGCGCGCGCGAGATCGCGGTGCCGACCGAGCGGCGCAAGGGCAACAAGAAGAAGCTGGTGGTGGTCAAGGCCACGGGCAACAACCTCAAGGACGTCACGGCCGAGTTTCCGCTGGGCAAATTCGTCTGCGTCACCGGCGTGTCGGGCGGCGGCAAATCCACGCTTACCATCGAGACCTTGTTCAAGACGGCATCCATGAAGCTCAACGGCGCGCGCCAGACGCCCGCACCTTGCGAGACGATCAAGGGGCTGGAGCATCTCGACAAGGTGATCGACATCGACCAGCGCCCCATCGGGCGCACGCCGCGATCCAACCCCGCGACCTATACAGGCGCCTTCACCCCGATCCGCGACTGGTTCGCGGGCCTGCCTGAGGCCAAGACGCGCGGCTACAAGCCCGGGCGGTTTTCCTTCAACGTCAAGGGCGGCCGCTGCGAGGCCTGTCAGGGCGACGGCGTCATCAAGATCGAGATGCATTTCCTGCCCGACGTCTATGTCACCTGCGAGACCTGCAAGGGCAAGCGTTACAACCGCGAGACGCTGGAGGTGCAGTTCAAGGGCAAATCCATCGCCGATGTGCTGGATATGACGGTGGAGGACGCGCAGGAGTTCTTCAAGGCGGTGCCCTCGATCCGCGAAAAGATGGACGCGCTGGTGCGTGTAGGATTGGGGTACATCAAGGTTGGTCAGCAGGCCACGACCCTTTCGGGCGGTGAGGCGCAGCGGGTCAAGCTGTCCAAGGAACTGGCCAAGCGGTCGACGGGGCGGACGCTTTACATTCTGGACGAACCGACCACCGGCCTGCATTTCGAGGATGTGAAGAAGCTGCTCGAGGTGCTGCACGAACTGGTCGAACAGGGCAATTCGATGATCGTGATCGAGCACAACCTCGACGTGATCAAGACTGCCGACTGGATCATCGACATCGGCCCTGAAGGCGGCGACGGCGGCGGCGAGATCGTGGCGACAGGCACCCCCGAGGAGGTGGCGGAGGTGGAACGCTCGCACACCGGGCGCTATCTCGGGCCGATGCTGAAGGCGCGCAAGGTGGCGGCCGAATAGCGGGCGATCTGGTCCCCATGGCTGGCCCGGCGGGTGCCGGGATTTGCATATTTGGGGAAAGATGAAGGTAGGGGCGGGGAGAGGTTCATGAGCCGGTCACCGAAACTGGGGCTCGCGCTGGGATCGGGCGGCGCGCGCGGCTGGGCGCATCTGGGCGTCTTGTCGGTGCTGGACGAGATGGGCCTGAAGCCCGACATCATCGCGGGCTGTTCGATGGGCGCGCTTGTGGGCGCGGCCGAGGCGGGCGGGGTCAGGGCCGAGCTGGAGGCGTGGGCGCGTGATCTGACGCAGGCGCGATTTCTCGGGCTGGTCGATCTGCGGCTGTCGTCCGGCGGGCTGGTGGCGGGGCGCGAGATCGCGTCGGTTCTGGGGGACTGGGGGCTGGACTGCGAGATCGGGTCGCTGGCTGTGCCCTTCACGGCAGTCGCCACCCATCTGGAGACGGGCCGCGAGGTCTGGCTGGACGAGGGGCCGCTCTTGCCGGCCGTGCGCGCCTCGCTGTCGATACCGGGTCTGTTCGCGCCGCAGCACCTCAAGGGGCGCTGGCTGGTCGATGGCGGTTTGACCAACCCCGTGCCGATTTCCGTGGCGCGGGCCAAGGGTGCCGACGTGATCTTCGCGGTCAACCCCAACGCCAAGCCTTCGGGGCGGGTCTGGGTGCCCGAACCCGCTGCGGCCAGTCTCTGGACTCGGTTGGCCGCCAGCCTGCCCGGCGCGCTGAAGCCCGAGGTGTTGGACGATGTCGTGCGCCCGCAAGGCGGTGACGTGGTGGCGGCCGCGATCGACATGCTGACCGAATACCTGCGCCGCACGCGCGCCGCGGCCGACCCGCCCGACGTCATGATCGACATCGACCTGTCGGATTTTTCCACCATGGCCTTTTTCGAGGCCAAGACCGCCATCGAAGCTGGTCGCAAAGCCGCCGAGGATGCGCGGCCCCGGATCGAGGCCGCGCTGGAGGCCGCCGGCGCCTAGTGCGACAGAAGAACCGGCAGCGGCGCGTCCTTCATCACGTCGCGGGTGACGCCGCCGAACAGGTCCTCCATCGTGCGGCTGTGGCCATAGGCCCCCATCACCAGAAGGCCCGCGCCCATCTCTGTGCAGGCCGCAAGGATCGTGCGCGAGACGCCGCCCCGGTCAGCGGTCCGGGCGACGTGATCGGCGCGGATGCCGTGGCGCTGCAGAAGGGCGACCACGTCTTGTGGCTGCGGCAGGCCGCGGTTGATCTCGCCCACGCTCAGGACAGTCACGCTTTCCTTGGTTTCCAAGATGTGCATCGCGTCGCCAAGGGCGCGGGCGGCGGCGCGGCTGCCGTCCCAGGCGACCACGGCATGCTCATTGATCGCGTCACGGTCATAGCCGTGCTGAACCAAGATCACAGGGCGGCCGCTGTTGATCGCGACATCCTCGGGCGCCTCGCCGAAATGCTCACGGCCGGGTTCGGTGGCGCGACGGCCCATCACGAGGATGTCGTGGCTGCGCGCCTGTTCGGCGATGGAAAAGCCGCGCCGCATCTGCAGGTCGAGAAAGCTTGCGTCGATCCCCGGACCATTGGCGGCCACAACGGTCTCGAAGTTCGCGCGGATTTCGGCCACGGCGTCGATGTCGCGGCTGCGGATGATCTTGAGCAGATCGTCCGACAGGACGCGGCTGTATTCGCGTTCGAGGAATGCGGGCCCATGCGAGACCACACCGGTCAGATGCGCGCCGTATTTGCGCGCCATCTGCACGGCGAGGCGCAGGCCCCCCGAACTGGTCGCATCGCCGGAATAGGCGACGAGGATGCTCTTGATGGCCATGGATCTTTTCCTCTCGATCTGGCTTGGGGTGTGGCGCGCTTCAGGTGGTGTGCACCGACGGATGGAATACCTCGTCGGGGATGACGGGGCGCGCCGCAAGATGCTGTTTGATGGAATAGCGGCAAATCGCGGCGATCTCGGCTCGGTTGGCGGCAAAGCCGTCGCTCCAGCAATCCGGCCCCATGGCGGCGATCCTCCGTTCCATCGACGCGCCTATCGACCGCAGGGTCATGCGGTTGGCCGATCCCAGCCAGATGTCGCGCAAGCGCTCGACGGCGATGGCCTTGGCAGTCGAGACCCCGTTGCAGAGCCCGCGCCAGCCCCGGTTGGACCCTGATGGGGCTTTGGCGGATCGCCACGACATGCATGATCGGGAAACCCCCGATGCGGCGGAATGCGCGCGACAAGAAGACCGGGATGGCGGTGCAGGGCGTCGTGACTGGGGATATTCGCAAGGTGTAGGTCGAGAGCGACATTTCCGTGGCGTCGAACCGCGCCTCTTGGGCGGCGATGGGAAAGAGCTTGCCGGGGCGCAGGATGGTTGCCGCGATCACGACGTCGGGGATGGTCACTGTGCCGTCATCAAGCGTCAGGGCGCGATCAGGGTCCCGGGTGGCAGGCGTCGGGCGGGTCATGGTCGGTCCTTCAAGGCGCGGCGGAGCGGCGGGCCGCGGCACGGGGTGGGGTTGGCACCTGTGCCTCTGCCGACAGGTCCGACAGGGCGGCGGCGGTGCGGGCAAAATGGT
This sequence comes from Roseicyclus mahoneyensis, assembly GCF_003148775.1. Lineage (GTDB taxonomy): Bacteria > Pseudomonadota > Alphaproteobacteria > Rhodobacterales > Rhodobacteraceae > Roseicyclus > Roseicyclus mahoneyensis. The sequence goes on from NZ_QGGW01000001.1 coordinate 288,621, forward strand.
GGGTGATCAGGTCGCAGGCGCGGTCGGCGTCGCGGGCCAGCACGGCCTTTGCGATGGCGGCGTGTTCCGCGCCAAGGTCCCGCGTGCCGATCTTCTGGTAGACCGAGGCGCGGCGGTAGCGTTCGCACAGGTCATGCAGCTGTGCGCGCACCCGGAGCAGCCATCGCGACCCGCAGGCCGAGACGATGGCGTCGTGAAAGGCGGCGTTGGCGTTTTCCCAGCGGTCCGTGACGGGTCCCGCGGCCGCCGCGAGCGCGGCATCTTCCTTTTGCATGATGTAGCTGGCGGCGACGACGCGCGCCTCCCATGCATCATCGCCGCGTACGATCGACAGGCGGATGGCCTCGGTCTCGATGGCGGTGCGTGCGGTGTTGAGGTCGTCGAATTCGATCGGGTCGAGGCCCGCCACGGCAAAGCCGCGGTTGTCCTCGACCATCACCAGCCCGTCCTGCCCGAGTTTTTGCAACGCCTCGCGCAGGGGCGTGGGGCCAACACCGTAAAGCGTCGTCAGCATGGCGATGCGCAGCCGTTCGCCAGGTCGGCGCTGTCCGGTGATGATGTCATGGCGCAAGGCGCGGTAGGCGGCCTGCGCCAGAGTTTCGCCTTCGGCGGGATCAATCTCGGTTCTGGTCATGCCGCGCTCCGGCTCTTGGTCTTTTCGCTTGCATTTGACAGGCTGTTTCATATTTGATTTCATACATTATCGATAATTAACGGAGATGTCGACGTTGAAGATCATCAGTTTCGTAACCGCAGACGGGCCTGCGGCAGGGTTTCTGGACGGCAGCGATGCCGTCGTCTGTGTCGAGGGGGCGGCCGCGCGTTCAGCGGTTCTTGACGTGATCGCCTCCGGGCCCGAGGCGCTGTCGCGCTGGCGGGACGGGGCGTTGCGGCGGGTGCCGCTGTCGCAGGTTCGTTTGTTGTCACCCATTCCCGAACCTTGCCGCGACATCTTTTGCATCGGCAAGAATTACCATGCGCACGCAGCCGAATTCCACTCCAGCGGGTTCGATTCCTCGGCGAAAGAGGCTGTTCCGTCGCATCCCGTGGTCTTCACCAAGCCCACGACCAGTGTCTGCGGGCCGGGCGATGTGGTGCGCGCCTCGCTCGATCCGACGCAGAGCGTGGATTACGAGGGCGAGTTGGGCGTGGTGATCGGCACGCGCTGTTTCGGGGTAAAGGCGGCGGACGCCTTTGACCATGTGTTCGGCTATGTCATCGTGAACGATGTCACGTCGCGCGAATTGCAAAGGCGCCACAACCAGTGGGTCATCGGCAAGGGGATCGACACGTTTTGCCCGATGGGTCCATGGATCGCGACAGCCGACGAGGTTTCCGATGTGACCGCGCTGGAGCTGGTGACCGAGATCAACGGCGAGGTGCGGCAGCACGCGCAGGTCGCGGACCTGATCTTTGACATTCCGACCCTGATCGAGACGATGTCGGCCACAATGACGCTGCTTCCGGGCGACATCATCGCCACCGGCACGCCGGTCGGCGTCGGCATCGGGTTCAAGCCGCCGCGCTACCTGGGGCCGGGCGACATGATGCGGGTGTCGATCACAGGGCTCGGCGTGCTCGAGAACCCGGTGGGGTGATGGCGGATGCGGGGTGTGGCCGGGCAGGGCGGGGCACCCCGCCCAAGGGCAAGGCGGCGCGATGAGCGGCGGCATCCTTGCGCTCTTTGCCGCCACCGTTCTGGCGACCACGTTTCTGGCGGGTCTCTTCGGCATGGCGGGCGGCGTGCTGCTGATGGGGGCTTTGCTTTTTTTGGTGCCTGTCGCGGATGCGATGGTGCTGCACGGGATCACGATGATCGTGGCCAACGGTTGGCGCGGCGTGCTGTGGCGGCGCTACATCTTGTGGGATGTGCTGGCGCGCTATGTGCTGGGGCTGGTGCTGGCGGGCGCGCTGTTCACCGGCCTGATGATCGTGCCCGACGAACGGGTGATCTTGTTGATGCTTGGGGTGATGGCCTATCTGGGCCTGATCTTGCCCGATCGGATGGTGCCGCAGGCAGATCGTCCCTTCGGGGCCGAGCTGTGCGGGTTCCTGTGCACCGGGTTTCAGCTTTTGTCGGGCGTGTCCGGCCCGATGTTCGACGTCTTTTTCGTGCGCACGACGCTGGACCGGCGCGCCGTGGTGGCGACGAAATCGGCCTGCCAGCTCATCACCCATATCGCCAAGCTGGTCTATTTCGGCGTGCTGGTCGGGGGCGTTACGGCCATCAGCGGCGATCCGGTGGTGATCGGCGCGGCCATCCTCATGGCGATTGCCGGCACCTCGCTGGCGCGCCCGCTGCTGGAGCGGATGAGCGACGCCGCCTTTCGCCGCTACACCAGCCGCATCCTGATGGGGGTCGGGGCCGTCTTTTTGCTGCGCGGTATCATCGGATTTTTCTAATATGTTGTTTTTTATTATAAAATCCCGCCGCCCCGCCCGTCTCGGCCGTGACATGACGGAAATTGATTTGACGTGGCGGCTGTTTTGTCGATAATTTTGGGGAAAGACGAAATTTAGCGGGGGAATCGATGAGGCTTGCGGCGTATCGTCAGAATGGAGCCACAAGGCTGGGGCTGCGCGACAGCGGAACGCTGCGAGACATCGGGCCCTTTCCCGCCTCGTCGCAGGGCTTTGAGCGGCTTGCGCAAGATGCCGCCACGGGCGCGATCACGCCCGGTGCCGTGGTCGAGGGTGCCGTCGATCCTGCCATGCCGGTCGTCCAAGATGCGCGCATCATCTGCATCGGGCTGAACTACGCTGAACATGCCCGTGAGGGTGGGCGCGAACCGCCGGCCTATCCGGGCATCTTCTTCCGGGTCGACACCTCGCTGGCGGCCGCGGGTGCCACCGTGTCCTCGGGAGGGATCAGCGACAAGCTCGATTACGAGGCCGAGCTGCTGGTCGTGATCGGCAAGGGCGGTCGTCACATCCCCGAGGATCAGGCGCTGGACCATGTGTTCGGCTACGGGGTGTTCAACGACATCTCGGTGCGTGACTACCAGCAAAAGGGCGCGCAGTGGACACCGGGCAAGAATGTCGACGGCACCGGCATCGTCGGTGACGAGATCGTGACGCCCGAAGACCTGCCGCCGGGTGCCACCGGCCTTCAGGTCCGCGCAATCCTGAACGGTCAGGTGATGCAGGACGCCAATACCGACATCATGATCTTTCCCGTCGCCCGCGCCATCGCGATCATCAGCGATTTCATGACGCTGCGCCCGGGCGACCTGATCGCCACCGGCACGCCCTCGGGCGTGGGGTATGCCCGCACGCCGCCGGTCTGGATGCGTCCGGGCGACGAGATCGTGGTCGAGGTCGAACAGGTTGGCCGCGTGTCGGCAAGGATTGGATGACATCATGGACAAGCGACCGGGCCTTCTTCCGGAACTGATCATCCCCATCGGGACGATCGCATTCGCCATCTACTATCTTTCGACGGTCTGGGACCTGCCGTTTCAGGCCAAGGTCGTGGGCATTTACGTCGCCTCGGCCATCGGCATACTGAGCTTTCTTCTGGCCATCCGCTTCGGGCGCGAGATCCTGACGGGCGCAAAAAGCCTCGGCTTTGCGGGGTTCTTTTCGGACCCTGTCTCGGAGGGACGGCGCTGGGGCGTTCTGGCGCTGTCGATCGGCTTCATCTTGCTGATGCCGGTGCTGGGCTTTGTGGTGACGATCTTCGCCTTCGTCTTCTCGACCGTGATCGTGATCGGGGGCGTGCAGCGCCTTAAGGCCGCGTTTTTCACGGCGCTGGGCATGTCGACGGTCGCCTTCCTCGTCTTCCTCGTGTTGGTGCAGGTCCGTTTCCCCACCAACATCATCGATCAAACCCTCAAGGGACTGTTCATCTGACATGGACCAGTTTTCCACAATCGTCGGGCTATTCGGATACTCGCTGAGCTACTGGTGGGTCATGATCCCCGCGGTCCTGCTGGGCAATCTCGTGGGCGCCATCCCGGGATTCAGCGCTGCCAATACGATCATCATCTTGCTGCCGCTGACGCTGTCGGTGGATGTCGAGGTCGCGCTCATCTTCATGATGGCGCTCTATTCCGCTTCGCAGCTTGGCAACGGCATCCCCGCCATTCTGGTGAACATCCCCGGCACCGGCGGAGCGGCGGCGACCACGCTTGATGGCTACCCGATGGCGCAAAAAGGCGAGGGGCAGCGCGCGCTTGTCTATTGTTTCGTCGCCTCGATCTTCGGCGGGCTGATCGGCACGATGTTCGTGCTGGCGCTGCTGCCGGTGCTGTCTCAGGTCGGCAACTACCTGCATTCGGTCGAGATGGTGGTGATCATCCTGTTCGGTCTGACGCTGATCGCGGTGATCGCGGCCGCCGACATGATCAAGGGCCTGCTGGCCGGCATGCTGGGGCTGTTGATCGGCGCCATCGGCACCGATTTCATCTATTCCGAACCGCGCGCCACCTTCGGCCTGCTGGAACTTTACGACGGCATCCCGCTGGTGCCAGCGCTGATCGGTCTTTTCGCGATTTCCGAGGTTTTCGTGCTGATCGAACGGGGCCGCGTGCTCAAGGACGAGTACATGGATGTCGTGGTCAGCTCCAAACTGTCGGACGTCTGGGTATTGGTGAAGGAATCGCTCGGAAGCTGGTTCTTGATGACATGGACCGCGCTGATCGGTGTCATCATCGGCATCATCCCCGGGGCGGGCGCCTCCATCGCGTCTTTCGTGGCCTACCAGCAGGCGCGCACCTTCTCCAAGACGCCCGAACTGTTCGGCACCGGTGTGCCCGAAGGCGTGGCGGCCCCCGAATCCGCCAACAACGGCGTCACCTCGGGCACGCTGGTGCCCTTGATGGCGATCGGTGTTCCCGGCGGCAGCACGGCCGCGATCATGATGGTGGTCTTGCAGTATCACGGCGTCACGCTCGGCCCGCGGCTGTTCATCGACAACCCTGAACTGGCCTATGGCATCTTTACCGCGGCCTTCATCACCTATCTCTTGATGATCCCGCTGATGTTCCCGATGGCGATGTACATGTCGCGCGTGACCACGGTGCCGGCCTTCTTCCTTGTGCCGATGATCCTGGCTTTCACGCTTCTGGGCGCCTTCGTGCCGCGCGGTTACATGTTCGACATGGGGCTGGCCATCGCCTTCGGGGTGCTGGGCTATCTGGCGCGCAAGACGGGCTACCATGTCACCGCGATCTTGATCGGCATCATCCTTGGCCCGTTGATGGAGCAATACCTGATGCGCGCGCTGCGCATCTCGCGCGGCGACGTCGGCATCCTGTTCAGCTCGAACCTCGGCAACATCTTGTGGGTGTTCCTGATCATCACTTTGCTGCTGCCCGTCTACAAAAGCTGGCAGGCCCGCAAAAACCAAGGGGAGGCGGCCTGACATGGACGCGAACTTGTCCAAGAACTTCACACGGCTGGCGCGGCTCGACATTCCGGGCGGCGGGCAGGTCAGGGTCGAAGACGGCTATTGCTACATCGGTCACATGGATGCACCGAACGGCACCACCATCATCGACGTGTCCGACCCGCGCGATCCCAAGATCGTGGCAAAGGTCATGCTCGACGATCTGTGGTCGCACAGCCACAAGGTGCGCGTCTGTGGCGATCTGATGATCGTCAACCACGAGCAAAACAAGCGCCATTTCCACCGCAAGGGCGAAGGCTTGCTGGAATACGAGGCGCATATGCGCGCCCATGAAGGGCGCGACCCCACCGATGCTGAGCTGGCCGCGTTCCTTGCCGTGACGGTGGCCGACATCCCGACGCTGCGCAAAAGTGCGGCGCGCGGCTATCACGACGGCGGGTTCCGCATCTACGACATCAAGGACCGCGCCAACCCGCGCCTGTTGTGCCACCACAAGACGCATGGCTTCGGCGTGCACCGCTTCGACATCGACGAAAACTATCTCTACATGTCGACAGAGATGCCGGGGTTCGTCGGCAACATCTTGATGGTCTACGAATACAGCGATCCGACCAACCCCACCAAGGTCGGCCGCTGGTGGATGCCCCAGCAGGAAAATTTCGACAATGCCCGCCCGACGTGGAAGGGCTACGCCAACCGCCTGCACCACACGCAGCGCGTCGGCAACGAGCTTTGGGCCTCGTGCTGGCACGCGGGCTTCAGCGTCATCGACGCGACAGATATTCGTGCGATGAAGACCATCACCAGCTTCGACTACCATCCGCCCAGCAAGCATCCGACCCATACGATCAAGCCCTTGCCGGGCCTGATCGGCGGGCGGCGCTATGCGGTCGCGGCCGACGAGGAGCATGCCCACAAGCAGGGGCAGCTGGCCGCGCATATGTGGGTCTTCGACGTCACCGACCTGTCGGACATCCGCTACACCTCGACCTTCCATGTCGGCGAGCTGGACACGCCCTATGCCGCCGGCAACGGCCGCTTCGGCTGCCACCAATATGCCGAGACGCTTTATGACACGACAGTTTTCGCGGCATGGTTCTCGGGCGGGCTGCGGGCCATCGACCTGTCGAAACCGTCCGATCCGACCGAGGTGGGCCATTTCATCCCCACCCCCACCGGCGGGCACCCCGTGCCGCAAAGCAATGACGTCTACGTCGATGATCGCGGGCTGGTCTATCTGCTCGACCGGCTCGAAGGTCTCGACATTCTCGAATTCCATCCGGGCTGAGGGGGCCCGGGCGGAAGGATGCAAAGCCATCACATCAGGGAGGATACCATGACCAACAAACTTCACACCATCAGCCGCCGCGGGCTCTTGCGGACCGGTGCCGCCGTGGGCGCGGCAAGCCTGTTCACCCCCGCGATCTTGCGGGCGCAGGGCACATACCCGACCCGCAACATCAACGTGGTCATCGCCACGGGGCAGGGCGGCGGGGCGGAAACCACCGCGCGCGCCTTCACCAACGTGATGCGCACCGATCTGGGCGTGGATTTCGAGTTCGAATTCCATCCCGGCGCAGGCGGGCAGGTGGGCTACGAGCTCTACAACAGCCGCCGCGACAAGGACGGCTACAACCTGCTCTTCAGCAACATGCACCCCGAGATCATCACCTACGCCACGCAGGAAACGAACTACAACCTGCCGGGCGACATCATCCATTTCGCCAAGACCGGCGGCACGCCGATCGTGTGCTATGTCGGCGCCAACAGCCCGATCCAATCGATCGAACAACTGGTCGAGATGGGCCGTCAGAACACTGTGACGATCGCCTGCAGCCGCCTGCCGCACCCCGGCACCATCGGGATGCTGTCGCTGGCCGAGGCGACCGGGGCCGATTTCAACATGATCCCCTATGGCGGCGGCAACCCGACCTCGATGGCGACGATCACGGGGGAAACCGACGCGGCTGTTCTGACGGCCGGCGTTGCGATCAGCCTTGGCGAACAGGTGCGCGTGCTGGGCACCTTCCGCTCGATGGAGGCGTTCAACGTCCAGATGGGCAACCCGCCCTTGGTCAACGACGTCTTCGGCACGTCCATCCCCGAACTGGAACTGGCGCAGGGCTGGGCGATGCATACCGAGGTCTGGGAAAACATGCCCGAGGTGCGCGAGCGGCTGGTCGGCTCGATCCGCGCCGCCTTCGACAACCCCGAACTGCGCGCGCAGCACGAGGCGGTGAACTATCCCTTCGACGGCGTGGAATATGGCGATGAAACGGTCTGCGCGCAGATCGTGGCCGATACGACGGCGCTTGCGCGGCAGTTTGCGGACCGCATCCGCGACAGCTGAAGACATCTCAAGGCCCCCGGCGCCATCTTGCCGGGGGCACGACCATGGGGAAGGCCATGCCGAACGCGCCTCAATCGATGGGCATTTCCCTCGTGGAAACGATCCGCGGCGACATCCTGGCCGCGCGCCTGACGCCCGGAACGAAACTGACGGTGAAGATGCTGAGCGATATCTACGACTGCGGCGCCTCGCCCGTGCGCGAGGCGCTGAACCGTCTGACATCCGAAGGGCTGGTCGACCGCATCGACCGGCGCGGATTTTTCGTGTCCGGCATTTCGGCCGATGATCTGGCCGATATCCTTTTCAACCGATGCTTGCTGGAAGGCGAGGCGTTGCGTCGGTCCATCGCGCGAGGCGGGGCCGAGTGGGAGGAGGCTGTGCTGATCTCGCACTACCGGCTGAGCGTGCTGCCCCGCCAGATCGAGGAGGGTGCAGGCCCGCGCCCCAACCCGGTCTGGGAGGTGGCGCACAAGCGGTTCCACATGGCGCTTTTGTCGGCTTGCGGGTCGCGCCTGCTGCTCGAGAGCTGTGAGCGGCTGCACGAGTTGAACAACCGCTACCGCCATTTCAGCCGCATCGCCGGGGGGCCGGTCCGTTCGATCGAGACGGAACACCGGCGGTTGTGCGACCTTGTTCTTGCGCGCCGCGCAGAGGATGCCGTGCAGGCCCTGACCGAGCATTACCAGCGCACCGGAGACGCCGTCCTCAAGGCCCGGATCGAAACCCGGCCCGAAGCCCACGGCACTCCGGCGGAGCGTCCGCACTTCCCGCCAACAGATGGAGCAAACGCCCTATGAAAACGCGCACACTCGGATCGCTCGAGGTTCCCGCCATCGGTCTTGGCTGCATGAGCATGACGCCCATCTACGGCAAGCCCGATCCCGATGAGGCCGTGGCAACGATCCGCCGCGCGCTGGATCTGGGCGTGACGATGATCGACACTGCCGACGCCTATAATGACGGCAAGAACGAGACGCTGGTGGGCCGCGCGCTTGAGGGCCGGCGCGACGAGGCGATTCTTGCGACGAAATTCGGCAACATCCGCTACCCCGACGGTCGCCGCGAGGTGAACGGCCACCCCGATTACGTGCGCGAAGCCTGTGAGGCGAGCCTTGCACGGCTGGGGACCGACCGGATCGATCTGTTCTACATTCACCGCATCGATCCCAATGTGCCGATCGAGGATACCGTGGGCGCGATGGCCGACCTCAAGGCCGAGGGCAAGATCTTGCATCTTGGCCTGTCCGAGGCGTCGCCCGACACCATCCGGCGGGCCCATGCCACCCATCCGATCACCGCGCTGCAGACCGAATATTCGCTGTGGTGTCGCGATGTGGAGGCCGAACACCTGCCGCTTTGCCGCGAGCTTGGCATCGGCTTTGTCGCCTATTCGCCGCTTGGCCGGGGCCTGTTGACCGGGACCATCGGAACCCTCGACGACATGGAGGAGGACGACCGCCGCCGCGACCACCCGCGTTTCGCGCCCGAGAACCTCGCGCGCAACGTCGCGCTGGTCGCCACCCTCAAGGATCTCGCCGCGCGCGAGGATTGCACGCCCTCGCAGCTGGCCATCGCGTGGATCTTGTCGCGCGGGGATGGCATCATGCCGATCCCCGGCACCCGCCGCCGCAGGTGGCTTGAGGAAAACAGCGCCGCGACGGGCGTCATGCCCTCGGCTGCGACGCTGGCCGCGCTGGACGCCAATTTCCGCCACGGGGCAGGGGCAGGCACGCGCTATCCTGCGGGCCAGATGAAGCGGGTGAACCTGTGACCGGCGCGGGGCTGGCGCAGCGCAGGATCGGCGCGCAGGGGCTCACCGTCTCGAGCGTGGGATTGGGGTGTTCGGGCATGACGTCCGATTACGGGCTGCCGGACGACGTGGAATCCGTGGCGACGATCCATCGCGCCATCGAGTTGGGCGTGACGCTCTTCGACACGTCGGACGCCTATGGCGCGGGCCGCAACGAAGAGCTGATCGCAGGGGCCATCAAGGGGCGGCGCGACGGCATCGCGCTGGCGTCGAAATTCGGCAACATCCGGGGCCCCAACGGGGAACGCGGCGGCACCAACGGCCATCCCGATTACGTGCCGCAAGCCTGCGAGGCGAGCCTCAAGCGCTTGGGCGTCGATGTGATCGACCTCTATTACGTCCACCGCATCGACCCCAATGTGCCGATCGAGGATACGGTCGGCGCCATGGCGCGCTTGGTCGAAGCAGGCAAGGTGCGGTATCTGGGCCTGTGCGAGGCCGGTCCGCAGACCATTCGCCGCGCCCATGCCACCCATCCGCTGTCGGCCGTGCAGATGGAATATTCCCTCTGGACCCGTGACGCCGAGGCGGAAATCCTGCCCACGCTCAAGGAGTTGGGCATCGGCCTTGTACCTTACAGCCCGCTCGGGCGCGGCTTCCTGACCGGCGCGTTTTCCAGCCGTGACGACCTGATCTCAACCGACCGCCGCCATGCCCATCCCCGCTTTCAGGAGGGGAATTTCGAGGAAAACCTGCGCCTTCTCGCCCCGGTCGAGGCCATCGCCACCGCGCGCGGGTTGGCCAAGGGGCAGGTCGCTCTCGCCTGGCTTCTGGCGCAATGGGACGGCCTTGTGCCGATCCCCGGCACCAAGCGCCGCCGCTGGCTTGAGGAAAACATCGCGGCCGTCGATGTCACCCTGACCGCCGACGAGATCGCGCGTCTGTCCGACGCCTTTCCCCCCGGCGCGGCCTCGGGTCTGCGCTACCCGGAATTCCAGCTCAAGAAGATGGGCATCTGACGCCCGTCCCCCCATCCGACACGAAAGGACCCCCACCGATGGTAACCCCAGTCATGCCCGAACAGACCTTTGCAGGCGTTGAGCATTGGACCAAAAAGGGCGATGTGACCCTGTTCCTGTGGCAAAAAAAGGTGCCGCAAGGCAACCCCAAGGGCACGGTGCTTTTCGTGCATGGCTCGTCCATGGCCTCGACCCCGACCTTCGACCTGCATGTCGACGGGCGGCCCTATTCCTCGGCGATGGACTGGTTCGTGAGCCAGGGCTTCGACACCTGGTGCGTCGACATGGAGGGCTATGGCCGCTCCGACAAGGACCCGTCGGTCACCGCCAACATCAAGGCGGGCGGCGATGACCTGATCGCGGCGACCGATTACATCATGGCGCTGACCGGCGTGAAATCGTTCCTTGTCTACGGGATTTCCTCGGGCGCGCTGCGCGCCGCCAATTTCGCCGAACGCAAGCCTGAACGGGTGGCGAAACTGGCGCTCGATGCGATGGTCTGGACCGGCGAGGGCAGTCCGACGCTGGAACAGCGCGCCAAGAACCTTGCGCGCTGGCAGACCGGCGAACGCCGCCCGATCGACCGCGAGTTCGTCTGGTCGATCTTCAACCGCGACCATCCCGGCTGCGCCGACGCCAATGTGGTCGAAGCCTTTGCCGAGGCCATAGTGGCGCTCGACGACAGCGTGCCGACGGGCACCTATCTGGACATGTGCGCGAACCTGCCGGTGACGAACCCCGAGAACCTGACCATGCCCACGCTGGTCATGCGCGGCGAGTTTGACGGGATTGCGGGGATCGACGACCTGCTGGCCTTCTACAAGGCGCTGCCGCACCCGGCCAAACAGTTTTCGGTCATGCAGGGTATCTCGCACGCGTCCTTGCAGCAGAAGAACTACATGATGGTCTATCACATCTTGCAGTCCTTTTTCGAACAACCCGACCCGGTCTATACGGGCGACGGCGCCTGATCGGGGCGGAGCTACAACCACAAACAAGCCTTAGAACTAGGAGACCTGAATGTCAGATCTGGTGATCGCAGCGCCGGACACGGTGACCATCCCCGTTGCGGGGGGCGGCCTTTTTCCGGTGCGGCGCGTCTATTGCATCGGGCGCAACTACGCCGCCCATGCCGTCGAGATGGGCCATGACCCGGACAAGGAACCGCCCTTCTTCTTTCAGAAGAACCCCGACAACCTCGATGCGTCGGGCGAGTTTCCCTATCCGTCCCACACCTCGGATGTGCACCATGAGGCCGAGGTGGCGGTGATGCTGAAATCGGGCGGCACCAACATCCCCGTCGCGCGTGCGCTGGACCATGTCTTCGGCTACGCGCTGTCGCTCGACATGACGCGGCGCGATCTGCAGGGCGAGGCGAAAAAGATGGGCCGCCCGTGGGAGATCGGGAAAGCCTTTGAACGCTCCGCCCCCGTCGGGCCGATCCACCGCGTCGAGGAGGTGGGGCATCTGTCGGAAGGCAAGATGACCTTCACCGTCAACGGCGAGTTGCGGCAGGAGGGGGACCTGAACCAGATGATTTGGAAGGTTCCGGAAATGATCTCCTACCTCTCGGAGTATTTCGAGCTGAAGCCGGGCGACGTGATCTTGTCGGGCACGCCCGCGGGCGTGAACGCTGTCGTGACGGGCGACATCATGGTGCTGGAGGTCGAGGGTCTGGGCTCCATGACCGTCAAGGTCGTCTGAAAACACTGGCGCGCGCGGGCGAAACGACCCCGCCCGCGCGCTTGTCCGGCAAACCGATCCCGCGATGGCGCGACCAGTCCCGACGCTACAACTAGTTTCCTGTGGCCCAAATGCGCCACAAATCTTGATATTGATGTCGCAAGGCGCAAATCTCCGATTCACTTGCGGGGGCCAATCAAGTATGGTCTGAGCATAGCCATGCCGCGCGGGACGTGTTTCGGGTGGCGGCGGCGCAGGTTTCGTCCTGTCGCGATGTGGTAACGAGAGTTGGGCCGTGTTGAGGCATTGACGATGGGCACAGAAACAGCGGACAAAATCGGGTTTCTTGCAGCTCTTTGCCCCGATACGGGGCCCGCGACTGGCTTGGTCGCGCGCAATGTGATCGCCTGCGACTGCAGTGTTGCGACAGCCGGTTCCACCACGCCCTCCCTGACCTTGACGGGTGCAATCGTCGGGCGGTCGGTTCTTTCCTCAGTCCTTGCGGTCCAGACACGCCTCGGCATCGTGCGCGCTTTTGCGGCACAGGCCGTCGCGACTGCCGCCCTTTCCCCTTGCGTCGGGGTGGTGTCGTGCCGCCTTGATTGCGCGGCGCAAACCTGAAGCAAGAAAATTGGACGTCATGAAGATAGCTCTCCCCCTGATCCTCTGCGTCGGCTTTCTGTCCGCTTGCACGCCTTCGACCGTCTCTGCCCCGGTCGAGGCGACGTCGGCCAATTCTGCGCTGCACGGACCCGGGGCATCCGAGTTGCTGTCCGAGCGCGATGCGATGTATCGCGAGGTGTTCGAGCAGGCGCAATTGCAAGGCTTCCTTTCGGGCGCACTGCGCGGGTTGCTGTTGGGCGCCTTGATCGATGGCGAGCGCGGGGCAGTTTTCGGTATGGCGGCAGGTGCGGTTTTCGGGTCGCTCTATGCCACGACGGCGGCCGAGCAATTGCTCGAAGAGCGTGAAGAGTTTCTCAACCGGCAACAGATTATCGAGAATATTCTGGACGCCTCGCGCGGGGCGGCCGCGCGCAGTGCGGAAGATGCCGCGCTGGTCAGCCGCGCCGTCACTGAATTCACCAGTCTCGCGCCAACGGGCGAAAGCGCGGGCGAGGTTTTGGGCGAACAGATCGGCACGCTGCGCCGTGCGGTGGAAATGCGCGCGGTGCTGATCGAGGAGCTATTGCACGAGGCGAGCCTGACGCCCGAGCAGCAGGCGGAGGTGCGTGCGCAGATCGACGCGCAGCGCGGGTCCTTGCGTGTCATTCGCGCGCAACAAGATGCATGGAGGGCACGCAGCGATGGTTGATTGCGCCAAGGGTCCGACCGGCGTGAAGCGCGCCTTGGTTCTGGGATGTGTCTGCGTCGCCCTGAACGGCTGCGGATCGCTTGTCGCCGCCGACGATCCCTGCGCGACGGCCAATCGGGACGTGAGCTTTTCCGTCTTGATGCAAAACAGCATCTCGAATGTCTACAACATGTGCCTAGAAAACATGAGACAAGAAATTGTGGCAGAATGGGGCGAGCAATGAAAACAACAAGAATTGCCCTTCTGATCGGAATATGGGCCCTCGCAGCTTGCGGGACTTCGATCGGAATGGAAGAGCAATTGACGAATACCGCGGTTGAGGCCACCCACGCAGCAGGCGTCTCCCCTGCAATCGCAGGGCATGCCGGGGATATGGAATTCGTTCTCGACGAGGACGTCTTTACCGTGGAACGCAACCGGTTCCCATTTCTCATCGCGTTGGTCTTGTACCTGCCATTCCTTCTGATCTGACGCCGTGCCCCGGCCCCGGAGGCACCGGGCCCGAGAGGTCGATTGCAAAGGTTCACGAATGTTCTCGTCGAGAAAGTGGTATATGCCATGCAGATACAGGCAAGACTGTATTTCACGTCCGATGATGTGACTTGTGTGCCGGTCGATCCGGCGTTGTCGCAGTATGAAGACCGTATCGGATTCGAAGATCCCGCCCTCGGGTTTCGCATGCGGCTGTTTTCTGCCCGGGTCAGCAAGGCGTCGCTGACGGCCTGTGTCGCCCTTGTGCTGCCGCCCGATCTGGTCACGCGCAACGAGGGGCAGGACGTGTCCGGCCTGTCTGATGCGCCCATCGTGCCGGTCGCGCAGGGGGCTGGCGACCCGCTTCCGCTGATTGTGCCAGCAGGAACGCCGGACCGTCCCTTCGAGCTTTGGGTGGACAGGTCCACGGTCGATGACGTGATCGGCTTCGCGCGTCAGCACGGCGTTTATCCCGCAATGCTTGAAGTGCCGACGCTTGAGGGCGGCGAGACGATCGCGCTGCCAATTCAGAACGAGGCATCCCCACCGCCCATGCGCGCCTTTGGTCAGGCGCAGGCCAACCCAGACAGCATGCGCGCCGAAATCCCTCCGGCGGTGCTGCGCGAGTTGGAAAAGCGCAAGCAGCAAGAGACGCGCCACGCCGCGCGCAGCCTCCGATCCGCCCCATCCGAAGTCGCCTTTGCCGCAAGCGCCAAGGACGAAGCCGCCGCGCTGGCACTTGCCTCCCGGATCACGGCGACCTTCTCGGAAAGCGTCGAACCCGTTGCCCGACAGCTCAGGGGTCTCGCCGCGCCGCGCGCCCAAGACGCAGGCCCGCCGGATGCCCGCCCGGCGCTGCCCGATCAGGTCGCCGCCGCCATGCCGCAAGAAACCGCTGATGACCGGTTCGCGATGAGCGTCGCAGGGGACCCTTTCGTCACCTTCCCATCCGCAGGGCAGATCGCGCCGCGACCCGATGCGCAGCCTGAAATGATGACGCTCTCTGCCGTCCCTGTCCGGCCGCGGCGCGATATGGGCCCGATGGTCGCGCAGGCTCTTGACGGTATGGGCCTTGCGCTGCTTGCGCCGGTCCACGCCGTGGCACGCATGTTGCGCATGGTTGCGCGCGGGGCGCAGGGGGTGTGGTCGCGCAGCGCGTCCGGTCTGTCCGCCCTGCGTAGGCGGGTTCTGGGCGGTTTGATGGACACAACACACGGTCTGCGCCGCAAGCTCCAGCCCGGGCTGGATGCGGTGTCGGTCATCTTCTTGCGGCCCGTGGTCGGTGCGGCTGCCGTGATCGGGATCGTCGCCACTGGCGCGGTCGCGCTTGTGTTGCCCCTGTTCGCGCCAGGACAGGCAGAGACCCGTCTCGGTGTTGCCGCCCCCATACACGAAGCATCGCCCGACCGCGATCTCGCCACCGGGACGGACAGGATGCCCTCGGCCATTCCAACGCATGTTCCCGTCGCCCTTGCCGTCGCCCGTGCCGAGCCGGCCCTCACGCCCTTGTCCCAGCCCGCGCCGCCCGTCGTCACCGAGACGGCGACAGCCGAGCCGCCCGATCTGGGTCCGGTCGTGCTGACGCAATCTGCCTCGGTCGAGCACAGTCCACAGTCCCGGGCCGTTCCGGCCGCGCCCCGGCTGATGCTGCGCCCGGGATCGGCCTCTGTCCAGACCTCGGTTCCGGCTCCTGTGATTCCGGATGCCGCCACGGCCGCGGTGCTAGCGCCGCAGCCATCAGCGCAGGGGGAAGCCGCCATCGCAGGCGTTTCATCCCGGGTGGATGTCACCCCCGAGCTAGTTGCCATGGCCCTTTTGTCCGTGCCCGAGATCGACGAGGACCTGCCCGCGCGTCTGGTCGATACGGACACGGCGCGGCACGAACACGCCCTTTCCGCGCCGCCTGTGGTGCAGTCAGCAGCCCCCGCCGTCGCGGAACCCGTGGCACAGGATCGACCTGCCATAGGGCTTGACCCCACAGCGGTCGCGGACCCGCCCCCCGTGGTCGCGGCCGCGCCCGCGCGCGCCGTGCCGCAAGCCGACACGCCGCCACAGACCCTTCAGGCCGCGGTCGTGAGCCTTGGACCCGACCGGGCGCCACGCCCGCTGCGCCGACCCGAGCTGCGCGCTCCTGCGCGCGTGGTGGCGGCGGCCGTGGTCGCACCTGCTCCGACCCTGTCTGCCCCGACCCAACCGGTAGCCCGCCCGGTCGCACCGCCCGCCGCCCCGGCACAAGAGGTGGCCCCGGTGGCGATGGCTCCGACGCTGGAGGTTCTGCCACACTCGCCGTCCAATCCGTTTCGGGTGCTGGCGATCGTCGGGACCGGCGCACAGGGCACTGCGCTTGTCCGGACCGGACCGAACCAGACCGCGGTCCTTGCTGCAGGCACCACAACGGCCCTTGGGCAGGTCGTCGATGTGCGCCGCGACGGTATCGTCTTTGTGCAAGATGGGCGGATGCGGCTGTTGCCAATCGGCCAGTAGGCAGGGCACGCGCAAGGCGGACAACCCGTTCAGGGCACGGGACCGGTCGATCCCGGGACGCCCGGACCCGCGATGCGGCTCAGAACTCCCGTGCGAGCCCATGCCCGAGGATCAGCTGCCGCAGGCCGAGCCATGCGCCTGCCCAGATCGTCAGCGCCACGACCGGCGCGTGAAAGGACAGAAGCGACAGCGCCGACAGGCCCTGACCCACCGAACAGCCCGCCGCCAGAACAGCGCCGAAGCCCATCAGCACGGCGCCCCCCATCTGGCGTTTCAATTCGCGCGCATCCTCGCAGGCCTCCCAGCGAAAGCCGTCACGGATCAGGCTTCCGATGAAGGCGCCGATCAGCACGCCCAGCACCGAACCGATGGCGAAATCCGGCTCCAGCCCCGAGGACGCCATGGTGTAGCGTATGGTGTCGCCCACGGGGGCGGTGAAGGTGTGGGAATGCACCAGCCAATGCTCGAACCCGGTATTGGCAACCCATGACGTACCCAGAAATCCGCTGCTGATGGCAAGCCCGGCCGCACTGCCCCAGACCAGTTCCTTCCAGCGGCGCGCGCGCCACAGCGCAAGACCGGCCGACAGCAGCACCACCAGCCCCAGCGCGCCCCCGATGGTCCAGGGTGGCAGGCCGCTGGCCGCGCCGACCAGATGCGCCCAGCCCTGCGCCGCATCGGGGTGCTGATCGATCGGAAAGAGCCGTTCGCGCAATGCGGCGAGCGGGCCTGACAGCATCGCATAGGCCGCCACCCCCATCACCAGCGCAATGACCAAGGCCCGCAGGTCGCCTCCGCCCAACCGCGCCAGCATGCCAAAGCCGCAATTGCCCGCCTGCGCCATGCCGTAGCCGAAGAGCAATCCGCCCAGTGCCGCGCCCGCCAGCGTGAACCCGTTGTAGAGATAGATTGCCTGATGCAGCCGGATCAGTCCCGCGCCCTCGGCCACGAAATTGGCCACCATCGCCAGTCCCAGCGCAACGGCCCACATCCACAAACGCGACCGGTCATGCCCGTAATGGGCATCCTCGATCATGCCGAGCGTGCAAAACCGCCCCAGCCGGGCCGCAAGGCCCAAAACAATGCCACCGCCAAGGCCGATCACGGTGATCGACCAGGCTTCTCCCAGGATATCGAGCATGTCCCTCCCTTCGACCCGACCTGTGCGCCGGTCTGGAGGCGCAAGATCAGGTGCAGAACAACTCGTAGACACGTTCGATGATCAGGCGTGCCCGGTCATCTGTCAAACGGTAATAGATCTGCTTGCCGTCGCGCCGGGCCGTGACCAGCCCCTCGAGCCTTAGTCGCGACAATTGTTGCGACACCGCAGCCTGTCGCGAGGACAGCATCATCTCGATCTCGGCCACCGATTTCTCGCCATTGGCCAGCGCGCACAAGATCATCAGCCGCCCCTCGTGGCTGATCGCCTTGAGGAAATCGGAGGCCGTCTGCGCATTAGTACGGATCCGGTTCCATGTCGCGTCGTCCATGGGTTCGTCGATCCGGGGCAAGATCGTCGAGATCTGGGCGATCATGTGATCGCGGTCTGTGTCGGATCTGTCTGGGTGCAGGCTCATGGCGTGCTCCTTTGCCCCGATCAGACCATGCCGCGATGCGGCAAGGCAAGGGGATGCCGCATCGGGCGTCTCATCCCTCGGGCTCCTGTGACGCCCATGTCGCATCGCCCGCGTCCAGCATGCGGCCCAGAAGGCCCCAGAAGAAATCTTCGCCGGGATAGCCCTCGAGGCGGCTTACCTCGACGCCGCCCTGCACAAGGACAAAGGTGGGGGTAAAGACCGGGCGGCTGGCAAAGCTCAAATCTTCCGGCAGGGGCGCGCGCAGGTCGACCCGGCGCAGCGGTGCGAACCGGCCCTCGGGCGTCAGCGGATATTCCGGCGAGACCTCGGCATTCCAGCGCGCGCAATAGCTGCAGCCCGCCTGTTCGATCATGACCAGCGCCCAGTCATCGGCTGCAGCGGAGCGGGGCAGGCCGATCAGGGCCAGCGCGACGATCCCGCCCAAAAGGGCAACCGTGACGCGAGTGATCCGTTGAATATGCAACGTTGACGAAACTCTCATGCTCTCTCTAATATGAATTTCTGAATGTGAAGTCCACGCAAGCTTAACGCAGGTTTCCCCGATGTTCGACATTTCCATGACCGGGGCCTTTCTGGCGGGTCTCCTGTCGTTCCTGTCGCCCTGTATCTTGCCGATGGTGCCCTTTTACCTCAGCTACCTTGGCGGCATGAGCGCGGCGGAGGTGGCGCAAGGCGGGGCCGTCACCCGCGCCACAAGGCTGCGCGCAGTCACGGGCGCCACGGTCTTTGCCGCGGGTGTGCTGACTGTATTCGTGGGCCTTGGAGCCTCGGCCTCGCTGTTCGGGCAGGTGCTGCGCGACTGGTTCGACGTGCTGCGCTACGTCGCCGCCGCCATGATCATCACCATGGGCCTGCATTTTCTGGGCGTCATCCGCATCGGGTTTCTCAACCGCTCGCTGCGGGCAGAACCCGGCGATACCGCGAATCTCGGGCTTGGCGGCGCCTATCTGATCGGACTTGCCTTCGCCTTCGGCTGGACGCCCTGCGTCGGGCCGGTGCTGGCCGCGATCTTGTTCATGGCGGGTTCGACCGGTTCTGCGGGGCAGGGCATGACGCTGCTCTTTGCCTATGGCATCGGCATGACGCTGCCTTTCGTGCTGGCGGCGGGATTTGTCGGGCCTTTCATGACCATGATGCGGCGGTTCCGGCGGCATCTTGGCACGGTTGAAAAGGTGATGGGTGGCGCACTGGTCGTGTTCGGCGTGCTGATCGCCACCAATGCGCTGCTTTATGTCGGGCAATGGATGATCGACAATTTCGAGGTGTTCCGAACGATCGGCTGACACACCGGAACGGCAACGGCAGGAGGAGGCCAAGGCCATGTTCGCAAGACTGACGGGAATGATCGCGGCAGGGATGCTCACGCTGGGCGCGGCGCAGGCCGAGGTGGGCGATGATGGCCTGCACATCGCACCCTGGATCGAGGAGACCTTCCTCGATCTGCGCGAGGATCTGGCCGAGGCTACGGCCAACAACCAGCGCCTGATGGTGCTGATCGAGCAGCGCGGCTGCATCTATTGCACCCGCATGCACGAGGAGGTCTGGGTCATCCCCGACATCCTCCAGATGCTGGAGGCAGAGTTCTACATCATCCGCATCAACATGCATGGCTCGACCGAAGTGACCGATTTCGACGGCGAAGTCATGGAGGAGCGCCAGATCGCCCGGCGCTGGCGCAACATGTTCACGCCGACCATCCTGTTTTTCCCCGAGGAAGTGCCCGAGGGCGTGACCGGGATCGAGGCCGCGGCGGTCGTCATGCCGGGGGCTTTTGGCCGCTGGACGACGTTCAACATGCTGAACTGGGTGCTGGAACGCGGCTACGCGGGAGAGGAAGATTTCCAGCGATATCATGCCCGTATGTTCGCCGAACAGGCCGCCGCCGGGGCAACGGAATGAACCTTTGCTCAATTCACATGCAAAAATATGAAAGTGTTCTTGCAATCATGAGGCGAGCAATACTACGGTATACATAAGGCCAGTGACTCGGCCCAAGGGAGGAAGAACAGTGAAGCGCCAGATGCTTTTGGCGGCGGGCTTAGCCTTGGCCGCGACAAGTCTTCAAGCTGATGTCGTCGCCCCTGACGACGTGACGATGAGCGAATATGGGGAAGTTTTCGAAAGCCTGTCCGGCGAACCGGGCGATCCCGCCCGCGGCGCCGAGATCTTCGTCAGCCGGGCGCAGGGTAACTGCCTTGCCTGCCACGCGGTGACGTCGCTTGCGGATCAACCCTGGCACGGTGAGGTTGGCCCGTTGCTTGACGGTGTCGCGACCCGATGGGAAGAACCGGCCCTGCGCGGCCTGCTCGTCAATGCCGACATGATCTACCCCGACTCGATCATGCCATCCTTCTACAAGGTGTCTGGGTTCATCCGGCCCGGCGACGCCTTCACCTCGCAGCCCGCCCCCGCGGATCTTCAGCCGATGCTCTCGGCGCAGCAGATCGAGGATGTGGTGGCCTTTCTCATGACGCTGACCGACTACTGACGCGGTCCGTGCCCAAACCCCGAGACCAAGGAGACTGATCTCATGACCCAGACACGCAGGCAATTCGTCGGCTCCGGGCTGGCGGTGGCAGCCGCCTTCTTCGGCTTGCCGCATATCGCATCCGCCGCCCAGCTCGACGAGGCGATCGCCGCCTTCACCGGCGGGTCGGACATGGCAAACGACGGCATCACCCTGATCGCCCCCGAGATTGCCGAGAACGGCAATACCGTCCCGATCGAAGTCGACGCCCCCGGTGCTGCGGCCATCATGCTGCTGGCGGCAGGCAATCCCAACGCGGATGTCTGCACCTTCAACTTCGGCCCCGCGGCCGGATCGCATCTGGCGGCCACCCGTATCCGGCTTGCCGGCGAGCAGGACGTGATCGCCATCGCCCGCATGCCCGACGGCACCTTCAAACAGGCGCGCCAGACCGTGCGCGTGACCATCGGCGGCTGCGGCGGCTGACCCACACAGGACAAGGAGAAAGACCATGGCAGAGAATGTTGTTCCCCGCGTCCGCGTTCCGCGTGATGCATCGGCCGGCGAAAGCGTGTCGGTCCGCACCCTCATCAGCCACCCGATGGAATCCGGGGCCCGCCGCGGCAGCGACGGCAACCTGATCCCGCGGTCCATCATCAATCGCTTCACCTGCGAATTCAACGGCGAGATGGTGATCGATGTCACCATCGAACCCTCGGTGTCCACCAACCCGTATTTCCAGTTCGATGCGGTGGTGAACGAGACCGGCACCTTCGCCTTCACATGGTATGACGATGACGGCTCGGTCTACACGGATACGGCGGACATAACGGTCGCCTGATCCAAGTCAGACCCAGCCGTCGCAAGGGAGGAAGTTACGGCCATGACAAGAAAAGCGCTTCTCGGCGGGGCTTCGGCGGCGATCATCGCTGCCCTCGCCGCCGGGGTCGGCCTCGCCGACATCCGCACCGGTGACAGCCTCGTGATCAATGGCGAGATCGAGATCATCACCGAGACCGCCCCGCCCGAACATCTGGCCGGCGTGTTCAACACGATCTATTCGGGCTGGGTCTTCCGCACCGACGAGACCCGGGCGATGCAGGCCGATGATTTCGACAACCCCGGCATGCTCTATGTCGAGCAGGGGATCGAGGCCTTCAACACCGCCATGGGCACCGAGGGCAACAGCTGCGCCTCGTGCCATGAAAATCCCGAAAGCCTGGCAGATGTGCGTTCCACCTACCCGCAATGGGATGAGGCGCATGGCGAGGTGCAGACGGTCGAGATGCAGGTTCTGGAATGCCAGACCGAGCGGATGGGCGTGGCCGAACCTTATGGCTACGACAGTCAGCAGATGCGCAACATGGTGGCATTGATCGCCTCTGTCGGTCGCGGGCAGTTGGTCAATGTGGCGATGGATGGGCCTGCGTCGGAGGCGTGGGAACTGGGCCGGGAAATCTACTATACCCAGTATGGCCAGATGGAACTGTCCTGCGCTCAGTGCCATGAGAACAACTATGGCAACCTGATCCGGGCCGACCACCTGAGCCAAGGCCAGATCAACGGCTTCCCGACCTACCGGTTGAAGAACGCCAACATCGTCTCTGTCCATGGCCGGTTCCGCGGCTGCATCCGCGACACGCGCGGCGAACCCTATGCCATCGGCAGCCCCGAGTTCGTGGCGCTGGAGCTTTACGTCGCCTCGCGCGGCAACGGCCTGACGGTCGAAGGCCCCGCCGTCCGCAACTGACATCGCATCGACACCCCGCCCGGAGCATTTCCGGGCGGGGGTCTGCCACAAAATATTCAAATTCCTGAATACCATCTGAGGTTGATCCCATGATCTCTCGTCGTCACTTCGTTCAGGCCGCGCTGGCCACCTCGGCGCTTTACGGCGCGTCGGGCTTTGGCAACTGGGCGCGTCTGGCGGCCCAGCAGACGCTGAGCCAGGACCAGCTTATCGGCGAGGGCGGGCCGGGCAACGTGACGCTGATCCACATCACCGACATCCACGCCCAGACCCAGCCGATCTATTTCCGCGAGCCGGAATTCAACATCGGCGTGGGCATCCATGCGGGCCAGCCGCCGCATCTGGTGGGCGCAGAGTTCCGCGCGCGTTTCGGGATCGAGGCGGGCAGCGCGCTGGATTACGCGCTGACCTACAGCGATTTCGAGGCGATGGCGCGCAGCTATGGCCGCATGGGCGGGCTCGACCGTATTTCCACCGTGGTCAAGGCGATCCGCGCACAGGCCCCGCATGCGCTGATCCTCGATGGCGGCGACACGTGGCAGGGCTCGCTGCCGTCCTTGCGCACGCAAGGCATGGACATGGTCCAGCTTTTCAACGCGCTCGGCGTCGAGGCGATGACCTCTCATTGGGAATTCACGCTGGGGTCCGCTCGTGTGAACGAGTTGATCGAAAGCCATGTCAACCCGGCCTTCCTCGGCGCCAACATCTTCGATGCCGAATGGGACGAGCCGGTCTATGACGACTACAAGATCTTCGAGCGCAACGGCACCTCGATCGGCGTGATCGGTCAGGCCTTTCCCTATATGCCCATCGCCAACCCCGGCTGGATGTTTCCGGAACTGAGCTTTGGCCTGCGCCGCGAGCGGATCGCCGAAGTGGTGCAGGAGGTGCGTGCGGCGGGCGCCGAGGTGGTCGTGCTTCTGTCGCACAACGGCTTTGACGTCGACCGGCAATTCGCCCGCGACATTCCGGGCATCGACGTGATCCTGACCGGGCACACCCATGACGCGCTGCCCGAAGCGGTGCAGGTCAACAACACCTTCCTGATCGCAAGCGGCAGCCATGGCAAATTCATCTCACGCGTCGATCTGGACGTTCAGGACGGCGCGATGCGCGGCATCACGCACCGGCTGATCCCGATCTTCTCGGACGTCATCGCGCCCGACCCGGAGATGACTGCATTGGTGGCCGAGACCCGCGCGCCTTTTGCCGCCGAGATGTCCGAGGTGATCGGCACCTCGGGGGCGTCGCTTTACCGGCGGGGCAATTTCAACGGCACATGGGATGATGTGATCTGCGACGCGCTGATCTCGCAGCGCGACGCGCAGATCGCGCTGAGCCCCGGTTTCCGCTGGGGTGCGGCGGTCCTGCCCGGTCAGGACATCACGCGCGAGGATATCTACAACGTCACCGCCATGACCTATCCCAATGCCTACCGGATCGAGATGTCGGGCGAACAGCTCCACACCATCCTCGAGGATGTGGCAGCCAACATCTTCAACCCCGACGCCTATTACCAGCAAGGCGGCGACATGGTGCGGGTGGGGGGCCTTGGCTACCGGATCGACCCGGCGCAGCCGCAAGGCAGCCGCATCACCAACATGACGCTGCTGGCCACCGGCGAGCAACTGGACCCCGCGACCAATTATGTCGTCGCGGGCTGGGCCAGCGTGAACGAAGGCACCGAAGGCCCCGCGATCTGGGATGTGGTTGAAGCCCACATCCGCGCGCAGGGCACCGTGACGCTGAACCCCAACAACACCGTGGACGTGGTCGGCGGCTGACGCGCCCTGACCAATGCGAGACAGGAGAGGTATCGACCCATGACCGACACCCCGAAATTCACCCAATCCCGACGGCAATTCCTTGCCGGTGCGGCTGTCGCCACGGGCGCGGCCGCGACCGGAAAGCTGGTGCATGCGCAGGCGGCCTCGCCCGATCCGGCGATCACCGAGTTGCAGCCGTGGCAGCAATACCTTGGCCCCGGCGTCGACAACGCACCCTATGGCGTGCCGTCCCCGCATGAGGCGCATGTGATCCGGCGCAATGTGGAATGGCTGACGGCCGATACGGTGTCGTCGATCAACTTCACGCCCCTGCACGAGCTTGAGGGGATCATCACCCCCAACGGGTTGTGTTTCGAACGGCACCATTCGGGCGTGGCCGACATTCCTTGGGCCGATCACCGGCTGATGATCAACGGTCTGGTCGACACGCCCATGGTCTTCACCATGGACGACCTTATGCGGTTCCCGCGCGAGAACCGGACCTATTTCCTCGAATGCGCGGCCAATACCGGCATGGAATGGCGCGGCGCGCAGCTCAACGGGGTGCAGTTCACCCATGGCATGATCCACAACGTCGTCTACACCGGCGTGCCTCTGCGGCTGCTGCTGGAAGAGGCGGGGGTGCAGACCAACGGCACATGGCTGCTGGCCGAAGGCGCGGATGCCAGCGGCATGACGCGGTCCATCCCGATGGAAAAGGCACTCGACGACTGTCTGGTCGCCACCCACATGAACGGCGAGCGTCTGCGCGCCGAACAGGGCTACCCGGTGCGTCTGGTGGTTCCCGGCTGGGAAGGCAACATGTGGGTCAAGTGGCTGCGCCGGATCGAGGTCGGCGACATGCCGTGGCATCACCGCGAAGAGACGTCGAAATACACCGACCTTCTGGCCGACGGACAGGCGCGCCGCTTTACCTGGGAGATGGACGCCAAATCCGTCATCACCAACCCCAGCCCGCAGGCGCCGATCACCCATGGCCCCGGTCCCACGGTGCTGACCGGCGTGGCATGGTCGGGTCGCGGCACCATCCCGCGGGTCGACGTTACACTGGACGGCGGCATCAACTGGCACCGCGCGCGGATGTCTGGGCCGTCGCTCGACAAGTCGATGCACCGCTTCTACTTCGAATTCGAATGGGATGGCAGGCCGCTGCTCTTGCAAAGCCGGGCCCATGACAGCACCGGTTACGTCCAGCCCACCAAGGACCAGCTGCGCGCCGTGCGCGGCGTCAACTCGATCTATCACAACAATGGCATCCAGACCTGGGCCATCAACGAAGGGGGCCAGGCGGAAAATGTCGAAGTCGGTTAACATGATGAAATCCCTCACCCTGTCCACCGCCATCCTCGCCCTGTCCGCAGGTCTTGCGTTGGCCGATGACCCCGCCCCGTCGCGCGACGGAGGCTTTGGCCTTGGCCGCGCGGCGCTCCCCGAAGAGATCGCGGCCTGGGATATCGACATCCGCCCTGATGGCCAGGGCCTGCCCGTCGGGTCGGGTGATGTCTACACCGGCGAAGAGCTTTACATCGACTATTGCTCGGCCTGTCACGGCGATTTCGGTGAGGCGGTCGGGCGCTGGCCGGTGCTGGCGGGCGGCTACGGCACGCTCGATGGCGACGACCCGCACAAGACGATCGGGTCGTATTGGCCCTATCTCTCGACCGTGTGGGACTATGTGCATCGCGCGATGCCCTATGGCGCGGCGCAATCGCTGAGCGATGACGAGGTCTATGCCATCACCGCCTATCTACTCTATCTCAACGACATGGTCGACGACGACTTCGAACTGTCCAACGAGAACTTCCTCGAGGTGCCGCTGCGCAACGAGGATGCGTTCTTCATGGATGACCGCGCCACCACGGAACTGACAGTTTTCAGCGGCGAGCCCTGCATGGAAAACTGTGCCGAAAGCGTCTCGATCACGGCCAATGCCATGGTGCTGAACGTGACGCCCGAAACCGCGGTTGAGGCGGTCGCACCGACCCCCGCCTCGGCCCCGGTCGAGGAGGAAGCCGCCGTCGAGGAGCCTGCCGCGACCGAGGCCGTGGCCGAGGCAGAGGCGCCCGCTGGTCCCGATCCGGCGCTTGTCGCGCAGGGCGAGGGGCTGTGGCGGCAATGCGCCTCGTGCCACCAGATCGGCGAAGGGGCGGTGAACCGCACCGGCCCGATGCTCAACGCCACCTACGGGGCGCCGGTAGGGTCGCATGACGGGTTCCGCTACTCCCCCGCCTTCGCCGAAGCCAATGCCGCGGGCATGATCTGGGACGACGAGACGCTAACCGCCTATCTGATGGATCCGCGCGGCTTCTTGCCGGGCAACCGGATGGCCTTCCGCGGGTTGCGCTCCGAGGAAGAGGCGGCCGCGATGATCGCCTATATGCGGGCCGAGGGGGGCGACGCAGAATGAGCAGAGCCGGTGCCTGTCTTGCCGCGCTTTTCCTGACCGCAATGGCTGCGCCGTCCTCCCCGGCGCTGGCCCAAGGCGACCCGGCACTGGGCGAGACCCTGTATCGCCCGTGCCGGGCCTGCCACATGATCGGGGACGGCGCGGTGCACCGCGTCGGACCCCATCTCAACGGTCTGGTGGCCCGCCCCATCGGGGCCTCGCCGGGCTACGAATTTTCGGCCGATCTTGCCACCGCCGGTGCCGAAGGCGCCACCTGGACGGTCGAGGCGCTCGACCGTTTTCTTGCGGGCCCGCGCGAGTATTTTCCGGGCACGCGCATGGTCTTTCGCGGCATCCGCTCTGAGGCGGACCGCGCGCATCTGATCGCCTATATGCAAGAGGCGGGCGGCCCCGCGGACGCGGCCATCGCCACCGAGGAGCTGGCCGTCGACCCCGAGGTCGCTGCCATCACAGCGCTTACGGCCGATGTGCCCTATGGTGAATACCTCGCCAATGAATGCACCGCCTGCCATCAGGCTTCGGGGGGCGCCGATATCCCCTCGATCCGGGGTCTGGCGCCGTCGGTCTTTGTCGCCGGAATGGTTGCGTATCGCAACGGAACGCGCGAACATCAGGTCATGAATACGGTTTCGCGGCGCTTGGGCGATGAAGAGATCGCAGCGCTCGCGGCCTATTTCGCTACTGTCGACTGACGCGCTCGGCAGACATGGAAAGGGCGCCACCGGGACCGGCGCCACAAGACAAGCCCAAAAGGGCAAAAGGGAGGAAGACATGACCATCAACAGACGTGTATTTCTGGGCACATCGGCGGCCCTTGCGGGCTCGCTGGCGGCCCCGATGATCGCCCGCGCGCAATCCGTGCCGCGCGTGGTCGTGGTCGGCGGCGGATCGGGCGGGGCGACGGCGGCCCGCTATCTTGCCCGCGACGGGGCAGGGGCGGTCGACGTGACCCTGATCGAGCCGCAGCGGATCTACCAGACCTGCTATTTCGGCAATCTCTATCTGGGCGGGTTTTTCGACTACGATGACCTTGCCCATGGCTATGGGGGCTTGGCCTCCACCTACGGGATCAACGTGGTGCATGACTGGGCCGTGGGCGTGGACCGCGACGCCAAGACCGTGCGGCTGGCCAGTGGCCCGTCGGTGCCCTACGACCATCTGGTGCTGTCGCCGGGGATTGATTTCGTCGATGGCAGTGTGCCGGGCTGGTCGGTCTCGGCCCAAGGCCGGATGCCGCACGCCTACAAGGGCGGGACGCAGGTGCAACTCCTGCGCGCGCAGATCGAAGCCATGCCGCAAGGCGGCACCTTCGCGATGGTCGCCCCCCCCAATCCCTACCGCTGCCCGCCCGGTCCCTACGAGCGGATCTCCATGGTCGCCCACTACCTGCGCGAGAACAACCCGACCGCCAAGATCCTGGTTGTCGATCCCAAGGAAAGCTTCTCCAAGCAGGCGCTCTTTGAAGAGGGATGGGACCGCCACTATTCGGGCATGGTCACGCGGATCGGCCCCGACATGGGCGGATCGAGCTTCGAGGTCGATGCTGAGGCCATGACCGTCACCATCGACGGCGTGGTGGAAAACGTGGATGTCTGCAACGTCATCCCCGGCCAGCGTGCGGGCCAGATTGCCTTTGCCGCCGATATCGTCGATGGCAACTGGGCGCCCGTCTCGGCCTATGACATGACCAGCCGGATCGACCCGGCCATCACCGTTCTGGGCGATGCGGCGGCGCAGGGTGCGATGCCGAAATCGGGCTTCTCGGCCAACAGTCAGGCCAAGGTGGCGGCCAATGCCATCCTTGCGTCGCTGACCGGATCGCGGGCCTTCCCGGCGCGCTATGCCAACACCTGCTGGTCGCTGATCGACACCGATGATGGCGTGAAGGTCGGGGCCACCTACGAGGCCAGCGACGAGGGCATCGTCAGCGTCGACAGCTTCGTCAGCCAGACCGGTGAGGATGCCGAGACGCGCGCCGCGACCTACCGCGAAAGCCTTGATTGGTATCAGGCCATCACGACGGACATGTTCGTCTGACCCCCGGCCCGCGGGCGGCACATCCGCCGCCCGCGGGCCCCAACCCCAAAGGACACTCCATGACCATGATGCGTGCCCTGTTTCTCGGTCTTTCCGTCACCCTCGCGCCCCTGACGGCCACGGCGCAGGATGCCGTGACCTTCGACTACCCCGGCACATTCGATGACGCGAGCTTCGCCATCGAGAATGCCATCATCAATCGTGGCCTCGTGATCGACTACACCAGCCATGTGGGAGAGATGCTCAACCGCACCGGCGCGGATGTCGGCGCGACCGAGGATCTGTTCGACAATGCGCAGATCTTTCTCTTCTGCTCGGCAGCCATCTCGCGCCGGGTGATGGAGGCGGACCTGATGAACCTCGTGCATTGCCCCTATGGCATCTTCATCGCCGAGCATGACGGCGCGGTGATGATCGGCCACCGCGACTATCCCGACGGCCCGATGCAGGAGGTCGAGGCGCTGCTGGACGCCATCATCCTCGAGGCCATGGCCGACTGAAATAACCCGCGGCGATACCTGCTTGATGCAGGTCAACGCACCCCGCGCGCGGGACTGCTAGGGTTCTGCCCAGATCCAAGGATGGCGCGATGCTTGAAGACCTGTTGTTGAGCTTGGGCGAACCCGTGGTGCTGGCATGTGCCGGCGTGCTGACAGGGCTGTTGTTCGGCTGGGCCGCGCAGCGCTCGCGCTTTTGTCTGCGCGCGGCCACGGTCGAAGTGGCCGAGGGTGCGTTCGGCCCCAAGCTCGCGATCTGGCTCATCGTGTTTTTCACCACGCTGATGCTGACGCAGGGCGGTATCGCGTCAGGCCTTTTCGACGTCTCCTCCACCCGGCAACTGGCGGCCGAGGGTTCGGTCTCGGGCGCGGTGATCGGCGGCTTGATGTTCGGCATCGGCATGATCCTTGCGCGCGGTTGCGCCTCGCGCCTGCTGGTGCTGTCGGCCACGGGCAACTTGCGCGCGCTGGTCACCGGGTTGATCGTGACGCTGGTGGCGCAAGCCTCCTTTACAGGTGTGCTGGCGCCCGCGCGCGAGGCGCTGACCGCGCTGTGGACTGTGCCGGGCGGCGCGGGGCGGAGCCTTCTGGACAGTCTGGGCCTGACCTCCGCCATCGCCACGGCGCTTGCTGCGCTGGCGCTGGCGGGCGCGTTGGTCTTGGGGCGGCGCCGGGGCCTGAGCCTGGGAGTCATCGTGGGCGCCTTTGGCGTCGGTTTGGCGGTCACGCTGGGCTGGGCCTTTACCGCGATGATCGCGGCCAGCAGTTTCGAGATCGTGCCGGTCTCCTCCGTCACGTTCACCGGGCCTGCCACCGACACGCTGATGGCGCTGGTCACGCAACGCTCTGTGGTCTTGTCCTTCGGCATCGGGCTGGTGCCCGGCGTCTTTGTCGGGGCAGGAGCTGCGGCACTCGCCTACCGCGAATGGAAGCTGGAACGTTTCGGTGCCGACACGCCGATGGAGAAATACCTCGTCGGCGCGGTCTTGATGGGCTTTGGCGCGATGCTGGCGGGCGGCTGCGCGGTCGGCGCGGGTGTGTCGGGCGGGGCCGTGTTCTCGACCACCGCCCTGCTCGCCTTGTTCGCCATGTGGATCGGGGCCATGGCCACCGTCCGCGTCATGGCCATGATCGCGCGGGGCGGGCCTCAGACGGTGTAGTTCAGCCCCAACCGTCCGCCATCGACATATATCGTTTCGCCGGTGACATAGCTGGATTTGCTCGAGCACAAGAAGGCCACCACGTCGCCGATCTCGCGCGCCGTTCCGACCCGCCCGATGGGCGTGCGCGACATCACGCGCGCCAAGGCCTCGGGGCTGGCGTTCACGCCTGCCATCATCTCGGTGTCGATGGAGCCGGGCCCGACCGCGTTGACGCGGATGCCATGCGGCGCCAGCGCCAGTGCGGAGGCCTTGGTCAATTGCTGCACGCCGCCCTTTGACGCGCAATAAGCCGGGATCGCGGGGATCGCCACGACCGCGTTGATGGACGACATGTTGACGATTGCGCCCTTGATCCCCGCCTTGATCATGCCGTTGGCCGCGCGCTGGGTGGCGGCAAAGACGCTGCGCAGGTTCAACCCGATCACAGCGTCGAAATCCTCCAGGCTGTAGCTCAGGAAATCGCCGGGCCGGGCAATCCCTGCGTTGTTCACAAGGGCTGCAACCGGGCCTTCCTCGGCCTCGATGGTGTCGAAGACGGCCATCAGCGCGCCGGCATCGGCCACGTCGCACACAAAGCCGCGCCCTCCGATGCCTTTGGCCGCCGCATGGACGCTGTCTTTCACATCGGCCAGCATGACCTTGTAGCCGTCTTCGGCAAGCGCCTCGGCACAGGCAAGCCCGATGCCCTGTGCGCCGCCGGTGACCAGTGCAATCGTTTGATCGGCCATATCGAAAACTCCCCTCGTGTCTGAACCCGCGCGACCCTGCGGCGGGCGGGCGGCGGTGTCAATTCGAAGGGGGGCCGCTGTCGAACAGATCGGCGTGCCGCGCCTTGAGATCGGCCAGTGTGCCAAGCACCATGCGCAAATGCGCCCGCATCGCGGCCGTTGCGCGATCCGCATCGCGCGACAGGATTGCAGACAGGATGGCGCGGTGCTGGTCCATCAGCCGCCCCATATGCGCCCCATCGGCCAGCGGCAGGATGCGCAGCCGATCCAGCGCCGATTTCTCGCGCACCAAGAGCGTTTCGGCACGCTCAAACCCCGTGGCGCGCGCGATGCAGGCATGAAAGGCATCGTCGAGGCGTTGAAAGCCGTCGGTGTCGCCCTTGGCAATGGCACGGGCCTGATCGCCGAGGTTGGCCTCGAGCGTAGCGGCATCGTCAGGCGCAAGACCGACCTCGCAGAGGCGCGCGACACAGGCGGTTTCCAGCGCCTCGCGCAGGAATTGCGCCTGCACGATGGCCGCCTCAGAGATCGCGGCGACATAGCTTCCGCGCGACGGCCAGGTCACGATCAACCCATCCTCGCGCAAGCGGGTAAAGGCGTCGCGCACCGGCGTGCGGCTCGCGCCAAAGCGCTGGCCCACCTCGGTTTCCGACAGCAGGCAGCCGGGCGGCAGGTCGGCGCGCAGGATGGCCGATTTCAGCCCGGCATGGATCTGGTCGGCCACGGGGCGCGCAAGGTCGAGCGGCGGTACGCGCAGGGCGGCGACAGGGTCGGGGCGGGCGGCAAGGGGCATGTCGGCTCCGGGCGGGTGTATCAATCCGTATACCGGTATACTGGCTCCTTGACAACGCATCACAGGGCTGCGCAACCTGCCCGCGCCAAAGGGGGAGCCATTGCCGTGTCCGCGCCTGATCACGTATTGAACGCCGTGCTGATCGGGGCGGGTATGGTCGCTGCCACGCACACAGCCGCGTTGCGCGACGGGTCCGGCGTTCGCTTGCACGGCGTCTGGTCGCGCAATCCAGACAGGGCCAAAGCCTTGGCGGAGCCCGAGGGCGCGCGGGTCTATCCCGACATCAAGGCCATTGCCGCCGATCCGGACGTCGATTTCGCCATCGTGCTGACGCCGCCCAATGCGCGCGCCGACCTGATCGCGCCGCTTCTGGCTGCCAGAAAGCCCATCTTGATGGAGAAGCCCATCGCCCGCGACGGGGCTGAGGCGCGGGCGCTGGTGGATCAATGTGCCGCAGCGGGGGTGCCGCTCGGTATCGTGTTCCAGCACCGGATGCGCGCGGCCTCCCGCGCGGCCACCGCACTTGTCGCGGGCGGAAGTTTGGGCAGGCTGGGGCTGGCCGAGATCGCCGTGCCATGGTGGCGCGATCAAGCCTATTACAATGAGCCGGGGCGCGGCACCTATGCCCGCGACGGCGGCGGGGTGCTGATCTCACAGGCGATCCACACCATCGAC
The DNA here is from genome assembly GCF_003148775.1 of Roseicyclus mahoneyensis. Lineage (GTDB taxonomy): Bacteria > Pseudomonadota > Alphaproteobacteria > Rhodobacterales > Rhodobacteraceae > Roseicyclus > Roseicyclus mahoneyensis. The sequence goes on from NZ_QGGW01000001.1 coordinate 320,942, forward strand.
CTTGCGCTGTCGCTGACCGGACCTGTGGCGACAGTTCAGGCGATGACCGCCACCACGCGCTTTCACAAGATGGAGGCCGAGGATGTGGCCGTCGCGGGCCTGCGCTTTGCCTCGGGCGCGGTCGGTCATCTCACCGCATCGACCGCCAGTTTCCCCGGCGCGGCGGAATCGATCCGCCTGCATTTCGATGCCGCCTCGCTCCATCTGGAGGCGGGCGTGCTGACCGTAAGCCACCGCGACGGCCGCGTGGAGACCCATGGCGCGGCGGCCGGCACGGGCGGCGGCGCGGACCCGATGGCCTTCACCCATGATTGGCACCGCGCCGTCATCGAGGATTTCGCCGAGGCGATCCGCACCGGCCGCGATCCTCTCGTGACGGGGCAGGCGGCCCTTGCCGCCCATGCGCTGATCGACGCCATCACCCAATCGGCCCGCACGGGCCATGTGACCGAGGTTGCTCCATGAAATTCGCTGCCATCGGCATCGACCACCGCCATATCTTCGGCATGAGCGCCAACCTCATGGCCGAGGGGGCCGAGTTTGTCGGCTGGTGGACCGATGGCGCGCCCGAACCGCTCGACGGCTTTATCAAGCGCTTCCCCGACGTGCCGCGCGTGGTGGATGCCCAAACCCTGCTCGACGACCCCGAGATCGACCTGATCTGCATCTCCTGCATCCCGCGCGACCGCGCCCGTTGGGCCACCGCCGCGATGGAGGCGGGCAAGGACGTGATGACCGACAAGCCCGGCTGCACGACGCTGGCGCAACTGGCCGAAATCCGGGCGACCCAAGCCAGGACCGGGCGCATCTGGTCGATCGATTTCTCGGAACGCTTCGAGGTTCCCAGCGTCACGAAAGCCGCCGAACTGGTGGCGGCGGGCGCGATCGGGCGCGTGGTGCAGACCGTGGGCCTCGGGCCCCACCGGCTCAACCGCGCGACGCGGCCCAATTGGTTCTTTGACCGCGACGCCTATGGCGGCATCCTGACCGATATCGCGTCGCATCAGATCGACCAGTTCCTGTTCTTCACCGGCTCGACCGAGGCCGAGATCACGCTGGCCACTGCCGCGAACCTCGCCCATCCGGGTGATCCGGGTTTGCAGGATTTCGGCGAGATCGCGCTGCGCTCGGGCACCGGGCATGGCTACATCCGCGTCGACTGGTTCACGCCCGATGCTCTGCCCACATGGGGCGACGGGCGGCTGACGATTCTGGGGACGGAAGGGTATATCGAGCTGCGGAAATACGTCGATGTGTGCGGGCGGGCAGGTACCGATCACCTGATCCTCGTCAACGGCACCCGCTGCGAGGTCATCGACGCATCCGGCGCGGGCATGCCCTATTTCGCGCGGCTGATCGCCGATATCCGCGACCGCACCGAAACCGCTATGCCGCAGGCGCATGCTTTCACCGTCATGGAACTGGCCCTCAGGGCTCAGGCCATGGCCGAGGGGGGCGCATGATCGCCGTTGCCATCATCGGGGCGGGGATCGGCCGCGAGCATCTGGCCGGCTACCGCGCGCTTCCCGACCGCTACAATGTGCGCTGGCTGATCGACCTCGACACCGCCCGCGCGACGGAGGTGGCGGGCGACAGCGGCATCCAGATCGGCACCGCCGTTGAGCAGGCGCTGGACGATCCCGCCGTGACCCTGATCGACATCTGCCTGCCGCCGCACCTGCATGTCCCCATGGCCGTCCGTGCGCTTCAGGCGGGCAAGCACGTGGTGCTGGAAAAGCCCATCGCCCCCTCCCTCGCCGACTGTGACGTGCTGGCCGGGGCCGAGCACACATGCGGCAAGCGCATCTTCCCCGTCTTCCAGTATCGCTACGGCCCCGGCACGGCCGCGCTCGATGCGCTGAGCGCGGCGGGGCTGGTTGGCAGGCCCCAGGTGGCCGCGCTCGAAACCCATTGGAACCGCGGCGCGAACTACTACGCCGTGCCATGGCGCGGCACTTGGGCGGGCGAACGCGGCGGCGCGGTTCTGGGCCATGCGATCCACAACCACGACCTTCTGTGCCGCTATTTCGGCAACCCTGCAGGCGTCAGCGCGCAGGTCGCCACCCGCATCAATCCCATCGAGACCGAGGATTGCGCGGCCATCGCCATCCGCTTCGATAGCGGCGCGTTGGCAACCTCCTCCGTCACGCTGGGGGCTGCGGGCGACGCCACGCGCCTGCGCCTTGTGTTCGAACATCTGACCGCCACCTCCGGCGATCTGCCCTATGCGCCCGCCGACGGGCCGTGGACCTTCAGCGCCCGCGATCCGTCGAAACAGCCGCCCGTCGATGCCATCCTCGCCGGTCTGCCCGCACCGAAATCGGGTTTCGCGGGATATCTGGAGGCCATCGCGGATGCCCTCGACGGGCGCGCGGGGCGCGAGGTGACGCTGGCCTGCGGCCGCCGCTCCATCGAGCTTGTGACAGCCGTTTACGCCGCGGCACGCGCGGGCAAGGAGGTTGCCTTGCCCTTGCCCCATGACGCAGAGTTCTACCAAGGCTGGCTGCCCGACAAGACGCCTTGAGGCGCGGGGGCGAGGGCCGGATGACAGACGACGACCAAGACGATCCAATACCTTAGGGAGGAAACTGGAATGACCCATCTTAAACTGCTTGGAACCACCGCGCTGGCCCTAGGCCTTGCCGCGCCCGCGATGGCGCAGGAAATCCGCTTCATGTGCTATTCGGACGGCAATGAATGCGAGGTCTACGACGACGTGCTGACCCGCTTCGAGGCCGCCAACCCCGGCGTCGACGTGATCGTGGACGTGGTGCCCTATCAGGCGATCCTCGAGAACCTGCCGATCCAGCTGGCCGCTGGCAGCGGGCCGGATATCGCCAAGGTCACGGACCTTGGCGGGTTGTCGCAGTACTACCTCGATCTGGCACCTTACATCGACCGCGCCTATTGGGAGGCGTCTTTCGGCGACACGCTGGGCTGGTATCGGGGGGCCGCGGGCGGCGATGCCATCAACGGCATGCACAGCCAGCTGACCATCACCGGCGCCTTCGTCAACGCCACCCTCTTCGAGCAAGCGGGCGTCGAGATGCCGGGCGCGGATGCCACCTGGGACGACTGGGCCGAGGCCGCGCGCAGCGTCGCCGCCGCGACCGAGACGCCCTTCCCCATGGCCATCGACCGCACCGGCCACCGCTTTGCCGGTCCCGCGATCAGCTATGGTGCGGCCATCGTGGCCGAGGACGGCACGCCGACCCTGTCGGACGAGGGCTTTGCCGCCTTCACCGCGCAATTCGTCGAATGGAACAATGACGGCACCATGGCGCGCGATGTCTGGGCCGGGCAGGGAGGCGCGACCTATCAGGACGCGGCGCAGGAATTCATCAACGGCGAACTGGTGTTCTACTACTCCGGCAGCTGGCAGGTGGGCCGGATGGACAGCACGGTCGGCGACCTCTTCGACTGGCAGGTCGTGGGCAGCCCCTGCGGTCCGGCGGGCGTGTGTTCGGGCATGCCGGGCGGCGCGGGCATCGTCGGCTTCAGCGCGACCCAGCATCCCGAGGTGGTCGCGGCCGTGATCGACTTCCTTGCGCAGGAAGACATCTACGCAGAAGTGACGGCGCGCACCCGCAACCTGCCCGCGCATCTGGGCGTGGCACAAGCGGGCGTGGAGTTCGAGGGCGCATCGCCTGCCGCCGCGGCCGCCTTGTCGGCCTTTGCTGCCGATCTGGCAGATGTGGCCCCGTCGGCCTTCCGCTATCAGGGCTATGCCAACAACCGCGCTATGTTCGGCATCACCGCTGAACGTGTCAGCCAAGCCATCGTGGGCGAGCTGAGCGTCGAGGATGCGGTGGCCCGGATGGCCGCCGACCTCGAGGCGGCGCTGGCCGACGCGCAGTAAGGGCGTGGCCGAGACCAAGGGGCAGGGCGCAACCGCGCCCGCCCCACCCCCTGAGATGACGGCGCTGCGAGGCGCAGGCGACGGGTTTGCCCTGCGCCTGATTTCGCCAGTGATGCGGCTGGTCGAGATCCCGATGATCGCGCTGCAGCGGCTCTTGGGGATCAACCGGCTGGCCTGGGTGTTCCTTGCGCCGAACCTGCTGTTGTTCGGGCTTTTCGCCTTTCTGCCCGTCATCCTGAACGTGGCCTATGCCACGACGGGCGGGGCCAATGTCATGCTGGCCGACCGCCCGCAGATCGGCATGGGCAATTTCGAGCGGCTCCTGGATTGCGCCAACCACCTCGACCCCAACACCTGCCGCGAGGACAAGTTCTGGCGCGCGGTGTGGAACACGTTGTGGTTCGTGACGCTTCAGGTCGGCATCATGGTGGGGTTTTCGCTGCTCACCGCCATCGTGCTGAACGGCAAGATCCGCGCGCGGGGCTTTTTCCGGTCGGTGTTCTTCTTCCCCGTGCTGCTTTCGCCGGTCGTGGTGGCACTGATCTGGAAATGGATGTTGCAGAGGAACGGCGTTCTGAACGCTTTCCTCGATTGGGCGGGCATCGGCGGCTACAACTGGCTGGTCGATGCGCAATGGGCCTTTGCCTGGTCGGTGTTCCTGTCGGTCTGGGCGCATATGGGGTTCTACACCCTGATCCTGCTGGCGGGACTGCAAGCCATCCCCCGCGATGTCTACGAGGCCGCCACCATGGACCGCGCCAGCCCCTGGCGCGCGTTTCGCCGCATCACGCTGCCGCTGCTTGCGCCCACGATGCTGGTCGTTCTGGTGTTGGCCCTGATCAAGGGCGTGCAGACCTTCGACGAGGTCTATGCCTTCACCGGCGGCGGCCCGGGCACCGCCACCACCTTCATCATCCAGTATATCTACGAGGAAGGATTTGCGGGCTCCCCGCGCCTGTTCGGCCTGTCGGCGGCTGCGTCCCTTCTGGTTGCCTTCGTGCTGGTGGTGCTGACGCTGGTGCAGCTCTGGGTCAATAGAAAGAGCGTCGATGGGTAGGACATGGGAGTTCCTGACCGCCACCCGTGGGGGCGCCCGCCTGCACTGGACTGATTGGGCCAGCTACGGCTACCTTTTCCTTGGCGTCTTCTTGATGTTCTTTCCCGTGGTCTGGCTGGTGCTGTCTTCCTTCAAGACCGAGGCCGACCTGCAGCGCTACCCGCCCACCTTTCTGCCCTACCAGCAGCAGACCATCACGCTCGACGGCCACGCTGACCCCTTGCCGCTGTTCCGCATAACCGGCGGCGAGCATGAAGGCATGATCCTTGCGCAACTGCGCCGTGTGGGGCTGCAGGCGCAGATGATCGACCCCGCGAACCCCGAGGAGCGGTTGCAGGTCTCGATCCGTGATTACGAGCGGCTGGAGCGCTTCTCGCTTGCGACCGAGAACTATTCCGACCTCTTCGGGCGCTTCAACTTCCTGCTCTATTTCTGGAACTCGACCTTCATCACGGTCATGGCCACGCTGATCATGCTCTTGACCAACTCCATGGCCGCTTTCGCGCTGTCAAAGTACCGCTTCCGGGGGCGGACGGTCGTTTTGCTTCTGGTCATCGGCACGCTGATGATCCCGCAGACGGTGGTTCTTGTGCCTTTGTTCCTGATCGTATCCGAACTGGGCATGTTCAACAGCTTGTGGGGCGTCATCATCCCGGGTGCGGCCACGCCCACGGGGGTGTTCTTGCTGCGCCAATACATGTTGACCATCCCCGACGAGATCCTGGATGCCGCGCGGATGGACAAGGCATCGGAGTGGAAGATCTACTGGCGCATCATCTTGCCGCTGTCCGCGCCTGCCATCGCGGTGCTTGCCATCCTTGCGATCATGTGGCGCTGGAATGATTTCTTGTGGCCGCTGATCGTGCTGACCCAATCCGAAAACTTCACCCTGCAACTGGCGCTGAATTCGTTTCAGGGCGAGCTTCAGACGCAATGGTCCTCGCTGCTGGCGATGACCGTGCTGACGCTTCTGCCCATCGCCATGGTGTTCATGTTCTTGCAGAAATACATCGCCACCGGCATCGCTTCGACGGGTGGCAAATGACAACCGCGCATCAAAAAGCGACGGGGGGAAATAGATCATGGTCGCCATCGAACTGAGGGACGTGCGCAAGGCCTACGGTCAGGCCGAGGTCATCAAAGGCATCGACCTGTCCATCGCGCATGGCGAGTTTTGCGTCTTTGTCGGCCCGTCGGGCTGCGGGAAATCCACGCTTCTGCGGATGATCTCGGGGCTCGAGGATATCTCGGGCGGCGAGATCGCCATCGGCGGTGAGGTCGTGAACCGCATCCCCGCCGCCGACCGGGGGCTGGCGATGGTGTTCCAGTCCTACGCGCTCTACCCGCATATGACGGTGCGCCAGAACCTGTCCTTCGGGCTGGAGAACATCAACACGCCCAAGCCCGAGATTGCCCGCAAGGTCGATGAGGTGGCGCGCATGCTGCAGATCGAGCAACTGCTCGACCGCCGCCCCAAGGACTTGTCGGGCGGCCAGCGCCAGCGCGTCGCCATCGGGCGCGCCGTTGTGCGCGAGCCGCGTGTGTTCCTGTTCGACGAGCCGCTCTCGAACCTTGATGCGGAGTTGCGCGTCGACATGCGCGGCGAGATCGCGGCGCTGCACCGGCGTCTGGAAAACACGATGATCTACGTCACCCACGATCAGGTCGAGGCCATGACCATGGCCGACAAGATCGCCGTTCTGCGGCTTGGCAAGCTGGAACAATTCGGCCGCCCGCTCGATCTTTACAACACGCCCGCGAACCTGTTCGTGGCGGGGTTCATCGGCAGCCCCAAGATGAATTTCATCGCCGGTCAGGTCGACACAAACGACCGGACGCTGATGCGTCTGGACACCGGCGAGACGCTGCGCCTGCCTGTCACGGGCTTTGCCCAACGCGCGGGCGAAAAGGTGACGCTGGGCATCCGCCCCAATCACCTGTGCGCCAGTGACGATGGGCCTGTTACCGTCCATGTCCGCTCGGTCGAGCAGTTGGGCGGCGAAAGCTATGTCTACGGCCAGACCGCGACAGGCAGTGCCATCACCGTCCACAGCCCGGGCCAGACCCGGATCGGCTTGGGCGATACCATCCGTGTCGGCGCGCCCGAAGAAGAGATCCATCTCTTCGACAGCGACACCGGCCTGACCCTGCGGGAGGCGTAAAAGATGCGGCAGACCTGGCGTTGGTTCGGCCCCGGCGACGAGATCAAGATCCCCGAGATCGTCCAGACGGGTGCGCAGGGTATCGTCTCAGCGCTGCATCATGTGCCCACCGGCGAGGTCTGGACGCCCGAGGCGATCGCAAAGCGCAAGCTCGAGATCGAAGGGCCGCCGGGTGCACCGACAGGCCTGACATGGGATGTGGTGGAAAGCCTGCCGGTCTCCGAGGCGATCAAGACCCAGACCGGGGATTGGCACGCGCATGTCGAAGCATGGCGCGAAAGCCTGCACAATCTGGCCGGGGCCGGGATCGAGGTGATCTGCTACAATTTCATGCCCGTGCTCGACTGGACCCGCACCGACCTGCACCACCCGGTGCCGGGGGGCGGCACGGCGATGCATTTCGACCTGCTCGATTTCGCCATCTTCGACCTGCATGTGCTGGAGCGTCCCGGAGCTATGGCCGATTACCCCGACGATCTGCGCGCCGAGGCCCGCGCGGGATTTGACCGGGGGGCCGACGATCTGGGGCCGCGTCTGGTGGAAAACATCCTCAAGGGGCTGCCGGGGGCGGCGGAACATTGGGGTCTGACCGAAGTGCGCGCGGCGCTCGCCCGCTATGACGGGATCGACGCCGACCGCCTGCGCGCGAACCTTGCCGATTTCCTCGAACAGGTGGTGCCGACCGCCGAGGCGCTGGGGCTGAGGCTGTGCTGCCACCCCGACGATCCGCCTTTCCCGCTGCTGGGCCTGCCGCGCATCATGTCCACGCTCGATGATTACGCGGATCTCATGGCCCGCTTGCCCAGCCCGGCCAATGGCATCACCTTCTGCACAGGATCGCTGGGGGTTGCCCCCAGTTTCGACCCGGTGGCCTTCATCGAGCGGCTCGGCCCGCATATCCATTTCGTCCATTTGCGCAACACGCTGCGCGGCCCGATGCGCGGCGGGCGCTGCAGCTTTACCGAAAGCGCGCATCTGGCAGGCGACACCGACATGGTCGCCACCATCCGCGCGCTGTCCGCCGAGGAACGCCGCCGCAAGGCCGAGGGCAGGGCGGATGCCATCATCCCCATGCGCCCCGACCATGGCCATGCGCTCTTGGCCGACCTCGACCGGCCGATGATGCCGGGCTACCCGCTGATCGGGCGGATGCGGGGACTGGCCGAGCTTAGGGGTGTCATGGCGGCAGTTGCGGAAGTGTAGCGTCCGTCGGCGCTCCGACAGGCGCATGAACCGCACGGGACGGGTGCGCTTGTAACGTCCTGCGCACCGTCTTTCTGGAATCGAGTATATGCGTTCTCGCGGCCTCAAGACTAGGAAACGAATTGGCGGTGGATGTCGAAAAGGTTCGTACCTTGGCCGATCATGTGATCGGCCTGCCCTCTCGTGCCATCGTCGCGATCGACGGCGTCGATGGTGCCGGAAAGACCACCTTCGCGGATAGCCTGGCCGCGCTTTTGACCGAGTGTGGACGGCCCATACTGCGGGCTGGCGTCGATGGGTTTCACAATCCCGCCGACGTCCGGTATGCCCGCGGGCGCCGCGACCCCACGGGCTACTTTCTCGACTCCTATGATTACCCGGCCTTGATCGAGCATCTGATCATTCCCTTCCGGCGGGGTGACTCCCACGTTCTTACCGCCATCTTCGACCACAGAAGGGATGCGGCCGACCGAAGCGGGCAGATCGTGCCACCGGGCGCCTTGCTGATTCTCGACGGCATTTTCCTGCACCGTGATGAGCTGTCGGATCTGTGGGATTTCAGCGTATTCTTGTCTGTCCCCTTTGATGTTTCTTTCGAAAGGATGGCCCGTCGGGATGGGTGTGATCCAGATCCGAAGGCCCCCGCAAACGCACGTTACCTTGAAGGTCAGTTGCTTTATCACGCGCAGTGCATGCCCGAGACGAGGGCCGACCTCGTCATTGAGGACTGGTGACGCGTCGTGCGACCACAGCAGGTCCGGGGCTGGCGGTTCAGCATTTCCGAAAGCGTGCATCCGGAGGGCGATACCGCTTTGCTCGCCACGATTCAGGTACTCGTGCCAGATCTCGACCGTCGAGGGACGCTTTCGGGCTACCCGCTGATCGGGCGGATGCGGGGACTGGCCGAGCTTAGGGGTGTCATGGCGGCCTTTGCCTGAGTTTGATTGATAATAAGTCGCAACAGCATTGACTTTTTGCGAATGGATCGCAATATGCAGTCCTGACGGCACGGCCCGCGCGCCCGTCTGCGCGCCAAGTCAGGACATTCGCACATCATGCTGACCCGACGCTTCTTGTTGTCTTTTGCCACTGCCGCGGCGTTGGCCCTTCCGGCTGCCGCGCAGGATCGTCTTTCCGTTGTGGCCACCACCGGCATGATCGCCGATGCCGCCCGTCAGGTCGGCGGCGAGCGTGTCGATGTGACCGCGCTCATGGGTCCGGGCGTCGATCCGCATGCCTACCGCCAGACCCGCAGCGACATCGTGACGACGGCGCAGGCCGATCTGGTCTTTTGGAACGGCCTCTACCTCGAGGCGCAGCTGGAACCCTTCTTGCTGGAACTGGCGGCCGAACGCGCGGTCGTGGCCGTTGCCGAGGCGATCCCGAGCAGCCAGTTGATCGGCTCCGAGGATTACGAGGGCCGCTTCGACCCCCATGTCTGGATGAACCCCAACCTGTGGTCGCGCGTCGTACTGGCCACCCGCGACGCGATGATCGCGGCAGACCCCGACAATGCCGAGACCTATACCGCCAATGCCGCCACCCATCTGGAGGAGTTGGCAGCCCTTGCCGTCTATTCCCAGACCGTTCTGGCCTCGATTCCGGCCGAGGCGCGGGTTCTGGTCACCGCCCATGACGCCTTCACCTATTTCGGGGCGGCGTACGGGTTCGAGGTGATGGGCATTCAGGGCATTTCCACCGAAAGCGAGGCGGGGCTGAACCGGATCTCGGAACTGGTCGATACCCTTGTCACCCGCAATATCGGCGCGGTCTTCGTCGAGACTTCGGTCTCCGACCGCAACATCCGCGCGCTGATCGAGGGCGCTGCGGCGCAGGGCCATACGGTCAGCATCGGAGGCGAGCTTTTTTCCGACGCCATGGGCGCGCCCGGCACTTATGAGGGAACGTATCTGGGCATGATCGACCATAATGTGACGACCATCGCCCGCGCGCTTGGCGGGCAGGCCCCCGAACGGGGCCGCATCGACGAGTTGGCGCTGAATTGACCGACCTCATGCCATCCACGCTGACACTGGCCGCAAGTGGTGGCGCGCAGACAGGGGCGGGGCCTGACCCCGCCAGCCCGCTTTGCCTGCGCGGGCTGACGGTCAGTTATGGCGACAAGCCCGCGTTGTTCTCGGTCGATGCGACGTTCCCGGCGGGGGCGATGTCGGCCATCATCGGGCCCAACGGGGCGGGAAAATCGACGCTTCTCAAGGCCGCGCTGGGGTTGATCCCGACGGTCTCGGGGCAGGTGACTGTCTATGGCCAGCCTGTTGCCGCTGCCCGCGACCGCATCGCCTATGTGCCCCAGCGCGCCAGTGTCGATTGGGATTTCCCGACCACGGTGATCGACGTGGTCTTGATGGGCCGCTACCGCAAGCTGGGCCTGTTTCGTCGGGTCAGCCGGGCGGAACGCGCCCTTGCCCTCGACGCGTTGGCCCGCGTCGGCATGGAGGGCTTTGCCGACCGCCAGATCGGTCAACTCTCCGGCGGCCAGCAGCAGCGCGTCTTTCTCGCCCGCGCGCTGGCGCAAGACGCTGATCTCTACGTGCTTGACGAACCTTTCGCGGGCGTCGACGCCGCCACCGAGCGCGCCATAATCGACCTGCTCAAGGGTCTCAAGGCGCAAGGCAAATCCGTCATCGCCGTGCATCATGACCTTGCCACGGTCGCCGGATATTTCGACCATGTCTTTCTCGTCAACGTCCGCGCAATGGCCGAGGGGCCGGTCGAGACCACTTTCACACCCGCAGCACTGGCACAGACCTATGGCGGCCGTCTGGCGGCGACGCATCTGGACCAGCTTGCCCTGACGGTGCGCTAGGTCATGCCGGATTTCCTTGCCGCGCTGCTGCTTCAGGCGGGCTACAATGCCACGCTGGTGACCATCGGGGCGGGCCTTTTGGGCTTTGCGGCAGGGGCGGCGGGCACTTTTCTGTTCCTGCGCAAGCGGGCGCTGGTGTCGGACGCGGTCGCCCATGCCACGCTGCCCGGGGTCGCCATTGCCTTTCTGGTCATGGTGGCCTTGGGCGGCAACGGGCAAAGCCTTGTCGGTCTGCTTTTGGGCTCCGCGCTCAGTGCCTTTGCCGGGCTGTGGCTGGTGGAATGGATCGCGCGGACCACGCGGCTGGCCGAGGATGCGGCCATCGGCGCGGTGTTGTCGGTGTTCTTCGGCTTTGGCGTCGTGCTGTTGACGGTGATCCAGACGCTCGACCGGGGGCGGCAGGCGGGGCTGGAGGATTTCTTGCTCGGCTCCACCGCCGGCATGCTGCTGCAAGATGCGCAGACCATCGCCTTTGGCGGTGCGCTCACCGTGGCTTTGATCTGGGTACTGCGCCGCCCGATGACGCTGGTGGCCTTCGATGCGGGCCATGCGGCCGCGATGGGCATCGACACGCGACGCGTCGATCTGGCGATGATGGGGCTGGTGATGGCCGTGACGGTCATCGGGCTCAAGCTGGTGGGCCTGATCTTGATCGTGGCGATGTTGATCATTCCCGCCGTCACCGCGCGTTTCTGGACCAACCGGGTCGAGCGCGTGCTGTGGACCGCGGGTGTGATCGGCGGCGTCTCGGGCTATGTCGGCGCGGCCTTGTCCGCCTCGGCCCCTGACCTGCCGACCGGGCCGATCATCGTGCTGATCGCCGCGGGTGTGTTTGCGCTGTCGCTGCTCTTTGCGCCCGCGCGCGGTGTGTTGGCCTCGGCGCTGGCGCACCGCCGGTTTCAGGCGCGTGTCCACCGCCGGCAGGGGCTGCTGGCGCTGGTGCGGGCGGAACCCATCCACGACCCGCTGACGCTGCGGATCTTGCGGGCCGAGGGGCTGATCCGCCGCGACGGGGTCGCCACCGACAAGGGCAGGGCGCTTGCCGCAAAGATCGCCCGCGATGAACGCCGCTGGGACGTGGCGCGCGCGGTGCATCAGGACACGGCGCTCACCGGGCGCTACGACGGGCTGACGCCCATCGAAGACGTCTTCACCGCCGACCAGATCGCCGATTTCGACGCGCGGCTGGGTGGCCCGCAGCCGGTGGGGGGCTAGGCCATGGGCGCGGATTTCGTGCAGTTCTCGCTCACCCCGATCCTGATCGGCATCCTTGCCGCCATCGCCTGCGCGCTGCCCGGCAATTTCTTGATCCTGCGTCGGCAGGCGCTGATCGGGGATGCGATTTCCCATGTCGTGCTGCCGGGCATCGTGGTGGCCTTTCTGGTCACGGGGACGGTCGCGGCCATCCCCATGCTGCTTGGGGCAGGCGCCGCGGCGCTGGTCGCGGTGGTGTTGATCGAGGCGATCCGTCGTCTGGGCGGGATCGAGCCGGGGGCGGCCATGGGTGTGGTCTTTACCGCGCTTTTCGCGGGCGGTGTGCTGCTCTTGGAGCAATCCGACACCTCCCGTGTGCATCTGGACGTTGAACACGCGCTGATGGGCAATCTGGAAACACTTATCTGGCTTCGCGCGGAGGGATGGGGAAGTCTGCTGGACCCCGTCGCTCTGGCCAGCCTGCCGCCCGAATTGCCGCGCATGGCGGTGGTGGCGGCGCTGATCGCGGTGCTGACGCTGATCTTCTGGCGGCCCCTCAAGCTTTCCACCTTCGACGAGGGGTTCGCCCGCGCCATCGGCCTGCCGGTGTCGCTGATCGGTCTGGCGCTGGTCATCACCGCCACTGTCGCCGCCGTGGCGGCCTTCGACGCGGTCGGGTCCATCATCGTGATCGCCATGTTCATCTGCCCGCCCGCGGCCGCCCGCCTGTTGACCAACAGCCTTGCCGCGCAGGTCTGGTGGTCGGTCGCTTTGGCCATGCTCTCGGCCATCCTTGGCTATGTGCTGGCGGGCTACGGGCCGCTCTGGCTGGGGTTTTCCAACTCGGTCAGCGCGGCGGGCATGATCGCGACGGTCTCGGGCGTGATCCTCGGGCTGGCCTGTGTGGTCGGGCCCTATCGCCGGCGGGTGGGCGTCGCGGTCGGGGCGTGACGGGTTGCGCGCCGCCAAGGCTCGGGGCAGGGTGCATCATCGCATCTGCAACGGACCCATCCCATGACCGACGCCTATGATCCCGCCACCGAGGGCGCGCAGATGTCATTCGCGCGCGAGATGAGCTATGGCGACTACCTCGCGCTCGAAGGGCTTTTGGAGGGGCAAAAACCCCTGTCGAACGCCCATGACGAGATGCTGTTCATCATCCAGCACCAGACGAGCGAATTGTGGATGCGGCTGGCGATCCATGAGCTGACGGCGGCGCGCAGCGGTCTGATGGGCGGAGAGGTGCGCCCGGTGTTCAAGATGCTGACGCGGGTGGCGCGCATCTTCGAGCAGCTCAACGGCGCATGGGACGTACTGCGCACCATGACGCCGTCGGAATACACCGCCTTCCGCGACGATCTGGGAAAATCCTCGGGGTTTCAGTCGCATCAGTATCGCCGGATCGAATTCATGCTGGGCAACCGCAACCCCGCGATGCTCAAGGTGCATGAACACCGCCCGGCGCTGCATGGCGCGCTGACCGCAGAACTGTCGCACAAATCGCTCTACCATGTCGCGCTGGACCGTCTGGGCGCGCAGACCGGGCAGGATTTCAGCGCGACCTACAAGATGGATGCGCCCCATGCGGCGCAAGATGCGATCCGTGACGCATGGGCCACGGTCTACCAATCCCCGCAGGCGCATTGGGAGCTTTATGAACTGGCCGAAAAGCTGGTGGATCTGGAGGATTATTTCCGCCGCTGGCGCTTCAACCATGTCACGACCGTGGAGCGCATCATCGGGTTCAAGCGCGGCACAGGGGGCACGTCGGGGGTGCAATATCTGCGCCGGATGCTCGAGGTGGAATTGTTCCCCGAGCTTTGGCAGGTCAGGGGGCAGCTATGAAGGATCACGCGATGACCGTCTTGCGCAAACACATGTTCGACCTGCCCGACGGGATGATCTACCTCGATGGCAATTCGCTGGGGCCCTTGCCGCGCGCCGTGCCCGACCGGGTCGCGCAGGCGATGACCGGGCAATGGGGCGCGCATCTGATCAAGGGCTGGAACCTTGACGGCTGGATGGCGCAACCGTCGCGCGTGGGCGATCTGGTGGGCCGTCTGATAGGCGCACAGGCCGGGTCGGTGGTGATGGGCGACACGCTGTCGATCAAGGTCTATCAGGCCCTGTCGGCGGCACTTCAGATGCGGCCCGAGCGGCGTGTGATCTTGTCGGACAACGGGAATTTCCCGACCGATCTCTACATGGCCGAGGGGCTGATCCGGCAGCTCGGTCACGGTCACGGCCTGCGCGTGGTCGACCCCGAGGCGGTGGCGGACGCCATTGCCGACGATGTGGCGGTCGTCATGCTGACGCAGGTCGATTACCGCACCGGGCGCATGCACGACATGAAGGCCATCACCGAACGCGCGCACAAGGCAGGCGCGGTGATGATCTGGGATCTGGCCCATAGCGCAGGCGCGGTGCCGGTCGATCTGGCGGGATCGGGCGCGGAATTCGCCGTGGGATGCACCTACAAATACCTCAACGGCGGCCCCGGCGCGCCGGCCTTCATCTATGTCCGCCCCGATCTGGCCGATCAGGTCGAGCCCGCGCTGGCTGGCTGGCTGGGGCACGAAGCGCCCTTCGCCTTCGACCTCGCCTATCGGCCCGCGCCGGGTGTCGAGCGGATGCGCGTCGGCACGCCGCCGGTGCTGCAACTGACCGCGCTTGAGGCTGCGCTCGAGGTCTGGGAGGGGGTCGACATGGCCGATCTGCGCGCCGCCTCGGTCGCCTTGTGCGAGACCTTCATCGCCGAGGTGGAAGCGCGTTGCCCATCGCTGACGCTGGCCAGCCCGCGCGATCCCGCGCAGCGTGGTTCGCAGGTCTCGTTCCGATCCGAGCATGGCTATGCCGCGATGCAGGCGCTGATCGCGCGTGACGTGATCGGCGATTTCCGCGCGCCCGACATCATGCGCTTCGGCTTCACCCCGCTTTACGTGTCGGAGGGCGATGTGCGCGCCGCCGCCAAGATCATCGAGGAGGTGATCGACGGCCGGCTCTGGGACCGCCCCGAATACATGGCCCGCCAGCGCGTGACCTAGGAGGCCGCGCGCAGCGCCGCCCGCGAGGGCTGCGCCACGATGCCGGCGTCGAAAAGCCGCGCGATGTCGCCCTCGGGCAGGCGGGCGACATCGGCCAGAACGGCTTCGGTATGCTGACCGAGGAGGGGGGCGGGGGTGGCCGGGTCGCGCGCCATGCCGGAAAAGCCGAAGGGCGTGCCGGGGCTGAGGTAAGTGCCGATTCCGGGCTGCGTGACCTCGGAAAAGATCGGGTTGTCGGGCGACAGGTCGGGGTCGTCCTCGATCGCTTGGGAGAAGGTGCGGAATTCCGACCATGTGACGCCCGCGCGGTCGAGATCGGCGGCGAAATCCGCGACGCGGCGGGCTTTGAACCACGGCGCAAGCACGGCCGTGATCGCGTGCCGCGCGTGCCAGCGCGCGCCCTCGTCGCGGAAATCCGCGCCAAGCGCATTGGCCAAGGCGTCCATCGGCTCGGACAGGCCGGTGACCTTGAGCAGGTTCTGCCACTGCCGTGCCGTCAGCCCGATGACCATGACGCGCCTGCCATCGGCGCATGGGAAATCCTGACCATAGGCGCCATAAAGGCTGTTGCCCGCGCGGCCCCGCGTGGTGCCCGTCACCGCATGTTCCCCGATGATCCCCAGATGGCCGAGCATGGCGGCGGCCACATCCTTGAGCGTCAGATCGACGGCTTGGCCGCTGCCATGGCGCAGCCGGTGGCGTTCGGCGGCGAGCAATCCCGAGACGACCAGCCCCCCCGCAATCGCGTCCCATGCGGGCAGCGCGTGGGCGACAGGCTCCTCGGACCCTTCGGGGCCGGTCGCCATGGGAAAGCCCACGGCGGGGTTCACGGTATAATCGACCGCAGGTCGTCCGTGGCGGTCGCCGCGCAGGCTGACCGACACCAGATCGGGGCGGCGTGCGGCCAGCGTCGCGTGATCTGTCCAGCCTTGCGTGGCGAGATTGGTGATGAACAGGCCCGCGTCATCGCCCGGCGCGCAGATGATTTCCTGCGCGATCTCGCGGCCGCGGGGCGTCTTGACGTCGAGCGCGACGGACCGTTTGCCCTTGTTCATGCCTGCCCAGAACAGGCTTTGCCCGTTCGGAGCGACAGGCCAGCGCCCCGCATCCATGCCGCCCGTGGGCAGGTCGAAGCGGATCACATCCGCCCCCATCTGCGCCAGCGTCATGCCCGCCAGCGGCACCGCCACGAAAGCGGAGCTTTCGACCACGCGCATGCCCGAAAGGATGCCCATCAATCCCACTCCGCCCGCGCGGTCATGCCCAGGTAGCCCTCAGGCGTCGCGGTGCCGAGGTCCATGGTCTTGCCATTGGCCGACAGCTTGCCCTGAAGGCGCAGGTCATGGGTGTGGAACATCGGATGCACGCCGCGGAAGCTGAAGCGCTTGGGCGGGACGCCGGTGTGCCGTTTGGCGGTTTCCATCAGCATGATCGCCTGCATCGGGCCGTGGGTGACGAGGGCGGGGTATTTCTCGACCTCGCGCGCGTAAGGAAGGTCGTAGTGGATGCGGTGGGCGTTGTAGGTGGCGGCGGAAAACCGGAACAGCCGCGCCTCGTTGATCGTGACCGTCTCGTCGAAATCGGGGCTTTCCAGTTCGGGCAGACGCTTGGGCGGCGTGAAGGTCTCGGGGATGTGGAGATAGACGATATCTTGCTCCTCCTCCACGAAACTGCCGGTCTCGCCCTCGATCTGGTGGCCGACGGTGACGAAAACCATGTCGCCTGTCGCCCCGGTCTTGGCCTTGACCGAGCGGATCACCGATTTGCGCCTGAGCCTCTCGCCGATGCGCAAGCTGCCATGAAAGGTCAGCGACCCCGCCGCCCACATCCGCCGCTTGAAGGCGAGCGGCGGCAGGAAATTGCCCAGTTCCGGGTGTCCGTCCTGCCCCAGTTGGGACAGCGGCACAAACTCGGGGAAGGCCGCCCAATGCCACAGGCGCGGCAAAAGCCCGCCGCGCCGCGTGTCGCGCGGCAGCGACAGCGGGTGCGAGACCGCCGCACTCATCATCCCCGCCAGTTCGGGCGCGAGACACCCCCAACGTTCCTCGGTCCGACCGACCCAATCCTCGGCCTCGCGCAATGCAACCATGGGAAATGTCTCCAGCTTCGTCATGCTGCGACCTTCATACCCAGCATGCGCGCCACTGTCTCGCCCATCGACGACGGGTTGGGGGCGACCATGATGCCCGCATCTTGCAAGATCTCGACCTTTTCCTGCGCGCTTTCACCAAAAGCGCTGATGATCGCGCCCGCATGCCCCATCTTGCGGCCCTTGGGGGCTGACAGGCCCGCGACATAGGCCGCGACGGGTTTGCTCATGTGGTCGCGGACGAAGCCTGCTGCCTCGGCCTCCTGAGGGCCGCCGATCTCGCCGATCATGATGACAGCGTCGGTTTCCGGATCGTTTTCAAAGAGTTCAAGGATGTCCTTGAAGCTGGAGCCATTGATCGGATCGCCCCCGATCCCGATCGAGGACGACACCCCGATCCCGAGCGCGGACATCTGGCTGGCGGCCTCATAGCCCAAGGTGCCCGAGCGGCCCACGATGCCGACGCGGCCGGCTTTGTAGATATGGGGCGGCATGATGCCCATGAAGCCGATGCCGGGGCTGATGATGCCCGCGCAATTCGGGCCGATCAGGCGCATCTTCTTCTCGCGCGGGTAGCGCTTGAGAAAGCGTTTCACCTTCATCATGTCTTGCGCGGGCAACCCGTCGGTCACGCAGACTGCGGTCTTTATCCCTGCGTCAGCGGCTTCCATCATCGCATCCGCTGCAAAGGCGGGCGGCACGAACAGCAGCGATGCGTCCGCCCCGGTCGCCTCCACCGCGTCGCGCACCGTGTTGAACAGCGGTCGGCCGAGCAGCGTTTCGCCACCCTTGCCCGGCGTGACGCCGCCCACGACATTGCTGCCGTAGTCGATCATTTCCTCGGCATGGAATTGGCCGATCCGGCCTGACATGCCCTGAACGATGATCTTCGTGTCCTTGGTGATCAAAATGGCCATGATGCGCGCTCCTTATTCGGCGGCGACGGGGGTGGGGCGGGCGCGCACGGCGGCGCGCGCCGCCTCGGCCAGCGTGTCGGCAGAGATCAGCGGCAGGCCCGAGGTGCGGATGATCTCGCGCCCTTCCTCCACATTCGTGCCCGACAGTCGGACGACGACGGGCAGGCTCAACCCGACCTCCTCGTAGGCTTGCACCACGCCCTTGGCGATCCAGTCGCAGCGGTTGATGCCCGCGAAGATGTTGACCAAGATCACGCTGACATTGGGATCGGTCAGGACCGTGCGGAAGGCGGTGACGACCCGCGCGGGGCTGGCGCCGCCGCCGATATCGAGGAAGTTGGCAGGCTCGCCGCCTGCCAGCTTGATCATGTCCATCGTGGCCATGGCGAGGCCTGCGCCGTTGATGATGCAGCCGATGTCGCCCTCAAGCCCCACATAGGCGAGGCCATTGTCATGGGCGCTGCTCTCTCGCGGGTCTTCCTGCCCCGGATCGCGCAGCGCCTCGACCTGCGGGCGGCGATAAAGCGCGTTGGTGTCGAAGGACATTTTCGCGTCCAGCGCCACCAGATCGCCCGCGCCGGTAATGGCAAGCGGGTTGATCTCGACCATCATGGCATCCAGATCGCGGTAGGCGCGGTAGCAGGCGCGCAGGGTGGTCGCGAATTGCGCGACTTGGCTGCCCTTGAGGCCAAGGCGAAACGCCAGTTCGCGCGCCTGATAGTCGACAAGCCCTGCCGCGGGGTCGATCACCATGCGCACGAGGCTGTCGGGGTCGTTTTCGGCCAGATCCTCGATCTCCATCCCGCCATGGCCGGAGGCCACGATCATGATGCGCTCGGATTTGCGGTCGAGCACAAAGCCCAGATAGATTTCCTGCGCGATGTCGGTCGCTTCTTCGACCCAGAGGCGCTCTACCAGCTTGCCGCCCGCGCCGGTCTGCTTGGTGACGAGGGTCTTGCCCAGAAGGGTGGCGGCGAAGCTGCGCACCTCGGCTTCTGTCTTGCACAGTTTCACACCGCCCGCCGCCCCCCGGCCGCCGGAATGGATCTGCGCCTTGACCACGCAATTGTTGCCGCCAAGCTGGCGGAAGGCATGCGCCGCCTGTTCGGGGCTGAAGGCGACAAAGCCCTTTGGCACCGGCACGCCGAATTCGGCGAGAATGGCCTTGGCCTGATGTTCATGGATGTCCATGCGTCAGTTCTCCCTTCCGTCGGGTGGGCGACCTGCCCACCATTGGCTATGCAGGTGGGCGCAATCGCCCACCCTACGGTCTCATTCGGCGGCAACAGTGCGGGCGGCGATGGCATCGGCCATGTCGATCACGTTGCGGGCCATCTTTTCGGAAGCGGCGTCGATCATCTTGCCATCAAGGCTTGCGGCCCCTTTGCCCTGTGCCTCGGCGGCTTTCAGTTCCGCGATGATGCGGTGGGCGCGGGTCACTTCGGCCTCGGGCGGGCTGAAGACCTCGTTGGCCATGCCCACCTGACTGGGGTGGATCGCCCATTTGCCTTCGCAGCCAAGGGCGGCGGCGCGGCGCGCTCCGGCCTTGTAGCCCTCGGGGTCAGAGAAATCGCCGAACGGCCCGTCTATGGCGCGCAGCCCGTAGGCGCGGCAGGCGATGACCATCCGCGTGATCGAGGCGTGCCATTGATCTCCCGGATAATCCGGGTTCAGCCCGCCGATATTGGTGGTGCGCGCCCGCATGCTGGCGGCATAGTCGGCGACACCGAAATGCAGCGCCTCCAACCGGCCACCGAACTGCGCGATGGCCTCCACATTGGCCATGCCAAGCGCGGTCTCGATCAGCGCCTCAAGCCCCACGCGGGTCTGCACGCCGGTGCCTTGTTCGATCTGGTTCACCATCGCCTCGACCATGTAAAGATCGGCGGTGACGCCCACCTTGGGCACCAGCAGCGTGTGCACCCGGTCGCCCGCCTGTTCCATCACGTCGACGACGTCGCGGTACATGTAGTGCGTGTCGAGCCCGTTGATCCTGACGCTCACGGTCTTGCCCTTGGCGGCCCAATCAATGTCGTTGAGCGCCTGAATGGCGTTCTTGCGGGCCTGCGCCTTTTCGGGGGGGGCGACCGCATCCTCGAGATCGAGAAAGACGTAATCGGCGGCAGACTCGGCCGCCTTGTCGATCATCGTCGGGTTGGAGGCAGGCACCGCCAGTTCCGAGCGTTGCAGGCGCTGGCGGCGCAGCGGGTGAAGCGTGTGGGACATGGTCGGGCTCTTTCGGAAACGGGATTAGAAGGCGCCGAGACGGGCAAGGCCCGTGCGCGGATCGGTCAGCACGATATCGGCATGTGCGCCCGCCAGATCGGCCGCGGGCGTGCCACTTGCATCCACGAACAAAAGTGCATCGTGGAATGACGCATCGAGGGCTGCGCGCACGTCACGGGGGGCCATGTCGCCCGCCACCACCAGCACCGCCTTGAGCATCCCGTAGCGGTCTTGGCCGATGCGGCGGGCTACGGCCTTGGGCGTAAGCTGCGCCAGTATCTCGACCCTGAGGCCCGCGCATTGGGCAAGATCGGCCCAGTGGCGTGCGGCCCCATCGCCGCCCAGAACCAGAACCCGGTCATGGGGCGCGAGGGCTGTGGAAAGGATCGCCTGCCAAGCCGTGAGCGTCG
This sequence comes from Roseicyclus mahoneyensis, assembly GCF_003148775.1. Classification (GTDB taxonomy): domain Bacteria; phylum Pseudomonadota; class Alphaproteobacteria; order Rhodobacterales; family Rhodobacteraceae; genus Roseicyclus; species Roseicyclus mahoneyensis. Next base: position 341,930 of record NZ_QGGW01000001.1, read on the forward strand.
CGCCGGGCATCAGGTGGATTTCTGCGGGTCGGCCCTTTTGGTCGCCCGTCACACGCGGTGTCAGATGGGTCTGGCGGCTGTGCATCCTGTTGTCCTCCCTCCAAGATGTGGAGGCACCATGCCTGTGGGGCGGCCGGTTTCAAAACCGTTCCGGGTCCTGCTGTAAATGCGAGAATTTACATGCTATGATTTCCGTCAACTTGTGAACATTCGGGAACACACGCCATGAAAACCTTCATCGGTCCCCGCCTGCGCCGGTTGCGCGTCGATCATGGCCAGACGCAGGCCCAGATGGGCAAGGCGTTGGGCATCTCGACATCCTACGTCAACCTTCTGGAAAAGAACGAAAGATCGGTCTCGGTTCCGGTCTTGCTCAAGCTGTTCGAGACCTATGGCGTCGATTGGCGCGATCTGGCCGATGACGAGGACACCGCCCATCTGGCGGATCTGCGCGCCGCCTTGGCCGATCCGCTCTTCGAGGGCGACCGCCCCGATCTGGCGCAGATGCGCGCAGCGCTGAGCCATGCGCCCGATCTGGCCACCTGTTTTCTGCGCCTGCACAGGTCCTATCTGGCGACCACCGACCAGTTGATGAGCGTCGTCGAAGTGGGCGATGGCGCGCGCGGGTTCCTGCACAGCTCGCCCGAGGAAACCGTCCACACCTTCTTTCGCAAGAACCGCAACCATTTCCCCGCGCTCGAACAGGCGGCCGAGGCGTTCTGGGATGGCTTGGCCCCCGCCACCGACGATGTCTATGCCGCGCTCAAGCAACGCCTGCTGGCGCGCTTGGGCCTGAGGGTGCAACTGGTGACGGTTGCCGACATGCCCCAGACGCTGCGCCAGTATGACGAGGCGCGGCGGCTCATTCTTCTATCAGAAGCTCTGGATCACCCCAACCGTGTGTTCCAGTTGGTGCATGTGGCAGGGCTGATCGAATTGCGCGCGATCTTCGACGAATTGTTGACCCAAGCGCAACTGTCCGACGCACAGGACCGGGCGCGCTGTCGGGTGGAACTGGCCAATTACTTCGCCGCCGCCGTGCTGATGCCCTATGGGCCCTATCTCGCTGAGGCGCTGGCCTCGCGCTATGATTTCGACCATCTGGCGACGCGCTTCGGCGTCAGTTTCGAACAGGCCGCCCATCGCGCGACCACCCTGCAACGGCGCGGCGCGCAAGGCGTGCCGTTCTTTTTCCTGCGCATCGACAAGGCGGGCAATGTCACCAAGCGGTTCAATTCGACCGATTTCCATCTGGCCGAACATGGCGGCGCCTGTCCGCGCCTCGAGGTGCACATGTCCTTCCGCACGCCCGGTCGCATCGTGCCGCAACTCGTGGAAATGCCGGACCAGAGCCGCTTCATGGTGTTTTCGCGCACCGTCGACCGGCCGAGCTTTGCACGTCACACCCAAGATGTGCGGCTGGCCGTCGCCATTGGTTGTTCGGTCGATCACGCGCAAGCCATCGGCTATGCCGACACTCTGGCCGCCGCCAATGCGCCCGTGACCGAGATCGGGATCAATTGCCGGATCTGCCCCCGTGCGGCTTGCGACCAACGTGCCCATCACGCCATCGTCATGACCGAACCGTTGGATGAACGCCGCCGCGGGGCCACGCGCTATTCGGCCTGATGGGTCATCGCATTTGCAACGATTATTGACAGCCCGCGCGTCCCTGTGAGACAAGGGGCGCGGGCGTCGGGCCGACCGAAGCCCCCCGCGGGCCGGGATTGTTTCGCTGCGTGAAGGGCACGTACACGCAGTCCAGACAAGGGAGGACCCCATGGGACCTTTTCCGCATGACGCCCCGAAAGCCACCATCGACGCGATCAACGTGGCAGGCACCGACGGGTTCGAATTCGTCGAATTTGCCCATCCCGACCCGGCCGTGCTGGAGAGCCTGTTCACCGCGATGGGCTTCACAGAGGTCGCGCGCCACAAGACCCGCGACATCTCGCTCTACCGGCAAGGCGACATCACCTATGTGCTGAACCGCGACCCCGACTGCCATGCCGCCCGCTTTGTCGAGGCCCACGGCCCCTGCGCCCCCGCGATGGCGTGGCGGGTGGTCGATGCGCAGCACGCGCTGAAATGCGCGCTCGACTATGGCTCGACGGAATACACCGGGCCGGGCAAGTCGCTCGATGTGCCCGCTGTCATCGGCATTGGCGGATCGCTGCTCTACTTCGTCGAGAGCTATGGTGAGGGCGCCAGCCCCTATGGTGCCGAATACGACTGGCTGGGCGCGGTGGACCCGAAGCCGCAGGGCGCGGGCTTCTCCTACCTCGACCACCTCACGCATAACGTGCAGCGCGGCAACATGAGCACCTGGTATGATTTCTACGCCAAGGCCTACAATTTCCGCGAGATCCGGTATTTCGACATCAAGGGCAAGCAGACCGGCCTGTTTTCCCGCGCGTTGACGTCGCCTTGCGGCAAGATACGCATCCCGATCAACGAGAGTGCCGACGCGACCAGCCAGATCGAGGAATACTTGCGCGCATACAAGGGCGAAGGCATCCAGCATATCGCGGTGGCAAGCAACGACATCTATGCATCGGTGGACAAGATCGCCGCAAACGGCATCGAGTTCATGCCCACCCCTCCGAAATCCTATTACGCCATGAGCCACAAGCGCGTGCAGGGCCATGAGGAACCCATCGCACGGATGATGCAACATGGCATCTTGATCGACGGCGAAGGCGTGGTGGATGGCGGCATGACGCGCATCTTGCTGCAGATCTTTTCCAAGACGGTGATCGGGCCAATCTTCTTCGAGTTCATCCAGCGCAAGGGCGATGACGGCTTTGGCGAGGGGAATTTCAAGGCGCTCTTCGAGTCGATCGAGCAAGACCAGATTGATCGCGGTGTGTTGAAGGCCTCAAGCAGCGAAGCGGTAGGGCGTAAGCAGGCCGCGGGGGAATGAGCCTGAACGCCACGCATGATCCGGGCCGGCGCAGTTGGATCGACAGCGCCAATGCGCCCGGCTGCGATTATCCGATCCAGAACCTGCCTTGGGGCGTGTTTTCCGACAGCGACGGGACGCGCCGGGTTGGGGTGGCGATCGGCGATCTGATCCTGGACGTGACGGCGCTGGAGGCTGCGGGCATCGTGGAACCCGCGCCGGGGCGGCGGGTTTTTGGCGAGGGTTTCCTCAACCCGTTCATGGCGCTGGGGCCTGCCGTCTGGTCGGCCACGCGCGCTGCTTTGGCCGATCTCCTGGACGCTCGGACGGGGGATCGCGCTTTGCCGCTGGTGGCGCAGAAGGGCGCCACAATGCACCTGCCCATCTTCGCGCGCAGCTACACCGATTTCTACGCCTCGCGCGAGCATGCGACCAATGTCGGCACCATGTTTCGCGGGGCGGACAATGCCCTGCCACCCAACTGGCTGCACATGCCCATCGGCTACAACGGGCGGGCGTCCACCGTGGTCGTCTCGGGCACGGGCATCCGTCGGCCATTGGGGCAGTTGAAGGCGGCTGATGACCCGGTGCCGCGCCTTGGCCCGTCGCAGAAACTGGATTTCGAGCTGGAACTTGGCGCGATCCTTGGCACCGGCAACGCCATGGGCGCGCCGGTGACGACCGTGCAGGCCTGGGAGATGATCTTTGGCTTCGTGCTCCTCAACGACTGGTCGGCGCGCGATGTGCAGGTCTGGGAATATCAGCCTCTGGGGCCGTTCCAGTCCAAGGCTTTCGGCACCACGATCAGCCCTTGGGTGGTGACCCGCGAGGCGCTGGCGCCCTTTGTGGTGGCCCCGCCCGAGCGTGCGCTTCCGCTCTTGCCATACCTGCACGAGACCGCGCCCCATAACCTTGACCTTGCCTTGGAGATCGACCTTGCGCCGCAGGGGCAGGGGCCCACGACGATCGCCCGCACCAATGCGCGTCATCTGTATTACTCCGCCGCCCAGCAGATCGCCCATCACGCGATTTCGGGCTGCGCCATGGAAACGGGCGATCTGATCGGGTCGGGCACGATTTCCGGCCCCACGCCCGACAGCCGTGGCGCACTGCTGGAACTGACGTGGAACGGGCGCGACCCGGTGACGGTTGCGGGCGGCACGCGGAGCTTTTTGCAAGACGGCGACAGCGTGACCTTGCGCGGCTGGTGCGAGGGGGCTTACCGGCTGGGCTTCGGCCCGTGCGAGGGCACTATCCTGCCCGCACCCGAGGCACCATGAACCGGGACGCCTGGCGTGACTTCCCCGGTGCGCCGCCCGAGGGCACCTGCATCTGCGCCGCCGCAGATCTTCCCGTGGCGGGCGTGGCCAGCCATGACCTCGACGGCTTCCCGATCCTTCTGGTGGCAAGTGCCGACGGCCTTCGCGCCTATGTGAACGCTTGCCCGCACCAATACTTGCCGCTTGATTGGCGGTCGTCCAATATCCTGTCGGCCGACGGGGAAACTCTGCGCTGTTCCAACCATGACGCGGGGTTCGACGCCTGCACGGGGCGGGGTGTGGACGGGTTGGGGCAGGGATGCGCGCTTGATCCTGTGCCCCTGCGGGTCGCTGGCGACTGGCTGGTGATCGGATCAGCGTAACAGGAACAGTGTGATCGAGGGGAAGGCGACCAGGATCACCACCCGGATGAGGTCCGAGGTGACGAACCACAGCACCGCCCTGTAGGTCGCGCTCATTGGCGTCGAACGGTCGATGGCGTTGATGATGAAGAGGTTCATGCCCACGGGCGGGGTGATCAGCCCGACCTCGACCACGATCAGCACAAGGATGCCGAACCAGATCGCCGTCAGTGTCGTGTTGAAATCGGCATGCATGGCTTCGGTCACGGGCCTGAGGCCCAGTTCGCGGAACTCATCGCGGGTCAGTGCCACGCCCTCGGCGAGCTTGGCCTGCGCCTGTGCCAGCAGGTCGGGGGCCATGGCGATGCCGGCGGCGATCCCTTCGGCCAGCCGCGCGGCCTGCATGTCGATCAGCGAGATCAGCCCGAAATCCATCTGCGCCATGACCGGCCAGAAGATCGGGATGGTCAGCAAGATCATCGAAAGGCTGTCCATCAGGCAGCCCATGATGAGGTAGAAGACAAGGATCAAGATCAGCACGGTCAGTGGCGCGTAGCCCTGATTGACCACGAATTGCGACAATTCCTGCGGCATCTGTGTCAGCGCGAGAAAGGAATTGTAGAGCTTGGCGCCCAGCACGATGAAAAAGATCATCGCCGAGGAAACGGCGGTGGTGAGGATCGCCTCCTTGAACAGCGCCCATGTCATCTTGCCCTTCACCAGCGCCAGCAGGCCCGTGCCCGCCGCCCCGACGGCGGCCCCTTCGGTCGGTGTGAACCAGCCCGCGTAGATGCCGCCCACGACAAGGCCGAACACCACGATCACCGGCCAGATCTCGGCCAGCGCGCGGAAGCGTTCGCCATAGGGCACCCGGTCGCGCAGGCCCGCGCTGTCGGGGTTCAGCCGCACATAGACCGCGATGACGATCATGTAGCCGATGGCCGCCAGAATGCCGGGCACGAAGGCCGCCAGAAACAGCGATGCGATGTTTTGCTCGGTCAAGATCGCGTAGATGACCAAGATGACCGAGGGCGGGATCAAGATGCCCAGCGTGCCACCAGCGGCCAGCGTCGCAGTGGAAAAACCGCCCGAATAGCCGTAGCGCTTCAACTCGGGCAGGGCGACGCGGCTCATGGTGGCGGCGGTGGCCAGCGACGATCCGCAAATCGCCCCAAACCCCGCGCAGGCCCCGACGGAGGCCATCGCCACGCCGCCCTTGCGGTGGCCCAGCCAGCCCGAGGCGGCCGTGAACAGAGCCGAGGACATGCCCGAGAGCGTGGCGAACTGGCCCATCAGCAAGAACATCGGGATGATCGACAGCGAATAGCTGGAAAAGGTGGAATAGCTTTCGGCCTTGAGCAGGTTCATCGCCATGTTCGGGCTGTCCGTCGCCAGCCACAGCCCGCCCACGCCCATGGTGAACATCGCCACCCCGATGGGCGCGCGCAGGAAGATCAGCACGAGCAGGATCGGGAAAGACCAGAACCCAAGCTCCAGCGCGCTCAATGCTCTGCCCTTCCGTCGTCGGGCAGGTAGCTGCGCCCGGTCAGCCCTTCGACAACCCGCGCCAGCGCGCAATAGATCCCCACCAGCCCCGCCACCGCCGCCGCGACGAAGCTGGCACCGTAAGCCCACCAGACCGGGAATTGCAGCAAGAAGGTTGTCTGACCGTTGTCGATCTTCTCGATGAAGCCCATGAAAAGCCGCCAGCCGATCACCACGATCACCACGGCCAGCACCACTTCCCAAAAGGCAATCAGAAACCGGTTCACGCGATCCGACATCATGCCGGTGAACAGATCGACCGAGGCGTGGCCGGCGGAAAGCTGGCAGATCGGCAGGAAGGCGAAAACGGCAAAGGCTATGCCCGCCTCGACCAGTTCATAATCGCCGCGCACGGGGCCAAAGCCCGTCAGAAAGGCGGCAAGCCCCGGTGCAAACCCCATCAGCCCCTCGGCATGCCCCAGCCTGTCCAGCCCCCGGCCCAGCACGCTCAGACAGGTGAGCCCCACCAGCGCGGTCAGCACGAGGCCGCCCATCAGCGCCATCATGCGGGCAAGGCGGGTCACGAGGTGCAGCATGGGGCCTTGCCCTCCTTCGGTATCAGGACGCTGTGGTGCGCGGAAACATGGTGCGCGGCCCCCGCAGGTCCACCGCGGGGGCCGCCCCTGATCTTCCGCGTCAGTTGGCGGGCTGGTTTTCCGCGATCAGCGCGCGCGCCCGCTCCAGCAGGGCCGCGCCGTCGATACCCGCGGCCCCCATCTCGGTGACCCAGCCTGAGATGATGGGATCGGCGGCGGCGCGCCATTCGCCCATCTGATCCTCGGCCAGCGTGATGATCGTGTTGCCGCGATCTTCGGCCAGTTCGCGGGCGGGGGCGTCATAGTCCTGCATCACGCGGCCCGCGAAGGCCGAGAATTCAAGCCCGGAGTTCTCGTCGAGGATGGCCTGCAGGTCTGCGGGCAGGCTGTCGTAGCGATCTTGGTTCATCGCCAGGACGAAGGTGGCGACATAAAGCGCATCGCCCGGAAACTCGGTATGATTGTCCACCAGTTCCGACACGCGCAACGCTGCAGTCACCTCCCACGGGATCACGGTTGCGTCGATCACGCCCTGGCTGAGCGCCTCGGGCACCGCCGGAACGGGCATGCCGATGGGCGTGGCGCCCAGCCGTTCGAAAAGCTGGTTGGTCATGCGCGTGGGCGCGCGCAGGCTGACGCCCGCCAGATCACCCACGCTTTCGACCGGATCGGAGGAATGGATCACGCCCGGCCCATGCACCCACAGGCCCAGCACATGGACAGCGGCGAAATCGGTGTCGAACATGGTTTCCTGCCCCAGTTGCCAATAGGCGCGGCTCATTGCTTCGGCATTGCCGTTTGCCATCATGAAGGGCAGCTCGAACACCTCGGTGCGCGGAAAGCGGTTGGGGGTATAGCCCGGCAAGGTCCAGACGATATCGACGGTGCCATCGACCACCTGGTCTATCAGTTGCGGCGGGGCGCCGCCCAGCTGCATCGCGGGAAAGCGCTGGATCTCGATGCGCCCGTCCGACGCTTCCTCGATACGGTCGGCCCAGACATCGAGCACATGGGTCGGCACCACGGCCTGCGCGGGCAGGAACTGGTGCAGGCGCAGCGTCACCTCCTGCGCGGTGGCGGCGCTTGTGGCGAGGCTGGCGGCAAGGGCCGCGCCGCCGAGATGCAGGAACGCGCGGCGCGTCCGAGTGAATCGCGTGGTCATGGATATCCTCCCTTTCGATCAGACGGTCTGTTCTTTGCGCCGCCCGATTCCAACGAGAGGTATAATACATACCCTGACCCGCCAAGTCCGGGCTACCGCGACCGCGCGCTTGCCGGGTCGGGTGCGGTCTGGCAAGACGGTCCGACCTTGCCTTCCACCGGTGACCCAATGCGCCTGATCGACCCCAGCCACCCGTTCTTCCGCCCTGCCTGGCGGCGCGCAATTCTGGTCTGCGCGCCCTTCGCCTGGGCGGGGGTGGAATGGAGCTTCGACAACCGGATCTGGGCTTACCTCTTCGCCGCGATCGGTGGGTTCCTGGCTTGGCACCTGTTCGTCACCTGGCGGCCCGAGGGGCGGGATTAGGTCAGGCGGTTGGAATTTCGACCGGCTGTCCCGTCTCGCGCGACCGGGTGGCGGCATCGGCCAGCATCTGGGCGCGCAATCCGTCCTCGATCCCCGGTTGTGGGTCGGTGCCTGCGATGACGGCGGCCACGAAGGCGCGCATCTCGGCCAGATAGGCCGCCTCGTAGCGTTCAAGAAAGAAATGCTGCGCTGGCGCTCGGGCAAAGCCGTTTGCCGTGGCCAGTTCCACGGTTGTTTCCAGCTGGTTTTCCGCGCGCAGCATGCCAAGCGCGCCATGCACCTCGATCCGCTGGTCATAGCCATAGGCCGCGCGGCGCGAGTTCGAGATCTGGCAGATCCGCCCCGAGGCCGTGGTCAAGATCACGGCGGCCGTGTCCACATCGCCTGCCTCGCCGATGGCGGGGTCGACCAGCGCGCTGCCCATGGCGTGAAGCCGCACGAATTCCTCGCCCATCAAGAAACGCGCCATGTCGAAATCATGGATCATCATGTCGCGGAACAACCCGCCCGAGCGCGCGATGTAGGACACCGGCGGCGGCGCGGGATCGCGCGAGGTGATGGTGACAAGCTCCACCGCGCCGATGGCGCCATCCCTGATGCGGGCGCGAAGCGAAGCGAAATTCGGGTCGAAACGGCGGTTGAAGCCGGTGAGGAAGGGCACCCCGGCCTTTTGGACAGCGTCGAGGCAGATGCGGATCCGGTCGACCGACATGTCGACGGGCTTTTCGCAGAAAATTGCCTTGCCGTTTGCGGCCGCGCCCATGATCTGGTCGAAATGGCTGTCGGTGGGTGTGCCGATGACGACCGCGTCGATGTCGGTGGCGGTCAGGATCGCATCGACGCTGCGCACCTCGGCCCCGGTTGTCGCGGCCAAGGCGTCCGCCGCCTCTGGCAGGGCATCGGCCACTGCCATGACGGTCGCGCCCTCGGTCGCCTTGATGGCACGGGCGTGCACTTGCCCGATGCGCCCACAGCCCAAAAGTCCGATCCTCAGCATGTCATGCCTTTCCGCTTGCGTTGAGACCCCGGATGACCGCGCGGGCGGCCTCCATCACGGGGTCATGTGTCTCTTTCAGGATCGTCACCCGGTCAAAGCGGGCAGGGTCCGCGGCCACGGCATCGCGCAGCGCCGCGCCAAAGGCCATGCGCAATTCGGTGCCGATGTTGAACTTGGCGATGCGCGAGGTTTGGGCCAGATGCAGGCGCTGGACCAAGGGCACGCCCGATCCGCCATGGATCACCAGCGGCACCTGCGTCACCGCCTCGATCGCGCGGATGCGCGGCTCATCAAGGCCGCCCTCGTGGTCTGTCTGCAGATGCACGTTGCCCACGCTGATCGCCATGGCGTCGACGCCACTGTCACGGGCAAAGATCGCCGCCTCCTCGGGCTCGGTGCCTGCCGACCCTTCGCCGCCCGCGTAGCCGACGAACCCGATCTCGCCCTCGCAGGAAATCCCCGCCGCATGCGCCAGTTCCGCCACGCGGGCGGTCTCGGCGATGTTTTGCGCGAGCGGATGGCGCGAGCCGTCATACATGAGCGAGGTGAACCCGGCATCCAGCGCCTGCCGGCACTCGTCGAACGTATACCCGTGATCGAGATGGATCACGACCGGCACATCGACGGCTTGCGCCAGATTGCGCAACATCGCGCCAAGGACGGGCAGGGGCGTATGCGCCCGGCAGCTTGGCCCGGCCTGCAAGATCACGGGCGCGCGTTCGGCCTCCGCGGCCAAGGCATAGGCGCGCATGTCCTCCCACCCCAGACAGACAAGGCCGGGGACGGCATAGCCGCCTGCCACGGCGGGGATCAGCACCTGCGACAGGGTTGCGATGGTCATTTGAACTTGGCCACCATGTCCATGATCCCGGGGATCGTGTGCAACTGCGCGGCATGGGTCGGCTGGAAATACTGCTTCAGGCTGCGTTGGCTGAGGCCCCCGAGGATGGTGAAATAATACATCTCGTAGCCCGGCAGCACGCAGCAGGGGTGATAACCCTTGTCGATCAGCACGGTGGAGCGGTTCATGATGTGATAGGCATCGCCCGGTGTGTTGTCCTCGCGTTGCAGCATCTGCAGCCCGGACCCGTAATCGGGCCGGAACCGGAAGTTGTAGCATTCGTCGTGCCGCGTCTCGTCCGGAAGGCGGTCGGTGTCATGCTTGTGGGATGGAAACCCCGACCAGCCCCCCGCACCGACGGTGAACAGTTCCGACACCAGCAGCCGACCGACGCGGTCGTGATGCGCCGCGCCGAGGATATGCTTGATCTTGCGATGCGTCTTGGTGTCATCGGAGCCGTATTGCACAAGGTCCAGATCGGCGGCGCGCACGGCGAAGGGTTTGAGCGTTTCGGCGTAGTGCGCGCCCGCGATGAAAACCTCGGTATCGGTTTGCGCCGTGATGCGGGCCGCGGTGTCGGTGGGCACATAGACCCCCTCGGGCTCGCCATCCCAGACATCCACGCCGCGGTTGCCGATTTCGGTGAAGCTCTCGCCGCCCGTCTCGACCGTCACGGTGCCCGTGGCAGGCACAACGCAGGTCTCGTAGCCCCGGACGCGGTAGTCGAAATGTTGGCCCGCCTTGAGCCGCAGGATGTTGAAATAGACCAGCGGCACGAGCGGATCGTTCACATCGACGATGGGCCGGTTGGCGTTGTCATGGGGGGCGATGTGCATGCGCGGTCCTTTCAGGCGGGGGCGGGCGCGGACTGCGCACTGAGGAAGGCCTCAAGTTCGCCCCGCGTCGGCATGGCGGGCGCACAGCCCACGCGCGCCACGACCATGGCGGCGGCGGCCGAGCCTTGCAGAACGGCCTCGCGCACGGCTTGACCGGCGGCAAGGCCCGAGACGAAGCCGCCCATGAAACTGTCGCCCGCGCCCGTGGGCTTGAGCGCCTGCGTGGGATAGATGCCGGTGGTGATCTCGCCGTCTTGCGTGATCGTCACGGCACCCTTTTCCCCCATCTTGTAGACGGCAAGCTTTGCCCCCTTGGCGACAAGATCGCGCGCCATGTCGAGACCGCCTTCGTAATCCCCCGCCATGAAGCCAAACTCCACGTCATTGCCCACGATCACGTCGCACATCGCGCCCGCGCGGGAATAGACCTCGGCCGCGACGGCGGCGGACGGCCATGAATAGGGGCGATAGTCGATGTCGAAAATCAGCGGCAATCCGGCGGCCTTGGCCAGTTCGAAGCCGCGAAAGGCGGCGGAGCGCGACGGCTCGGCCGCGAACACCGTGCCGGTGGTGATCAGCGCGTCATAGGCGTTGTAATCCACCGCCTCCACATCGGCCGCTGTCATCTCGAAATCGGCGGCCCCGTTGCGGTAGATGACCGACTGGTGATCCTCGATGCGGGTCTCCACCACGGCAAGCGAGGTGCGTGCCTCGCCGCCCACGCGGCGGACATGCTGACGCCCGATCCCGTAGCGATCCAATTCGTTCAGCGCGAAACGCCCGATGGCGTCATCGGACACGCAGGTGACCAGATCAGCCTTGCCCCCCAGCTTGACGATGGCAACGCCGATATTGGCCGAGGACCCGCCAAGGCAGGAGAAGAACCGCGTCGCCTCTTCGGTCTTGGTGCCGGGCGGGTCAGGGTAAAAATCCATGCCCGCGCGCCCGATGATGACGAAGCGATTGCCTTTCAGCCGCATCTCACACCCCCTGCCGTTGCTTGGCGCGGCTTGCCTCGATCTCGGCATGCTTCTCGCGGACGCTCGCACTGTCCGAGACCTGCGCCGTGCCGACCTCCCACCATGTATGGCCTTGGGTGGTCCAGCCCTCGTAGGGGTCGACCTGCATGACGATCACGGTGGTCTTGTCCGACGCTTTTGCCGCCTGGAACGCTGCGCCCAGTTCCGCGGGGTTGGCGACCGTGAGCGCCTCTGCCCCCATCGACCTTGCATGCGCCTCGAAATCGACGGCGAAGGGCTCGGGCACGGTGGGACAATCTTTTATAAGATTGTTGAAACTCTCCTGCCCGGTGTTGTTCTGCAGCTTGTTGATGACCGCGAACCCGCCATTGTCGAGCACCAGCACGATCAGTTTTTTCTGCGTAAGAACAGAGGAATAGATATCGGAGTTCATCAAGAGGTATGAGCCATCGCCGACAAAGACGATGGTATCGCGGTCGGGCTCCGCCTCCGATTGCGCGATCCGCGCGCCCCAGCCGCCCGCGATCTCGTAGCCCATGCACGAAAAGCCGAACTCGACGTCGACCGTTCCGACATCAAGTGTGCGCCAGTTGGCCGTCACCTCCGCCGGCAGACCACCCGCCGCGGTCACGATCCGGTCGCGCTTGTCGCACAGCGCGTTCACAACGCCGATGGCCTGCGCATAGGAATTGGGGCGGTTGCCATGCGCCACGTTGCCCGCGACGTAGGCATCCCACGTCCGCCGCTCTGCTTGCGCGGCGGCTGTCCAGTCGGTGGGGGCCTTGTAGCCCTCCAGCGCCGCCCCCAAGGCCCCAAGCGCCAGTTTCGCGTCCCCGACCACCGGCAGCGACATATGCTTGATCGCGTCATGCCGGCCCACGTTGACGCTGATCAGGCGCGCATCCTTGGCGAATGCCGTCCATGACCCGGTGGTGAAATCCTGCAACCGCGTGCCGATGGCCACGATCACATCGGCCCGTTCCGCGATGGCGTTCGCACTGTCCGATCCGGTCACGCCGATCGGCCCGATGTTGAGCGGATGGGTGGCGAGCATGTTGGCACGGCCCGCGATGGTCTCGACGACGGGGATGCCATGCGACTCGGCGAAAGCGGTCAGCTCCGCCACCGCGCCGGAATATTGCACGCCGCCGCCCGCGATGATCATGGGCCGTTTCGCGCCCAGCAATGCCGCCGCCGCATCGGCAATCTCTGCCGCATCGGGCGCTTGCCGCCTTATCCGATGCACGCGGCGGACAAAGAATTCCACCGGGTAGTCATAGGCCCAGCCTTGCACATCTTGCGGCAGCGCGAGGAACGCCGGGCCGCAGTCGGCGGGGTCGAGCATCGTGGCAAGTGCCGCGGGCAGGGTCTGGATGACCTGCGCGGGGTGGGTGATGCGATCCCAGTAGCGGGTCACGGCTTTGAAGGCGTCGTTCAGTCCCAGCGCGGGGTTCCCGAAATGCTCAAGCTGTTGCAGCACCGGGTCGGGCAGGCGGGTCAGGAAGGTGTCGCCGCACAGCATCAGCATGGGCAGGCGATTGGCATGGGCCAGCGCTGCGGCCGTCAGCAGATTGGCGGTGCCCGGCCCGGCGGAGGCGGTGCAGAACATGAACCTGCGGCGCAGGTGGTATTTGGCATAGGCCGCGGCGGCAAAACCCATGCTCTGTTCGTTCTGCCCGCGATAGAGCGGCAGCGCGTCCTGCACGGGGTAAAGCGCCTCGCCCAGACAGGGTACGTTGCCATGGCCGAAAATGCCGAAACCGCCGCCGCAGATGCGCGTCTCGACCCCGTCCACCTCGATGAACTGGTTGAGCAGATAGCGCACGATGGCTTGCGCCACGGTCAGGCGGATGGTGGTTGTCATGCGCGTCCCCTCTCGCGGCGGCTAGGCCGTTGCAAGCCCCTGCGACTCAGGATACGAATTTTGCAACCGGTTGCAACCGGGTCGTGAGGGAAGGGGCGCGTCATGGCAGAGATCGGTATCGGCCTTATCGGCGGCGGCTACATGGGCAAGGCGCATGCCGTGGCCTATAGCGCTGTCGGCGCCGTCTTCGACACGCCCCTGCGCCCGCGCCTCGAGATGATCGCGGCGGGCAGCCCGGCCTCGGCCGAACGTTACCGCGCCGCCTACGGCTTTGCCCGCGCAGCGGACCATTGGCGCGACCTTGTGGCCGATCCGAAGGTCGAAGCCGTGGTGATCGCATCACCGCAGACCACGCATCGCGCGATTGCCGAGGCGGCTTTTGCTGCCGGAAAACCGGTCTTTTGCGAAAAGCCGCTGGGCGCCTCGCTTGCCGACGCGCAGGCGATGGTGGCGGCCGCCGAAGCGTCGGGTCAGCCCAACATGATCGGGTTCAACTACGTCCGCACGCCTGCCACCCAGTTCGTGCGCCAATTGCTGGCCGAGGGTGCCATCGGCGATGTGACGTGGTTCCGGGGCGAGCATACCGAGGATTTTCTGGCCGATCCCGACACGCCCGCCAACTGGCGCTGCTTTGGCCGGGCCGCGGGCTGCATGGGCGATCTCGCGCCCCACATGGTCAATTGTGCGCTGGCCTTGATGGGCCCAATCGCGGAGCTTTCGGCGCGTGTCGAGACGGTGCATGCCACGCGCGGCGGCGTTGCGGTCGACAATGACGACCACGGACAGATGATGCTGCGCTTCGCATCCGGCGTCATGGGGCATCTTTATTTCAGCCGCGTCGCCACGGGCCGAAAGATGGGCTATGCCTATGAAATCCATGGCACAAAGGGTGCGGTCCGCTTCGATCAGGAAGATCAGAACGCGGTGCACCTTTACCGTGCCGAGGGGCCAGAGGCGACGCGGGGGTTCACCAAGATCCTCACCGGCCCCGCACATCCAGACTATCTGCCGTTCTGTCAGGGTCCGGGGCATGGCACCGGCTACCAAGACCAGATCATCATCGAGGCGCGCGATTTCCTTCGCGCGATCCACACCGGTCAACCCGTCTGGCCCACCTTCCGCGAAGGTCTGGCCACGGCCCGCGTCATCGACACCGCTTTCGCCTCGGCCGCCGACGGCCGCTGGCATCCCGTTCCCCAAATCTAAAAGGGCAATCTTTCCATGACCATCCGTATCGGCAATGCGCCCTGTTCCTGGGGTGTGGAGTTTGCCAGCGACCCGCGCAATCCGCCGTGGCGGTCGGTGCTGAAAGATTGCGCCGACGCGGGCTATACCGGGATCGAGCTTGGCCCCGTGGGCTTCATGCCCGAGGACCCCGTGGTGCTGGCCGAGGCGCTGGATGAGCACAAGCTGGAGCTGATCGGCGGCGTGGTGTTTCGTGCCTTTCACGATCCGGATCAATGGGATGACGTGCTGGACGGGGCCGTGCGCACCTGCAAGGCGCTGGTGGCTCATGGCGCACGGCACCTTGTGCTGATCGACAGCATTTCGCCCCGACGCGCGCCGACCGCGGGCCGCGCGGATGCGGCCGAGCAGATGGACATTGCAGAATGGGCGGCCTTCCGCGACCGCATCGCCCATGTCGCCCGCATGGGGGCGGAGGAATACGGCCTGACCGTCGGCATCCATGCCCATGCGGCGGGCTTCATCGACTTCGAGCCGGAGCTGGAGCGGCTGCTGGACAAGGTGCCCGAGGATATCTTGAA
Organism: Roseicyclus mahoneyensis; assembly: GCF_003148775.1. Lineage (GTDB taxonomy): Bacteria > Pseudomonadota > Alphaproteobacteria > Rhodobacterales > Rhodobacteraceae > Roseicyclus > Roseicyclus mahoneyensis. The sequence continues at coordinate 357,343 of NZ_QGGW01000001.1, forward strand.
AATCTGTTTCGACACCGGCCATCATTCCTATGCGGGGTTTGACCCCGTGGCCTTCATGCGCCGTCATATAGGCCGCATTTCCTACATGCATTTCAAGGATATCGATCCCGTCGTTAAAGCTGACGCAATAGCGAAGGGCACCGGGTTCTATGATGCCTGCGGGCAAGGGATCTTCTGCAATCTTGGCCGCGGCGATGTCGATTTCCCCGCAGTGCGGCAGATCTTGCTGGATGCAGGCTTCGAGGGCTGGTGCACGGTCGAACAGGATTGCGACCCGACGCTGGATGTCTCGCCCGTCGATGATGCCCGGGCCAACCGGGAATACCTGCAAAGAATTGGGTTCTGAAGGGGTTATGAGATGAAGCTCAACTGGGGCATGATCGGCGGCGGCGAGGGGTCCCAGATCGGGCCGGCACATCGCCTCGGCGCTTTGGCGGATGGGAATTTCTCCCTTGTGGCCGGAGCGTTGGACGCCGACGCTAAGAAAGGTCGCGCCTATGCGCAGCGACTGGGTGTGGCGCCCGACCGTGCCTATGGCGATTGGCGAGAGATGTTGGCAGCGGAACGTGACCGCGAGGATCGGCTCGACCTCGTGACGGTGGCCACGCCCAACTCGACACATTTCGAGATCACCAAGGCCTTTCTCGAGGCCGGGTTCCACGTCCTGTGTGAAAAGCCCATGACCATGACGGTCGAAGAGGGTGAAGAGATCGTGCGCGTGTCCCGCGCCTCAAACCGTATCTGTGCGGTGAACTACTGCTATTCCGCCTATCCCATGGTGCGCGAGATGCGGCACATGGTGGCCACGGGGCAGGTCGGCAAGGTGCGCCTTGTCGTCACGAATTTCAGCCACGGCCACCATGGCAACGCGGAAGATGCCGACAACCCGCGCGTGCGCTGGCGCTATGATCCGGCGATGGCGGGCGTGTCGGGCCAGTTCGCCGATTGTGGCATCCATGCCTTGCACATGGCCAGTTTTGTCGTGGGCGATCAGGTGGATAGGGTCTCGGCCGATTTCGCCTCCACCATCCCCTCGCGCATGCTGGAAGATGACGCGATGGTCAATTTCCGCATGACCGGCGGCACGGTCGGGCGGCTCTGGACATCGTCCGTCGCCATCGGGCGCCAGCACGGGTTCGACATCCAGATCTTTGGCGAAACCGGGGGGATGCGGTGGGCGTCAGAGCAGCCCAATCAGGTCTTCTACACCCCTGTCGGCGAGCGCACGCAGATCATGGAAAAGGGCGAAAGCGGCCTGAGCGACGAGGCCGCGCGCCTGTCGCGCGTCGCCATCGCGCACCCGGAGGGGTTTCCGCTGGCGGTCGCCAACATCTACGTCGATCTGGCCGCCGCGATCCGGGGCGAGCTGCGTGACGGTCTGCCCTTGGCCGAAGATGGGCTGCGGTCCATGGCCGCCGTCCATGCCGCCGTCGCCTCGGCCAAGGCCGATGGCGCCTGGGTCGATGCACGGCCACCGATGTTCCGCTGACGGCGTCAGGCGACGGGGCGCAACGTGCCCCGTTCGATCACCTTACAGGGAAAAAGCCGGGTTTCGGGGTGGCGGTCGGGGTCTTCGATCGTGGCCACCACAAGGTCGATCGAGGCGCCGATGATCTCGGCCACCGGCTGTCGAATCGTGGTCAGGTCGATGTTCTGCCACGCTGCCATCTTCATGTCGTTCAGCCCGATGATCCCGATATCCTCGGGGCAGCGCTGGCCGGCCTCGGCGATCGCAGACAGCGCGCCGATCGACAGCACGTCATCGCCGCAGAAATAGGCCTGCGCGGGGTCCGACATCAGGCATTTCGTCATCTCCACCCGGCCCGCGTCGAAGGAATAGGCGGTGGCATAGCTGACACTGACCGCGACGCCGGAGTGTTCGGACAGGCGGCCCAGAAAGCCCCTGGCACGGTCCTGGGTCGAGGTCGCCCCCTCCGGTCCGCCGAGAAAGGCCACGCGCGTATAGCCCCGCGCGATCAACGCCTCGGCGGCCATGCGCCCGCAGGCGATGTTGTCGATGCCGACGACATGGACATGCGGGCTTGTGGTGTAGCGGCCGAAGGAATGAACGACCGGCAGGCCTGCGTCGCGGAACGCCTCGGCAAAGCTGGGCGGCAGGGTGGAGGAGGCGACGATCACCCCGTCGACCGAGTATTGCCGCAGCATGCGCAGCGAATTGGCGGGATCGGTCTCATGGCTCAGGTTCACCAGAAGCGGGCGCAGGCCCCGGTCTTGCAACCCGCGGGTGAACAGGTCGAAGACCTCTAGAAACAGCGGGTTGTGAAAGTTGTTCGAGATCAGCCCGATCAGTTTGGTCCGCCCCGTGGTCAGCGAGGATGCCAGCGCGTTGGGGCTATAGCCCAGATCGCGGGCGGCTTTTTCCACCTTGGCCCGCGTCTTGGCGGACACCGACGCGCCTTCGGTAAAGGCGCGCGAGACCGCCGAGCGCGAGACGCCCGCCCGTTCAGCCACATCCTTGAGGGTCACCGCCATCTGCACCGTCCGTCTGCCCCGCTTCCTGTTTATACACGCGCCGCCTGTGGGCAAGTCTTCCCGATGGCAGCCACTTTTGCAACCGGTTGCAAAACGCCCGATTCGCGGCTAGGGTGACGCAAGGGCGAGGCGGGAGAGGACCCGGCAAGACCCCGAAAACCGTTTGGGAGGACACAATGAACACATTCTTCAAGACGATGGCGGTCACCGCCGTCGCCGCCACGGCGCTTGTCGGTGCGGCGCAGGCCGAGGGCGAGCGTTACGTGCTGGTCAGCCATGCGCCCGACAGCGACAGCTGGTGGAACACGATCAAGAACGGCCTTGCGCTTGCGGGCGAGCAGATGGGCGTGACGGTGGAATACCGCAACCCGCCCACCGGCGATCTGGCCGATATGGCGCGCATCATCGAACAGGCGGCCGCCAGCAACCCAGACGGCATCATCACCACGCTGGCCGATCCCGATGTCCTGTCCGGCCCGATCCGGGCCGCGGTCGATGCGGGCATCGACGTCATCATCATCAACTCGGGCACGCCCGATCAGGCGCGCGAGGTCGGCGCGCTGATGTATGTGGGCCAGCCGGAATATGACGCGGGCTTCGCCGCTGGTCTGCGCGCCGCCGGTGACGGCGTGGGCAGCTTCTTGTGCGTGAACCACTACATCTCCAGCCCGTCTTCGACCGAGCGGTGCCAGGGCTTTGCCGATGGTCTGGGCGTCGATCTGGGCAACCAGATGATCGACAGCGGACAGGACCCGGCGGAAATCCAGAACCGCGTGATGGCCTACCTGAACGCCAACCCCGACACCGATGCCGTGCTGACGCTGGGCCCGACCAGCGCCGACCCGACGATCCTGGCGCTGGATCAGATGGGTCTTTCGGGCGACATCTATTTCGGCACCTTCGATCTGGGCGAGAACATCGTGCAGGGCATCCGCGATGGCGTCATCGCATGGGGCATCGACCAGCAGCCCTACCTGCAGGCCTATCTGCCGGTCATCGTGCTGACCAACTATCACCGTTTCGGCGTGCTGCCGGGCAACAACATCAACTCCGGCCCCGGTTTCGTCACTGCCGACGGTCTGGAAATGGTGGAGCAGTTCGCGGGCGAATACCGCTGAACATGTGATCTTGGGCGGGGGCCGCGCGCGGTGCCCGCCCTTTGTGTCTCTGCCGGGGAGGGGTGAGCGATGTCGGACGCGAACGCGGGTCTGGACGAACGGATCAAGGAAACATCGAGACTGAGAAAAGCGATGATCCGGCCCGAGTTGGGGGCCATCGTCGGCACGCTGGCGGTTTTCGCCTTCTTCATCGTCTTTGCGGGCGACAGCGGGATGTTCAACGCCCAAGGCATCCTGAACTGGTCGACCGTTTCGGCGCAGTTCATGATCATCGCGGTCGGCGCCTGCATGCTGATGATCGCGGGCGAATTCGACCTGTCGGTCGGGTCGATGATCGGGTTTGCGGGCATGTCCATCGCCATCATGGCGGTGACGCTGGGTTGGCCGGTCTGGATCGCGATTTTGCTGACCTTTGCGTTGTGCATCGCGGTGGGTGCCGTCAACGGCTGGATCGTGGTGCGCACGGGCCTGCCCAGTTTCATCGTGACGCTGGCTTTCCTGTTCATCTTGCGCGGCTTCACCATCTTTTTCCCGCAACTGATCGAGCGCCAGACCATCATCGGCGGTATCGACCGCGCGGCCGAGGGCGATTGGTTGGCCCCGGTCTTTGGCGGCAAGATCCTGGGTTTCTTTTTCGAGTGGCTGGCCAGTATCGGCGCGATCGACGTGTTCACGCGCGGCACCCGGGCGGGCGAGCCCATCGTCAACGGCATCCCGATGCTGATCGTCTGGGCGTTGGCCCTTGTCGTGGTCGCCCATATCATCCTGACGCGCACGCAATTTGGCAACTGGGTCTTTGCCGCCGGCGGCGATGCGCAAGCCGCGCGCTATGTCGGCGTGCCGGTGAACCGGGTGAAGATCTTGATGTTCATGTTCACGGCCTTTTGCGCCTGCGTCTTTGCGACCTGTCAGGTGATGGAATTCGGATCGGCGGGCGCGGATCGGGGTCTGCTCAAGGAATTCGAGGCGATCATCGCGGTGGTGATCGGGGGGGCGCTGCTGACGGGGGGCTATGGCTCGGTTATCGGGGCAGCACTTGGCGCGCTGATCTTTGGCGTGGTGCAGCAAGGCTTGTTCTTTGCGGGGGTCGAATCGAGCCTCTTCCGGGTGTTTTTGGGTGTCATCTTGCTGCTGGCGGTGATCTTGAACACCTACATCCGCCGCATCATCACGGGGGAACGCTGATGTCATCCTTCGATCACAACCCCATCGTGGAAATGCGCGGCATCGAAAAGCATTTCGGCCCGGTCATCGCGCTGAACGGGGTCAGTTTCGATGTGCGGCCGGGCGAATGCCACTGCCTGTTGGGTGACAACGGGGCGGGCAAATCGACCTTCATCAAGACCATGTCGGGCGTGCACAAACCCACCCGCGGCGAGATCTTGTTCGAAGGCAAGCCGATGTCCTTCGACAGCCCGCGCGATGCGATGGAGGCGGGGATCGCCACGGTCTACCAAGACCTTGCGATGATCCCGCTGATGAGCGTGACGCGCAATTTCTGGATGGGGCGTGAGCCCGTGCGCCGGGTGGGCCCGTTCAAGTTCATGGATTTCAAGCGTGCCAACGAGACGACGATGGAGGAGATGCGCAAGATGGGCATCAATCTGCGTTCGCCCGATCAGGCGGTGGGCACGCTCTCGGGTGGGGAGCGGCAGACGGTGGCGATTGCGCGCGCGGTCCATTTCGGGGCCAAGGTGCTGATCCTCGACGAGCCGACCAGCGCGCTTGGCGTGCGGCAGACCGCCAATGTGCTGTCCACCATCGACAAGGTGCGCAAAAGCGGGATTGGGATCGTCTTCATCACCCATAACGTGCGGCATGCGATGGCTGTGGGCGACCGGTTCACGGTGCTCAACCGCGGCAAGACGCTGGGCACCGCGCAGCGCGGGCAGATCACGCCCGAGGAGTTGCAGGACCTGATGGCGGGTGGTCAGGAAATGGTCGAGCTTGAGGGCTCCTTGGGCGGGACGGTCTGAACGATGCGGGATGCAGGGTATTTCCATCAAGATAGCGGCACGCTGGCGGAGCTTGAGGCGCTGACGGCGCGCCGGCTCGAGGGCGCGCAGGTGCCATTGGCGGCATCGCTCCAAAAAAACGTGCCGATCTATGACATGGGCGCGCTGCGGACCCATCTGGGCGACACGTCGGCGCGGCGCGACCTGATGGCGGAATGGGCATGGGTTCTGGGTCAGGGGCCGGGGGTTCTGGTGCTCAAATCAGCCTATGCCGACACCGCGCCCATTGATCGGGCGACGGCGGTTTACGAGGCGATCATCGCGCGGGAAAAGGCGGCGGGCGGCGGCGGGGCGGATCATTTCGCCGCCGCGGGGGCCAATGACCGGATCTGGAATTCCTTGCAAAAGCTGTGTCTGGACGACCCGGAGTGCTTCGCGCTCTATTTCGGCAATCCGGTGATCGATGCAGTCTGCGAGGCGTGGCTGGGCCCGTTCCACCAGATGACCGCGCAGGTCAATCTGGTCCGTCCGGGCGGCAAGGCGCAATCGGCGCACCGCGACTTTCACCTTGGCTTTCAGACGGCGGAGGTCGCGGCACGGTTCCCGGCCCATGTCCACGCGCTGTCGGCGATCATGACGCTGCAAGGCGCGATCGCGCATTGCGACATGCCGCTGGAAAGCGGGCCGACCCAGCTTCTGCCGTTCTCGCAGCTGGTGCCGGGCGGCTACATGGCCTATCGGCGGGCGGAGGTGGCGGCGTATTTCCGCGAACACGCGGTGCAACTGCCGCTCCAAAAGGGCGATGCGCTTTTCTTCAACCCCGCGCTCTACCATGCGGCGGGGGATAATGTATCAAGCGATATCAACCGGATGGCGAACCTTGTTCAAGTGAGTTCCGCCTTTGGCCGCGCGATGGAGGCGGTGGACCGCATGGCCATGTGCCGCGCGCTGTACCCTGCGCTTTTGCGGTTGAAGGCCGGGGGGCAACTGGACGTCGCCGGGATCGATGCGGCCATCGGAGCTGCGGCCGAGGGCTACGCCTTTCCAACCAATCTCGACACCGATCCGCCCGTCGGCGGCCTTGCCCCCGAGACGCAAGCGGCGGTGATGGCGCGCGCCTTGGACGCGGGCTGGACGCCTGAGGCATTCGAGGCAGCACTTCAGGCCCATGCGGCCAAGCGGGTCGCCTGATGGCGGGGCTGTTGCGAAAAGCCACGGGTCAGTCCGGAAAGGTCCATGCGATCACGCCAGAGATGGCGGAGTGGTCCTATGTCGGCTTCGATCTGTGGCGGCTTGCGCCCGGGGATGTGGCCCAAGGTCGGCTGGAGGGGCGCGAGGCGATCCTTGTTTTGGTCGAGGGCCGGGCCGAGGTGACGGCGGCGGGCGACAGCCATGGCGAGATGGGGAACCGGATGAGCGTCTTTGACCGCACGCCGCCGCATGCGCTTTACGTGCCGCCCGGTATCGACTGGCGCGCCAGAGCCACGACCGATTGCACGCTGGCCGTCTGCACCGCGCCCAGCCCCGGCGGGCGGCCCGTGCAGCGGCTGGGGCCTGAAGGCATCGCGCTGGAGGATCGGGGCGCGGGCACCAATCTGCGCCACATCCACAACATCGCCATGGAAGGCCGCGACGTGGCCGACAGCCTTCTGGTGACCGAGGTCTACACGCCGGGCGGGCACTGGTCCTCCTACCCGCCGCACCGGCATGACGTGGATGATTTCCCGCGCGTCACCTATCTTGAGGAAACCTATTACCACCGCCTGAACCCCGCGCAGGGCTTTGGCATCCAGCGGGTCTTTACCGACGACCTCAGCCTCGATCAGACCATGGCCGTCGCCGATCACGACGTGGTTCTGGTGCCGCGCGGACACCACCCTTGCGCCGCGCCGCACGGGATAGAGATGTATTACCTCAACGTCATGGCAGGCCCCCGCCGCAACTGGCGGTTCGCGCTGCACCCCGATTTCGGGTTTCTCACCTGAGGGGCGGCCGCCCCCTGTTCCAGCCCGGGGTGCTGCGGTAGCCTGTGCCGCGAGGCCATGACACATGTATCCGAACACTCTGCCGGGGGCTTTCCCCGCATCGACTGGCTGGGCCTCGATGGCCTTCTGGTGCGGTTCGGCGATGCCTTGAGCGAGCCTGCGAACCGCGCGGCCCTTGCGCTGCGACATGCCGTGACGCGCGAAGGTTGGCCCGAGGTGGAGGAGGTGACCAGCGCGCTGGTCTCGACCTACCTGCGCTTTGATCCGCTGTCCGCTGATGGCGCGGACGTGCGCGCGCGCCTGGCGAAACTGGTCGACAGCCGCGACTGGATGGCCGAGCCGCTGCCGGGCGGGCGGCGGTTGTGGCGTGTGCCTGCAGTCTTCGGCACCGACCTTGCCCCGCAACTGGCGGAAGCCGCGGAACTGGCGGGCGTGACGCCCGAGCAGGCGATAGCCCAGATCGCGGCGACGCGGCTGCGCGTGCAGACCATCGGTTTCGCGCCCGGTCAGCCTTACTTGGGCGAATTGCCGGAAAACTGGGCCATTCCGCGCCAGACCGCCCTGACGCCAAGGGTAGAGGTCGGCGCGCTGTGCGTGGCGATCCGGCAGATGACGCTGTTTTCCACCGCGACGCCCACGGGCTGGCGGCAGGTGGCGCAGACCGCCTTGCGCCTGTTCCGGCCCGAGAGTGAGACGCCCTTTGTGCTCAGCCCCGGCGACGAGGTGCTGTTTGAGCCCGTCGAACGCAGCGCCTATGAGCTGCTGTGCGCGGAAGGACCCGATGGCGGCGCGGTGGCGGAGGTGTTGGCGTGAGCGGCGCGCTGATCGTGCACAAGGCGGGGCCAGCCATGAGCCTGCAAGACCTTGGCCGCCCCGGTCTCCTGTCACGGGGCTTGTCGCGGGGGGGCGCCGCCGACCGGCTGGCGCTGGCCGAGGGGGCGGCGCTGCTGGGGCAGGGGTCGGAGTGTGCGGCTCTCGAGATGGCCGGGATGGGCGGTGTTTTCGAAGCCACGCAGAGTTTGCGCATCGCCCTGACCGGCGCGCCGATGCGCGCAACCTTGGACGCTGCGCCGCTGGTCTGGGGCGCGTCGCATGGGCTGCGGGCGGGCATGCGGCTTGAAATCGGGCCGGTTCTGGCAGGCATCTATGGCTATCTGCAGGTCGGCGGCGGCTTTGCCGCGTCAGAGGTTCTGGGCGCGCGCGGCGCGCATCTGTCCGCGGGCATCGGGCGTGTTCTGGCCGCGGGCGACCGATTGGCGGTCGGCGCTGATGCGGGCGGCGAGACGGGTCTGGCCTTGCCGCAAGACGACCGGTTTTCAGGCGGCACGCTGCGCGCCCTTCACGGTCCGCAAACGGCGATGTTCTCCTCAGACGAGGTCGCGCGCTTTCAGTCCACGCGCTTTGCCCGCGATGCCCGCGGCAACCGGATGGGCGTGCGCCTGATCCCTGATGGCGCGGGCTTCCACAGCCGCGCGGGCCTGTCGATCCTGTCCGACATCGTGGTGCCGGGCGACATCCAGATCACCGGAGACGGCGCGCCCATGGTGCTCTTGTCGGAATGCCAGACCACGGGCGGCTATCCCCGGATCGGAACGGTGCTGCCCTGCGACCTGCCGCGCGCGGCACAGGCGCCTGCGGGGGCGGCGTTGACCATTCGATTTGTCGACCGGGCCGAGGCGCTGGCGGCCGAGCGGGCAACGGCAAACGCGGTTCGGGCGCTTTCCGGCCGGTTGACCCGGCTGGTGCGCGACCCGCGCGACATGCGCGATCTGCTGGCCTATCAGTTGATCAGCGGCGTGACGGCAGGCAAGACGGAAGGGGGCTAGCGATGCAGGGTCAGGTGGATCTGAACGCGGACATGGGCGAAGGCTTCGGCCCGTGGCGCATGGGCGATGACGCGGCGCTGCTTGATATCGTGACCTCGGCCAATATCGCCTGCGGCTTTCACGCCAGCGACCCCGATGTGATGGCGCAGGTGATGGCGCAGGCCGTCGCGCGCGGTGTGGGCATCGGGGCGCATCCGGGCTTTGCCGATCTTCAGGGTTTTGGCCGCAGGCGGATCGACATGAGCCATCCCGCGCTCGGCCATCTGGTCGCCTACCAACTGGGGGCGGCGCAAGGCATGGCGCGCGCCGTGGGCGGGCAGGTGCGCCATCTCAAGCTGCATGGCGCGCTGGCCAACATGGCCGCCGCCGATGCCGGGATGGCGCGGGCTTGTTATGCCGCAGCTCTTGCCGTCGATCCCGAGATCATCGTGATGGTGCTGGCGGGCACCGCGCAGGAGGTGGCGGCGCGCGATCTGGGCGCGCGGGTCGCTTGCGAGATCTTTGCAGATCGCGCCTATGAGGATGACGGGCAGTTGGTTGACCGGCGCAAGCCCGGCGCGGTGATCCATGACGGCGGGCTTGCCGCGCAGCGCATCCTTGCCATGCTGGAGGCGGGCGCGATCATCACCGAGACGGGCAAGCATCTTCCCTCGCGCATCGACACGATCTGCCTGCATGGCGACACCGCCGAGGCCGTCACCCTGGCGCGCGACCTGCGTGTCGCGCTGGAAGGGGCAGGGGTGCGGCTGGCCGTCTTCGAAGGCGGGCGCTAGGCCCGCGCTTCGGCGAAGGAGACCAGCCGCCTCTGATCTTCGTCCCACAGGTGCAGGCGGGCGCAGTGCAGGCTGTCGCGCAGAGTTATCGTATGCACATCGGCCAGAACCTTGTGGTCGCGGATCACTTCGTCCAGCCGGTAGAACGGGATGCGGCTGGCCATGTGATGCACGTGATGCACCCCGATGTTGGCGGTCAGCCAGCGCAGAACGGGCGGCAGGACGTAATGCGAGGATCCATGCATCGCAGCGTCCTGAACGGCCCAGTCATCCTCGTGATCCCAATGCGTTTCCTCGAACTGGTGCTGGACGTAGAACAGCCACATGCCGATCGAGGCGGCCAGAACGACCGTGGGCAACGCCACGAAAAGCAACACTTCGGGCCCGCCGAGCAGATAAAGCGCATAGCCGAGCGCCGCGATGGACAGATTGGTGCCCATTGCGCTTGCCCAGTAACGCCAGCCCGCGCGCATGAACCCCAGCGGCAGACGGTTCTGAAGCAAAAAGCTGTAGGCAGGCGCGATGCCGAAAAGCACCACAGGGTTGCGCACAAGACGGTAGAGCATGCGCCGGACCGGCGGTGCCGTGCTGTATTCGGCCACCGTCATGGTGGGAATGTCGCCGATGCCGCGCCGGTCGAGATTGCCGGTCGAGGCATGGTGGATCGCATGGCTCTGGCGCCAGACGGCATAGGGCGTCAGCGTGAGGACGCCGATCGTCCGACCGACCCATGTGTTGAGCGTCCGGCTTGCGAAAAACGAGCCATGACCGCAATCGTGCTGGATCATGAAAAGCCGCACCAGAAACGCGGCATTCGCCAGCGCCAGCAGCAAGGCCAGCACAGGATGAAGCGCCAAGGCGGCCCAAGACAGGCCGAACAAGGTGAGGAACGGCAAGGCCGTGACCGTCAGTTCAAAGGCGCTTTTCGAAGGGATGGGCGTGCGATAGCGCGCCAGAATCCGTGTCCAGTCCGCCGGGCGCAAAACGGGCTCGGACGGATCATTGGCCGCTAGGCCGGGTTGCGGGCCCTCTGCACGAGGGCCCACCCCGATGGGTTCAGGCGAGGGCGAGATTGATCGCGCTTTCGCGGCCGTCACGGCCCTGTTCCATGTCGAACGTCACTTTCTGTGCATCGGCGAGGCCGGTGAGGCCTGCGCGCTCGACGGCAGAAATGTGAACGAACACGTCACGTCCGCCGTTGGCGGGCTCGATGAATCCGAAACCTTTGGTATTGTTGAACCATTTCACGGTGCCATTGGCCATATCCGTGGTCTCCTGTTCTGTGGTGATGCCCGCGTGATGCGGCATCTCGGCAATATCAGTCATTATCGATCAACTGAGAGCCGGATGAACGGGAAGCAGCGGTTCGAGCAGAATAACGTTAGCCCGCCCTACATGCACCGGATGGGCCGCTGACACAAGGGGTCAGCGGGTCACGGGGGCGGGATTTCGGATATTTCTTCAAGATGACGGGATCAGCTTTGCCGGGATCAGTCCGGCATTGGCCGGCACGACTGTCTTGGCGCGGGAGCGCCGGGGGGCGACATCGCGGCTCAGGGCGGCGGTGCGGATGCGGGCGTCGAAGGCTTTCTTCCAAGCTGCTGTCAATGCGTCGGTCCGGCCCGCGCTTGCGGCCCAGAGCTTTGTCCGTTTCAGGGATGTCATGGACTGTCCTTTCAAGGACTGTCCGGGCGGATCGCCCGGCGCGATCTGAAGACGACATTGCGCCTTCAGAAGCCCAAGATAGCACAAGCCGCGCGAAATACCACGGAATAAGGTGGATCGAGCCATGGGCCGCCGTCAGGGCTGCCATGCACGACGCCATCCTACCTGCTGTCAGGTGCCGAAATCGGTGATGCGCCGCGTCGTCTCTGGGTCGAGGAAACAGGCGACCGTCGCCTCGGTCTCCAAATCCAGCGCGCGCGCGAACGCGCCGCCGCTTGCTTGCGTCAGCACGCGCTTCATCGCACGCAGCGACAGGGGGGGCAGGGCGGCTAGGCGGGCCGCCGTGGCCTGCGCCTCGACGCGCAAGTCAGCATCGGCCACCACCTTCCACGCCACACCGCAGGCCTTGAGATCGGCGGCACCATAGGTCTCGCCCAGATAGAGCATCTCGCGCGCTTTCACGGGGCCGACGATGGCGGGCAGGATCGTGGTGACGGCCCCGGTGACGAAGACGTTGAGCGACACCTCGGGGAAAAACGCCTTGGCGCTTTCGGCCCAGATCGGGAAATCGCAGTTCAGCGCCCATTCGAAGCCGCCGCCCACGGCCCAACCGTTGATCGCGCCCACAACGGGTTTCTCGCCCAGCACGATGGCGCGCGTCACGGCCTGGATCGCGTCGACATGGGCACGCGCCTCGGCCTCCGTTTCCGGGTGGACATGCTCGCGCCGGTCATCGCCTGCGCAAAAGGCGCGGCCCTCGCCGGTGAAGACGATGGCGCGCGTTTGCGGGTCGGCATTGGCGTCGTCGAAGGCGGCTGCCGCCTCGTCGATCAGGCGGCGGTTCATCGCGTTGAGCGATCCGGGGCGATTGAGCGCGATGGTGCGCACGCCATCGCCGGTAAGGGTCGACAAAATGGTGTCATAAGTGAATTCGGTCATCTCTTGCCCCTGATGACGCGGGCGGTCTTGCCCTCGGTGACGGGAAAGCTGCCTGCGGGCAGGATGGTGACGGTGGCGCTGGCCCCCAGTTGCGCCTTGAGGGTGGCGGCGATGTGGGCAGCCAACGTGCCATCGTCGCGCGCGCCTTTGGCCAGTTCCGCTTGCACCGGCAGGCTGTCATGGGGCGGGGGTGTGTCCAGCACGATGCGGTAATCCCCCGACAGTTCGGGGAACCCCGTCAGCACGGCCGCTACCATGGTCGGGAACATGTTGAGCCCGCGCACGACCACCATATCGTCGCTGCGACCGACCACGCGGAAGCGGAAGCCTGTGCAGCCGCAGACGCAGGGGTCGGTGCCGGTGATGCGCAGGATGTCGCCCGTGCGAAACCGCACCAGCGGCTGGCAGTCGCGCGCCAGATGGGTCAGCACCAGCTCGCCCGTGGCCCCTTCGGCCAGCGTGACGGACTGGGCGGTGTCGGGGTCGATCAATTCGGCATGCAGCACGTCATGGGCGACGAAATGCAGGTCGGTGTCATGCGGACATTGCGCAGCGAAATTGCAAAACACGTCCGAGACGCCGTAATTCGCGTTCCTCGGTTCCATCCCCCATGTCGCGGTCAGGCGGGCGCGCAGGGCAGGATCGTCGAGCCCGGCCTCGCCCCCGAAGAGGCCCAGCCTCAAGCCCAGATCGGCCGGGGCAAGGCCGGGAAACTCTTCGTCCAGCACCCGTTCAAGCACGGCCGGGTAGGACGGCGTGCAGGAAATCGCCGTGATGCCCAGATCGCGGATCGTGCGCACCAGAAGGGCGGTGGAGCCCACGCCGAAGGGCACCACCGTCGCCCCCGTGCGTTCCAGCGTCATGTGATCGGTCAGCCCGCCCATCCACATCTGGTAGTTCAGGCAATGCACCACGGTCATGCCGGGGCCAAGACCGGCAAGGGATTGGGCGCGTGCGCCCACCAGCTCGGTGATTTCGCAATCACGCGCCGACAGCGCCAGCGTCATGGCCTGCCCGGTGGTGCCGGATGTGCGGTGGACGCGGGCCACATGGGCGCGCGGCGTGGTCAGGTAATCGCCGAACGGCGGATGGGCGGCTTGCGACAGGCGCAGCCCCGCCTTGTCGGACAGCGGCAGGTCGGCCAGATCCTCCAGCCGTTCGGGGGGCGGCCGGCCGTCCCAGAGCGCGCGGAAAAGGGGCGAGGCCATGACATGGGCACGCTGCGCCTCCCACGCCTTTTGGCGGTGGACTGTCAGGTCGGACAGGGGGATCTTGTGGGCGTCTTGGATCAGGCTCATGGGGCCATGCCTTTGGTCCAGAGGTCGGTAAACAGATCAAGCACCGCGTCGCGGTCTTGCGACAGGGCAATGATCTGCGGGTCTTGCGTGACGTGAAGAGCGGTCAGGTACTGGTCGACCATGCCGCCAAGCGCATGGGCGCGGCGCGTCAGGTCGGCCTCGGGCCGGGCGTTCGCCCCGTCGCGGCGGCGGGCGGCGGTGACGACGGTCGCGATCCAGTCGTGGTTCAGCCGCTGAAAGGCCAGCCGTGCGGCGGGCAGGGCGTCAAGCCCCACGACAAGACAGCGCATCAGGCCGGCGTTTTCGGCAAACAGGCGCATGTAGGCAGCGGTGGTGGCGCGGACCGGATCGGGGGCACCCCGCGCGGCGGCCCGCATCTCGATCTGCAGGTGATCGACAAAGGCCTCCAGCACCGCGCCGGCCAGCAGGTTGCGGTTGGGAAAGTAGATGTAGAAGGTGCCATGCGCGACACCCGCCCGGGCGCAGACGGCGGCCACCGTCAGATCCTCAAGAGGCTGGCGCGCCAGCAGATGCGCGCCCGCGATCATCAGGTCGCGGCGCGTGCGTTCCCCCTTGGGCAGGCCCGCGCGCCCCTCGGCCAACCAGTCGGCAAAGCGGTCCTTGGATGGCGTGCTGATGTCAGGCTTGGGCATCTGCGGTCCGGGCTGGATATGAAAATGACATCAGTATCATTTTAAGCCCGTGTCAAGCGCGCCTTTACCTCAGGCAACGATCCAGACAGGCCAGCCAGTTGTCCATCGCCAGTTTGCCCACAAGCTCCGCACCATACCCATGCGCCGCCATCGCCCCCAACAGGCGCGGGACGCCGGTCACATCGCCGATCAGGTCCGGCACGGTGCACCCGTCGAAATCCGAGCCAAGCCCGACGTGATCCTCGCCCAGATGGGTGATGAGGTGATCGAGATGGCGCAGCATTACGTCCCAGCCCAGATCGGTGCCGCCCGTGCCGTCGGGGTGCAAAAAGAAGGTGGCGAAGTTCAGACCCACCATCCCGCCGCGTTCGCGGATCATGTGCAACTGCCGGTCGGTCAGGTTGCGGGTCGAGGGGCAGATCGCGTGGGCGTTGGAATGGGTGGCGACCAGCGGCGCGGTCGACAGGCGGGCCACATCGTCAAAGCCTTGTTCGTTCAGGTGCGACAGGTCGATGAGGATGCCCAGTTCGTTGCAGAGCCGCACAAGATCCTTGCCTGCCTCTGTCAGGCCCGGCCCGGTGTCGGGACTGCCCGGAAAGGCCATCGGCACGCCATGGCCGAAGATCGTCGGCCGGCTCCAGACAGGTCCCAGCGAGCGCAGGCCCATGTCGTGGAACAGGTGGAGCGCGTCGAGGTCGGGGCCGATCGCCTCGGCGCCTTCCAGATGCATCACGGCGGCGATGCGGCCGGTATCCATCGCCGCACGGATCTCGACTGAGCTGCGGCAGAGCGCAAAATCCTGCGCTGCCGATCGTTCCATCCAGTGCAGCAATCCGGCCATGGCCAGCGCCACAGGCTGGGCCGTGGCATGGTCCATCAAGGGGGGCAGCGGCTTGGCATAGGGCGGGTCGGGCATGCCGGTTTCAAAAGCCGCGACGTTGCCCGAGGGGATCGGCGGCACGAAAATGGCGAAAAGCCCACCGGCAAAGCCCGCCTGTTTCATGCGCGAAAGGTCAAGATGCCCTTGCCCCGTGTTGCCCAGCCACAGGTCGCGCCGCGCCTCGGGTTTGCGCGACAGGCGCAGAAGGAAATCGTTGTGACCGTCGAAGAAGGGGATCGTCATGCGCCCCCCGCGCGCAGCGACAGGCCGCTGTCTGCATCGAACAGATGCGCGGCTTCGCCTGACAGCGACAGGCCGATCTTGTCGCCCGCCCGGGGTGGCGTGCGGCCCGGTGCGGTGGCCGTCACCTCGACGCCCCCCACATCGACATAGATCAGGGTTTCAGCCCCCAGCGGCTCGGCCACAGTGACGGTGCCCGACAAAAGCCCCTCCGCCCCCGATGTCAGATCCTCGGGCCTGATGCCGAAACGCAGCTTGCGCCCCGGCGCCAGCGTGATCCCCGGCACGGCGATCTCGGCCCCGTTCCAGAGCCGCACGCCCGTGCCTGTCCCTGTTGCATCGAGCAGATTCATCTGAGGGGCGCCAATGAATTGGGCGACAAAGGTGTTGGCGGGCTCATGATAGACTTGGGCGGGCGTGCCGATCTGCTGGATATGGCCGTCCTTCATGATCACGATCCGGTCGGCCAGTGTCATCGCCTCGACCTGATCATGGGTGACGAAGATCATCATCTTGCCCACGCGGGTGTGGAGTTTCTTGATCTCGAGCCGCATCTGAGTTCGCAACTGCGCATCGAGGTTCGACAGCGGCTCGTCGAACAGGAACACGGCCGGGTCGCGCACCATGGCCCGCCCGATGGCCACCCGCTGGCGCTGGCCGCCCGACAGTTGCGCGGGCTTGCGTTCCAGATACTCGGTCATGCCGAGGATGCCCGCGACCTCGTCGATGCGGGCGTCCTTTTCAGGTTTCGACAGTTTCGAGGTCTTGAGGCCGAAGCCGATGTTGCGGCGCACCGTCATGTGCGGGTAGATCGCGTAATTCTGGAACACCATGGCGATGTTGCGATCCTTGGGCTCGAGGTTGTTGACCACGCGTCCGCCGATCTCGATGATGCCACTGCTGATCTCTTCCAATCCGGCGATCATGCGCAGGGTGGTGGATTTGCCGCAGCCCGAAGGGCCGACGAGGACGACGAATTCGCCCTGATCGACCGAAAGGTTGATCGCATGCAGCACCTCGGTATCGCCGTAGCGTTTCACGAGGTCGCGCAAGATCAGTTGGGTCATGGGCGGCCTTTCAGGTCTTGGAATGCGGCGTCGAGGCGTAGGGCGGCTGCGGCGCGGCGGGCAAGGCGGGCGGATTGTGCGGCGCTCAGCGCGTCGAGTGTAGCGTCATAATCGGCGAAGGCCGCGTCGAGGGCCGCTGGGGCAGGCCCCCCGATCCGGTCGCGGCGGGTGACGAAGCTGCGCGCGTCCACGGCATCCGTGAAGGCGGCTTGGGTCAGGGCAGGGGGGCGGCCTGTCACCTCGGCAAAGGCTGTGGCGAAGGGGGCGTAGCCCTGCTTTAGCGGCGACCCGGCCGCGATCACCGCCCGCGCCGTGGCGGCTGCGATCTCGTGCGCCTGCCGGAAGCTCAGGCCTTCGGCGCGCACCAATGTATCGGCAAGCTCGGTGATGGTGATGCAGGCCGCATCCGTGGTGTGCGCGACGCGCTCGGCATTGATCGAGCAGGCTGGCAGGAAGGCGGTCAGCAGGTCCAGCACGCGGGCCGCATGCTCAAACGCCCCATAGCCCGCCTGCTGCACCTCGCCCTCGCTGTCGTTCATGTCGGTGAAGGGCGTATTGTGCATCGTGTTCACGATCACGTCGCAGCGCCCGGCGGCGACAGACGCTATGTGGCGCATATGTTCGATCGGCACCGGGTTGCGCTTTTGCGGCATGATGGAGCTGATCTGCACAAGGCTGCGCGGGACATGCAGTTGCCCAACCTCGAAGGCCGACCAGAAGGCCATGTCTTGCACCACGCGGCCCAGATGGATCATCGGCAGCTTCAGCGCGGAGTAGAGCCCGGTGACGTAGTCGACCGAGGCGATGCAGCCATAGGCGTTGACCTTGGCCGACGTGAATCCCAGCAGGTCCGCCATGCGCGCACGGTCGATGGGAAATCCGCTGGTGGTGATCGCCGCCGCGCCCATCGGGCAGAGGTCGAGCGGGGCAATGGCGGCATCGAACCGGCGGGCGTCGGACAGCAGCACCTCGATCATCGCGGCAAGGTAATGGCCGAAGGTGGAGGGCTGGGCAGGCTGGCCGTGGGTATAGGCCACGATCAGCGTGTCGCGTTCCGCCCGCGCCTTGTCGAGAAGCGCCCCCGCCAGCCGCAGCAGGCGTGCCAGCGCCTCCTCCGCGCGGATGCGCAGCGCCATCTTGAATTGCGTGTGGTCCATGTCGTTGCGGCTTCGCGCGGTGTGGAGAGCGCCGCCCAGATCGCCGATGCGTTTCTTAAGCTCCGCCTCGACCAGAAAGAACCAATCCTCATGCTCGCCGGTGTAGCTCAGCGCAGCCGGGTCCGTCTCGGCCGCGATGGCGTCAAGCGCATGGGCGATGGCCTGCCCGTCCTCGCGGCCCAGGATGGCGGTCTCCACCAGCATCACCAGATGCGCACGGTTGATCGCGTCCATGTGGTCGGCGAAATGTGTCTTCACCCCTTCGAAGAGGGGTGCCAGCACCGTGTCGCGGTAGACCGGATCGGGGAATACGGACGTGTCCGTCATCCTTTGAGACCGGCCATCACGACCCCCCGGATGATGAACCTCTGGAAGATCAGGAAGAAGATCAGCGTCGGCAGGGTGGAAATCGCCGCCCCCGTCATGATCAGCTCCCACGCCACATCGGCCTCGTCCCCGTAGGAGGCAAGGCCCACGGGCAGCGTGTAGAGCGCGGGCGATGTGGTGACGATCAAGGGCCACAGGAAGGCCGTCCAGTTCCCGAGAAAGATGAAGATGGCAAGGGCCGCCAGCGCAGGCTTGACCATCGGCATGGCGACCTGCCACCAGATCTGGAACTCGTTCAGCCCGTCGATCCGCGCCGCCTCGAGGAAATCGTCGGGCACGGTTTCAAAGAACTGCTTCATCAAGAACACGCCGAAGGCCGTCATCAGGCCGGGAAACATGATGCCCCAGTAGCTGTCGAGCCAGCCGAAGCTCTGGCTCATCATGTACCACGGGATCACCAGCATCTCGGTCGGGATCATCAGCGTCGACAGAATGGCGATGAAGACGATGTAGCGGCCCCGGAACTTGAACTTGCACAGCGTGTAGCCCACCAGACTGTCGAAAAAGAGCGCCGAGAGCGTCGTGATCGTGGCGATGATGAGCGAGTTGATGAACCAGCCGAAGAACCGCCCGTCCTCAAGCACATAGGTGTAGTTCTCCAGCGTCGGTTCCTCGGGGATCAGGCCGATCTCGTAGACCTCCCACGGGAATTTCATCGAGGTCGAGATCATGTAGGCCAAGGGCATCACCATCAAGATGCCGCCGCCGAACAGCAGCACCCAGCGGATGAACTGCGCCATGCTGGCCTTTTTTCTGGGCGCTTGTGCGCGCAACAGCGCGTCGGACGTGGCGCGGATCGTCAGGTCATCGGTCGCGGCCATGTCAGCGGTCCTTCAACAGGCGCAGCTGGATCAGGCTGACGATGAGCAAGACCACGAACAGCACCACCGTCTGTGCGGCGGCATAGCCCATGTCGAAGCTGGAAAAGGCGCTTTGGTAGATCATCAAAACCAGCGGCTTGGTGGAATTGAGCGGCCCGCCGGGGTTCGCGCTCGTCATGTTGAACACATGGTCGAAGATGCGCAGGAACCCGATGGAGGACAGGACCACGATGAAGACGATGGTGGGGCGCAGCAGGGGCAGCGTGATCTCCCACAACACGGTCCAGGTCGAGACACCGTCGATCTTGGCCGCCTCGTAGAAGGTGCGGGGGATGGCGCGCAGGCCCGCCATGAAGATGATGATCTGGAACCCCAGTCCGGCCCAGATCGCAGGCGCAAGGATCGAGGGCAGGGCGTTGGTCGTTGAATTCAGGAAACGGACCTGCGGAATGCCCACGGTGGCTAGCAGGTTGTTGAACAGCCCGATCGGCACATCTTGGTAGAACCAGCGCCAGACCCATGCCATCGCCACGGCCGAGGTCATGAAGGGCACGAAATAGAGCGCCCGGATCGTGCCATGCATGAACCGCACCTGGTCGAGGTGGTAGGCGATCACGAAGGAGATCACGAGACTGATGGGCGTGCCCAGCAGCAGATAGGCGAAGGTGTTGCGGAACACCTGCCAGAACACCGGATCGGAGAACAGCCGGGTGTAGTTGTCCAGCCCCGTCCATGTCCGCGCGCCCAGCAGGTTCCAGTCCTGAAACGACAGCACCATGGCATTGCCGGTCGGGTAGAAGCGGATGATGACGTAGAACAGGATCGGCACCGCCAGAAAGGTCCAGGCCCAGATCGTGCGCTTTTGCCCGACGCTCAGACGGCCGTAGAGACCCCAGCGCGGGGCGTTGGGGGCTTTGGTGGTGTCATGGGCGGACGGGTCAACTGCCATCGGTCGATGCCTTGGCCTTTTTGTGCGTCGGAAGGCTGGGCCGGGACAAAGGCTGCCCCGGCCTTGGCCGCGATGGGATCAATCGGCGAAATAGCTGTCAAGGATGGCCTGTTCGGCCGCCGCGGCCACGCTCAGGCTTTCGGCGGGGGGCATGCCTTGCAGCTGGATGCGCTCGATCATGTCGACCAGCACCTGCCGCTGCGCGGATTCGTCGGCGAAGATCGTGGTATGGGCGTATTCAAGACCGCGCACGAAGGGGCCGAAGACCTCGTCATTGGCGATCTCGTCGGTCATGCCGACCGCAACACGGGCGGGCAACTCTCCTACCACTTCCAGCCAGATCTCCATCGCCTCCGGCGAGGTGAGGTATTCCATGAACAGCACGGAGGCCTCGTATTCCGGCCCCTCTGCAGAAGAGGTGATCGCGTTCACCCAATAGGAGGCGTAATTCGACTGCGCCCCGTCCGGCCCGGACGGCAACTCGGCCACGCCCCAGCGCAGGCCCCGCTCGCCTTCCAGCGCGCCGATGCGGAAGGACCCGTCGATGTGGAAGGCCGCGCGTCCCGACCGAAACGCCGCTTGCGGCTCGTCCATGAAGCCCGACTGGGTTGCGCCCTGTGTCTGCAACCCGACGTAGAAATCGAGCGCCGCACGGCCCGCATCGGTGTCGTAATTCACCGTCTCGTAATTATCGAGATAGGGCTCGCCGCCGAACTGGCGGATCAGCACCTCGCGGAACCAGTGGTGGTCTTGCGCGGTCATGCCGGTGGTCAGGCCGACCCGCGTCACGTTGCCCGCGCCGTCGCGTTCGGTCGCGGCGATGGAGGCTGCGACAAGCTCGTCCAGCGTGGTCGGAACCTCGATGCCCGCATCCTCGAGGATGCGCTCGTTGTAGAACAGTGCGAGCGAGCGCACGGCGGTGGGCAGCGCGTAGTATGCGCCATCACGCTCCATCGCATTGACCATCGGAAAGAACTCGGACTGGATCATGTCGGCCGAGAACCGGTCGGCAGGCAGCGGCTGGATCAGACCCTCGTCGATGTAGTCGTTGAGCCAGCCATAGAACAGCTGCACCACGTCGGGACCTTCGCCCGCGGGCACGGCGATGGCGGTGCGGGTGCGGTAATCGGCCAGCGGGAAATGCGTCATCTCGACGTTGATGTTGGGATTGGCCGCCTCGAAATTCTCGATCAGCTGCTCCATCGCGGTGACGCGGGCCTCGAAGAAATACTGCCAGTACTGGATCGTGACCTCCTGCGCCTGCGCCATGGGCGCAAGGGACAGGGCGGCGGCAGAGGTGGCCAGCGCGGCCAGCGGTGTGCGGAAGCTGCGGTGCATGTGTCGATCTCCCTGATGGCGCGGGCCTTTTGGGGCGGTCCGGCTCGTTGATGGATTGTGGCTTGCACGCGACGCTAGCGCAGCGCCGTTGAACCTTCAAGTGAGTTGAGTTAATCGTGGCGCATGGCCTCGACCCTTCTCACGCCCGGATCGAACGCGGAACGCAGCCGGCTGTACAACCGGGGGCTGGTCTTGGGCCATATCCGCCGCGAGGGCGAGGCGGGCCGGGCGGAAATCGCGCGCGCCTCGGGCCTCAGCACGCAGGCGGTCAGCAACATCATCTCGGACCTGCTGGCCGAAGGCTGGGTGGTGGAGGCCGGTCGCCGTCTGGGCCAGCGCGGGCTGCCGGCGGTGACCTATGCCATCCGGGCCGAGGCGGGCGCGGCGCTGGGCGTGGAAATCCGGCCCGATGCGGTGCTGGCGGCATGGATCGACATGTCGGGCCATGTTCTGCATGGCGAACGGATCGCGCTGTCGCGCGCACGCCCCGAGGATGTGCTGCCCGTGCTGGAGCGCCTGCTGGCCCGCGGGCAGGGTGCGGGCGTGGCCATCGATGCGCTGATCGGGGCGGGTGTGGTCATGCCGGGCCCGGTCGGTCGCACCGGCCTGTCGGGGCTGGCGACCGAATTGCCGGGCTGGGCGGAAATCGACGCGCGGGCCGCGCTGGAACGGACGCTGGGCCTGCCGGTCACGGTCGAGAACGACGCCAACACCGCCGCCATGGCCGAGCGCGTGATGGGGGCGGCCCAAGGGATCGACGATTTCGCCTGTCTCTATTTCGGCGCGGGTCTTGGTCTTGGGCTGGTCGCGGGCGGGGCTGTCTTTGGCGGCGCCTTCGGCAATGCGGGCGAGATCGGGCATATCCCGGTGCCCGCGCGCGGCGGTGTGCAACGGCTGGAGGATCTGGCCAGCCGGATGGCGCTGGCGCGTCGTCTCGCCGACGCAGGGTTGCGGACCGAGACGGTCGAGGACCTCGAGACGCTGCATGCCGCGTGTCCACCCGCCTATGCCGACTGGCTGGAGGAGGCGAGTGCTGCCCTTGGCCATGCGGTGCAGATCCTCGAAAACCTGCTTGATCCCGAAACCATCGTGCTGACCGGTGCACTTCCGCCCGTCATCCTCGCCGATCTGGTCGCGCGCACGCCCTTGCCTGCCCTGTCCGTCGCCAACCGCCCCGACCGGCGCCATCCGCGTCTGATCGCGGGGCGCGTGGGGCGGCGGGCGGCGACGCTGGGGGCGGCGGCGCTGGTCGTGAACACCGCCCTTTCGCCGCGCCTTGTCGCCCCTTCCTAGGACCCATTCATGCCCAACCCGATCCAGACCCGCATCCTGTCCGAAGCGCAGGACCCGCTGATCGCGCGCATCTGGCGCGCCATGGCGGGGCTGCGGTCGGTTGTGGGGTTCATGAACACGGGCGCCCATCCCGATGATGAGACCAGCGCGATGCTGGCAGCACTTTGGCTGCGCGACGGCGTGAACCTGTCCTACGCCTGTTCCACGCGCGGCGAGGGCGGGCAGAACGACATCGGGCTTGAGGCGGGCAGCGATCTGGGCACGCTCAGGACCGCCGAGATGGAGCGCGCCGCCGAGGTGCTGGACATGCGGCTCTACTGGCACGGGCAATCCGCCGAGGACAGCATCACCGATTTCCGTTTCTCCAAGTCCGGCGCCGAGACGATGGACATCTGGGGCCGCGCACGTCTGATGGCCCGTTTCGTCGAGATCCTCCGCATCGACCGGCCCGACATCATCTGCCCGACCTTTCTCGACATTCCCGGCCAGCACGGCCATCACCGCGCGATGACGGCGGCGGCCCATGCGGTGATCGCGGCCGCGGCCGATCCGGGTTTCGCGGGCTCCGACCTGCCGGTCTGGCAGGTGTCGAAACTCTATCTGCCCGCATGGTCCGGCGCGGGCGGGGCCTATGACGACGAGGTGCCGCCGCCGCCTGCCACGGTGACGGTCGCCGGGCGCGGGCGCGATCCGATGCTGGGCATGAGCCATGCGCGCATGGGCCAATGGTCGCGCCAGTTCCACCGTACGCAGGGCATGGGCAGTTGGGTCGCGGTCGGGGCTGAGCGGGACTGGCCGCTTCATCTGGCGTGGTCGCGGGTGGGGGCGGACAGCGATGGCGTGACCGACAACCTGCCGCGCACGCTGGGCGATCTGGGGCTGGACGCGGCGCAGCAGGCCCTCGACGCGGCGCTGGCCGCCTTTCCCGATCTGCCCGCCATGTGCCGGGCGGCGAGCCGGGCGTTCAGCATGCTCGACACCGCCCCGGTCGCGCCGGTCCATGCCCATCGGGTCTCTCGCAAGATGGCGCAACTGGCGCGGCTGATCCGCCTGACTTCGGGCGTGGAAGCCCGCGCCCGGCCCGCCCGGTCGCTGATCGCACCGGGCGAGACGGTGGCGGTCAGTGTCGAGATCGCGGAACTGCCCGGCGTCTTCGCCGAAATCGCCCTGGTCCCGGCCCCCGGCCTGTCGGTGACGCCAGAGGGGCTGGCCGCCGCCTCTGACGCGCCACCCACCGACCCCTATCCCGACAGCTACGACCCGCTGTCGCCACGCGCGCCCGCCCTGTCGGTCGCGCTTACCGTCAAGGGGGTGACAAGCCACAGCGCGGTCCCGTTCGAGGTGCCGCTGGTGACGCTGCCCGGCACCCGCGCCCACCTGTCCGAGGCGCGCGCCTTCGTGAACCTTGCCACGCCCGCCCGCCGGATCGACCTCAGCGTCGGCGCGCGCAGTCCCGGCGCGCCTGCCTTCGATCTGCCCGCAGGCTGGGCGCAGGACTGGGTTGGCGATGCCGTGACGCTTACCCTGCCCGAGAACGTGCCCGAGGGGCTGCGCGTGCTGCCGCTTACCCTTGATGGCCAGCCTGCACGCACGCTGCGCAAGATCGCCCATGACCATGTGCCGCTGCGCGTCAATCACGCGCCCGCCGTCGTATCGGTGGGGCTGGCCCATGTGGCGCTGCCTGATGCGCGCATCGCCTATATCGGGGCGGGCAATGACCGGGCGGCGGTCTGGCTGCGCGCGGCGGGGATGGATGTGACCGATCTGGAGGATGTCGGGTTGGCGCGGCCTGATGCCTTCGACGGGTTTGACACGGTGCTGGTGGGTGTTTTCGCCTACCGCTTCCGCCCGGCGCTGAAACCCGCCGTGGGGCGGCTGAATGACTGGGTGCGCGCGGGCGGCACGCTGGTCACACTCTATCACCGTCCGTGGGATGACTGGACGCCCGAGGCGACGCCGCCCGCGCGGTTGGAGATCGGCCAGCCCTCGCTGCGCTGGCGGATCACCGATGCGAAGGCGGCGGTCGAGGTGCTCGAACCGGATCATCCGGTGCTGACCGGCCCCAATACGATCACGCAAACCGACTGGCAGGGCTGGCACAAGGAGCGGGGGCTCTATTTCGCCAAAAGCTGGGCCCCCGAATACACCTCGATCCTTCGGATGGCCGACCCCGATGAGCTGCCGCTCGATGGCGGACTGCTGGTGGGCGCAGTGGGGCGCGGCTGTCATGCGCATGTTGCGCTGAACCTGCACCACCAGATGGCCTGCCTTGTCCCCGGGGCCTACCGGCTGATGGCCAACCTGTTGGGCCTGCGCGGACGCGGATGAGCGACCCCGCGCCGCCCCGGTCAGACAATCTGCGCGGCGCAGGCTGGCTGATCGCGGATATGGGGCTGAACATCTGGGCGCTCAGCATCGTCAAGGCGGTGGGCGCCGATTACCCCTCGGTCCAGATCGTGTTCCTGCGTGTGGTGGTGGGGCTGGTCGTGATCTTGCCCTGGGTCTGGCGCGACCGGGGCCTGTTGGGACATGGCGCGCAGTGGCCGCTGCAGGCTTTGCGCGTGGGTTTGTCGGCACTGACGCTCGCGGCATCCTTCTATGCCATCGCGCGGGTGCCCTTCGCGGTGTTTTCGGCGCTCAACTTCACCCGTCCGATCCTGTTGATGGTGCTGGCGGCGCTGCTGTTGTCCGAGCGCATCACGCCGCGCCGCTGGGTGGCGGCGGGTGTTGCGATGGTGGGCGCGCTGATCGCGGCCTCGCCGGGAACCATCGCAGCAAGTTGGGGGCTGGCCGCGCTGGTGCTTGCCGTCACGACGGGAACGCTGGCGGTGATCGTCACACGGCGGCTCAAGGGCACGCCCGAGGTCGTGATGATGCTGGTCTACACCGCAGGCATCGGACTGGTCATGGCGCCCTTCGCGCTGTGGCTGTGGGAACCCGTTGCGGCCGAACACTGGCCGTTCCTGATCATTGTCGGGATCGCCGCGCAACTTGCACAGCTGTGCTTCATCCGCGCGCATTGGCTGGGGGAGGCTGGGGTGCTAGGCCCCGTCTCCTACCTGTCGCTGGTGCTGTCGACGGCGGCGGGGTTCTTCTTTTTCGCCGAAGTGCCGGGCTGGCCGCTTTTGGCGGGGGCCGTGCTGATCCTTGCGGCCAATCTGGCGGTAACCCGCGCGCGTTAGGAGAAAAAGCGGGTTTCCGCGGTGCGGCATCGTTTTGATGTGCTATGTCAAGAGCATGGACATCGTTCTTGTCACCACGGTCATCACCTCGCTGTTCCTCGTGATCGGCGCCTCCGAGCCGTTGGCGGCGCGGCTTGCGCTGCCGCAAAGCGTGATTTTGGCGGTTCTGGGTCTCATGATCGGGGGCGGCGCGCTGTTCTTTCTGCGCACGGACCTGACCGATGCGCTGAACCCGGCCGCCGAGGCGATCCTTGGTCTGCCGATTCGGTCGAACGTGTTTCTCTATGTCTTCCTGCCGACGCTGCTGTTTCAGGCCACGCTGGGCATGAACCTGCGCCGCATGTTGGACGATTGGGTGCCGATCCTCGTGCTGGCGGTGGTGGCGGTCGTGGTGGCGACGCTGGGGGTGGGCTATGCGCTGTTCTGGGCCAGCGCGCTGCCCTTGGCGGCCTGCCTTCTGATCGGGGCGATCGTGTCGACGACCGATCCTTCGGCGGTGGTCTCGATTTTCCGCTCGATCTCGGCGCCGCAACGGCTGGCGCGGATCATCGAGGGGGAAAGCCTGCTCAACGATGCCGCCGCCATCGCGCTCTTCGGGTTGTTCATGGGCTATGTCATGCTGGGCTTGCCCGACCCCGAGCTGGGGGCCTCGCTGGCGCGCTTTCCGCTGCTGATCGCGGGCGGCGCGCTGACCGGCTGGCTGGCCGCGCGGCTGGCGATCTGGGTGATGGCGCGGTTCGCGCGCTTCGAGCGGGCGCAGATCTCCATCTCGGTCGCCTTGCCCTATCTCGCCTATATCGGAGCGGAACAAAGCATCGGCGCCTCGGGCGTCATCGCGGTGGTTGCCGCGGGGTTGACGCTGAACCTAGCCGGGCCGGGGCGCTTGCCGCCGCAGGCCTGGGCCAACCTGCGCGAGGTCTGGGATCTGCTGGCCTATTGGGCGGGGGCGCTGATCTTCATCCTTGCGGCGCTCCTGATCCCGCGCATCCTTGAAGAAGTGCGGGTGGGCGATGTGGTGCTGATCGCCGTGGTGATCGTGGCGGCGATCGCGGCACGGTTGGTGATCTTGTTCGGTCTTCTGCCCCTCCTGACACTGGCGCGCATCTCGCCCGCCGTGGAACGGCCCTACCGCGTGGCGATCTTGTGGGGGGGGTTGCGCGGCGCCGTGACGCTGGCGCTGGCGCTTGCCGTGACCGAAAGCTTCCGCGTGCCGATCGAGATCAAGCGGCTGGTCGGCATCCTTGCCACGGGCTTCGTGTTGTTCACGCTGATCGTGCAGGGCACGACGCTGCGGTGGGTGATCCACAAGCTCGGCCTCGACCGTCTGTCCGCCATCGACGAGGCGCTGTCGCGGCAGGTGGTCGCCGTGGCGCTGCAGACCGTGCGCGAGGATGTGGCCAAGACGACCGAGAATTATGAGCTGACCCGCGAGATCGTGCGCAGTGAGGCGAAACGTTTCGGCGACCGGCTGGACGAGGCGGTGAACGCGGCCGAGGATGGCGCCTATATCCTTGATCGTGACCGCATCACGCTGGGCCTGATCGCGCTGTCGGGCCATGAGCGCGACACGATCCTTGCGCGGGTGCGCGACCGCACTATTTCGGCCCGGATGGCCGACCGGGTGCTGTCGGATGCCGACCGCTTGATCGAGGGCGCGCGCACCAATGGCCGCAGCGGCTACCAGCGCGCGGCGCGACGCAGCGTCGCCTATGGCAAAGGCTTCCGTGCTGCGGTGATGTTGCACAGCCGGTTGCGCCTGTCCGCGCCCTTGGCACAGATGACCGCCGACCGGTTTGAACTGCTCTTGTCGCAGCGCCTGATCCTGCGCGATCTGGACGGGTTCATCGACGCCCGCATCCGCCGCATCCATGGCCGCCGGGTGGCCGATCTTTTGCAGGAATTGCTGACCCGTCGGGTCGAGGCGGTCGAGACCGCTTTGGAGGGGTTGCGCCTGCAATATCCCGGCTATGCCGAGGAACTGGAGCGCCGCTTCATCCGCCGCACCGCGCTGCGGCTGGAGGAACGCGAATATGCCGCCATGCGTGATGACGGTCTGATCGGGGCCGAGGTGCACACGACCTTGATGGAGGATCTCGACGCCCGCAGGGCAGGGGTGGAGGTGCGCCCGCGGCTCGACATCACCTTGCAGCGCTCGGAACTGGTGCGCCAGTTCCCGCTGTTCTCGGATCTCGACGAAGTAGCGCTCAAACGTCTGGGGCGTGCCTTTCAGACGCGCTATGCCAATGCGGGAGATGTCATCATCCGAAAGGACGGGGTGGCGAAAAGCGTGTTCTTCATCGCCTCAGGCGCAGTCGAGCTGGAGGTCGCGGGCCAAAGCTGGCGGCTGGGCCGGGGCGAGATGTTCGGGCAGATGGCGATCTTGTTGAAAAAGGCCCGCCGCGCCGAGGTGCGGGCGATTGCGCCGTCCACGCTGCTGGTGCTCGACGAGGCGCGGTTCCGGCGCCTTCTGTCGCGCAGCGAGACATTGCAGACCGCCGTGCTTGCCAGCGCCGAGAAACGCGGCATCTCGACCGAGGCGCTGTTGTCCGAGGTGGAAAACGCCGCCTGACAGCGCCCGGACTGCGTCAGACCGCGCTGTCGCGCAACACCAGCCGCATCTGTTTCTCGACCTCGATCAGCGCGAAGAACACCACGCCGACCGCCAAGATGAGCAGCCCGTCGACCAGCGGCACGGCTTGCGTGCCGAATATGGCCTGCATCGGCGGCAGGTAGGTGACCGCGCATTGCGCCAGCGTCACCCCGATCACGCAGGCCCAGACCGTGGGCGTGCCGCGCACCCCCGTCAGGGTCAGCGACGTGCCGTGCATGTTGCGGACGTAGAACAGGTAGAAGATCTCGAGCACCACCAGCGTGTTCATCGCCATGGTCTGCGCCAGCGCGACCGGATGGCCGGCTTGGGTCGCGTAGAGAAAGACACCGAAAACGGCCACCACGAACAGGGTCGAGACCAGCACCAGTTGCCAGACCAGCGCGCCCGTCAGCAAGGGCGCGTGGCGCGGACGGGGCGGACGGCGCATCGTGCCGGGCTCGGAGGGCTCGAAGGCCAGCGCAAGCCCCAGCGTAACGGCGGTGGCAAGGTTGACCCACAAGATCTGCACCGCCGTGATCGGCAGGGCCATCCCCGCAAACAGCGCAAGGATGATGGTCAGCGCCTCGCCCGCATTGGTGGGCAGGGTCCAGCTGATGACCTTCTTGATGTTGTCATAGACCGTGCGCCCCTCGCGCACCGCTGCGGCGATCGAGGCGAAATTGTCGTCGGCCAGCACCAGTTCGGCGGCCTCCTTGGCAGCTTCGCTGCCCTTGAGGCCCATGGCGATGCCCGCATCCGCGCGTTTCAGCGCGGGCGCGTCGTTCACCCCGTCGCCCGTCATCGCGACCGTCAGCCCGCGCGCTTGCAAGGCGGTCACCAGCCGCAATTTGTTGGCGGGCGACGTGCGGGCGAAGATGTCGGTGGTCACCGCCGCCTCGGCCAGCGCCGCGTCGTCGAGACGGTCGATCTCGGCGCCGGTCAGCACAGTGTCGCCGTTCTGCAACCCGATCAGGCGGCCGATGGCGCGCGCGGTCGCGGCATGGTCGCCCGTGATCATCTTCACCCGGATGCCCGCCGCATGGCATTCGGCCACGGCCACGATCGCCTCGGGGCGGGGCGGATCGATCAGGCCGATCAGGCCGATCAGGGTCAGGCTTTCCGTGAGCTCGCTTGCGTCGAGGCGGTCTTGATCCGGGGCCGCAGCGCGCAGCGCCACTGCGATCACCCGCTGACCCTCGGCGGCGAGGGTTTCGACCATCGCAGTCCAGTGATCGGGATCGAGCGGTTCGGGCGTGCCATCCGACCCACGCTGATCGGCACACAGCGCCAGCACCGCCTCGGGCGCGCCCTTGACATGGATCGTGCGCGCGCCCGCCGCGTCGGCATGCAGGGTCGCCATGTAGCGGTGCGCGGCGTCGAACGGGATGGCGTCGATCCGGGTCATGCCTGCCGTGGCGGGGGTGTCTGCGCCGGTGATCTTGCCGGCCAGCGCCAGCAGCGCCCCTTCCATCGGGTCGCCCTCGACGCGCCAATCCGCGTCAGTGGGATGCAGCGTGGCATCGTTGCACAGCGCGGCGGCTCGGGCGAAGTCGTGCAGCACCGGGTGGTCGTGCAGATCGGCCTCGGCCCCGTTCCAGCGCAGCACGCCCGTGGGGGCGTAGCCTTCGCCCTCGACAAGATAGGTGCCGCCCGCCGTCGCAAGGGCTGCCACCATCATCTCGTTGCGGGTCAGCGTGCCGGTCTTGTCGGAACAGATCACCGAGACAGCCCCCAGCGTCTCGATGGCGGGCAGGCGGCGGACGATGGCGTTGCGCCGGGCCATCGCCTGCACGCCGACGGCCAGCGTGATCGTCAGCACCGCCGGCAACCCCTCGGGGATCGCTGCGACCGACAGGCCGACAATGGCCATGAACAGATCGGCAAACGCCATCTGGCCGACATAGTAGCCGTAGGCCAGAACACTGGCGGCCACGATCAGCACGAACAGCGTCAGCCAGCGGGCAAAGCGGTCCATCTGCGCGACCAGCGGCGTGGTCAGCGTCTCGACGCTGCCCAGAAGGCCGCTGATGCGCCCGATCTCGGTGTCGCGCCCTGTCGCGGTGACGACCCCGCGCGCCGTGCCCGCCGCGATCAGCGTGCCGGAAAAAAGCATGCCGCCCCTGTCGCCGATCGCCGCGTCGGGGGCGACGGCGGCCTCGGTCTTGTCGACGGGCACGGATTCGCCGGTCAGGATCGCCTCCTCCGCCTTAAGCCCGCGCGCCTGAAGCACCCGCAGGTCGGCCGGCACCCTGTCGCCCGCCTCCAGCAAGACGACATCCCCCGGCACAAGCTCGGCGGCGTCCAGGCTGGTCCTTTTCCCGTCGCGCAGGACCGCCGACCGCGGTGCCAGCATGTCGCGGATCGCCGCCATGGCCTGTTCGGCCCGTCCCTCCTGGATGAAGCCGATCAAGGCGTTGGCGACCACAACGGCCACGATCACGCCGGTATCCACCCAATGCTCCAGCATGGCGGTGACGCAGGCGGCTGCGATCAGCACATAGATCAGAGTGTTGTGGAAATGGGCCAGAAACCGGAGGATCGGGTTTCGCGCCTTGGATGCGGGCAGGCGGTTCGGGCCGTGGTCGGCCAGATGCTGTGCGGCTTGTGTGGCCGACAGCCCCGCCTCCGTGCTGTCGAGTGCCTTCAGGACCTCGGCCACGGGCAAGGCATGGGCGGTCAGGATCTTGACGCCGGGTCGGTTCGTGTCATCGGTGGGCATGGCGGCAAGGATACTCTTTCCGGGCAGGACCGCAACCGAACACGGCCCGCGATCAGGTTGCGCGTGTCGTGGCGTATCTGAAGAGTCGGGCGCGACGCTGTGACAGGGACGGCACCGTTGCGGAGGCGGCATCGCAGGAGGCTGTGCGGCTGATGCGTTCCAAGGCTGCCGCGTGGGGAAGCGGTTGGGACCTTTGATGCCACATTATCCATCATTATAACTTCAGCTTATGTTTTCAGAAGTCATAAAATGTTCATTTATATTGCTGCGCATCATCTGCGCGTGGTTTGGTCTGGTCGTGGCACCACGGGTTGCGAAAGCCCGACAGCCCTGAACAGGAGAGATGCGATGAAACTTGCCCATACCGGGGGCCTCGTGGCGCTGAGCCTTGCCGCCACCACCCTGTCCGCCCAAGCCCAGACCGCCGAGATCCAGCCCAGCTACCGCACGGCGCTGGATGGCACCTTTGCCCCGCATGCCATGCCCAGCCTGTCGGGCGGCGTCGAAGGCTTCAACGTGGACCTCGCCACATTGATCGCGGATCGTCTTGGCGCGGAGATGGTGCTGGATGCCGCCCAGTTCTCGGGCCTCATCCCTGCGCTGCAGGCGGGCACCTATGATTTCTTGATGGCGCCTGTGACCGTGAACGCCGAACGGGCCGAGAACCTGCTCTTTACCGAAGGGTTCATGGACACCAATTTTGCCTTTGTCGTGCCTGCCGGGTCCGAGCCGCGCACCACGCTCGACGATTTCCGCGGCCTGACCATCGCGGTCAACCGGGGCTCGGCCTATCACACCTATCTGGATGAAGGTGCGGCGGAATACGGCTGGACGGTCGTGCCTTTCGGCACCAACACCGATGCGGTCGAGGCGGTGGCGACGGGCCGCGCCGATGCCAACCTTGGCGGCAACACCGTTTCGGCTTGGGCCGCCTTGCAGAACCCGGCGGTCGATCTGTCCTACGAGATCGAGACCGGGCTGGTCTGGGCGCTGGCCTTTCGGCAGGACGATGTGGCGACCCGCAACCTGATCGACAGCGTGCTGGAATGCCTGAAGATGGAGGGCGCGCTGGCCGAACTGTCCGAGCGCTGGTTCGGGGTCACCCCCGTCGAGGGAACCACCATCGTGACACCGACGCTGGGCTATGGCGTTCCGGGCTTTACCGGCTATCAGGAAAGCGACCACGCGCCGTCGTGCACCTTCGGCTGAGCCGAACCCGCCGCGCCCGGCCTTGGTCCGGGTGCGGCATCTTTTGACCCGAGGACTGCCCCCTTCATGACACGCCCAATGCTCGAACTGGTTGGCCTGAACAAACGGTTCGGGGACCTGACGGTGCTTCACGACATCCATCTGCGCGTGGGGCAGGGCGAGCTTGTCTTCGTCATCGGCCCCTCGGGGTCGGGCAAATCGACCATGCTGCGCTGCTGCAACCGGCTGGAGGAACCAACCTCGGGCTCGGTTCTGATCGATGGGGCCGACATTACCGCCTGTTCGCCGCGTGCGCTCAACAAGATGCGCCTGAACCTCGGCATGGTGTTTCAGGGCTTTCACCTCTACCCGCATATGGATGCGGTCGGAAACGTCATGCTGGCGCAGGTCAAAGCGTTGGGCCGGTCCAAGGACGAGGCGCGCGCGCGCGCGCTGGAAATGCTCGACCGGGTGGGCCTGCGGCACAAGTCGGACGCCATGCCAAGCGCGCTTTCGGGCGGCCAGCAACAGCGCGTGGCCATCGCCCGCGCGCTGGCGCTTGATCCCAAGGTGATGCTGTTTGATGAGCCCACATCCGCGCTGGACCCCGAACTGGTCGGCTCCGTTCTGGCGGTGATGAAGGATCTGCGTACCAGCGGCATGACCATGCTGGTTGTCAGCCACGAGATGGGGTTCGCGCGCGAGGCGGCCGACCGCGTGATCTTCATGGATGGCGGCGTGATCGTCGAGGAAGGCCAGCCCGAGGCGATCTTCACCAACCCGCAGGCCGAGCGTACGCGCGCCTTCCTGTCCCGCGTCCGGGGCTAGCGCGATGGACGGCCTCGACCGCTTTCTCAACACCTTCTTCAACGGCGCGATCTTCGCGCGCTATCTGCCCGACATGCTGGCGGGCGTCTGGGTCACGATCTGGTTGGCCGCCGCCGTGATCGCGCTGGGGTTGACCCTCGGCCTGTTGCTGGCCTGCCTGCGATCCTACGGAAACCGGGTGGTGAACCTGTGCATCATCGTGTTTGCCGACCTTGGCCGGGCGCTGCCGCCGTTGGTCCTGATCCTGATCATGTATTTCGGCCTTCCGGGTTTGGGCGTCCGGCTGTCGGGTCCGCTGGTGCTGATCCTCGTTTTGGGATTTGTCCTTGCCGCCTTTGCCGAGGAAATCTTCTGGGCGGGCCTCACCTCGGTCGCCCGTGGTCAGTGGGAGGCGGGGCGCGCCACCGGCCTTGGGTTCACCCAGACGCTGATCCATGTGGCGCTGCCGCAGGCGATCCGGCTGGCCATTCCGCCGCTCGTCAACCGGGTGCTGGCGATCTCCAAGATGACGGCGCTGGGGTCGGTGATCGGGGTGTCGGAAATACTCGCCGTCGCCTCGACCGCGCAAAGCTTCACGGGTTCGGCGGCTCCGCTGACGATGGGGGCCATCGCCTATGTGATCGTGTTCCTGCCGCTGGTCATCCTGACCCGCATCCTTGAACACCGCTACGCGTGGAAGGTCTGAGCGATGGAGGATTTCATCCGCCTGTTCCTGAACGTCGAGGTGATGCTGCGCACCTGGCCCTTGCTGAAACAGGGGCTTTGGATGACCGCGCAACTGTGCGCGGTGGTGATCGGGCTTGGGCTGGTCGGCGGGCTGTTCTTGTCGTTTCTCGCCATGGCCAAATCACGCTGGCTGCGCTGGCCGGCCTTTGTGGTGATCGACGTGCTGCGCGCGGTGCCGCCGCTGGTGCTGCTCATCTTCATCTATTCCGGTCTGCCTTTTGCGGGGCTGGACATCTCGCCCTTCGCCGCCGTGGCGGTCGCGTTCTTCCTGAACAATTCAGCCTATTACGCGGAAATCTACCGCGCGGGCATCCAGTCCATCCCGGCCGGCCAGACCGAGGCCGCGCGCGCCACCGGGCTGACCTCGGCGCAGGCGATGGCCTATGTCGTGTTGCCCCAAGCCGTGCGCAACGTGCTCCCCGATTTGTTGTCGAACACGGTCGAGGTGGTGAAACTGACCTCGCTTGCCTCCGTCGTGTCGCTGGCCGAGTTGCTCTACTCGGCCAATATGGCGCGCTCGCTCACCTATAATTCCTCGCCGCTCGTGATGGCGGCGCTGATCTATCTGGCCTTCTTGTGGCCGCTGGTGCGGCTCGTCAGCCGCTACCAGCGCAAGCTGGCCGTATGAACCACATCCCAATTCTCCGAGGAGGACAGACAGAATGCGCAAGATGATCGTGGGGGGTGCCCAGATGGGCCCGATCCAGAAGGCTGACACCCGCGAGGCGGTCGTGGCCCGGATGCTCGACCTGATGCAGCAGGCACATGCGCAGGGCGTGACCATGCTGGTCTACCCCGAGCTTGCCCTGACCACCTTTTTCCCGCGCTGGTATGCCGAGGATCGGGCCGACATGGATCATTGGTTCGAGAAAGAAATGCCCGGCCCCCAGACGCAACCCCTGTTCGATCTGGGCCGCGAACTGGGCATCGCCTTTACCTTTGGCTACGCCGAACTGACGGATGACGGGCATCATTTCAACACCTCGCTCGTCACCGACCGGCAGGCCAACATCGTGGGCATCTACCGCAAGATCCACCTGCCGGGTCATGTGGAATACGATCCCGAACGCACGCACCAGCACCTTGAAAAGCGCTATTTCGAACCCGGCGATCTGGGCTTTCCGGTCTGGCGCAACGAGGGCGTGGTGATGGGGATGGCGATCTGCAACGACCGCCGCTGGCCCGAGGTCTACCGCGAGATGGGCCTGCAAGGGGTTGAGTTGATCACCATCGGCTACAACACGCCATCCGTGAACAGCCAGAAGGGTGGCGAGGGGCTGCGCCAGCGCCTGTTCCATTCCGATCTGTCGTTGCAATCGGGGGCTTATCAGAATTCGACCTATGTGGTGGGCGTGGCCAAGGCGGGCGACGAGGACGGGCATCACTTGATGGGCGGCTCGATCATTGTGGACCCCGATGGCGAGGTGATCGCCCGCGCCGTGACCGAGGGCGACGAGCTGATCGTGGCTGAATGCGATTTCGACCGCTGCGCATTCGGCAAGGCGACCGTCTTCGACTTTGCACGTCACCGCCGGATCGAGCATTATCAGCGCATCGGGACACAGACGGGCGTCAAGCTCGAGGTTTGAGGGGGCGACAGGGTATGGACTTCGACACGGTCATCCACGGCGGCACGATCGCCACCCCGCATGAGACATGGGTGGGCGACATCGGCATCACGGCCGGGCGCATCACGGCCATGGCGGACAAGATCGCGGGCGGCGTGCGCCGGATCGACGCTGCTGGCCGGATCGTCGTGCCCGGCGGGATCGAGGCCCATGCCCATATCGCGCAAGAAAGCTCGGCCGGCTTGATGTCGGCCGATGATTACTACACCGGCTCCGTCTCGGCGGCGTTCGGGGGCAATTCCAGCTTCATCCCCTTTGCCGCGCAGCATCGGGGGCAATCCGTCGATGATGTCGTCGCCACCTATGACGGGCGGGCCGCGCCCAATTCGGTGCTGGATTATTCCTATCACCTTATCATTTCCGACCCGACACCATCGGTGCTGGAGGAGGAATTGCCGCGCGCCTTCGCCCGAGGGATCACGTCCTTCAAGGTCTTCATGACCTATGACCTGATGAACCTTGGCGACAAGGGCATGCTCGACATCCTGACCGTCGCACGCAAGCACGGCGCGCTGACCATGGTGCATGCCGAAAACAACGACATGGTCAAATGGATGAACGCGCGGCTGGCCGAAGCCGGTCTGACCGCGCCGAAATACCATGCCATTTCCCGCCCCGGCATCGCCGAGGCCGAAGCGATAAACCGCGCCATTTCGCTGGCCACGCTGGTCGGCGCAGGGCTGTTCATCGTCCATGTCTCGACGCCCGAGGGGGCGGAACTTGTGGCGCGCGCCCGCGCGGCGGGCCTGCCGATCCATTCCGAGACCTGCCCGCAATATCTGGCCTTCACCCGCGACGATCTCGACCGTCCCGGGATGGAGGGGGCGAAATACATCAGTTCCCCGCCGCTCCGCGATGCGGCCACGCAAGATGTGCTCTGGCGCCATGCCCGCACCGGCACCTTTGACAGCGTGTCGTCCGATCACGCGCCCTACCGGTTCGATGAGACGGGCAAATTCGTGAAGGGCCCAACGCCGCCCTATCCGGCCATCGCCAACGGGATGCCGGGGATTGCCGCGCGTCTGCCCTATCTCTTTTCCGAAGGGGTGGTGGCGGGGCGCATCACGCTTCAACAGTTCGTGGCGCTGTCCTCAGCCAATGCCGCGCGCGTCTTTGGCGTCACGCACAAGGGCGCGATCCTGCCGGGATATGATGCCGACATCGCCATCTGGGATGCCGAGGAGACGCGTGTGGTCACGGCCAAGGATCAGCATGACGCGATGGATTACACCCCGTTCGAGGGGATGCGCCTGACCGGCTGGCCGGTCCATGTGATGAACCGGGGCGACACAATCGTCGAGGGTGGCGAATTGAAAGCCGACAGGGGCAGGGGCCGCTTCATCGCCCGCGCGCCCTATGCCGTGCCGCCAAGCGCGCCCGTGGTGCCCGAAATGGACCCCGCCACCAATTTCGGAGCCATGATCCGGCCATGACGCGCATCCTTGTCATCAACCCCAATTCCTCTGCCGTGGTCACCCAGGGTCTGCGCGACGCGCTGGCAGGGTTTCAGGGCGCAACCTTCGACTGCGTCGACATCACCGAGTCCCCCGCCACCATCATGACCGAGGAGGACGTGGCCCGCGCCGGTATCCGCGTCGCCGAACGGATCATGGCCGACCCGGGCGCGGATGCCTATGTCATCGCCTGTTTCTCGGACCCCGGCCTTGATCTGGCCCGCAGCCTGACGACCAAGCCCGTGATCGGGATACAGGAGGCGGGCATCCTGACGGCCCTCGCCCGTGCTGACCGGTTCGGGATCGTGGCGCTTGGCCCGAAATCCGTCCCGCGCCACATGCGCAAGATGCGCACCATGGGGGTGATGGGGCGGCTGGCGGGTGAATTGGACCTTGGCGGGGTCAGCGCCGAGGATGCGGGCCATTCCGACGAGGTTTTCGCCCGCACGGTCGAGATCGGGATGCGGCTCCGCGATATGGGGGCGGGCGCGCTGGTGCCGGGCTGCGCCGGGTTCGCGCCGCGAAAGCGGGCATTGGAGGCTGCCCTCGGCATCGTGGTTATCGACCCGGTGCAGGCCGCCTGCGCCATGGCGCTGGGGGCTGTCCAGCCGTGAGCGCGCGCGCCACGCCCGAGATTTCCCTGCGCCTGCTGGAGATTTTCGCCGCGATGATGCGGGGCGGCACCACGGTGGAAACCGCCGAGGCCCTGGGCATCTCGCAACCCGCCGTGTCGGCCGGGCTGCGCCAGCTCGAGGCACAACTGGGCATCGTGCTGTTCGAGCGGACATCGCGCCGGATGACGCCCACCGCCGAGGCCGAGGCGCTGTTCACCGAGATCCGGCCGATGTTTTCCATGCTGCAGGGGTTCACCAAGACCGCGCGCGACATAAGGCAGGGCCTGCTCGGCCGTTTGCGCATCATCGCAACGCCCCCCATCGGCCACACGATCGCGCCGCTAGCGCTCAAGCATCTGCTGGCTGAACGCCCTGATGTTTCCGTATCTTTCGATGTGCGGCGGCTGGAACATGTGGTGGAGGCCGTGCACAGCGGGCGCGCCGATCTGGGGATCGCCATCACGTCGGAAAGCTACCCGTCGCTCCATGCCGAGACCCTGCACGAGACGCGGATGGTCGCGCTGGTCGCGGATGATCTGACGGCGCGCCCGTCGATCACGCCCGACGACCTGATCGACCGCCCCTTCATCGGGCTGGAGGTGGATTCGAAACTGGGCAGCCAGCTGCGCGCGGCCTTTCAGCAGCATGGTCACGGCTACCTGCCCCATATCGAGGTGCGCTATGTCTCGACCGCCGCCGAGCTGGTGAACCATGGCTTGGGCAATGCCATCGTGGACCCGTTCACCGCGCATTGCCTTGCCCGCCCTCAGGTGCAGATCCGGCCTTTCGACCCGGCTTGTGCCATCCGCGTGGCGCTGCTGACGCGGCGCGGCGTGCCGCGCAGCCAGTTGGTGACCGCCTTTGTCGCGGCATTGCGCCCCTTGTTCGACGCGCCCTTGCGGCGCCTGCATGCCTGAGGCCACCCCGATGTCCATCGACCTGTCCGCGCTGCCGCCCGCGACCCGCTACAAGCTGCTGACCGCCGTGGTCTTGCCGCGTCCCATAGCATGGGTCACGACGATCAGCCGCGCGGGCGTGGTGAATGCGGCGCCGTTTTCCTTCTTCAATGTCTTCGGGCAGGACCCGGCGCTGGTGGTGCTGGGGCTGGAACATCATGCGGATGGCGGCATGAAGGACACGACCCGCAACATCCGCGAGACCGGCGAATTCGTCATCAATCTTGTGTCCGAGGCGATGCTGGAGCCGATGGTGCGATCCGCGGCAAAGGTCGGCCCCGAGGTGTCCGAGCCCGAGCGTCTGGGGCTGAAGCTGGCCCCCTCTGCCCATGTCGCCCCGCCCCGGTTGGCCGATGCGCCTGCGGCGCTGGAATGTCGGCGGGTGGTCGGCCTGTCCTTCAGCGCCGAGCGCGAGATTCTCGTGGGCGAGGCGGTCGGGCTGGCCTGCCGCGACGGGCTGATCGATCCCGACACCTGGTATGTGGACTGGGGCGGCGACTACCCGGTCGCGCGGCTTTTTGCCGACCGCTACGCCCGGCTGGTCGAGGTCGACCGCCACAAGATCCCGCCCGCGATCTGAGCGGGCCCCGTAACCCCGCCCAATGGAGCGGCTTTTCCCTTGCCGCGTTTCGCGCCATAACCTGTTGGCGTTTCGCGTCAGGATGGGGTCGGTCGCAGGGTGCACCAGAAAAAACTTTACGCGCGCCATCATTTTGCGAAAGATCGGAGTAAAGGTGAGCGTGACCGGGCCACGGCCAGCACCGACCATGAGGCACCATAGATGAGCGGCCAGAAGATCAGGAACATGGAGGAATTCGCGGCGCTCAGCGGGCTGTCGCGTCCGACCATATCCAAGTATTTCAACGATCCCGCCAGCGTGCGGTCGCGCACCCGCGAGCGGATCGAGGAGGCCTTGGCGCGCCATGACTTCCGCCCCAACATCTTTGCGATGAACCAAAACCGCAGCTTGACCAAGAATGTCGGGATCGTGGTGCCCTATCTGGCCGACCCCTTCTTTGCCGAGATAGCGCGCATCATCGAGAGGCGGTGCATCGACGCGGGTTTTTCCCCGATCCTCTATTCTTCGCACGGTCAGCAAAAGCTGGAGGTTGAAATCCTCGAGGGGTTGACCGCGCTGAAACCTGCGGGCGTTTTCCTTGCGCCGCTGGGCCGCCTCTCGGACCGAAGCGCGGTCGAACGCTTCTGCCGCGACGTGCCCACGGTCCTATTTGACAGCAATATCGAAGGTATGGGCGAGGCCTTCGTCGGCTCCGACAATGTCAGCTTCGTCCAGCAGACGGTGGATTACCTGTGCCGCTCCGGCACGCCGCCCTGTTTCTTCGAGATGCGCACCCCCGCAAACCCCAACGCCAACAAACGGCGCAACGCCTATCTCAAGATCATGGCCGACGCCGGGCTGGAGCCGCATGTGATCCAGGTCGACGGCGAGGGCTGGGGGTTCGAGGAGATCGGCCGCCGCGGCATGCATCGGGTGATCGACGCTTGGCCGTTGCCCACCAACACGGTGCTGTGCAGCAACGACCGACTCGCCATCGGCGTTCTTGCCGCCTGCTACGAGCGCGGATTGCGGATCGGTCGGGGCGAGGGTTGCGCGCTGCGCGTCGCCTCGCATGACGATCACCCGTTCTCGCGCTTCACCTGTCCCGCGCTGACCACGGCTGCGCATGAATACGAGCTGGTGGCCGACAAGTGCATGACAACATTGTTTTCCCTGATCGAGGCGGGCGGCCGTTTCTCGACCCGCGAAGAGACCTTGATCCCCGCGCGCCTGATCCTGCGTGCCTCGGCCTGAGTGTTGGGAATTTACGCGCGTAAAGAAAAATCTTGACGCAAGAGAGGCCCGGCGCTTAGCCTTCCGGACACGCAACATCCAAACCAGGGAGGATACGGATGTCTCGCATGACCGCGCTTCGCGCGTCCGGTGCCCTTGCGCTCTGCCTTGTCGCAGCCGCCGCAACAGCCCAGACCACGACACTCACCATCGCAACCGTCAACAACGGCGACATGATCCGGATGCAGGGCTACACCAGCCAGTTCACGGAACAGACCGGCATCGCCATCGAATGGGTGACCCTCGAGGAAAACGTGCTGCGCCAGCGCGTGACCACCGACATCACCACCAACGGCGGCCAGTTCGACATCATGACCATCGGCATGTACGAGACGCCGATCTGGGGTGCCAATGGCTGGCTTGTCCCGCTTGACGGCCTGTCGGAAGCCTATGATGTCGACGACATCC
This sequence comes from Roseicyclus mahoneyensis, assembly GCF_003148775.1. Lineage (GTDB taxonomy): Bacteria > Pseudomonadota > Alphaproteobacteria > Rhodobacterales > Rhodobacteraceae > Roseicyclus > Roseicyclus mahoneyensis. Next base: position 398,325 of record NZ_QGGW01000001.1, read on the forward strand.
TTCCTGCCATGCGTGGTGGCCTCAGCCATGAGGGCACGCTCTATGCCGCGCCCTTCTACGGCGAAAGTTCCATGGTGATGTATCGCACCGACCTGATGGAGGCCGCGGGCCTCGAGATGCCCGAAGCTCCCACTTGGGACGACATTCGCGCTGCGGCCGAGGCGATGACCGACCGTGCCAACGAGGTCTATGGCATCTGCCTGCGCGGCAAGCCCGGCTGGGGCGAGGGCGGCGCGCTGATCACCGCCACCGCCAATTCCTTTGGCGCGCGCTGGTTCGACGAAGACTGGAACGCCCAGTTTGACACCCCCGAATGGGAAGCGGCCCTGACATTCTACGTCGACCTGATGAACAACTTTGGCCCGCCCGGCTATGCCACCAACGGCTTCAACGAGAACCTGTCGCTGTTCCAGCAGGGCCGCTGCGGCATGTGGATCGACGCGACCGTCGCCGCATCGTTCGTGACCAACCCCAACGACTCGTCCGTGGCCGACAGCGTGGGCTTCGCCTTGGCACCCGACAACGGTCTGGGCCGCCGCTCCAACTGGCTCTGGGCATGGGCGCTGGCGATCCCCGCGGGCACGCAGCAGGCCGATGCCGCGCTGCAGTTCATCGAGTGGGCCACCTCGCGCGACTATATCGCGCTGGTCGCCGAGAACGAGGGTTGGGCCAACGTGCCGCCCGGTGCGCGCACCTCGCTTTACGAGACGCCGGACTACCAGGCGGTGCCTTTCGCGGACATGACGCTGCGCTCGATCAACGCGGCCGATCCCACGAACCCGACCGTCGATCCGGTGCCCTATGTCGGCATCCAGTTCGTCGCCATCCCGGAGTTTGCGGGCATCGCCACCGAGGTCAGCCAGGAATTCGCCGAGGTCTATGCCGGTCAGCAGACCGTGCAGCAGGCGCTGGCCAATGCCCAGGCCCTGACCAATGACGCGATGGAAGCCGCCGGCTACCGGTAATCCTTCCTCCCCTGGCGGGGGCGGCCACGCGCTGCCCCCGCCTTTTTCACCCCTGACAACCCCGGTTTCCCCGCGGCCAGCCCGCCCACTGGAAAGGTGCGACCATGGCGACCCAGCATTCGCGTTCCGCCGCCCGGTTCATGATGGCGCCTGCCGTGATCCTGCTTTTGGGCTGGATGCTGGTGCCCCTGACCATGACGGTCTGGTTTTCGTTCACGCGCTACCTGCCGATGCGGGGCGACAGTATCGAACGGGGCCTCGAGTGGGTCGGGTTCGAGAATTACGTCCGCTTCATCGGCTCCAGTTCCTTCTGGCCCAGCGTTCAGGCGACGCTGGTGATCGTGGGCGGCGTGCTGGCCATTACCGTGGTGCTTGGCGTGCTTCTGGCGATCTTGCTCGACCAGCCGTTCTGGGGGCAAGGCATCGTCCGTATTCTTGTCATCGCGCCTTTCTTCGTCATGCCGACCGTCTCGGCCTTGGTGTGGAAGAACATGATGATGGACCCTGTGAACGGCATGCTCGCCCATCTGTGGCGCTTTTTCGGGGCGACGCCGGTGTCGTGGCTGTCCGAGGCCTCGGTGCAGTCGATCATCTTGATCGTGTCCTGGCAGTGGCTGCCTTTTGCCACGCTGATCTTGCTGACCGCGATCCAGTCGCTGGACAGCGAACAGCTGGAAGCGGCCGAGATGGACGGCGCGCCGGTGCTGTCGCGGTTCTGGCACATCGTGCTGCCGCATCTGGGCCGCGCGATCACCATCGTCATCTTGATCCAGACCATTTTCCTGCTCTCGATCTTTGCCGAGATCTTCGTGACCACCGGCGGCTCCTTCGGGACGCGGACGCTGACCTACCTGATCTTCCAGCGCGTCGTGGACAGCCAGAACATCGGTCTGGGATCGGCGGGCGGTGTCTATGCCATCATCCTTGCCAATATCGTTGCCATCTTCCTGATGCGCATCGTCGGCAAGAACCTGGACAAGTGAGGGGCTGAGCATGGCACGTGCCGTTTCCACCCGCCGGAAGATCGCCACCACTGCATTGGCTTGGGCCATCGGGCTTTTGATCTTCTTTCCGATCTTCTGGACCATCCTGACCAGCTTCAAGACCGAGGCGCAGGCGATCGCCAATCCGCCCTTGTTCTGGGGGTTCGATTTCACGCTGGAAAACTATGCCGTGGTGCAGGAGCGGTCGAACTACATGCGCTTCTTGTGGAACTCGGTCATCATCGCGGGCGGCTCCACGCTGCTGGGGATCGTGATCGCGGTGCCCGCCGCATGGTCCATGGCCTTCGTCCCCTCGCGCCGGACGAAGGACATCCTTTTGTGGATGCTCTCGACCAAGATGCTGCCTGCCGTCGGCGTGCTTTACCCCATCTCGCTTATCTTCGTGCAATTCGGCCTGCTCGACACCCGCGGCGGCCTGATCGTCGTGTTGATGTTCATCAATCTGCCGATCATCGTTTGGATGCTCTACACCTATTTCCGCGAAATCCCCGGCGAGATCCTGGAGGCCGCGCGGATGGACGGGGCAGGGCTGAAGGAGGAAATCCTTTATGTGCTTACCCCCATGGCGATCCCCGGCATCGCCTCGACCATCTTGTTGAACTTCATCCTCGCCTGGAACGAGGCGTTCTGGACGCTGAACCTGACGGCGGCCAGCGCCGCACCGCTGACCGCCTTCATCGCCAGCTATTCCAGCCCCGAGGGTCTGTTTTTCGCCAAGCTGTCGGCGGCCTCCACCATGGCCATCGCGCCGATCCTGATCCTTGGCTGGTTCAGCCAAAAACAACTCGTGCGCGGCCTGACCTTCGGCGCGGTAAAGTAGGGAACAAGAGACCATGGGACGTATAACTCTCGACAAGGTCCGCAAGGCGTTCGGTGACGTACAGGTCATCCCGCCCCTCGACCTGACCATCGAGGACGGGGAATTCGTGGTCTTCGTCGGCCCTTCGGGCTGCGGGAAATCCACGCTCCTGCGTCTCATCGCGGGGCTGGAGGATGTGTCGGGCGGCCAGATCCGCATCGACGGGCAGGACGCGACGCGCGTGCCCCCTGCCAAGCGGCGGCTGGCCATGGTGTTCCAGTCCTACGCGCTTTACCCCCATATGTCGGTGCGCAAGAACATCGCCTTTCCGCTCCGCATGGCGGGGCTGGACAAGGCCGAACAGGACAAGCGCGTGAACGCCGCCGCCGATGTGCTGAACCTGACCGATTACCTCGACCGCCGCCCCGGCCAGTTGTCGGGGGGCCAGCGCCAGCGCGTCGCCATCGGGCGGGCCATCGTGCGCGAACCCGCCGCGTTCCTCTTCGACGAACCGCTGTCGAACCTTGACGCGGCGCTGCGGGTCGGCATGCGGCTTGAGATCTCGGAACTGCACAAGCGGCTCAAGACCACGATGGTCTATGTCACCCATGATCAGGTCGAGGCGATGACCATGGCCGACAAGATCGTGGTGCTGCGCGCGGGCCATATCGAGCAGGTCGGCAGCCCGCTGGAGCTTTACCGCGCGCCGCGCAACCTCTTTGTCGCGGGCTTCATCGGCAGCCCCAAGATGAACCTTATCGGTGGCGCTTTGGCAGCACAGCACGACGCCACCACCATCGGCATCCGCCCCGAACATATCGCCGTCTCGACCGATGCGGGCGATTGGCATGGCACGGTGGGTGTGTCCGAACACCTTGGCTCCGACACCTTCTTTCACGTCACCTGCGAGGGCATCGCCGAGCCGGTGACCGTGCGTGTGGGGGGCGAGGTCGCGCTCCATTATGGCGACAGCGTCTGGCTGACCCCCGACAAGAGCCAGATCCACCGTTTCGACACAGAGGGGCTGCGCATCGCATGACACGGTTGCAAGGCAAGACCGCGCTCATCACCGGGGCCGCGCGCGGGATCGGCCGCGCCTTTGCCGAAGGCTACGTGCGCGAAGGGGCGCGCGTCGCCATCGCTGACATCGACATCGGCCGGGCGCGTCAGACGGCCGCCGAGATCGGCGAGGCCGCTATCGCCATTGAGCTCGACGTGACGCAGCAAGACAGCATCGACGCCGCCGTGGCACAGATCATTGCGGCCTTCGGGCAGATCGACATCTTGATCAACAACGCCGCGATCTTCACAGCTGCGCCCCTCGTGGAAATCGAGCGGGCCGATTACCAGCGCGTCTTCGACATCAATGTCTCGGGCACCTTGTTCATGATGCAGGCCGTCGCCCGCCACATGATCGAGCAGGGCATCCGGGGCCGCATCATCAACATGGCCAGCCAAGCGGGCCGCCGGGGCGAGCCGCTGGTGGCCGTCTATTGCGCGACCAAGGCCGCCGTCATCAGCCTGACCCAATCGGCGGGGCTGAACCTGATCCCCCACGGCATCAACGTGAACGCCATCGCACCGGGCGTGGTGGATGGCGAACATTGGGACGGCGTCGATGCCTTTTTCGCCCGCTACGAGGGCAAGGCACCGGGCCAGAAGAAGGCCGAAGTGGGCGCAAGCGTGCCCTATGGCCGTATGGGCCAAGCCTCCGACCTCACCGGAATGGCCGTCTTCCTCGCCTCGGATGAGGCCGCATACATCGTCGCGCAGACCTACAATGTCGACGGCGGCCAATGGATGAGCTGATGACCGCCGCGCGCCCCATCCCCCTGTCCAACGCCACGCTCGCGGACCTGCCCGAGGGCATCGCCCGCCCGACCTATGACCGCGCGGGCCTGACCCCCGGCATCGTCCACATTGGCCTTGGGAATTTCCACCGTGCCCATCAGGCTTGGTATACGCACCGCCTGATGCAGCAGGGGCTGGCGCGTGATTGGGCCATCCTTGGCGCGGGAGTCAGGCCCTATGACGCCGCGATGCGGGACCGCCTTCTTGCACAAGATTGCCTGACCACCCTGATCGAGCTGTCCCCCGACCACCGCGCGGCGGAGGTGTCGGGGCCGATGATCGACTATCTGCCGATCGAGCCGGGCAACGCGTCCCTGATCGCCGCCATGGCCGATCCCGCGATCCGCATTGTCGCGCTGACGGTGACGGAAGGGGGCTACTACCTCGACCCCGTCACTGGCGGCCTCGACACCGCGCATCCCGACATCAGGCATGACGCGGCCCATCCCGATACCCCGCGCACCGCCTTTGGCGCCATGGCGGCGGCCTTGCGTCTGCGCCTTGCGGCGGGTCATGGCCCCTTCACTGGCCTGACCTGCGACAACTTGCGGGGCAACGGCGCGATCTTGCGCCAGACCGTCGTCGGGCTGGCCCGGCTCACCGATCCGGCGCTGGCCGATTGGATCGACCGCCACGGCGCCTTTCCCAATTCCATGGTCGATTGCATCGTTCCTGCAACCGGCACGGCCGAACTTGCGCTGGTGCGCGACTTCGGCGTCGCCGATGATGCCCCCGTCACCCACGAGGATTTCCGCCAATGGGTGATCGAGGATGCGTTCTGCGCCGGCCGCCCCGATTGGGACCGCGTCGGCGCGACCTTCACCGCCGATGTCCACGCCTACGAGATGATGAAGATCCGCATCCTGAACGCGGGCCATCAGGTGCTGGTGGGCGCGGCCGAGTTGCTGTCGGTGCCGACCATCGCCGATTGTATGACCCATCCCCGCGTGGCGGCCCTGTTTTGCAAGGTCCAGACCGAGGAAATCCTGCCCCATGTGGCCGCCGTTCCGGGCATGACGCCGCCCGAGTATCTCTCGCTGATCGAACGCCGCTTCGCCAATCCCGCGATCCGCGACACGGTCCGGCGCGTGGCCTTTGACGGCAGTTCGCGGCACACGGGCTTTGTGTTGCCGATCCTGCGCGACGGTCTGGCGGCGGGCGGCCCGATCGAGGGGCTGGCGCTGGTCGAGGCGCTCTGGGCGCGGATGTGCGCGGGCACGCGCGAGGATGGCACGGTGATCGAGGCCAATGACCCGCAATGGGCCGCGCTGACTGAAGTGGCGGCATCCGCACGGACACGGCCCGAGGCATGGCTGGCGCAAGCGGCGATCTACGGCGATCTGGCGGCAGACAGCGTGTTCGCCCCGGCCTTTTGCCGTTGGCTGACCCGGATCTGGGCGCAGGGCGCGGAGGCCGCGATCGACGCCTATCTGGGGGGCTGAGGCGCGTGCAGCCGGACCGCAGGGCGCTCGAAGTTCTGGCGCCCGCGCACCCAACCGGCGCGCGCCGGTGCTATGGTCCGCACAGCCATGGCAGGGTCGGGGGCATCGAGCAGCACCATGGTGGCCGGGCCGCCCACCTCAAGGCTATGGGGCAGGCCGATCATTGCCGCCGCGCCGTCCGCCACCATGTCGAAACAGGCCCGCAGGTCGTCATCGGTCGAGAGATGGGCGACATTGGCAAAGAGGTTGGCCATCCGCGCAAGGTTCGCGTCGCCATAGGGCGTGAAGGGATTGAGGATGTTGTTCGACGCCACCGCACACCGCACGCCCGCCTGTGCCATCGCGGACAAGGGCGCCACGCCGCGCGGCTGCAACCGGTCGGCGTCCCGCCCCATCAAGAACAGGTCGGTGGCGGGCAGGGCGACCACGCCGATGCCCGCGTCGCGCAGGCGCGCGGCCATGTCGGCGACATCCGCGGGCGCCATCGCCGAGAGCTTGCTGGCATGCCCCGCCACCACACGCCTGCCCCAGCCGCGCGCCTCTGTCGCCGCGATCAGCGCCGGAAGATCGGAGTTCGCCGGGTCGAGGTCGAAGTCGATGTGGAAATCGGCGTCGCAATCGAACCGCCGGGCCAGATCGAAGATATGGGCGATATGGGCGACCGGATCGGGGTCGCGGTAGGGGCAGCCGCCGACGAGATCCGCGCCCATCTCCATGGCTCGGGTCAGCAGCGTCAAGGTCTCGGGCTCGTTGGTGATGCCTTCTTGCGCAAAGGCGCAGATCTGGATCGTGATCTGGTCGCGGCGCGCGTCGCGCAGCGCCAGCAGGGCGTCAAGGCCGCGCAGGCCGACCCTCGGGTCGACCTCGACGAATGTGCGCAGGGCCGTGGTTCCGTGGCTGACGGCGGCGTCGACCACGAGGCTGGCACGGGTGTAGACATCCTCGGTCGTGAATGCGGCCTTGGCGCGGGTTGTTTCCTCGACCGCATGGGCAAGCCCGCCTTGGGTCATGTCGCAGCGCTCGAGGATATGGGCCTTGTCGAGGTGGATATGGGCGTCGACATAACCGGGAAAGACCCAGCCGCCCTTGGCCTCGACACGGGCCTCCCCCGGCAGGGAGGGGGCGATGGCCGCGATGTGGCCTTGGGCCACGCCAATGTCGACCGGGCCGTGGTGACCGGCCATACGGGCGCCGGACAAGATGAAGTCGGTCACAGGGCGCGCTCCTTTATGGTCAGTCAAATTTTTCACGGGGGCGGGTCGCGCCCGGAACCGGATCAGCTTGGCGCTTGCGTGCGGGGCCAAGCCACCCGGCCTGTGCAGCTTTCCCGGGCCACCCGTGCGCAAGATGACGCGGTGGCCGCCACGCTGGCCCATTCGGGGACGGAAATCCACCCCGCCATCACCCGCGCCGCGCGACCGCATGCGACAGGGACGGCAAGATCCCTTCCCCTCCCCGCGTGCACACGCCATCATGCGCCAAAGGCATCGGCCCGACTGCAGGCGCGCGCTGAGCGGTGGCGCGCCGACGCCATCGCAAGACCATTGAGGGGGAGATCGCTGTGACCGACCGGACCGTTGACGCCATCTTGGCGCGCGTGGATGCCAGCCGCAAGGCGGCGGGCCGGGTGCTCGTGGGGATCGCCGGTGCCCCCGCCTCGGGCAAATCCACGCTTGCTCAAAAGGTGGTCGCGGCGCTTGTGGCGCGCGACGGGCCGGGGTCTGCGGCGCTGGTGCCGATGGATGGCTACCACCTCGACAACACGGTGCTGGACGCGCGCGGCCTGCGCGCGGTCAAGGGCGCGCCGCAGACCTTCGACGCCGAGGGCTTCGTCGCGCTGCTGTGCCGGATCAAGGCGCAAGACGGACCCATCCGCTACCCGCTGTTCGACCGGGCGCTGGATGCGACGGTGCGTGATGCGGGCAAGGTGGATGCGACAACGCCCGTGGTCGTGGTCGAGGGCAATTACCTGTTGCTGCAAGACCCGCCCTGGGCCGATCTGGCCGGTCTGTTCGACCTGACCGTGATGCTGTCGGTGCCTTTGGAGGAGCTGCGCACCCGACTCTTGCAGCGCTGGCGCGACCATGGCCTGTCGGCCGCCGAGGCGCAGGCGCGGGCCGAGGGCAATGATATCGTGAACGCCGCGCGCGTCATCGCGGGCAGTGCGCCCGCCGATCTGACCGTCGGACCGGGGGCCGTCACATCGGATCATGCAGGGGACGGCTAGGGCCATGCCGCGGAGGCATGGATCGGGGTTGCGGCCCACAGGGTCGGCAACGCGGCGCGGGGGCGGCCGATGACGACATGGCATCACGAGGAGCGGTTGCAGGCCGTTCAGGCGGTCGTGCGGGCAAGCGCGGCGCGCCGCGTGCTCGATCTGGGCTGCGGCGATGGCGATCTCTTCGTGCGGCTGGCCGCCGAGCCGGGGATCGAGGCGCTGGTGGGTCTCGACATCTGCGCCGCGTCGATCGAGCGGTTGCGTCAGCGTCTGGCAAAGATGGCGCCCGTGGTGCCTGTCGTCGATCTGCGCGTGGCCTCGATGACCGATCCCACGCCGGATTTGGCCGGGTACGATTGCGCCATCTTGCTCGAGACCATCGAACATATCGATCCCGACCGGCTTGCAACGCTCGAGACGGCGCTGTTTTCCAAGATGCGCCCGCGCGTGGTGGCCATCACCACGCCAAATGCCGAGTTCAACCCGCTTCTGGGCGTGCCCGCGCACCGGTTCCGCCACCCCGATCACCGCTTCGAATGGGACCGTGCCCGCTTTCGCCGCTGGGGCGCGCGCGTGGCGCAGGCGTCGGGCTACGCGGTCAGGTTTCACGACATCGCGGGCCAGCACCCACAGGTCGGCGGGGCCAGCCAGATGGGTGTCTTTGAAAGACCCGCTGCAGCCTGATCCCGCGTCCTGTCCGATCGGACCCTGTCGGGTCGGACAAGACGGGGACAGGGTCGAGCGGTCACATCTCGACCACATGGCGCGACGTGTTGTCGAACCAATGCCCGGTCAGACGGTTCAGGAACGTGCCATGCCCGACCACCGCGATCTCGCGTTCCGGCCGGTCGGCCAGCCAGTCGCGGAAGGCCTCGATCCGGGCGTCGAGCATCGCGTGGGTCTCGATGGCGAAAGGACCCGGCTCGGTGGCGTCGACATGCCACCACGGATCGGGAAGGTGGCCGAAGCTCAGCTCGGGGAAAGCCTGTGCCAAGGTGGCGGGCGGCTGGCCGATGTCGCAAAAGCTCCATTGGTGTTCGCGGTGCAGGTCCAGCACGATGCGCGGGGCAGGGTGGTCGGCAAAGGCGTGGCGCATGGTCTGGATGGCGCGGGTCAGCGGCGTGACCACGACGACCTCGACCCCGGTCAGCTTGCGCAGGCCGGGCGCGATGGCACGGGCCTGCGCATGGCCCAGATCGGTGAGGGCGGCATCGCGCATCGTGGGGTCGAGACGCACGGGCGTCTCGTCGGCGACAAGGGCGGCGCGCGCGTTGTGCTGCGATTGGGCGTGGCGGATGAAGTGGATGCGTTTGGCAGGCATGGGATCGGATCAGGCTTTCTAGGGTGTCCCAGACCGGGCTGTCTGGCTGACGGATCCTTACCGCGCCAAGGGTCCGCGCGCCAGACGCGGGGATCGCGCTTGCGGACAGGTGCACATCGCCGGGCACGATCAGGGGTCGTCGTCGCCCGGCGCGAGGTGGCAAGGCGTGCCCGGACGCAGGTAGCTGGACTCAAGCACGCCCCCCAACATCACCATCCCCCCGGAAGGCAGCGGCGCGTCGAAGTCGTGGCGTCCGTCCGCCCGGGCGAAGGGAACCGACCAGCCAATGACGGTGCCCGCCGCCACCGGGGTCGCGCCAGTGTTGATCAGGGCAAGATCATACCCCTCGACCCGGCAGACAAGACCGGGCGGCAGATCGTCGGCAAGGGCGGTCGATCCCGCCGTCATCGCCGCCGTCAGGCAAGCCACCCGCGCCAACCCGCTCATGGCGCGGGCAGGATCTGGATATGGCCCAGCTCCCACGCATCGGCTGGAAGCTCGGCGTCGCCGGGGGGCGCACCGGTGACGGCCAGCATATGCGCGATGATCGCGGCGTAATCCTCGGGCGGCAGAAAGCCGGGGTTCGACTGCGGCATGGTGGAGATGGTGTAGGTATAGAGCATCCCCAGTGACCGACCGTCCCAGATCCTGAGGAAGTTGTGCCGCGCAAGCGCTGGTCCGGGAATCATGTCATTGTCGTCCGGTGCCCCGTTCAACCTTGTGCCGTGGCATATGCCGCAAGGCGCGCGGTAGACCTGCGCCCCGCGTTCGGCCTGCGCCTCGGTATAGACGCCGTCCCAGATCGAGCGCGGAGCCATCGGCGGGTCGAAATCGGCAAGGATTTCGGCGACCTCCGCCTCGGTCGGGGCGCCATAGCTGTTGCCCCAGGCGCTGCCGACATAGGTGGCGAGCGCCGCGATCTCCTCGGCGGTCAGGGTGGGGAAGGGGGGCATGTTGCCCAGTCCTTGCGCCACTTTCGACACGAGGACATAGGGATCGGCGAGGATGTCGTTGCCGCGCAGGTCGGGAAAGGCCGGTGGTCGGCCCGCCCCGCTGGATTGGTGGCAGATGGCGCAATTCGCCTCGTAGAGGGTCTGACCGGCGGCAAGCGCATTGGCACCATCGGCCCCCTGCGCCCGGGCCGCCGGGGCCAGGATCGACGCCGCAAGCGCGACTGCTGTCATGGTGCGCGCATGTGTCAGGCCCATTGGTCCACCTCGTCATAGGTACGGTCGACATGCATCCGGGCGATGATGTCGACCTCGGCGTCGCCTTGCACGTCCGCCTCGGTCTTGAAGGCGAAATACTGCAGGCCCGACACGAAGACCGTGTAGCTTCCGGCGGGCACGTCGATCCGGGCGCGGCCCTCGGCATCGGTGAAGGTCCGGAACGGATGCGCCGTGACCCGCGCCCGTTCGACCGGTTCCCCGCTGACGGCATCTTGCACAAGAACCCGTATGACGCGGTCGGGCCGGGCCACCACATTGAGATGGATGTCGGCACACACGGGCGCATGCGGGTGATCGAGGCCGGGGTCTGCCGGACGGACGCGCCATACCTGCCTGCCCGGACGGTCGGGGGCGCGCAGCGTGATCTCGGCGCAATGCAGACCTTGGGTTCCGGGGGCAGGCTCGGGGCCCGTCACACCCGTTTTCAGCACGGTGCCGTCCTGATCCTCGATGACAAAGGCCCAGTTCGCGGCGCTGCACGACACCGCGCCGGCCAGCCCGACCGTGCATCGAAAGGTCTCGCCCGCGGTGATGGCGGCGGGCAGGTTCCAAACGCTTGGCCGCAAGATGTGGGCGGCGACCGCAAAGGCCACGTCGGCCCGAGCAAGCGTCTGGGCCGAACGCATCACGGACAGGGTCCAGCGGCAATCACCGACGGCCATAGGCGCGATCATGTTCAACCGGGCGCGTAGGGTGCCATCGTCGGGATCGGTCTGGAACGGGGCGCTTGCCAGATCCTGCCCGTCGGCATCCTTCAGCACGGCCATAAGCCCATCGGCCTGCGCAGCGCTGTCACCGCGCAGGGCGACGCTGACCTGCATCGGCCCGCCCGCTTCGGGTTGGGTCGGTTTCACCCCGATCTCGAGGTCTGTGTTCTCACTGGTCATGTCGGTCATCTTGAGTCCAAAGCTGGTGTTGTGCCTGAGGGTCACGGGCGGCACGCGGGCCGCCCGTGTCTTCCTGCGGTCTGCTCAGCCAAGCTCGGCCGCGGCATGGGTTCCGGCGATGAACCCGTGCACATGGCCCTTGCCCAACCCGTGCTTGTTGAAGCCGCCCACCGCCTCGCCCCCGGCATAGAGGCCGGGGATCGGCTGGCCGCGCATGTCGATCACCTGCTGGCGGCCGTTCACGCGCAACCCGCCATAGCTGTCATGCCAGACGACCATGATCGACAGGGCGTAGAACGGTGGGCGAGAGATGGCATACATCGGCGCATCCACCTCGCGCTCGAACTCGGGATCGACGCCATCGGCGACATAGCCGTTCCAGGTCTCGACCGTTTGCGACAGATACCGCAGCGGCACCCGCTGGAACGGGTGGTTCATGTATATCTGCCGCGACAGGCTTTCGATCGTGTCGCCCTGGAAGTAGTAGCCGTTGTTCTCGTTCACATAAGGGAAGCGCAGTTCCCATCCCGTGCGCTCGATGGCATCGGCGTCGAAGATCGCCCAGATCGGCCCCGAGTGATAATCCGGTGCCGTCGATCCCTCGTTCATCGCAAGCGCCGCGTCGAGACCGTGATCGTAGTTGTACATCTCGCGCACCCATTCGCTGCGGCAATTGCGCCAGTCGTTCGGCACATGCGCCACACCGCGGTTGGGGGCACCGCCGTCACCAGGATAGCGGTTCGCCCCGGGGCGCTTGGGCAGGCGCACCTCGTTGAAGAAGCGCTTGCCGACCTGGTTGACGGCGATGAACTCCTCGAAGCCCACGTTCCCGACCGCAAGCCCCGCCGAGCCCCGGAAGGCAAAGGTGGGATGGCCGGGCATCATGTCGGTATAGGCGTCGCGGGTGCCCAGCCGGGTAGCGATGTGGAAGGTTGTCGGGTAGGACAGGTTTTGCTGCATCCCCGACAGGTTCGCCCCGACCCGAAGGCCCGCGATCAGCGCGCTGGCATCCTGACCGCCCGGCCCCTGCAGGGCCATGCCCGATGTCGGAAAGGCCGGTTCGCGCATGGCGGGGTAGAACATGGCGCGCACCTCGGGGTTGCCCGCATGCCCGCCCGAGGCGAGGATGACCGCCTTGCGCGCCCGGATCGTGATCGTCTCGCGGCGCTCGTCGACATTCCCGTTTTGCCAGAAGCTTTCCAGCCGCTGCCCGCTTTCGGGGTGGATACGGGGCGAATAGCTTGCCCGCAGGCCCAGGATGCGCCCCTCGAAGGGTTGTTCGCGGATCAGGTCGGTGAACCGCCGGTTGAGCATGAAATGCACGCCCTTTTCGCGGGCCGAGAATTCCAGCGGGCGCGCCAGAGCCACACCGTTGCGCACGGCGCCGGGGCCGACGAAGGTGCTGGCGTCCTCCATCTGCACGGGCGCCATGGCGCTGGTGCGTTCGGGGTCCGCGACGCCCGCATCCTCGGCCGTGATGGTGCCCGCGCGGATGTCGGTCCGGTCGCCCAGCATCAAGAAGCAATAGGGCGCGCGCGCCCGGCTCAGGCCGCCGCCGCCATGGGTGCCGTTGATCCGGGTGAAACGGACATAATTCGCCATCAGGAATTCCCGCGTCGCCGGGCAGTTCTCGGCCCAGGCCCGCATCAATTCGCGGTCGTTGTAGCGGTAGGGGCTTTGCGCCTTGCGATCGACGATCGACCAGTCGGTCACATCGGTGAACAGCAGGTCCACGCTGTCATCCAGCTCCTCCGGGTCCTCGACCGGGGGCACGGTGATGAAGCCCTCGGCATCCGCTTCTCCGGCCATGTCGCGCAGCTGGATCGCGTCGCCGCCGCCCAGCGACAGAAAGGAACCCGAGTGCAGCATGCGCCCGCCAAGGTCGAAGTTCTGGTCCACGACCAGCACTGACGCCCCCGCGTCGCGCGCCCGGATCGCCGCGGTGATGCCCGCGCAACCGCCGCCCGCGATGACCACGTCGACCTCATAGTCCCATTCCATCGAGCTGGACGCGATGGGCGATGCCGCCGCTTCGGTGCCGCCCCCGGCCGCCAGCGCTGCTCCCACACCGGCCGCACCCGCGGCGGTGAAGAAGTCGCGGCGGCTCAGACCGCCTTCATCCGGCCCGGTGTCCAGCGATCCGGGTTTGATTTTCTTCTCAAGTGTCATGGTCATACTCCACATTCTGGCATCGGCGTCGCCGCCCTTGCCGTCCCCGATTGCGCAGGATCGTCCCTGACCGTGGCAGCGCGCAGGCATGCCTTTCCCGGCACGGGGCCAGGGCCTCGTGAGGGGTGATGCTGATGTGCGAGCACACGGTTGTGGACACTGCAGACCCGCGGCGGATGTTTCTCCTGCCCATCCGGGGCGCGGGCGACTGGTTGTTCCCTGGCTTCCTCTCCTTGGCGGCACTGCCGCCTGTCCTGACGCTATTGGGGGGCCAGCTTTCTTGTCCATTGCGTATTTCCAATGGCTGCCTTATGAAAAACCTAAGGGTGGGCGGCTTACAGGCTGCCCTCGGGGGGACTTGCGGGATGCATCTGTCGCTGCGACAGCTCTCCTATCTTGTGGCCGTGATCGACGCGGGCAGCCTGACGCGCGCTGCGGACAGCCTCAACGTGACCCCGACATCGCTCAGCCTGCAGATGAAACACCTTGAGGAGATGGTCGGCGCACGCCTCTTGTTGCGGCATTCGCGTGGCGTTTCGGCGACCGAGGCGGGCAGCATCGTGTGCGACCACGCGAGGGACATTCTGAGCCGGGTGTCAGAGCTTGAACACTTCATCCTTGGCGGCGGGATCGCGGCGCCGCGTGCGCTGAGGGTGGGGGCGGTTCCCGCCGTGACGCGCATGCTGGGCATCGAGGTGATCGCCGCCGCGGCGCAGACACTCAAAGGCACGACGCTGCACCTGTCCGAAGGCTGGTCGGGGGACCTGCTGGAGAAACTGGCCGCAGGCGCGCTCGATTTCGTCATCGCCTATGATCTCGACCCCTATGACGACATCGAGGTTGTGACCTTTTTCGAGGATGAATTCGTTTTCATCTGTCACCCCGACCGACACCCCGGCCCGGCCGAGATCGACCTCGCCGACGCGCTGACCTCCGATCTGGTCTTCTATGGCCAGTCCAGCGTCAGTTGGCGTGCGGTTACCGAAGTCGCCGCCCAACGTAACCTTCCGGTCCATGGTGACAGGGAGGTGCAATCCATCGACGTCTGGCGCGGGCTGTTGTGTCGGGGCCTTGGAACCTCGGTAGGCCCCTTCGGCTCGGTGCGCGACGAGGTCCTGCGCGGGGAACTCAGCGTGAAGCGGCTGTCCGGCAGCCCCATCATGCGGCCGGTGACCATGGCGGCGCGACACGAAACCCTCGCCATGGGGCGCAGGATCGGGTTCGTCGATCTGGTGTCCGACCTGATCGGCGCGACCCGGCCGGATTTCAGCATCGGCGATCGTGCCGAGCCGGACGCGGTCGCCTGACCGGTCAGGCGGGCGGGATGTCTTCGGGCTTCATCGCCCCTGTCATCAGCGCCACCGCATCCGACATGCCGATGGATTTGGGATCGACCACGCAAAGCCGCCGCCCGAGACGGTGGATGTGGATGCGGTCGGCGACCTCGAAGACATGGGGCATGTTGTGGCTGATGAGCACCACGGGCGTGCCGCGCGACCGCACATCCTGGATCAGCTCCAGCACCTTGCGGCTTTCCTTGACACCCAGAGCCGCGGTCGGCTCGTCCAGGATGATGACCTTGGACCCGAACGCGGCCGCGCGCGCGACGGCCACGCCCTGCCGCTGGCCGCCTGACAATGTCTCGACCGCCTGATTGATGTTCTGGATCGTCATGAGGCCCAGTTCGCTCAGCTTTTCGCGGGCGAATTTCTCCATCGCCTTCTGGTCGAGCATCCCGAACCATTTGCCCATGATGCCCGGTTTGCGCAGCTCTCGGCCGCAAAACATGTTGTCGGTGATCGACAGCGCCGGGCTGAGGGCGAGGTTTTGGTAGACGCATTCGATGCCGGCCTCGCGCGCCTGCAGGGGCGAGGCGTAGCGCACCGTCTGGCCATCCAGTGTGATGGTCCCCTCGTCGGGCAGGGTGGCGCCCGAGATCGCCTTGATGAGCGAGGATTTCCCCGCGCCATTGTCGCCGATCACGGCCAGGATCTCGCCCGGCATCAGGTCGAAATCAGCGTGATCCAGCGCGGTGACGCGGCCATAGCGTTTGACAAGGCCGCGGGCCTGCAGAAGGGGCGTCGTCATGCCGAGACCTTTCTGATCCATTGGTCGATGGCGACCGCGATGATGATGAGCCAGCCGATGGCGAAGACCTGCCAGAGCACGTCGACACCCGCCAGACGCAGCCCCGACTGGAACACGCCCACTATGAGCGCGCCGAACAGCGCCCCCATGATCGAGCCGCGCCCGCCAAAGAGCGAGATGCCCCCGATCACCACGGCGGTGATGCTTTGCAGATTGCCCTCGAAGAAGCTCTGCGGCGAGATCGAGCCGACCCGCCCGATGGAGGCCCATGCCGCCAGCGCGCAGATGAAGCCCGCCAGCATGTAGACTTGGCGCAGCGTGCGGTCGGTGCGGATGCCGGCCAGTTCCGCCGCTTCCTTGTCGTCGCCGATCATGTAGACGTGGCGGCCCCAAGCGGTCTTGTTCAGCACATACCAGAGTGCGGCGAAGACCACGACCATCAGAACCGTTCCATAGGTCAGCCGCGCCGCGCCGATCTCGATCGTGTTGCCGAAGAATTTCAACAGCGGCGCGTTGGCGTCGATATCCGCGCCCCGGATCGACTGCGCGCCCGACAGCCATAGGTTCAGCGCGAAAAAGATGTTCCACGTCCCCAGCGTGGCGATGAAAGGGGGCAGGCGGACCTTGGTGACAAGCCAGCCGTTCAGGTAGCCCGCCCCGATGCCGCCCGCGAAACTGACCAGAAGCGCGATGGGGGCGGGAACGCCCATCTGCACCGCCAGCTTGCCGGAAATCACGCTCATCAGCACCATGATGGCGGCCACCGACAGGTCGATGCCCGCGGTGATGATGATCAGCGTCTGTGCCGCGGCAAGGATGCCGATGATCGACACCTGCTGCATGATCAGCGTCATGTTGAAGGGCGAAAAGAACCGCTCGCCCGCGATGGCGCCAAAGACCGCGATCGAGGCCACCAGCACGATGACGGGCACATAGGTCGGGTTGGCATGCAAAACGTGCTGCACCGTGCCGATGAACCCGCGCGGGGCATACTCGAACTCGGCCACCGTGCCGGTGCTGTCGTTCAGGCGACGCTCGAAATCCGCGTCGCCGGGCTCTGGGGTGTTCGCCATGTCGTCCTCTCCGGCCATGAGGGTGCCACGGGCCTGCCGCGGGCGGCAAGGCGGATCACCGGCTATGGGGTGGGGTGGGGAAGGGTGGGCGGCGCTGACGGGGACGCGCCGCCCGGGTTTCAGGCGAGGCTCAGCCCCAGCACAGTTCCAGCGCCTCGGCCGAAGTGATCGACTCTATGCCGTCGACCGGCGCGTCGGTCACAAGCATCACGCCGGTGTTGAAGAAATCAAGCCCTTCGGTATTGGCGGGCAGGGTGCCGTCGGCGGCATGGGCGATGATCGCCTCGATCCCCAGCGCCGCCATACGCAGCGGGAATTGCATCGAGGTCGCGCCGATGATGCCGTCGGCCACGTCCTGCACGCCGGGGCAACCGCCATCGACCGACACGATCAGCGCCTGATCGGCCAGGCCAAAGGCGTTGAGTGCCTCATAGGCACCCGCGGCGGCAGGTTCGTTGATCGTGTAGACCACGTTGATGCCGTTATCGATCTGGAGAAGGTTCTCCATCGCGGTGCGGCCGCCTTCCTCGTTGCCGTTGGTCACGTCGCTGCCGACGATGCGGGCGTCGTCCTCGTCGCCGATCCGGGTGGGATCGTTCACCTCGATGCCGAAACCGGTCATGAAGCCCTGATTGCGCAGATAATCGACCGAGACCTGCGAGGGGTTCAGGTCAAGCGTGGCGATGCGCGCATCGGCGGTGGCGTCGCCCAGCGTTGCGGCGGCCCATGCGCCGATCAGACGGCCGGCCTCGAAATTGTCGGTGGCAAAGGTCGCGTCGGCCGTATCGGTCGGCTCGAAGGGCGTGTCGAGCGCGATGACCAGAAGACCCGCCTCGCGGGCCTGGTTGATGACGGGTTCCAGCGCCCGGCTGTCGGAGGGCGTGATCAAGATGCCCGAGGCGCCCGCCGCGATGCAGGTTTCCACGGCGGCCACCTGGCTTTCGACGTCGCCGTCGATTGTGCCGGCATAGGTCTGCAGCGTGATCCCGGCGGCTTGGGCCGCTTCGGTCGCACCTTCGCGCATCTTCACGAAGAAGGGGTTGGTGTCGGTCTTGGTGATCAGGCAGGCGGTGATGTCGCCGGTGGCCTGCGCCTGTGCCATGCCGGTGAAGGCAACGGCGGCGGCGCCGCTCAGCAAGAGCGTCTTGAGGGTATTGGTCATGGTTTCCTCCCAGAAATGCGGTCGGGCGGCGTTGCGCCCTCACGACCCTGACCATGCGCGCTGAGCCCTCGCGGTGTCAATAAATAATTCACTCTTATTTAGTAATTGACAGTGCGGGCCGGACCGCCAAGATGAGCGCGGGAGGACGCCGATGAAGGACGCGCCAGAGACACCGCCGCCAGACACACCCCGGATCGGGGCGCCCGTCGATGCGATGGGCACGAATCAATCCGGCATGCGCGCGCACAATGAACGCCTTGTGCTGACCTTGATCCGCCGCCACGGCGCGCTGCCGAAATCCGATCTTGCGCGGCTGACGGGCCTGTCGGCGCAAACCGTGTCGGTCATCATGCGCGCGCTCGAGGATGAGCGGCTGATCTTGCGTGGTGAACCGCAGCGGGGCCGGGTCGGCCAGCCTTCGGTGCCCATGAAGCTGAACCCGCGCGGTGCCTTTTTCCTCGGTCTCAAGATCGGGCGCAGGTCGGTCGAGATGGTGCTGACGGATTTTCTGGGCGCGGTGGTGGCGCGGCGTGTGCGCCAGCATGACTACCCCGATTACGAAAGCGTCACGGCCTTCGCGCTCGAGGCCGCCCGCGATTTCGCGGTGTCCCTGACCCCGGTGGAGCGCACCCGCATCGCAGGGCTCGGGATCGCGATGCCGTTCGAGCTGTGGGGCTGGGCCCCGATGGTCGGCGTCGCACCCGAGGCGATGACACCGTGGAAGCTGCGCGACATCGGGCAGGACCTGTCCGCGCGCCTGTCGCTGCCGGTGTTCTTGCAAAACGACGCGACGGCGGCCTGCAGCGCCGAACTGGTCTTTGGCCAGCATGAACAACCATCGGATTTCTTGCATTTCTACGTCGCCTTCTTCATCGGTGGCGGCGTGGTTCTGGATGGCCGCCTGTTTCAGGGGCCGACGGGCAACGCAGGCGCGGTGGGCTCCATGCCTGTGCCCGACCGGACGGGCCGGATGCGGCAGTTGATCGACCTCGCATCCTTGGTGACGCTGGAACGGAGGCTGCAAGCCGAAGGCATCGACACCAGTGAGCTTTGGACGTCGTCGGACCGGTGGGATCTGCCCGAGGCCATCGTGACCGCATGGCTGGACGAGGCCGCCGAGGCCATCGCCCATGCCATCCATTCGGCGCTGGCGGTTCTCGATTTTTCGGCGGTTAAGATCGACGGCTGGATGCCCGCCGACATCCGCAGCGCCCTGACGCGGCGGGTGGCGGCCTGTCTTGTCGGCCATGACCTGACGGGCTTGAACATGCCCGAGCTTCAGGAAGGCACGATGGGCCCTGATGCGCGCGCGCTTGGTGCGGCCAGCCAGCCGCTTCTGGCGCGGTTTCTGGTCGGCTATATGCGCTGACGGATTTGAGGTGCGAGCGGGTGAGCGCGCTGCGCAGATGCAGCAAGTCACAGGCGAAGCTGCCCAAGTCCAGCTACCACGCACATCAGCGCCTGCGCCGACATCAGGTGCCGTCCGGCAGGATGGCGCAGGCCGGGCAAGGGCGGGCTGATCGGGGGCAGGCCAAGGTAATTTGCCAACCGTGTGAACCGCGACAGCAGGAGCGTCGGCCGCTCCACCGGCTGGCCCGACGCGGGGTGTTCGGCCAGCCGGTCAGAGCCGACACCAAGTTCCCCCGATCCTGCGCGATCTCCTGCCGCTGGTCGGCGCCAGCCGAACCGCTTCACGCCGAAACCCGGATGGCCAAAGGCGTGATCGCGCTGGAACGGCCCGCCAGCGGCGATATCTTGCCCGAAAGTCAGCCCATGACGGGGATCCGCTGGACGCAGATGCGGGCCTGTCGGCGAGAGCCGCAATTTGTGGTCCAGTTGGGCGGATCATCGCCTCGGCCCGACCAATTGGGTACGCCGCGTGCCCGCGCGCTGGTGGCCAAGCCCGAACGGGTGGTGACGGATGAACCCGTGTCGGCGCAAGATGTCTTGGCATGGAAACCGATGCTGAAACTGTCCGATGCGCTCCGCCGCAAGTCCGGGTTCTCAATCATCTTCATCACCCGTGACCTCCGCGTTGCCGCCACCGTCTGCAAGGACATCGCGATCGTGCAGCGCGGCGTGATCGTCGGACAGGGACAGACTGCCGAGATCTTTGCCACCCCGCAGCATTCCCATTCGAAAAGCCTGTTGGACGCGGTGCCGCGGCGTCACGGGATCCTCAGCCCGCCAGTTGCGCCAGCCGTGCGCTGCCAATGGCGGCCTCGGGCCTTTCGGCCGCAAGGACAGGCAGGCCCAGAACCCGGGCGCGGATCGCGGACCAGACATTGTTGGCGGCCCCGCCGCCCGCGGTCAGGATGCGACGCGGCGCGGGGGCGCCAAGGTCGGTCAACAGGTCATAGGCCCGCCCTTCGATGCGCGCCATGCTTTCGAACAACCCGTGCAAAAACGCTGCGTCATCGCCGGGGCGCGGCTCCATCCGGGGTGGCAGGATCGGGTCATTGACCGGGAACCGCTCGCCGGGTTTGAGCAGGGGGTAATAGTCGAGCGGGCTTTCGACCGAGGGATCGATCCGCGCCGACAGGCTTTCCAGTTGGGCGGGAGAAAACAGCTGAGCGAGCACCCCGCCGCCGGTGTTCGATGCCCCGCCCAGCAGCCAGCCAGCACCCAGCCGATGCGCGTAGAGCCCCATTTCGGGCGCGTCGATGCGTCGGTCCGAGAACAGCTTGACCGCCAGCGTCGTGCCCAGCGACGTGACCGCTTGCCCCGGAACCGGATCGGCGGCGGCCAGAAAGGCGGCGATGCTGTCGGTGGTTCCGGCGTGGATCATGGCGCAGGTGGGCAGGCCCAGACGGCGGGCGACCGTGCCGTCGATACGTCCCATCGCCGCGCCCGGTGGCAGGGCACGCGGCAGCAGGTTTGCGCGCAGCGGCAGCCGCGAGATCCAGTCGGGCCAGCGCCCCGTCACCGGGTCGAGCCCCGTCTTGAGCGCGTTGTTGAGATCGGTCAGACCACCCCGGCCCATCAGCCGCGCCGCGATGACATCGGCCTGATGCAGCAAATGCACGGCGCGCCCGTCCGTATCCTCGGCGGCCAACCGCAGTGCCCGCGCCAGCGCCGAGCCGGGGCCGCGCGCGATATGCGGGGCGGGGGCGCACGCAGCGATCCGGGCGGCCTCGGCGTCGAAGCCGGCATCGTCATACATCAAGGCGCGCGTCACCGGCATCAGCGCCCCATCGGTCAGCACAAGGCTGCCCGATGTGCCATCGACAGCGATGCTGGCAATGGCGGCCGGGTCATGGCCCGCGTCGCGCAAGGCCTGCATCTGGGCCTCTAGGCAAAAGGTCACGCCCTGCCACCAAGCCTCGGGGTCGCGGCGCGCCTGCGCGTCCTGCCCGTAGCTGCCGCGCGCCATGGCCAGAACTCGGCCGCCTGCGTCGATCACGGCGGAGCGCACGCCCGAAGTGCCAAGGTCGATCCCAAGCGCCAGCCCGGTCATGACCGGGCCGCCAGCGCCTGCCGGTATTTCTCGGCGTCCCAGTCGAGAAGCGCGGTCTCGGCCTCTGCCCCGATGGGCTCGAGGGTCCAGTCTGCGGGCAGGCGGGCCAGAACATCCGACAGGCAGCGCAGCATCGCGCGCTGTGACGCGGTCGCGCGCCCGCGCAGCGCGATGCCAGTGCCTTCGATCAAGATGGCGGGCGGCTGGCCGTCATGGTCGCCCAAGGGCAAGGCCGGGCCCAGAAAAACGACATGGTCGGGGTAGTAGGACCCCGCCCGCGCCAGCGCCGCCGCACGCGGGTCGCGGGCGATCCAGCTTTCCGCGGCCCAAACAAAGCCTTCGGGCGGTGCCGTGTCGGGCAGGTCTGGCACCACGGGCCGGGCAGGCAGGGCCAAGCGTGCCTCCACCTCTTCCATCAGGGTGGTTGTCGCGTCCACATTGGCTGCGCAGATGATCAGGCCGTGGTTTTCCAGCACGAAGACCTGCGTCGCCGGGGTCGTGCGGGCCATGATCGCTTGCGTCAGCGGCAGCCCCGGTTTGGCATAGGGCACGAAGGCGGCGGGCAATCCTGCCAGCTTGTCTTTGGCCGCTGTGCGACCCTCGTGCGTGATGGCATGGGTCAGCGTGGCGACGGAATGCGTGTGGGCCACCACCGCCCAGTCAAGCGCGGCATGGAAGGTTGTCTCGATCGAGGGCCGAAGCGTTAGGGCCTTGTCGATCACGGTCGCCTTGCAACTGCCGTCGCCCGCCAGACCTTGCGCCTCGGCCAAGGCGGCGGCGCGGTCCACGGCGACGAAGATCTCGCGCGTTTCCGCCTCGGCCAGTTCGGTGCCCGAGGCCTTGATCCACAAGACCCCGCCCTGCTTGATCGAGGTATTGCCGCCCGGGCCCTGCACCCTCAGCGGGTCTTGCCCAAGGTGGGCCGACATGGCGCGGAAGGCTTTGAAATCGGCGGGTGTGTCGGGCATGGGTCAGGCAAGCTCGGGCATGGTGAAGTCGGGAAGAGGGGCGCCTGCGGTGGCGGCAAGACGGGCAAGCGCGTCGTCGCCCGCACCTTGGGCGAAATCTGCCGCATGCAGCCCGCCCTCGACAAAGGCGCTGGTCCAGCCCGCGCTATGCGCGCCCGCGATGTCATGTTCCAAACTGTCGCCCACCATCAGCAGGCGTTCGGGCGGTAGCCCCAGCGCCGCCTCGACCGCGCGGAAAACGGGCAGGTGGGGCTTGCCGTAGAACCGCACCGCGCCGCCCGCCGCCGCATGGTCATGGGCCAGCGCGCCGGGCGAGGTGACGGTCAGGCCGCCCGCGCGCGGCGAGGCGCGGTCGGGGTTGGTGCACAGTACCGGCAGGCCAAGGGCGCGCGCCTGTGAAAGGGTCGCGGCAGGGGCGGCGGGGTCCGCGCCATCGGGCAGACCCATCAGCAAGACGGCATCTGCCGCCCCGATGTCGCGGGTCAACGTCACCGCAAGCCCCGCCGCCCACTCCGCCGCATCGCCCGTCGCCCTTTCGATGGGACAGAGCCGCCGTGCCGTCACGCGCGCTTGCATGATGTCTTGCCACAATGCCTCACCCGAGGTCATGACCAAATCGAAGGCATCGGGGGCGAACCCCATGGCCGTGATGCGCCTTGCATTCGCGGCTGCCCGCTTGCCGGAGTTCGACAAGACCGCGAGCGGCACACCGGCGTCTTTTAGTGCCGCGACCGCAGCCAGCGCGCCCGGATAGGGGCGGGTGCCGTCATGCAGCACACCCCATTGGTCCAGAACGATGGCACCGAAGCGGGGTGCGATGTCGATCAGTCTGGTCAGGCGTGCAGGGACGG
Organism: Roseicyclus mahoneyensis; assembly: GCF_003148775.1. Taxonomy (GTDB): domain Bacteria; phylum Pseudomonadota; class Alphaproteobacteria; order Rhodobacterales; family Rhodobacteraceae; genus Roseicyclus; species Roseicyclus mahoneyensis. The sequence continues at coordinate 421,809 of NZ_QGGW01000001.1, forward strand.
GATCGGTCACGGTGTCAATGCTCGGCCAGGTCCCTGGGATGAGTGAGCCCGGCCAGATAGACATCGGCCTCGGCCCGGGTCATCGCGGGGGCGGCGTGCGCGGCCATGCCCGCAGGCATGTCGCCGAAATAGAACTGGAAGCCGGGGATCACCTGCCTGCGCTTGCGGATCGGCATTCCGGGGTAGGGAAAGACGTCGGAGCGGGCATTTGCGTCTTGGTCATGGCAGGCCAGCACGTAATCCGCGCGCTTGTCGATTTCCTCGACCGATTTCCAGCCGTCGTAGCTGTTGACGAAACGCGCGGGCACCCAGTGGCGCCAGCCTTCCTCGGGGTTGGGCTCTAGGTTGCGTTCCTGAAAGATCGCATCGCCCGCCAGCACGATATCGCCGGCCGAGGTGGCGACCGTCACGCCCATGTGGCCGACCGAATGGCCGGGCGTGTGGAACATGGTGATGCCCGGCAACACCTCGCATTCATCGGCCACCGCCTCGAAGACGCAGCCGGCATAGGCGGGCTCGATCCCCAGATAGCCGCTCTCGTAGGTGCGGTAGTAGAGCGGCAGGGGGTTGTAGGCCATTTCGATTTCGGCCTTGGGGGCGATGTATCGGGCGTTCCTGAACATCTTCATGTTCTGCACATGGTCCCAGTGCAGATGTGTAAATACGATGGCGTCGATCTCGTCGGGGTGGACGCCGAGCTTTTGTTGCAGATGCTCATGCACCTGCAGGCAACCGCGTTTTTGGCACTTGTGGTGGTATTGCGTCGCGCGCTCCTCGTCGCACAGGCCGGTGTCGATCAGGATCTTGTGGGTGCCCGTGTCGACATAATGGCAATAGACCGGGTTCCAGAACTTCTTGCCTGCAGGCCCTTTCCAGAAGGTGTAGGTGCCGAGATCGGCCTCGAGCCACCCGGTGTTGATCGGGTAGATGCGGGTTTCCTGAACGCCCATGAGGCCCTCCGTATGCGATGATTCAAGTTTGCATACAAAGTTACCAACAAGCATCCAAATGCAACCGGAATCTGCCGCTCGAGTGTCAGATTGCAGCGAGGGTCTGCAGGAAACTTGCCGTCATATGGGCGCGCATGCCGTCGGCGGCGGTTTTGGAATCCTCCGAGAAGATGCCCGCGATCAGCTCTTCATGGTTCTGGGCTGACAGGATCAGGTCCTGATGCGTGGCGAACTTCTTGGCCCGGAACGGCCCGGTGCGACGCCGGAAATCCGAAGCGAGACCGGCAAGATAGGGGTTGCCGGTGGCGCGGTAGATCGCCTCGTGGAAGGCCTCATTGGCGCGCAGGTAGGCGGCGATGCTGCCATCCTTTGCGGCGGCGACACAGGCGGCCTGCGCAGTCTCGATCTCGGCGCGGGCCAGAAGGGTCAACCTCTGGGCCGCGATACGGGCGCAGGCGGATTCTATTTCATGCATGGTTTCAAATATTTGTGCCAGTTCCTCGCGTGAATAGCGCGCCACGCGCACGCCGCGTTTCTCGCCCGGTTCCAAAATGCCCTGCGCGGTCAGCCGGCTCAGCGCCTCGCGTACGGGGGTGCGGGACACGCCGAAGCGTTCGGTCAGAGTCACCTCGTCCAGCCTTTCGCCCGGAGACAGGATGCCGATGGCGATGTCGTCCATCAGCGCCGCCTCGATGCGCTGCACCGTGTTGCCGCGCGGTGCGCCGCGGGTGGTCTCGTCTTTCATGCGCCGTCCTGACCTCCTTGGGAGATGCGCGAGCCTACCCGATTTCAGGCTCGGATGCAAATTTGGATATTTACTTTTAAATTTGTATACAGAAACTGAAAGCGGGAAGAGAAAGGGATTCGATGCCGCGCATTCGTCTGGAGGGTCTGGTGAAGCGTTATGGCGCTGTCGAGGTGCTGCATGGCATCGACCTGGACATGGCCGAGCATGAATTCACGGTTCTCGTCGGCCCCTCTGGCTGCGGCAAATCCACGACCCTGCGCATGATCGCGGGTCTCGAAAGCGTGTCGGGCGGCGAGATCTGGATGGGCGATCGCGAGGTTGCGGCCCTTGATCCCAAGGACCGCGACATCGCCATGGTGTTTCAGGATTACGCCCTTTACCCGCACATGAACGTGGCGCGGAACATGTCATTCTCGCTGCGGCTGCAAAAGCGCCCGCAGGCCGAAATCGACAAACGCGTGCGCGAAGTGGCCGAGATGCTGGGCCTTTCCGCTTTTCTTGACCGCAAGCCCGGCGAATTGTCGGGCGGGCAGCGCCAGCGGGTCGCCATGGGCCGCGCGCTGTGCCGCGATGCGTCCACTTTTCTGTTCGACGAACCGCTCTCGAACCTCGACGCCAAACTGCGCGGGCAGATGCGGGCGGAACTGGCCGTGATGCGCCAGACCGTGAAGAAGAACATGATCTACGTCACCCACGACCAGATCGAGGCGATGACGCTGGCCGACCGGATCGTGGTGATGCACGGCGGCCATATCCAGCAGCAGGGCACCCCGTCCGAGCTGTTCCGGCGTCCCGCCAACAAGTTCGTGGCGGGGTTTCTGGGCGCGCCGCCGATGAATTTCCTCGAAGTTGACCTATCCGAGGAGGGCGGCGTGCTGCGCGCCACCGGCCGGGGTTTCGCCCTAGCGCTGCCCGAGGCGCTGGCCGACCGCGCGCGCGGCGCTGCTATGCGCAAGGCCACGCTGGGCATCCGCCCCTCCGACCTTGATTTTGCGCCTGCCGCCACGACCGATCGCGCGCTCGACCTGCGGGTGGTCGTTTCGGAGTATGTCGGCGCGCAATCGGTGCTGATCTGCGACTGCGGCGGCGCACGGGTGACCGTTGAGATCAAGTCCGAGACGCCGGTGGCGCTTGGCGAAACCCTGCGCTTCGGGGTGCGGCCGGAGGGGCTGCATCTGTTCGATCCGGAGACGGAAAGGGCGCTGTAAGGCGCCAAATTCAGCAACTGGGAGGAACGAGTATGCTGAGGACCCTGCTGAGAACGACCACCATCGCGGGGGCGATGGCACTGGCTGGCGTGGCCGCCGCGCAAGAGGGGCCCTATGCCCCCTTTGCCGGAACGACGCTGGTGGTGAACTTTCCCGCCCATCCCCATTACAATGCCGTGATGGAGGTGCTGCCCGAGTTTACCGCCCAGACCGGCATCGAGGTCGAGGTGGACATGCTGCCCTTCCTCGACATGCGCGAGCGGCAGACGCTGGAACTTGCGCTGGACGAAGGATCCTATGACCTGATTTCCTATGTCGTGTTTTCCAAAGCCGATTACGTCTTTGCCGATCAGATCCGAAACCTTGCACCCTTCTTCATGAACCCGCGACTGGCCGATCCGAGTTACGACCCGGAGGACCTGATCGACGGCTATGTCCAGAACATCGGCGTTGCGGGTGGCGAGCGCGGCTACCTGCCGGGGCCGACCGGGTCGCTTTACGGGCTGCCCTTCGGGTCGGAAACCTCGGTGCTGTATTACCGCACCGACATCTTCGAGGAGCACGGGCTGACCCCGCCCGAGACCTATGACGAACTGCTCGATCTGGCCTGCCGCATCCCTGAGCTTGAGCCGGGCATGGGCGGTGTGGCCAGCCGCGCCGCGTCGGGGCATCACGCCTCGCATGCCTGGCTGCTGCATCTCGCGCCGCTGGGGGGCCGCGTCTTTGACGAGACCTGGAACCCGATCCTGAACAACGAGGCAGGCGTTGCCGCTGCCGAGGCGCTGCGCCAGATCGTCGAGTGTGGTCCTGCGGGCTCCTCGGCCTTCGGCCCCGCCGAGGCCGCCAACGCCTTTGCGCAAGGGCAGGCTGCGATGTTCCTCGACAGCATCGCCTATGCCGCCGATTTCCAGGACCCCGCGCGCAGCACGGTGGTGGGCAACGTGGGCTACGCGATGCACCCGATGGGCGTGCGCCGCGGCAGCCAGACCGGCGGCTTCGGTCTTGCCATCCCTCGCAACGCCGAACACCCCGAGGCGGCATTCCTGCTGATGCAGTGGCTGACAAGCCGCGAGGGCGATCTGGCCGTCGCCATGGCGGGCGGCAACCCCTCGCGCTTCTCGACCTATGCCAATGCGGAGTTGAACGCCCGTTACCCATGGTCGGCCGCCTTTGGTGAAGCGCTGGAATTTGCCGATCCCGACTGGCGCCCGATCATCCCCGCATGGGGCCGGATCAACGCCGACATCGGCACCACCATGAGCCAGGTCCTGACCGAGGGGCTGGACATCCAGACCGCGCTTGACGGTATCGCAGACCGCACCCGCGCCCTGATGGAGGAAGAGGGTTACTACATCTGGCAGTAAGCCCCTGATCGTGCCCGCACGCGCCGCCGTCCCCATCCCTGGCGCGCGCGGGACACGCCGCCCCGCCGCGCATCCCTCGTGGCGGGGCGGCTCCCTGACCGACAGCCCGAAGGCCTGCCCGTGACCCGCATCTCCGCCAACCGCCTGACCCCTTACATGTTCATCGCGCCCGCGGCACTGGTGATGCTGATCGCGCTGTTCTACCCCATCGCCTACATGATCTGGGGCAGCTTCCGCGACTGGGACCCCAGCCAGACCATCGGCGAGACGGACTTCGTGGGGCTGGCCAATTACGCGCGCCTGCTTCGTGATCCGGCGTTTCACGAAAGCTTCTGGGTCACGCTTGTCTTCGCCTTCACTGTCGTCAGCGTCGAGATGGTGCTGGGCGTGGGCCTAGCGCTGCTGCTTGACCGCAACATCCGCGGTATGTCGGTGCTGCGCACGCTGTTCATCTTGCCGATGATGATCGCGCCGGTCGTGGTGGGCCTTATCTGGCGCTACATGTTCCACCAGACCTACGGCACCTTCAACCGCTTCCTGGAGGCCCTGGGCCTGCCCACGGTCGACTGGCTGGGTCAGAACGCGCTACTCAGCGTCATCATCGCCGACATCTGGCAATGGACGCCCTTCATCTTCATCCTGTCGCTGGCTGCGCTACAATCGCTTCCCCGCTCCGCCTTGGAGGCTGCGCGGATCGACGGCGCGACCGGCTGGCAGCAGATCATCTACATCAAGCTGCCGCTGATGATGCCGGTTTTGATCGTCACCATGCTTTTGCGCCTGATCGACGCCTTCAAGGTGCTGGAGGTGATCCTTGTGCTGACGGGCGGCGGCCCCGGCCTGCAGACCGAGATCCTCGCGCTGCGGATTGCCCGGACGGCGCGCGAGTTCCGCGAGCTTGGCGAGGCGGCGGCGATGTCGAATTATCTGCTGATGCTGCTCATGGTGCTGACGCTCGGCATGTTCGCCTTCACCCGCTGGCAAGAAGCCCGCGCCCGCCGTCTGCGCTTTACCCAAGAGGAGGAGGGCTGAGCGATGGCTGCACCCACCCATGACCGGCAGAACCCGGCCTTTTTCGCGCTGATCGCGGTGCTGATCTTCATGTCGGTCGGCCCGGTCCTGTTGCTGCTGGCCAATTCGCTCAAGCTGGACGTGGATATTACCAGTGGCGCGGGCGGATTGTTGTTCATGCCCACGATCCGCAACTACGAGACCGCGCTGTGCGACATCTTGTGGTATCAGCCCGAACACCTGAGGTTTTGCCAGATCCGGTTTGGCGGGGCCTTCATAAATTCGATCATCATCGCGCTGGTCTCGACCGCGCTCACGCTGATCATGGGGACGATGGCGGCCTATGCGCTGGTGCGTTTCCGCTTCATGGGGCGCGACAGCCTCTCGCTCAGCACGCTGGCCGTCCGCATGATCCCGCCCGCCGTGCTGCTGGTGCCGGTCTTCGGCCTGTGGAACAACGCCTTTTGCCTTGACCGCGATGGTCTTGTGGGCGGGATGATCCGCGAGATCTTTGGCGGGCGGGGCGATGTCTGTCTGGCGGGCACGCATTCGGGCATCATCTTGATTTATGTGGCGATGAACCTGCCCTTCGTGATCTGGATCTTGCAAAGCTTCATCGTGCAGGTGCCCTATTCGCTGGAGGAAGCCGCACGCGTCGACGGCGCGGGGCCGTTCCAGACCTTCTTTCTGGTGGTCCTGCCGCTGATAAAGCCGGGGCTGGCGGCGGCGGCCATCTTCACCTTCCGCATCGCGTGGAACGAATACCTGCTGGCCTCGGCGCTGGCGGACAGGAACACGATGACCGTGCCGATCCTGATCGTGAACAACGCCAGCGAGTTCGACGGGCTGGGCACGATCTTTGCCACCGGGATGTTGCTCGCCATTCCCCCGATCCTCTTCACGCTCTTTGCCTCGCGCCAGATCATCACCGGCATGACGGCGGGCGCGGTGAAAGGGTAGGGCCCGTGGCGCGCGTGCTGCTGATCGGGACCTATGAGACCAAAGGGGCGGAGCTTGCCGCGCTGTCGGATGCTTTGCAGGCCCACGGCCTGTCGGTCGATCCCGTGGACATTTCTCTGGGGGCTGGGGGCATGGTCCTGCCCGGCGCGCAGAAACTCGCCCGGATGGAGGTCCGCGCCAAGGAGGCGGGGCTGGAGGCGGCGGCCCGGTCGCAAGGCTGCCTTGCCGCGCTGGCCATTGGCGGCGGCACGGGGGGCGAGGTGGCGCTTGGCATGCTGCGTGCCCTGCCGCCAGATCTGCCCAAGCTTCTGGTCACCACGCTCGCCTTCGATCCGCGCGCGCCCCTTGCCGATTGTGGCGTGACGCTGATCCCGACGCTGTGCGACTTTGAAGGGATGAACCCCACGCTCGCCCGCGTCTTCGAGAGGACGGCGGCGATGGTGGCCGGGCTGGCGTATGTCCGCCCGGTGCTGCCCAGCGCCGGTCCCTGTGTCGCGGTCTCGACGCTGGGGGCAACCGGCCCTGCCGGGGCTGCCGTAGCCCGTGCGCTGACCGACCGGGGAGCGGTGGCGACGGTGTTCCACGCCAATGGCTACGGCGGTGCGGCCCTTGCCCGCTTCGTCCGCGAGGGGCGGGCGGCGGGCGTCATCGACCTTAACGTCCACGAGCTTGGCAGGATCCGGCTTGCTGGCGTCTGCGTCCCCATGCCCGATCGCTTCACGGTCGCAGGCACCTTGCCCCGGATCGTCCTACCTGGCGCGCTCAATTTTCTCGGGCTCGGTGCCATCGAGACGCTCACGACCGACCAGCGTGCCCGCCCGCACTACCGCCACACCGGCCATTTCACCCATGTCCAAGTGACCGAGTCCGAGATGGAAACGCAGGCCGTGGCTCTGGCCGAGGCGCTCAACACCGCCACCGCGCCCACCCATGTCTTGATCCCCATGGGCGGCTTCAGCCACGAGGACCGCCCCGACGGCGCGATCGAGGCCCCCCGCCTGCGCGACATCGCCGCCCGCGTGCTGGCGGACGAAGCCCGCGCCTTTAGCGTCGCGCGTCTGCCCCACCACATCAACGCGCCCGAGACCGCCACGGCGGCCGTCACCGCGCTTTTTGACAGGATGCCCCATGGCTGACACTGCCCGCTTTCCCGACCTGACCGACAAGATGGACGCGCTGATCGCCACCGCCCGGCGCAGTTTCGATCTGCGGCTGCAGACCAACGCAGGCGGCAATCTGTCGGTCAGGCTCGGGGCGGGGAATGCCATCGTCATCAAGCCCTCGGGCGTGGGCTTCGCCGAATGCACGCGGGACAACCTCCAGGTCGTGCTTCTGGACGGCACCATCCTGCCTTCGGAGCTGAAGCCCTCGAAAGACCTCGACTTCCACCTCGATCTCTACCGCATCCGCCCCGACATCAACGCCATCGTGCATTGCCACAGCCCATGGGCCACGGGCTATGCCAGCGCGGGGCTGGAGATCCCCTGCCTGACCGTCCAGACCATCGAGAAGATCGGGCGGATGCCGCTGATCGCGCTGTCGGCCAATGGAGGCCCGCAGACCGAGGTGGAGATCAGCCCGGTTTTTCGCGACCCGCAGATCCGCGCCGCGGTGCTGGCCAATCACGGGACCATCGGCGTGGGAAAGACCCTGATGGCCGCGCAATACCTCGCCGAGATCATCGAGGAGACGGCTCATATTGCCTATGTCCGCGACACGCTGATGGCCGCCCATGGTCGCAGCACCGCCGATCTGCCGCGCTACGGCACCGCCGCAGATGCGCGTGCGGCTGGCTAGGGCGTCACCCAAAGGCGCGCGGCTTTCCCGCTCCACTTGCAAATCGCTGTCCGCGCAAGGATGGTCACGGGATGGAGCATGCCCCCTCTCACCCCCAATTGCGGATCCGCATCGTCTTTGGCGAGGACGAGATGATCGGCCCGGGCAAGGCGGAACTTCTGGAACGGATCGGGCGCTGCGGGTCCATCGCCGCCGCCGGGCGCGAGATGGGGATGAGCTACAAGCGCGCCTGGGAACTGGTGGGCACGCTCAACGCGATGTTCCGCGATCCGTTGGTCCAAAGCACGCGCGGGGGCCCGGGCGGCGGCGGGGCGGTGCTGACCGAGGCGGGGCAGGCTGTGCTGGCGCATTACCGCGCTTTCGAGCACGCAGTAGCCGAGGCAGGGGCGGCCGAGCTTGCGGCGCTGGGCGCGCGCCTGAGGGATATTCCTGGAGAAAAATAACGCTTGCCTCCGCGCCCATGCCGCGTCGATATGTTTGACGGAACATATCTAAGGGACATCCCCGCATGTCGCCATCCAACATCCGCCGGGCCGCCCCTGCGCTGCTTGCGGCCCTTGCTCTCGCCGCCGCCCCTGTCCGCGCCGCGGCCGGTGATGTGCTGGTCTTCGCCGCGTCCAGCCTGACGACGGCGCTGGACCGCGTTGGCGCGGCATGGTCGGCGGAAACGGGACATGTCGCCGTAATGTCCTATGCCGGATCCTCGGCCCATGCGCGCCAGATCCAGCAAGGCGCACCCGCCGATATCTTTATCTCGGCCAGCACCGACTGGATGGACGCCCTTGAGGTCTCGGGCGACCTGCGCGCGGACACGCGCCGCGATATCCTGGGCAACAGGCTGGTGCTGATCGCCCATGGCGGGGACGTGCCGCCCGTGACCCTTGACGAGACCCTCGATCTGGTGGGCCTGCTGGAGGGGGGGCAGTTGTCCATGGCGTTGGTCGAGGCGGTGCCTGCGGGCATCTATGGCCGTCAGGCGCTGAGGGCGCTGGGGCTGTGGGACATCGTCGCGCCGCATGTGGCGCAATCCTACAACGTGCGCTCGGCGCTTGCCTTCGTGGCGCTTGGCGAGGCACCGCTGGGCATCGTCTATGCCACCGACGCTGCGGTCGAGGACGCTGTCACCGTCATCGCAACCTTCCCGCAAGACAGCCATGCGCCGATCATCTTGCCTGCTGCCATCACCGCGCAATCGACCAGCCCCGAGGCGCTGTCGTTTCTGGAGTTCCTGATCTCGCCCACGGCCCGGACGATCTGGGCCGACCATGGCTTTGACGTGCCGGGCTGATGTGGGGCGTGCTGGCAGGTTGGCTGGGCCCGGCGGAATGGGAGGCGGTGCGCCTGTCGGCGCGGGTGGCGCTCTGGGCGACGGCGGTCAGCCTGCCCTTCGGCATCGTCACAGCCTATGTTCTGGCGCGCTGGGAGTTTCCCGGCAAGCAGGTGCTGAACGGGCTGGTGCATCTTCCGCTGATCATGCCGCCCGTGGTGACGGGCTACCTGCTGCTGCTCGCACTGGGGCGGCGGGGCCCGGTCGGCGAGGTGCTGGAGCAGTGGTTCGGCATCGTCGTCGCCTTTCGCTGGACCGGCGCGGCCGTCGCGGCCGGGGTCATGGCCTTTCCGCTGATGGTCCGCGCGATCCGGCTGGCCATCGAAGCTGTTGACCCCAAGCTGGAACAGGCGGCGGGCACGCTGGGGGCCTCGCCTGTCTGGGTGTTTCTCACCGTCACCCTGCCGCTGATCCTGCCCGGCATCGTGGCCGGGTCCATCCTCGCCTTTGCCAAAGCGATCGGCGAGTTCGGGGCCACGATCACCTTCGTGTCCAACATTCCCGGCCAGACCCAGACCATGCCTCTGGCAATCTATTCCCTGTTGCAGGTTCCCGGCGGCGAGGATGGGGCCGCGCGTCTGGCCATCGTGTCGGTGGTCATCGCCATGGCCGCCCTGCTGCTGTCCGAATTCGTCGCCCGTCGGGTGGCACGCGTGGTGTCAGGATCATGACCTTGCAGCTTGCCTTGCGGCACCGGTTTGCCGGTTTTGCGCTCGATGTCGATGTGACTGCACCCCCCGGCGTGACGGTGCTGTTCGGGCCTTCGGGATCGGGCAAGACGACGCTGATCAACGCGGTGGCGGGGCTGTTGCGCCCCGATGCGGGTCGGATCGCGGTGGCGGATTGGGTGTTGCTCGACACCAAGGCGCGCTACTGCCTGCCGCGGCACAAGCGCCGGATCGGCTATGTGTTTCAGGAGGGGCGGCTGTTCCCGCATCTGACGGTGCGCCAGAACCTCCTGTATGGGCGCTGGTTCGCGCCGCGCAACGTCACGCCCGAACCGCTGGACAGGGTGGTCGAGATGCTGGGCATCGGTGCTTTGCTGGAAAGACGCCCCGCCGCCCTGTCGGGGGGCGAGAAAAGCCGCGTCGCCATCGGGCGGGCGCTGTTGTCCGCGCCGCGCCTGATCCTTGCCGACGAGCCGCTGGCCGCGCTGGACGAGGCGCGCAAGGCCGAGATCTTGCCCTATTTCGAGCGGTTGCGCGACGAGATCTCGGTGCCGATCCTCTATGTCAGCCATGCCTCGGTCGAGGTGGCGCGGCTGGCCACGACCGTCATCGCGCTGCAAGGCGGGCGGGTGGCGGCCATCGGCCCGCCCGAACGGGTGCTGGGGGATGCAAGCGCTGTCGGCGCGCGCGAGGTCGCATCTCTCCTGCGCGCGCGGGTGGTGGCGCACCATGACGATGGCCTGAGCGAACTTGCAACGGCGGCCGGGGCGCTGCACCTGCCGCGCGTCGCTGGCGCGCCCGGCACGGTGATCCGGGTGCGCATCGCCGCCTCCGACGTGATCTTGTCGCGCGCGGCACCTGTCGGGTTGTCGGCGCTGAACATCTTGCAAGGGACCATCGCCGAGATCCAGCCCGGGCGCGGCCCCGCCGCCCGGGTGGTGCTGGCGGTGGGCGCGGAGCGGCTGATCGCGCGTGTCACCTTGCGCGCGGTGGCGGCCTTGTCGCTCCAACCCGGTCAAACCTGCTACGCGATTCTGAAATCCGTTGCTGTCGCTCCCGAGGATGTGGGGCGCTGACAGCCGCGCCCGACGCCGGATGATCGAGCTGGCCGGATCGTGACGCACGGGGCTGGACCATGGTCTCAAGGTCGTGGGGAAACCGGCTTCCCGGACCACAGGTTCGGGAAGCCGTTGAGGGAGCCGGGCCGGGTGCCTGCGCTAGATCCCGAGCGAATTGTAATCCGGACCGCTATAGACCCAGCCATCGGGAAGCTGCCCGGTGCGGATACGGCACCAGTTGTCCGCACGGCAAGGTTCGGCCAGCGTGACCGTCGTTCCGGCTTGCACGACGCCGATCCGGTTGCCTCCGGGGCTGTTGTAGACGTCTGTGGAAAGCAGAACCGTCCGGGTCTGGGCCTGAGGTGCGGGGGGCGTTTCGCTCTGGCCTTGCGGTCTGATGACGATTGGCCTCGAGAGTTCGCCGGGCCGGTCCGAAAGTTCCCACGCCGGGGGTATGGAGGTGCCGGGGCCGGCGACAAGGCGCGGCGGCAAGGGGCGGCAAAACAGCCCGATCGAATCCACGACAGCGGGCCGCCCGGCCAGCCGGTGGTCCCCAAACATCACTTCAATTCCGGTTGCCCATTGGCCTCCCGGGCAATCCACACGGCGATTGCTGCTATGTCTTCCCGATACGCCATGCGTGACTTCGTAGGCATCGTCCATCGTGGGGATGCGCGCGCAGGTCATGCGGATGTGATTGACGGCAGGCGACAGATCTTGCCCGTTGCCGCGGATATTCTCATCGACGAAGACGTTCAGTTGAGTGACTGCATAGCCAGCCGCGCAGTGCATCCGTTGCAGGCTGCCGCCTTCGCCACCGAGCATGCGCAGGGCGACAGGCGTACCCTGCAGGCCCGTGCGATCTGGTCTCACCCGGTCACAAAGCGGTTGAACCGCGTCCAGAAGCGTGCCCGAGCGAATGACGAACCCGACAATCACGGATCCGGACTCGCACCTGTCGTAAACCGGCCAGCCGACGGTGTTCCCCACACCACCGGTTCTGGTTTCCTGGGTCTGGGCCTCGGCCTCGGTCATGGCGGCAGATGCCACCATTGCCATGGTGACGGCTGCCATGAGCAAGCGGGTTGCAAAATGCCGCCCGTCGAGGGAACAGATTTCCGCCAGACGAGATGCAGCTGTGCGGGCCTTGCGCCCGCGATGTCCATATATGGTTTCCACAACAATATCCTTGATTGTCGGGCAGCCTACGGTTTCACCGAAATGCTGCCTCCTTTTGTCCAATGGCGCCTGAGCGTCCGGAAAAGTCTCGCGCGGCGGCGGCTGCCTTTCATCCTTCGTTTGGAGGAAACGCCCCAGCCCGACAGTGTCGCGTTCAAGGGTGTGGGGATGATGTGCCACCGGCTTGGTGGAGGTCACGAAAAGATCGTGACCCCGGAACTGGAGGCTGGACATGATGACAGGGAAGCTCAGCCGCGGGTTCACGATCGAGGCGGCAAAGCTGCTGACCGAGCGGGGCGTGCCGGCCGCCTTGGTATGCCGCGTTCTGCGCCGATGGATGAGGCACACAGCCTTGGCACCAGTCTGTGCGTTTCCCGGAATTGGCCAGCACCGTTCCGGGATGGCCGGGATCGCGGCCCTGAAGAATGTGGTCGCCAAACAGACGGCCGAGCGTGACGTCCAAAAAGGGTGAGGCGATTTTCCGCCCTTGGTCCGAGGGATATGGTCGTTCGTCGAGTTCGCAATTCAGCGCCACTCAGCACTCGGCTAACATAGCTCCGTCGTCGGCACACGAAACGCCCGGGATGTGAGGTGAAGGCTCGTCACAGCCGACGGGCAAATCAAACTTGAACCCCGGCCTGAGCGACCGCATCGCGGTTGAAGCTGGCGGTGAATTCAGTTGCGGACATCGCATCCACCTCGATCCCCGGAACACCAAGCAAGGCATCCGTAAATCCACGGCAATTGGTCCACAGCGGGCTGCAAGCCCCGGTCGTATTGGCCGGAACGACCGGAAACGGCCTGACGAGGCCCCTGACTGCCAAGCCTTTAGACGCGCCTTTGCCTGCGCCGCCCGCCACCGCCCGCACCGCCCGGCGCCATCCCCGATGCGCCAAAGGCGACTTGGGGCAGGGTGGTGACCTTGGCCAGTTCCGGAAAGGGGTCGGTTGCGTGCGGGATCGCGTTGGCGTTGACGAAATGCTCTTGAAAGCGGGGCTCTATCGCGGTCTCGATCTTGTCGATGGTTTTGACCACGGCCTCGATCCTTTGCCGTGCGGCGCGGTTGCACAGCGCGATGCGCGCGCCATGACCCGCCGCGTTGCCCGCGCTGGTCACATGGTCCAGCGCCGCGTCGGGGATCATGCCCAGCACCATCGCATGTTTTGGGCTGATATGCGCCCCAAAGGCACCGGCCAGCACGACGCGGTCGACCTTGTCGACGCCGCGCTTGTCCATGAGCAGACGCGCGCCCGCGTAAAGCGCCGATTTTGCCAATTGGATGGCACGGATGTCGCCTTGGGTCACGGTGATGCGCGGACCGCCCGTGTCCGTCGCAACATGCACGAGATAGGCAAAGGTGCGGCCCGTGGGTTCACAACGCGCCGTGCCCGTCGCCTCCGGCCCGCCGATCAGGCCCGAGGCGTCGAGAAGGCCCGCCATGCGCATCTCGGCCACCGCCTCGATGATGCCCGAGCCGCAGATGCCGGTGACGCCACTGTCCTTTGTCGCCTCGGCAAAGCCGGGGTCGTCGGACCAGATATCACAACCGATGACCTTGAAGCGTGGGTCCTTGGTGACGGGGTCGATCTCGATATGCTCGATGGCACCCGGCGCCGCGCGCTGGCCCGCGCTGATCTGTGCGCCCTCGAAGGCAGGGCCGGTGGGCGAGGAACAGGCCAGAACGCCGGTCTTGTCCCCCAAAAGGATCTCGGCATTGGTGCCGACATCGACGATCAGCGTCAGCATATCGGCCTGATCGGGTTCTTCCGACAGAGCAACGGCGGCCGCATCAGCCCCGACATGGCCCGCGATGCAGGGCAAGAGATAGACCTGCGCCGCAGGTGCGATGGTGGTCAGCCCGATCTCGCGCGCGTCCAGCGTCAGGCTGTCGGATGTGGCCAGCGCGAAAGGGGCCTGCCCCAGTTCCACGGGGTCGATGCCCAGCAGCAGGTGGTGCATCACCGGGTTGCAGACGATCACCGTCTCGAAGATCAGGCGCGGATCGATGCCACCCTCGGCCGCGATCTCGGTCGCAAGCGTGGCGATGGCCTCTTGCACTGAGGCGGTCATTTCGCGGTCGCCGCCGGGGTTCATCATTGCGTAGCTGACGCGGCTCATCAGATCCTCGCCGAACCGGATCTGCGGGTTCATCAGGCCGGACGAAGCCAGCACGCGTCCATCGGTCAGGTCGCACAGATGCGCCGCGATGGTCGTCGATCCGAGGTCGATGGCGAGGCCATATAGCCCGCCCTCATGCAGGCCGGACCAGACGTCAAGGATGCGGAAATCTTGCGTGTTTGCAGGTTGATGCAGGGCGACGCTTACCTGCCACTTGCCCTTGCGCAGCGCAGGCTGCAGCTTTTGCAGGACCGACAGGGGGGCGCTCACGCCCTCGATCTGCCATTGGTCCTTGAGCGCCGTCTGCAGGCGTTCGAAATCGCCCGAGGGTTCGTGCATGTCCGGCTCGACCACCTCCACCAGCACCAGCCGCGTGGCGGGGTCCATGGTGATGGGCCGGGTCGAGGCCGCCTTGCGCACCACCTGCTTGTGAACCTGACTTTCGGGGGGGACGTCGACGACGATGTCGCCCTGCACGGTCGCCTGACAGCCCAGACGGCGGCCGGGTTTCAACCCGCGCACACGGTCGTAACGTTCCTCGACCGCGTTCCAGTCGGACAGGGCGCCCTCGCGCACCGTGACGCCATGCTTGGGAAAATCCCCGTAGGAGGGCGCGATCTGGCATTTCGAGCAGATGCCCCGCCCGCCGCAGACCGAATCGAGATCCACGCCGAGCTGGCGGGCGGCGGTCAGGATCGGCGTGCCGACCGGGAAATTTCCGCGCTTGCCCGAGGGGGTGAAGATGACGAGAGGATTTTGGGACATGTCTGTGACCGCGTCAGAAAACCGAATTTTCGTACGAAAATTCGCGGATTCCGAAAATTCGTACGAATTTTCGGATCAGAAAAGAACCTGTATCGGGCGCGCGGTGCAGAACACGACCAATTGGCCGTTGCATTCCACAAGGTGCCACCCCCGGCGCCGCACCTCCGCCTCGAATGTGGCACGGCCCACCTCGGCCTCGACCCAATGCAGGGATCGGCGCACAACGCCCCCGAACCTTACGGTCTTGGCCGAGAACACCTGGTCGATCCAAGGGGCCGAGGGCAGCGGAATGGCGGGTCTGAGCATGGACATGCCCAGACCTTGACCCGGTTCCGGTAAATGCCGGGTTAATCATGCGCGCCGACGCCGCCCGCCTGCACGCCCGCCGCGCAGAGCCGCATCAGGGTCTTGGTTGAACCGGATCCAGTTTCCGCCGCCGTCGTCCTGACTCATCAGGAAATTGGCAGCGCGGATCGCCTCCATCTCCTTGCCGGGGCGCGGTCTGGTGGACCCCATTCCGAACAGCTTTACGAAGGTCTCGTCGTCCAGATCGGGGGGCAGCATGATGCCCGCCGCCTCGATCTCCATCTTCTTGGCGGCGATGGCCTTCGGCCCGACGGGAAGGGCGACGGGGTTCATGATCGCGCTGGTCATTCCCGCGCCGAAGGCCATGGGCAGGAACGCGTTGTTGATCCCGTGCCGGTTGGGCAGCCCGAACGAGATGTTGGACGCCCCGCAGGTCGTGTTCACGCCCAATTCCTCGCGCAGTCGCCGCACGAGGGCAAAGACCTGCAGGCCGGCCGTGCCCATCGCGCCGATGGGCATGACCAGCGGGTCCACGACGATGTCATGGGCGGGGATGCCGAAATCGGCGGCGCGTTCGACGATCTTTTTCGCCACCGCGAACCGCACGTCGGGGTCCTCTGAAATGCCGGTGTCGTCGTTGGAGATGGCGACCACGGGCACGTTGTATTTCTTGACCAGCGGCAGGACCAGTTCCAGCCGTTCTTCCTCTCCGGTCACGGAATTGAGCAAAGGGCGCCCCTTGGCGGCGGCAAGCCCCGCCTCAAGCGCGCCGGGCACGGAACTGTCGATGCAAAGCGGGCAATCGGTGACGCCTTGCACCACGCGGATCAGTTCGGGCATCAGCATCGGCTCAACGAAATTGTTGTCGGCGTAGCGCGCATCCTCGCCCATCTTGTTGGAAAACACCGCGCCCGAATTGATGTCGAGCACCGTCGCGCCCGCCGCGACCTGCGCGATGGCATCGGCCTCGACCCGGCTGAAATCGCCGCGCTCAAGCTCTTCGTTCAAGATCTTGCGGCCCGTTGGGTTGATCCGTTCGCCGATGACGCAGAACGGCTCGTCGAAGCCGATCACGGTGGTGCGGGTCTGCGATTCGATGACGGTGCGGGTCATGGGGTTCTGTGCTCTCTCTCAGGTTGCCGCGGCGGGCGCCGCGCTGGCCCCGCCATGGGCGATGGTCCAGTCGGCATTGGCCTTGATGCCGCCCAGTGGGAAGAAATGGATCGCTTCGATACTCGTGGCGCGGCCCTCGGCGCGCGCGTGTGCGAGCGTGGTGAGTATGTCGTCCGGCTCGAAGGGCAAAAGCAGTTTCGACACGTCGCGGGCGCGCTTTTGCAAGACCGACAGGGAGGGGCCGACGCCGCAGGCGATGGCGAATTTTATGAGGGTCTGCAATTTGGCAGGCCCCGCGATGCCCAGATGGATCGGCATGGTGATCTTGTTGGCGGCAAGCCTGTCGGCCCAGGCCAGCACGGGCGCGGCTTGAAACGCGAATTGCGTGGCGATGGCGAATTCCGCGTTCGAGCGATCGGCGAAGGCCTGTTTCCAGCGGAGCGCAGCCATCACCTCGTCCTCGCCGCCGTCTGCGTCGATGTCGCGGTTGCCTTCGGGGTGGCCCGCGACATGGATGCGGGTGAAGGCATCGAAGAGGCCGGTTTCGAGCATCTGCATGGAAGAGTGGAACGCGCCCCGCGGCGTGGCGATGCCGCCTGCGATGATCAGGCCCTGCTGCACATCCGCCTCGCCCCGGTAGCGCGCGACCATATCGGACAGCGTGGCCCGGTCGGGGATGGAGCGGGCGGGGAAATGCGGCATCGGCTCAAAGCCCTCGGCGCGCAGGCGGCGGGCGGTCGCCAGCATGTCCTCGAAGGGCGTGCCGTCGATATGGGCGATGTAGACACGCGTGCCGGCGGGCAGAAGCTGGCGAAAATCGGCGACCTTTTCGGCGGTGCGCGGCATGACCTCAATGGAAAAGCCCTTGAGGAGCGCCTCGAGCCCGGAGGATGCGGGTGCGGCCTCGCGGACGCGGAATTTCAAAAGTGCCATCAATCTCTCCCGGAACGCGGCCATGGCCTCAGGCGGCGGTTGTGTCGGTTTCATGCCCATCCGCCGCGATCAGGCGCTTGAGACGGTCGGCATCATAGGCCGCATCCAGACGCGCGATTTCAGCAGCAGCGATGGCGGCCGGATCGCCCTCGATCTCGCCTGCGGGCACGCGGCGCCATTCGGCGAGATAGGCATCTTCGTCCTTGGCACCGATCTTCATGGCGCAACGGTCGATCGCCTGTTCGAAACGCTCGGGCAGCACGGCCTTGGACCCGGTGCGCCCCTTGCCCACGATGACCTGGGCGGGAATGTCGCGCCAGTAGACATGGGTGACAGAGGGCATGGGCGGGTCCTTTGGTATTGCCGGACTGTCCGGGCTGACGCGCACCATAGGCGAGCACCGGCCATGGGCACGTTCCGAATTCGACACAAGCCGGGGCGGGAGCGACCCGGGCACTGCACGACATAGACGGAACGCCGCCCTGCGGCGAGGGTCGGGGGCGCCCAAAATTCTCATGAAGATGTTGAAGCGGGTCAGCAATGCGCGCAGCAGACCGGGCGCATGCAACACCATTGTGACAGGGCGCGGCGGTTGCTACATTGGCACCAACACATGTTTTCGGAGGCCCGCATGTCGCGCAAGCGCAAAGGCGGCGCCGGTCCGTTCCCCAGACCCGTGGCCACCCTGGTGCCCCTTGCGCCGGCCACAGAGCCGCCTGTCGAACGGCGCCTTGCGCCTGATCCACGGCCCGACCCGGCCGATCTTTATGCTGCGCTGGATCTGGGCACAAATTCGTGCCGGATGCTGATCGCGCAGCCCAAGGGCACACAGCTGCATGTCGTGGACAGCTTTTCGAAAAGCGTCCAGCTGGGGCAGGGTCTGGAGGCGTCGGGCAAGATGTCGCGGGCGTCGATGGCGCGCGCGGTGGGCGCGCTCAAGATCTGCCAGCGCAAGCTCGAGAAACATCGCGTCGGCCGGATGCGGCTGGTCGCGACCGAGGCCTGTCGGCGGGCCAGCAATGCGGGCGAGTTCATCGCGGTCGTCAAGCGCGAGACGGGGCTGGAGCTGGAAATCATCAAACCCGAGGAAGAGGCGCGGCTGGCGGTCGTATCCTGCGCGCCCCTGGTGTCGATGAAGACCGAGCAGCTTTTGGTCGTGGATATCGGCGGCGGCTCGACCGAACTGGTCTGGATCGACCTCAGCCGCGTGCCGAGGGTGGAGCGCCCGCGTGCCATCATGCGGCTGCATCAGGGATTCGATCATGCGGAGACCGTGTTTCCGCGCGCCAAGGTGGTGGACTGGATTTCCATTCCGCTGGGGGTGGCGACGCTCAAGGACATGTATGCCGATGTCGCCGATGACGGGGCGCGCTTTGCCTTGATGAGCTGGTTTTTCGAGGAGCAGCTGGCGGGGTTTTCGCCCTATGACGATGCCGCCGATCAGGCGCGTGAAGGGTTCCAGATCATCGGGACCAGCGGCACGGTCACGACGGTGGCGGCCTCGCATCTGGGGCTCAAGCGCTATGACCGCAACAAGGTCGACGGCTTGCGCATGACCTCCGATCAGATCGACCGGGTGATCCAGGAATACCTCGCGCTCGGACCCGACGGGCGGCGGCGCGACCCGCGCATCGGGCGCGACCGTCAGACGCTGATCATGTCGGGGGCTGCGATCTTGCAGGCGCTCTTGCGCGCCTGGCCCACCGATCGGCTGAGTGTCGCGGACCGCGGCCTGCGCGAAGGGCTGCTTTACGCGCAGATGTCGGCCGATGGCGTGCTGGAGGACGGGCCCTTCTGAGCGGGGCCCGCGTGCCCATGCCGGGCGTTTTGCGGGTGAGATTGTCGGGCAGGCATATTTTTGGAAAGATGAAGCCTGCAGGCAAGCGCTTGACGGTCCGTGCGGCGCGCTAGGTTCTGCGCGGCAGACAGGAAAGTGACGCCCGCCCCGATGACCGCCGCCGTGATCTACTGGACTCGCCGGGATTTTCGCCTGTCGGATAACCCTGCCTTGTCGGCGGCCTGCGCCTCGGGGGCGTCGGTGATCCCCGTGTTCTTGTGTGACGAGGGGGTCGAGGGGTTGGCGGCGGCACCGAGATGGCGGCTGGGACTGGGGGCGGAGGCCTTCGCGGTCCGTCTGGCAGGTGCTGGCAGCCGGTTGATCTGCCGCCGTGGGCCCGCATTGCAGGTGTTGCGGGCCCTGATCGCCGAGACCGGCGCTGTCGCGGTGCATTGGAACCGGCTCTACGACCCCGAGAGCCGTCGGCGTGACGAGGCCGTCAAGGCGGCGCTGAAGGCGGAGGGCATCAAGGCTGTCAGCCATGCCGGGCATGCGGTGCACGAGCCCTGGACGGTCGAGACCGGCACGGGGGGCTTTTACAAGGTCTACACGCCCTTCTGGAAGGCGGTGCGCGGCAGGGACGTGGAGGCGCCCTTGCCGGTGCCGCGTCTGGCCGTGCCCGAGATCTGGCCCGGAAGCGAGGTGATCGCCGACTGGGGGCTCGGCCATGCCATGAACCGGGGCGCGGATGTCGTGCTTGCGCATTGCAAGATCGGCGAGGCGGCAGCGCAGGACCGTCTTGAAGCCTTTGTTACAGATCGCATCGGCGACTATTCCGACGCGCGCGACCGGCTGGATGTCGACGGCACATCCAGCCTGTCGGAGAACCTGACCTATGGCGAGATTTCGGCGCGAACCTGCTGGCACGCGGGCATGCGCGCGCTGGTGGCGGGCAAGCCGGGCGCCGAGACCTTCCTGAAGGAACTGATCTGGCGCGATTTTGCCTATCACCTCGTGCATCACACGCCCCATATCACCAGCCGCAACTGGCGCGAGGAGTGGGAGGGGTTCGCCTGGAACACCGACGCAGATCACCCTCATGTGCAGGCGTGGATGCGCGGGCGCACGGGCTTGCCGGTGGTCGATGCCGCGATGCGCGAGATGTATGTGACGGGGCGCATGCACAACCGGGCGCGGATGCTTGTCGCCTCGTATCTGACCAAGCACCTGCTCACGCATTGGAAGATCGGGATGGACTGGTTCGCCGAGTGTCTGGTGGACTGGGACCCGGCCAGCAATGCGATGGGCTGGCAATGGTCGGCGGGCTCGGGGCCGGATGCGACGCCCTATTTCCGTGTGTTCAACCCTGAGACGCAGGCCGAGAAATTCGACCCGTTGGGTCGTTACCGCCGCGCCTTTGTGGCCGAGATCTCGGGCAAGCCGCCCAAGACCGCACTGAGCTACTTTCGGGCCATCCCGCGCAGCTGGGACATGGGGCCGGGCGACCCCTATCCGGGCGCGCCTGTCGTCAGCGCGGCGGATGGGCGCAAGCGGGCGCTTGAGGCGTACGAAAACAGGGGCTTCTGATTTATCGGGAAACAATCGGGGCTTGTGCCCCGTGGCTGGTTCGTAGCAAATCGGCCGCCAGACATGAGGACCAGATGGACGTCAAGACAAGCACGAAGGGAGAGCATAATCTCCCCCGGTATTTCTCTGCCGTATTCGAAACGGCCAACAAGATGCAGCACGGGCGCCTCGACATGGTGCTGCCCGACGGGCGCGTGTTTCGCGCCGCAGGCCATGGACCCGGCCCGGTGGCCGAGTTGCATATCCACAACCCCGATATCTTCGGGCGGCTGATCCGCGAGGGCGATCTGGGGTTTTGCGAGGCCTATCTGGACGAATGGTGGTCGACGCCCGATCTTCAGGCCTTCATGGATCTGGTCCATGCCGACAACGAGGAGGTCTATGACGGCTTCCTTGGCATGGGGCTGGTGCGGGCCTTTGAAAAGGCGCGGTTCTGGCTGCAATCCAATTCCAAGCGGCAGGCGCGCAAGAACATCGCGCATCACTACGACCTCGGAAACGAGTTCTACGGTCTGTGGCTTGACGAGACGATGACCTATTCCTCGGCGCTGTTCGTAACCGGGCAGGAATCGATGGAGGCGGCCCAGATCGCCAAATACGCCAGCATGGTCGACCAAATGGGCGCGCAGCCCGGCGATCATGTGCTGGAAATCGGCTGCGGCTGGGGCGGGTTTGCGGAGTATGCCGCCAAGGAGCGCGGTCTGAGGGTGACCGGCCTGACCATCAGCCGTGAGCAATACGACTATGCGGTGGCGCGGGTGGCGCGGGCGGGATTGTCGGACCGGGTGGTCATCAAGTTGCAAGACTACCGCGACGAGCGTGGGCAATATGACGGAATCGCCTCGATCGAGATGTTCGAGGCTGTGGGCGAGCGCTATTGGCCGACCTACTTCAAGACGCTGCGTGCCAACCTCAAGCCGGGCAAGAACGCCACGCTGCAGATCATCACCGTGCAGGACCGTCGCTGGGAGGTCTATCGCCGGGGTGTGGACTTCATCCAGAAATACATCTTTCCCGGCGGCATGCTGCCCGCGCCCTCGGTGCTGCGCGCCGAGGTTGAAAAGGCGGGTCTCAGGGTGTCGCATTCCATCGAGTTCGGGGACAGCTACAGCCAGACGCTGCGGCGCTGGCATGACGTGTTCAACAACCGCTGGGACGAGGTGGCAGAGCTGGGGTTCGACGACAGGTTCCGGCGGATGTGGAATTTCTACCTGACGGCCTGTGCCGCGACCTTTCACTTCGGCAATACCGATGTGACGCAGATCACCATCACGCGTCCCACCTGAAGGGGGCCTTGCAGCGCGCAGAAATCGCGCTCCTTGCGCGATCTCGCCATAAATCCGCCCAAAATGGCGTGTTTGTTTCCAAACATGTTCTTCGCATCGCACATAAGCACCAGCCGTACCACCGATCGCATGCCCACAGCGGCAAAGCTGGTCGGGGCCATGGCGTTTTTCGCGGTCGGCTGGGCGGCGGCGCTGCAGGCGCTCACGACGATGCCAGACGGCACGCCGGCGACATGGTTCGCGCCCACCATCGCGATGATCGGTCTGTGGCAGGGTTGGGCTGTGGCCGGGCGGGGCGCGGGCATGGGGTGGTCGATGGCCTTGGGTAATGGTCTGCGCACCTCCATCCAGATCGCGATCCTCGGGCTTTTGCTCTTTGCCCTGCGCACCATGTTCATCCGCTCGGCCAACTTGCGCTATGACGGGTTTTTCGAGGCGATTTTTGCGTCGATGGACCTGTTCATCGAATATTTCTTTCAGTCCCTGATCGTTCCGGTCTGGGGTGTGCTGCTGATCGGCGGTATTATCGGCGGGCTGTTGTGCGAAGGCGCGGCCCGGCGCTGGAGGTAGGCGTCCCGCCGCCTTATCCGGGGACCCGATGACCGAGATTTTCTTGTTCGGCACCTTGTGCCATGCGCCCTTGCTGCAGGCTGTCGCGGGGGCAGAGCCTGCCATGCGCCCGGCCGTCTTGCCTGATGCCAGTGTGGCGCGGGTCGCGGGGCAGGCCTATCCGATGCTCGTCGAGCGCCCCGGTGCGCAGGCCGATGGTGTCTTGATCGACGTGTCGGACGCGGCGTTGGCGCGTCTGGATTTCTACGAGGCCTGTTTCGGATATGTCCGCAGGCCCGTGACGGTGCACCTCGACGGTATTGCCCGCGCGGCCGACGTGTGGCGCCCGGCGCAGGCCACGGGGCAGCCCGATGGTCCATGGTCGCTGGCCGATTGGGCGCGGGATTGGGGTGATCTGGCCACGATTGCCGCCGCCGAGGTTCTGCGTCAGGGTGCGACCGCGACCGCGCAAGAGGTCGGTGCGCGCTACTGGATGATCGCCGCCCGCGCGCAGTCCCAGCTTTCGGCGGGCGCATGGCGCAGGCCGGCCTTGATCGGGCGCAACCCGCCCCGCGCGGCGGTCGATCCGGTCGCGCACCGCTTTCCCTATTCCCGGTTCTACACCGTCGAGGAATTGGACCTGCGCCATCTGCAATTTGATGGTGGCACCTCGGGCCTGCACAAACGCGCGGTGTTCCGTGTGGCCGATGCCGTCACGGTCTTGCCCTATGACCCGGTCCGTGACCGCATCTTGCTGATCGAACAGCTGCGTCTTGGGGCCTATGGCCATGGCGACGCCCATCCTTGGCTGCTGGAACCCGTCGCGGGCATGATCGACGCAGGCGAGACACCGGAAGAGGCCGCGCGGCGCGAAACGGTGGAGGAGGCGCGGCTGACGCTTGGCGCGCTGCACAAGGTGGCGCGCTACTATCCAAGCCCCGGCGGGATGGCGCAGGTTCTGACCTCCTACATCGGGATCGCCGATCTGCCCGATGGGGTCGCGGGCACTGCCGGGCATCTTGGCGAGGGCGAGGACATCTTGTCTCATCTCGTGCCATGGGATCTGGCCTGTGCCATGCTCGAGGGGGGCGACATGGCCAATGCGCCGCTCGTGATCTCGATGCAGTGGCTGATGGCGAACCGCGCCCGGCTGCAGGCCGGGCAGGGGGTCGGCGGCGCCTGAGGATCGGGTTGAGCTTTGCCGCGCGCCCCCCTATCCCTAGGGTTCTTGTCCCGTGTCATCCGCAAAGGCCCGCGCCCATGACGATCCATTCCGACCTTGCCGCCGCCATCGGCAACACGCCCCTGATCCGCCTGCGTCGCCTGAGCGAGGAGACCGGCTGCGAGATCTTGGGCAAGGCCGAATTCCTCAATCCCGGCCAATCGGTCAAGGATCGCGCGGCGCTCTACATCATTCGCGACGCCGTGGCGCGCGGCCTGCTCAGGCCGGGCGGCACCATCGTCGAGGGGACGGCGGGCAACACGGGCATCGGGCTGGCGCTGGTCGGCGCCTCGATGGGGTTCAAGACCGTGATCGTCATGCCCGAGACGCAAAGCCAGGAGAAAAAGGACATGATCCGGCTGGCGGGCGCCGAACTGATCCTTGTGCCTGCCGTGCCCTATTCCAACCCCAACAACTACGTCCGCTACTCCGGACGTCTGGCCGAACGTCTGGCCCAATCCGAGCCCAATGGCGCCATCTGGGCCAACCAGTTCGACAATGTGGCCAACCGGCAATCCCATGTCGAGATGACCGGCCCCGAGATCTGGGAGCAGACGGGCGGCCGCGTCGACGGCTTCGTCTGCGCCGTCGGCTCGGGCGGGACACTGGCGGGGGTGGGCATGGCGCTGCAACCCAAGGGTGTGAAGATCGGTTTGGCCGATCCCGAAGGCTCGGGGCTTTACAAGCTCTATACTGGAGAGGCGGCAGGCGGGGACAGCATCACCGAGGGTATCGGTCAGGGGCGCATTACCGGCAACCTCGAAGGCTTCACGCCCGATGCCTGCTACAAGATCCCAGACGCCGAGGCACTGCCCATCGTGTTCGACACGCTCGCCGAGGAAGGCATATGTCTGGGCGGATCGTCTGGCATCAACATGGCGGGGGCCGTACGCATGGCGCGCGAGATGGGGCCGGGGCATACCATCGTCACCATCTTGTGCGACTACGGCACGCGCTACCAGTCCAAGATCTTCAACCCCGATTTCTTGCGCGAAAAGGGCCTGCCGGTGCCCGAATGGCTTGAGCGCGGCCCCGCCGATATTCCCGACGTGTTCGAGGACGCATGATCTTTCGTACGGTCTTTGCCATTCTTTTGTCGCTGCTGCTGCTGGGGGCCGCCGGTGGTCCCCTATCGGCGCAGGCCCAGCAAGCCCCCGCCGGGGCCGTCCCCGAGACGAACGGATCGATCGACTACAGCGCCTGGCAATCGGATGCGCAGCGTGCCGAGACCCTGATCGAGGCCGGCATCGCCTCCACCGCCTTTTTGACCAATTTGCGGGGAAATCTGGTCGGATGGCGCGCGCGTTTCCTTGCGGCGCAAGGCGCAAATGCCTCTCGGATCGAAACCATTCAGGCACAGATCACCGCGCTTGGGGCCCCGCCGGCAGAGGGCGCGAGCGAACCGGCCACCATCGCCGAGCGGCGCACCGAACTGGCGGCCCAACTCGCCGAGGCGCAGGTGCCGCGCGTGACGGCGACCGAAGCCTTCAACCGCGCCAATGGCCTGATCGGCGAGATCGATGCCATCTTGGCCGCGCGGCAGGCACGCGCGCTTCTGGAACGCGACCCGGCGCCAATCAACCCGCTGAACTGGGGCAGCGCATTGGCCGCGCTTGGCGATGTCGTGGTCGTCGTGAACCGCGAGATCGAGGGCAAGTTTGCCGAACATCGTCGTCTCAACCAATCACCTTGGGACAGGCTGCCTTTCGCGGGGGTGCTCGCGCTGGTTGCGCTGGCGCTGATGACACGCAGCCGCTTTTTCGTCGGCCGATGGACCGACCGGTTGCAACGGCAGGTGAGCGTCCGGAAGGGGCGGATCGCGCTCGCTTTTCTGGTGTCGCTGCTGCAGGTACTCTTGCCGATCACTGGCCTTATCTTGCTCGGGGTGGCGGTGGCCACGGTCGATGTGCTGGGCCGTGCAGGCACGGCGTTGCTGACGGCAGGGATCGGTGTTTTCGTGTCTGTCTTTTCCGCGCTCTGGCTGGCCGGGCGTCTTTTTCCGGCGAATGAGGACAGCCCCGGCGCGCTTGGCACGCCGACTGATCTGCGCCCCGCGCTGCGCCGCGCCGTGGTGACCATCGGGGTGTTTCTGGGCCTCGGCGGTTTGGCCGAAACCTTTTCGACGCTCGATGCCGTGCCGCTGGTTTCGCGCGGTGTCTTTGTCTTGCCTGTCTATCTGGGGCTGGCCTGGGGCTTTTACCGGCTGGCCGCGTTGCTCCGGCGCGTGCGCCGCGCCGAGCTGGCCGCCCGCGCTGTCGACAGTGACGACGGGACCAGTGATGCGGGCTTTGCCGGGCGCACCATCACCGTCATCGGGCAGGCGCTGCGCCTTGTGGCTATCGCCGGGCCAATCCTGGCCGCGGCGGGCTATCTGAACCTGACCGGCGCAATCATGACGCCCACGGCAACCACGCTGGGGCTGATCGGCCTGATCCTCGCGCTTCAGGCTCCTGTCCGGGATCTCTACTCCATTCTCTCTGGCAAGACCTATGACGAGTCCGCGCAGGCGCTGTTGCCCGTTCTGGTCAACCTGCTGCTGATCGTGGGGCTTTTCCCGGTCGTGGCCCTGACTTGGGGCATGCGCCCCGAGCAATTGGGCGAATTCTACGACCGGCTGTCGGCCGGGTTTCAGGTCGGCGACACGCGGATAACGCCCGGCATCGTGCTGGCCGTGGTTCTTGTCTTCACAATCGGCCTGTTCGCCACGCGGCTGTTGCAAGGCGCGCTGCGCAGCACCGTCTTGCCACGCACCAGAATGGACGTGGGCGCGCGCAATGCCGTGACCTCGGGCATTGGCTATGTCGGCATCGCGCTGGCCGCCGTCATCGCCATCACCACGGCGGGGATCGACCTGACCGCGCTTGGCGTTGTGCTGGGCGCACTGTCGGTCGGCATCGGCTTTGGGCTGCAAAATGTGGTCAACAATTTCGTCTCGGGCATCATCTTGCTCATCGAGCGCCCGATTTCCGAGGGCGACTGGATCGAAGTCGGTCCGACCATGGGCATCGTCAAGGCGATCTCGGTGCGCTCGACCACGATCGAGACTTTCGACAAGACCGACGTGATCGTGCCCAATGCCGACCTGATCGCGGGCACGGTGACCAACTGGACGCGCGGCAACACCATCGGGCGGGCCGTGGTGCTGGTGGGCGTGGCCTATGGCAGCGACACGCGGCATGTGCAGAAGGTCTTGCTCGAGATCGCGCGCGGCCATCCCGATGTGGCGAAATACCCCGAGCCGGGGGTGGATTTCCTCGGTTTCGGGGCCGACAGTCTTGATTTCCGGGTCCGCATGATCTTGCGCGACATCAACAAGCTGGTCGCCGTCAAGACCGAGGTGCACCATCAGATCGCCGAGCGTTTCAAGGCCGAAGGCATCGAGATCCCGTTTCGCCAGCGCGACATCTGGCTGCGCAACCCCGAGGCGTTGCACGCCTTGGCCGAGCCAGTGGCACGGACCGCCCCCCCCGAAAAGGACCAACCGGCATGAAGACCGAGCAGATCTACCTGTCCGATCCCTATCGCAAATCCAGCAGCGCGACCGTGATCGGTCTGACCGAAGAAGGGGGCATCGTGCTTGACCGCACGCTCTTCTATCCGCGCGGCGGCGGCCAGCCCGGCGACAGCGGGACGCTGGATTGGGACGGTGGGCGCATCCCGATCGCCACCGCCGTGAAGGGCGAGGGGGCGGCCATCGTCTTGATCCCGGCCGAACCCAGCCGCCTGCCCGCCGTGGGCGCCGAGATTGGCCAGAACCTCGACTGGGACAGGCGGCATGGTCACATGCGCATCCATACCGCGCTGCACCTGCTGTCGGTCGTCCTGCAACTGCCGGTCACCGGCGGGGCCATCGGGGCCGACAAGGGGCGGCTCGACTTCGACATGCCCGACGCGCCCGAGGACAAGGCGCTGATCGAGGGGCGGCTGAACGCGCTGGTCACCCGCGACCTGCCGGTGACCGAGGACTGGATCTCCGAGGCCGAACTTGACGCCAACCCGGGCCTCGTCAAGACGATGTCGGTCCAGCCCCCGCGCGGCGCGGGCCGCATCCGGCTCATCCGGATCGGCGAAGGGGCAGGGCAGGTCGATCTGCAGCCTTGCGGCGGCACCCATGTGCGGCGCACGGGCGAGATCGGCAAGCTGGTGATCGGCAAGATCGAAAAGAAGGGGCGTCAGAACCGCCGCGTGACCGTCGAACTGGCTTGAGTATCGCGACGCTGTGCACGTCCGCGGCCCGGCGTGGCGGCTGAGGTGCACCTGAGCATTGATGCCGACACGCCGGGCACTTGAGCGGACATATCTTGGAGTGTCGGAGCCAAGATGCCACAAATTGGCAACAGGTCCAAGAATAATTTCCATTGGTCCTTTACGGGCTTGCCCGTCTACGACCTTCGAAGCGCGGCAGCATGGCCGAGAAATCGCGGCCGCGCCCGTCTTCCTCCTCCACGAACCGGGCGTATAGCGCCGCGGCCAGGGCCCCCATGGGGGTGTCCGCATCCGCCGCCTCGGCCGCCTCCTGGCTCAGGCGTAGGTCCTTGAGCATCAGGTCGGCGGCGAAACCGGGCCTGTAGTCGCTGTCGGCGGGGCTTTTCGGTCCGATCCCTGGGGCCGGGCAATAGCTCGTCATCGACCATGACTGCCCCGAAGAGGTGGAGACGACATCGAACATCGCCTGCCGATCCAGCCCCAGCTTGTCGGCCAGCGCAAAGGCCTCGCAGGTGGCGATCATGGTGACGCCGAGGATCATGTTGTTGCAGATCTTGGCGGCCTGCCCGTTGCCCGAGGGCCCGCAATGGACGGCGCGCGATCCCATCACCTCGAAGAGCGGGCGGGCGGTGGCGAAACTGGCGTCATCGCCGCCGACCATGAAGGTCAGCGTCCCCGCTTGCGCCCCGCCCACCCCGCCCGAGACCGGCGCGTCCAGCGCGCCAAGCCCAACTGCGGCGGCCATCGCGGCCACGTCCCGCGCGCTCGCCACATCGACGGTGGAACAATCGAGCAGCACCGCGCCCGCGTCCATCGCCGGGGTCACCTCGGCCGCCACGGCCCGCAAGATCGCCCCGTTGGGCAGCATGGTGATGACCACCTCGGCCCCTTTGGCCGCCGCCGCCGCGCTGGCGGCCATCGCCACGCCCTCGGGCGCGAGGGCGGCCGTATCGAACCCTGTCACCTGATGGCCTGCGGCCACCAGATTGGCCGCCATCGGGGCCCCCATGTTGCCAAGGCCGATGAACCCGATCTTCATTGTGCAGACCCTTTCCGTCAGAGCTTGAGCGCTTGCATGCCAAGGGGCAGCAGCATGGCCGCGACCTCGGTCGGGGGCACCGCATCCAGCGCCGCATGCCGCCAGACCGGCGTCTTGTCCTTGTCTATGATCGCGGCGCGGATGCCTTCTAGGAAATCGCCCCGCTCCATCGCGCGGAAGGTGAAACGGTATTCCTGATCCAGCGCCGCCTCGATCGTGTCGCGCAAGCGGGTCCTGTGCACCAGATCGACCGTGCAGGCGACTGACAGCGGGCTGTTCTTGCGCATCAGCGCCAAGGCGCCGGTGGCGACCGCGCTGTCGCTGCGCGTCACGAGGTTGAGGATGTCGCGGATCGTGTCGCCCGCGAACAGGCGGTCGATCTCGGGCTGCGCCGCCTTGAGCGGGCTGTCGGGGGCGGGCAGGGCAGCGCGGTCCACCGCCTCCCAGTCGCCGGTCGCGCACAGGGTTTCGACCAAGGCAGCCCAGTGCGCGCGCGGGATGAAGTAATCGGCAAACTCCGCATGGATCGCATCGCCCGGAGCCATTCGCGCGCCGGTAGCGCCAAGGTATTCCCCCAACCGCCCCGGTGCCCGCGACAGCAAAAGCGTGCCGCCCACATCGGGGATCAAACCGATGCCGCATTCAGGCATGGCGATCTGGCTCGTCTCGCAGACCACCCGGTGCGAGCCATGGCAGCCGAGGCCGACGCCACCGCCCATGGTGAAACCCTGCATCAGGCTGACCACGGGCTTGGGGAAATGGAACAGCCGCGCGTTCATGCGGTATTCATCGGCCCAGAACTGCCGCCCGTAATCGAAATCGCCCGCGCGCCCCGTGGCATACATCTCGGCGATGTCGCCGCCCGCACAAAACGCCTTGTCGCCCAATGCGTCGATCACCACCAAGGCCACCCGGTCCTCATCCGCCCAAACGGTCAGCGCCGCGTCGATCGCGCGGCACATGTCGTAGCTCAGCGCATTCAGCGCCTCGGGCCGGGTCAGCGTGATGCGCCCCGCGCGCCCCTCGATGCGGATGTTCACTCCCTCGACCATGACGCTGTCTTGTCCCTTCATCTTTCCCAAAATATGCAAGCCCGGCCAATCACCCGCGCGCCGCAAGCATGTGGCGCGCCACGATCATCCGCATGATCTCGTTCGTGCCCTCGAGGATCTGGTGCACCCGCAGGTCGCGCACCAGTTTCTCGATCCCGTAATCGGCAAGATAGCCATAGCCGCCATGCAGTTGCAGGCATTGATCGACCACGCGGCTTCCGGCCTCAGTCACGAATTTCTTGGCCATGGCGCAGGCCTTGGTTGCGTCCGTCGCGCCGGTGTCGAGCTTCCATGCCGCCTGACGCAGCAGCACGGTCGCCGCCTCCAGCTCGATCTCCATGTCGGCCAGCCGGAACTGCAGCGCCTGGAACTGGTCGATCGACTGCCCGAAAGCCTTGCGCGCGCTCATATAGGCCAACGTGGCGGCCACCGCCGCCCGCGCCGCGCCCAATGAGCAGGCCGCGATATTCAGCCGCCCGCCATCGAGCCCCGCCATCGCGTAGCGGAACCCGTGGCCCTCCGCGCCCAGCAGGTTGGCCGCCGGCACCACGCAATCGTCGAATTGCACCTGACGCGTAGGCTGCGACCGCCAGCCCATTTTATCCTCAAGCCCGCCGAAAGACAGGCCGGGGCTGCCATCCTCCACGATCACGGCGGAAATGCCCTTGGGCCCATCCTCGCCGGTGCGGCACATCACGATATAGGCATCCGAATAGCCGCCGCCCGAGATGAAGGCCTTGGTCCCGGTCAGCGTGTAACCCTCGTTGGTGCGCAGAGCGCGGGTCTTGAGCGCCGCCGCATCCGAGCCCGATCCGGGTTCGGTCAGGCAATAGGAGAAAAACATCTCCATAGACAGCGTGCGCGGCAGGTAGCGCGCCTGCAGGTCGTCCGAGCCGTAAAGCTCGATCATCTTGGCGCACATGTTGTGAATCGACAAAAACGCCGCGACCGAGGGGCAGGAATGGCTCAGCGCCTCGAAGACCAACGTCGCCTCCAGCCGCGATAGCCCCGATCCGCCCTTGTCTTCCGAGACATAAAGCCCGCCGAACCCCAGATCTGCCAGCTTGGGCCACAGGTCCTTTGGGATCGTGCCTGCCGCCTCCCAGTCGCGGGCATGGGGTGCGATCTCGGCCTGTCCGAAGGCCCGCGCCATGTCGAAGACGGCCTGCGCCTCTTCGGTCAATGCGAAATCCATACCTGCCCCTCCCCGCGCCGGTGTCGGAATTGAACGCGTGTTTAATTATCGAGTGTTGCAGAAGTTTTGCAAGCCGCCCCGCCGCGCCGTCAGGCTGTCCGGATCAGCAGATGGTCGAGCGCATTGCGCGGCAATCCGAAGATGTCCATGGCGCCATCCCAATCCTCGGCAAGACGAATGATGGCCCCGTCCAGTCCTTCCCAACTGCGCAGGACCTGATGGGCTATTCGCAGGCTCAGCACCGAAGGGGCAAGATACACCATCATGGTCGGGCTCTCGTTTTGCATCAGCCATTCAGCCTTGAGGGCTTGCAGGCGGAAGAGGGCGGCGAAATCGCGCTCTAGTCCGGTGACGGCGGACAGGTCGACGAAATGCCGGTGCCCGGATTTGCGCTCTGGGTCTTTCATGTATTGGATGAAAACATCCGTTGCCTGTGTCGCGGTCGCAACGCCGGTGTACTGAATATAGACCAACGAAAACTGACCAAAGATCTTGTAGCGTGCCGCCATGCCCAAACCCTTGTCGATTTGGTTAATTCTTACCACGCTCGGCGGGTTGGGCACGATAAATCATGCCTCACATCCTGCATCGGGCATTGTGTGAGGCAGGGCTGCCGCCTAGGTGTTTTTGCGGCGCATCGCGGGCGGCATCGGGCCGGCCCTGCCGGCGCATCAATCGGGTGCCCCGGTGTCCTCCCCCACATTCGACTGCACGGCCTGCGGGGCCTGCTGCCTTGGCGGTTCCGACCGCTATGTCGCGCTACTGCCCGAGGATCGGGACCGCGCGATCCCCGAGGCGGCCACGGCCCAGATCGACGGCCGCCGCTACATGCGCATGGCCTGCGGGCATTGCGCGCAACTTACCATGACGGGGCAGGGCCAGACGCTTTGCGCCATCTACGACGCCCGTCCCGAGGCCTGCCGCGCCTTTCGCGCGGGGAGTTTCGAATGCCTCAAGGCGCGGCAGCATCGCGGCCCGCAGGCCGAGGCGCTGCGGGCACTGGCCCTGACTTTGCCAGACGTTCCGGTGGCTCCGCCTGTCATGGTGCCGGTGGCGGCGCTGGTTGCGCCGCCCCCTGACGAGGCGGTCAGTCCATCGCCTTGAAGTTGAAGGCCGCGCCTTCCTTGATGCCCGAGGGCCAGCGCGCAGTGATCGTCTTGGTGCGCGTGTAAAAGCGGAAGGCGTCGGGGCCGTGCTGGTTCAGATCGCCAAAGCCCGATTTCTTCCAGCCGCCGAAGGTGTGATAGGCCAATGGCACCGGGATCGGCACGTTGATCCCCACCATCCCGATGTTGATACGGTTTGCGAAATCGCGCGCCGCATCACCGTCGCGGGTGAAGATGGCGGTGCCATTGCCGTATTCATGGTCCATCGCCAGACCGATGGCCTCCTCGTAGCTGGCCGCGCGCACGGTGGACAGGACGGGGCCGAAGATCTCGGTCTTGTAGATGTCCATGTCGGGGGTGACGTGGTCGAACAGATGCGGACCGACAAAGTATCCGTTTTCATAGCCTTGCAGGTTGAAGTTGCGCCCGTCGACGACCAGTTTCGCGCCCTGCGCCACGCCGCTTTCGACCAGCCGCAGGATATTGGCCTTGGCCGCCGCCGTGACCACGGGGCCGAAGTCGATGTCATTGCCGGCGGTGTAGGGCCCCACTTTCAGCGCCTCGATCCGGGGCACCAGTTTCTCGATCAGCCGGTCGGCGGTTTCATCGCCGACGGGGACGGCGACGGAGATCGCCATGCAGCGCTCGCCCGCCGCGCCATAGCCCGCACCCACCAGCGCGTCGGCGGCAAGGTCCATGTCGGCGTCGGGCATGATGATCATGTGGTTCTTGGCGCCGCCGAAACACTGGCTGCGTTTGCCGTTTGCGGTGGCGCGGCTGTAGATATACTGCGCGATGGGGGTGGACCCGACGAAGCCAACGGCCTGCACAGTGTCATTGTCGAGAATCGCGTCAACTGCTTCCTTGTCGCCGTTGATGACCTGCAAGATGCCGTCGGGCAGACCCGCCTCCTGACACAACTCTGCCAGCAGCATCGGGCAGGACGGGTCACGCTCCGAAGGCTTGAGGATCATCGCGTTGCCCGAAGCGAGCGCCGGGCCCATCTTCCACAAGGGGATCATGGCCGGAAAGTTGAACGGCGTGATGCCTGCGACCACGCCCAAGGGCTGGCGCATGGAATACATGTCGATGCCGGGCCCGGCGCTGTCGGTGAACTCGCCCTTCAGCAGATGCGGCGCGCCGATGCAGAACTCGATCACTTCAAGCCCGCGCTGCACGTCGCCCTTGGCGTCGGGAAAGGTCTTGCCGTGTTCGCGGCTGATGGCTTCCGCAAGCTTGTCCATGTCGCGGTTGATCAGCCCCACCAGCGCCATCATCACGCGGGCACGCTTTTGCGGGTTGGTGGCCCCCCAAGCCTTTTGCGCCTTGGCCGCAGAGGCGATGGCCCCATCCATCTCGGCCTTGCTGGCCAGGGAAACCTGCGCCTGTACCTCGCCGGTGGCGGGGTTCATGACATCGGCGACGCGCCCCGAAGTGCCCGAAACGCGCTTGCCGTCGATCCAATGTCCGATCTGTTCCATCTGATCCCTCCCCTTGGGGTGTGTTGTCTCTCGCGCGCAGTCTAGCCTTGCAGGAATGCCGCGAAAAGCGGCAGGTTGCCAAAGTGGTTTTGCGTTTTTGCAAAGGGGTGCCATGAACTGGGACGATCTGCGGGTGTTTCTGGCGGTGGCGCGCGCCGAGGGGCTTTCGGGGGCGGCGCGCGGATTGCGGCTTGACCCGGCGACGGCGGGTCGCCGCATCGCGCGGCTGGAACGCAGCCTTGGCGCGGTCCTGTTTGCCAAGTCGCCACAGGGCTACACCCTGACGGAGGCCGGTCAACGCCTGTTGCCGCGCGCCGAGGCGGCTGAACTGGCGCTGGCCGCGGGGCAGGATGATGGCGGCGCGGACGGGGCCGGGCGGCTGACGGGCACGATCCGTATCGGCGCGCCGGACGGGTGCGCCAATTACCTCTTGCCGCAGGTCTGCGCGGCCATCGGGGCGGACAACCCAGATCTCGACATCCAGATCCTTGCGCTGCCCCGTGTGGTGAATCTGTCGCGGCGCGAGGCGGATCTGGCGATCACCGTTTCTGCTCCCGTTACACAACGGTTACGGGCCGAAAAACTGTCGGATTACCGCCTGTCGCTTGCCGCCAGCCGCGGGTGGTTGGCCGCGAACGGCGTGCCGGACAGTCCCGACGCGCTGCGTGGAGCGCGGATGATCGGCTATATTCCCGACATGATCTTTGACGCGGAGCTGGATTATCTTGCGGCCTTCGGCGTGACGCGGGTACCGCTGGCCTCGAACGCGGTGTCGGTGCAGCTCAACCTTGCGCGGGCGGGGGCGGGGCTGGCCATCGTCCATGATTTCGCGCTGCCCTTCGCACCCGATCTGGTGCGCGTGTTGCCCGACCGGGTGCGGCTGACCCGCACCTTCTGGCTGGTGATCCATGCCGGACCCCGCGATGCGCGGCTGGATCGGTTCACCACGCTTTTGCGCGACGGGATGCGGGCCGAGATCGCGCGGCAAGAAGCACTTGCCACCTGAAGCAGGTCGTTTCGCTTGACAGATCAACCCATGCGGGTGGACGCTGACCCCCAGGGATGGAGAAGAGAAAAGGGAGGCAGAGCATGCTGGTGCAGCAGATTCTGAATTCGAAGGCAGATGCCATCGTGGTCACCATCGCGCCCGGCACCAATATAGGGCAGGCGGCTCTGGTGCTGGCGGAGCGCCGGATCGGGGCGGTCGTGGTCTCGCCCGACGGCAGCCATGTGGCGGGCATCTTGTCGGAACGCGATATCGTGCGCGCATTGGCGGCGCGCGGGGCCGGATGCATGGCAGATGGCGTGGATACCGTGATGACGACCGATATCGTGACCTGCGCGCGCACCGACAAATCCGACGCCGTTCTGGCAATGATGACCGAGGGCCGGTTCCGTCACCTTCCGGTCGTCGAGGATGGCGTGATGATCGGCCTGATCTCCATCGGGGATGTGGTCAAGGCGCAACTGTCCGAACTGTCGATGGAGAAGGAAGCGCTCGAGGGCATGATCAAGGGGTTCTGATCGCCCGACATGCCCCCTGCGACGTGCCGGGGGGTTGCATCGGCGCGCGCCCGGTGATTGGGTCGCGCCGCGAGACACGGACCGGCAGGGGCAGGCGATGCGGACAGGGCTATACCCGGGCACATTCGACCCGATCACCTTGGGGCATATCGACATCATCAAGCGGGCCTGCACGCTGGTCGACCGGCTGGTGATCGGTGTGGCCATCAACCGCGACAAGGGCCCGCTGTTTTCCCTTGAGGAACGCGTGGCAATGGTCGAGGCGGAATGCAAACGCCTGTGCGACGGCAAGGACGTCGAGATCGTGGTCCACCCGTTCGAGAACCTGCTGATCGATTGCGCGCGCGACGTGGGGGCCTCGATCATCATCCGCGGGCTGCGCGCGGTTGCCGATTTCGAATATGAATACCAGATGGTCGGGATGAACCGCAAACTCGACCACACCATCGACACCGTCTTCCTGATGGCCGAGGCCGACAGGCAGGCCATCGCGTCGAAGCTGGTCAAGGAAATCGCGCGGCTTCAGGGCGACGTGACACCCTTCGTCACGCCCGCGGTTCGCACCGCGCTTTACGCGAAATATCCCAGAAACTGAAGACTTACAGGAGGCTTGGCACATGGCCGAGATCAAGGACCCCGAGAACACGATCCTGATGGAGCTGAAAGGCGGCACCGTCGTCATCGAGCTGATCCCGGGCGTGGCCCCCAAGCATTCCGAGCGGATGAAGGAACTGGCCCGCGCGGGGTCCTATGACGGGGTGATCTTTCACCGCGTGATCGAGGGGTTCATGGCGCAGACGGGCGATGTGGAACACGGGAAAGAGGGCGGCAACATCCGCCGCGCGGGCACCGGCGGATCGGACAAGCCCGACCTGCCGGCAGAGTTTTCCAAGCTGCCCCATGACCGCGGAACGCTTGGCGCCGCGCGGTCCTCGAACCCCAACTCGGCCAACAGCCAGTTCTTCATCAACTTTTCCGACAATCATTTCCTGAACGGGCAATACACCGTCTATGGTCGGGTGATCTCGGGCATGGAACATGTCGACGCCATCACGAAGGGCGAGCCGCCGGCCAACCCCGACAAGATGATCTCGGTCAAGGTGGCCGCCGATGTGTAAGGGCTGGCTTGTCGCGGCGCTCATCGCCGCCGCGCCGGGGGCGGCATCGGCCACCGGCCTCGAGATCGATATCGCGGGCGAGGCCGGCGGCACGATCGTGATCGACCTGTTCGAGGATGTGGCGCCGCTACATGTGGAGCGGATCGTGACGCTGGCGGGCGAGGGCGCCTATGACGACGTCGTCTTTCACCGGGTGATCGACGGTTTCATGGCGCAGACCGGCGATGTGGAGTTCGGCCGGATGGGGCAGGACATGCGCTATGCCGGGCGCGGCGGATCGGGCTACCCCGACCTTCCCGCCGAGTTTTCGGATATCACCTTCGATCGGGGTGTGATCGGGATGGCGCGCAGCCAGAGCCCGGACAGCGCCAATTCGCAATTCTTCATCATGTTCGCGCCGGGCGCGTTTCTCGACGGGCAATACACCGTCGTGGGGCAGGTCGTCCAAGGCATGGAAGTGGTCGACGCGATCAAGCGCGGACGGGGTCAGAATGGTGCGGTGATCGGTGAGCCGGACCGGATGGTGCGCCTGCGCGTGCGGGATGATGACCCGGTCGCGCCGCCGGGCAACTGATCTTGCGGCGCCCCGGGACTGAGCGCCGGGGGCGCTGCCCCGTTGCCATTGTCCGTCGGACCAAAGGCGGTTCATTGGCGACGCCCGGAGCATTTGGAAAGCAAAGATGACGGCAGAGCCCGTCACGGCCGCCTCTTATCCGGGCAAGGGCCGTATGTGGCGGGCAAAGGCGCAGGTCGCTTTTGCAAACCGCTTGCGGGTGGGCGTGAAATCCGCAACTTGTGCGGCGATCGGGCGTTAGACGGGTGGGGTTCGGGTGAGCGGAAGTCTGGCCAAGATGATGCGTAGCGACGCAGGCAAGGGTCTGACGCTTGTCAGCCCGACCCTGATCTATGCGCTCTTGTTGCTGGCTGCACCCTTGGCCAGCATCGTCTTGCTGAGTTTCTGGACCCAGTTGGCCACGGTCGCGGGTCAGGCGCAGTTCGACCGCACGCTTCAGTTGTCCAACTACCGCGAGGCTCTGACCGATCCGCTTTATCGCGCGCTGATGCTGCGGTCGCTGCGCATCTCTGGCATGGTGATGCTGGTGACGGTCGTGCTTGCCTTTCCGGTGGCCTATTTCATCTCGTTCCACGTCCGGCCCGACCGCAAGTCGCTGTGGCTGTTCCTGATCACGATCCCCTTTTGGACCAGCTACCTGATCCGTGTATTCCTGTGGCGGGTGATCTTGGCCTACGACGGGCCGGTCAACAGCGGGCTCCTCGCGCTTGGCGTGATCGACGAGCCGCTGGGGTGGATCCTCTACAACGCCAATTCCGTGGTCATCACGCTGGCCCATGCCTATGCACCCTTCGCGATTCTGCCGATCTTCGTGGCGCTGGAAAAGATCGACCGCTCTTTGCTGGAGGCGGCGCGGGATCTGGGCGAGAGCAAGGCCATGACCTTTTTGCGGGTGACGCTGCCGCTGGCGATGCCCGGCGTTCTGGCGGCGGTGCTGATCGTCTTCATCCCCACCATCGGCGATTACGTCACGCCGCAACTGGTGGGCGGATCGGGCGGCACGATGATCGCCAACAATATTCATGCGCAGATCTTTGCCCTCAACGACCGGCCGATGGGCGCGACGCTGGCGGTGCTGGCCATGCTGATCGTGGCCATGGTGCTGCTCTGGGGCATCGCGCGGGCGCGCTTCTGGCTCTGGCTGATGGACCGTGCGGGGGGCGGGTTTGCGGGCATCGGGCTGGCCCTCGCGGTCGCCGTGGCCGAGATCACCGTGATCCGGGTGGCCTTTTCCCAAGGGCCGGCGCTGATCGGGGCCGGGGCGTCGGTCATCGCATTGCTGCTGGTGGCGACGGCGCTATCGGCCTTCATCTTGTGGCGCCTGCCCAAGGGGAGGTGGGGGATTTGAGGCTCAACCTTCTGGCCATTTTCGCTGCCGTCTACCTGTTGGTGCTCTATGCGCCGATCGTGTTGTTGCCGCTCTTCGCCTTCAACGACGGGACCGTGATCGCCTTTCCTCTCAGGGGCTTCACGACGCAGTGGTTCGCGGCGCTGCTTGACACGCCGGCGCTGCATCAAGCGACCTTCAATTCGCTCGTGATCGCCGTCTCGACCGCGATCTTTGCCACGATCCTCGGGCTTTTCGCGGCCCGCGCCGCCACGCGCTACGGCTTTCCGGCCAAGGCGGGGATCATCGGCTTCATCATGCTGCCGCTGGTCTTGCCCGAGGTGATCGTGGCGATCTCGCTTCTGATCGTGCTGATGCAGCTGGGGCTCAACAGCGGCACGTGGTCGATCATCGCGGGCCACACGCTGATCTGTACGCCCTTTGCCATCGCCATCTTGCAGGGCAGTTTCGCCAACATGGACCGCAGTCTGGAGGAGGCGGCGGTGGATCTGGGGGAAACCGCGTGGTCGACCTTCCGGCTCATCACCTTGCCGCTGGTCAGCCCGGGCATCATCGCGTCGCTGCTGATCTGTTTCACCATCTCGCTGGACGAGTTCATCATCGCCTTTTTCCTTTCGGGCAACGAGCCGACGCTGCCGGTCTATCTCTGGGGGCAGTTGCGCTTTCCGGCGCGCCTGCCGGTGGTGATGGCGCTTGGCACGATCCTTGTCATCTTGTCTGTCCTGCTGCTTGTCGTTGCCGAAACCTTCCGCCGCCGTGGTTTGAAACGTGCGGGCCTGAAAGACACCGGAGGCTTCCTGTGAGCCAGAAAACCCCCATCGTCACGCTGACCGGCGTGCAGAAATACTACGGCGACTATCACGCGCTGCGCGGGATCACGGCCGAGATCGGGCAGGGTGAGTTCTTTTCGCTGCTCGGCCCCTCGGGCTGCGGCAAGACCACGCTTCTGCGCTCCATCGCTGGGTTCGAGGATCTGTCCGAGGGGCAGTTGTTGCTGGATGGACGCGACATGGAGGGGGTGCCGCCGAACAAGCGGCCGACCAACATGGTGTTCCAGTCCTACGCGATTTTCCCGCATATGAATGTTGCCGAAAACGTGGGCTTCGGCCTGCGCCGGTCCTCGATGTCGACCGAGGAAAAACGTCGGGCCGTGGGTGAGGCGCTGGAGATGGTGGGGCTGGGCAAGTTCGGGGCGCGCGCGGCCCATGCACTCTCGGGCGGGCAGCGGCAGCGGGTGGCGCTGGCGCGCGCGCTGATCATGAAGCCCAAGGTGCTGCTGCTCGATGAGCCTTTGTCGGCGCTCGACAAGAAGATGCGCGAGGTGATGCAGGTCGAACTGATCCGCCTGCAGCGAGAGGTTGGCATCACCTTCATCCTCGTCACCCATGACCAGGAAGAAGCGCTGGTGATGTCGGACCGCATCGCCGTGATGTTCGAGGGCGAAATCGCACAACTGGCCGATCCCGAGACGCTTTACCGCCGCCCCAATTCGCGCCGCGTGGCGGAATTCATCGGGATGATGAACTTCCTGCCCGCGACCGTGTTGCCCACGGGGCCGGGCGGCGGGCGCGTCGCACTTGAGGTCGCGGGTCTTGGCCGCGCCGAGCTGGAGACGGCGCAATGCCCCGGAGGTGCCGCCATCGGTGAGGCCGAGATCGGGTTGCGCCCGGAAAGCCTCACCGTGCTTTACGAAGGTCAGAGTGCGGAGGGTGGCCGTGAGGCAGAAGGCACGGTGCGCGAGGTCGTTTATTACGGCGACATGACCTATTACGACATCTTGATCGACGGCGCGCCATCGCCGGTGCGGGTGTCGATGCGAAACATGCCCGGCCGGCGCGTGCTGGATTTCGGCGCGCGGGCAAGGCTGGCCTGGGACCCGCGGGCGATGGTGCTGTTTTGCTGAAGGCTAGCGGCGCGTCACGGTGAGCCAGATGCCGTCCCTGGCCCTGACCGTCAAATAGGCGACAGGGACA
Organism: Roseicyclus mahoneyensis; assembly: GCF_003148775.1. Lineage (GTDB taxonomy): Bacteria > Pseudomonadota > Alphaproteobacteria > Rhodobacterales > Rhodobacteraceae > Roseicyclus > Roseicyclus mahoneyensis. The sequence goes on from NZ_QGGW01000001.1 coordinate 462,351, forward strand.
GGAACGCGGTCGGCCACGGTCTCGAACTTAAAGGCGCGCACCAGCATCGCCAGCAAGAGCGGCCCCTCGACCATGGCGAAGCCCGCCCCTGTGCAGACCCGGGCGCCCGCCGAGAAGGGGATGAAGGCCTCGCGCAGGCAGGTCTTGCCGTTTTCGGTCTGAAACCGCGCGGGGTCAAAGCCGTCGGGATTGTCCCAGAGCCGCTCGTGCCGGTGCAGGTGCCAAGGCGAGAGGACAATCTGCGCGGCACGCGGCAAGGTCCGGTTGCGGAACTGCTCGGGTCTTGTCGTTTCGCGCACCATCATGGGCACGGGCGGATAAAGCCGCAGCGTCTCACGGAAGATGTCGCGCGCAAGGCGCAGCTTGCCCATGACGGCGAAATCGGGGCCTTGGGCCAAGGCTGTCTCGGCCTCTTTTGCCAGCCTGTCTTGCCACTCCGGGTAGCGCGCCAGAAGGTAGAGCGCCCAGCCAAGCGCGGAGGCGCTGGTCTCGTGACCCGCCAGAAAGAAGATCGCAACCTGATCGACCATCTCCTCGGTGGTGAAGCGCGCGCCGGTCTGGGGATCGGCGGTGGTCATGATCTTGGTCGCCAGATCGTCCGGTGCTGTGCCCGCCGCGATGGCCGCCATGCGGTCGGCGGTCAACTGGGTGATGAGCGCGCGGATCGCCATGGCGGTGCGGCGCGTCTCGGCCCGGTGGCCGCGGGGCATCCAGCCGGGTAGGGGGATGAAGGCGGCCGCGTTCAAGATGGGTTGGGTGCGTTGATAGGCGCGGAACTGGTGGAACACCTGCGCTGCGATCTCGTCCTCGATCGGCAGGGAAAACAGCGTTCGGAATATGACGTCGGCGGCGGCATGGCTCATGTCCTCCTCGACCTCGCGTGGGCCGGGGGCAATGCGCGCCACCGCGGCCTCGCCTGCCGCCCACATGGCGGGAAAGGTGTCGCGCAGGCGGCCGCCCTCGAAGGCGGGGTCGATGATGCGGCGTTGCCGCTGCCATTCGGCGCCATTGGTGAGAAACACCGAACGTCCCAAAAGCGGCCTCAGCCCCTCTCCCACGCGGTCGGATTTGGGGAAATCCATAGGGCGGGCCTTGAGCACCTCGTCGATCAGCGCGGGCTGGTTGATCAGGTAGCTGCGGAAGAACGGCGTGCGGAATTCCGCCATCCACGCCCGGTAGAGCCGCGCGGGCTGGGCCGACAAGATGTCTTGCCGAAAGAGCCGCATGTAGCGCCAGAGCGAGACGCGATCAGCGCGGGCGGGCGGTTTCGGGGGCAGGTCGGGCGCGTGGGTCATGCGGCCACGCCCGTGTGCCGGTTCACGGCGCGTTCGATCCGGCTCTTCGAGGGCGCGCGGGTCGCAAAGCGCGCGCCCAGCGTCAGGGGGCCGGCCGTGATGCGGAAGTAATCGTAGTCGTCGGGGCGGCCCGGCAGGTTGTCGAAAGCGTTGAGGTACTGGAAATGCAGCTCGAAGAGCCGCCAGCGCAGCGCTGTCTGGGTTTCGGGTTTCAGCGTCTGCGTGAAGGCCGCCGAGATCACGAGCGGCCAGCGCTTGCCCGGCGGTGCCACGCCCGAGACCGCCACAGGGTCGCACAGCGCAAAGGCGCAGCCATCGCCGGGAGCGGTCACATCGACCCAAGCGACGGTCTGCGCGCTGAGATAGGCCAGATCGGCGCGCAGGCGGGTGGCGCGTGGCAAGAAGCTGACCATCGGCACCACATGGCCAAGCGTGAGCAGCGACAGCGTGGGGCCATCCGCGGGCACCCGCCCCGCCCGGATCAGATCGGCCAGCACCGAGATGGCGATGTAGGCCCCCGAGGAATGACCGACGACCAGCACCTCGTTCACGTCGCTGGCAAGTGCTGTGGCGATGCGGTCGGCGAACAGGGCCATCCGCGCCTCTTGCTCAGGCGGGTAGGCACCGCCGTGGCGGGAGGAGAAGGCGTAATCCTTCATCAGATACCAAGCGTAAAGGTGATCGCGCCGCGCGCACCAGCGCAGGAAGAGCCAGACAGCGGCGATGAACGCGAGGGTGCGGATCGCGGCGGCAAGCATAGTGGGCAGGGCAAGCCCGGCAACGGCAACAAGCCAAACCACCACGGCCCCCAGCGCGGCGCCCGCCAGCAGGGCCAGCACAAGCTGCCCCAGAAGGACCAGAACAGGGTAGAGCGCGGCGATCACCGGCCCTTTCCTCAGCCGCATCAGCCGGAACAGCGCGCCCGATCCGACATAGGCCCAGGCCGTGCGTGCCAGCGCCAGATAGGTCGCAAGGATGCCGCCCTTCATGCCCGCCTGCACGATATCGGCCCAGTACAGCACCTCGAGCCCCGTGGTGACCTCGGCCCCTTCGATCCGGGCGGTTACCCCCCAGCCGAAACGCGCGCCCTGCGGGGCCACGCCCTTGTCGATCTCGTAGCCCGACAGCGCCGCTTGACGCGCCGCCTCGCGCCGGTAGCGTTCTCGGTAGGCACGCGGCGGCACCGGGTCAAAGCCGGGGATGTAGAAGACATGCCTGCGCGTCACCTGCGTCATGGGGCGCAGCATAGCGGGCGATTGCGGCGGGTATAGGGCCTGTCAGCCGAGCGCGCCAAGTGCGGGAAAGGTTTCCAGGAGCCAGAAGGAAAAGGCCGAAAAAGCCCCGGTGATCAGCGCCACCCCGACCGCGACCAGCAAAAGGCCCATGATCCGTTCGATCGTCTTCATGTGGCGCTTCATGCGCCCCATGATGCCCATCGCCCGGTCGATGAAGGCGGCCGCCAGCAAGAAAGGGATGCCCAGACCCACGGCATAGACGGCCAAAAGCGTGGTGCCGCGCGTCACGCTGGCCTCCATCGCCGCAATGGACAGGATCGCGCCAAGCTGCGGGCCGATGCAGGGCGTCCAGCCAAAGGCGAAGGCAAGGCCCAGAACATAGGCGCCCAAGGCCGAGCCGCCCCGGTCGCCCGCATCCAGCCGTGCCTCGCGGTTGAGGATCGGGATGGTGATGACGCCCAGAAAATGCAGGCCGAAGACGATGATGACGGCGCCCGCGATCTGTCCCAGCAGGATTTGGTTTTGCAAGAAGAACTGGCCGAAGATCGAGGCGGTGAAGCCAAGGAAGACGAACACCGTCGACAGCCCCAGCACAAAGAACAGGGCCGCCGCCAGCGCCTTGCGCCGGGCCGCGCGCGTGTCGCCGTCGATCTCGGCCATGGTGATGCCGCCCATATAGGCAAGGTAGGGCGGCACGATCGGCAGGACGCAGGGGCTCAGAAAGCTCAAGATTCCCGCGGCGAAGGCCACGAGCATCGCAGGCAAAAGGCTGGCGTCAAAGAGGTCGATCCCGAACATGGGTTTGGGTCTAGCCGGTTCGATGCGGGGCGTCACGCGCCAACGCGTCACATTCGCGTGGCTTTTCGCGCGGCGTATCGCAAGCGCATGGAATGGGATGTGGAAATCGACGCGCAGGGGCTGAAATGCCCGCTTCCGGTCTTGCGGCTGAGGCAAAAGCTTGCCGTGTTGCGGCCGGGGCAGGTGGTGCGGTTGGTGGTCGACGACCCGATGGCCGAGATCGACGTGCCGCATTTCTGCGCGGAAGGTGGGCACCGGTTGGTGGGGCAGGGCGTCGAGGGGCGGGGGGCAGTGTTCTTCGTGGCCAAGGGGTAGTTGCGGGAGTTTTGCTGCAGCAAAACGCAACGGAAACCTGCAGTTTTCCGAAACGCGAAACTGCAGTTTCGCGACGCCTCAGTCGGATTTGCGTGGGCGCAGGATACGCACGGGGTCTTGATTGCAGAAGATGATGATCTGACCCGCGTTCTCGATCGCGCGAAACCCCCTTCGATAGACCTCGGAAATGAAGGCATCGCGTCCGATGTAGCGGTCCACATCGCGGGCGGCCCGTCTAATGACCTTTCCGTCGCGGACAAGGTGCGACTTGAACACATCCTGAAGAAAAGCCTCGGGCGAGGTATTTGGGGGCAATCGGTCCATGCCCCACCTTTTCCCGATTCCGGTTAACGCCGCCCTAACGCCCCGCCTTGACCGCTTCGAGCACATGCACCCGGATCGCCGCCGCCAGACCCGAGGTCACGCCGCGGCCCCCGTCGATTTCGGCCACCAGCTCGTTGACGGATTTGCCCTGCGCCTCGGCCAGCCGCTGCAATTCGGTCCAGAAGGCATCTTCCAGCGATACGCTGGTGCGGTGCCCGCGCAGGGTCAGCGAATGTTTCCGCGGCCGGCCGGTCATTCCTCCGCGTCCTCGCGGCGGTGGGCGTCCAGATGTCGGGCGGCCTTGTCGGCAGCCTGTGCCTGCGTCGCGCGCTCGGCCTTGGTCAAACCGAACTTCGCGGCATTGGCATCGGCCTTTTGCCGCTTGTCATCCCGCGCGCGGGTCTTGCGCGCGCGGGTCAGGTTGACCACCTTTCCGGTCATGACGGGCCGATCATGTCCTCGGGGCGGACCACGCGGTCAAAGGTTTCCGCGTCGACAAAGCCAAGCGCGATCGCCTCTTCGCGCAGAGTCGTGCCGTTCTTGTGCGCGGTCTTTGCGACCTTGGTGGCGTTGTCATAGCCAATGGTGGGTGCAAGCGCCGTCACCAGCATCAGGCTTTCCCGCATCAGCTTGCCGATCCGCTCGACATTGGCCTCGGTCCCCTCCAGCATCCTGAGCGTGAAGCTGTCGGCGGCATGGCCCAAAAGCGTCATGGATTGCAGCAGGTTGTAGGCCATCATCGGATTGTAGACATTCAGCTCAAAGTGACCCTGCGACCCGGCAAAGGAAATCGCCGCGTCATTGCCAAGGATATGGGCGCAGACCTGCGTCATGGCCTCGGCCTGCGTCGGGTTCACCTTGCCCGGCATGATGGAACTGCCCGGCTCGTTTTCGGGCAGGATCAGCTCGCCCAGACCCGAGCGCGGGCCGGAACCCAGAAACCGCATGTCATTGGCGATCTTGTAGCAGGCCATTGCAACCGTCTTGACCGCGCCCGACATGAAGACCATCGCGTCATGGGCGGCCAGCGCCTCGAACTTGTTGGGTGCGGTAACGAAGGGCAGGCCGGTGATCTCGGCGATCTTGGCCGCGACCGTGGTATCCCAGCCCTTTTCGGTGTTGAGCCCGGTGCCCACGGCGGTGCCGCCTTGGGCCAGCTCGTAGATGCCGGGCAGCGCCAGCTTGATGCGCGCGATGCCGTTGCGGATCTGCATGGCGTAGCCCGAAAACTCCTGCCCCAAGGTCAGGGGCGTTGCGTCTTGCGTATGGGTGCGGCCGATCTTGATGATGTCGCGGAACGCCTCGGCCTTGGCCTCAAGCCCCTCGGCCAGTTTCTCGAGCCCCGGGATGAGTACCTCGTGGCAGGTGACGGCGGCGGCAATGTGCATGGCGGTCGGGAAGGTGTCGTTCGACGACTGGCCCATGTTGCAATGGTCATTGGGGTGGACCGGCGTCTTGGAGCCGATCACGCCGCCCAGCATCTCGATGGCGCGATTGGAAATCACCTCGTTCGCGTTCATGTTCGACTGCGTGCCCGAGCCCGTCTGCCAGACGACCAGAGGGAAATGATCGTCGAGCTTGCCCTCGATCACCTCTTGCGCGGCGGCGATCATCGCGTCGGCAAGCGGCGCGTCCAGCTTGCCGCTGGCCTTGTTCACCTCGGCGCAGGCGCGTTTGATGACGCCCAGCGCGCGCACGATGGCCACGGGCTGTTTCTCCCAGCCGATTGGGAAATTCATGATGGAGCGCTGCGTCTGCGCGCCCCAATAGCGGTCGGCTGGCACTTCGAGCGGTCCGAAACTGTCGGATTCTGTGCGAGTGGCTGTCATCTTGGTCCCTCCGGTATGCCGTTGCATGCCGTTTATCGCCGCGCTGCGCGGCCTGCAATGCGCCCGCGTGCCTCAGTGTGCGGTTCTGGTGAAGCGATAGACCCGGGCGGGCGGCATGTTCCACCAAATCTTGTGCGAAACGGTCCACTGAAGGTCCAGTTCCTCGCGCACGGCGCGCGCGACGGGGGGCTTGGGGCCATAGGTGAACTGCACATAGCTGCCGCCCGGGCGGACGCGCTGGAAGGTGCCGGTCAGGATGTCGCGTTGCAAGCCCAAGGGCATCGACAAGAGCGGCAGGCCCGAGACCACGGCCTGCGCATCGTTCACGGCCAAGCTGCCGACCTCGCCCGCGCTCATCTGATGGACGTTCAGGCGTGGAAAGCGGGCGCGCAGGCGGTCGCAGAACTCGGGGTTCATCTCGATGGAATGAAGGTCTTCTTGCGCCACGCCGCGGTCCAGAATGGCCTGCGTGATGTTGCCCGTGCCCGCGCCCAGCTCGATCACGGGGCCCGCCGCAGGGTCGATCCGCGCCACCATCTCGGCACAGAGGAACCGCGAGGAGGGAGCAAGGGCCACGACCTGATGCGGGCGGCGCAAGAGCTGCCCCATGAAGAGGGAGAAATCGCTGGACGCCATGGGATTAAATGCCTGACAGGGACGCAATTGCGGGCAGTTCTACCCGGTCACGGGCCCGGGGCAAGCCCCCGTATGGCACGCTCAGTGGTTCTTTCGGAACGTGTCCAGCCGGACAACCTCGGCGTCATGGGGTTTAGGGCGCGCGTCGCGGTCGGTCGGGCCTTGCGGTTCATCATCAGGGTCGATCTCGGGGCCCTCGGTGCGCTCGAACCGCAGGCCGAATTCGACAGAAGGGTCGACGAAGGTACGGATCGCATCGAAGGGAATGCGCAAGGCCTCGGGGTTGTCGCCGAAATTGAGGACGATGGAAAATCCGTCGTCATCCACCGCCAGCCCATCACACCAGTGCTGGATCACGATGGTCATTTCCTCGGGGTAGCGGTCGCGCAACCAATCTGCCAGCCCGACGCCCTCGGCGGTGGTATCGAAGGTGATGAAGAAATGGTGATCGCCCGGCAGGCCCGTGCGCGCCACGTCCGACAGGACCCGCTGAATCAAGCCACGCATGGCATGATGCATCAGACGGCCATAGGCGATGGAGGCGGTTCGGTCGGTCATGTTCGGCAGGGCATCCCTGTAAGGTGCCCTCACCATAGAAGATTCGTTTCGATTTGTAAGACGTGCAGCGCAGCCAAAGGGAAGGCCTGTGCGACCTCCCTCAGGCAGCCGGCAGATTGGCGAGGATCAGCCATGCCGCAAGGGCCGCCTCGCAGCCGAAAAAGGTCCAGCTTTGGCGGCTTGCAGCGTTGTCGCGGAAGATCGAGGTGACCCGTCCGGTCGCGGCTCCGGCATAGGCAAGGCCTACGACAACCCATGCCAGCGGCTGGTCCAGCACCATCGCGCCGAGGCCGAGACCCACGAACAAGCATCCCGACGCGGCAGAGACCTCGGTATAGGCCATGTTCGACGGGCCCGCCTTCATGTCCAGAACCTCCATCGTCCAGCGCGGCGCGAGCCAGCCCATCAGGCCAAGCGCCACCGTCAGGATCGCGGCCGCGAAGTTGATGTAGTCGATGGCGGTCATGTCGGTCCTTTCGGGGGCGCTTGTAACGGTCCAATGCCCCTTTAACGAGGAGCGGGCGGGATCGGATCACTTGCGCGTGAAAAAATGACGCTGACCAACCGTGGCGAGCGGACCTGGGGGTCAAGGAGGGCTTGGAAAGGGGTAAAGTGCAGGCTTCTGTTGCCAGGTGCCTGCGAACCCCGCCTTACGCTGCTAGGCGCAAGGGCTTAGTTTCGGCGACTTAAGCAGCTTACGCTGCCAGAGCCATTGCCGGAGCACGGTTGTCATTTGCAACTGTACGTTTCGGACCGATAACGGTGGTACCTCACCGGGACAAAGCATAACCCCTTTAGACGTTCGTCGATCCTGTTTCGGCCCCATGATCCGCAAATGACGGATGTTTGGTGGAGCCGCCGGGTACCGCCCCCGGGTCCGAGCCGCGTATTACGAGCGCGTTTATGTCCATAGTCCCGTTGCCGGAACATACCATAGATACGCGGGGCGGACGCGGAATTCAAGGCTCGGTCCATCGCGGCGGCCGGGGCTTGTCAGGGTGTTATGTGATAATATAACATTTCCTCGCACATCAGCGAGGATAACCCCATGCCGCATTCACAGACCGCCGATCCGCGCCTGCCCGTTACCGTCCTGTCGGGCTTTCTGGGGGCTGGAAAGACCACGCTTCTCAACCGTGTCTTGCAAAACCGCGAGGGGCGGCGGGTGGCCGTCATTGTCAACGACATGTCCGAGGTGAACATCGACGCCGATCTGGTGCGCGCCGAGGGTGGGCTGACCCGCACCGACGAGACGCTGGTCGAGATGTCGAACGGCTGCATCTGCTGCACCTTGCGCGACGATCTGCTGGTCGAGGTGCGCCGCTTGGCCGAGAGCGGGCAGTTCGACGCGCTGCTGATCGAATCAACCGGCGTGTCCGAACCCCTGCCGGTCGCCACCACCTTCGATTTCCGCGATGCGGCGGGCGCCAGCCTGTCTGATGTGGCGCGTCTCGACACGATGGTGACGGTGGTCGATGCGGTGAACCTGCTGCGTGACTATTCTAGCCATGATTTCCTCGCCGATCGCGGCGAGACGGCGGGAGATGAGGATACCCGCACGCTGGTCCATCTGCTGACCGATCAGATCGAGTTCGCCGATGTGGTCGTGCTCAACAAGGTGACGGATGCTGGCCCCGAGCGGGTCGACGCCGCGCGCAAGATCATCCGCAGCCTCAACGCCGATGCCCGAATCCTCGAGACCGACCAGTCGGACGTGCCGGTTTCCGCCATCCTTGACACCGGACTGTTCGATTTCGACCGGGCGCAAGACCACCCGATGTGGGCGAAAGAGCTTTACGGTTTTGCCGACCACACCCCCGAGACCGAGGAATACGGCGTCGCCTCCTTCGTCTACCGCGCCCGCAGGCCCTTTGACCCGCGGGCCATCCATGATGTCCTGACCGGCGATCTGCCCGGCGTGATCCGCGCCAAGGGGCATTTCTGGATGGCGACGCGCCCCAATTGGGTGGCCGAGTTCAGCCTTGCGGGCGCTTTGTCGAGTGTCAGGCCCTTGGGCACATGGTGGGCGGCGGTGCCACAGGATCGCTGGTCCGATCATGGTCCGGCGCGCGACTACATCGCCCGGCACTGGGTGGAGCCTTGGGGCGACCGGCGGCAAGAACTGGTGTTCATCGGGGCAGGGATCGACTGGCCCGCGCTCAAGGCGCGGCTTGACGCCTGTCTTCTGCCCGAAGGGCGCGAGACGGCGCGCCTGTCCGACCCGTTCCCGGTCTGGCGCGTGGCCGAGGCTGCGGCGTGAGGCGGGGGGCCAACCTTGGCGCCACGGTGCTCAGGACGCGGCGGCGCGCGCTCGATCCGATGCGGGCCTATGACGCGCTGCCAGCCGACCTCAGGTTCTGGCTGCAAGACGCCGCCCGACCATGGTCGCCCGTCACCTGTCTGAGGCTCTGGCGCAGGGTGATGGCCGAGGAAGGCTGCCCCGCGCGTGCGCGGGCACGTCTGGACCGGATCGAGGCGGCGACGCTGGCGCGCGACCACCTTCGGGACCCCGGCCTTGCCTGAAACGGAAACGGGCGCCCCAATTGGGGCGCCCGTCTCGTGTCCTGTGTCGCAAGAGATCAGAAGCCGGCCTTGATCCGTTCGAAGGCTTCGGCCTGACGTTCGCGCTGCTCGTCCGACAGCGGCAACTGCGCCAGCAGCGGCACGGTGACCTCGCCCAGACCGGCGGCTTCCAGTGCCTCGGCACCCAGCGACTGCAGGGCGGCGTCATTGGCAGTGCCGAACCCGTTCAGCAGCATCGGCATGGCCGACACTTCGGCATGCATCGCGTTGACGAAATCATAGGCCTGATCTTCGGAGCCTTGCCCTTCGGCCATGTTCACGTAACCGCAGAGCCAGACACTGGAGCCTTCGGCAGTGTTGCGCTGGAACCCGACCGGGAACCCTTCGTCGGCGAGTGCCACCGGCACCTCGTTCCAGGCCCAAGCGGCCAGAACCTGCCCCGAGGCCATCAGCTGTGCGATCTCGGCGGGGTCGACCCAGTAGTTGAGCAGGTTGCCATGCACCTCGCGCAGCCATGCCGATGCGGCCTCGAACTGTTCGTCGGTCGCATTGGCCCAGTTGGTGACGCCGGTGGCCAGATAGGCCAATGCATAGGCGTCATCGACATTGTCGGGGATCGACAGGCGACCGGCATAGGCGGGGTTGGTGAAGATCGACAGGCTGGCGACATCTTCGGCCGGGACCTGATCCGCGTTGTAGGCCACGGCGGTCGAGCCGAAATCAGTCGGCAGGAAATACAGGTCTGCCGTGCCCGCCAGCACATCTTGATCGACGAGCGATGCGTTCAGAGTCCCATAGGCGGCGATGCGGGTGCGGTCCCACGGCTCGATGATGCCCGAGGCCTGCCAGCGCGGCACGGAGCCCGCGCAGATATGGGTCACATCCGACCGGAACCCGGCGAGCAGGCGTTGGAACGCCTCGTCCTCGTCGCCGAAGAACACGAACTCCGGTGATGCGCCGTGGGTTTCGATGAAGGGCTGGTGAAACTCCGGGTTTTCGAACCCGGAATAGTCGAACACCAGCAGGTCTTGGGCCTGCGCGAAGGTGGGCGCGGCGAGCGCGAAGGCGAGGGCCGTGCCAAGGGCGGTGCGATGTGTCAAGATTGTTCGATCCCTGTTGGAGTGCGTTTCGGGGGTCAGAGCAGGGTTATAGGTAAGGTGGCGTTTTCCCTTCGACAAGGGAATTCTCAGAGCTTCTGCCGAGGAGTGAGGGGTATGGCGGGCCAGGCTGGATTTCCGGGCGGAATGTCGATTTTCGCCTTCACGCTGCGCTGCATGGCGATGCCTTTTGCCCCTTCCGTCGTTGGCAAGATCCGGAGCGGCAGCGTCGTGACGCAAGACGGGCTCCGCGCGGCGCGCGCGCCTTTTTCGTTTGTCAGGCCCTTGGGGGTCTGACACCGTTTCCCCTCGACCGACCGAGTCGCCGGGGAGGGCGGCCGCCATGATCGCCACCCGCATCCGCCTGATGGGCCGTCCGCACTGGCTTGGCCTTTACGCCATGATCCTTGTGGGTTGGACGGCCCTTTATGGCATGGCGCTGCCCGCCGATCTGCGCGCGGCGGGGGCGGTCTACGGTCTTGACTTGCTGGCCGCGCTTTGCGCGGCATTGCCCGATGCGGCGGGCTTCGGCGGGCTGGTGGCGATGTGGTCCGTCATGTCGGCGGCCATGATGCTGCCCACGACCCTGCCGGCGCTTGCGACCTATGACGATCTGGCCAGCGCCGGGGCCGAGACGCGGTTTTCGCATCTGGTGGCGGGCTATCTGGCGGTCTGGCTGGGGTTTTCGGTGCTGGCGGCAACGGCGCAGATGGCGCTGTTCTTGATCGGCTTGCTTGATCCGTTCGGCACCAGCCTGTCGCGGGGCCTGTCGGCGGGGTTGCTGGCGCTGGCTGGCCTTTACCAGCTCACGCCGCTGAAGGAGGCCTGCCTGTCGAAATGCCGCGCGCCGATGATGTTTTTTCTGCAGCACTGGGACGAGGGGCCATGGCGCAACGGGCTCAGGCTGGGGGCGGTCTGTCTGGGCTGCTGCTGGGCCTTGATGCTGCTGGCCTTCGTCGGCGGCGTGATGAACCTTGCCTTCATGGGGGTTGCCACGGTCATGATGGCGCTGGAAAAACTGCCGATGCTCGGGCGCTGGCTGACGCGGCCCATGGGGGTGGGTCTGCTGGCTGCGGCCGCGCTGACCCTTGCAACGGGATCTTGAGGAGGAGGACGGACATGGCCAGCGACCGCATCACCACGGCAGTGCCGATCGACAACCGCGCCGCGGGCGCGCGGAAATCCGGGCAGGGCACGGTTGATTGGGCCATCAAGGGCGAGTTGATCCTGAATTGCAACTGCACCGTCTTTTGCCCCTGCGTGGTCTCGCTGGGCCTACACCCGCCGACCGAGGGGCATTGCCAGACTTGGGGCGGCGTGCGCATCGACAGCGGGCATTATGGCGGCACCGACCTGTCGGGGCTCAACATCGGGCTCTTGATCGAGATCCCCGGCATGATGAGCCGCGGCAACTGGAAGGTGGCGCTTTACATCGACGACCGCGCCAGCGAGGCCGCCTACAACGGCCTGCTCGACATCTTCTCGGGCAAGGCAAAGGGCACCACGGGCCTGTTCAACGTGCTGGTGGGCGAGGTGATCGGCGTCGAACGCCAGCCCGTGCGCTACGAAACCGAGGGCAAGACCCGTCGCATCACCGTCGGCCGCCAGATCGAGGGCGTGGTGCACCCGGTCGAGGGCAAGAACCCGGAGGAAGATATCGTGATCCGTAACACCAAATACTGGATGGGGCCCGACATCACGGTTGCGACCGCGACCAAGGGCCGGGTGCGCGCGCATGGCAGGGTCTGGGATTTCCATGGCCGGTCGGCCGAGATATGCCAGATCGACTGGTCCGGACCGGGAAAGGGGTGAGGGCATGATCACGCCCGGATATTGCCAAACCATGGCGCGCTACAACGCCTGGCAGAACCAGTCGATCTTTACCGCGGCCAACGCCCTGACGGACACCGCGCGCGAGCAAGATCGCGGGGTCTTCTTCGGCTCGATCCGCCGCACGCTGAGCCATCTGATGTGGGGCGATCTGATGTGGATGTCGCGTTTCGAGGGCGGCGAGGGCCCCAGGGGCGGCATCGCGGCATCGCCCGACCGGTTCGACTGGACCACGCTGATGGCCGAGCGCCCCAAGCTTGACGCGCGCATCGCGGGTTGGGCCTGGATGGTGACGCCCGAGGAACTGGCAGGCGAGTTGTCCTGGTATTCGGGGGCGCTGGGGCGGGACCTGACGAAACCCTATGCGCTGTGCGTCATGCATGTCTTCAACCACCAGACCCATCACCGCGGGCAGGTCCATGCGATGCTGACCGCGGCCGGCGCGCGCCCCGATGACACCGATCTGCCCTTCATGCCGGACGAGATTGCGGAATGGCGGTAGATATATAAATCAAGGATTTGTGCGATGATCATCGCGCAACACATGAAGACGAGGGGGCGAGATGACATTCCGTGCATTGGTGGTGGAGAAAGATGAGGCCGGGACGACCTCGGCCTCGGTACAGGTGCTCGAAGACAGCCGCCTGCCCGACGGCGATGTGACCGTCGCGGTGGAGTATTCCACACTCAACTACAAGGACGGTCTCTGTCTGGGGTCGGGCGGCGGTTTGGTCAGGACCTACCCGCATGTGCCCGGTATCGATTTCGCGGGCACTGTCGAGACCTCGGATGATCCGCGCTATAGCCCCGGCGACAAGGTGGTGCTGACCGGCTGGCGCGTGGGCGAGACGCATTGGGGCGGCCATGCCGAAAAGGCCCGCGTCAGGGCCGATTGGCTGGTGCCCTTGCCCGAGGGGCTGACCACGCGGGCCGCGATGGCGGTCGGCACGGCGGGCTTCACTGCGATGCTGGCGGTGATGGCGCTGGAGGATCATGGGCTGAAGCCCGGCACCGGCGAAGTGTTGGTGACCGGGGCGGCAGGCGGCGTGGGTTCGGTCGCCACGGCGATCCTTGCCCATCTTGGCCATGAGGTTGCCGCCGTCACGGGGCGCCCCGAGCAGGAGGACTATCTGCGCGGTCTTGGGGCCAGCCGCATCGTGCCACGCACCGATCTGGCAGAAACCGTAAAGCGCCCGCTCGAGGCAGAGACATGGGCGGGATGCGTCGATGCGGTGGGCGGGGCGATGCTGGCGCGTGTGCTGGGGCAGATGAAATACGGCGCCTCGGTCGCGGCCGTGGGTCTTGCGGGGGGCGCGGGCCTGCCTGCCACCGTGATCCCTTTCTTGCTGCGGGGCGTGAATCTTCTGGGCATCGACAGCGTGATGCAGCCGTTCGACAATCGGCTGCGCGCCTGGGACCGCATCGCGCGGGATCTGCCGATGGACCGGGTCGAGGCGATGATCGTGCCCGCCACATTGGCGGATCTGCCGGATCTGGGCAGGGCTATCCTGAAGGGCGAGGTGCGCGGTCGGGTCGTGGTCGACGTGCGGGCCTGAGCCGCGGCGCATTGACCGGGCCGCCCCTTTCGTGTTTGGCGTCGCGTCTGCATATTTGTGGAAAGATGAAGCGGGGCGCGGAACATCATGGTCAAGACGCCAAGCGGCAAGAACATCAGCGGACGCGGCCAGCGCGAGTTGCGCGCCAAGGTCAAGACCGCGCGCGGGCGCAAGCTGAGCTCGACGCTCTGGTTGGAGCGGCAGTTGAACGACCCATACGTTCAGCGCGCAAAGCGCGAGGGCTACCGCGGACGCGCGGCCTACAAGATCATGGAACTGGACGACAAGTACCGTTTCCTCGTGCCGGGGGCCCGGGTGGTCGATCTGGGCTGTGCGCCCGGTGGCTGGTGCCAGGTCGCGGTGCCCCGCATCAATGCGCTGGGGGAAAAATCGGGCAAGGCGGTGGGGCGCATCATCGGCGTCGATCTGCAGGCGGTCGATCCCATCCCGGGGGCCGAGCTGCATGTGCTCGATTTCATGGAAGATGGTGCCGACGAGAAGGTGAAGACCTGGCTCGGCGGGCGGGCCGATGTGGTGATGAGCGACATGGCGGCCTCGGCCTCGGGGCACAAGCAGACGGATCACAACCGGATCGTGGCGCTGTGCGAGGCGGCGGCGGCGCTGGCCTTCGACGTGCTGGAACCGGGCGGAACCTTCGTCGCCAAGGTGCTGGCGGGGGGCGCCGAAACCGGGTTGCAGACGCTGCTCAAGCAGCGTTTCGACAAGGTGGCGAACGTGAAGCCGCCCGCAAGCCGCTCGGACAGTTCCGAGAAATTCGTGGTGGCGACGGGCTTTCGCGGCTGACCCCCAGATTTCGGTCTTTTCTTCGCGCCCGACCCATGGGATAGGGCCACGGCAACGCAATCCCCGACCTTGAGGAGGCTCCGATGGAGATTCGCGAAGCATATACCTTTGACGATGTGCTGCTTGTCCCCGGCGCAAGCTCGGTGCTGCCCTCGACGGCCGACACGCGGACCTTGGTGACCAAGTCCATCTCGCTCAACATCCCGCTCCTGTCCTCGGCCATGGACACGGTCACGGAAGGGCGCATGGCCATCGCCATGGCGCAAGCGGGCGGCATGGGCGTGATCCACCGCAATCTCGACACCGAGGCGCAGGCCCGCGAGGTGCGGCGCGTCAAACGGTTCGAGAGCGGGATCGTCTACAGCCCCGTCACGCTGACCCCCGACCAGACGCTGGCCGATGCGCGCGCGCTGATGGAGAGGTACGGCTTCACCGGGTTCCCGGTGGTCGATGATCAGCGCAGAGTTCTGGGGATCGTGACCAACCGCGACATGCGCTTTGCCGAACGCGATGATACGCCGGTGCGGGTGATGATGACGACCGATAATCTTGCCATCCTGCGCGAACCGGCCGACCGGGGGCAGGCAATCAGCCTGATGAAGGCGCGGCGGATCGAAAAGTTGTTGGTGACGGATGCGGAGGGCAAGCTGACGGGCCTTCTGACACTGAAGGATACGGAACGTGCTGTCCTGAACCCGCAGGCTTGCAAGGACGAGCTGGGGCGGCTGAGGGTGGCGGCGGCGACGACCGTGGGTGATGCGGGTTTCGAGCGGTCCGAGGCGCTGATCGATGCGGGCTGCGACCTGATCGTGATCGACACCGCGCATGGGCATTCCGAGGGCGTGGCGCGCGCGGTCGAACGGGTCAAGCGGTTGTCGAACACCGTTCAGGTCGTAGCGGGCAACGTGGCGACCGGTGAGGCGACGCGCGCGCTGATCGGTGCCGGGGCGGATGCGGTCAAGGTCGGCATCGGGCCGGGCTCGATCTGCACCACGCGGATCGTGGCGGGCGTGGGCGTGCCGCAGCTGACCGCGATCATGGATTGCGCCGAGGCCGCGGCGGCCACCGGCACGCCGGTGATCGCCGATGGTGGCATCAAGTATTCCGGCGATTTCGCCAAGGCGATCGCGGCGGGCGCGCATTGCGCCATGGTGGGCAGCATGATCGCGGGTACCGACGAAAGCCCCGGCGAGGTGATCTTGTACCAGGGGCGCAGCTTCAAGAGCTACCGCGGCATGGGCAGCCTTGGCGCCATGGCGCGGGGATCGGCGGATCGGTATTTCCAGAAAGATGCGGCCTCCGACAAGCTGGTGCCCGAGGGGATCGAGGGGCAGGTGCCCTACAAGGGATCGGCGGGCGCGGTGATCCATCAGTTGGTGGGAGGCTTGCGCGCGGCCATGGGCTATACCGGCTGCGCCACGATCGAGGAGATGCGGTCGAACTGTGCCTTTGTCCGGATCACCGGGGCGGGGTTGAAGGAATCCCATGTGCATGATGTGACCATCACCCGCGAAAGCCCGAATTATCGTTTGGGATGAGGTTTTTGCACTGCGTTCTTGAGGTAAGTGTATGACCCCCGGGGCGCGGCTTCAGGCGGCCATCGGCGTCTTGGACCAATGGTCTGCCGGGGTGCCCGTGGAGCAGGCCTTGACCAATTGGGGGCGCGGTGCGCGCTATGCCGGGTCGGGCGACCGGGCCATGGTGCGCGATCACGTCTATGACGTGCTGCGCGCGCGTGGCAGCTGCGCGGCGCTAGGTGGTGGCGAAACCGGGCGGGCGCTGATCCTTGGGATGTTGCGACTGCAAGGCATTGACCCTGCGGGGCTTTTTACCGGTGCCGCTCATGCACCATCAGCCCTGAGCGACGCGGAGGGGGTGGCGGGTGCGACCCCCGAGGCGGTCGCTGACGTGCCCGGCTGGACCGTTCCGCTGTTGCATGACCGGGTTGGGGGGGATTTGCCCGCTCTGCTTGACACCTTCCGCCATCGCGCTCCGCTTTACCTGCGGGTCAACCGGCGGCGGAGCACTCGTGCCGTGGCGATCGATCGCCTTTCGGCCGACGGTGTGGAGGCCATCGCCGACCCGCGGGTGGAGACGGCGCTTGAGGTGGCATCCGGGGCCCGACAGGTTAAATCTTCCGTCGCCTATGCCGAGGGGTGGGTCGAGCCGCAGGATCTTTCGGTGCAGCTGGCGCTGGCTGCCGTCGACTGGCCCGGCGGGCGCATCCTTGATTATTGCGCGGGCGGCGGGGGCAAGGCGCTGGCCATCTCAGACGCTTGTGCGGCGCAGGTTCTGGCCCATGACGCCGCACCGCGCCGGATGGCCGACCTGCCCCTGCGGGCTGAGCGGGCGGGCGTGCATATCCCGATCCTTGCGCCCTCTCAGCTTGCATCGGCCGGTCGCTTCGACGCGGTGCTGTGCGACGTGCCTTGTTCGGGCAGTGGCACCTGGCGGCGCGATCCGGAGGCCAAATGGCGGCTGACCCCGACCCGCTTGGCGGAGCTTGAGCAGATGCAGGCCGCCATCCTGGACGAGGCCGCCCCGCTGGTCCTGCCGGGGGGGCAGTTGGTCTACATGACCTGTTCGCTTTTTCGACGTGAGAACGAAGCGCAGGTCGACGCCTTTATCGCGCGTCATGCCGGTTGGTGGCTGGATCGGTCCGGCATCGACACGCCGCTTTCGGCATCGGACGGGTTCTTTCACGCCGTCCTGCGCGCGCCCGCCTGAGCTTGCCCGCACCATCCCACCGGATTTGTGGTATTTTAAGCTTCGTTTAACCATTGCATGGCTAGACATGGTCAAAACCATGCGCGTCTGGCGCGATGATGGGGGTCCTTGTGACAGATGAGGCCGAAACCACGCGACGTTTGATCGGCGAGGGCATGCGAGCGCGGATGCAACCTGTCGTCATCATCGGCTGCGGGGTTCTCGCGGCGATGGGGGCCATCCTTGGCGGTCCGCTGGCGCCGCCCTGGACCGTCGCGCTATGGGCGATCTCGGGGGGCCTGTTCTCGGCAGGCCTGCTGCTGAGCCTGCGCCGGATCCGGCAAGTCCGGCGCCTGAGGGGGAACCTGCGCGCCGCGTTGGGCCTGATGCAGCATGATCCAAGCCCCTGTTTCTGCACCGATCCCGGTGGTGCGATCGTCTGCCAGAACGACGCCGCCATCCGCCGTTTTGGCGATCGGTCAGGCCAGTCCATGGCGCGTGCCATCTCGGGGATGCTGCCCAATGCCTCGGCTGTGGTCTTTCGCCACGAGACCGCGCTTGACCGGCGCAAATCGGCGCAGGAAACGGTCATAACCCCGCGCGGCACCGTGCGGCTCACGGCCCATGACCTTGGGGCGGGGGTGTTTTGGCGCATCGACGATCAGGGCACGGCCGCGCATCATGCGGGGGACGGGATCGGCCTGCCGATGATGGTGGTCAGCCAATCCGACACGGTTCTGTCGATGAACGCCGCAATGCGCGATGTGCTCGGACGCCGGGCCACCGCGCTCGATGACGTGTTCGACGAGGTTCCCATCGTTGCGGGCCGCCGCATCCGTCTCAAGGCGACCACGGGCCCGATCGAGGTGATCCCGGTGGTGGTGGCGGCCCGCGATGGCCGGCGCGAGGTCTATGCCGTGCCCGGCCTGTCCGAACCACCCGCGGCCTCGGTCGCCGCGCGTGCGTTCGAGGCCTTGCCGGTCGCGCTTTTGCACATCGGGTCGGACGGGCGGCTTCTGGCCTCCAACCGCCATGCGCAACAGCTGCTCGACATGTCGCCCGATGCCTCCGGCACGCTGTCGGCCTTCGTCGAAGGGCTGGGGCGCCCGGTGAACGACTGGGTCATGGACACGCTGGCCGAACGCATTCCCGACCGCTCCGAGGTGGTCCGCGCGCGCAGACGCGATCAGGAATTGTTCGTACAGATCACGCTGAGCCGGATCACCGATGCCACCGGCCCCTCGCTCTTGGCGGTGCTGCATGACGCGACCGAGCTCAAGACGCTGGAACAGCAATTCGTGCAAAGCCAGAAGATGCAGGCCATCGGCGAACTGGCGGGCGGCGTGGCGCATGACTTCAACAACCTGCTGACCGCGATCACCGGGCATTGCGACCTGCTGATGCTGCGCCATGACCAGGGCGATCCCGATTATGCCGATCTCGTGCAGATCAATCAAAATGCCAACCGGGCGGCGGCGCTTGTCGGGCAATTGCTGGCCTTTTCGCGCAAACAGACGCTTGAGCCCGAGATCCTCGACCTGCGCGACACGATGGGGGAACTGACGCATCTGCTCAACCGGCTGGTGGGGGAAAAGATCAGCCTGACGCTCAGCCATGACCCGGCCCTCTTGCCGATCCGGGCCGACCGGCGGCAGCTCGACCAGGTGATCATGAACCTTGTGGTGAATGCGCGCGATGCCATGCCCGACGGCGGCGAGATCCGGGTGGAGACGCGCGTGGTGCGCCTGACGGAACCGATGTATCGCGACCGGGCCGAGGTGCCGGCCGGGCGCTATGTCACGATCCGGGTGCGCGATCAGGGTCATGGCATCCCGCCCGACAAGCTGACGCGCATCTTCGAGCCTTTCTTCACCACCAAGCGCGTGGGAGAAGGGACGGGACTGGGCCTGTCGATGGCCTACGGCATCGTCAAGCAGACCGGCGGTTATATCTTTGTGGACAGCGTGGTTGGCGTGGGCAGCACCTTCACCATCTACTGTCCGGCCTATGACCTGCCCGCAGTGGACCCTGTCGCCTTGCCCGAAGTGGCAAGCCCCGCGCCACCTTGCGCCGACGCCGACACGGTGGCCGGCGCGACGATGTCGCTGCGCGCCACCGATGGCCCGGCCGTGGTCATGCTGGTCGAGGACGAGGCGCCTGTGCGCGCCTTCGCCTCGCGTGCGCTCCGGCTCAGGGGCTATACCGTGATCGAGGCCGATTGCGCGGAGGATGCGCTGTCACAACTGGAGGATGCCGAACTGGCCGTCGATCTCTTCGTCACCGATGTGGTCATGCCCGGCATGGACGGCCCGTCATGGGTCCGGCAGGCGCTGGAGCGGCGGCCCGGCGTCAAGGTGGTTTTCGTCTCGGGCTATGCCGAGGAGCAACTGGAAAATGGCTCCATCGGGATCCCCAATTCGGTGTTTCTGGCCAAGCCCTTTTCGCTGACCGACCTGACCGAGACGGTGCAGCGCCAATTGCACTGAGGCCTACGGCGCGAGGCTGTCCCACAGCGCGAAATCTGCCCCGGCTTCATGGCGCAGGCGCTTTTCGGTCTCTGGCGCCAGCGTCACCTCGGTGTGGGGCGAGACGTTGCGCTGCGTCAATTCCAGCTTTTGTCCCAACCGGTTCTCCAAAAAGCCAATAGCCAGATCGAGCGTCTCGTAGCGGAACAGATGGTCGACGATGACCTTGCCCCCTGCATCCGAGACAAAGCGTGACTGTCGCCCCACGCGGGCAAACTCCGGCTCTGGATCGGCCAGCCACCCCTCGACGAAGGTGTCGAAGCCGATCCCGGCCGTAGAGGTCTCGCTGCCCGCGATCTCGGGCCGGGCGCGGTAGCGGTGCCAGCTTTTCAGCCAGTCGACCGGCTCGCGGATCACCGCCATCGTTTCCAGCCGCCGACCGCCCTTGTTCTCGAAGAACGGCGCCAACTGGTTGCGCCAGCGCCGGGCGGTGACATGCTTTTTCTCGGGCGGGTTGAGAATCGCCGCATCCGCATGAGGCAGTAGAGCCTCTTCCAGCGCTGTCGTGCCCGTCTTGGGCACCGCCAGCAGCACGAGTTTCGCCTTCCAGAACAACAACATGGAGAATTCCTCGCGGCAGGTCGTCTGCGGTAACCCGTCCTTAACCAATCTCGCGAAAACTGCAGGGAGACAAGAATTTACTTGAAGTGTTCGCGTTTTGTTTGCATGAGTGATCGGGAACAAGAGGTGAACACGAGCATCCCGTTGCCGCTATGCCTGCAACGTGGAATAAGGGAGCCCTACGCAATGGCAACGGCAAATCTTCTCGACATGACCGACCGCAAACAAGCCGACAAGCAAAAGGCGCTCGACAGCGCGCTGGCCCAGATCGAACGCCAGTTCGGCAAGGGCTCCATCATGAGGCTTGGGGGCGACAACGTCCTCAAGGATATCGAGTCGACCTCGACCGGCTCGCTCGGCCTCGATATCGCGCTGGGGATCGGCGGCCTGCCCAAGGGGCGGATCATCGAGATCTACGGGCCCGAAAGCTCGGGCAAGACCACGCTGACGCTGCATGTGGTGGCCGAAGAACAGAAAAAGGGCGGCGTCTGCGCCTTTGTTGACGCCGAACATGCGCTCGACCCGCAATATGCGAAAAAGCTGGGCGTGAACCTCGATGAGCTTCTGATCTCGCAGCCCGACACCGGCGAACAGGCGCTTGAGATCGTCGACACACTGGTGCGCTCGGGCGCGGTCAGCCTTGTGGTGGTCGATTCGGTTGCCGCGCTGACACCCAAGTCGGAGCTTGAGGGCGACATGGGCGACAGCTCGGTCGGTGTGCATGCTCGCCTGATGTCTCAGGCGATGCGCAAGTTGACCGGGTCGATCAGCCGCTCGAACTGCATGGTGATCTTCATCAATCAGATCCGGATGAAGATCGGCGTGATGTTCGGCAGCCCGGAGACCACGACAGGCGGCAACGCGTTGAAATTCTATGCCTCCGTCCGGCTCGACATCCGCCGCATCGGCTCGATCAAGGATCGCGATGAGGTTGTGGGCAACCAGACCCGCGTGAAGGTCGTCAAGAACAAGGTCGCACCACCCTTCAAGCAGGTGGAATTCGACATCATGTATGGCGACGGCATCTCCAAGACCGGCGAACTGGTCGACATGGGCGTGAAGGCCGGCATCGTCGAGAAATCGGGGTCGTGGTACTCCTACGGCGACGAGCGGATCGGTCAGGGGCGCGAGAACGCCAAGCAGTTCCTGCGCGACCATCCCGCCGTCGCGCTGGAATTGGAGGACAAGATCCGCGCCTCTCACGGGCTCGATTTCGGGATCTCCGGTGGCGACGAGGACAGCGCCATGGACATGGTCGACGACTGACCCGGACACGTAAGGCCGACCGCTCGACGCGGTCCACGCAGCGCCTGATGCACAGACTGCACAGATAAGGACGGTCCATTGGGGCCGTCTTTTTTCGTCGTGGGCTGTGCGGGCCGTGGACAGGGGGCGGGTGCGGGGATACATCCGGTCTCCGACACGTGACAGCCCACACCAGCGCGAGACCCGATGGCCAGCCTCAACGACATCCGCAGCACTTTCCTCGAGTATTTCCGCCGCAACGGTCATGAGGTCGTGGCCTCTAGCCCGCTGGTGCCGCGCAACGACCCGACACTGATGTTCACCAATTCGGGGATGGTGCAGTTCAAGAACCTCTTCACCGGGGTGGAACGCCGCGATTATGTGCGGGCCACGACCGCGCAAAAATGCGTGCGCGCGGGCGGCAAGCACAATGACCTCGACAATGTGGGCTATACTGCGCGCCACCACACGTTTTTCGAGATGCTGGGGAATTTCAGCTTCGGCAACTATTTCAAGGATGCCGCGATCCCCTATGCGTGGGAGCTCATCACGAAGGACTTCGGGATCGACAAGTCGCGTCTGCTGACGACGGTCTACCACACCGATGATGAGGCCTTCGAGATCTGGAAGAAGGTCGGCGTGCCCGAGGACCGGATCATCCGCATCGCGACCTCTGACAATTTCTGGCAGATGGGCCCCACCGGGCCCTGCGGCCCCTGCACCGAGATCTTCTACGATCATGGCGACCACATCTGGGGCGGCCCGCCGGGCAGCGCGGACGAGGATGGCGACCGGTTCATCGAGATCTGGAACGTCGTCTTCATGCAAAACGAGCAATTCGCCGATGGCACCATGGTGCCGCTTCAGATGCAGTCGATCGACACCGGCATGGGGCTGGAACGGGTCGGTGCGCTGTTGCAAGGCAAGCACGACAACTACGACACCGATCTGATGCGCGCTTTGATCGAAGCCTCGGCCCATGCCACCAGCGTGGACCCCGACGGCCCCAAGAACGTCCACCACCGGGTGATCGCCGATCACCTGCGGTCGTGCTCCTTTCTGATCGCAGATGGGGTCATGCCCGGCAACGAGGGGCGCGGCTATGTCCTGCGCCGGATCATGCGCCGCGCGATGCGCCATGCGCATCTGCTGGGCGCGCAAGATCCGCTGATGCACCGGCTGGTCCCCTCGCTGGTGCAGCAGATGGGGCAGGCCTATCCGGAACTGGGCCGTGCGCAGGCGCTGATCAGCGAGACCCTCAAGCTTGAGGAGGAACGGTTCCGCACCACGCTTGATCGCGGTCTGAAGCTGCTGGACGAGGAAATGGCGGGGCTGCCCGCGGATGCGGCGCTGCCCGGGGCTGCGGCCTTCAAGCTTTATGATACCTACGGGTTCCCGCTCGACCTGACGCAAGACGCGCTGCGCGAAAAGGGCCGGTCGGTCGATACCGACGGTTTCGACGCCGCCATGGCAGAACAAAAAGCCAAGGCGCGCGCGGCATGGTCGGGCACGGGCGAACAGGCCGATGCCGCGATCTGGTTCGATCTGGCCGAGGCGCATGGGGCGACAGAGTTCCTGGGCTACGACACCGAACGGGCCGAAGGTCAGCTTCTGGCCCTGGTGCGCGACGGCGTGGCCGTCGCTGCGGCGCAGGCAGGCGAGACCCTTGCTATCGTGGTCAACCAGACGCCGTTCTACGCGGAATCGGGCGGGCAGGTGGGTGACACCGGCATGATCCGCACCGCCACGGGCCTTGCCCGCGTGACGGACACGAAAAAGGTCGCGGGCCTGTTCTTGCACATGGCCGAGGTGGCCGAGGGCGAGATGAAGCCGGGGCAGGGCGCGGAGCTGGAGGTGGACCACGACCGCCGCGCCACGATCCGGGCCAACCATTCCGCCACACACCTGCTACATGAGGCCCTGCGCCGCGCCTTGGGCGATCATGTGGCGCAGCGGGGCAGCCTGAACGCTCCCGACCGGCTGCGCTTTGACTTCAGCCATGCCAAGCCTCTGACCCGCACGGAATACGCGCAGGTCGAGGCCGAGGTGAACGCCTTCATCCGCCAGAACGCACCGGTGGAAACGCGGATCATGACGCCAGATGCCGCGCGTGATCTGGGCGCGCAGGCGCTGTTTGGCGAGAAATACGGCGACGAGGTGCGCGTGGTGTCGATGGGCACTCTGCCCGGATCGGGCAAGGGGGCGGACCGCCAAACCTATTCGCTGGAACTGTGCGGCGGCACACATGTGCGCCAGACGGGTGACATCGGTCTTTTCGCGATCACGGCAGAACAGGCATCAGCCTCCGGGGTGCGCCGGATCGAGGCGCTGACCGGGGCCGCCGCCATGGCGATGCTGCGCACGCGCGACGAGACGCTGTCGCGGGTGGAAGAGACGCTGAAAACCAGCGGTGATGACCTGCCGCTGCGGGTGGAAAGCCTGCTCGATGAGCGCCGCAAGCTGGAGAACGAAGTGGCGCAACTGCGCCGCGCGCTGGCCATGGCGGGTGGGGCCGGCCAAGCGCCACAAGAGGCGCGGCAGGTGAACGGTATCGCCTTCCACGCGCAGGCCTTGACGGGTGTGACGGGCAAGGATCTGGCGGGCCTCATCGACGAGCACAAGGCGCGCATCGGATCGGGCGCGGTGCTGCTGATCGCCGATACCGGCGACAAGGCTGCGGTGGCCGCAGGCGTGACCGAGGATCTGACCGGGCGCCTGTCGGCTGTGGACCTTGTGCGTGCGGCGGTCGAGGAGCTGGGTGGCAAGGGCGGCGGTGGCCGTCCCGATTTCGCCCAAGGTGGCGGCAGGGATGCCGCGAATGTCTCGGCCGCCATCGCGGCCGCCGAAACCGTTCTCAAGGGAGTTTGAACGATGCCCGGTGCCTATTGGATTGCCCATGTGACTGTCAGCGACAACGAGGCCTATACAAAATATGCGGCGCTGGCGACGCAAGCCATCATTGAACACGGCGGCACCTTCCTTGCCCGTGGTGGTCGTGCCATCCAGAAGGAAGGCCGCGCCCATCCGCGCAACGTGGTGGCCCGTTTTCCAAGTCTTGAGGCAGCCAATGCCTGCTATGAGAGCGCAACTTACCAAGAGGCGCTGAGCCATGCGCAGGGTGCGTCCGAGCGGGATCTGGTGCTGGTCGAGGCGCTGGACTGAAACGCGGACAGGCTTGATTGCGGCGGGGTCTGCCCCCGCCGCGCGCGCCTGAGGCGGCCTTACCGTTCCTCCGCACAAACGTCTGGTTGAAAAGCATCGCCGCGCCATCGGGGCCAAGGACGCGGATCTCGTCGGCCTCAGCGCGGTCAGGCGATCTTGCTGCGGGTCAGGTCGCCGGCGGGGCGGTGCGTGCCTTGGCCAGCCGTTCGGCCAGAATCTTGCGCGCGCGCGCCTCGGCGATGCGGACGCGCACGGCGGTGCGGAACAGTTCCTCGGTCGTGGGCGACGACGCGCCGACCGCTTGCGCGATCTGCTCGATCAGCCGATCGTCGCCCAGTTCCTCGGCGGCCTTGATCGTGTCCAGCGCCAGCTTGTCGGCGAGGTCTTCGGCGATGCGGCTCATCTGCAGGCCTCAGCGCGAGGATTCGGTCAGGCGGCGGCGCACATAAGTCTGCACGCTCTCGATCATCGGGTCCATGTGCGGGTCCTCGAAGAAATGGCCGGCGCCCTCGACCTCCTGATGGGTGATGGTGATGCCCTTTTGCTCATGGAGCTTGTCGACGAGGATGCGGGTATCTTGCGGTTTGGCCACGCGGTCGGACGCGCCGTTGATGACAAGGCCCGAAGCCGGGCAGGGCGCGAGGAAGCTGAAGTCATACATGTTGGCGGGCGGGCTGACCGAGATGAAGCCGGTGATCTCGGGCCGGCGCATCAAGAGCTGCATCCCGATCCAGGCGCCAAAAGAAAAGCCCGCGACCCAGCAATGCTTGGAATTGGGGTTCATTGCCTGCAGGTAATCCAGCGCCGAGGCCGCATCGCTGAGTTCCCCGATGCCTTGGTCGTATTCGCCCTGTGAGCGGCCGACGCCTCGGAAGTTGAACCGCAGCACGGTGAAGCCGATCTTGTGAAAGGCGTAGTGCAGGTTGTAGACGACCCTGTTGTTCATCGTGCCGCCGAATTGCGGATGCGGGTGCAAGATGATGGCGATGGGCGCGTCCTTGGCCTTTTGCGGATGGTAGCGGCCTTCGAGCCGGCCCTCGGGGCCGGGGAAAATCACCTCGGGCAAACACGTTCTCCTCAAGCGCGGCAAGGGCGGCGGCCTGCTTGACGGGGCAGGGGGCGCTCCCTAGAACCAATTAAATTCCGTCCGGCGCCATGTGGCGGAACCCGGGTCGTTTCGCAGTTAAGCGCGCCGATCGGAAAGGTCAATCTTTGCAGGGGGTCGGGCCGCGATGAAGCTGAGCACCAAAGGGCGCTATGCCATGGTCGCCATGGCAGACCTTGCGCTGCAGAAGGGCGACGGACTGGTATCACTGTCGGAACTGTCAAAGCGGCAGGATATCTCCTTGCCCTATCTTGAACAGCTTTTCGTCAAGCTGCGCCGCGCAGAACTGGTCGACTCGGTCCGGGGCCCGGGCGGTGGTTACCGGCTGGCGCGACCGGCTTCGGAAATCCGGGTGGTCGAGATCTTTGCCGCCGTGGACGAGACGGTCAGTGCGCTGCACACCGGGGCGGGGGCCTCGGGCGGGGTCTCGGGCAGCCGGGCGCAGTCGATGACCAACCGGCTGTGGGAAAGCCTGTCGGCGCATGTCTATGTCTTCTTGCACCAGACGCGGTTGTCGGATGTCGTGGAGAACGGGCTGACGCCGTGCCCCGCTGTGCCGACGCTCTTCGAGGTTGTCGACGAAGGCTGATCCCTTGGCCGCCCGCTTCTGGCGATGTGGTGGCGTGCATATTTTTGGAAAGATGAAGCGGGGACGCGATGGCGCGGGTCTATCTCGATCACAATGCCACGACGCCCCTGAGGCGTGAAGCGCGCGCGGCGATGGTCGCGGCGATGGATCTGGTGGGCAACCCCTCCTCTGTCCATGCCGAGGGACGGGCGGCCAAGGCGGTGATGGAACGCGCGCGCAGCCAACTGGCCGAGGCGCTTGGCGCGCAGGCGGCCGACATCGTCTTTGTCTCGGGCGCGACCGAGGCGGCGGCGCTGGCGTTGGCGGGGCGGGGCCTGCATGGCGCCGGGATAGAACATGACGCGGTGCGCGCGTGGGTGGAGGAGGATCTGGAGGTCGATGGGCTGGGCCGAGTGGCTGTGAGCGATCCAGCGGCCAGCACGTTGCAGCTGGCCAATTCCGAGACGGGGATTGTGCAGGACCTGCCCGAGGGTCTGGCCGTCAGCGACTGGACGCAAGGGTTCGGCAAGATCCCTGTGGCCTTCGACTGGTCGGGCGTCGATATGGCCTTCGTCTCGGCCCACAAGATCGGGGGTCCCAAGGGAATCGGGGCGCTGATCCTCAGGCGCGGTCTGGATGTGGAGGCCCGCATCCGGGGCGGCGGGCAGGAGATGGGGCGCAGGTCCGGCACGGAGAACCTGATCGGCATTGCCGGATTTGGGGCTGCGGCCCAGGCTGCCACGCAAGATCTTGAATCCGGTGTTTGGGACCGGGTTGCCAAACTTAGAAATATTCTAGAAAAGACTCTGGACCATTCGGCAAGAGATACTATTTTTGTCGGGAAAGATGGCGCGCGGTTGCCAAACACCAGCCTGATGATCACGCCCGGATGGAAGGGTGAGACGCAGGTGATGCAGATGGATCTGGCGGGCTTTGCCGTATCGGCGGGGTCCGCCTGTTCCTCGGGCAAGGTGAAGGCCAGTTCGGTGTTGCGCGCCATGGGCTATTCGGAGACCGAGGCGTCTTGCGCGCTCAGGGTCTCGCTGGGGCCAGAGACGACCGAGGCGGAGGTCCTTTCCTTTGCCGAAGCCTGGGCTGCGGCCCATGAACGGTTTGCCCGACGCGGGCGGTGAGACGACAGGCGGGGCCGACCCCGCCACGCAGGCGCCGGACAAACCGGCAGGACGGGAGAGACGACGATGACAGCCCTCGACAGCGAGATCACTGACACGCAGGTCAAGGACGGCGTCGACCGCGAGACGGTCGAAGCGGTGCAGGCGGTCGGCGGCAAGTACAAATACGGCTGGAACACCGAGATCGAGATGGATTACGCCCCAAAGGGCGTGAACGAGGACATCGTGCGCCTCATCTCGGAAAAGAACGGCGAGCCCGAGTGGATGACAGACTGGCGTCTGCAGGCGTTCAAGCGCTGGAAGCAGATGGAAGAACCGACTTGGGCGATGGTGAACTACCCGCCCATCGACTATCAGGACCAGTACTACTACGCCCGCCCCAAGAGCATGGCGGAAAAGCCGAAATCGCTTGACGATGTCGATCCCAAGCTCTTGGCGACCTATCAGAAGCTCGGGATCCCGCTGAAGGAACAATTGATCCTTGCAGGCGTCGAAGGGGCCGAGGATGCGCCTGCCGAGGGTCGCAAGGTGGCCGTCGATGCAGTGTTCGACAGTGTCAGCGTCGGCACCACTTTCCAGGCGGAATTGCGCAAGGCAGGCGTGATCTTCTGTTCCATCTCCGAGGCGATCAAGGAGCATCCGGAGCTGGTCAAGAAGTACCTTGGCTCGGTCGTGCCGATCACCGACAATTATTTCGCCACACTGAATTCAGCGGTCTTTTCCGACGGGTCCTTTGTCTACATCCCGCCCGGCGTGCGCTGCCCGATGGAATTGTCGACCTATTTCCGCATCAACGCCGAGAATACCGGCCAGTTCGAACGCACGCTGATCATCGCCGACAAGGGCAGCTATGTGTCCTACCTTGAGGGCTGCACCGCGCCCAAGCGCGACACGCATCAGCTGCATGCCGCCGTGGTGGAACTGGTGCTGCTGGATGACGCCGAGATCAAGTATTCGACGGTCCAGAACTGGTATCCGGGCGACGAGGAAGGCCGTGGCGGCATCTACAACTTCGTCACCAAGCGCGCCGATTGCCGGGGCGACCGGTCGAAAGTGATGTGGACGCAGGTGGAAACCGGTTCGGCCATCACCTGGAAATACCCGTCGTGCATCTTGCGCGGCGATGACAGTCAGGGCGAGTTCTATTCCATCGCCATCGCCAACAATGCCCAGCAGGCCGACACCGGAACCAAGATGGTCCATCTGGGCAAGCGCACCAAGTCGCGTATCGTGTCCAAGGGCATCAGCGCGGGCCGGGCGCAGAACACCTATCGCGGTCTTGTCTCGATGCACCCGAAGGCCAAGGACAGCCGCAACTATACCCAGTGCGACAGTCTGCTGATCGGCGACAAGTGCGGGGCGCACACGGTTCCCTACATCGAGGTCAAGAACAACTCGAGCCGGGTGGAGCATGAGGCGACGACCTCAAAGGTCGATGATGACCAGATGTTCTACTGCCGCTCGCGCGGCATGGGCGAGGAAGAGGCCGTGGCTCTGATCGTGAACGGGTTCGCGCGTGAGGTCTTGCAGGCCCTGCCGATGGAATTCGCGATGGAGGCGCAGCAGCTGGTGGCGATCAGCCTTGAGGGATCTGTCGGCTGATGACCCAAGGTGACGGCATAGGGCCGGGTGCGATGCGCGGGCCCATCCGCATGACATGGCGCAGGTCGCGTGAGGCGACGCAGGCCACTGTCCTGTCGCTGGCACTGATCATCGTGTTCCTTCTTTCCATCGCCCATGACGAGATCGTCGAGGCGCTGGTCGCGCAGGGCTGGCTTCAGGCCGGTTTGGCCGAACGGGCGGAAATTGTCCTCGGGTTTTTCCTGTTCGTCATCTGGGGTGCCTTGACCGTCGCGCTGGTCGATCTGTTTAGAAAGTCCGCGCAACGCGGGGGCCGCAGCGGACAAGGGGGCGGCGCATGATCGTGACCACCACCCCCTCCATCGAGGGTCGCCGCATCAGCACGTACCACGGCATCGTGGTGGGCGAGGCTATCCTCGGCGCCAATGTGTTCCGCGATCTCTTTGCGGGGATCACCGACATCATCGGCGGGCGCTCGGGCGCCTATGAGGAGGAACTGGGCAAGGCGCGTTCCACCGCGCTGTCCGAGATGGAGGATCGCGCCCGCGCCATGGGGGCTGGTGCGGTCGTGGGCGTCGATCTCGACTATGAGGTGATCAACAACATGCTCATGGTGTCGGCCTCCGGCACCGCCGTGACGCTGGACTGACGGGCGCAAGGAATGGGCAAGGATTTCGATCGAGACAGGCTCGACGCGCTGGTGGCCCTTCTGGCCCCCGTGCGCCGCACGCGCGTGGTCGAGGTGGGCGCGAATCCGATCAACGACAATCCCTATGCGGGCCTTCTTGCGGCGGGCCATTGCGAGGTCTGGGGGTTCGAGCCTGAGCCGCGCGCCTTCGCACGCCTCGCGCAGAGCGCCACGGAAACCTACCTGCCTTACGCCATCGGGACGGGTGGACCGGCCACGCTCCATGTGACCAAGGCGGCCTCGCTCACCTCGCTCTTGCGGCCCGATGCGCAGACGGCCGCGTTTTTCCAGCGTTTCGCCAGCCCCGGCACCGTGATCGAGGAAATCACGGTCGAGACCCACAGGCTCGACGAATTGGACGACGTGCCGCCCTTCGATCTGATGAAGATCGACGTGCAGGGCGGCGAGCTGCAGGTGTTCGAAGGGGCGGCGGCCAAGCTCGCCACCGCACTGGCGGTGATCACCGAGGTGGGTTTCGTACCGCTTTACGAGGATCAGCCGCTGATCGACGACCAGATGCGGGTGCTGCGGGGCCATGGCTTCGACCTGCACAAATTCTCCTTTCTCAAGGGCTTCTCGTTGCGGGGCGGGCTTGCCACGAGGTTGGAAAAGACCGCCCATGACAACCAGTTGCTCGACGGCGACGCGGTGTTCCTGCGCTGCTTGCGTCATCCTGACCTGATCGACACCGAAGCGCTGAAGCACATGGCGATCTTGTGCGATGCGGTGATCGAAAGCTTCGATGTGGCCGCGCGCTGTCTCGACCTGCTGATCGCACGCGATGCGATCGACGCAGGCGCGGCGGCGGCCTATGTCGCGCGCCTGCCACGGCAGGGCAAACCGATGAAACTGGCAGCGCAGGCATAAGAGCGCGCCCAAGACGTTACAGAAGGATGTGAGTGATGCTGACCATCAAGAACCTGCATGTGAAACTGGAAGATGAGGACAAGCAGATCCTCAAGGGTGTCGATCTGACGGTCGAGGCCGGAAAGGTCCATGCGATCATGGGGCCGAACGGCTCGGGCAAGTCGACGCTGTCCTATGTCCTGTCGGGCCGCGACGGCTATGAGGTGACGGATGGCACGGCCACGCTGGAGGGCGAGGATCTGCTGGGGATGGAGCCCGAGGAACGCGCGTCGGCGGGGCTGTTTCTGGCCTTCCAATATCCGGTCGAGATCCCCGGCGTGGGCAACATGACCTTCTTGCGTACCGCGATGAATGCGCAGCGCAAGGCACGCGGAGAGGAAGAGGTCAGCGCGGGCGATTTCCTCAAGCTGGTGCGCGAAAAGGCCAAGGCGCTCAAGATCGACGCCGAAATGCTCAAGCGCCCGGTCAATGTCGGCTTTTCGGGCGGCGAGAAAAAGCGCAACGAGATCCTGCAGATGGCGATGCTGGAACCCAAGATGTGCATCCTCGACGAGACCGACTCGGGCCTTGATGTGGACGCGATGAAACTGGTGGCCGATGGCGTGAACGCGCTGCGCGACGCGGGTCGGGGTTTCCTTGTCATCACCCATTACCAGCGCCTGCTCGACCACATCCGGCCTGATGTGGTCCACATCATGGCCGATGGCCGCATCGTCAAGACGGGCGGGCCGGAGCTGGCGCTTGAGGTCGAACAAAACGGCTATGCCGACATCCTTGCCGAGGTGGCGTGATGGCGGTGGCACAGCCGAAACCCGACCTGACGGAGAGCCGGATCGCCGCGCTTGAGCTGCCGAAAGGTGGCGCTTGGGGCATGGCCGCGCGCGCGGACGCTTTGGCGCGGTTGCGCGTGATGGGCCTGCCCGGACGGCGCGATGAATACTGGAAATTCACCAACCCCGACAGCCTGACGCAGGTGGCCGCGCCGCGCGCAGCCTTGTTCGAGGCCAAGGACGAAGCGCCGCTTTTCGATGCGGTGGACCGGCTGCGCATCGTCTTTGTCGATGGTGTTTTCGATGCGGAGCAATCCGACGAACTGAGCCTCGAGGGGGTGGAGATCGAGCGTCTGGCCGATGCCATGGCCCGCGACATCCACTGGGCGCGCGAGTTTTACGGCACGCTGGAAACCGCCGGACAGACCCCGGTCGCCCGGCCCTTGGCGGCGCTGAACACGGCCTTTGCCACCGACGGTCTGGTGATCCGGGCAGTCGGCAAGGCGGCCAAGCCCATCAGCCTTGTCTACTTGCACCGCTCCGAGACCTCGGATGCGATCTTGCACCATGTCGTGCGGGTCGAGGAGGGGGCGGAGCTGACCATCCTCGAGAACGGGCCTGCCGCCGCGCGGTTCAACAAATGCATGGAGATCAGCGTCGCCGACCGCGGCGCGTTCCACCATGTGCGCGCGCAGGGGCGCGACCACGAACGCCGCGCCGCGACCCACATGTTCGCGCGTCTGGGGGCGGAAAGCCGTTACAAATCCTTCACCCTTACGGTGAACGGGGTGATGACGCGCAACGAGCATGTGATCGAGCTGACCGGGGATGACGCCAGCGCCCATGTGGCGGGTGCGGCGATGGGCGACGGCAAGCTGCAGGCCTTCCACCACGACGACACGGTGTTTGTTACCCACGGGGCGCTCCGTTGCGAAAGCCGTCAGGTGTTCAAAAAGGTGCTTCGGAACGGGGCCGAGGGGGTCTTTCAGGGCAAGATTCTGGTCAAGCCCGGCGCGCAGAAGACGGACGGCTACCAGATCAGCCAAGCGTTGCTTTTGGACGAGGAAGCGTCGTTTCAGGCCAAGCCTGAGCTGGAGATTTACGCCGATGACGTGAAATGCTCGCATGGTTCGACCACGGGGGCGATTGATGAAACAGCGCTCTTCTACCTGCGCGCCCGAGGTGTGCCGCGCGAGACGGCGACCGACCTGCTGGTGCTCGCCTTCATCGACGAGGCGATTCAGGAGATCGAGGACGCCACATTGCAAGACGACATCCGCACGCGGTTGCAGCTGTGGCTGGAGCGGCGGAGGCGCGGCTGATCCATGGCGGTGACAACCGATATCGTGGCCACATGGCGGCACCCCGGCGCCGTGATGCGCCGCCTGCTGTCCATGGGCCGCCGCGAGGATCGGGCGCTGGCGGTCCTTATTGCGGCCTGTTTCGTCATCTTCGTTGCGCAATGGCCGCGCCTGAGCCGCGAGGCCTATCTTGCCCCCGAGGGCGCGCCGCCGCTCGAGGCGGTGCTGTCGATCACCTTTTTCGCCATGATGATGATCTGGCCGCTGGCGGCCTATGCGGTGGCCGCGATCACGCATCTGCTGGCTAGGATCCTGGGCGGGCGCGGGACGTGGTATTCGGCCCGTCTTGCGCTGTTCTGGTCGCTTCTGGCCACATCGCCCGCATGGCTGTTCCATGGCCTTGTCGCGGGATTCGTCGGGCCCGGCCCGGCGCAGACCGTCGCAGGGGTGATCTTGCTGGTTGCCTTTCTGGCCATCTGGGGCATGTCGCTGCGCGAGGCGCAACGCGAACCCGAGGCGGACACCGGCCCATGACCCGACTTCTCAGCCTCGTACCGCTCCTGCGCATGGCGCGCGACACGGTGTCGAACCCGCGCGAAGGGGCCGAGACAGTCCTGAGCCTCGGCGTGCCGCGTCAGGCGATGTGGCTGGCCTTTGCGCTGGTGATCGTGCTGTCGATGCTCTTGGGCGATCTGCTCTACCTGCTGGCGGGGCTACCGCAGGGCGGGCCGCTGACGGGACCGATGGGGTCCTCGGCGGTGGTCATGGGCGGCTTGCAGGCGGCGCTTCTCTACATGATGGCCCATGCGATCACGCAGATCGGGCGGCTGTTCGGCGGCACCGGCCGCTTTGAAGAGGCGCTTTTGCTGATCGTTTGGCTGCAGTTCATTTTTTTGTGCGTGCAGGTGGTGCAACTGGCCGCACTGCTTCTCATCCCACCGGTGGCCGGGCTGATCACCATTCTGGCGCTCGGTCTGTTTTTGTGGCTGCTGGTCAATTTCATCGCGACGCTGCACGGCTTCACGTCGCTGGGGATGGTCTTCGTGATGACGCTGCTGTCGGGGTTTGCGATCCTTGTTTCCCTGAGCCTGGTTCTCACCATGCTCGGCATCACCTTCGGGACGGTCTGAATGAGCTATGACATCGCAGCGATCCGCGCCGATTTCCCGATCCTGTCACGGCAGGTGAACGGCAAGCCGCTGGTCTATCTCGACAATGGCGCAAGCGCGCAAAAGCCGCAGGTGGTCATCGACGCGGTGACGCAGGCCTATGCGCAGGAATATTCCAATGTGCATCGCGGCCTGCACTACCTGTCGACGCTGGCGACCGAGAAATACGAGGGCGTGCGCGGCACCATCGCTCGGTTTCTGGGCGTGAAGGACGAGCACGAGATCGTGTTCACAAGCGGGGCGACCGAAGGGATCAACCTTGTCGCCTATGGCTGGGCCATGCCCAGGATGCAGGCGGGCGACGAGATCGTGCTGACCATTGCCGAGCATCACGCCAATATCGTGCCTTGGCATTTCTTGCGCGAACGGCAGGGCGTGGTGCTGAAATGGGTCGAGGTCGACGCCAATGGCGATCTGGACCCGCAGGCGATGATCGATGCCATCGGTCCGCGCACGAAACTGGTGGCCATGTCGCACATGTCGAACGTTCTGGGCACCGTCTTTGACGTGAAGCCCGTGATCGATGCGGCCCATGCGAGGGGCGTTCCGGTGCTGCTCGACGGCTCGCAGGCAGCTGTTCACATGGCCCTCGACCTTGATGCGCTGGGGGCGGATTTCTACGCCGTCACCGGCCACAAGCTTTACGGGCCCTCCGGGTCCGGCGCGATCCACATCAAATCCGCCCGCATGGCCGAGATGCGCCCCTTCATCGGCGGCGGCGACATGATCCGCGAGGTGCACCGCGACCGCGTGATCTACAACGATCCCCCGATGAAGTTCGAGGCGGGCACCCCCGGCATCGTCCAGCAGATCGGGCTGGGCGTAGCGCTCGATTACATGATGGGCGTGGGGATGGTGAATATCGCCGCCCATGAGGCGCGGCTTAGGGATTATGCCCGCGCGCGGCTCGACGGGTTGAACTGGCTGAACGTGCAGGGCAATTCGGCGACCAAGGGGGCGATCTTTTCCTTCACGCTGGAGGGTGCGGCGCATGCCCACGACATCTCGACCGTCCTTGACAAGAAGGGCGTGGCGGTGCGCGCGGGCCAGCATTGCGCCGGGCCGCTGATGGAGCATTTGGGCGTTACGGCCACCTGCCGCGCGAGCTTCGGCATGTACAACACCGTAGGCGAGGTGGATGTGCTGATCGAGGCGCTGGAACTGTGCCACGACCTGTTTTCGTAACGCTTTGGCGCGCGGGACGGCGCACCGAGGTGACGATCAGTCCCGCCGCCCCATCAACCGGTCGATCGGCGCGTAATCATCGGTCAGAACCATCCCCCGGTCGGCCGCCAGCGCAGCGACGAAGCGGTCGTCCAGCGCGCCGAAGGTCATCAGGTTCGGCGCGGGCGCGCTGAATGTGCCGACCGGCGTGGGCTCGGACCCCGCCACCACGGCAAAGACCATGCGCGAGCCCGGCGCGGGCTGCCCCGTCTGGGTCCAGACCTCGACCACCGGAAAGACCTCGCGCAGCGTCATCACGATCGAGCCGAGCGAGCCGAGCCTGTCCTCGTAATCGATCACCGTCATCAAGAAGGACCCGTCGGGCGTCATCCGGGCGGACACAAGCTCGAAGAATTCCCGCGTGACCAGATGCACCGGCACCACCACATCGGTGAAGGCATCGCCGATGATGATGTCGAAGCGCACCTCGGGGCGGGTCAGCAGGGCGCGGCGCGCATCCTCGTGCCAGATCTCGGCGCTGGCGGGGTCGAACCAGAACGCCGCTTCGGCCAACCGCGTCACCTCGGGGTCGATCTCGGACACGGTCATCGGCCCCGCGCCTTGCGCGATCAGGCTGCGCGGCACGGAAAACGACCCGCCGCCGATGACATAGGTGCTGAAATCCTCGCGCGGGGCGCGCAGACGCGTCAGCGTGTCGAGCATTGCGCCATGGACGGTGAACTGAACCTCGGGAAGGTCGCGCGCGCTGATCCCGTGGGCGAGATGGTCGATCACCATCAGGTGCACCGGGCTGTTTGGATCGGCCGACAGGTCATCGACCCGCAGGCAGAAATAGCGGGTCTCCTCATGGCATTGTGCGGGCGCGGCCAGCGCAAGCCCTGCCATTCCGGCAGCAGCGGCCCCGGCCAGAACCGCGACGGCCAACCCGCGAGATCGGCCGAGCCAAAAGAACAACAGGCCCGACAGGATATAGACCACCGTCACCAGCACGAGCGTCAGCGCCGATCCCAGCCAGCCGATGAAGACGAACCCCGCCAGCAGCACGCCCGCGATCGCGCCGACTGCGCCCGAGGCGAACATGGCCCCCAGCGCCGGGCCGGAGCGGTCCTGCGTGGTGATGGCGATCTGGGCCAGCACCGGGGCAGGCACACCGGCAAAGAAGGACGGCAAGAAGAACACCACCATGGTCAGCGCGGTGATGCCCCAGACCGGGTCTGTCACGGCGGCCAGTACGGGCGCTGCCACCGCGGGCAAGATCAAGACGGCGGCTGCCGTCGTCACCGCGGCGGCAAGCGTCGCGCCACCTGTCCATGCCAGCGCGTCGGGCGCCGGTTTCTCGGCCAGCCGCCCGCCCCACCAGTGCCCGGCCGAGAACCCGGCCAGAACCACCGCGATCACCGCCGTCCATGTATAGAGCGACATGCCCACATGGGGCGCAAGCATGCGCCCCGCCACGATTTCCACCACCAGCGAGGCGGCCGAGATGCCGCCTTGCAAGACCACCAACAGCCAAAGGGGTGTGGGTCGTGTCATGTCTGTCCTCCCGTGTCGCGCGGCGCCATGTGATCCGACCCGGCGCGCCGTGGCAAGGGGCCGCGACCCTCGGCACGCGCTTGCGCCGCGCCGCCGCGCAAGGATAGGTCATGGGGCGCAAGACAAATTTTGGGGGGGTGGCATATGGCAGGCGTTGTGGATCTGTGGCGCAACGAGGACGGGATCGCTACAGCGATGGACATCTTGCGCCAACGCTTTGGCGCGCGGGTCGAAACCGGGCAGGCGCTGCGCGAACAGCACGCGCATACCACGACATGGCTGCGCAATCAGCCGCCCGATGCGGTCATCTGCCCCACCTCGACCGAGGAGGTGCAGGCGATCATGGCCATCTGTTCGCAATATCGGGTGCCGGTCATCCCCTTCGGCACGGGCAGCTCTCTGGAGGGGCACGTCAATGCTCCTGCAGGAGGAATATCACTTGATTTCAGGGATATGAACGCCATCCTTCAGGTGAATGCCGAGGATATGGACGTCGTGGTCCAGCCCGGTGTGACGCGCAAGGCGCTGAACGCGCACCTGCGGGCGACGGGGTTGTTCTTTTCCGTCGATCCGGGCGCCGATGCCTCGCTCGGCGGCATGGCCGCGACGGGGGCCAGCGGCACCAATGCGGTGCGCTACGGGACGATGAAGGACAATGTGCTGGCGCTCAAGGCTGTGCTGCCCTCGGGCGAGCTGGTCCAAACGGCGGCCCGCGCGCGCAAGTCGAGCGCGGGCTACGATCTGACGCGGCTCATGGTTGGCTCGGAGGGGACGCTGGGGATCATCACGGAACTGACCCTGCGCCTGCGCGGCATCCCCGAGGCGGTCTCTGCCGCGACCTGTTCCTTTCCCGACGTGGCCGCTGCCTGCAACGCGGTGATCGCAACCATTCAGTATGGCATCCCGGTCGCGCGGATCGAACTGCTGGATGCGCTGCAGGTCCGGGCCGTCAACGCCTATTCGAAGCTGTCGCTGCCCGAAGCCCCCCTTTTGCTGCTGGAATTCCATGGCTCGGACGCTGGTGTGGCGGAAGATGCGGCGCGGTTTGGGGATATCGCGGCCGAGACGGGGGGCAGCGGCTTTACCTTCACCAAACGCGAGGAGGACCGCAACCGCCTGTGGCAGGCGCGCCATGATGCCTATTGGGCGGGGCTGCAGTTGCGCCCCGGCGCCAAGGGACTGTCGACCGATGTCTGTGTGCCGGTCAGCCGACTGGCCGATTGCGTCAGTGCCGCGCAGGACCGGCTGGCCTCCATGGGCATGCTGGCGCCCATCGTCGGCCATGTCGGCGACGGCAATTTCCACTGCCTGCTGCTGGTCGACACAGACAACCCGGCCGAGGTCGCGCAGGCCGAAGGGTTCATCGGCTGGCTCAACGAGCTGGCGATTTCGATGGATGGCACCTGCACCGGCGAGCATGGCATCGGGCAGGGCAAGGCCCCCTATCTGGAACGCGAACTGGGATCTGGCGCGATGGCGATGATGCGCGCGATCAAGCGTGGCATCGACCCGCACAACATCCTGAACCCCGGCAAGATGGGTCTGACCTGATGGCGCGCCCGACCCACCATGGCATCCCCTCGGCCCATGCCGAGCCGCACCTCTCGGGGCGCTCGGGCTGGTTGCGCGCGGCGGTCATGGGGGCCAATGACGGCATCTTGTCGACCGCCTCCTTGATCGTGGGTGTGGCTGCCGGGGCAAGCGATCATGTCACCGTCATGCTGGCGGGCATCGCAGGGATGGTGGCGGGCGCGCTCAGCATGGCGGCGGGGGAATATGTCTCGGTCTCAAGCCAGGAGGATGTGGAGCAGGCCGACATCGCCAAGGAACGGCGGGAACTCAAGCTCAACGCAGAGGCGGAGCTGGACGAACTGGCCCAGATCTACGAAACCCGCGGCCTGCCGCCGCCGCTGGCCCGCGAGGTTGCCGAGCATCTGACCGAAGCGGACGCGCTTGGAGCGCATCTGCGCGACGAAATCGGGTTGACCGATCTGTCGCCGCCGCGCCCGTTGCAGGCAGCGGTTGTCTCGGCGCTGACCTTTGCCGCCGGGGCGTCGGTGCCGCTGACGGTGGGGGCAGTCGCACCGATGGAAAGTCTGCAGGTCTGGGTGGCGTCGGCGACGCTTGTGGCCCTAGGCACGCTCGGTGCGCTGGGGGCGCAGGCCGGGGGGGCGTCGCGGCGCCGTGGCGCGCTGCGGGTGATCATTTGGGGTGTGCTGGCCATGGCCGCGACAAGCGTCATCGGGTCTTTGGTGGGCGCGGCGCTTTAGATCCTTTGCCAGCCTTCGCCGGTGGCAAGCGACGTCAGCCGGTCCCCGGCCAGGCACAAAAGGCGGGCGGGCCGTCCCGGCGTGATCCGGTTGGGCTGTCCGGTCACAAGCCGGTGCGGCGCATCGAAGGCCAGGGGCAGAACCTCTGTAAGGGATGCACCCGTGGCCCTCGCCATATGGCGTACCGCGTCGATCATCGTGATGTCGGCCCCGGCCAGCGTGCCATCGGCCAGCGTCAGCCGCCCGCCCGCCCGCGTGATCCGCCGCCCCGCAAAGTTGAAATGCGCCTTGGAGGTTCCGGCGACGGCCATGGCATCTGTCACAAGGATAAGCCGGTCGCGCGCCGTCGCCCAAGCCAGCCGCAGCCCGGCGTCATGAACATGCACACCATCTGCGATCAAGCCGATCCATGGCGCATGATCCAGCGCCGCGCCCACCATGCCGGGTTCGCGGTGATGCAGGCCGGACATGGCGTTGAACAGATGCGTGACATGGCCCGCGCCCGCCGCATAGGCCGCTTTTGCGGCGTCATACCCAGCGCTGGAATGGCCCAGTGACACGGTCACGCCGGCCTCGGTCAGCGCCGCGATCTGCGCATGCGTCACCTGTTCCGGGGCCAGCGTGATCAAGAGATGCGGCAAGACAGCCGCCGCCGCCTTGTAGCGCATGAGGTCCGCATCGGTCATGGGGCGCAATTGCGCCGGGTCATGCGCGCCTGCGACGGCGATATGTGGCCCCTCCAGATGCAGGCCTAGGATAGCCGGATCATCGGTCGCGGCCTGCGCGACAAGGTCGATGATGCGCGTGATTTCAGACCCGCTGTCCGAGATCAGCGTCGGCATCAGGCCTGTGGTGCCACCCGCCCGATGCGCGGAGGCAAGGCGCGAGACATCGCCGGGTGTCGTGCACTCGCCCAGCATCAGCCCCGCGCCGCCGTTGACCTGAAGGTCCAGAAACCCGGGGCAGACCAGCGCGCGCTGGCCGTCTTGCGACAGGTCCACGGCCGGTTCGCCTGCCTGCCTGTGGCGGACCTCGGCAATCTGCCCCTCCGTGAGGCGCAGTGCCATGTCGGCCCGCAGCCCGTCGCCGTCCAGAATGTCGAGCCCGCTGTACAGTGTCATGGTAACCCCCGCGCCAGTGACAGTGCCCCGTCCAGGGCGTTTCCCAACGGCTCTTGCAGGCCGGTCTGCATCGATCTGGCCCAGCGCGCAGCAAGGGCACTGGCAAAGCCGCCCGTCAGCGCCCAGGCGCCGCCCGCGGGATGGCCGATCTGGCGCAGGGCCACCACCACCTCGGCGCCGACACGTTCGAGCAGGTCTTTGGACCACGGGCTCCCGCAAGCGAGGATCACAGGCGCAAGTGCCGCGAAATCCTCGGGCCGGGCGTCACGCGCGAACAGCACCGGATGCAGGCCCATCGCCCCGCGCAGCACCCCGATCAGCGGGTCGGCCGCATAGCGCGACATCCGCCCATCCTCGATCCTGAGCAGTTCCGACAAGGCCATGCGCCCGAACCATGCCGCCGAGCCTTCGTCGCCCAGCACAAAGCCCCAGCCGCCCTGATGCGTGATCCCGCGCGCGTCGCGCCGGATGCAGAAGGATCCGGTGCCAAGGCTGACCAGCGTCCCCTCGGCCCCGGCGAATGCGCCCTCCAGCGCCGTGACACTGTCATCGACGACATAGGCAAGAAAGGGCAGGCGGGTGGCAAAGGCATCAGCCGCGCCGGCTAGCCGCCCGCCCGCCAGCCCCGCGCAGACGCGGGCATCGACCATCGCGTCGAACCCGAGGCCCCGCGCGGTCAGTGCCTCGGTCAACGCGAGCCTGATCGCGGCCTCGGCCGCCGCCGGGTCGGTGACGATGTTGGCCGGGCCGCCCCGCGTCAGGGCGACCGGGCCACCCTCAAGCGACAGCGCCACCCGGCAGCCCGTGCCGCCCCCGTCGATGCCGATGTCGATGCGTCGCGTCATGGCCAGACCCTACACCGCCCGTCAGACGAGCGAAACGGCCTGGCCCGTGCACGCGCTCTCTTGCGCGGCGCGACCCATGCGCACAGCCGCCGCGCCATCGGCCAGCGTCACCTCGGGGCGGGCGCGGCCGTGGACGACCTCAAGAAAGCGCTCGTGCTGGTAGAAGGTCGACCCGTTGTGATCCCCCGCCGCCAACAGGCGCGGGTCCACCGGCACCTCGTGTTCGACGGGGCCGGTCGGGTTGCGTGGGCTGACGATAACGCGGGGCACTGGCGCGGGGCCGATGTCGTGGTTCCAGAACCGCGTCGGTCCAGGCACCAGCGCCTCGATCTTGCCCAATGGCCCGACGGCGGAAATCTCCTCCTGATAGCGCGCCCCTTCGGCGAACATGCACAGCTCCAGCATCGCGCGCGCGCCACGGGCGAAATCGACGATGACATAGCCATGATCCCAGATGTCGGGCGTCTCGCCTTCGTAGCGTTCGTCCAGATGGTTCACGGCCTGCCCGGCGCTTGCCATCACGCGCACCGGCTCGTCTTGCACGATCAGGCGCATCAGGTCGAAGAAATGGCAGCACTTTTCCACCAGCGTTCCGCCGGTGTTGCGGTTGAACCGGTTCCAGTCGCCGACCTTTTCCAGAAAGGGAAAGCGGTGTTCGCGGATCGTCAGCATGCGGATGCCTCCGGTGGCCGCGTCGGCCATGTCGCGCAGGACCTGCACGGGGGGCATGTAGCGGTATTCCATCGCCACCCAGATCGGCGCCGGATAGTCGCGCGCCAACCGCTCCAGCGCGGGCAGTTGCGCCTCGTCGGTATAGAGGGGTTTCTCGACCAGAACGGGCAGGGCGCGGGTGGCCGCGATCTGCTGCAACTGCGCGACATGCAGATGGTTGGGCGAGGCGATGACCAGCGCGTCGATGTCGCCGCGCGCCAGAAGCGCGGGAATGTCGGTGCAGCGCACCGCCTGCGGCATCAGGGCCAGCGTCGCCGCCGCCATCCCCGGATCGGGTTCGACAAAGGCCCCCAGCGTCGCGCCGGGCAACAGGGCGATGTTGCGGATATGCTCCTGCCCCATCATTCCGGAACCGATGATGCCGTATCGGGTCATGCGCGTCTGTCTCCTTGCCCCAATGAAATTTGCCCGTGTCACGGAAGGCGCGCGACATAGGCCGCGCGATCGGGGTCGAACCATGTGGAGGAGACCTCGGCGATGCGCCCATCTGCCGCGAAGGCGCGGCGACGGGCAAGGGCCATGATGGTCCCGGGACGCGCGCCCAGCCGGTCGCCCGCCCAATCGGGCAGGGGGCCCGCGCCCAGCCTGTCCTCGGCCCGCGCGATGGTCAGCCCCATAAGGTCGCGGTAGCTGCGATAAAGCGATTCCGAGACCGTCGCGGGCGTGAGCCGCCCGTTGAACCGCCCGTCGAGCCAGATATCCTCGACCGCCACCGGCACCCCGTCGAGCGCGCGCAACCGGCGGATGTTCCACGCGTGGCGCGCCGTGCTGCCCAGATCGGGCAGGCCCTCGGGCTTTTCGCGGTGATCCAGCGCGATCAGCTCCGCCGTGGGCAAGCCACCCCCCTCGGGCCGCTCCAGCCGGAACAGGGCATAGACCGCTTGCCCGGTGTCGCCCGCCCGTATCGTGTTGCCCGATCCCTGCCGCCGCTCCAGTAGGCCGCGTTCGGTCAGCACCGCCAGCGCCTTGCGCAAGGTGGTGACCGTCACGCCAAGCTCTGCCGCCATCGCCCTCTCGGGCGGCAGACGGTCACCGGGCGCAAGTCGACCGGCCGCAATGTCGCGGGTCAGCCGCTCGGCGATTCTGAGATAGGTGGGAAGGGCACCGCGCATCGCCTCGACACCGATATTGATCTACCATTGATATACGTTGCCGTGAGCGGTAACCCTTGTCCAGTCCAAAGGCTTGGGAGGGCCTGCACCATGACCATCGTTCCCGTCACATCCCCCGATCTCGACGCCGCCGAGGTCAGCTGGTTCGCTGCACTTTGCTCGGATGATTACGAATATCTTGGCGTGCCCGACGGCGGGCTGCGTTCCAGCTGGGCGCATTGCTCTGGCATCGTGAAACGGGCCGAACGCCACGGGTTTCGCAACATCTTGTGCCCGTCCTCCTATCAGGTGGGGCAAGACACCCTCAGCTTCGTGGCGGGCTGCGCGCCGATCACCGACAAGATCAATTTCCTTGCCGCCGTGCGCTGCGGCGAGATGCAGCCGATCATGCTGGCGCGGACGCTGGCCACGCTCGACCACATGCTCGAGGGGCGGCTGACGGTCAACATCATCTCCTCCGACTTCCCGGGCGAAAAGGCCGACAGCGCGTTTCGCTACCAACGTTCGCGCGAGGTGGTCGAGATCCTGAAACAGGCCTGGACCCGCGACACGATCGACTACGAGGGCGAGGTCTACCAGTTCGCGGGCCTGACGACCGATCCCGCCAAACCCTACCAGACGGGCGGGCCGCTTTTGTATTTCGGCGGCTATTCCCCCGACGCGCTGGAGCTGTGTGGCCAGCATTGCGACGTCTACCTGATGTGGCCCGAACCCAAGGACCAGATCGCCGAGCGGATGCGCGCGGTTCACGCGGTGGCTGACCGCTACGGGCGCACGCTCGACTACGGGCTGCGCGTCCACATGATCGTGCGCGACACCGAAGCCGAGGCGCGGGACTATGCCGAACACCTCGTCTCGAAACTCGATGACGAGTTGGGCCAGCTGATCCGCGACCGCGCGCTCGACAGTGGCTCGCTCGGCGTCAGCCATCAGGCCAAGGCACGCGCTCTCGCCGACCAGTTCGGCTATGTCGAACGGCATCTCTGGACCGGGATCGGCCGCGCGCGCTCGGGCTGCGGGGCGGCGCTGGTCGGATCGGCCGATCAGGTGCTGTCCGAGATCGAGCAATACCGGAAGATGGGCATCCGGGCCTTCATTTTCTCGGGCTATCCGCATATGGACGAATGCGATCATTTCGGGCGGCTGGTGATGCCGCATCTCAAGACCTGCTCGTTGCCCCATGCCTATGGGCGCGTGCCCGCCATACCGCCCGCCACACCGCTGGCAACAGGAGAAAGACGCTGATGGACCGTGTGAAGCTGGGGCCGCTGGAGTGTTCGCGCAT
Source organism: Roseicyclus mahoneyensis (assembly GCF_003148775.1). Classification (GTDB taxonomy): domain Bacteria; phylum Pseudomonadota; class Alphaproteobacteria; order Rhodobacterales; family Rhodobacteraceae; genus Roseicyclus; species Roseicyclus mahoneyensis. The sequence goes on from NZ_QGGW01000001.1 coordinate 506,615, forward strand.
AGTTTACGGAATGTGGCGGTTGGGCGATGACGCCGACACCTCGCCCGCCCATGTTCAGGCCAAGATCGAGGCCTGTCTGGCGCAAGGCATCACCACGATGGACCAGGCCGATATCTACGGCGGTTATACCGCCGAGGCGATCCTGGGCGACGCGCTCAAGGCCGCTCCGGGCTTGCGTGACCGGATCGAGATCGTGACCAAATGCGATATCATCGCCCCCGTGGGCCGCTATGCCGACCGCAGGGTGAAATACTACGACACCTCCGCCCATCACATCACCGCCAGCGTCGAACACTCGCTCAAGGCGATGGGGATCGAGGTGATCGACCTTTTGCTGATCCACCGTCCCGATCCCCTGATGCATCACGAGGAAACGGGCCTTGCGCTCGACACGCTTGTCGCAGCGGGCAAGGTGCGCGCGGTGGGCGTGTCGAACTTCAAGCGTCATGACTGGTCGCTGTTGCAATCGGCCATGGAAACACCACTCGCCACCAACCAGATCGAGCTGAGCGTCTTGCACCACACCCCCCTGACCGACGGCGAGGTCGCCTGGATGCAGGAAAAATCCGTGCCGGTCATGGCGTGGTCGCCGCTGGCGGGTGGGCGCTTGTTCGGACCCGAAGGCGCGCCCGTGCGCGATGTCCTGACCCGGATCGGCGCGCAGGCAGGCGTCGGCCCCGATGCCGTGGCCGTGGCCTGGCTCTTGCGCCATCCGGCGCTGATCTTGCCGGTGATGGGCACCAACAGCCTGCGTCGGATCACCGGCCTTGGCGATGCGGCCAAGGTGTCGCTCGACCGCCAAAGCTGGTTCGAGATCTACACCGCCGCCTTGGGCCGCGAGGTCGCCTGAAGCCCTGCTTCATCTTTCCCTAAATATGCAAGCCCTGCCAAAGCCCATCAGGCGCTGGGGACCGGTTTGGGCCCCGCGCCTGTTTGACACGGTCAATCCGATGTGAAGCGATGCCGCATCCTATTGGCGCGGGGGGCGGCAGGGCCTAAGGTAGGGACATGATCGTAGAACTCGGACATTTCGCCCTGATCCTCGCCTTCATGGTGGCGGTGTTTCAGATGATCGTGCCGCTGGTCGGCGCACATCGCGGCAATGCCGCCTGGATGGCTGTGGCGGATCCCGCCGCGACCACGCAATTCTTGCTGACGGCTTTCAGCTTTGCCGCGCTGACCTATGCCTTCGTCACCTCGGATTTCTCGCTGAATCTGGTGACGGCCAATTCGCACACCGACAAGCCGATGCTCTACAAGATCTCGGGCGTCTGGGGGAACCACGAGGGGTCGCTCTTGTTGTGGGTCTTGATCCTGACACTGTTCGGGGCTTGCGCCGCGTGGTTTGGCTCGAACCTGCCGCCCAGCCTCAAGGCGCGTGTGCTGGCGGTGCAATCCTCGGTCTCGGTGGCCTTCTTCGCCTTTATCCTCTTCACCTCCAACCCGTTTCTACGGCTGGAGATCCCTCCCTTCGACGGGCAGGATCTGAACCCGCTTCTGCAAGACCCCGGCCTCGCGTTTCATCCACCGTTTCTCTACCTCGGCTATGTCGGCCTTTCGATGGCGTTTTCCTTTGCCGTCGCCGCGCTGATCGAGGGGCGGGTGGATGCCGCATGGGGCCGCTGGGTGCGCCCCTGGACGCTGGCGGCTTGGGTCTTTCTGACCATAGGCATCGGTCTGGGGTCGTGGTGGGCCTATTACGAACTTGGCTGGGGCGGTTTCTGGTTCTGGGACCCGGTCGAAAACGCCTCGCTCATGCCGTGGCTGATCGCTGCCGCGCTTTTGCATTCCTCCATCGTGGTGGAAAAGCGCGAGTCGCTGAAAAGCTGGACGATTTTGCTCGCGATCCTCGCCTTCGGCTTCTCGCTCATCGGCACCTTCATCGTGCGCTCGGGCGTGCTAACATCAGTTCACGCCTTCGCCAATGACCCCGAACGCGGCGTGTTCATCTTGATGATCTTGTGTTTCTTCATGGGCGGTGCGCTGCTGCTCTTTGCCTTCCGCGCGGGCGCGATGGAGGCCAAGGGGGTGTTCTCGATGGTCAGCCGTGAAAGCGGGCTGGTCGTGAACAACCTGCTGCTGGCGGTGTCCACCTTCGTGGTCTTCATCGGCACAATCTGGCCCTTGATTGCGGAAATGTTCTGGGACCGCACCCTGTCGGTCGGCCCGCCCTTCTTCAACATGGCCTTCACGCCCTTTGTCTTCGCCCTTGCCGTGGCCTTGCCCATCGGGGCGATGATGCCCTGGAAACGGGCCAAGCTGGGCCGGGCGCTGGTGGCGCTGGTGCCTGCCTTCGTGTTGGCCGTCGCAGTGGGTCTTTTGACTTGGGCGGTGTTCACCGGCCAGTCGGCGCTGTCGCCCCTAGGCGTCGCGCTGTCGGTATGGCTGGTCGCGGGGGCTGTGGTCGATCTGTGGTCGCGCACCGGGCGCGGGTCCGCTGGTGGGCGCTTTGGTCGTCTGTGGCGCCTGCCGCGGGCGGATTGGGGCAAGACGGTCGCCCATGCGGGTGTCGGTATCACCATGTTCGGCGTGGTGGCCCTGACCGGCTATCAGGTGGAGGATATACGCGTGGCCCAGGTGGGTCAGCCCTACCGTGTCGGCGCCTATGAGATCGAGCTTTTGAGCGTGGACGAGAATGCGCGCGGGCCCAACTACCTGTCGACCATGGCCCATGTCGCCGTGCGCAATGCCGAAGGGCGGCAGATCGCGCTGCTGCATCCCGAGCGGCGATTCTATCCCGTTGCGGGCATGCCGACCACAGAGGCGGGGATCGACAGCGGGTTCACCCGTGACGTCTACCTTGCACTTGGCGATCCGCAGACGGGTGGCGGCTGGGCGCTGCGCACATGGATCAAGCCCTTCGCCAACTGGATCTGGGGTGGCACGATCATCATGGCGCTTGGCGGCTTCCTGAGCCTGAGCGACCGGCGCTACCGTTTTGCCGCCGGTGCCGCCAAGGCCCCGGCCCAGCCGCAAGGGGTGCCCGCGGAATGAGGGCGCTTCTGCTTGCCCTTCTGCTTGCGCTGGCCGCGCCCGCGGGCGCCGTGCAGCCGGACGAGATCTTGCCCGATCCCGCGCTGGAGGAACGCGCGCGCGACATCTCGGCGGGGCTGCGATGTGTCGTGTGCCGCAACGAGTCGATCGACGAATCGAACGCCGAACTGGCCCGCGATCTGCGTCTTTTGGTGCGCGAACGCTTGGTGGCGGGCGACAGTGACGAAGAGACGGTCGCCTATATCGTGGACCGCTACGGCGAATACGTCCTGCTGCGCCCGACGATGAGCGGGTCGAACGTGGTCTTGTGGCTGGCGCCCGCGCTGATGCTGCTTGTGGGGGGTGGGTTGTCGCTGGTCTACATCCGCCGTCGCGCGGCCTCGACCACGCCGACCGAGGCGGCGCTGAGCCCCGAGGAACAGGCGCGCCTCAAGGATCTGCTGCACGAGTGACGCGGCGTTTCGGCTTTTCGGGGCCGGGGCGCGCGTCTAGTCTGCGCCCGTCACCACCGGGGAGCGGACCATGATCTACCAGACCATCACGCGGCACGATCACGACGGGATGGCGGTCATCACGCTGAACCGGCCCGAGGTGATGAATGCGCTGAACACCCAGATGCGCGCCGAGATCACCCATGCGGTGCAGGAGGCGGGCAAGGCGGCGCGGGTCGTGGTCTTGACCGGGACCGGGCGCGCCTTTTGTTCGGGGCAGGATCTGGGGGATCGGGCCAGCTTGTCGAACATGAACCTTGAGCGGACCTTGCGCGACGAATACGTGCCAATGCTGATGGCGATCGTGGATTGTCCGGTGCCTGTGATCGCGGCGGTCAACGGCACGGCGGCGGGGGCGGGGGCGAATCTCGCGCTGGTCTGCGACATCACCATCGCGGCGGAAAGCGCCACTTTCATCCAGGCCTTCACCCGGATCGGGCTGATCCCCGACGCGGGTGGCACATGGGTCTTGCCGCGCACAATCGGGATGCAACGCGCGATGGGGGCGGCTTTGTTCGCAGACAAGATCAGTGCGGCGCAGGCCGCCCAGTGGGGCATGATCTGGGAAGCCATCCCCGATGAAGGGTTCGAGGCAGCGTGGCGGGCCCGGGCGACCCATCTGGCGAGCGGTCCGACCGAGGCCTTCAAGCGCATCAAGCAGGTGATGCAGGCCAGCACCGGCAACGCGCTGCAGGAGCAGTTGATGCTGGAGGGCCAGATGCAGGGCCAATGCGGCCAGACGCGCGATTTCAAGGAAGGGGTGATGGCCTTTCTCGACAAGCGCCCGGCGCGGTTCGAGGGGCGCTAGGCCTGTCAGGGGGCTCTGCCCCCCGGCGCCTGCGGCGCCTCCCCCCGGGATATTTTTGAAACAGAGAAGAGGGGCGTTAACCTTGATGTGGGGTTAACGCCCCGACTGTTTCAGCGTTCCGGGATCAACCCGCGTGGGCTGAAGCGCAGGACCACGAGCAAGATCACACCCATGGTCAACAGTCGCATATGTGCGACCGCGTCCATCAGGTGACCGCGCAGCCAGGCGTCCGGGTCCATGCCCGCCGTGATGCCCTGCATGACGAAGGCGCCGATGGGTTCCACCTGGATCCAGAGCCACCAGATCAGGAATCCGCCCAGAACAGCGCCCCAATTGTTGCCCGATCCGCCCACGATCACCATCACCCAGATCAGGAAGGTGAAGCGCAAAGGCTGGTAGGTGCCGGGCACCAGCTGGCTGTCGAGGGTGGTCATCATTGCGCCTGCCATGCCGATGATGGCCGAGCCGAGGATGAAGACCTGCAGGTGACGCGCCTTGACGTTCTTGCCCATTGCCGAGGCCGAAACCTCGTTGTCGCGGATCGCGCGCATCATCCGGCCCCAAGGCGAATTCCATGCCTTTTCGCTCAGCCAGATCAGCGCCAGCAGCACCACGATGAAAAGCGCCGCGTAGCAAAGCTTGACGAAGATCGATGAGAAGATGACCGGGCTTGCGCCCATCCGGGCGGCGAGATCGAGGAACCACTCGGTCTGCTGCAGGTCTACCTCGTAGGGGACGGGACGGGGAATGCCGGTGACGTTCTTGACGCCGCGCGCCAGCCAATCCTCGTTCTTGAGGACAGCGATGATGATCTCGGCGATGCCCAGCGTGGCGATGGCAAGGTAATCCGAGCGCAGGCCAAGGGCCGTCTTGCCGATGATCCAGGCCGCCCCGGCCGCCAACAAGCCGCCCACGGGCCAGGCCAGGATGACGGGCAGGCCAAGCCCGCCCAAATAGCCCGCCGCGGACGGGTTCACCGCCTCCACCGCCGCAACGCCGGTGTCGAAGACGGAGCGGAAAAGGAAGAATCCCCCCACGAGGATCACGATCATGGTGAGCGCGCGCATGCGCCCCGCAGGGAGTTTCGACCATGCAAGGATGGCCAGAACGATCGTCGCGGCGCCGAGCACCAGCCCCAACAGGACCTGCACGCCGCCCGCCGCCCAAGCGTCTTGTTGCGGCGGCATGGAGACCAGCACGGCGGCCAGCCCGCCGAGCGCGGCAAAGCCCATCACGCCGACGTTGAACAGGCCAGCGTAGCCCCATTGCATGTTTACGCCCAAGGCCATGATCGCGCTGATCAGCCCCATGTTGAAGATGCCGAGCGCGATGTTCCAAGACTGCACGAAGCCCGTGCCGACAAAGAGCATCCCTACGAGGGCGAACATCAGGAGCGCGCGGGTGTCGAGGCTGCGGGTCATACCGATTTCCCCTTCATGATGCCGGTGGGCCGGAACAGGAGCACGATCAGCAAGATGCCGAAGCTGACGGCGAATTTGTAGTCGGTCGACAAAAGCTGCATCAGGCCATCGGGCGACCAGCCTTCAGGCCCGAGGTATTCGACGACCTTGCGGAAGGCATAGGTCACGCCGACCTCGGAAAAGGCGATGAGAAAGCCGCCAAGGATCGCGCCGACCGGGTTGCCCAAGCCGCCGACGATGGCCGCCGCAAAGATCGGTAGCAAAAGCTGGAAATAGGTGAAGGCCTTGAACGACTTGTCGAGGCCGTAGAGCGTGCCGGCCGTGGTCGCGAGCGCCGCCACGATCAGCCAGGTGATCATCACGACGCGCTCGGGGTTGATGCCGGACAGAAGCGCCAGATCCTCATTGTCGGAAAAGGCGCGCATCGACTTGCCTGTGCGGGTGCGGTTGAGGAACCAGAACAACAGGCCCATGGCGATCAGGGCCACTACGATGGTGATGCCCTGACTGGTGCGGAAGGCCAGACCTTCCTCCAGCCCCGTGAGGTCGCGGAAGGTGCGCGCCGAGATGATGAACCGCTCGCCATCGGCAAAGCGCTGGTCATCGACGCCGATGATGAAGCGCACGATGCCGTTCATGATGAACATCACGCCCAGCGACGCGATCACATAGATCACCGGCTTGGCCTTTTGTCTGCGGTAGAAGCGGTAGACCACGCGGTCGGTGCCGATCACCAAAAGACCCGTCAGCGCGATGCCGACCGGCAGGGCCAGAAGCGCAGTGGGCAATGGCCCGAAGGTGACGCCCGCGCCCTGAAGGCCCCATGTGCACAAGATGACGATCATGGTGCCGAAGGCCATCGTGTCGCCATGGGCGAAGTTCGAAAAGCGCAGGATGCCATAGATCAGCGTGACGCCCAGCGCGCCGAGCGCGAGTTGCGCGCCATAAGCGGTGGCGGGGATGATGACGAAATTCAGCAGCGTTACGAAGGCATTGAGAATATCCATTCAGGTCAGCCCCTCGCAGGTTCCGAAATAGGTCAGGACGGCGGCGGTTCCGTCGAAGATGTGCAGGCTGAGGATCGCGGTCCGGTCCCCCTCGATCGTCAGCAGTTCCGCGATGCCGTCGCGCCCCGCACCTGCATAGGTGGCGGGCAGGGCACCCTCCCTGGTCAGGCGGATCACCGGGCTGTCGCCCATCGCGGTCGACAGGAACAGGTCGCCCGCATGATCGGCTGCGATGACCTGCGCGTCGAAGCCCACGCTGTCGCAGCCTTCGGTCAGGTCACATTCGACGGTAAATGCGCAGCCCCAGGGCTCGGACAGCGCTGGGGTCGCGGCAAGGCAGAGCAGGGCGGGCAGCATGCGCAGGCCCCTCATCCGCCGAGGAAACTGCGGCGGACCTGTTCGTCAGCCAGCAATTCCTTGCCGGTGCCGGTATGGGCGTTGCGGCCCTGCACCAGCACATAGCCCTTGTCGGCGATCTCCAGTGCCTGCCGGGCGTTTTGTTCGACCATCAAGATCGGGATGCCGGTGCGGCTGACCTCGATGATACGGTCGAAAAGTTCATCCATCACGATGGGGGAGACGCCGGCGGTGGGTTCGTCCAGCATCAGCACCTTGGGCTGGGTCATCAGCGCGCGGCCCACGGCCACCTGCTGGCGCTGGCCGCCGCTGAGTTCGCCTGCGGGCTGGCGGCGCTTGTCCTTGAGGATGGGGAAAAGGTGATAGACCTGTTCCATCGTGGCGCGGATGTCGTCGCGGCGGATGAAGGCGCCCATCTCGAGGTTTTCCTCGACCGTCATGGAGGCGAAGATGTTGTTGGTCTGGGGGACAAACCCCATGCCCTTGGCGACGCGGGCCTGCGGGCTGAGATCGGTGATATCCTCGCCATCGAGCCGGACGGAGCCTTGGCGGACGTTGAGCATGCCGAAAACGGCCTTCATCGCGGTGGATTTGCCGGCACCATTGGGCCCCACGATCACCGCGATCTCGCCGGGGTTCACGGCGATGGTGCAGGCGTGCAGAATGTCGGGGCCGTTGCCGTAGCCGCCCGTCATCGTGTCGCCGATCAAGAAGGCCTGACTGGTGTTCATCGCGTGTTTCGTCCCGGGCGAAGCGGTCAGGGTGCCGCCACCGGGCTTGCCGATCGACAGGTCCTTGTTGCCGCGGTCGTTTTGGTAGGGGTTGGCTGTGTCGCTGCCACTCATGCGCCTGCGCCCTCCAGCTTGTCCTTGTTCTTGAGGCCGGTGCCCAGATAGGCCTCGATCACGGCCTCGTTCGCCTTGATCTCGTCGATCGTGCCCTTGGCCAGCACATGCCCCTCGGCCATGACGATCACGGGGTCGCAGAGGCGGCCGATGAAATCCATGTCATGTTCGATGACGCAAAACGTGTAGCCGCGTTCGCGGTTCAGCCGGATGATCGCGTCGCCGATGGTGTTGAGAAGCGTGCGGTTCACGCCCGCGCCGACCTCGTCGAGGAACACGATTTTGGCGTCGACCATCATGGTGCGCCCCAGTTCCAGCAGTTTCTTCTGCCCGCCCGAGATCTGGCCCGCGGGGTGGTCGGCCAGATGTTCGACGGTCAGAAACTCGAGCACCTCGTCGGCCTTGGCGCGCAGTGCGCGTTCCTCGTCTGCGATGCGCTTGCGCCCGAACCATGTGTTCCAAAGCGTCTCGCCGGTTTGCCCCGGCGGGACCATCATCAGGTTCTCGCGGCAGGTCATGGAGTGAAACTCATGCGCGATCTGGAAGGTGCGCAGAAGGCCCTTGGAAAACAGCACATGCGGCGGCAGGCCGGTGATGTCCTCGCCGTCCATGACGACGCGCCCCGAGGTGGGGGGCAACACGCCCGCGATGACGTTGAACAGCGTGGTCTTGCCCGCGCCATTGGGACCGATCAGGGCGGTGATCGAGCCCGTCTCGATGGTCAGGCTCGCGCCGTCAACGGCGTGGAAACCGCCGAAATGCTTGTGCAGGTCTTCGACAACGATCATGCGCCGCGCCCCTTAATAGTGCGAAACAGCCCGGCTCACGACCGGGCTGTCTGCCTGTCAACGATGGAAGGCCGCGATCAGCGGAAATTGACTGTCTGGATAACGCCGTCGACGACCTCGATCTCGCGGTACGCACCCGCGGATTCGCCGCCACCGATAAGTTCAACAGCCGTTGCGCCGATGTAGTCGATGTCCTGACCTGCCGCGAGCAGTTCAAGTGCGCGTCCCAGCTCTCCCGGCAGGATCGGCTCGCCCGGGGCATTGGCGACATCCATGATATGCGCCGCATATTCGGCCGGCACCGTCGATCCGGCGGCCTGCATTGCCAGCATGATCAAGGCTGCAGCGTCGTAGGCTTCGGCCGAGAAAGCGGCGGTTCCGTCAAAGCCGGCTGCGGTGGCAAGATCGAAATACATCGCTGCGCCTTCGCTGTCGGTTCCGGGGAACTGTCCGAAAGAGCCGTTGATCTCCGTTCCGAAGCGTTCTGTGATCGCATTGCCGACCATGCCATCGGGCAGCACGAACGTGTCGAAGGCGCCGGTGTCGAGCGCTGCGCGAATGATCCCCGGACCACCTTGATCGATATATCCCGCAACGACGAGAACATCCCCACCGGCGGCAGCGAGCGCGCCAACTTCGGCAGAATAATCGGCACGGCCATCTTCATGGGACGCGACCAAGGTGACCGTCCCACCAAGCTCCGCGAATGCGGCGGCGAAACTGTCGGCCAGGCCCCGCCCATAGTCGTTGTTGGTGTAAGTGACGGCCACGGTGTCAAAGCCGCGATCCAGAATGTTCTGGGCCATCACGACACCCTGCCGTGCGTCAGACGGTGCGGTGCGGAAAAAGAGGCCATTGTCCTCGAGCGTAGACAAGGCCGGGCTGGTGGCCGACGGAGACACCATGACCATGCCGTTGGGCATTGCAACGTTTGTCAGAGCTGGAATGGTCGCCCCCGAACACAAGGCACCAATAATGCCGTTCACGCCAGCAGAGGTGATGAGGCGTTCGGCAGCGGCTACAGAAAGGGTTGCATCACAGGCCGAGTCGCCGCGAACGGAGACCACCGTCGCCCCGCCCAAAAGCGCGCCGCTTTCGGTCACTTCCGCCATTGCCAGCTCGGCGCCATCAGCCATGCCGGGGGCCAACGATTCTGCCGGGCCAGTAAAGCCGAGCAGCACGCCAAGTGTAATGGTGTCCTGTGCGGATGCCGCACCGGCCAGCGCCATCGTGGCCGCAGAGGCCAGAAGGATTTTCTTCATTGGTAGTCTCCCGAGTTGGACAATTTCTGTCTTATGGCGTGGAACGGTAGCCGGAGGTTTTGAGGAAGAAAAGAGATATCCGCATTCCGCGGCGTCAACGGCGATCTGTCCCGCAGCCGCCATCCTGAGCGGGACAAAGTCCCGGCCTGCCGCATCTGGCAGACCATCTTCCTGTCAACGCTTCGAAAGCCCGCCGCTCCGGGCTCTCTTGCGCCCGGTGGCGGTTCGTCGGATGCTCCAAGCGCGCGGCTCAGGGCCTCGGGCAGGCGCGGTGACGGCACGACCGGAGGAAAGATGGACGCGACGATCCTTTTGCATTGGGCGGAGTTTGCCGCGCGCTGGCTGCATGTCATCACCGCCATCGCCTGGATCGGGTCGAGCTTCTATTTCATTGCGCTGGATCTGGGGTTGAACCGCAACATCCCCGGCCCCGCCGATGGCGAGGAATGGCAGGTCCATGGCGGCGGGTTCTACCATATCCAGAAATACATGGTCGCGCCCGAGGCGATGCCCGAGCACCTGACGTGGTTCAAATGGGAAAGCTACGCGACATGGCTGTCGGGGGTCGCACTTCTGGCGCTGCTCTACTGGGTCGGCGCGGAGATGTACCTGATCGACTGGCGGGTGATGGATCTGTCACCGTGGCAGGCCATCGTGATCTCGGCCCTGTCTTTGGTGGTGGGCTGGGTCGTCTATGACCTCTTGTGCAAGTCGAAGCTGGGGGAAAGCCCCACAGCGCTGATGGTGCTGCTGTTCGGGGTGCTGGTGGCGCTGTCCTGGGGCTATGCGCAGGTCTTTTCGGGCCGCGCGGCGCTTTTGCATCTGGGTGCGCTGACCGCCACGATCATGACGGCCAATGTGGCGATGATCATCATCCCCAACCAGAAGATCGTGGTGGCCGACCTCAAGGCCGGGCGCACCCCAGATCCCAAATACGGCAAGATCGCCAAGCTGCGCTCGACCCACAACAATTACCTGACGCTGCCGGTGATCTTCTTGATGCTGAGCAACCACTACCCGCTTGCCTTCGCGTCGGAGTGGAACTGGCTCATCGGGGCGCTGGTGTTCCTGATGGGCGTCACGATCCGGCATTTCTTCAACACGATGCACATGCGCAAGGGGATGCCCTGGTGGACCTGGGGCGCGACGGCGGCGATCTTTGCGGTCATCGTCTGGCTGTCCGTCCTGCCGCTGATGCGCGATGATCCGATGGAAGAGGCGGCGCTGTCGCCGGGGCTGCAGCGTTTCGCGGCGCATGCCGAGTTTCCGCAGGTCGCCGATCTGGTCTACGGCAACTGCGCGTCGTGCCACGCGGCCGAGGTTTTCATGCCGGGGCTGGCAGCCGCTCCCGGCGGCGTGATGCTCGACAGCGATACCCGCATCGCCCATCACGCGCAGGCGATCTACCTGCAGGCGGGCGCCAGCCACGCGATGCCGCCCGGCAATTTCGCCTTTCTGACCGAGGAAGACCGCGCGCTGATCCGCCGTTGGTACCGTGAGGCCGTGGGCGGGGCGCTTTGAGACAACAGGGGCAGGAAAGGGACAAAATCATGCCGGCACCGAAGAACACACTTAAACAGGCCATGGCAGAAGGGCGGCTGCTGCGCGGACTCTGGCTCGCGCTTGGGTCAGAGACGGTGACGGACATCGCCGGACGCGCGGGGTTCGACTGGTGCCTGATCGACGGTGAACACGGGCCATGGGACCCGACCGGCATTCGCCGACAGTTGATGGTGCTCGCGGGCACGCCGACAGCCGCCGTCGTCCGCGTGCCGGTAGGCGAGGCTTGGGTGCTGAAACAGGCCCTCGATCTGGGCGCGCAGACAATCATGGTACCGATGATCAATTCCACCGCCGAGGCCAAGGCGGCCGTCGCCGCCTGCCGCTACCCGCCACAGGGCATTCGTGGCAATGGCGGGGCCACGATGCGGGCAGGCGGCTATGGCGGCATCGCCGACTATTCCGCCAGCGCCAATGACGAGGTCTGCGTCATCGTGCAGGCCGAAAGCCGCGCCGCCATGGCCGATCTGGCGGGCATCGCGTCGGTCGAGGGGGTCGATTGCGTCTTCATCGGCCCCGCTGATCTGGGCGCTGACATGGGGTTCCGCGACAACCTCGCCGCGCCTGAGCTGTGGGAGGAGATCACCCGAGGCATCAAGGTCATCACCGACGCAGGCAAGGCCGCAGGCATCATCGTGTCGCCCGCGATGGCGCCCCGGATGGAGGCGGCGGGCATCACCTTCCTCGGGCTGGGATCGGACAGCAACGTGCTGGCCGAGAACCTGAGCGCGCTGGCGCGGGGCGCTCGGTGATCTTGCTGCGCCACGGCGACACGGCCCTGAGCCTTGACCCGTCCGTGGGCAATATCCCCCACTGGCAGGTCGGCGCGCGGCATCCGTTGCATGTGGCGCCGTGGCGCGACGAGGCTGAGGTGCAAGACGACCCTGCCATCCCGCTGGTCAACAAGCGGCTGGCGGGAGATTTCTTGTGCATGCCTTTTGGCCGTGATGACGTGGCGGGCGACCCTCCCCACGGGCATCCGGCCAACAGCCCGTGGCAGGTCATCCGGCAAGACATCGCCGAGGCGCATCTACGCCTGTCGGTGCCCGTGCGCGGCGCCACCGTCGACAAGCTGATCCGCATCACCGGCCCGGTCCTCTACCAGACCCACCGGGTCGAAGGGGGCACCCGCGCGGTCAGCTTCGCCCACCACCCGATGACCCGCATGGCCGAGGGTGGGCGGATGTCCTTTTCCCCCAAGCGCGCCGCCCTGACCGATCCGGTGGCGCAATATGAGGGCCGCAACCTCTGGGCGCTGAACCAGATCCAGCCGGACCCGATCCTGCGCTGCGAAGATGGCAGCGACTGGGACCTGGGCACCTATCCCGCGGGTCACGCGGTCGAGGATTTCTGCCTGCTGGTCGAGGCTCGCGGCGCGCGCATCGGCTGGACCGTCGTGATGCGCAACGCCGAGGATGACATGCTGGTGGTCCTCAAGGATGCGCGGATGATGCCGGTCACGATGCTGTGGGTGTCGAACGGCGGGCGTGATTTCAGCCCATGGAACGGGCGGCACACCGGCGTTCTGGGGATCGAGGATGGCTGCGCGGCGGGCGGCACGGGTCTTGCCGCAGCGCTGGCCGACAACCGCCTGACCGCGATGGGCGTGCCGACGGCGCTGCCCCTGGGCGGCAGCCAGATGATCCGCCACGCGATGATCGCGCTGCCGCGCCCGCCCGGCTGGGCCGAGGTGCGCGACATCACCATTGCCAAAGGCCAGATCACCCTGACCGAGGCGGGCGGCGCGCAGATCGTGGTGCCCTTCGATGACGGGTTCTTCCCATGATTCTCGTCGATGCCGATGCCTGCCCGGTGAAGGACGAGATCTACACCGTCGCCTTTCGCCACAAGTGCCCCGTGCGTCTTTTCGCGGGGCAATACCTGCGCCACCCCGATCACCCGCTGATCACCATGACCATGGCGGGCGACGCCTTCGACGCCGCCGACGACCTGATCGTCGCAGAGTCAGGCCCCGGCACCCTCGTCATCACCACGGATCTGCCGCTGGCCGACCGCGCGCTCAAGGCGGGGGCCGCCGTGCTGACCCCCAAGGGCGAGGTGCTGAACGCGCAGAACATCGGCGTGCGGCTGGCCACGCGCGACCTGATGGTGGACCTGCGCGCGGGCATCGAGGGGCAGGGCATCGGCGGCCCGCGCCCCTTCACCAAGGCCGACCGCAGCACCTTCCTGCAAGCCCTTGACCGCGTGTTGCACAAGCTCGGGGCTTGATGGCGGGGGGTGCATGGGGTATCTGCCGCGCTTCGCCAGATCGGAAGTGATCCCATGAGCTTCGTCCTCGCCATCGTCGGCCGCCCCAATGTCGGCAAATCCACGCTGTTCAACCGGCTGGTGGGCAAGAAACTTGCGCTGGTCGATGACCAGCCCGGCGTCACCCGCGACCTGCGCGAAGGGGCTGCGCGTCTGGGCGACCTGCGCTTTACCGTGATCGACACCGCGGGGCTCGAGGATGCGACCGACGACAGCTTGCAGGGCCGGATGCGGCGGCTGAGCGAACGCGCGGTCGAGATGGCCGATGCGGTCTTGTTCTTGATCGACGCGCGGGCGGGCATCACGCCCAATGACACGCTTTTCGGCGACATCTTGCGCCGGTCCGGCAAGCCGGTGATCCTGGCCGCCAACAAGGCCGAGGGGCGCGCGGGCGAGGCGGGCTACTTCGAGGCCTACAACCTCGGTCTTGGCGAGCCCATCGGATTGTCGGCCGAACACGGCGAGGGCATGGCGGAACTGGCCGTGGTGCTGCAGGACCTGATCGAAGGCGTCGACGAGCGCCTTGAGGAAGCCGAGACCGACATCGACGTGGATGTTGATGCGGAAGACGAAGAACGCCGCATAACCCCTTCACGTCCTTTGCAGATCGCCATCGTGGGCCGGCCAAATGCTGGCAAGTCCACGCTGATCAACAAGATCATCGGTGAGGATCGCCTGTTGACCGGCCCAGAGGCCGGCATCACCCGCGACGCCATCTCCGTCCCCTTCACCTGGGACGGCACGCCGATGCGGATCTTCGACACGGCCGGCATGCGCAGAAAGGCCAAGATCCAGGAAAAACTGGAAAAGATGTCTGTCGCCGATGGGCTGCGCGCGGTGAAGTTCGCCGAGGTGGTCGTGGTGCTGCTCGACGCCGCCATCCCCTTCGAGACGCAGGATCTGCGCATCGCGGATCTGGCCGAGCGCGAGGGGCGCGCGGTGGTCCTCGCGGTCAACAAATGGGACCTCGAGGACGAAAAGCAGGACAAGCTCAAGGCGCTCAAGGAGATGTTCGAGCTGCATCTGCCGCAACTGCGCGGCGCGCCGCTGATCACTGTCTCCGCCAAGACCGGCAAGGGGCTCGACCGGCTGCAGGCCGCGATCCTTAAGGCGCATGACGTGTGGAACCGTCGCGTGACCACCGCGCAGCTCAACCGTTGGCTCGCAGCGATGATCGAGGCGCATCCGCCGCCCGCCCCCTCGGGCCGCCGCATCCGGTTGCGCTACATGACTCAGGCCAAAACGCGCCCGCCCGGTTTCGTGGTCATGTGCTCGCAGCCCGACAAGCTGCCCGAAAGCTATTCCCGCTATCTGGTCAACGGCTTGCGGGACGATTTTGACATGCCCGGCACGCCGATCCGATTGTGGATGCGCAGCCAGGCAGACCAGAACCCGTTCAAGGATCGCAAGAAGTCGATCCCGTCGCGCCTGACAAAGCATGTGCGCAAGGGTGAGACGAAAAAGTCCTAGAGGGCGCGCCGTCTCTTTTCTTCTCTGTTTCAAAAATATCCCGGGGGGTGCGGGGGGGCAGAGCCCCCCGCGGATCGCCCGCACAGCGGGCGAAACACCTCAGGCGTTGGCTTCGCGGATCTTGTCGGCGGCGGCCTTGTCGAAGACGATGCCATGCTGCTCGAACAGCGTGTCCAGTTCCCCCGAGATCGTCATCTCGGTGACGATGTCGCAGCCGCCCACAAACTCGCCCTTTACATAAAGCTGCGGGATCGTCGGCCAGTCGGAATACTCCTTGATGCCTTGGCGCACCTCTTCGTCGGCCAGCACGTTCACATCGGCGAACTCGACGCCCATGTAATTCAGCACGCCCGCCACGCGGGACGAGAACCCGCATTGCGGCATCGACTTGGTGCCCTTCATGAACAGCACCACGGCGTTCTCGGTCACGGTCTTGCGGATGGTGTCTTCGGCGCTCATCTGGGATTTCCCTTTCAATCCGGGGCTTTGGTGGTCAGGGCCAAGGCATGCAGCTCACCTTGGCTGCCGTCCATCTTGCCCTTCAGCGCGGCATAGACCGCGCGCTGCTGCTGCACGCGGTTCATGCCGCGAAAGCTCTCGTCGACGACCTGCGCCGCGAAATGCGCGCCATCATCGCCCTCGACCGTGATCTGGCCGTTGGGAAAACTCTCGCGCAGCATGGTCTCGATTTCGCGGGCGGTGATGGGCATGGCCTGTCCTCGACTGTTCTTGTCGGAAATGTATGACGCCCAATCCCGGGCCGCAAGCGCAGCCTTGGGCGGTGCTCAGCCGAAATGCCCGGC
This sequence comes from Roseicyclus mahoneyensis, assembly GCF_003148775.1. Lineage (GTDB taxonomy): Bacteria > Pseudomonadota > Alphaproteobacteria > Rhodobacterales > Rhodobacteraceae > Roseicyclus > Roseicyclus mahoneyensis. Next base: position 522,689 of record NZ_QGGW01000001.1, read on the forward strand.
AAAGGCCCCGCGCCAAATCGCCGACAGCTCGGCCAGTGGGGCCTCCGAGGGGCCGAGGCGGATGGCGTCGCCGCCGACCTTGCCCACGCTGGTCAGGCTCACCCCTGCCTGACCGGCGGCCACCATCAGCGCCTCGGCCTTGTCGTAGCTGGTGGCGATCAGGTAACGGCCCTGATCCTCGCCGAAAAGCGTCCCGGTCTCGCCCGCGTCCAGCGTCACGCCGACATCGCCCGCCACCGCGATCTCGAAGGCGGCCAGAGCCAGCCCGCCGTCGCTCAGATCGGTGCAGGCCCCGATCCAGTGCCGGTTGGCCAGGATGAATTCGCCATGGCGGCGCTCGGCCTCAAGATCGACGGGGGGCGCGTCGCCGTCCTCGCGGTTGAAGACCTCGGCCAGAAGGGCGGATTGACCCAGATGGCCGCGCGTCTCTCCGACCAGCAGGAGCACATGGCCATCGCGCGCGGTGCCCGCGATCAGATCGTCGAGCGAGGACAAGAGCCCGACCGCCCCGATGGTGGGCGTGGGCAGGATGGCCTGCCCGTCGGTCTCGTTGTAGAGGCTCACATTGCCCGAGACGATCGGCATGCCAAGCGCCGTGCAGGCTGCGCCGATGCCTTTGATCGCGCCCACGAACTGGCCCATGATCTCGGGCTTTTCGGGATTGCCGAAATTGAGGTTGTCGGTTGTGGCCAGCGGTGTCGCGCCCACGGCGATCAGATTGCGATAGGCCTCGGCCACCGCCTGCTTGCCACCCTCAAAGGGGTTCGCCTTGACGTAGCGCGGTGTGACGTCCGAGGTGAAGGCCAGCGCCTTGTCCGTGCCATGCACCCGCACCACGCCGGCGCCAAGGCCTGGGGCCACGACCGTGTCGGCCATGACCATGTGGTCATATTGCTCGTAGACCCAGGCGCGCGAGCAATAGTTGGGCGAGGCGATCAGCGCGCGCAGCGCGTCGATCGGATCGACCTGCGCGACCGGCTCCAGCGGCGCGGGGGCGGGCGTTTCCACCCAAGGCCGGTCGTATTCGGGGGCGGATGAGGAAAGTTTGGACAAGGGCAGGTCAGCCATCACGGCATTGCCATGCACGATCAGGAACCGGTCCTCGGGGATGGTCTCGCCCACAATGGCGAAATCGAGGTCCCATTTTTCAAAGATCGCGCGGGCCTCGGCCTCCATCGACGGCTTGAGGACCATCAGCATGCGCTCTTGCGATTCGCTCAGCATCATCTCGTAGGCGGTCATGCCGGTTTCGCGCTGGGGCACATGGTCAAGCGTGAGCTTGATGCCCAAGCCGCCCTTGTCGCCCATCTCGACCGCCGAACAGGTCAGACCGGCGGCCCCCATGTCCTGGATCGAGATGACGGCGCCCGATGCCATCAGCTCCAGACAGGCCTCGAGCAGGCGCTTTTCGGTGAAGGGGTCGCCGACCTGCACGGTCGGGCGCTTTTCCTCGATCGTGTCGTCAAACTCGGCCGAGGCCATGGTGGCCCCGCCCACACCGTCGCGCCCCGTCTTGGCACCCAGATAGACGACCGGCATGCCGACGCCCGAGGCGGCGGAGTAGAAGATCGCATCTGCATCGGCCAGACCGGCGGCAAAGGCGTTCACAAGGCAGTTGCCGTTGTAGGCGCGGTGAAACCGGACCTCGCCGCCGACATTGGGCACGCCAAAGCAATTGCCGTAGCCGCCCACGCCCTCGACCACGCCATGGACCAGCTGGCGCGTCTTGGGATGGTCCTTTTCGCCAAAGCTCAGCGCGTTCATCGCCGCGATGGGGCGCGCGCCCATGGTGAAGACATCGCGCAGAATGCCGCCCACGCCGGTAGCAGCACCTTGATAGGGTTCGATGTAGGAGGGGTGGTTGTGGCTTTCCATCTTGAAGACCACGGCTTGACCATCGCCGATATCGACCACGCCCGCATTCTCGCCCGGGCCGCAGATTACCTGCGGGCCGGTGGTCGGCAGGGTGCGGAGCCATTTCTTGGAGGATTTGTAGGAACAATGCTCGTTCCACATGGCCGAGAAAATGCCAAGCTCGGTGAAACTCGGTGCGCGCCCGATGATCTCCAGGATGCGGTCATACTCGTCGGGCTTCAGCCCGTGGGCGGCGATCAGCTCGGGCGTGATGGCTGGCTCGGTCATGGTCATGTCCCCCGTTTTGCGGCTGTTTACGTCACGTGCAAGGCCGGGGGAAGGGGGGCGCGTGCCCTCAAAGCGCGCGGCGGAAGGTGAGCGAGGTGGGCCGGTCGTAGCCTTCATGCGCGGTGGCAGCCGTCTGGACAAAGCCCATCGCGCCAAAGGCTGCGTGGTTCTCGACCAGTTCGATGCGCGATTGCAGCTCCAGCGCGGACAGGCCAAGCGCGCCGGCCCGTGTCGCCGCCGCCTCGACCAGCGCGCGGGCATGGCCGCGTCCACGCTGCGGCGCAGCAACGGCAAGCTTGCCGATGTAGTAGGCGTCAGGCCGGGCCGCGCCGAACAGGCAGGCTATCGGGCCGCCCGCATTGCGGACCACGAACAGATCCTCGGTCCTTGATTTCTGGCGAAGGCCGGACACCGACAGGCGCGTCAGCGAGGAGGGCGGATCGATCCGCCCCTCCATATAGGCGAATGACGTGGACAATAGCTGGTGAAGGGGTTCGAAATCGACAAAATCGATGGGGTTTGTTTCGACAAGTGAAACAGTCAACGCGCGCGACCCTTTGCCTGTGAGCAAAAAAAAGGCCGAGACGAATCTCGGCCGAAGTCCAACAGGGAGGTAATGAAACGGCGATTGCTCGCTGATGTTCCATTGCCGCTGAAATAAGCGGCAGTCCTTGGCCGTTCAAGGCAAAACCCGCCGCGCTGCCGCAATGCGGCTATGTCTGTGGCGCATAACACACAGACACGGGCAGGTTTGGTCCGGGCTGGTGCAAGGGTCAGATCACCGGTTCGGCGTCGCTGTCGCGTTGCCTGCGGCGATAGGCGATGACCTCTTCGCTGACGAAATCGCGGAACACCTCGACCCGCTTGGATTGCCGCAACTCCTCGGGATAGGCGAGGAATACCGGCACTTCCGCCGATTGCACATTGGGCAGGACGCGCACGAGATCGGGAAAATCCTGCGTCAGATAATCGGGCAGAACGCCGATGCCCAGATCGTGGATCACCGCCTGCAGCACACCGAAGTAATTGTTCACCGTCAGACGCGAGCCGATGGTATGAGCCATGAGTTCGCGCACAAGGATCGCGCCCGCGCTGACCTGCGCCGAGGTTGCGTTCTGGCTGATCAGGCGATGTGTGCCGAAATCCTCGAGGGTCAGGGGCATGCCATGGAGCGCCAGATAGCGCGGCGTGGCGTAGAGGCGCATGTTGATGGTCATCAGTCGGCGGCGGATCAGGTCGGCTTGGCTGGGTTCCTTCATGCGGATGGCAACATCGGCCTCGCGCATGGGCAGGTCGAGCAGTCGTTCCTCCAGCATCAGGTCGATCTTGAGGTCGGGGTATTTTTCGTAAAGCGCGGGCAGGCGCGGCGCGAGCCAGAGCGAGCCGAAGCCGATGGTGGTCGTCACCCGCAATTCGCCAAACACCTCCTCCTCGCTGTCGCGGATGCGGGCGGCGGCGGCGTCGAGCCTTTTTGACATGTGTTTGGTCGCGTCGAACAGCAATTCGCCCTGTTCGGTCAGGATCAACCCGCGCGCATGGCGGTGGAAGAGTGTCGTGTTCAAGCCTTCCTCGAGTGCGCGGATCTGGCGGCTGACGGCCGATTGCGATAGGTGCAGCGTGTCGCCTGCGTGGGTCAGGCTGCCCGCGTCGGCCACCGCGTGAAAGATGCGCAGCTTGTCCCAGTCCATCATGGCCTCCGTTACCTTGCGCGCATCTAGGCGTTCCCCAAAGCGCTTGCAAAGAGGGTTATCATGTTTTTCCAAAGGTTTCTTTACCAAGGCGCATCGGTGCCCGAAAATCCGTCGACAGGTCAACAATAATGACCTATACTTCATCGCAGATACAACGACCACGGCCAGCACGGGAGGGTCCGCCATGGGGTTGCAGCAGGTGTCGCTCGACGACCGCTTTGATCTTTCCAAATCGCCGGTTCTGTTGAACGGAACGCAAGCTCTCGTGCGGCTTATGCTGATGCAAAAGGCCCGCGACCGGGCGGCGGGGCTGAACACCGCGGGGCTGGTAACGGGCTATCGCGGGTCGCCGCTGGGGGCTGTCGACATGCAGATGGCGCGGGCCAAGAGGCATCTGGAAGCGGCCGATGTCCTGTTCCAGCCCGGTCTGAACGAGGATCTGGCCGCGACCGCCCTTTGGGGGAGCCAGCAGGCGGAACTGCGCGGTGAGGGGCGGTTCGATGGCGTCTTTGGCCTGTGGTATGGCAAGGGCCCCGGCGTGGACCGCTCGGGCGACGTGATGCGGCATGTCAACATGGCGGGCACGTCGCGCCATGGCGGTGTGCTGATGGCGATGGGCGATGACCATACGGGCGAAAGCTCGACCGTCTGCCACCAGTCCGACTGGGCGCTGGTCGATGCCCATATGCCTGTCATCAGCCCCGCAGGTGTGCAGGAAATCCTCGATTACGGCCTCTATGGCTATGCGCTCAGCCGGTTTGCGGGGGTCTGGGTCGGGCTCAAAACGATGAAGGACACGGTCGAGGCCACGGCGGTCGTCGATGGCAAGCCAGACCGCATGACCTTTGTCACCCCGGATTTCCCGATGCCCGAGGGCGGATTGAACATCCGTCTTGGCGATCACTGGATCCCGCAAGAGGAACGGCTGGTGGAGCACAAGCGCTTTGCCGCCGAAGCCTTTTCGCGCGCCAACGGCATGGACCGCCGGGTGTATGGAAAGCCCGGTGCCAAGATCGGTTTCGTGGCTGCGGGCAAGAACTGGCTTGACCTCATGTCGGCGATGGCGACGCTGGGGATCGACGCGCTTGAGGCCGAGCGGTTGGGGCTGACCACCTACAAGATCGGCCAGACATGGCCGCTCGACATGAAAAGCTTCGCCGACTGGGCCGAGGGGCTAGAGCTGATCGTGGTGGTCGAGGAAAAGCGCAAGCTGATCGAGGTGCAGGTCAAGGAAGCGATATTCGACGACCGGCGTGGGCGGCGTGTCTATGGCTACCGCAAGGGCACGGAGGTGCTGTTCCCGGCGCATTTCGCGCTCGACCCCAGCGATATCGCGCTGAAACTGGGCCGCATCCTGATCGAGGAGGGGCGGGGCACCGACCGCATCCGCGCAGGCATCGCCGCCGTGGAAGAGGCCGCACGCGCGGGCAACACGCCCGATCTGGCGGCGCGGACGCCGTGGTTCTGTTCGGGCTGCCCCCACAATACATCGACCAAGCTGCCGGACGGCGCGCGGGGCGGGGCGGGGATAGGCTGCCATTTCATGGTCAAATGGATGGACCGCAACACCGAGGCCTTCACCCATATGGGCGGCGAAGGGGCCAACTGGATCGGCGAGGCGCCGTTTTCCACCCGCAAGCACATCTTCCAGAACATCGGCGAGGGCACCTATAACCACTCGGGTATCCTTGCGATCCGGGCTGCGGTCGCGGCCAAGGCCTGCATCACCTACAAGATCTTGTTCAACGATGCCGTCGCCATGACGGGCGGGCAGCACAATGAGGGCGATCTGGACCCGGCGCGGATCGCGCGCGAGGTGCAGGCGATGGGGGTGAGCCACATCGCGCTTGTCTATGATCCCAAAGAGGAAATCGACTGGTCCGCATATCCGGCCGGGCTGGAAAAGCACCCGCGCGACGATCTGATGGCGGTTCAGGAGAAGTTTCAGGACATCGAGGGCGTGTCGGCGATCATCTATGTCCAGACCTGTGCTGCGGAAAAGCGTCGACGCCGCAAGCGCGGCACCTTCCCCGATCCCGATCGGCGCGTCTTCATCAACACCGATGTCTGCGAGGGCTGCGGCGATTGCGGGGTGCAGTCGAATTGCGTGTCCATCGTGCCGGTGGAGACGGAACTGGGGCGCAAGCGCGCCATAGACCAATCATCTTGCAACAAGGATTTCAGCTGTCTCAAGGGGTTTTGTCCCAGTTTCGTAACGCTGGAGGGCGCAAGGATCCGCAAGCAGGCGACAGCGGCGGTCGATGTCTCGGGCTTGCCCGATCCGGCCCTGCCTGCCATCCAAGGCACCCATAACGTGCTGGTCACGGGCGTCGGCGGGACCGGCGTCGTGACCATCGGCGCGGTCATGGCGCAAGCCGCCCAGATCGACGGCAAGGGCGTGGGCATGATCGAGATGGCGGGGCTGGCGCAAAAGGGCGGGGCCGTCTGGATCCACCTGCGGCTGGCCGAGCGCCCCGAGGATATCAGCGCCATCCGCGTTGGCTTGGGCGAGGCGCATGCGGTGATCGGCGGCGATCTGGTGGTGACGGGCGGGGCCAAGACGCTGGGGCTGATGCGCACGGGCGTGACCGGGGCGGCGGTCAATGCCCATGAGATCATCACCGGCGAATTCACACGCAACACGGAATTCCGTATTCCCGGCAATGATTTGCAGATCGCGCTTCAGGCAAGACTTCAAGATCGCCTTCGGCTCTTCGATGCATCGGAACTGGCGCGAATATTGTTGGGGGATTCGATCTATTCCAACATGATGGTCTTTGGCGCGGCCTGGCAGATGGGCCTGATCCCGCTGAGCCATGACGCGATCTCGCAGGCCATTGTGCTGAACGGGGCGGCGGTAGAGCGCAACGCGCAGGCCTTCGAGATGGGGCGTTGGGCGGCGTTGAACCCGGAGGCGGCAGGGCGGCTGGTCTTGGCGGAGGTCGTGGACAAGCCCAAGTCGCTGCACGAAAAGATCGCCTTCCGCGAAGCCCACCTTGTCGCCTATCAGGGGCCGCGATTGGCGCGTCGCTACCGCAAGCTTGTCGATGGCATCAAGGACCCCCGGCTGCAAGAGGCCGTCGCCACAGGTTACCACAAGCTGTTGGCCTACAAGGATGAATTCGAGGTTGCCCGTCTGCACCTTGCGACCGAGGCCAAGGCGCGCGCGACATTCGAGGGGGATTTCAAGATGACATTCCATCTTGCCCCGCCGCTTTTGTCCGGGCGTGACGGCGCGGGGCGGCCCCGCAAACGCGCATTCGGTCCTTGGGTGATGCGCCTCTATCCTCTGTTGGCCCGGCTCAAGCCCTTGCGCGGGACGGCCCTGAACCCTTTTGGCCATACGGCCGAGCGAAAGATGGAGCATGCGCTGATCCGGCAGTTCGAGGCCGATATGGCTCAATGGCTGCCCAAGGCCGGGCAGGTCGATGCCGATGCGCTGCTGGCGCTGGCGGAACTGCCGCTGTCCATTCGCGGCTTTGGCCCGGTGAAGGAGGCCAATGCGGCCAAGGCTGCGGCGCGGCGCGAAGAGATACTGACGCGGTTGCGCGCGGGGCCCGACGTCCTGGCACAGGCGGCGGCGGAATAGGGGGCTCTGCCCCCGTCGCGGGCCGCGACTCCCCCGGGATATTTTTGAAACGAAGACGGCTCTTAACGCTTTCTTAGCAATGGCGCGCTAGATCTGGGACATCGAAACCGGAGCAGGGAGGGGCGAACCCATGCTGTCGGTTCGATCCATCGCAGAAGATATCGTGGCGCGTGAAGGCGGCTATGTGAACGACCCGGATGACCCCGGCGGGGCGACGAATTTCGGGGTCACGATCCATACGATGCGCGCCTTGGGGCTCGACCTTGACGGCGACGGAGATGTCGATGCGGGCGATGTGCGCCTGCTGACGCGCGATCAGGCGGTCGACATCTTTGTGCGGCACTATTTCGAGCGGCCCCGGATCGGGATGCTGCCCGAGGCCCTGCAGCCGTCGGTCTTTGACATGCAGGTCAATGCAGGGGCGAATGCGGTGAGGATCCTGCAGCGACTGCTCAGGGACATGGGGCTTGATATCGCGGTGGACGGGGTGATCGGGCCGCAGACCGCGCGCGCGGCCCATGCGGCGCTGGCCTCAGCCCCCGGGCATCTGGTCGATGCCTACGGGATCGCGCGGCGCAACTACTATTACGCCATCGGCGACCGGCGCCCTGCCAGCCGCAAGTTCGCGCGCCGCCGCGATGGCGGCAAGGGCGGTTGGATCACGCGCGCCGAGACCTTCATCTCGCCCCGCTTTCACCTGAGCGAGGCGGAGCATCGCGCGCGGGTGGCGACATGGGGCTGATCGGGCGCGCCATCGGGGTGGGGCAGGCGGCAGGCGCCATCGGAGAGGCGGCGCAGGGTCTGTCGGAGGTGTTTGTCGCCAATGCCACGCGCCAGATGGAGCTGGACGCGGAGATCCACCGCGCCACGATGGAAACGGCCGCGTCCGAGTTCCAGCATGCGGGCGCGGGCCTGTTCGACCGGGTCATCAACGGGCTGAACCGTCTGCCGCGGCCGATGCTGGCGCTTGGCACGCTGGGACTGTTCGTCTTTGCGATGGTCGATCCCGCGGCTTTCGCGGCGCGGATGGTCGGCCTGGATGCCGTTCCGGAGCCGCTCTGGTGGCTCTTGGGCGCCATCGTCAGCTTCTATTTCGGGGCGCGGGAACTGCATTATGTGCGGCGCGCCCCTGTCGCGCGGGGAGGCGGCTTGCGCGCGCCGTGGCGGCGGGCGGGGGTGCAGCAGGCCCCCGCCGAGGATCCGGTCGCCCATAATCCCGCCCTGTCGGCCTGGCGGAACGCGGGGGCTCAGGACCCCAGCAGCGCCTTTTTGGAGGCTGCGCCCAGATCCCAGTAAAGCCCGGCCATCAGCCCGGTCGCATCGGCGAAAAGATCGCGCGGCAGGTGTTCGTCGGGCGCGTGCTGGGAACAGCCGGGATAGGAATGAGGCACCCAGACGGTCGGGATGCCAAGGATCTCGGTGAAGATGTCATTGGGCAGCGACCCGCCAAGCGAGGGCAGGACCACGGGGTCCGCGCCATGGGTGCGCGCGATCGAGGCGGCGGCGAAACGCGCGGCGGGATGGTCGACCGGCGTGGCCGAGGCGCGGAATTCCGCGCCTTGCCGCGTGATCGTGATGTCGCCATGGCCCTGCGCGTCGAGATGGGCGCGCAGCGCCTGTTCCAGCTTTGTGTCGTCGATGCCCGGCACATAGCGCAGCTGCACCACTGCTTGCGCCTCGTCCGGGATCGCGTTGACGGGCTGCGATATGTCGCCCGCGGAAAAGGCGAGGATCTCGGCCGAGTTCCAGGCGTGGATGCGTTCGGCGGGCGTCAGGCCCTCGGCGCCCCAATCGGCGTCGACCTCGCCGCCCGCGGGCGTCAATCCGGCCAACGCGGCACGGGCGGCCTCGGGTACGCCCTCAGGCACCCAGCCAGGCACCCGCAACGCGCCGGTGGGGGTGGCGATGCTGGCCAGCGCATGGGCCAGTTCCATCGCAGGGTTCTTCAGCGCGCCGCCGAAATTGCCGGAATGCCGCCCGCCGTTGCGCCGTTTCAAGGTCAGCCGGAAGGTCGCGCCCCCGCGTGCACCCAGAAATATCGTGGGCGTGCCCGCGTCGATGCGAGGCCCGTCCGACGCGAGCAACAGATCGGCCTTGAGCCGGTCCTTCAGCCGTTCGCAGACCTTGGCCAGACCGGGCGAGCCGATCTCCTCGCCCATCTCGACGAGGACATGGATATTGAACCCCAATGATCCGCGCGCGGTCAGCACGGCCTGCAGCGCCGTCATGTTGACCAGCATCTGCCCCTTGTTGTCGGCGATGCCGCGGCCATACCAGCGGCCCGTCGCAGGGTCCTCGGTCAGGGTCCAGGGGTCGCGGCCTTCGGCCCAGCGGCCCTCCATGCCCGGCACGGTGTCGCCATGGGCATAGCCAAGGACGGTGGGGCGGGTGGCATCCTCGACCCGTGAGGCGACAAGGAAGGGGCGCCCTTCGGAGGTGTAGCCCTGCGTCTCGAACCCCATCGCGGCGAAGCCTTGCGCGACATGGGCGAGATAGGCATGCAACGGTGCCTCGGCGCTTTTGGAATCGGTGGGAAAGGCGATCAGATCGGCCAGCGCGGCGCGGAAGGCGTCATCCGTGGCGATGGCGCGCGCCAGTGTCACGGCGGTGTCGCGATTGGTGGGCGTGTCGAGCATGGTTATCCCCGGATGGTGTTGTCCAACCCTAAATCGCAAGAGCCCGGGGGCGCAATGGGGCCTTCGGGCATCGGTTTCCGGTCTAGGGGGCTCAGCCGTCCCTGTCCGACCTGCGGCGCGTGGTGATCCCGAACAGCCGGGCGGCGACCGGCGCGCCGAGGATGATCAGGAACACCCGCGTGACATGGTGAAGGACGACATAGCCCAGATCGGCCCCCACGACGATGGCAAGGATCGCCATCTCCGCCTGTCCGGCGGGCACGAAGGCCAAAAACCCGTCCATCGGCGGGGCGAGACCGAACAAGATCACCGCCTCGGCGAAGACCGCCGCCACCGCCGCCACGATGACGACAAAGACCAGCCCCGCCACCACGTCGCGCCGGATCTCGGCCATCGTGATGCCGACATAGCCCGCACCAAGGCCCAGGCCGATGAAGAACTGCGCCGACAAGATCGCCTCGGCAGGGGGGCGGACATGGATGATGTCCGCAAGCGAAAGGGCGGCGGTCAGCACCATGGGGCCGATGATGGGCGCGCCGAACAGACCGATCCGCTCTGCGCCTTTCCAGCCGAGGAGGGCGGCGACGGCCATGATCGCCATCTCGTGCGGCGGCAAGGTGGCGGCAGGCGCGCCGATCGGGTTGTCGAGCGAGGCCCCGAAGAGGTGGACCAGCACGAAGGGCGTGGCCATCACGATCAAGATCACGCGCGTCGCATGCACCAGCGTGAGCGATCGGACATTCGCCCCCGCTTCCTGCCCGAAAAGCGTCATGTCGGCGAGGCCACCGGGCATGGCGGCATACCAGGCCGTGGGCAGGTCATAGCCGTAGAACCGGCGAAAGAAGGGCACGCCGATCGCCGCGATGGTCACGACATAAAGCGGCACCATGGCAAGCGTCACCATCATCTGCGGCAGGCGCGCGACAAGGTCGGGCGTGATCGAAGCCCCGATGGCGACGCCAAGGATCGTGCGCATAAGCTTGCCAAACGTGCCGCTGTCCTGGACCGGCACACCCGCCAACGCTGCGACAAGGCAGGCAAACAAGGGGCCGAGCAAGAAGGGCAGGGGCAGTTCCAGCGCCCAGAAGGCCAGAGTTCCCAAGATGCCGATGCCGATGGTCAGCGCGCGTCGCTTCAGCATGGCGGGAAAGGGCATGGCGGTCATGACCGCCCCCGCCTCAGGTCTCTTCCCCGCCGTTCACCGCGATCATCTGGCCGGTGACGAAGCGCGCCTCGGGCGAGGCGAGAAAGCCTGCGACCGAGGCGATGTCACCGGGCTGGCCCATGAAGCCCGCCGGGATGGACGGCGTGCGCTTTGGATCATCGGTGGTGGTGGTCTCGTTGCGGATCTGGCCGGGCGAGATGACGTTGGCGGTGATGCCATGGGGTGCGAATTCCGTCGACAGCGCCTTGGTCAGGCCCCAGACGCCATGCTTGGCCGCCGAGATCGGCGCGCCCTCGAAATAGCCGCGGATGGCCTTCATCCCCGCGAAATTGATGATGCGACCCCATTTGCGGTCCACCATGCCGGGCAGAAAGGCGCGCGCGGTACGGAAAGCGCCGGTCAGCGCCACGTCCACGACGCCGTGCCAATCGTCGTCAGACATCTCGAGAAAGGGCTTGTGCGGGCGCCGGGCGGCATTGTTCACCAAGATGTCGACAGCACCGAACCGGGCCAGCGCGGCCTGCGTCACGCGCGCCACATCCTCGCGGCTGGCCATGTCACCCATCGCCACAAGCGCTTCTGTGCCGGCGGCGCGGATGCGGGCAGCGGTTTCCTCGCAAGCGTCAGAACTGGTCGAGCCGTTCACGACCACATGGCATCCCATCTGCGCCAGGCGCAGCGCCACAGCGCGCCCGATATTCTGACCCGAGCCCGAGACAAAGGCGGTCTTTCCGGCCAGTGGCCTGTCTGTCGTCATCGCGGAGCCCCCCTTTTTTCCGTTGTTTGGCAATGCTTTGAGCGCGTTGGATCTGTTGCTCCCCAGACCCGTGCAGGCGCGCCGGTCATGGCGCCGTTGCGATACTGGCTACTCCGGGTGCTGCAGGCAATCAACAGAATATTGTTGACAATCTACAATCCGAGGGCTGATGTAGCACGATGGAAATGCGTCACGACATCAAGGAATCCGTAGCGCGCAGGCGGCAGCGTCCGCTTGTGCTCGAGGTGCGCGACGAGCTTGAGCGGATGATTCTTCTGGGCGAGATCGCGGCGGGCGAACGGCTGAATGAGGCGCTTCTGGCGGAGCGGCTGGGCGTAAGCCGGGGCCCCGTGCGCGAGGCGGCGCGCTCGCTGGAACGCGAGGGTCTGGTCGAGGCGGTCGCAAATGAAGGCGTGTATGTCCGCCTCCTTGCCCCGCAAGACGGGCTGGAACTGTATGACCTGCGCGCCATGATCGCGGGCTATCTGTGCGCCGCCCTTGCCGGGCGGGCGGATGACGCGATCAAGGCCGAGTTGCAGGCGTTCCTCGCGGCGATGGAGACCGCCATCGGCACCCAGGACGAGGCCGCCTATTTCGATCTCAACCTCGCCTTTCATGACCGCATCGCCGAAGCTGCGGACATGGGACGCGCACGCGCGCTTTATGTCTCGCTCGGCAAGGAAGTGCGCCTGATGCGTCTCAAGGTGCTGAGCGGTGCGGCGGCGCTGCGCCAGTCGAATGACGAACATGCCCGGATCGTTGCGGCGATCGTGGCGGGCGACGTGGAAGGGGCCCGCGCAGCAGGCGCGGCGCACCACACGAGCGGCAAACGCAAGCTGCTCGAACGGCTCCGGCGGGAGGGGGGTGCGTGCCACGCTCCGGCCGGTCACGCGGATCATGTCCCTCAGGAGGGGCAGACCGTGACGACGACAACCGATCTAGGGAGGATCACATGACCAAACTCAACACCACGTTCAAGACCGGCGCATTGGCGCTGCTCGTTGCGGCCCCGCTGGCCGTAGCGACACCGGCAATCGCCCAGCAATACCCCGATCCGGCGCAAACGCTGGACTGGACCATCGCTTTCGGCCCGGGTGGCGGCAATGACATCATGGCCCGCACCATCGTCGAGATCCTGAACACCTATGACCTCTATCCGGGCGACATCGCGCTGGAGAACCGGGCCGGTGGATCTGGTGCGGTCGGTTGGGGCTATCTCGCCAACCAGGCAGGATCGGCCTACGGCATCTCGACCACCTCGGGCAGCTTCATCACGACGCCGCTGCAAGCGGACACCGGCTGGGCGATCACCGATTTCACCCCCATCGCGCTGCTGGCCGCCGATGACCTCGTTCTGGTGGTGAACGGCGATTCTCCGATCCAGAACCTCGACGAATTCATCGCCTTTGCGCAGGCCAACCCGATCTCCATCTCGGGCATCGGCACGGTCAACGTGGACTTCATCGTCCCCGCTCTCTTCGCGCAAGAAGCAGGGTTCGAGTTCGAATACATCTCCTTCAACGCCATGGCAGACCAGATCACCGCGGTGTTGTCGGGTGCGGTCGATGCGATGATGTCGAACCCCGGCGAAATCCTTGGTCTGATCGACTCGGGTGATCTGCGTCCGCTGGTCTTCACCGGGCGTTCGACCCCCGAGGCTCTGGCCGGCGTGCCGAACTTTGCCGAGCTTGGCATCGGGGTCGAAGTGTCGATGCCCCGCGGTCTGATCCTCGCCCCCGACGCCCCGGCAGAGGCGCAGGAGTTCTGGATCGAAACCATGCGTCGTGTGGTCGAGACGCCGGAATGGCAGGCGTATATCACCAACAACACGCTGACGCCGACCATCCTCTTCGGGGACGATTTCCGGGATTTCCTGGCCAACACCCAGGAAGATTTTGCCACCGTCCTGCGCGAGGTCGGCGCGATCGACTGAGGTCGACCGTTACCGCCACGCAACCCGGGCGCCTTGGTGCGCCCGGGTAACTTTCCGCAAACTCAGGGGTGGTCATGCGCATTGCCTTTCTTCTCACCGTACTCGGCGGTGCAATCTTCTACACCTACATCGCCTTCACGGACCTTGGCTTCATGACCCGTACGGGTCGGCTCGGGCCGGGTTTCTTTCCGCGCGTCGTGGGCTTGGGCATCGTGGTCTTTACCCTCTGGGCGCTCTTTGACGCGCTGCGCGATGCGAGGCTCAGCGCCCAAGGAGCGGCGGTGACCGGTCCGGGCGATGCCCATTCGACGGGCCGCTGGCGCGATGCCGCGACGCTGATGGGGCTGGCGGTGGGCTACGGCATCCTTCTGCCGATCTTTGGCGGCTTTGTCGCAACGGTCATCTACATGCTGATCGCGCTGTCGATCATCAATTCGGGCAAGCACCTTTTGAACGTGATCCTCGCCATCGTCATCCCGGCGGGCGTCTATCTGCTGTTTGACCGCATCCTGAACGCGAGCATGCCGCCCGCGATGTTCGACATCATCCCGTTCTGACCTTTCTGTTGTCGCCGGCCGCCGTTCCGCCGTGGCCCGACCTGACCTGACCTGACCCGAGGGGCGCGCTACATGGACCTTTTCGCGAATCTTCTGATGGGGCTCGAGCTTGCCATCAACCCGATCAACATCGCCTATCTGCTGGTGGGATCGATGGTGGGCATGATCGTCGGCGTCATCCCCGGCTTCGGCCCGTCAGCCGGACTGGCGATCTTGCTGCCGATCACCATCGGCATGGATCCGGTCGGTGCCACCATGATGCTGGCCGCGATCTACTATGGCTCGATGTATGGTGGCACGATCACGTCGATCTTGCTCAACACACCGGGTGAAAGTGCGACCGTCGCCTCGACCTTCGACGGCTATCCGATGGCCAAGGCCGGTCGCGCCGGCCCCGCGCTCGTCATGCAGGCCGTCGCCTCCTTTGTCGGCGGCACCGTCGGCGTCATCATGATCACGCTGCTCGCCCCGGCCTTTGCCCAGGTCTCGCGCAGTTTCGGACCCCCGGAATACTTCCTTCTGGCCGCCATGGGCATGCTGACGCTTGTGGTGATGATCGGGAACCACTGGAAGCTTGGGGTCATCTCGGCACTGATCGGCTTTGCGCTCGGCACGGTGGGTGTCGATCTGGAAACCGGGCAGGGGCGCTACACCTTCGGTTCGCCCGATCTGATCGGCGGCATCTACTTCATCCCGATCGCCATCGGCCTCTTCGGCCTGGGCGAGCTGTTCTACGCCTTCTATTCCGGCATGCACAAATCCGAGAGCGGCGGCCTGATCGATTATTCCAAGGAAAAGGAGTTCTGGCCCAACCGCAACGACTTCCTGTCGACCCGCTGGACCATGGTGCGTGGCTCGATCCTCGGCTTCGTCGTTGGCGTCATGCCCGGCGCAGGCGCGACCATTGCCTCGCTGATGGCCTATTCCACCGAACGATCGCTGTCCAAGACACCGGAAAACTTCGGCAAGGGCGAGATGGCGGGCCTTGTGGCCCCCGAGAGTGCGAATAACGCGGCATCCTCCGGCGCGATGATCCCGCTCTTGACGCTGGGCATTCCCGGCTCGGCATCGACCGCGGTACTGCTGGCGGCCTTCATCATGTGGGGCCTGCGTCCCGGCCCGCTGTTCATGGGGCAGAACCCGGAACTGGCCTGGGGTCTGATCGCATCGATGTATCTGGGCAATGTGGCGCTGCTGGCGATCTCGATCTTCGCCATCCCGCTCTTTGTGCAGATCATCAAGGTGCCCTATCGCATCCTTGGCCCGGTCATTGTCGTCATCTGCACCCTCGGCACGTTCGTGGTGCACGCAAGCTTCGTCGAGGTCGGCTTGATGTTCGCGGCCGGTATCGCGGGCTTCTTCATGCGGCTCTACGGGTTCTCGCCGGCGGCGCTGGTGCTGGCGCTGGTGCTGGGTCCTCTGGCCGAACAGGCGCTGCGCCAGACGCTGACGATCTCGCGCGGGTCTTTCGGGATCTTCCTCGACCGGCCGGCATCGGTCTGGATCATGGTGGTGACTGCGGCGTTGTTGCTGATCTTGCCGATCATGGGCAAGATCGGGTCTCGCGCGGGCAAGGCCGAAAGGGCGGGTGGCTGAGACCATGCCGGTCCTGAGTGAACTTGAGGCGCGGGCGCTGGTCGCCCGCGCCTTTGTGCGTGCAGGCGTCATCCCGCCCGACATGGCCGAGGCCGCGGCCCACCATCTGGTACTGACCGAAATGATGGGGATTACGACACACGGTCTGGCACGCGTCGGATCCTATATCGGTCGGATCGCGGCGGGGGGCATCGACCCGTCAGCCGTGCCGGTCGTGACCGCGCCTGCGCCGGCGCTGTTGCAGATGGACGGGCGAGATGCACTTGGCGCGGCGGTCGCACAGATCGCCACCGCCCGCACGTTGGAGGCCGCCCGCAAAACCGGCATCGCCGCGTGTTTCGTGCGGCGGGGGACCCATTTCGGCGCCGTCGCGCCCTGTCTGTGGATCGCGGCCGAGGCGGGGTTTGCCAGCTTCATCACCGCCAATTCCGCCCCGATGCTGGCGCCTCCGGGCGGGCGCGATGTGGCAGTGGGCAATGCGCCCACGGGCATCGGTCTGCCCCATGCGGGCGGGCGGCATGTGATGCTGGATATGGCCTTGTCGGTGGTCGCGCGCTCCAAGCTGCGCGGTGCGGCCGCGCGCGGCGAGACGATCCCGGAAACATGGGCGATGGACGCCGAGGGGCGACCCACCACCGATCCTGCCACGGCCCTCAAGGGGGTGTTGCAGGCCATCGGCGGGCGCAAAGGGGCGGCGCTGGCTGTCACGCTCGACCTTTTCGCGGCGGGGCTGGCGGGGGCTGCGATGCTGACGGATGTGGCCGACAACCACCGCGATCCGTCCGCGCTGCCTGATGTGGGCCATCTGTTCATCATGATCGACGCGGAAAAGCTCATGCCGGCCGAGGCGCTTGCCACCCGGCTCGATCACGCGAGCGGGATGGTGAGCAGTGCGCGGCCCGTGCCGGGAGGATCGCCGCCACGCCTGCCGGGCGCGCGGGCCATTGCGGCGCTGAAGCGCGCCCGTGCGGTCGGCATGGACGTATCTGCAGCCCTGTTGAACGAGCTGGAGGAGCTGGCGGGATGAACCCCGCCCGCTGCCGGCGTCAGGCCGGGACGCTTTCGGTGATCTCGCGCATCGCCTGAAGGAACTGTGCAACCTCGGCTTGCGTGTTGTAATGGCACATCGAGACCCGCACCGCGCCCTCAAGTCCCAGCGGGGTCAGCACATTGCCCGAATAGTGATCGGCCTTGCGCGTATGGGTCCGGATGCCGCGTTCGCGCAGCGCCGTCACCACATCGGGCGCGGCCATGCCCGCCACGGTCAGCGACACCAGCCCCTCGCGCGCCGGGTTCTCGACCCCGCCGAGGATCGAGACGCCCGGCAGTTCGGCCAGACCCTTGAGGTTGCCGGTGCCAAGGATCATCGCCTCGGTCAGCAGCGCCTCATGGGCATGGATCGCCTCGCCTGCGGCCACGATCCGCGCGCGACGGTCGGTGGCGTCGGACACCTCGCCGCCCAGCCAGTCGAAGTAATCGACCACATCGGAAAAGGTGACATAGGCCCCGGTGTCGCGCGTGCCGAATTCCCAAGGATTGCCGGGCGCATCGATCAGATGCTCGTGGCGGATCGCATGCAGACGGTCGCTGACCCAGGCCACCCCATAGCCGTGGCGCGAAAACACCTTGTAGGGTGAGACGACATAGCCGTCGATGTCGTAGCTTGCGATATCGAGCCGCCCGTGGGCTGCGTGCTGGATGCCATCGACGATGATGATGCATTCCGGCGCGGTCTTGCGGATTTCTGCCGCGATGCTTGCCACGTCCATGCCCATCCCGGTGACGGGCGAGGTATGCAAGATCGTGGCAACCCGCGTATCTGGCGTGATCTCGGGCGCATAGGCGGCAGCGCCCACGGTTCCGGTGTCATCGTCATGCGGCACGAGAATGTGCGGTTTGCCCGCCACTTCGGCCCAGTGATGCGCCGCACTGCGGGTGGCGGGATGTTCCAGCGTGGTGCCAAGAACACGGCCTTGGGGCGTTCCGACGATCGCCGTGCGGATCAGGCGGAACAGCAGTTCCGTCCCGCTTTCGCCGACGAAGAACTGGCCATGGGGCGCGTTGAAAAAGACGCGCATGTCGTCCTTGGCCTTGTCGATCAGCGCCACCAGCGCCTTGGCCGCCGGGTTGTCGCGGCCCTGATTGTCCGGGATGGCCGCGAATTTGGCCGAGGTCGCCACCACGGAATTCAGCGTCAGCGCGCCGCCCGCGTTCTCGAAAAACACCCTGGGCCCCTCGAAGGGACAGGTGTCGACATGGGCGAAACGGGCGCGTACCGCGTCAAGCAGGCCGGGTTTGTCAGTCAGCATTCACGGTCTCCATCCGGGGTTCAGCCGGGCATCTTCCAGGTTGCCGTGGCATGGGCGGCAAGCTTGCCGTCCTCGCCGTAAAGCTTGCTTTCCATGAAGGACAGGCTCCGCCCACGCTTGGAGAAGCTGCCCTCGACGGTGACGGTGCCGTCCATCACGGGGCGCAGGAACTGGACCTTCATCTCGATGGTGGCGCCGGGGCCTGCGACCTTGGCCACCAGATGGCCCATCGAGATGTCCATCGCGCTGGCCATCATGCCCCCATGCAGCGCGCCCTGCGGATTGCGCAGCAGGTCGGTCATGGGGAATGTCAGGCGGCAGATTTCCGTGTCGGCATCCGCCGCGCCCGCGGGCAGGTAGGCAAAGGACAGGTCCAGAAACCGCGCCAGAAAGAAGCGCTCGAACACCTGTTCATGGGTGTCGAGCGCGTCCGTGAGGCGCGCGGATGCAGTCGCATGGTCGATCCGTTGGCCCATCAGGTCAGGCGCCGACGAAATTCGGCTTGCGCTTTTCCATGAAGGCGCGGCGGCCCTCGATGTAGTCCTGGCTGTCGAAACAGGCCTTCACGCGGACTTCACATCCCGTCAGATCGCGCGCGCTTTCCGGCGCGACGGTCTGGGCGACGATGTATTTCACCGAGCCCACCGTCATCGGCGCATTCTCGGCGATCATCCGAGCGGTTTCCAGCGCGGTTTCCGCCACCTGGTCATCGGGCACGACGCGGTTGACCAGTCCCATTACGCGTGCCTCTTCCGCGGTGAAGCGGCGGGCGGTGAAGAAAATCTCCTTGGCGAAGGACGGCCCGACCACATCGACGAGGCGCTTGATCCCGGCAAAGCCGTAGCCAAGGCCCAGTTTCGCGGCGGGCACGGCAAAATTCGAGCCTTCGCCGCAGATGCGCAGGTCGCAGCACAGCGCCAGCGCCACGCCGCCGCCGATGCAGAAGCCGTCGATCTGGGCGATGGTGGGTTTGGGAAAGGCCTCGACCAGATCATAGACGCGCTTTGTGGCGGCGTTGTAATGGGCGACGCCTTCTTCGCTGGCGCGTTCGCTTTCGAACTTGGAGATATCGGCGCCCGAGACGAAGGCCTTTCCGCCTGCGCCCGACAAGATCAGGATGCGCACCGATGCGTCCGCCTGAAAGCGGATCAGCGCGGCCTCGACCGCTTCCCACATCTCAAGCGAGACGGCGTTGCGCTTTTCGGGCTGGTTGAAGATGATCCGGGCGATGTCGCCGGACTGCTCGGTCAGGATCTTGTCGGTCATGTCTTCACGTGTCCCTTTGGGTTCTCAGATGGCGCCGGAGGCTTTCATCGCGGCGATCTCGGCCTCGGAATAGCCGACTTCGGCCAGCAACTCGGCGGTGTGTTGCCCGGCCAATGGTGGTGGCGACGCGATGTGGCTGGGGGTGCGGCTCATGATGATGGGTTGGCCGACCAGCTCGGTCGCGCCGCGTTCCTGACTGATCACGGGCTGGGCAAGGCCCAGATGGCGCACTTGCGGGTTGGCGAAGACCTGGGCGATGTCGTTGATCTCGCCTGCCGCGACACCGGCATCGTTGAAGATGTCGATCCATTCGGCAGTGGATCGTGTCGCGGTGATCGCTTCGATCTCGGCGTTCAGCGCGTGACGGTTCTCGGAGCGCGCGGCAGCGCTGGCGTAGCGCGCGTCATCCTTCCAGTCGGGGCGGCCCATGCTGTCGCAAAACTTGCCCCAGATCACGTTGCCGGTGACGGCGATGTTCATGTGGCCGTCGGCGGTCTTGAAGACGCCTGTCGGAATCGTGGTGGGGTGGTTGTTGCCCGCCTGTTTGGGGACGACGCCATCCATCAGCCAGCGCGCCGCCTGAAAATCGAGCATGAAGACCTGCGCTTGCAGAAGCGAGGTCTGCACCCACTGACCGCGGCCCGAGGATTGCCGTTCAAAGAGCGCGATCAAGATGCCCTGTGCGGCAAAGAGCCCGGCACAGAGGTCGGCGATCGGAATGCCCACGCGCATGGGACCGGTACCCGGCTCGCCGGTGATCGACATAAGGCCACCCATGCCTTGCGCGATCTGGTCGAAACCCGGGCGGTCGGCCAGCGGCCCATCCTGTCCGAAGCCCGAGATGGAGGCGTAGATCAGGCCCGGATTGGTCTGGCTCAGGGTATCATAGTCGATTCCCAGCCGCGCCTTCACCCCGGGACGGAAGTTCTCCACGATGATGTCGGCCGTGTCGGCCAGACGCCGGAACGCCTCAAGCCCTGCTTCCGATTTCAGGTCCAGCGTGAGTGAGCGCTTGTTGCGGTGCAGGTTCTGGAAATCGGGGCCATGGCGGGGGCCGCCGAACTGCGCCTCGTCCACGGGCGCCTCGATCTTGATGACATCCGCGCCCCAATCGGCCAGCTGCCGCACGCAGGTCGGACCGGACCGCACCCGTGTCAGGTCGAGCACGCGCAGCCCCCTCAGCGCCGCGCTGGCGGCGGTCAGGGCGCCGCCCGTGTCCGAGGCGTCAGATGCGGCCGTTGCGGGCTGTCCTGAAGGCGGTGTCATGCGGTCTCCCCCTTGGTGAAATTGTTGAAAGTGATGTATGTCATCTGATGATGCATGACAATAAAAATGTTAATTGTTGACAAAATATGGTGCGAGAGGTCAGGTGCTGGGCATGATGAACGAAGGCAAGACATTCGGACCGCGCCGCGCGACGCTGGCCGTCGAGGTGCGCGGAGAGATTGAGCGCATGATCGTCGAAGGCGACCTTGCGGCGGGTGAGAAGCTCAACGAATTGTCTTTGTCCACGATGATGGGCGTCAGCCGCGGCACCGTGCGCGAGGCGATCCGGTCACTGGCCGACAGCGGGCTCATCGACCTGATCGCCAATCGCGGGGCCTTTGTGCACGAAACGACGCTTGAAGAGGTGCGCAACCTTTACGAGTTGCGCGGCGCGATTTTCGGCATGGCCTGCGCGGCGGCCGCGCGGCGGGTGGGTGCGGGGCAGGAGCCCCGTCTGTTGGCGCAGATCGAGCGCAACCTCGAGCAGATGCGCGCCACCCACGCCAAGGCCGACAGTGCCCGCTATTACGCGCTCAACATCGAGTTTCATGACCTTTTGTTGCAAGGCGCTGGCAATCCCAAGGCCAAGATGATGTATGACAATCTGGTCAAGGAGATGCATTTGTTCCGGCGCAGGGGCTTGTCGATCGCCAACAACATCGCGCGTTCGATCAAGGAACACGAAGTCATCGTGCACGCAGTCGCGCACGGCAATGCCGAGGGCGCGCGGCAGGCGGCGCTCGATCACATCACCAGTGGCTTTGGCCGCTACACCACCATGATCGACGCTGACCCCGCCGCGACCGGCTGAGCGCCGGACGGGCCGGGCGGCCAAGGGACCAAGAGACAGGAAAAGACCGATGACAAACCCGCTTTATGATGCGCTATTTGCCCCGCATACGGGATCGGACAGGGTGTTCATGCATCTTTCCGATGGTGGCAAGGTGACCTATGCCGCCTTCCTGCAGATGGCCGACCGGACCGCGCAGGCGCTGGTGTCGTTGGGTGTTGCGCCGGGTGACCGGGTCGCCGTCCATGTCGAGAAATCGGTTCAGGCGCTGGCGCTTTATTCGGCCTGCATCAAGGCGGGCGTCGTGTTCTTGCCGCTGAACACCGCCTATACCGCCAAGGAACTGGAATATTTCGTCGGTGACAGCGGCGCGGCGCTGTTTGTCTGTGACCCGGGCGAGGCCGAGGCGGTGGCCCCCATTGCGCAGGCCACCGGTGCCATGCTCCGAACTCTGGCGGGAGATGGCAGCGGCACGCTGAGCGATCTGGCGGCCACGATGCCTGCACAGTTCGAAACCGTGGCCTGCGGCGAGGACGATCTGGCGGCGCTTTTGTATACCTCGGGCACCACGGGGCGCTCCAAGGGGGCGATGCTGACGCAGCGCAACCTGTTGTCGAACGCGCAGGCGCTGGTCGCGTGCTGGCGCTTCACCGAAGGTGACGTGCTGTTGCACGCCTTGCCGATCTTCCACAGCCATGGGCTCTTCGTTGCCACGAACGTGACGCTTCTGGCTGGCGGCGCGCTGATCTTCTTGCCGAAATTCGATGCGGACACGGTGCTGCGCCTGTTGCCGCAAGCCACCACGATGATGGGCGTGCCGACCTTCTATACCCGCCTGCTCGATGATCCGCGGTTTGACCGCGCGCTGACGGCGCATATGCGGCTTTTCGTATCGGGTTCAGCGCCCCTTCTGGCCGATACCCATGTCGCCTTCGAGGCGCGCACCGGGCACCGCATCCTCGAGCGCTACGGGATGACTGAAACGTCGATGAACACCTCTAACCCCTATGACGGCGACAGGCGCGCGGGCACGGTGGGCTTTCCCCTGCCGGGCGTCGAGGCGCGCATCTGCGACCCCGAGACCCGGGCGGAACTGCCCCGTGGCGAGACAGGCATGTTGCATGTGCGCGGGCCCAATGTGTTCAAGGGCTATTGGCAGATGCCCGAGAAAACGCGCGAGGAATTGCAAGATGACGGCTGGTTCATCACCGGCGATCTCGCCCGGATTGACGCGGATGGCTATGTCACGATTGTCGGCCGGGGCAAGGACCTGATCATCTCGGGCGGCTACAACATCTACCCCAAGGAGATCGAGTTGTTCCTGGACGCCCAGCCCGGCGTCAAGGAAAGCGCCGTGGTGGGCGCGCCGCATCCCGACTTCGGGGAAAGCGTGGTGGCGGTGCTGGTGCCCGAGGCGGGCGAGACGATCGATCTTGCCACCATAGAGGCGGCGGCCCGCGCCGATCTGGCAGGATTCAAGCGCCCGCGCCATGTCGTGGTGATGGAAGACCTGCCGCGCAACACGATGGGCAAGGTTCAGAAGGCCGACCTGCGAAAGCAGTTCGCGGGCGTGTTCCAGCACAAGGCATCTTGACGGGCAGGGGCGTCAGCCCCGCCCCTCGGCCGCTGCCGTGGCATCGCGCAGCTTGAAGAAGAAGCCGGTGATCTCGTCGGGCGTGGCCCGGTCGATCGCCCCGTCCGTCACCTCTTTTTGCGTCCAGATCCACGTCGCCGCGGGATCATGCAACATGTCCCAATCGCCGAACACCCGTTCGGCAAGCGGCTCCTCGATATGGAGCGTTACCTCGAGATGGCGGTCATCGCGCCGGATGCGGGCGATGGCCGCGCGCACCATGTCTTCAGGGCCTTCGAGCCATTGCAGATAGATGTCGGCCCGGCAGATCAGCGCGCCGGTGATGCCGTCCCGCAGGTTCGCGCGCCGGGCATCGGTGAGGATGCCGTTGAGCATGCCGGCATCATAGCCGAAGGGGCGCGAGGAATAGACGGCACGAAACAAGGACATGGATCAGGGATCTCCTGCTGGTCGATGGAAACAGGCGCCGTCCTGCCGGTGGGCGTCGGCGCAGCCTGCGCGAAGGCCTTCGAGCTGTCCCGTGCAGCCTAACACGTCCATTCGGCCGGCAGTAGCCTTCTGCACAGGCAAGCACAGGGCACAATGAGCAAGCCGCTTGCAAAGAAAGTGGCGGAGAGACAGGGATTCGAACCCTGGGTGGGCTTGCACCCACAACGGTTTTCGAGACCGCCCCGTTCGACCACTCCGGCACCTCTCCGCGCTTTGGGTCAGGGTCAGTGGGCGGGCGTTTAGCGGGCATGGCGCGGCTGCGCAAGGGGGATCGGCAGGGTATTTGAGCAAGACGGCGGGCGAGCCTCCGCTCACATTTGCGACAGCCCGGGCGCAGAGGTGGAAATCTTGCGCAAGCTGCGCCATCTATGGGCAAAGCCCTCCATGGATCGGAGCCCAGATGCGTCTTACCCTCGTTCTTGTGCTGGCCGCCGCCCTTGCCGGGGGCACGGGCCCCGCCGCAACCGCCCAGACGGTGGAGCCGCAGCTTCCGGCACAGCTTTTGCCCGCCCAGGCCCGGCTGTCGGAATCCGCGCCCGAACTGCACAGGCTCTTCGACAGCATGGGGCTTTACGACATCTTTGCCGTCATGGCGGCCGAAGGCGTTGCCGCAGGCCCCGACATCGAGGCAGACATGTTCCCGGGGCAGGGCGGCAGCGCCTGGTCGGCGGTGGTGGCCGGTATCTATTCGACCGACCGCATGACCTCGGCCTTCGAGGCGGCATTGCCCGCGGACCGCCTGACGCCCGCCATGATCGCGGAACTGCAGAGCTTTTACGACAGCGAGCTGGGTGCCCGCATTGCGACGGGTGAACTGGATGCGCGGCAATCCTTTCTGGAGCCCGACGTCGAGGATGCGGCGGGCGAACTGGCGCGAACCCGCGCCGCCGAAGGGCATCCGCGCGTGGGCCTTTTGACCGAGTTCATCGCCGTCAACGATCTGGTCGACCACAATGTCTCGGGCGCGCTCAATTCCAACTTCGCCTTCTATCGCGGTCTGTCCGACGGGGGCGCCTTTGCCGCCGAAATCCCAGAACAGCTGATGTTGACAGAGGTCTGGGGGCAGGAGGCCGAGATCAGGACCGACCTGACCGAATGGCTGTTCGCCTATCAGACGCTGGCCTATGAGGGGCTGAGCGACGCCGAGATGCGGGCCTATATCGATCTGACGGCAACCGAGGCGGGGCAGGTGCTCAACACCGTCCTGTTCCGCGCATTTGCCGATCTGTTCGACGCGATCAGCTATGATCTGGGCGTGGCGGCCGCGCATTTCATCTCGGGGCAGGAAACCTGAGCGGCGGCACCTTGATGCGCGCTTGACAGGCGGGCGGCATTGAGGCACACGGCGGCTTCCGATGGGGCCTGATATGGTCCCGATACGGGCATCCATGACCAACCGCCCCGATCCGGGGGCGCGCAGCCCGAGGCGGGGAAAGACCCCGGCAACACCTGCACCGCAGGGGCCACAAGGCGCGGGAAACAAGAAGGAACAGATTGCGATGTTCGCAGTCCTCAAGACCGGCGGCAAACAGTACCGCGTCCAATCAGGCGATGTCCTGCGCGTGGAGAAACTGGCCGCAGCGGCGGGTGACACCGTCCAATTCAACGATATCTTGATGCTCGGCGGCGACACGCCGACCATCGGCAGCCCGATGATCATGGGCGCGGCGGTTCAGGCCACCGTGATCGACCAGATCAAGGGCGAGAAGCTGATCCACTACGTCAAGCGCCGCCGCAAGCATTCGTCGCAGCGCAAGAAGGGTCACCGCCAGAAGCTGACGCTGGTGCGTATCACCGACATTCTTGCCGCTGGTGCGGACAAGACAGGCATCATGGCCGCGATCGGCGCAGGCTCTGCCCCGGCAGAGGCTTCCGCATCCGCCCCGGCGCCCAAGGCCGCCTCCAAGCCCAAGGCCAACAAGGCCGCAGCCGGTGGTGACGACCTCAAGGTGCTCTCGGGTGTCGGCCCGGCGCTGGAAAAGAAACTGCACGAGGCCGGTGTGACCAGCTACGCGCAGATCGCTGCATGGGGCGCCGAGGATATCGCTGCCTTCGACGAAAAGCTGAACTTCAAGGGCCGGATCGAGCGTGAAGGCTGGGTCGAGCAGGCCAAGACGCTGGCACAAGGCTGAGGAGAGAGACACATGGCACATAAAAAAGCAGGTGGTAGCTCCCGCAACGGCCGCGATAGCGCGGGCCGTCGTCTGGGCGTGAAGAAGTTCGGCGGTCAAGAAGCGATCCCCGGCAACATCATCATCCGCCAGCGCGGCACGACCTGGCACCCCGGAACCGGCGTCGGCATGGGCAAGGATCACACGATTTTCGCCGTGGTCGAAGGCCGCGTGTCCTTTGCCAAGGGGCTGAAGGGTCGTACCTTCGTATCGGTCCTGCCGCAGGCCGAGGCCGCCGAGTAACGCCGCATCCCCGATCGGACAAGATTTCGAAGGGCCGGCGAAACAGCCGGCCCTTTCTCTTTTTCGTCATCTTCTTGTGCCAAAGGGCCGCTGTGCCCAAGTCACGGACAGAAAACGGCACGCGTACGGTTCGGAGGAGGACCGCACTCATGAAACAAGAAACCATCACGGCGCAGGCCGTCGTTGAAGCCCCCCGGATGATCTTGCGGCCCTTGCGGCCGTCGGACGCGGGCTTGCTGAACTTTTACGCGGGCGACCTGCGGGTGGCGCGGATGACCAGTTCGATCCCCCATCCCTATCCGCCCGGCGCGGCCGAGGCCTATGTGGCGCGGGCGATGAAGCCAGATCGCACCGAATTCGTCTGGGCTATGGATGCGACAGCGATGGGCGGGGACGAGCTGATGGGTCTGATTGCGCTGGACCAGATGGACCGCGACCAGTCGGAAATCGGCTATTGGGTGGCGCCCGCGATGTGGAACACAGGCTTCGCCTCCGAGGCAGTGCGCGCGATGGTCTCGGCCAACCCATTGGCCAACAAGACGATCTTTGCCAGCGTGTTTCAGGACAATCCCGGATCGGCCCGCGTGCTGACCAACACGGGTTTCGACTATCTGGGCGATGCCGAGCGGTTTTCCGTAGCGCGCAATGCCAAGGTGGCGACCTGGACCTATCTGAAACGGCTGGCGTAGCGCAGGCTTGCCAGTGTATCGACAGCCGGGGGCCAGCCCCCGGACCCCCGGAGTATTTCCGAAAGCAAAGACGGGGGCTTTGCTGCACCGGATACCGCACCGCCATGAAATTTCTTGACCTGACCAAAGTCTACATCCGCTCGGGCGGCGGCGGCGGCGGGTGCGTGTCATTCCGGCGCGAGAAATTCGTCGAATACGGCGGCCCTGACGGCGGCGACGGCGGACGCGGCGGCGATGTCTGGGTCGAGGCGGTGGACGGGCTCAACACGCTGATCGATTTCCGCTATCAGCAGCATTTCTTCGCCAAGAGCGGCCAGCCCGGCATGGGGCGGCAGCGCTCGGGCAAGGATGGGGACGACATCATCCTCCGCGTGCCCGCAGGCACCGAGATCCTCGAAGAGGATCAAGAAACGGTGGTGGCTGACCTGACCGAGGTGGGACAGCGGGTGCTCTTGGCCAAGGGCGGCAATGGCGGTTGGGGCAACCTGCAGTTCAAGACCGCGACCAACCAGGCGCCCCGCCGCGCCAACCCCGGGCAAGAGGGGGTGGAGCGCACGCTGTGGCTGCGGCTCAAGCTGATCGCGGATGTGGGCCTGCTGGGCTTGCCGAATGCGGGCAAGTCGACCTTTCTGGCCGCCACCTCCAACGCGCGGCCAAAAATCGCGGATTACCCCTTTACGACGCTGCATCCCAACCTTGGCGTCGTGGGCGTGGACAATGCGGAATTCGTCGTGGCCGACATTCCGGGCCTGATCGAGGGCGCGCATGAGGGCAGGGGGCTAGGTGACCTGTTCCTGGGCCATGTGGAACGCTGTGCGCTCCTGTTGCATCTGGTCGACGGCACCTCCGAAGACGTGGTCGCCGATCACGACATCATCATCGGCGAGCTTGAGGCCTATGGCGGCGCCTTGGCCGACAAGCCGCGCCTGACGGTGCTCAACAAGATCGACGCCCTGACCGACGAGGAGGTCGCCGAGAAGCGGGCCGCGCTGGCGGATGCCGCGAACGGTCCGGTGATGGCGATGTCGGGCGTCGCACGCACCGGGCTGATGGAGGTGCTGCGCACCTTGCGGGCCAGCATCGACGCCGACCGCTTGCGCCTGCGCGGCGACAAGGAGGAGCCCTCGCCGTGGCGACCCTGACCGAGGGGCGCGTTCCGCGCCTTGCCGATATCGGGCGCCTCGTGATCAAGATCGGCTCGGCGCTGCTGGTGGATGGCAGCAGCGGCGCGCTCAGGGCCGACTGGCTCAGGGCTATGGCGATCGACATCGCCATGCTGAAATCGCGCGGGATGGATGTGATCGTGGTCTCCTCGGGCTCCATCGCACTGGGGCGCGGCGTTCTCGGTCTGGGCACGGGTGCGCTCTCGCTCGACGAGGCGCAGGCGGCCGCCGCCGTAGGCCAGATCCGCCTCGCGCGCGCTTGGGAAGAGGTGCTGGCGCCCCATGGCATCATCACGGCGCAAATCCTGCTGACGCTCGATGACAGCGAGGACCGCCGCCGCTATCTCAACACGCGCGCCACCTTTGCGGCGCTGCTCGCGCGTGGCGCGGTGCCGATCGTGAACGAGAACGACACCATCGCCACCGATGAGATCCGCTATGGTGACAATGACCGTTTGGCGGCCAATGTCGCCGTGATGGCGGGGGCGGAGGGCTGTATCCTGCTGTCCGATGTCGACGGGCTCTACACCGCCAACCCGCGCGAGGATGCGACCGCGCGTCATCTGCCCGTGGTGGCGCAGATCACCCCCGAGATCGAGGCGATGGCGGGTGATGCGGGCACGGGCCTGTCCAAGGGCGGGATGAAGACCAAGGTGATGGCCGCGCGCACGGCCACCGCCGCAGGGTGCGCCATGGCGATCACCGAAGGATCGACTCTGCGCCCGATCACCGCTTTGGAAAGTGGCGCGCGGGTGACATGGTTCACCGCGACGCTCGACCCGCAGACGGCGCGCAAGCGCTGGATTTCCGCGATGAAGCCGCGCGGCGCCTTGAAACTGGACGCGGGCGCAGTGCGGGCGCTGGGGCAGGGCAAGTCGCTGCTGCCTGCAGGTGTAACGGCCATCACGGGCGATTTTCAGCGCGGCGACCCGGTGGTGCTGGAAGGGCCCGAAGGTGCCCGCCTCGGCCTTGGCCTGTCGCGCTACACCGCCGAGGAGGCGCGCGCCATCGCGGGCCACCGCAGCGACGAGATCGCGGCGATCCTCGGCTATCCCGGTCGCGCCGCGCTGGTACACCGAGACGACATGGCATTTTGAGAAAGATCCGCGATGCATTGCCTGTTCTTCGACGTGCAGCCCAAACCCGGCCATATGGAGCATTATTTCGAGCATGTGGCGCGGCTCAAACCCGTGCTGGCCCGCCACGAGGGGTTGGTGTTTCTCGACCGCTACCGCCCGCTTGACGATGAAGGCGCGCTTTTGTCCCACCAGCTCTGGGCGGACGAGGCGGCGATCACCGCATGGCGGGCCGATGCCACCCATCGCGCCAGCCAGTCGGCCGGGCGCAAGATCCATTTCGACGGCTACCGCATCCGCGTGGGCGAGCAGGTCGCGCCGGCCGCGGTCGATGCGGAGCCCGGTCGCTTTCTTCTCGCCGCTTATGGCCGCGCCCCGGCCCGGCTCGAGGCTGCGCGCAGCTACGAGAGCGTCAACCATCCGGGCCGCTTCGTGACGCTGGCCAGCCATGACACAACGGCCGCTGCTGCCATCGCGGCCCAGGCCAGCGGCGCGGATGAGACCCGCGTCTTTCGCATCCTGCGCGACTATACCCTGACGGACAGGGCCGAAGCACCGCAGGTCTGACCCCTTCATCTTTCTACAAATATGCCTATCCTTCCCCCTCCACCCGTTGCGTGAGGCTTGCCATGAATGACCTGACCCTTGAGATCGCACAGGATGTTCCCGCCCTGATGCGCGGGCTGGGCCAGCGCGCGCGGAATGCAGCGGCGGAGCTGGCCTTTGCGGCACCCGAGGCCAAGCGCAGGGCGCTCGAGGCCGCGGCCGAAGCGGTGATGGCGCGGCTGGCCGACATCCTTGCCGCCAATGCCAAGGACATGGCCTTTGGCCGGGACAAGGGCCTGTCCGCTGCCATGCTCGACCGGCTGATGCTGGACGCGGATCGCCTCAAGGGTATCGTGGATGGTCTGCGCGCGGTGGCGGCGCAGGACGATCCCGTGGGCGCTGTCATCACCGAATGGGACCGCCCGAACGGTCTGCACATCCAGCGCGTGCGCACGCCGCTGGGCGTTGTAGGGGTGATCTACGAGAGCCGCCCCAACGTGACTGCCGATGCCGGCGCGCTGTGCCTCAAATCGGGCAATGCGGTGATCTTGCGCGGCGGATCGGAAAGCTTCCATTCCTCGGGCGTGCTGGTGGACTGCCTTCGCGCGGGTCTGGCCGCCGCGGGTCTTCCGGAGGATGCGGTCCAGCTGGTGCCGACGCGCGACCGGGCGGCGGTGCGCGAATTGCTCACCATGACCGAGTTTGTCGATGTCATCGTGCCCCGCGGCGGCAAGGGGCTTGTGGGCCTCGTCCAGACCGAGGCGCGGGTGCCGGTCTTTGCCCATCTCGAAGGCATCTGCCATGTCTATATCGACCGTGCCTGCGACCCCGCGATGGCGCTCAAGGTCGTGCTGAACGCCAAGACGCGGCGCACGGGCATCTGCGGGGCTGCCGAATGCCTGCTGATCCACCGCGACGTGGTGGACACGATCGGGCAGGGCGTGGTGCGCGCCCTGATCGACGCGGGCGTCGAGGTGCGCGGCGACGCGGCGCTTCAGGCGCTCCCCGGTGTCGTGCCTGCGCAAGACGACGACTGGGGCCGCGAATACCTCGACATGATCATCGCCGCCCGCGTGGTGGAGGATATCGATGCGGCCATCGCCCATATCCGCCGCTACGGCTCCAGCCATACAGAAAGCATCCTGACCGAGGATGACGCCGCCGCCGCCCGCTTCTTCCAGCGCCTCGATTCAGCGATCTTGATGCGCAACGCCTCGACCCAGTTTGCCGATGGCGGCGAATTCGGCATGGGCGGGGAAATCGGCATCGCCACCGGCAAGATGCATGCGCGCGGGCCGGTGGGGGCCGAGCAACTGACCTCGTTCAAATATCTCGTGACCGGAAACGGCACGACCCGACCCTAGGAAAACCCGTGCCGGATTTTCCACCCTGTGAATTTTCGCATGAAAATTCGCACCCTGACCCGATGGAGTTCCCATGACTGACCGCCGCAACGACCGCCCCCAGACCCTCGTGCGCAGGCATCCCCTGCGCGAAGGCGTCAGCCGGGCCGTGGTCACCCCGATCCAGCCCTCGGTGGTCTATGCCTCGCCGTCGATCGACATGCTCCATGCCCAGTACGAGGGCCGCGCGCAGGGCTACACCTATGCCCGTGAAGGCCATCCGAACGCGACGCTGCTGGCGCAAAAGATCGACATGCTGGAGGGCGCGGAGGGTGGTTTGATCACCGGCTCGGGCATGGCCGCCGTGACTGCCGCGATCATGGGTATCCTCGGGGCAGGGGACCACATCATCGGGGCCGACCAGCTTTACGGCCGCTCGCTGCGGCTGATGCATCAAGATCTTGCCCGTTTCGGCATCGCCACCACGGTCGTCGACCCCACCAACCCCGAAGCCTTGCGTGCCGCAATCCGCCCCGAGACCAAGATGATCTTGATCGAGGTCGTGTCGAACCCCACGCTGCGCATCGCCGACATGGAGGGCATTCTGGCCGTCGCCAAAGCGGCGGGCGTGCGCGTTGCGGTCGACAACACTTTCACCACGCCGATGGGCTACCGGCCTTTTGACCATGGCGCCGATATCGTGATCCATTCGGTCACCAAACTGCTTGCCGGCCATTCCGACGTGACGCTGGGCTATGTCGCCGCGCGCGACCCTGCCGACGCGAAGAAGATCTATGATTTCGCTGTCACCACCGGCATGACGCCCAGCCCCTATGACTGTTGGCTGGCCGAGCGGGGCCTCTACACCTTCCCGCTGCGCTTTGATCGGGCCGAGGCGAATGCCGCGAAACTGGCCGACTGGCTGGCCGAGCAGCCCAAGGTGGCGCAGGTGCTTTATCCCGGTCGCCCCGATCACCCCGACCATGCACAGGCGCAGAAACTGCTGGGTGGACGCAATGGCAACATGCTGAGCTTCCGCATCGATGGCGACGAGGAGGCGGCAAACCGGATGATCATGGCCATGCCCGAGATGGCCTTTGCCCCCACCTTGGGCGATGTCGGCACCACGGTCAGCCACCCGCCATCCTCGTCGCACCGGGGGCTGACGCCTGCAGGCCGTGCGGCGCTGGGGATCACGGACGGGTTTTTCCGTGTCTCGGTCGGGATTGAGGATGTGGAGCTGTTGGTGGCAGATTTCGCGGCAGGTCTTGCCGCCGTCTGACGGCCTGCTGTGGCGGGCCGCTCCGGCGGCTCGTCACAGCGAATGCAGCGGCGTCGATCCGTCCAGCACGATGACATCGAAATTGATGTTGGGAGATTGGGCCGCCACCTCGCGCCGGATCAGGTTGGCACTGGGCAGCCTGTCAACCAGCGCCAGATAGCGCCCGCGATAGCCGCATTGGGTCAGAATACGCGCCAGATCCAGCGCGTCGAATTCCGGCGTCAGCAACGGCGAGAGAACCAAACCCGGGGCATGCGGCCCGGTCATCAATTCGTCGGGCAATTCGGCAAGCCCGGTCCGACGGATGTGCGAGCCGGGTTGCAACACATGGCGGGGAAGGGCCAAAAGCGCGGCTTCGCTCAGGGCCAGCGACAGCACCTTGAGCGCTGCCTCATCAAAACTGTCCTCGGTCCGGTGGCCCGGCACCATCGGGCGCCTGTCTCGTCCGTCCATCATCGGCGTCATGCCCGGGCAGGTCCGGTCGTTCCTCGGGGCACACCTTGGAACATGGCTGACGGTCGCCGCCTGCCACGCCAGCGCCGTGAACGAACCCTACACAGAAGCAAGGTCTTTGGCAAAGACAACTTTTGATAAAACAGGGAGTTTTCAACAAGATTGCCAAGCCTTGCAATTTGCGGCACTTCGTCCGGGGTGAGGCAGCGCCATGGCAGGGGCGGGGGCAGGGATGACCGGGACGCAACTGATCGACGTGATGAATGCCGTGCCCGAGCCGATGCTGCACCTGTCCGCGACCGGGCAGGTCGAAGCCGCCAACGCGGCCGCCCGCGCGCTGCTGGGGGACTGGATCGAGGGGCGCAGCTGCGCCACCGTGCTGCGCCAACCCGGCCTTTTGAGCCGGATCGAGGCGGTGCAGGCGGGCGAGGCCGCCAGCGAAGCGCGGATGCAGATCACCGACCAGACTGGCGAGACGCAATATCTGGTGCGGATCACGCCCTTGGGCGAAAGGTCGGCGCGGGCGGGAGGGCATGCGTTGTTGCTGCATTTCACCGACATCACCCATCTGCGCGAAGCCGAGGAGATGCGCCGCGATTTCGTCGCCAACGTCAGCCACGAGCTGCGCACGCCGCTCACCGCCGTTCTGGGTTTCATCGAGACGCTGCGCGGCCCCGCGCGCGAGGATACCGCCGCGCGCGAACGGTTTCTGGGGATCATGGAGGGCGAGGCGCGACGCATGAACCGGCTGGTGTCGGATCTGCTGTCGCTCAGCCGGGTCGAGTCGCAAGAGCGTCAACGCCCCTCGGGCGAGGTCGATCTCAAGGCGGTTCTGGACGGCGTGATCGCCGCCCTCAGGCCTGCGGCCGAGGAACAGGGCTGCACCCTGGAACTGGAGGTGACACCGGCCGATCCCTCGCTGCTTTTGGGACCTGCCGGCGAGAGCTACCGCATGCGGGGCGACCGTGATCAGGTGATGCAGGTGTTCTTGAACCTGACCGAGAACGCGCTGAAATATGGCGGTACCGGAAAGCCCGTGACTCTGCGGCTGGGCTGGCAGGAAGGCAGCGGCAACCTCAAGGGTCCGGTGCTGCGCGCCGAGGTCGTGGATCGCGGCGACGGGATTGACCCGCTGCATCTGCCGCGTCTGACCGAGCGGTTTTACCGTGTCGACACGCATCGCAGTCGGGCAATGGGGGGCACGGGGTTGGGCTTGGCCATCGTCAAGCATATCGTCAACCGCCATCGCGGACGGCTCAGGATCGAGTCGGTGCAGGGCAAGGGCAGTACGTTCTCGGTGCTGTTTCCGCCAGAATGATCCATCGCGGGGTGGTTGACCGAGCTTGGTCCATTTATCCTGTAATCAAGATTATGTTAAATAAATTGATGAACGGACTGCAGATGCTGCGCCAGATCACACATCCGCGCAGCCTGTAATTTTACATCAAGCACAGCTGCCAAAGCATTGTGATATCGTCAAAATGCATTGCCCGCACCAGAGTTGCACAACGGTTCGAAACAAAAGCTCCAAGGAAGCGCCACAGTCTACAAGTGCTTGACGCATCGCTGTTCTCGCCTCTTTCCCAACCCGCAAAGCGGCGTATAGTGATCTCCAAGGGGATAGCACATGAACATTCTGGTCCTGAACGGCCCGAACCTGAACCTGCTTGG
This sequence comes from Roseicyclus mahoneyensis, assembly GCF_003148775.1. Lineage (GTDB taxonomy): Bacteria > Pseudomonadota > Alphaproteobacteria > Rhodobacterales > Rhodobacteraceae > Roseicyclus > Roseicyclus mahoneyensis. The sequence continues at coordinate 557,106 of NZ_QGGW01000001.1, forward strand.
CACGCGGGAGCCATCGATCTACGGGCACACGACCCTGCCCGACATCGAGGCGGCTTGCATCGCGCATGGCAAGACGCTGGGTCTTGCCGTCAGTTGCGCGCAATCCAACCATGAAGGCGCGCTGGTCGACCACCTGCATGCCGCGCGCGGCATGATGGCGGGCGTGGTGCTGAACGCCGGCGCCTACACCCATACCTCGGTCGCGCTGCGCGACGCGATCACCGCCTGCGCGCTGCCGGTGGTAGAGTTGCACCTGTCAAACACCCATGCCCGCGAGGCGTTTCGCCATGTCTCGCTGATCGCACCAGTCTGCATCGGCGTGATCCAAGGGTTCGGCGCGCGCGGCTACCCGCTCGCGCTGAGCGCGCTTCACGGACATCTGCGCGGAGATACGGCATGAAACGCTTGCGCCCCTATCTCAAGATGACCTCGGTCGAGGATCTCTGGGCCCATCACACAGCCGTCATGGCCGAGTTCGGATTTGACCGGCTGTTCTACGCCTTCAACGCCTTTCGCGGCGCCGGTCTTTATGACAACCCCGAGGATGCGTTGCTTCTGACCAACATGCCGACCGATTACATCGACGCCTATGTGACAGGCGGCATGTTCCGCGACGGAATGATGATGCGGTGGGCGATCAAGAACACCGGCAGCGCCTCGTGGCACCGCGTCTATGCCGAAATGGCCAACCAGCCAATGACCGAAGGCGAGCGCGCCATGCGCGCGCTGAACGAACGCCACGGCATTCTGGCGGGCTACACGATCAGTTTTCCCATGGGCATAAAGAACGCCAATGCCGGGATCGGCATGGCCGTGCGCCGTGATCTGACGCAAGCGGATGCCGATGCGATCTGGACTGAGCACGGTGCCGATATCGAGACGATCAACCACGTCGCCCATCTGTGCATCCTGCAACTGCCCGCCACCGGTCAGCGCACGCTGCTGACGCCGCGACAGGCCGAGGTGCTGGAACTGGTGGCCGACGGCAAGACGATGCAGGACATCGCCATGATTCTCGAGCGCAACGTGGCGACCGTGGAGAAACACCTGCGGGGCGCGCGCGATGCCCTGGGCGTGGAGACGACCGCTCAGGCGGTGCGCAAGGCGTCGATCCTGAACCAGATCTTCCGTATCGAGGCCACTCCTGCCGCGCAACCGGGCGCTCCGTTGCACATGGCGGGAACGGTCGGCCAGAGCCGCTGACCGGACCCGGTTTCCCTGAGGTAAGGATTCCCACCGTTTCCCCCGCGCCTCCTTCGCGGCACAGTCTGGGTGTTCCAAGAGTGACGGCGATTTTGCCGGGAACGCCGGGGATCAAAGCGGTTTAGTCCCGCCCCTGAGATCCCCTTCCGGGCAACCGGAAAGGCACGTGTCGGGGCGCGATTACGCCGCGGCACGGGTCTGGAAATCGGGTCGGCGTGCTATCCCCATGTCCCTGCGTCCGGCCTGATGAGGCGGCGTTGTCCTGTCCCGGGGCAACGCCGCTTGTTTGCGCATGGAGGGCTCAGGCGTCCATCAATTTGGCAAGCGTCAGGATTTCTGTCATGGCGTGGCGTCCATAGGCGGCACCGGCTGTCGATCTCGAGGCAGACGTCGAACCGCTTGTGTTCGAGATACGGGGCATGGGCAAAGAAGCGCGGCGCCTCGACCCCCATCACCTCGATCCCGATGGCCTTGAGCGCCAGAACAAACTCCAGCGCATGACGGTAATCCGCGTGCAACACCGCATTCACAGCCTGATCGGACAAGGCAAATTCGCGGTCGTCTCGCTGCAAGGTCCATGGCACTGGCCGCAACCACCCCGCCCCCTGAGGATCCGCGGGGTGTGGAGCGTCAGCGACACGGCAAAGTCGTATGAATGCGCGCCGAAGAGCCGCGAAATTTTGAGCGTGTTAAGCGTGGATCCCTCGCGGGTGACGTCCGATGAGGTCGCGGGGTCAGGATTTTTTTCGTAGGGACCGGTTCGGTGGCCGTGCCGGGCAAGAAAAAGGCAGGGGTTGCCCCCTGCCCTCATGATCGCAGCATCTGGTTCGAAGGATCTCAGCCCTTGGCGGCCTTGGCCACTTCCTCGGCGAAGTTTTCCTTTTCCTTCTCGATGCCTTCGCCCACTTCCAGCCGGACGAAACCGGTGATCGTGACGCCCGCTTCCTTGGCGGCGGCGCCGACCGTCAGGTCGGGGTTGATGACGAAAGCCTGGTTGACCAGCGTGATGTCGGCGAGGAATTTCTTCATCCGGCCGTCGATCATCTTTTCGATCACGGCTTCGGGCTTGCCCGACTCGCGCGCGATCTCGATCTGGATCTTGCGCTCTTTTTCCACCAGTGCGGGGTCCACGGCATCCTCGTTCAGGGCAGCCGGGTTCACGGCGGCGACATGCATCGCGACCTGCTTGGCAAAAGCCTCGTCTCCACCGGTGATGGCAACCAGAACACCGATCTTGCCCATCCCGGCCTTGGCGGCGTTGTGGACATAGGACACGACGGTGTCGCCCGACAGCTTGGCCATGCGGCGCACGCCCATGTTCTCGCCGATTGTGGTGATCTTTTCGGTGACCAAGTCCGCGACCGACTTTCCGCCCATGTCGGCGGCCAGCAGCGCATCGAGATCGGCGGATTTCAATGCCGCATCCGCGATGCCCGACACCATGGACTGGAAATCCGCGTTCTTGGCGACGAAATCGGTCTCGGAATTCACCTCGACCGCGACGCCAACAGCCCCTTCGACCGCGACGGCCACAAGACCCTCGGCGGCGGTGCGGCCGGATTTCTTGGCGGCCTTGGCCAGACCCTTGGTGCGCAGCCAGTCGATGGCAGCCTCGAAATCGCCGTCCGTCTCGGTCAGCGCCTTCTTGGCATCCATCATGCCTGCGCCGGTGGTCTCGCGCAGTTCTTTCACCATTGCAGCGGTAATCGCCATGGATTCTCTCCTGATATCACGGGATGCGCGCAAGGCATTGAGCCTCGCGCGCGTATCAATTCGATGACAGCGGGCTTCAGCCCTCGGTCGTCTCGGTGGCCGGTTCCTCGGCGATGGCCTCATCGACCAGCGCTTCTTCGACGGCGACATCCTCGAAGGCGCCGATGTCGACACCGGCGGTGCGCATCTGCGCGCTCATGCCGTCCAGCGCCGCGCGGCTGACCAGATCGCAGTAAAGCGCGATGGCACGTGCCGCGTCGTCATTGCCGGGGATGATGTAATCGACGCCCTCGGGCGGGCAGTTGGTGTCGACCACGGCCACCACCGGGATGCCCAGCTTTTTCGCTTCGAGAATGGCGAGGTCTTCCTTGTTGACGTCGATGACGAACAAAAGGTCAGGCAGGCCGCCCATCTCGCGGATGCCGCCGAGCGAAGCCTGCAGCTTGACCTGGTCCCGCTCCATGCCGAGGCGTTCCTTCTTGGTCAGACCTTCAAGGCCATGGCCCATCTGTTCGTCGATCTGCTTGAGACGCTGGATCGAGTTCGAGACGGTTTTCCAGTTGGTCAGCGTGCCGCCGAGCCAGCGGTGGTTCATGTAGTATTGCGCGCAACGCTCGGCCGCGTCGGCGACGGGCTTTTGCGCCTGACGCTTGGTGCCGACGAACAGAATGCGGCCGCCCTTGGCCACCGTGTCGCGCACGACCTGAAGCGCCTGCTCGAGCAGGTCGACGGTCTGCGTCAGGTCGATGATGTGGATGCCGTTACGGTCACCGTAGATATACGGGGCCATGCGCGGGTTCCAGCGCTGGGTCTGGTGGCCGTAATGCACGCCAGCTTCGAGAAGCTGACGCATCGAGAATTCAGGAAGCGCCATGCAAATGGATCCTTTCCGGTTTGCGCCTGGGCGGAGGTTTCACGGCATGTGCCGCAACCGGTGGACGTTTCGGGGATGTCTCCCCCGAAGGCCCGCCTCCGCCTGTGAAGTGTGCGTGCGCTTAGTGCGGTTTCTCGGGGGATGCAAGCCCCCTGCCCCATGGTGGGCTGTGGAGGGGGCTCTGCCCCCCGCCCTTTCGTTGCCATTGTCTCTCGGACCAATGGCGCGACACTGTCGACCCACGGAGTATCTGGAAAGCAAAGATGCGGGATGGACGGGTTTGCGCAGCACCGCTAGACCCGCGCCATGACGACGAAACCTGACATATTGTGCATCGGTTCGGTCCTTTGGGACATCATCGGGCGCACCGATCTGCCGATGGAGCGGGGCAATGACAAGCCGGGGCGGATCGCGCGAGTGCCGGGCGGTGTGGCGCTCAACATCGCCATGACGCTCAGGCGCTTCGGGCTGACACCGGCGCTTCTGTCGGTCGTGGGCGATGACGTCGCGGGGCGCGATCTGGTGGCGGCCTGCGAGGCGATGGGGCTCGATTGCGGCACGCTGCTGATCGACGCAAGCCTGCCCACCGATCACTATATGGCGATCGAGGCGCAAGGCACGCTGGTTGCCGCCCTCGCCGATGCCCATTCGCTGGAGGCGGCGGGCGCGCGCATCCTTCTGCCGCTGGCCGATGGCAGGCTGGGTTCTGCCGAGGCGCCCTGGCGCGGGCCGGTCGCGCTCGATGGCAACCTGACCGAAGAGCTGCTGGCCGAAATCGCGCAAAGCCCGCTCTTTGCCGCTGCCGATCTGCGTGTGGCGCCCGCCTCGCCGGGGAAGGCCGCGCGGTTGCGCCCGCTGCTCGAGCATCCGCGCGCGACGCTTTATGTGAACCGTGAGGAGGCCGGCATCCTGACCGGCACGCGCCCCGCCAATGCCGCTGCCGCCGCCGAGGCGCTGGTGGCCGCAGGCGCGCGCCGGGTTTTGGTGACTGCGGGCGCCGAGATGGCGGTCGATATGGCCGCGACCGGCACGCTGAGCGCGGTTCCCCCGCCGGTCGAGGCACGGCGCATCACAGGCGCGGGCGATACCTTCATGGCGGCCCATATCGCGGCAGAACTGGCGGGCGCGGCCCGGGCCGAGGCGCTGCAGGCCGCTGTCAATGCCGCAGCCACCTATGTTTCGGGAGAGACCGGATGACCGCCCTGCCCCTGCGCCTGTCCGACGAGGTCGCAAACGCGCTTGCCGATGGCAGCCCGGTGGTGGCGCTGGAATCGACCATCATCACCCATGGCATGCCCTACCCCCGCAACCTCGAGACCGCGACGGCGGTCGAGGCCGAGACCCGGCGCGCGGGCGCGACCCCTGCCACGATCGCCGTGATCGACGGCGTCATCCGTGTGGGGCTTGAGGCAGGCGCTCTGGAGGGGCTGGCCCGGGCGCGTCATGTGGCCAAGCTGAGCCGGGCTGATCTGGCGGCCTGCATCGCGCGGGGCGAAACCGGGGCCACAACTGTGTCGGCGACCATGATCTGCGCCCATCTTGCGGGGATCGACGTCTTTGCGACCGGTGGCATCGGCGGCGTTCATCGCGGCGCCGAGACGAGTTTCGACATATCCGCCGACCTCCAGGAATTGGCGCAGACGCCTGTGACGGTGGTGGCGGCAGGCGCCAAGGCGATCCTCGATCTGCCCAAGACGCTGGAATATCTCGAAACGCTGGGCGTGCCGGTGATCACGGTGGGGCAGATGGCCTTTCCCGCGTTCTGGAGCCGCGACAGCGGGCTGACCGCGCCCTTGCGTATGGACGAGCCCGCAACGATCGCGGCCGCCCATCGGATGCGGGCGGCGCTGGGTCTGCCGGGCGGGCAGCTGGTGGCCAACCCGATCCCACCCGAGGCCGAGATCCCGGCGGCGGTCCTTGCGCCTCTCATCGCGCAAGCGCAGCGCGACGCGGAGGCGCACGGGATCAGCGGAAAGGCGGTCACGCCCTACTTGTTGCAGCGGCTTTACGAATTGACGCAAGGCCGCACGCTGGAGGCCAATATTGCCCTTGTGCTCAACAATGCCCGGCTGGCCGCACGCATCGCCGCGGCACTGGCCGAACGGACAGTCTGATGCGCGCGGTGTGCTTGTGCGGTTCGGATACAGCGCCTACATTGCGCCGGCATAGGGGCGTGCGACTGCGCCCTGCCCCGTTTGGTTAAATTACAGTACCCATGCAACTGCCCGAATCGCCCCCTCCGCCGCGACGCGGATTTTTCGCCTCGATCAGGTCGAATTTCCTGACCGGGCTGATCGTCATCGCGCCTATCGGCATCACGATCTGGCTGATCTGGTCGCTGTTCGGCTGGATCGACAGCTGGGTGTTGCCCTTCATCCCGCAAGCCTACAACCCGGCGGTGCTGATCCGGCAGTATACCGGGTTCGAGGTTGATATCCGCGGCATCGGGGTCGTCACATTCCTTGTCTTCACCATGCTGATCGGATGGGTCGCCAAGGGGCTGATCGGGCGGTCCTTGATCCGTTGGGCCGAAAGCCTCGTGCTGTCGATTCCGCTGATCCGCTCTCTCTATTCGGGGCTGAAGCAGATCGTGGAAACGGTGCTGAAGCAAGGCGAGCAGAATTTCGACAAGGCCTGTCTGGTCGAATACCCGCGCAAGGGCATCTGGGCCATCGCTTTCATCTCGACCAACGCAAAAGGCGAAATTCAGGCCCGCACCGACGAGGATGTTGTTTCGATCTTCATGCCGACCACGCCCAACCCGACCTCGGGTTTCTTGCTATTCATCCCGCGCAAGGATGTCATCATCCTCGACATGGCCGTCGAGGATGCGGCCAAGCTGATCATTTCGGCCGGGCTGGTCTATCCCAATGGCGACAGCACCGCAAAGACCCCCGACAAGCTGGCCGATGCGGCGGAATAGGCGCCGCGACCTGCATCAATTGCCAAAATGACAGGGTCATGGCCTAAAAACTTCAGCTTTTGGACGTTGTTGCTTTCGTAGCGAGTGCCGGGCGGTCCTTCGGGGCCGCCCATGTGTGTTCGGTCATGTGTTTGGCCCGCATCAGGCTGGCGCAACCGAGCGCCGCGTGCCTGCCCGCGCCGTGATCACGATAGCCGCCATAACGAAGACGCCGCCCAGAAGGGTCGTCTGGCGGGCGGTCTCGCCCAGAAACACCCAGACCAGCAGCGGCGAGAGCATCACCTCGATCGTCATCAGCAGCGTCAGGTCGGCGGCGGGAACCACGCGGCTGCCAAGCGTGTAAAGCACCATGCCGCCAGACAAGGTGACCGCCCCCATCCCCAGCGCCCAGAGCGCATCGGCGCGCGGCACTGCCAGCGTTTCGCCAAAGCCCCAAGTGGCGAGGGCTCCGGCGAAGGTCGCAAAGACTGCCCCAAGCAAGACCGCAGGCATGGGGTCCGTCACGCCACGGCGGCGCAGCGTAACGGTAAAAACGGCAAAGCCCGCGGCACTGCAGAGCGCGGCGATATTGCCCGGCAGCGCGCCCCCCTCCAGACCGCCGCGGACCATCACGAAGATGCCCACCATGGCCAGCGCGATGGACCCCCATGTGCGCGCCGACACCCGTTCGCGAAGTACGGCCCAAGCCAGCATGGCCGTCAGGAACGGGGTGGCCGCAAAGAGAAAGACCGCATTGGCGACGGTCGTGCTTTGAAAGGCATAGACGGCGCCGCCAAAGGCCATCACCAGCCCCAACGCGCCTGCCACCCCGGCCCATCCAATCCCGCGCAGACGCGGCCCAATGGACCCGCCGCCGCGCCACAAGACAAAGGCAAGGATGACCGGCGCCATGCCGAGCGAGCGCCAGAACAAGATGGCCCATGGGCTTGCGGCCTCGATCTGGCGAAAGATCAGGCCCTGAAGCGACCAAAGCACCGCCGCCGTCACCACCAGCCACACGCCTGTCGCGTAGCGCATGCCCACTCCTGCCCGCCAATCGTCGTGCCGCCATTGGCGGGACGCGGGTCAGGGCTGTCGCGTCCGGGAGCGACAGGTGCAAAGGCCGCTTTTGGACCCTCGCCCCTGTGAGCCTGTCAGATCGGGTAGCGCAAAATCGCGGCCAGATCGCCGCCTTCGGGAATATCGGCACGGCGCAGCGCCAGCACCGTCCCGCCACCAGCCAGCACGCGTGAGGCGATCTCGTCGGTCACGCCGTAGTTGGTGGCATCGGCGCTGTCGTGGAACTGGATTGCGCCGGTGTCCTCGTCGATCAGACCGGGCACCATAACATCCATGTCGACCAGCAGCGTATCGACGGCGCCGAAGGTCGCGGCGCGCGCGGCCTCGGCCAGTTGCGTGGTCGCACGGCCCTGCGCCTCCCGCGTGGCATAGAGCGCCTTGAGGCGGTCTACCTCGTCGCGTTGGCGGGCATCCATCACAGAACGGGCGGAGGCCCCCAGATCAGCGGCGCTGATGCGCACCGGGCTGCCGTCAATCGAACGCTTGGCCAGATGGTCATAGCTGCAGACCCCGCGGAAGATCGCCGCCATAGGTTCGGTGGCGGCAATGATCAGTGGCTCCACCCGGCCCGAGAGGATCGGGCGCAGCGCCGCGTCGATCTGGCGGCAATATTGCCGCAAGCGCAATTTCTGCCCCTCGCCGCCGCCGACGCGGCCCGAATAGCTGCGCGAATTCACCGACGCCGTGCCGACCGCCGAGGCTGCGTCGCGCGGCATGCCGGGCACGGGCACGTCATGGCCCGGCGCCTCGGCCGTCACCTCGATCAGGCGCACCTCATCTTCGGCCAGCGCCAGCACGAAGGCATGTTGCGGGACCGTGACCGAACGCAGCAGCGGCTTGAGAAAAAACCGGTCCGAGACCTCGACCATGTCGTTGAGCGCGTTGGGCAGGCGGTGCGTCACGATCCGGTCGGGCGTCACGAAGACCGCCAGACTATGGGCCTGATGCGCCCAGAACATGTCGTCATCCATCAGGTCGTGGACCTGTTCCGTGATCGGCCAGATCGTGCGTTTCTCGACGCCTGCCTCTTCCAGCATGGTTTCGGCCTGTTTCAGCAACTGGCCCAGCTTTGTGCGCGCGGCGGCGATATGCTGGGTCTCGGGCGTGGTGGCCACATAAAGACTGACGCTGGCGGCGCTGCGCGCGGTAGTCAGGGATGCGATTTCGGTCGGGGTTGGGATGTCGATATGGAGCATGAGCCTCGTGCAGGTTGCGCCGCCGGGGCGGCAAGGTGTCTGTTTCACCTGTGCACCGCCCCCTTCCCGATCAAGACCACTGCGCGGTCTTGTCAGTCTTGGACCCACCAGACATCGGGATGCCAGCCGATGAAATCGCCGTAGATCGGGATGGTGTCCGGAAAGCGGTGTCTTGCATCATGGGCGATACGGCTGACGGGATTGTGCCAGAAGGGCACGACATAGCGCTCTGCCGTCAGCACCCGATCCAGCGCGCGCACGGCAGCCACATAATCCTCCTGGCTCTCGGAATTGAGCATCCTGTCGATCATCGCCTCGATCGCCGGATGACAGGCCCCCATCAGGTTGCGCGACCCGGTGACATCGACCATGTCGCAGCCCCAATAGCTGTACTGCTCGTTTCCGGGGCTGAGCGAGAGGCCGTAGCGCTCATAGATCATGTCGAAATCGAAGGTGTCGCGCCGCTCGCGGAATTGTGCCGCATCCACACGGGCCACCTCGACGAAGATGCCCAAACGCGCCAGCGCCTCGGTGTAGATGTTCACGATCGCCTCGTTCTCAGACGATCCGGTCTGCAGCAAGATCTCGAAGGTGAAGGGCGCGCCGTCGGGCGTCGTCATCACGCCGTTCTGCACGGTAAAGCCTGCCTCCTCCATCGCGGCCAGGGCCGCCACGATGCCCGCGCGGTTGCGTTCCGTGCCGTCCGAGACGGGCATCTCATAGCCCTCGAGCGTGCCGGGCAGCAGGTCGGCCGCGAAAGGTGCGAGAAACTCGGCGACGCGCCCCTCGGCCTGGCCGGGCAGCATCGCAAGTGGTGAGTTGGCGAAATAGGAGGTGATGCGCGGGTCCACCCCGCCATTGAGCGTCTGGTTGATGAATTCGGCCGGAAAGGCCCGGATCATCGCCTCGCGCACCCGCCAGTCGGAAAATCCGGGCTGGCGCGTGTTCATCACGAAACCAGTCATGCCCGAGGGGCGTTGATGCGGCACCTCGGACAGCACGATGTCGCCTGAGCGCACGCGGGGGAAATCGTAATTCGTAGCCCAAGCCTGCGCCGAGGTCTCGCGCATCACCGTCAGAAGGCCCGAGGTGAAGGCCTCCGTCATCGCGGTGCCGTCGGCGAAGAATTCCATACGTACCTCGTCGATCACGTTCGTGCCGCGCCGGAACGGAAGGTCGGCGCCCCAGTACTCGGGATTGCGGCGCAAGGTGACGAAGCGCCCGGCCTCGAACCGATCGACGACATAAGGCGCGCTGGCGATGGGGATCACGTCGAGCCCGGACTGGGTGAAATCGCGCCCCTCCCACTGCGCGGCCTGTAAGATCGGGCGCAGGCCCATGATCATCGCAAGTTCGCGGTCGGGATCGGAAAAGCTGATGCGGACAGAGCGTTCGCCCGTGGCCTCGATGCCGGACACACGGGTCCATGCGCCCAGATAGCGCGGGTGACCAACGGTGCCGAGGGTTTCCATCGACCAGATGACATCGGCGACGGTGACCGGGCTGCCATCCGAGAATCGCGCCTCGGGGCGGAGGGTGAACTCGACCCAGGCATGATCGGGCGCGACTTCGACCGATTCGGCCAAAAGGCCGTAGAGCGTGAAGGGTTCATCCCAGGACCGCCCCATGAGCGATTCGTAGGCCAGAAGCCGCAGCTGCCACGGCACCGAGCCTGCCCGGATATGCGGATTGAGACTGTCGAAACTGCCCACCTCGCCCGTTACGACACGCCCGCCGGTGGGCGCGTCGGGGTTGGCATAGGGCAGATGGGTGAAGTCGGGCGGCAGCGCTGGTTCCCCATACATTGCGATTGCGGGCATGGGTTGCGCCATACCTGCCCCGGTCAGCCCGACCGACAGCACCAAGGCGGCCAGAGCCCGACTTGCGTGGTGGAAACATTTCGTGTGCATCTGCTGACAATCCCCGCTGCCTCAATTTTCATTGGCCTCACGCTACCTGCGGCGGATTTTCTTTTCAAACTTTTCGGTTGGACAAGGCCCAACCCATTGCTTATAAAGGTGTCACTGCTCGATAGGTTTCTTGCCTGTATGAAACCTGCCTCAATAACTGAACGCCGGCTTCGTGCCGGCGTTTTTTTTGGCAGAATCGCACCCCGCTGCCCCTGTTCATCTCGCAGGTGCAGCATTAGTCTGCTCGCGCAGACATGCGACGAGGAGCAGACCCATGGCGATCACAACAGACCTGTCCGGCAAGACCGCGGTTATCACCGGATCGAATTCGGGCATCGGCCTCGGCATCGCGCGGGAACTGGCCAAGGCGGGGGCGAATGTCGTGTTGAATTCCTTCACCGACCGCAAGGAAGACCACGCACTTGCCGCAGAGATCGCGCGCGTCTGCGGTGTCACGGCCCGCTACATCAAGGCCGACATGTCCAAGGGCGACGAGTGCCGCGCCCTGATCGAAGAGGCCGGGGCCTGCGATATCCTGGTCAACAACGCGGGCATCCAGCATGTCGCGTGCATCGACGAATTTCCGGTCGAGAAATGGGATGCGATCCTCGCCATCAACCTGTCCTCGGCCTTTCACACCACGGCCGTAGCCCTGCCCCTGATGCGCAAGGCAGGCTGGGGCCGGGTCATCAACGTGGCCTCGGCCCATGGCCTGACCGCCAGCCCCTACAAATCGGCCTATGTCGCGGCCAAGCATGGCATTGTCGGGCTGACAAAGGTGACGGCGCTGGAATGTGCGGGCCAGTCGATCACGGCAAATGCGATCTGCCCGGGCTATGTGTTGACGCCGCTGGTCGAGGCGCAGATCCCCGACCAGATGAAGACCCACAACATGGACCGTGACACGGTGGTGCGCGAGGTGATGCTGGCGCGCCAACCGTCGCGCGAATTCGCCACGGTGGAGCAGTTGGGCGGCACGGCGGTGTTCTTGTGTTCCGAGGCGGCGGCACAGGTGACCGGCACCACGATCAGCGTCGATGGCGGCTGGACGGCGATGTAGGGGGCTCTGCCCCCGTCGCGGCCCTCTGGGCCGCGCCACCCCCGGGATATTTTCGAAACAGAGAAAGTGGATCGGCCGATGGGCGTAAAGCGGATCAATCTCGCCCTGCAAGGCGGCGGCGCGCATGGCGCCTTTACCTGGGGGGCGCTGGACCGGCTGCTGGAGGAACCCGGGATCGAGATCGCTGGCATGTCGGGCACCTCGGCGGGGGCGCTGAACGGGGCGGCGGTCAAGGCGGGGCTTTTGTCGGGCGGGCGTGAGGCCGCGCGCGACAATCTGGCTTGGCTCTGGGAACAGGTGGGGGCCGTGACGGACGAAAGGCTGGCCCCTTGGCTGGGCCTTGTGCCGCCCGCCGCCGTCAGCGCGGCCATCGAGGCCTCGCTGCCCTTCGCACTGGGCGACAGCCTTGGCCGGATGGTCAGCCCCTATGCCTCGGGACCTTTCTACCGCAACCCGCTGGAACGGATCGTGGCGCGGTTCCGCTACGACAGGGTCTGCGCGCGCAGCGGCCCTGCGCTGGCGATTTGCGCCACCAATGTGCGCACCGGCAAGATCCGCGTTTTCGAGGGCGATGACATCACGCCCGCCGCGATCATGGCTTCGGCTTGCCTGCCGACGCTGTTCCGCGCGGTCGAGATCGAGGACAAGACCACCGGGCGGCTGGAGGCCTATTGGGACGGCGGCTATACCGGCAACCCGGCGCTGTTCCCGCTCTTCGCGCCCGATCTGCCGCGCGACATCGTGGTGATCAACATCAACCCGCTGCTCCGCGACGCGGTGCCGACGACGGCGCGCGAGATCCAGAACCGGATCAACGAGATCAGTTTCAACGCCTCGCTGCTGCGTGAATTGCGCGCCATCGACTTCGTGCAGCGGCTGATCGCTGAAGGGCGCATGGACGAGGGGCAGATGAAGCGGGTCTTGATCCATATGATCGCGGATGACGCGCTGATGGGGCAATTGTCCGTGGCGACCAAGATCGTGCCGGTGCCGTCAGTCCTTCACCAGCTCTTCGAGGCCGGACGCACGGCGGCGTCCGGCTTTCTCGAGGCTCATCTGGGGCAGATCGGCCAGACGGGCAGCGTCGATCTGCGGGCGATGTTCAGCTGACCGGCCTCAGTCTTCGGTATTGGCGAGCCCGAGGCTCATGACAGGGGCACCTTGCACCAGATCATAGCCGAATCCGAACACGCCACGATCGAAGATGTAGCCTGCAAAGACATCGACCCCCAGATCGCCCGTACCGAGGTAATAGGTCACGCCTGCGCCCAGCGTGCTTTCATCGGTCCTGTTGTTTTCCAAAATCCGTGCCGAGACACCGAAATTGGGCTGTTGACCGGCTCCGAAGGTCATCGTGCCGCCCAGCATGAAGGTGCCATCGGCCAATGCCGGGGAAGCGACCAGAGACAGGGAAACGGCCGCGGCCGCGAAAATGTGTTTCATGGGACTGCTCTCATGGTTTCGTTTTGATGTTTTTTCTTATTGTAGCAGGATTGACGCAGGGCACAACCTCTTGTGGTAAGACACAAGCCGCAACCGCCCCTCAGACAAGCGAGGTTACCCAGAGGATCGTTGCGTCATCCTCGGACAACGAGATCACGTTGTGCCCCATCGACGCGTCGTAGTAGGCGCTGTCGCCGCGCCTGAGATCGACGGGGGCATAGAACTCCGTCATCAGCCGCACCACGCCGGTCAGGACATAAAGGAATTCCTCGCCGTCATGGCGCACCCAGCCATCGAATTCCTCGAAGCTGCGGGCGCGGATACGGGCGCGGTAGGGCAGCATCGTCTTGCGCGTCAGCGCACCGGCCAAGAGCTCATGCTCGTAGGTGGCGGTTGCATGCGCTTGCCCCTCGCCGGTGCGGGTCACCGCCATCCTGCCGTTGACGCGCGGATCCGTCGGTGGCGTGAACAGCTGTGGCACGGTGATCCCCAGCCCCTGCGCCAGCTTCTTCAGCGCCTCGTAGGTCGGCGACATCTGTCCGTTCTCGATCTTGGAGAGCGTTGAGCGCGCCAACCCCGCCTGACCCGCCGCCTGTTCCAGCGTCCAGTCGCGCGCACGCCTCAGGTCGCGCACGCGCGCGCCGAGGTCGACGGGCTGCGGCAAGGTGGCATCGCCGCTTGCGCGGGCAAGCCGGATCAGGCTCGGTTCGTCCTTCATGATGACAGGCCATTAGCGGGCCGTGCGGCGACTTGCAACGCGGCGGAGGCGCGCGTAATCGGCAAGCCATGCAGCCCTGCCCCGCGCCCTTCAACCTTGCCGATCACGTCCTGTCCGCCGGGCGCGACACGCCCGACAAGATCGCGCTGGCGGTTCTGGGTCCGACACGCGCCGAACGGTGGAGTTTCGCGCGGCTGGAGGCGGCCGTCAGGGCGGTGGCAGGCGGCCTCTTGGCGCTGGGGCTGACGCCCGGCGCGCACATCCTTCTGCGCCTTGGCAACACACCCGAGTTTCCGATCGCCTTTCTTGGCTGCGTGGCGGCGGGCCTGATCCCGGTGCCCACAGCCGAGGGGCTGACGCAACCGGAGTTGGACAAGCTGACCCCGCTGGTCGCGCCCAAAACCATCCTGGCCGCACCCGGGCTGGCCCTGCCCACATCCCCGCCCTGCCCGGTGTTGACCGATCTGACTGCCCTGATGGGCCATGCCCCGGCGGATTACGTCATGGGCAGCCCCGACCGTCTTGCCTATCTGGTTTTCACCTCGGGCTCGTCCGGCACGCCCAAGCCGGTGGCCCATGCCCATCGCGCGATCTGGGCGCGCCAGATGATGTGGGCCGGCTGGTACGGGCTGAGGCAAGACGACCGGATGCTGCATGCCGGCGCCTTCAACTGGACCTTCACGCTCGGCACCGGGCTGCTCGATCCTTGGGCGATCGGGGCGACGGCGCTCATCCCGGCGCCTGGAACACCGCCCGAGGCGTTGGCGCTGCTGCTCAGACGCCATGACGCAACGCTCTTTGCCGCGGCGCCCGGCGTTTTCCGCAAGCTGCTCGCAGGCGACGCGCCCCTGCCCTTGCCCACCTTGCGCCATGCGCTCGCGGCGGGCGAGAAACTGCCCGAGGCGTTGCGCAGCCGCTGGCAGGCCGCGACGGGCACGACCATCCACGAGGCGCTCGGCATGTCGGAATGCTCCACCTTCGTTTCGGGCAGCCCGGTGCGCCCGGCGCCCGAGGGCACGCTGGGCTACCCGCAGCCCGGTCGCCGCGTCGCCGTCGTGACGCCCGACGGGGCGGAGGTGGCGCCGGGCGAGACAGGCATCCTTGCCATCCACCGCTCCGATCCGGGTCTGATGCTGGGCTACCTCAGGCAAGATGGCCCCGCCCTGCCCTTGAGCGGCGACTGGTTCCTGACCGGCGATCTGGTCTCGGCTGAGCCGGATGGCGCGCTTAGCTATCACGGGCGGCGGGACGATCTGATGACCACGGGCGGGTTCCGCGTCTCGCCTCTGGAGGTGGAGGCGGCGTTTCAGACCGCCCCCGGCCTCATCGACTGCGCAGCCGCCCCGGTCGAGGTCAAGACCGACACCACCGTCATCGCGCTGGCCCATGTCGGTGACGCAACGGAGGCCGCCTTGCGCGCGCTGGCCGAGGCACGGCTTGCGCGCTACAAGCAGCCACGGCTCTATATCGCGCTGCCCGCCTTGCCCCGCTCGGCCAATGGCAAGCTCGACCGACGCGCGCTGGCGCACCTGCTGAAGGACAGGACATGATCACGCTCGACATCCTCAGCGACCCGATCTGCCCATGGTGCTACATCGGCTGGGCCAACCTTGCCCGCGCGCTCGAGGCGCGGCCCGATCACCCCTTTGTCATCGAATGGCACCCGTTCCAGCTCAACCCCGAGATGCCGCCGGGCGGCATGGACCGCCGCGCCTATCTGGAGGCCAAGTTCGGCGGCAAGGATCGGGCGGTCCAGGCCTATCTGCCAGTGCTGCAACATGCGCAGAAGGTGGGCCTTGCCCTGAACCTCGAGGCCATCCCGCGCACGCCGAGCACGCTCGACGCGCACCGCCTGATCCATTGGGCGGGGATCGAAGGGCGTCAGACGCCTGTCGTTCTGGCGCTGTTCCGGGCCTATTTCGTCGATGGCCGCGACATCGGCGACGCTGCCACGCTTGCCGACATCGCCCAGAGCGCCGGCATGGATCGCGCCCTGACCGAGACGCTTCTGGCAGGCCCTTCCGACACTGATGACATCCGCGCCCGCGACACCCATGCACGGTCACGCGGCGTCAACGGGGTGCCGACCTTCGTCATCGCCAACAGCCATGTGCTGACCGGCGCGCAGCCCACTGAAACCTGGCTCTCGGTCATCGACGAGATCACCGGGCAGCTTGGCGCGGAGGGCACTTGAGCCATTCATCTTCCTCCAGATACGGACGGCGCAACGTCCCCTCAGAGCGCAGGACATGAGCATGGGCGCGCCCCCGGCCCCCCGCCTCTCGCGCGGAGAATTCATCGCGCTGATGGGGATGATCTTTGCGACCGTCGCCTTTTCCATCGACGCGATGCTGCCCGCCCTGCCCGAGATCGCGCAGGCGCTGACGCCGGGTGATCCCAACCTCGCGCAACTCGTTCTGACCAGTTTCGTCCTCGGCCTCGGGATCGGCACGCTCTTCACCGGGCCGCTGTCGGACAGTTTCGGGCGCAAGCCGGTCATCATGGCGGGTGCCGCGCTCTACGTGATCGGCGCGATTCTGGCGTGGGTGGCGCCCTCGCTCGAACTGCTTCTGGCCGCGCGCATCTTGCAAGGGCTTGGCGCGGCGGGGCCCCGCGTGGTGGCCACCGCGATCATCCGCGACCTCTATTCGGGCCGCGCGATGGCACAGATCGTCAGCTTCGCCATGCTGATCTTCACCATCTTCCCCGCCGTCGCCCCCATGATCGGGGCCGTGATCATCTGGGGCTTTGGCTGGCGCGCGATCTTTCTGGCCTTCTTGATCTTCTCTGCGCTCTCGGTCGGCTGGTTGCTCATCCGTCAGCCCGAGACCCTGCCGCGCGCGGCGCGCCGTCCCTTCCGGTTGAGCCCGCTGTGGGAGGCGTTCCGCGAAACGCTGGTCCTGCGTCAGATGCAACTGTCGATTGTGGTGCAGACCCTGATCTTCGGCACGCTCTTCGGTACCATTTCCTCGATCCAGCCGATCTTCGACGAGACCTTCGGCCGGGCGGCGAGCTTTCCGTTCTGGTTCGCTTTCATTGCGGCGGTGGCAGCCCCGGCGGCCCCGATCAACGGGATTTTGGTTATTCGGCTGGGCATGCGCCCGCTGGTACGCCGGGCGCTTCTGGCGCAAATGCTGACCTCGGCTTTCGTGGCGGGCCTTTTCGCCTTTGGCAGCCTTGATGCGGCGGGCTTCTGGGTCTTCTTCGCCTGGTCGTGCAGCGTCTTCGCTCTGGCGGGATTCACCATCGGCAACCTCAACGCGCTGGCGCTGGAGCCTTTGGGCCATATCGCGGGCATGGCGGCGTCCGTCATGGGCGCGCTGGCAACCGTGGGCGGCGCGGCGATCGGGGCCGTCATCGGGCAGTTCTTCGACGGCACGCCCCTGCCGCTCATCCTTGGCGCGGCAATCTTGTCGGGCCTCGGCGCGCTGGTGATGATCTGGATGCCACGCGACCGGGGATAAGGCTACGCGCTTTGGGCGCGACCCAGGCCAAGGGCTCAGGCCGCCTTGGCGCCCGCGTGCACCGCCAGATCGCGCGCGATGGCAAAGGCACCCTTGATCTTGTCGGCGTCGCTGGCCCAATCGCGGCGCACCACGATCTTGTTGTCACGCACCTTGGCCAGCCCCTTCTGGTCCTGCACAAAGGCGACAAGGCCCGCAGGATTGGGGAACTTGTCCATGTGGAACTGCACCGTCGCGCCCTTGGGTCCGGCATCGAGCCGCGCGATATGGGCGCGTTTGCACATCGCCTTGATGCGTACGACCAGCAGCAGCGTGTTGACCTCCTTTGGCAAGGTGCCAAAACGGTCGATCAATTCGGCGGCGAAGCCCTCAAGCTCCACCTTGGTGTCAAGCTGCGACAGCCGTCGATAAAGCCCAAGCCGCACGTCGAGGTCGGGCACATAATCCTCCGGGATCAGCACCGGCACGCCAAGGTTGATCTGGGGCGACCATTGCCCGTCATCGCCCGGCAGCCCCTCGGCCTCGCCCGAGCGGATCTTGGCAATCGCCTCCTCCAGCATGGATTGGTACAGTTCGAAGCCCACTTCCTTGACATGGCCGGATTGTTCCTCGCCCACGATATTGCCCGCGCCCCGGATATCGAGGTCTTGGCTGGCGATGACGAAACCAGCACCCAGACTGTCGAGGCTGCCAAGAACGCGCAACCGCTTCTCGGCGGCGGGCGTCAGCTTCATGCGCGGCTTGGTGGTGAGATACGCATAGGCGCGCGTCTTGGCGCGGCCCACGCGGCCCCGGATCTGGTAGAGCTGCGCGAGACCGAACATGTCGGCGCGGTGGATGATCATGGAGTTGGCGGTCGGGATGTCGATGCCGGATTCCACGATGGTCGTGGCCAGCAGCACGTCGTATTTCCCATCGTAGAAGGCCACCATCCGGTCATCCAGTTCCCCCGCCGCCATCTGGCCATGGGCGACCACATAGGTCACCTCGGGCACCTGTTCGCGCAGGAATTGCT
Organism: Roseicyclus mahoneyensis; assembly: GCF_003148775.1. GTDB lineage: Bacteria > Pseudomonadota > Alphaproteobacteria > Rhodobacterales > Rhodobacteraceae > Roseicyclus > Roseicyclus mahoneyensis. Next base: position 575,684 of record NZ_QGGW01000001.1, read on the forward strand.
CGACCTCGGGCAGATCCTCGATCCGGGGCACGACGTAAAAGCTCTGCCCGCCGCGATAGTGTTCGCGCAACAGCGCCTCGCGGATCGTGACGCTGTCAAACTCGCTGACATAGGTGCGGATCGCCAGCCGGTCGACGGGCGGCGTGCCGATCATCGACAGGTCACGCACACCCGAGAGCGACATCTGCAGCGTGCGCGGGATGGGCGTGGCCGACAGCGTCAGAACATGCACGTCCGAACGCATTTCCTTGAGCCGTTCCTTGTGGCCGACGCCGAACCGCTGTTCCTCGTCCACGATCATCAGGCCCAGATTGTGGAACCGGATGCCCTTGGCCAGCAGCGCATGGGTGCCGATGACGATGTCCACAGTCCCGTCCGCCATGCCCTTCTTGGTCTCGGCAGCCTCCTTGGTGCCGACAAAGCGACTGAGTTGGCGGACAGTGACCGGAAAGCCCCGGAACCGGTCGGCAAAGGTCTTGGCGTGCTGGCGCGCGAGCAGCGTGGTGGGCGCGATCACTGCCACCTGAAGCCCGGATGCGGCCGCGACGAAGGCCGCGCGCATCGCCACCTCGGTCTTGCCGAAGCCAACATCGCCCACCACCAGCCGGTCCATCGGGCGGCCTGCCTCGAGGTCTTCGAGCACATCGGCAATCGCCGACAGCTGATCGTCGGTCTCCTCATAGGGGAAGCGGGCGCAAAACGCCTCCCACATGTCGCCGGGCGGCTCGAGGATGGGGGCCTTGCGCAACAGCCGTTCGGCGGCAATGCGGATCAGCTTGTCGGCGATCTGGCGGATGCGTTCCTTGAGCTTGGCCTTTTTCGCCTGCCACGCGCCGCCGCCCAGACGATCGAGCAACCCTTCGTCATGGCCGTAACGGCTGAGCAGTTCGATGTTCTCGACCGGCAGGTAAAGCCTGTCTCCGCCAGCATATTCCAGCAAAAGGCATTCATGCGGCGCGCCCATCGCCGTGACGGTTTCCAGCCCCTTGTAGCGGCCCACCCCATGATCGACGTGAACGACCAGATCACCGGGCGACAGCGATTGCGCCTCGGTCAGGTAGTTTTCGGCGCGCTTGGTCTTGCGCTTGGGGCGGATCAATCGGTCGCCCAGCACGTCTTGTTCCGAAATTACTGTCAGACCCGCGCCGGTAAAACCTTCCTCCAGCGGCCAGACGACGAGGCTCAAACTTCCCTTGGGGCCAAGGGCGCGGGCATCTGCGACAAGGTTCGCATCCGCAACACCCTGATCTTCCAACAGCCCGTGCAGGCGTTCGCGCGCGCCTTCGGACCAAGATGCGATGACCACGGCACTCTCTTCACGCTTTGCCTTAACATGATCCGCCAAAGACCCAAAAAGACTTAGCGATTCGTTCTGCCGCTCAGGCGCGAAGTTGCGTCCGACACGCCCGCCCATGTCGAGGATGCCGGGACCGGGCGCAGCGGGGATCGGGGCGAATTGCACCATGCGGTGACCGGCGGTCGCGCGGTCCCATGCGGCGTCGTCAAGATACAGCAGACCGGGCGGCACGGGCTTGTAGACCGTATCGAGCCGCCCCTTTTGCGTCAGCGCAGTCTTGCGCGTATCATATTGATCGGAAATGGTTTCCCACCGCGCCAGCCGTTGCGGCGTGGTCTGGTCGTCCAGCGTGATCCTAGCGCCCGGCAGGTAGTCAAAGATGGTCTCCAACCGTTCCTGAAAGAACGGCAGCCAGTGCTCCACGCCTTGATGCTTGCGCCCCGCGCTGACCGCCTCGTAAAGCGGATCATCCGTGCCCGCCGCGCCGAACTCGATCCGGTAGTTCTGCCGGAACCGCGTGATCGCGGCCTCGTCCAGCACCACCTCGGAGACCGGGGCCAGTTCGACCCGCTCCAGCTTTTCCGTCGTCCGCTGCGACACGGGATCGAACCGTCGCGCCCCGTCCAGCACATCGCCAAACAGGTCAAGCCGCACAGGCCCGCTTTCGCCGGGCGGCCAGACATCGATGATGCCGCCCCGCACCGCGTAATCGCCCGGCTCGGTCACCGTGGGCGTCTGAGAAAACCCCATGCGCACCAAGAACGCCTTGAGCACTCCCTGATCCAGACGCCCACCCACCGTGGCGATGAAGGCCGAGGTGCGCAGCAGGTCGCGCGGCGGCACGAATTGCGTGGCGGCGTTGAGCGTCGTCAGCACGATGAAAGACCCCGAGAGCCCCCCGGCAAGGGCCGCGAGCGTCGCCATGCGCGCGGCCGAAATCTCCGGGTTGGGCGACACGCGGTCATAGGGCAGGCAATCCCAGCCGGGGAACTGCAGCACGGGCACAGAAGGGTCGAAGAACGCCAGCGCGCGCGCCATCGCCGCCATGCGCTTGTCGTCGCGGGCCACATGCAGCACCGGCACGCCGCCTTGCGCCAGCTCGCGCAACACGATCGTGGCGTCGAACCCCTCGGGCGTGCCGGAGGCGAGGATATGGCTGGGGCTCTGGACCATGGGGGCCTCACCTACGCCGCGGGGGGGCGGTGTCAAGCCACCAGCCATCAATACAGGCGGCTGACGCTCACGTTGACATACATGCCCCAAAGGGCGGTCACGAAGATGAAGACGATCCCCACACCCTGCACCAGAAGGCGGTGGTTGCGCAGGCGGATGGCAAGGTTCTCGAACCCGGTGTCGCGCAGCACCATCGCCGTGCGCACCGACAGCGCCGTGACAAGGATCAGCGGCAAAAGCAGCAAAACGAGCGCCTGACAGAATTCCACCCTGTAACCCCAGCCCAGAATGACAAGGGACGTGACCACGAAACACGAGGCCGCCACCATTGCGATGCCGGAAAGCTCTGCGAAATCAAGAATACGGCGGGCATTGATCTCGGCCAGCGCGCGCATGTCGCGCAGGCTGTCCTCATCCCCGCGGCGGGCGCGCTGTACGATGTGGAACGGAACCCCGAGAACCCAATGCGACAGGGTTGACCACAAGATAGCCAGAACGATCCAGTACCAGAGGTTCGAGAACGACCTGAGGTCGATGACCTGAGTGACGAGGTCGAGGAAATCCAAAGCGCGCGCCGCCCGATCGTTCGTTTGTGTTTTTCTGGGCGGCACCATAGGCGTGCCCCGCGCCGGTTTCCAGCCCTGCAATGCAGCGCGGGCCGGGGCTCGCCGGGACAACCTGCACCCTTGCCCTTGGGCAAGCCGCATGCCACCGAATGGGCCTCTGATGTCGCACAGAAGGCGCTCACGATGCCCCAGGCCCCGTTTCCGATGACCCGACACCGCCGCGTCCGCGCGACACCCGCCCTGCGCAATCTTGTGCGGGAAAGCGAATTGAGCGTGAACGACCTGATCTGGCCGATCTTCGTCCGCGACGGGGTGGGCATCGAGGAACCTGTGGCCTCCATGCCCGGCGTTCTACGCCGCTCGGTCGACAAGATCGTGGAGGCCGCGCGGGAAGCGGCCAGCCTCGGCATTCCGGCGATCTGCCTGTTCCCCTATACCGACGCGCGCCTCAAGACCCAACTATGCGAAGAGGCCTGGAACCCCGACAACCTGTCGAACCGGGCGATCAAGGCGATCCGCGATGCGGGGATCCAGATCGCGATCATGACCGACATCGCGCTCGACCCCTACAACATCAACGGGCATGACGGGATCGTGCGGGACGGCGTCATCGTGAACGACGAGACGGTGGACGCGCTGGTCAAGATGGCGCTGGCGCAGGCAGAGGCCGGGGCCGATATCCTGGGTCCGTCGGACATGATGGACGGGCGCATCGGCGCGATCCGCGCAGCACTCGAGACCGGGGGGCATCAAGGTGTGACGATCATGTCCTATGCGGCCAAGTTTGCCTCGGCCTTCTACGGTCCGTTCCGGGACGCCGTCGGCGCCTCGGGCGCGCTCAAGGGCGACAAGTTCACCTATCAGATCGACCCGGCCAACCGTCTGGCCGCGCTCAGATGCGTCGAGCGCGACCTGATGGAGGGCGCGGACATGGTGATGGTCAAACCCGGCCTGCCCTATCTCGACATGGTGCGCGAGGTGAAGGACCGTTTCGGCGCGCCGACCTATGCCTATCAGGTCTCGGGCGAATACGCGATGATCGAGGCGGCGGCGGCCAATGGCTGGATCGCGGGCGACAAGGTGATGCTCGAAAGCCTGATGTCGTTCCGGCGCGCGGGCTGCGATGGTGTGCTGACCTATTTCGCCCCAAGGGTTGCGCGTATCCTCAACGGGTAGCGGATGGTCGGCGGGAAGCCGCCAGCGCTTGTGGTTTTCAGGTGACAGACGAGACCTTGCGGCGTATCGTGCAAGCCAATGCGCAGGCGATTGAATGACCTGCACCCAGAGGCATCCGGCAAGAGGCAACCCACCATGAGCACCCTGACCCGTCGTCATTTCGTGATAACCGGCGCATCCCTGCCGTTTGTGGCGGCCTGCGGCAACGGCATCAACTCGGACGGATCGCAGCGCATCGACGCACGGGTCAATGCCGCGCAGGAATTCATGTTCCGCGAGGTGCCCGGTACGCAAGATCTGGCCCGCGATTCCCGTGGCATGCTGATCATGCCGCTGATCACCGAGGCAGGGTTCGGATTTGGCGGTTCTTACGGCCGTGGCGCGCTGCGGATCAACGGGGCGACGGTCGATTATTACTCGGCAGTTTCGGGCACATTCGGCCTGCAGATCGGCGCGCAGCAATACGCCCATACCCTTTTCTTCATGACCGACGAGGCCTTGCAGAGCTTCCGCACCTCGCCGGGCTGGGCCGTGGGTGCCGACATGCGCTATGCCGCAATCGATCAGGGCGGCAATCTGGGCGTGGACACCACCACCCTGAGCGATCCGGTCATCGCGGTGATCTACGGCCAGGCCGGTCTGATCATCGGCGCCACGCTTGACGGAACGCGCTACACCCGCATCCTGCCCTGACGGGGGCATGACACCGCCTTGCAATTCCCGGGGCATCGGATAGCACCCCGCTGTGAAACCCCGCGCGAGGCCTGATGTCCGTTCTTCTTCGCTGGCTTGTCCGATTGGTCGCGCTCGCCGTGGCGCTGCTTGTCTGCGTCGTGCTGGCGGTGTGGTGGATCGGTGGGCGCTCGATCCCTGATTATGGCGCCACATGGACGGTGCCCGGCCTGACCGCGCCGGTCGAGATCGTGCGCGACACTGCCGCCGTGCCGCATATCTTCGGCGCAACCGACCACGACGTCTATTTCGGCCTGGGTCTAGCCCATGCGCAGGACAGGCTGTGGCAGATGCTGACGCTGCGCCGCACCGCGCAAGGCCGGTTGTCGGAACTTTTCGGCGAACCGACGTTGCAGATCGACGACCTGCTCAGGCGGCTGGACGTCTACGCGTTGTCCAGCGCCTCGGTCGATGCGCTCGACCCAGAGACGGTCGCGGCGCTGCAGGCCTATTCCGACGGGGTGAATGCTTGGCTGGGACTGGTCGGGTCCGAAGCCCTGGGCCGCGGGGCACCGGAACTGTTCTTGTTCGAGCCCGAGATCGCGCCTTGGCGGCCCGCCGACAGCGTGGCGGTCAGCTTCATGATGGCGCTGCAACTGGCCGGCCACCATGAGGAAGAGGTTTTGCGCGCGCGCCTGTCGCTGGCACTGGACGATCCCGCGGGTCTTGCCGATCTCTTGCCCGACGCCCCGGGGGGCGGTGTCGCGGAACTGGCCAGCCTGCCCGCCTATCCCGATCTCTTCGAAACACCCGCGTCGCGTTTTGCGCAGGCCGCCGCCGCGCCGCGCCATCCACTCCACCCCCATGCCCAGGGGCGCGGACGGGCGGGTGCCTCGAATGTCTGGGCCGCGACACCGGCGCGCGCGGCCGCATCCGGGACGCTTTTGGCCAATGACCCGCATCTGGGGCTGACCGCGCCGACGATCTGGTATCTGGCCCGGCTTGAATTGCAGGCGGGCGGCGTCATCGGCGCCACGATCCCCGGCATGCCGGTCATCCTGGCGGGCCGCAACGACCGGTTGGCCTGGGGCATCACTTCGGCCTATCTCGACGACATCGACCTCTATGTCGAGGAACTGAACCCCGAGAACCCCGAGCAATACCGCACACCAGACGGATGGGCGGAATTCCGCACCGACCGCCGCGTGATCGAGGTGGCCGACAGCGCCCCCGTGACCATCACCCGGCGCTGGACCGAGAACGGCCCCGTCATTCCGGGTGTGCATTACGATTTCGGCACCATCACGCCCCCCGGTCATGTCATGAGCATGGCCTGGACTGCGCTGACCGAGGATAACACCTCGATCCAGACCGGCCTGCGCCTGATGACCGCCTCCACCATCGAGGAGGGGCTGGCAGCGGGCGAGGATTTCGTGGCCCCCGCCCAGAACCTGATGCTGGCAAGCGCCGACGGGCGCATCGCCATGCAGGTGATCGGCCACATGCCTTGGCGGATGACGGCGCATCAGACGCAGGCGCGCATGCCAAGCCCCGGCTGGATCGCGGACAATCGCTGGCAGGGTGTCACGCAGTATTTCGCCAACCCATCCTTCGTCGATCCCGAAACCGGGATCCTCGGCAACACCAACAACCGGACGGTGGACCGCGCATTCCCGCTCCATGTGTCGTTCACCTGGGGTGACACGCAACGAATCACGCGGCTCTCGCGGCTGATGGAGGCACGCGAGGTCCATACCCGCGACAGCTTCATCGAGGCGCAGCTTGACACCGTGTCGGCGGCTGCGCGCAACATCTTGCCGCTGGTCGCCCGTGACCTGTGGTTCACCGGCGAAACTGCGCCCGACGGCACCCCCGAACGCCGTCGCCAAAGGGCGCTGGCGCTGCTTGCGGAATGGAACGGCGAGATGAACGAGCATCTGCCCGAACCGCTGATCTATGCCGCCTGGATGCGCGAATTGCAGCAGCGCCTGATCCGCGACGAGATCGGGCCGCTGGCCGACGAATTCCTGCAGGTCGAACCGATCTTTCTGGAACGCGTGTTCCGCGACATCGGCGGGGCCAGCCGCTGGTGCAACATCGTGCAATCGACCGCGACCGAGACCTGCACCGACATCGCGCGCATGGCACTGGACGATGCGCTGCAATGGCTTGAGGAACGATACGGCCGTGACCTTGCCAGCTGGCGCTGGGGCGCGGCGCATGAAGCGCGGCATGACCACCCTGTGCTGGGCAACACGCGGCTGTTGTCATGGATCGTGAACATCCGCCAGCCGACCTCGGGCGGGGATTTCACGCTCAACCGCGCCGCCACACCCGGCACGATGCCCGACCCGTTCCTCAACACCCATTCCGCGGGCTACCGGGGGGTCTACGATTTCGCCGACCCCGACAGTTCGGTCTTCGTCATTGCCACCGGCCAGTCGGGCAATCCGCTGTCGCGCCACTACGACGATCTGGGCGAGTTGTGGCGGCGCGGCGAATACATCCCGATGTCGCTTGATCCCAATCTGGCGCGCGCGGGCAACATCGGGATCACCCGACTGGTTCCCGTGCCTTAGGGTGCGCCATCCCTTTCAGTCGCCAGACCGCTGCGCTACATCACATCCCGACCCTCATTGGACAGGCCGCGCCATGCCGCTACTCTACGACAGTCCCAAAGCTTGGGTTGACGCCCCGGAAAAATGCCTTGCCGTCTTCGGCATGTCGGGCCTCGGCAAGACACGGCTGGCCAGCCTTCTGCGCGCGGCGGGCGGCTGGTATCACTATTCGATCGATTACCGCATCGGCACGGCCTACATGGGCGAGCACATCAACGACAATCTCAAACGGCAAGCGATGCAGGTGCCACTGCTGGCCGAACTGCTGAAATCGGACTCGATCTATATCGGATCCAACATCAGCTTCGGCAATCTTGCGCCCCTTTCGACATATCTGGGCAAGCCGGGCGATGCGGCCAAGGGCGGCCTGCCTTTCGACGAATACATGCGTCGGCAAGCGCTGCACCGCCGGGCCGAGATCAACGCGCTTCTCGACACGCCCAATTTCGTCCACCGCGCCCGCGATCTCTATGGCTACCCGCATTTCGTGGCCGACACAGGCGGGTCGATCTGCGAGGTGGTGGACCCCGAGGATGCGCAAGACGAGGTGCTCCGCACAGTGTCGACCCATAGTCTGATGGTCTGGATCGAAGGCCCCGAAAGCCATACCGAGGAATTGATCCGCCGTTTCGAGCGTGACCCCAAACCGATGTATTACAAGCCGGAGTTCCTTCTGCCGCTGTGGCAAGGCTGGCTGTCGGAACAGGGCGAGACGGCGGAAACCGCCGACCCCGACGCCTTCATCCGATATGCCTACCGCCGCGCCATGGCGCACCGCGCGCCGCTTTACGCCGCGATGGCAAAGAACTGGGGCGTCACCGTCACTGCCGCCGAGGTGGAGGCCGTACGCGACGCGCAAGATGCGCTGGCCATGGTCGCGGCCGCCCTCGCGCGGCACTGAGCCGGAAATCTGCTTGCGAGAATCGAGGTTGTCGGACAGCCTCAATGGGCCGTGGCTGTCTTTGTGCGGGCGATGATCCGAGTGCTGTGCCCATGAGTTTCCATTCGGTCGCCACAGCGATCGCGATCAGTGTCATGGTCGCGCTCCTGCCCGGACAGGGGTTTTCCCAAGGCGCCGACGACTGGACCCGCTGGGGCTTTGCCACCCGCTGTATCGCGACGGCGGAAGGGACCGAATTGTCCATCATTGCGCGTGGTGGGGTGGCGGGGTTCGACTGCACATACATCACCCTCGATCCCACATCCGGCGAGCCTGTCACCCTCATCGTTCCAAGGGTGACACGCGACGCGATTGCAGATGTCGCGCAGATGGCCGGGCGCTGGTATTTCAACGGCGGCCTGACCCATGCCCCCGCGCTGCGCCGCGCGGGCGATCCCGGGTTGACGCAGCAGATCGCCATGTCCACCGCACTGGGTGGCTTACCCGATGTGCGGATCGGCCCGCTCGACGATGTGATCGAGGATGTCGTCGCCTTTCTCATCATGATCGACCCTGCCCCTGTCACAGACGACGGACACGGGCGCGAATCCGCGGTGCTTGGGTTCTATTCGCCCGCCCTGAAGGCGCTGGTCGTCGACATGGGCTTTGTGCGCGACGCGGACGGGGCGGTCGGGGCAGTGCCCGATGCAGCCTATGATACAATCGCACATGAATTGTTCCACGCCATAAGCGCCGGCTCGCCTGTCGCCAGCACGCCCGCCGCCTTCGTGGAGGAGGGGCTCGCCGAGGCCTTGGGAAACCTGTTCGCGGAGGATGTTCTTGGCTTCGCGGCCGTGCCGTCGCGATGGTCGACGCGACTTGACACACACCGCTACAGTCGGGCGCCGTTGATGTCGGTCGAGGATACTGACCCCTACGACACGGCGGCCTTCTGGCGCTACGTCATTCAAGATGTTCACGGTCGGCGGTTTGGCCCGATCAACGATCTTCTCGCGGGGGGGTATGACCTCAATTCCGGCACGGGCGGGGCAGCGGGCGTGGACGCTTGGTTGCGGGCGTCGACGGGGGACGGGCTTTTCGTGCATTGGCGCCGCTTCGTGGGGCGCCTGTCGGGGTCGGTCACCGGGACGCCGATGATCGATCAACAGGTCGGCTGCACCCAGCCTGTATTCACGCCCGATCCCGACGAACCCGATCGCCGGTTCGCCTATGAGCATCCCGGCGGTGCCGATACCGCCTACATGCTCGACTGCCTGCGCCTGCAACTGCCCGCGCCGGGGTTCGAGCGCACCATGTGGGTCGAGGGGCTGGACGGAAATCCCTACGGGGAAGCTGTCGAAATCTTCATGAACGGGTTCGAAATCCGGAACCAGTTCTTCGACATTCCGCCGGGGGAAGCGCAGCGCGAGTTGGTCGTGATGCCCAACGACACCAGCGACCCGGTCGAGCCTGTATCGATCGACAGGCCCGGTTTCAGGATCGTGGTCGAGGCGCCGACGCGCGGCTGCATGGGCGCGAACGATCTGGCCGATATTCCTGCGGATCTGGCCGACAGGCTGCGCGCGCGGTCAGGCATGTGGGGCAATCTGGCCGTGACCGAAGGCGAGAACATGATCGGTGCCGAATGTTTCGACAATGGCATCTTCGTCAACGACAGCGCGGCGCCGCCGCATGAATTCACCTATGAGCGAGGCGCCTTGGTGGATCGGTTCCATCGCCTGATCCCCCAACCGGACGTGGCCGAACACACCGCCCTGCAGGGTCATGCCGAAACCTGTGGTCCGCGGATGGTCGAGAATGACGGCACGATCCGCCGCGCGGAGGATTGGGTGAACGACACCGCCGGGCCGACGGATTACTTCCTTGTCGAGGATCGCGCCAGCGGCGCCTGCATCGGTGTTGCCTACATGACCGATGAGCGCATCGTGATCGGCCTGCAACCGCTGTTCACGACGGCCGGGCTGGAATTCTGGGAAGGTCTGCTTTACGTCCGCTCGGGCGCGCGCTGAGCACGCCCAAACCCGGACCAAAGACCGCCCATGCCGATCAAGCTGCCCTCCTCCCTGCCCGCCTTTTCCATCCTCAAACGCGAGGGTGTCCAGGTCATGGGTGCCGAGATGGCCGACCGGCAGGACATCCGGCCGCTGCGCATCGGATTGCTGAACCTGATGCCGAAAAAGATCCAGACCGAGACGCAATTCGCCCGGCTGATCGGCGCCTCGCCCTTGCAGGTGGAACTGTCGCTGATCCGCATGACGGACCACGAGACGCGCAACACCGCCGCCGAGCATATGGAGGCGTTCTACCGCCCCTTCGCCGAGGTCGCCGCCACGGGCGAGAAGTTCGACGGTCTCATCATCACCGGCGCGCCGATCGAGCATCTGCCGTTTGAGGCCGTGACTTATTGGGACGAGCTGCAACAGGTCTTCGATTGGACCCAAACCCATGTCCATTCGACCTTCGGCGTCTGCTGGGGGGGCATGGCGATGATCAACCATTTCCATGGCGTCGAAAAGCATATGCTGACCGCCAAGGCATTCGGCTGTTTCCGCCACAGGGTTCTGCAGCCCGCTTCGCCCTATCTGCGCGGGTTCTCGGATGATTTCATCATCCCAGTAAGCCGCTGGACCGAGATGAAACAGCCCGAGATCGACGCCGTGCCGGGGCTGATGACGCTTCTGGCCTCCGATCAGGTCGGCCCCTGTCTGGTCGAGGATCAAGATCATCGGGCGCTCTACATATTCAATCATTTTGAATATGACAGCGACACGCTGAAACAGGAATACGACCGCGACGTGGACGCAGGCACCGCGATCAACGTGCCCGTGAACTATTACCCGGGCGATGACCCAGCCCGCGCGCCGCTCAATCGCTGGCGTAGCCATGCCCATCTGCTCTACGGCAACTGGGTGGCAGAGGTCTATCAGACCACGCCCTTCGTCATGGCCGAGATCGGGCAACGTTCGACCGACTGGCGGACATGAAAGTCCTCTTGATCCTTGTCGGGATTGTGGCGGTCTTCTGGGGCGTGACCCTGTGGAAGGCGGCGCGCCACGAGGCGCGCGCGCAGGCAGACTATCCGCCGCTGGGGCAGTTCGTGACGGTGGGTGGCGCGCGGCTGCACCTGTTGCAGGTGGGCCAAGGCCCCGACATCGTGCTGATCCATGGTGCCAGCGGCAACATGCGCGATTTCACCATGGATCTGGTGGGGCGCCTGTCGGACCGCTACCGGGTCACCGTGGTGGACCGGCCCGGCCTTGGCCATTCCGACCGGCTCGACCGCGACGGGGCGACGATCTTCGAACAGGCCGACGTGTTGGTGGCTGCGGTTGCGCAACTTGGTGTCGAGCGGCCTCTGGTGCTGGGCCATTCCTATGGCGGCGCGGTCGCGCTGGCCTGGGCCACGCGACACCCGGAGGCGACGGCGGGTCTGATCTTGCTCGCCGCCGCCTCGAACCCGTGGGAGGGGCCGCTGTCGACCTACTACCGCGTGCTGTCGCACCCGCTGGGGCAGGCTTTGGCCGTGCCGATCCTGACGGCCTGGGTGCCCGACCATGTGGTGACCGACACCATCGCCAGTGTTTTCGCCCCGCAACCGACGCCCGAGGGCTACGACCAGTACATTGGCGCAGGCTTGACGCTGCAACGCCGCGCGCTGCGGGAAAACGCGCTTCAACGCGCGGGCGTTTTGGCCGAGGTGCGGCAGATGGTGCCCGATTACGCGGCCCTCGACCTGCCGGTGGAGATCTTGCACGGCGATGCCGATACGACCGTCTGGGCCTCCATCCATTCCGAGCCGCTGGCACGCCAGATCGCGGCGGCCAACCTTGTGGTGATGGCGGGCGTCGGCCATTCGCCGCATTTCGCCGAGCCTGAAACGGTCGTGGCCGCCATCGACCGCGCCGCCGCGCGCGCCGGATTGAACTGAGGGGGGCAACCCCCTAATGTCAAAGCGCATAACATATCGAGCAAAGGCAGGCCGCGCATGAGCGTTCCCTTCGTCGGAGACATCACGGATTTCTACCAGAACCACGCGCCCAGAGATGTGCACGCGGCGATCCGCGATGCCAAGAAGGACAGCGTGCTCAGCCCCTCCTTTCCCTACCGTCACCGGATGGACAAGGACGCGTACGAAGATCAGCTGGCGCGGTTGCAGATCGAACTGGTGAAATACCACGCCTGGGTGCGTGACACTGGCCAGCGCGTCGCGGTCGTGTTCGAAGGGCGCGACGCCGCCGGCAAGGGCGGCGCCATCGCGCGGGTGCGCCAGAACCTGAACCCCCGCGTGGCGGGCGTCGTGGCCTTGTCCAAACCCACCGACCGCGAGGCCGCCCAATGGTATTTCCAGCGCTACATCCACCACCTGCCCGCGAACGGCGATATCCGTCTGTATGACCGGTCCTGGTACAACCGCGGCGTGGTCGAACATGTCTTTGGCTTCTGCACCCCCGAGCAAAGGCAGGTCTTCTTTCGCCAGCTTCCCGATTTCGAGCGGATGCTGGTCGATGACGGTATCCGGCTTACCAAGATCTGGCTCAACGTGGGCCGCGCGGAACAATTGCGCCGGTTCCTCGACCGCGAGGGCGATCCCCTGAAGCAATGGAAGCTGTCGTGGATCGACGTCGAGGGGCTGAAACGCTGGGAGGCCTATTCCGATGCCATCTCGGAGACCCTGACGCTGGGCCATACCAGCCACGCGCCCTGGACGGTGATCCGGTCCGACGACAAGCGCCGCGCGCGGCTGGCGGTGATCCGGGCGATGCTGTGCGACGTGGCCTATGACGGAAAGGACGACAGCGTGGTGGGCCGCCCCGATCCGATGATCTGCGGCGGACCCGAGATGTGGACGGATCATTCCAGCCCTCAGGCTGACTGAACGGATGACCAAACGCGGCTATCATCACGGCAACCTCAGACAGGCCCTTGTCGACGCGGCCCTGCACCTGATCGAGGACAAGGGGCCGACCGGCTTTACCCTGTCGGAGGCCGCCAAGACCGCAGGCGTCACCCCTGCCGCCGTCTACCGCCATTTCGAGGGGCGCGAGCAGCTGATCGCGGAATGCGCGCTGCAGGGCCATGAGATCTTTGCCGATCTGATGGAGCATGCCTTTGCCAAGGGGCAGCCTTCGGCGCTGGCGGCTTTTGAGGCGACCGGGCGGGCCTATCTGGCCTTTGCCCGCCGCTTTCCGGGGCATTATATGGCGATGTTCGAAAGCGGCACGGCCGTGAACGCGACCCCTGAACTGGCTGCTGCCGCTGGGCGGTCGCGCGCGGTGCTGGAACGCGCGGCGGAGGCGCTGTCGGAACATATACCGCCTGACAAACGTCCGCCGCCCGCGATGTTCTCGGCCCATATCTGGGCGATGAGCCACGGGGTGGTGGAACTGTTCGCGCGCGGTCGACCCGGCGCGCAATCGCCCTTTCCGCCCGAGGATCTGCTGGAGGCGGGGATCGGGATCTACCTGCGCGGGCTTGGATTGATCCGGCCCGACAGTTAGGGGGCGCTGCCCCCGTCGCCTGCGGCGCCTCCCCCGGGATATTTATGAAACAAAGAAGCGGTCAGCGGCTCCGGAAGAGGCCGCCGAGCACGCCCCGCACGATGGCGCGGCCGGATTGCGTGCCAAGCTGACGGGCGAAGCTTTTGGCGAAGGCCTCTCCCACGCTGTCCGAGCGCGACGAGGAGGAGGAGGACCGGGCGCGCGATGCGGGCGTGGCCGGGGCGCTCATGACGCGGGTTCCGCTGTAGCGGCGCGCGGAGGTGAATTCGCGGGCGGGCTCCGGTGCTTGGGCCGTCATCGCCTGTTCGGCCTCTGCGGCCTCGCGCGCGGCTTGGGCGGCGCGGGCCTGCAAGATCTCGAAGGCGCTCTCGCGGTCGATCACGGCGTCATACTTGCCCGCCAGCGGCGACAGGCCGATGAGCGCAGCGCGTGTCGCATCGGCGATCGGGCCCAGATGGCTGGAGGGCGGGCGGATCAAGGTGCGTTCCGCCATGCCCGGAATGCCCTTGGCCTCGAGCATGGAGGTGACGGCCTCGCCGGTGCCGACCTCGCGGATGGCGGTCTCGATATCAAGCCGAGGGTTGTCCCTGTAGTTGCGCGCGGCCTGTTTCAGATCGGTGCGGTCCTTGGCGGTATAGGCGCGCAGCGCGTGCTGGACGCGGTTGCCCAGTTGGCCGAGGATGGTTTCGGGCACGTCCGAGGGGTTTTGCGTGACGAAATAGACCCCCACCCCCTTGGACCGGATAAGGCGGGCGACCTGTTCGACCTTGTCGACCAGTGCCTTGGGGGCATCGTCAAACAGCAGATGCGCCTCGTCGAAGAAGAACACGAGCTTGGGCTTGTCGGGATCGCCCACCTCGGGCAATTCCTCGAAGAGTTCCGACAAGAGCCACAGCAAGAAGGTCGCGTAAAGCCGGGGCGAGCCCATCAGCTTGTCGGCGGCAAGGATGTTGATGCGGCCCGCGCCGGTGGCATCGGTCAAGAAGAGATCGGCGAGATCCAGCGCTGGCTCGCCAAAGAGCCGGTCGGCGCCTTGCCCCTCCAGCACCAGAAGCCGCCGCTGGATCGCCCCTATGGAGGCCGGTGCGATATTGCCGTAGCGCAGGCCCAGATCGGCGCGCGCCTGTCCCACGAAGGTCAGCAGCGCCTGCAGATCCTTGAGATCGAGCAGCGCCATCCCCTCTTCGTCCGCGACGCGGAAGGCGATGTTGAGAACGCCTTCCTGCGCCTCGCTCAGATCAAGCAGACGCGACAGCAAAAGCGGACCCATCTCGCTGACGGTGGTGCGCACCGGGTGGCCCTTTTGGCCAAACAGGTCCCAGAAGGTCACCGGACAGGCGCGGTAGCCGAAATCACTGAGCCCGATGGTGGCCGCGCGCGCGGTGAAGGCGCCATGCAGCTTGCCCGTCTCGCTTCCCGCCTGCGCAAGGCCCGCCAGATCGCCCTTCACATCCGACAAGAACACCGGAACACCGGCTGCGGAAAACCCTTCGGCCAAAATCTGCAGCGTCACCGTCTTTCCGGTCCCGGTGGCGCCCGCGATCAGGCCATGGCGGTTGGCATATTTCAGAAGCATGTGCTGGGCGGTGCCATAGTCTTCGCCGCCGCCGCCGATGAAAATGCCGGTGTCCATGATCCGCCTCCGAAAATGCCTTCGCGGCACAATACAAAATTAACCCTTCTGCGCCAGAGTGAAGAGGTGCCGCGCGCGGGTCGCGCGGTGCGGACTTCCTCCCTGTCAACTGGCCGCGCCCGGGCTTTGGGCGCGGTTTTTTCCTGCACCTTCGACCGGTCGAAAAAAGGTCCGCCCCGGCCCGATTGGATGGTTGACGGATGCGGTGGTCTGACATAGCGTCCCGTCCAGAACGTCGGCCAGTCCGACAGGGAGAAGAAAAAAAATGCAAAGGGTCCGGGTTTTCGGGCCCTTTCGCTTTTTTGGAACGGCGGCCAACCTAGGCCGGCAAAGCCCCGCCAATCCGCCTCGTAACTGTCGATTTTGACCCTGACAGCGCCCGCGCAGCATGGTAGCGACTGGCGCGACCATATCGACGCCGCGAAAGGATAACCGCGCATGTCAGTTCAGAAATCTGTTCGCATCCCCTTGGTGGCAACGCTTGTGGCCGGGTTGATCGCACTGCCGATGACAACCCTTGCCCAGACCGAAGCCGCCCCTGTCGAGGATGGCCTTCCGATCGGTCAAGAAGTCCTGCCCGTGGGTCAGACCTATGTCGCCGAGACGCATGGCGATTGGGAAGTTCGCTGCATCCGGGCCGAGGAAGGCCAGCCCGAACCTTGCCAGCTCTACCAGCTCCTGCTCGACGAGAATGGCGGTGCGGTGGCCGAGTTCAATGTGTTCGACCTGCCCAACGAGGGCGAGGTCGTTGCCGGCGCGACCATCGTGACGCCGCTCGACACGCTGCTGACACCGGGCCTGCGCCTGCGGGTGGACACCGGCAACTGGGCCGAGTTTCCCTTTTCCTTCTGCCAGCCCATCGGCTGTTTCGCGCGGCTGGGCCTGACCGAGTCCAATCTGGCGTCCTTCCGTGCCGGTGGCGCAGCCTTCGTGGCTCTGGTGCCGCTGCCGGCCCCGGATCAGGTCGTTCAGCTGCAAGCCTCCTTGCGGGGTTTCACCGCCGGGTTCGCGGCACTCGAGGCCCGCAATGAGGCTGCCATCGCGCTCTTCGAACAGCTGCGCGCCGCCGAGGGACAAGCGCCCGCCGCGGATTGATCGGAACAGGTCATCATGACAACGCCCGCCCTGTCACGGGGCGGGCGTTTCGCGTTTCGGGGATCGCCGGGGGTCAGGGCGCGCGGCGCAGCGCCAGAACCGCGTTGAACCCGCCAAAGGCGAAAGCGTTCGACAGGCACGCCTCGACCTGCGCCTCGCGCGCCACATTTGGCACGACGTCGAGCGCGCATTCCGGGTCCGGTTCCTCGTAGCCGATGGTCGGCGCGATGATCCCGTCGCGCAGCGCCATGATGCAGGCCAGCAGTTCCACGGCACCCGTGCCGCCGATCAGGTGGCCGTGCATCGACTTGGTCGAGGAAATCATCAGGTTGTCGGCGTGGTGACCGAAGGCATCGGCGACGGCCGCGCATTCCACCTTGTCGTTGGCCGCCGTGCCGGTGCCATGGGCGTTGATGTAGCACACGTCCGAAGGGTTGAGTTTGGCGTCCCTGAGCGCGCCCGCGATGGTGCGCGCGGCGCCCTGTTTCGACGGCATCACGATATCTGCGGCATCCGAGGTCATGGCGAAGCCCACCACCTCGGCCAGGATCTGGGCACCACGCTTGCGGGCGTGTTCGTATTCCTCGAACACAAAGACCGCCGCACCCTCGCCCTGCACCATGCCGTTGCGGTTGGCGCTGAATGGGCGGCAGGCGTCCTTGGACATGACGCGCAGACCTTCCCAGGCCTTGATGCCGCCAAAGGACAGCATCGCCTCGGAGCCGCCCGTGACCATGACATCGGCGGCACCGCCCCGGATCAGCTGAAAGGCCAGCCCCATTGCGTGGTTCGACGAGGCGCAGGCGGTCGCCACGGAAAAGCTGGGCCCCTTGAGGTTCCATTCCATCGAGACATGGGAGGCGGCGGCATTGTTCATCAGCTTGGGCACCACGAAGGGATGGACGCGGTTCTTTCCCTCCTCGTAGACGGTGCGGTAATTCTCGTCCCAGGTGTTGACGCCGCCGCCCGCCGTGCCCAGCACAACGCCCGAGCGCGCCGCCAGCTCGCCCGCAAAGGACAGGCCGCAGCCATCCAGCGCCTGCCGTGCCGCGATCAGGGTGAATTGCGTGAAACGGTCGTAAAGGGCGATCTGCTGGCGGTTGAACAGCGCCTCGGGGTCGTATCCCTTGACCTGACCGCCGATCTTGATGCTCAGCCGGTCGACGTCGCGCAGCTCCAGATCGGTGATGCCGCAGCGCCCTTCGCGCATCGCCTCAAGCGTTGCGGGCACATCTTGCCCCAGCGCATTGATCGTGCCCTGCCCGGTTATGACGACGCGGCGCATCGGCGCTCAGGCGCCCTTCTGCGCGGCGACCAGCCCCTCGACGGCGGCGATGATGGCAGCGACCGACGAGATGTCGAACTCGCTCTGGTCGGGTTCATTGGCGTTGAACGGCACCTGGATGTCGAAAGCCTCCTCGATGGCAAAGATCGATTCCACGAGCCCGAGGCTGTCGATGCCCAGATCGGACAACGTCGCCTCGGGTGTCACGTCACCGGGTTCCAGAACCGCCTGTTCGGCGATGATCGCGATCACCTTGTCCTTGACGCTATCGGTCATGCCTACACCCTCTTGCCATCTTGGGCGTCATCTACGGCGTCCGGTCCATCTTGAAAACGGCTTTCTGCAAGGCTGCGACCGTCTGGGCCAGACGCGGCAGGCGACGCAGCGCCTTGTACATCTCGACCTGCGTTTCCATCCGCACCGCCGGATAGCCCAGAAGCGCGCGGCCGGAGGGAACATTGGACAAGATGATGGTGGATGCCCCCGCCACCACGTCGGATCCGATCTCCAAATTGTCGGCGACGCCGGTCTGGCCGCCCAACACCACGCGGTCGCCGAGGGTGACAGAGCCCGCGATGCCGACCTGCCCGCACAGCAGACAGTCGCGCCCGATCCGGCAGTTGTGGCCGATATGGACCATGTTGTCGAGTTTGGTGCCGTCGCCGATGGTGGTGTCGGCCAGCGTCCCGCGGTCGATGGTGGCATTGGCCCCGATCTCCACATCGTCGCCGATCCGGACCGATCCCAGCGAATGGATGCGCGTCCAGCCCTGCGGGTCCACCGCCGCATCCGCCCGACCGAGGCTGGCGCGGGTGCGTTCCACCTGGCTGGTGTCGGGGGTGACAAAGCTGAACCCATCGCCGCCGATGACACAATTGGGCTGCAAAATGGCCCGGTCGCCGATGACGACCCGTGCGCCCACGCGCGCGCCTTGCAAGATCAGCGCATCATCGCCCAGTTCTGCACCTTCGGCGATGGAGACATGGCTGGCGATCCGGGCGCGCGCGCCGATCCGCACGCCCGCGCCGATCACGACGAAGGGGCCGATGGCAGCCCCCTGCCCGATCACGGCTGTCGGGTCGATCACCGCGCTGGCGTGGATGCCGGGCGCAATCCGCGGACCGGGGTCCATCGCGCGCGTGACATGGGCCATGGCGATACGCGGCCTTGGTGCCACGATGGCGGCCTCCAGCCCCAGCGCACGCCAATCCATCCCAGCCCCGATCACCGCCGCCCGCGCGTGGCCCGTCGCAAGCGCGGCGACATAGCGCGCGCTCATCGCCATGGCCAGATCGTCAGGGCCGGCAAGGCCCGGCTCGGCCACGCCGGTCACGACGATGCTGTCATCCCCCAGCGCCTGTGCGCCCAGAGAGGCCGCGATATCCCTGATGCTGTAGCCTGCCATATCATCCCCGCGCCTCTGGTGCCGCGGGGACAGGGTTTAGCTGGATGCCTCGGGCATGACCACCCCAAGCGCCTGCACAGCCTGCGACAGCCGCGCATTGCGTCCGTAGATATCGTTGCGGAACTGGATGTGGCCATCCGATTCCACCCAGGCCGTCAGGTAGGTCAGGTGCACCGGGATATGCACATCGAGGTGGACATAGGTTTCCTCGCCGGTGGCGCGGATGCCCTGGAACAGGCCGACCGGATCGTCGGTCTGGCGCTCCAGCAGGTGATAGGCGAACTCATGCGGGTCGGCCAGCCGGATGCAGCCCGAGGAATAGGCGCGCACGTCGCTGTTCATCAGGTGTTGCTCGGGCGTGTCATGCAGGTAGATCGCGTGGCGGTTCGGGAACATGAACTTGACCGTCCCCAGCGCGTTGCGCGGCCCGGGGGGCTGGCGCAAGTCGAAGGGAAAGTTGTTCACAGTGTAACGGCTCATGTCGATGCTGGCCGGGTTCACAGGCCGCCCGCCTGCGAGGAGCTGCATGTAAGTGCCGCGCCCGGCAAGGATGCCCGGAATATAGCTGCGTTGCGCGATCGATCGGGGCACATACCACGACGGGTTGATGACCATATGCTCCATCTCGTCCGAGAACTCGGGCGTCTGGCGGTCGCGCGCGCCGATGACCGAACGGGTGATAAAGGTCACCTCGCCATCATCGATCACACGGGTGTGGAAATCGGTCAGGTTCACGAAGATCAGCCGGTCATGGACTTGCCCGTCATTGAGCCAGCGGTGCCGTTCCATCGACAGCACGATCTCGTTCCAGTGATCCTCGATCGAGCGGTTCACGGCGCGGATCGTCGCCTCGCCTGCGATGCCGTCGGCGGTGATCCCGTGGTTGGTCTGAAAGGCCACAACGGCCGCCTGCAACGTGCTGTCGTATTCGGCCGTCGCTGAGCGGTCCAGATAGCCCATGCGCATCAGGCGGTTGCGCAACTGCACCACCGCGGGACCGGCATCGCCCGGACGCAGGCTTCCGGCCTGGACGGTCGGACCGTAGCCGCCATTGGCGGCCAGATCCTCTAGCTCGAACTTGGTACGCATCAGCCGCGTGTAGCCCGGCGTCTGCGGCGGCAGCTGCGCCATGTACTGGTGCGGGTTGCTGTCGAGGAATTCCGTCATCAGCGCATAAGGGTCGCGGTGAGGCTGATCCTGAAAGATGTCGGGAATGATGGTGGAAGGGTCTAGGAACCCGCCATGCACATCTTGCGCGTATTGCAGGAAAATGCGGCTCGCCATCACATCGGCCTGACCGCGCAGCCACGGGTTGGTGGCGTCGCGGAAGGCTGCGCGCAGCGCCTCGGTCTCGTAGCGGGCGACGGGCAGGCCATGCGCGCCCGCCTGCTCCAGTGCGCGCAACAGGGCGTTGCGGCGGTCGGCGGCCTCGGACACGGTCCAGACCGGTTCGAAATCGCGGTCTCGGTAGAACGCCACCAGCGCCTCATCGGCCGCTGCAGCCTCGGCTATGGACTGCCGCAATGCCGAAAACGCCTGCGCCGATGCGGGCACTGGCAGCACCATCGTCAGAACGACGGGGGCCAGCGCAAGCGAGGCTGCGACGAGCGTGGAGCGGGCGAAGGATAATGGCATCGGCGACGTCCTGTAACGGGAATTTCGGGCGGAGCAAAATAGTTATCACTATTCTTTGAGGGAAAAAACCGTGCTGTCCATTCACTTTGTCGAAAGTTTTTTCCCTTAGCTTCCATCATGCAACGGTGGATTTCCCGCCATGGCGCGGCCTTGACTCTGATCCGAGGTCCGGACCTTTGACAACCCCGGTGCGTGGGGGCAACCGGGTCGAAACCCGGCAAGTGGCGGCATATGCAGGGATTTCGATTGCCGTCGAATCGGCAAACCGGCGAAATTTCGCCGAAACGCGGGGGGTGGAGCTGGCTGTGCACAACTCGCACTTTCAGAAATGTTTCGTTTGTGTCATCCAACACACAGCGCCTGAGGGGATGGCACGCAATTTGAAGGTTCCGGCACAAGGAACTCGCGGGACATGAACGGGCAAAAGATGGGGCAATCTGACCAATGACGACGATAAACTTTACGCGCCGCTCCTTGTTGCGCGCGTTCGCGGCTACGGCTGTGGCAGCGGCGCCGGTGATGGCGAATGCCACGGGCCTGTTGCGCGGCGCAGGCGATATCCGCCGGATCACCATGTATAACGGTCGGGCTGGCGAAACGATTAACATGATCTATTGGATCGAGGGTGACTACATCGCCCCCGCTCTGGAAGAGATCAATCACTTCATGCGCGACTGGCGCAACGATCAGGTCCACAGGATCGATCCGCGCACCATCGACATCATGACGGCAGCCCACCGTCTGCTCGAAACCTCCGAACCCTACATGCTCCTGTCGGGCTACCGCAGTCCGGAAACCAACGCCATGCTGCGCAGCCGGTCCTCGGGCGTCGCGCGCAATTCGCTCCACATGCAGGGCGAGGCGGCGGATCTGCGGATCAACTCCCGCTCGGTCAACCAGATCTTCAACGCCGCCCGTGCCTGCAACGGTGGCGGCGTGGGGCGCTATGCGCGTTCCAACTTCGTTCATATGGATTGCGGCCCGGTGCGCAGCTGGGGCTGACCCGCACGACACTCCGTTTTCGCCCGACCTTACCGCCCTGCGTGCCCCCGCAGGGCGTTTTCATGTCGGCCTTCCATTGGACAGGCGGTGCCTGCGACCCCATATTGCCCCTATCTTGTGATCAGGAGCGACCATGACCCGCTACACCAAGGACCCGGACGCGATTGCCCGGCTTACGCCAGAGCAACACCGCGTTACACAAGCCTCGGGCACCGAACGGCCCGGCACAGGCAAATACCTGCATAACAAGGCCCCCGGCATCTATGTAGACATCGTCTCGGGAGAGCCGCTATTTGCCTCTGCCGACAAATATGAAAGCGGCTGCGGCTGGCCCAGCTTCACCAAGCCGATCGAGCCCGCCCATGTGACCGAGCTGCGCGACATCAGCCACGGAATGATCCGCACCGAGGTACGCTCGACGCATGGCGACAGCCATCTGGGCCATGTCTTTCCCGACGGGCCGCGCGACCGCGGCGGCCTGCGCTACTGTATCAACTCGGCCTCGCTCCGCTTCGTCCACCGCGACGACATGGAGGCGGAAGGCTACGGCGATTATCTGGATCAGGTGGAGGATGTGGCATGAGCGACCAACATGAGCGCGCGGTTCTGGCCGGCGGTTGTTTCTGGGGCGTGCAGGAGCTGATCCGGCACAAACCCGGCGTGATCGCCACCCGCGTGGGCTACACCGGCGGCGACGTGCCCAATGCGACCTACCGCAACCACGGAACGCATGCCGAGGGGATCGAGATCATCTTCGACCCCAGCGCGATCAGCTACCGCGAGATTCTCGAGTTCTTCTTCCAGATCCATGACCCGACGACCCCCAACCGGCAGGGGAACGACCGTGGCATGTCCTACCGTTCGGCAATCTACTATGTCGACGAGGCGCAAAAGGCCTGCGCGCTTGACACCATCGCCGATGTCGAGGCGTCGGGACTATGGCCCGGCCGCGTTGTGACCGAGGTGGAGCCGGTCGGCCCGTTCTGGGAGGCGGAGCCCGAGCATCAAGATTACCTGCAGCGCATCCCCCACGGCTACACCTGCCATTTCGTGCGCCCCGGCTGGGTGCTGCCACGGCGCGCGGCGGCAGAATGACCAAGAAAAAAGGCCGGGCACCTGCCCGGCCTTCTTCAAGACGGTCGAAAGCGTTCAGCGACGGGCCGACAGGCCCCGAAATCCGAGCTTTTCGAAAATGCGCGGATGGCCCGACATCACCGATGACTTGTGCGGCGTCGAGACCGACCGGGACGAACTGAGGAACAACCGCCCGCCCGAGATCACACGCGACGGACGCGGTTTGGCGCTGAGCAGCGGGCGCGGCCAGAACCCGCGCGACATGTAGCGCGTGCCCTGCATCACCGACAGCTTGTAATCGCGGCGACGCGACACGGTCGGGAACCCGAAGACGTCGGACATGCGCCAACCTGCCCAGCCCGATCCGACGTAGTCGTCCCGCGTCATCATGAGCGGATGCTTGGGCAAGATGCGCGGCGTCTGCATGTCGAGGTCGGCGACCTCGCGGATGTATTCGTTGCACTTGCCCCGTCCTGCATCGATCCACGCCTCGCTGTCGGCGACGGTCATGGCGACGCGGGCAGCCCCGAAAGGCGTGACAGGTGCGCGACAGACCAGCAGCGCCTGCCCGGCCTTCATCGCGCGCGCATAGGCGGCGGTTGCGGCCTCACCGACGCGGGCGGCCGCGATCAGCCCGGCATCGGGCGTCGTGATGACCGACAGGGTGCTTTCGGGAAAGCCTTTGGCGCGCAACTGGTCTGCGACGCGCGTCGCGGTATCGACCGTATCATAAAGCCGTGAGACGACGGTGGTCATGTGGCTCTCCTCCTGAGGGCCGCCTGTCTGGCGGCGTGGGGTCACTGGGCACAGCGTAGGGATCCGGTCCATCCTTGCTGCAGGTATAGCTCATGGTCTGGGAAAGTCTCGCCTGTTTGCGGCGCAGCGCAAAAATGGCCACAACGGCAGCCAGCAAAAGAGCCAGCTCCAGAGTGAACACTGGCGTATAGGCCGCCTCGGGGCGGAAGGTGTCGGCATTTGGCAGCGTCAGGATCATGTCGCGAAGAATCCCGCCAAGCGCCACCGCGATGCCGGCCGCCGTGGCCTGAACCGCACCCCATGCGCCAAGGGCCAGCCCCACCTGCGCGCGCGGCGCGCTGCGCATCGTGGCCGTCAGCGTGCCATGGCCGAACAACCCCGCACCAAGCCCGGCAAAGGCGGTGCCGATCACGAACATCGACGTCTCGCCCATCGGGCCTGATCCGATGATGAGGGCAAAGGCCGGTACGCCGATCAAGGCCCCCCACCACGCCACGTCCAGCGGATCATGCCCATCGAGCAATACCTTGGACGCAATGGCAAATCCCACCAGCCCGCCGCCCGCCAGCACGGCGGTCAGGCGCGTGGTCGCGGCCACCGACAGATCTAGCACCTGCCCGCCATAAGGTTCGAGCAACACATCGGCCATGCCGAAGCCCATGGTTCCCAAAGCGATGACGATCAAAAGACCCACCGCCGTCCGCCCGCGCACGAACAACCGCCAGGCGTCGATGAACTCGGGATGGGTCTCCACCCGGTTGGCACGGGCACGGTCGCGCGGCTCTTGCTTCCAGAGGGCGATCAGGTTCAGCGCCACGGTCACGACCGCCGCCCCCTGCACCACGCGGATCAGCCTTCCGGGCGTGTAGTCTTGCAACAGCCAGCCAAAGATCAGGGCCGAGGCGATCATGCCCAAAAGCAGCATGACATACATCAGGCCCACAACCTTGGGTTGATCCTCGACCTCGACCAGATCGGTGGCAAGCGCCAAACCCACGGTCTGCACGGTATGCACACCCGCCCCCACCAGCAAAAAGGCAAGTGCGGCCGCCGATTGGCCAATCCAGGGTGCGGCATCCGCCGCTTCCCGGTAACCCGACAACACCAGAAGCGCGAAGGGCATGATGGCAAAACCGCCGAACTGCAGCATCGTGCCTTTCCAGATGTAGGGCACGCGCCGCCAGCCAAGCGCGGATGTGTGGATGTCGGATTTGTAGCCAATGAAGGCGCGGAAGGGCGCAAAGACCAGCGGCAATGCAATCATCAGCGCGACAAGCGAGGCGGGAACCGACAGTTCCACGATCATCACCCGGTTCAGCGTGCCGACCAGCAGCACCAGCGCCATGCCGACCGTCACCTGGAACAGCGACAGGCGCAGCAGACGCGACAGCGGCACGGCCTCGGTCGCGACATCGGCAAAGGGCAGGAATCGCGGTGCGATGCCCTGTATCTTGCTGAGCGCGGTACTGCGGAGGCTGGCCATCAGGGTCTTACGTCCATTCCGCCATTGTGCGTCATCTGTCCGGGGGCGGGCCGGATTCGAGTCGGGGGTGCGGGATCAGCCGCGGCCTCCGACCCGTTTGTCACGGTCGTTCGGCATCAGATCAGCCCCTGTTACCGCAATGCGGCCTGGGTCAGATCATCCACCACCAAGGTCGCGGTCCGGCCATCGGGCAGGATCACGCGCAGCGACTGGCTGCCGTCGGCATTCGCTTCGATATACATCGGGAGCGTGGCTGCCGCCTCACCCGATGCCGGAACGATTGCGCGCTCGGTGGCCAGAGCAGCGGTCTCACCACCGGCCGAACTGCCGGAGAGAAAATCCGCAACCCAAGTCGTGTTGGTCAGCACCGCCACATGGACGGCGAAAGACCCCACGGCCACGGCACCGAGGAACAGGGGAACGCCCACGGTCGGTTTGACCACGAGCCACATCTTTGCGTTATTCATGATGTGTTCCCTTCAGCCGAGCCACGGCGTGGACACGGCGACCAGCACATGCGCCAGAAGCGCGATCGCACCGAAGACGCGTGTGCCGTCAATGAGGTAGCTATGTACCTCTTCTGCTTCTTTCAGGGTCAGACCGGTCGGCCAGACCTTATCGGGATCGTCGGACATGCGCCGCCCCTCCTTTCTTGCGATTGCAACCGGCGGGCACGATGCCTCGCCGTTCCCGGACGTTGCGCAAGACACCGCGCACCGCCACCGATTACAGGCTGTCACGTAAACCTGACATATTCAACTGTAAATCAAACGAGACAGTCGTATTCGCCGTCCTCTCTTATATCCCAAAGCGCTTTCAGTCCTGAGCGCTCAGACAAGGCGGCCAAGACGGGTCAGAACCTCTGCCCCAATCAACGCCAAGTCGAATCGTTCAGAGGGTTCAGACCGGTCGGGCAAGGCTTTGCGGCAGCAGGGCTTGGACCATCGCCGCATCGCACAGCTCCGTGGCGGGCGTCGTTACCGCAGCGCTTGCGGCGGCGCATCCATGGCTCAGCACCTCGGGCAAGGGCAGACCGCGCGACAGGGCCAGAACGGCGCCCGCAACGAAACTGTCGCCCGCCCCGGTGCGCGAGACGACCGGCACCCGCGCGGCGGGTGCCATCCACCACCCCTCGAAGCTCGCCAGAACCGAGCCTTCGGCGCCGCGCGCGACGATCACCACATCGGCCGCTCCCTGCGCCACCAGATCGGCGGCGAAGGCCGCGCTGTCGGCGGCGGTCTGCAAGGCGCGACCTGCCAGCGCCACCGATTCCTCGAAATCCACCCGCAAGAGCGCCATCCCCGTCCGCGCCCCGGCCAAGGCCACCAGCCCCGCGCCCGATGTGTCGGCGACGACTTTAGCGCCCTGCCCCGTCAACCGCCGCACCAGATCGACCAGCGCGCCCGGCGACACACCCGGCGGAAGGGAGCCTGACAGGACCACCCAATCCCCCGGCGCGCAATGCGTTGAAAGGGCCTCGGTCGCGGCCGTCATATCCTCGGGCGTCCATGTCGGCCCGGGAAAGATGAAGCGGAACTGGCGCCCTGTCGTCGTCTCGATCACCGAAAGGTTCTGGCGCATCTCGCCCGGTGCTGGCAGGCGCAAGACGGGCACGTCATGCGCGGCCAGCATCCGCTCCAGCGCATCACCGCCCGCGCCGCCTGCGGCCACCAGCGCCGTGGCCTCGCCGCCCAGCTGCACGATGGCGCGCGCCACATTGATGCCGCCACCGCCGGGATCGCGCGCTGGATCCGTGCAGCGCAGCTTTTCGCCCGGCATGACCTCGGGCGTCGTGGTCTCGAGATCAAGCGCGGGGTTGAACGTGACGGTCAAGATGGACATGCCGACAGTTAGACCGGGAGGGCGCGCAGGCTCAAGAGGCGCCTGCCCTGCGGATCAGGGGCGGAGGTGAAACTGCGCGCCTTCGCCCGCGCTCAATTGATCGACAAGACCCTTTTCCCACGACAGATACAGGCGCGAGGCATCGGCATCGCCGTCATGACGGCCATGGGCAAAGCTGATGACATCGACCGCCTCGGACATCTCCATCGCAGCCCCCGCGACGATCACCGCCCCGGCAGCGGCAAGCGCGGGCAAGCCACCCTCGACCACCCGCACGTCCGCGCGGCCCAGTGCCGACAGGGTTGTGGCCGCCAGAACGGCGCGCGGGCTTGCATCGCCGATCAGGTAGATCGCTTCGGGCCCCGCGGACAGATCGCGCAGGCGCGACCTGATCGACCATTGCGCACCTGCGACCGTGCCGTTCCGGTGGACGGCTGAGGCGCGCAAATCGACCAGACGCGCCCGGCCCGTCGCCACATCGGCAAGCGCGCGATCGGCCGCAATCCGGGGCGCTGGGGCGATGGCGGGGTCGGGGCGCGCGACGGGCGGAAGGTCGCGCAGCGCGTCGGTCAGCGTGCAGACCGCGACCTCATACCCCAAGGCGCGCAGCCAATAGGCCGCCAAACCGCCCCTCAGACCCAGATCGTCGACCAGCACCACCCGGGCGCGGCGCAGACCGATGAACAGGTCGGTCGCCTGCACCAACGTGACCACCGGCGCGGACCGGGCGCAGGGAACCGGGTCCGCCGCCGTCTCGGCCGGGTCGCGCACATCCAGCACATAGGTTGTGCGCGTGGTGTCCGACAGCATCGCCGCCACCTCGGCTGCCCCTGCTTCGGGGATCTTGTGCCGTTCGATGAACATCGTCGCCCGGGCGCGGGTGGAGTCCGGGTCACCCGGCGGCAGGGCGGCGGGTGTCACATCGCGGACCAGATCGAACCCCGCCAGCCGCCAGCCCTGCGTGCCATCCTCAAGCCACCAGACCTCGCGCTCGGGCGCGATCAGCGACAGGCTGGCCGCGCCGACGATGCCGCGGGTGCGGCCCGCGCAGGTCAGCACGATGGGCAGGCCCTCGGGCAGGCTGTCGAGGCGATGGGGCAATTCCCCGTTGGGCAGGCAGGTAGCACCGGGCACGGTCATCTTGGCATGTTCCGCCGCGGGCCGCGTGTCGAAGAACAAGACGTCACGCCCCCCCGACAGCCATTTTGCCAGATCGGCAGGCGCCACGGGGCGCGGATGCAGCGCCAGTTCCGCCAGCTCGCCCAAGGTCTTGGAGGGAACATGCACCCCCTTGTAGAGCGTGTATCCCGCCGCCGCCCAAGCGGGCGTGCCGCCCGCGACGACCGACACATCGCTGTAGCCCATGTCGGCAAGCGTTTCGGCGGCCATCTGGGCGATCTTGTCACCACCGTCGATCAAGATGATGGGGGCCGACAGGCGCGGTACCAGCGCGCCTATGGCCAGTTCCATCTCGCTGAAGGGGCAAGGCACTGCAAAAAGCGGATGGCCCTCGGAAAACGGTCCGGCCTCGCGCAGGTCGATCAGCGCGACCTCATGGTGCCCCAGAACCCGCGCCGCTGCCTGCGCGGGTGTGATGATGTCGGACATGTTTCCCCCTTTTGCCCCTTGGACCTGTGGCCCGGTCAGGGTTTGGGCGGACCTTGCGGCGCATCCTCATAGACCGACCAGCCATGCGGTCCCTTGGTGTCGGGCAGGTCTTCCTTGCGCAGGCTCTGGAGCATGTAGACCTTTGCGATGAAATGCGCCGTGACGGGCGCGGTCAGGAAGAGGAACATCGTGATGAGCAGTTCGTGAAAGGAAAACTGATCCTTCTCGACGTAGAACCAGATCATCGAGGCGATCAGCATGCCGCCCACGCCCAGCGTCGTCGCCTTGGTCGGCGCATGCAGCCGCTGCAGCGTGTTCTTCAACCGAACCAGCCCGAAGGATCCGACAAAGCCGAAGATACCGCTTATGACCAGCGCCAGCGCGATCAGGAACTCACCCACAAGGCTCATGATCCGTTCCCCCTCACTCGATGATGTCGCCGCGCAGCAAAAAGCGGCAATAGGCAACCGTTGACACGAAGCCGACCATCGCGATCAGCATCGCCGCCTCGAAATAGATCGCCGTGCCGCGCCAGATTCCATAAAGCACAAGCAACGCGATGACATTGATCACCATCGTGTCCAGCGCAAGGATACGGTCGGCGGCATGCGGCCCGAGCACGATCCGCCACAGGTCAAGGACCAAAGCGATGCCGTAGCAGGCGGCGGCGAAGACAAGGGCCATCTCGATCATGGAAAAATCTCCTTCAGGCGCCGCTCGTAGCGCGACTTGATCTGGTCCCGCACAGCGTCTGGGTCATCGGTGTCGAGCGCATGCACGAGGATGGAGGTGGCATCGGCCGACAGCGTCGCCGAGACCGTGCCGGGCGTCATGGTGATGGTGCCCGCCAGAACCGTGATCGCCTCGGCCGAGGTCAATTCGATCGGCACACAGATCCAGACCGAGCGGATTTTCGCCTCGGGCCGGAACAGCAAGATCAGGGCGACCTGCACATTGGCGACCACGATGTCCCACAGCACGATCAGCACGAATTCGAGGACCGCCAAGGGGTTACGGATGCGGGGGCGGTCGGGCCAATAGGCCGCCGTCAGCATCGGAACCACAAGGCCGAAGCCCGCCCCGAGGATCAGGTTGCCCGGCGTGACCTTGTTCACGAGGCCAAGCCAGACCAGCAGCAATGTCACGCTGAGAAGCGGATGGGGAACCAGACGGCGCAACATGGCTCAGCCCTCCTGCTCGATCACGGTGTCGATCGGGGTCGCATCCTCGGTCTCGACGGGGCCGAGAACAGCCGCGACATAGCCCGCACGGTCAAAGACCTGTACGGCGGTCGCCTCAAGATAGCCCGCGACAGGGTGGGCAAAGGCCGCGAGGCCGGCCAGAACCCCAAGCGTGATCATGGCCGGGGCGAGCTCGCCTGCGGTCGCGCGGCGGGCGGCCGGACCCTCCGCAGGCCCTGCAGCCATCGCAGTGGACGACCAGAACAGCGCACTGCCCGCCCGCGCAAAGCCCACGATCGTCAGCAGCGACCCGCCCAGGATTGCCGACCAGGCCCAGACCATCGTGCCCGGCTCACGCAAGGCATCGAGCACCAGCAGCTTGCCCAGAAATCCGCTGAGCGGTGGCATGCCGGCCATGGCGATGGCCGCTCCGAAAAAGATCGCCGCGAACAGTCCGTTCTGCACCGTAGCGGCCGCAGGTCGCAGGCTGTCGCCCGCCCGTCGCGTGACCACCAGATCGGCGATCAGGAACAGGCTGGCGGCGGCAAAGGTGGAATGGACCAGATAGTACAGCGCCGCCATCGTCGCTTGCGGCGAGAACACCGCAACCGCGACCAGCAGCGTGCCCATCGAGCCCACGACCGAAAAAGCGATCAGCGGCATCAGGCGGCGTGCCCCCAGAACGCCGAAGGCGCCGATGGCAATGGTCACGATGGCGGCGGGAAACAGCCATGTCGTCGCCAGATCCTCGGTCGCCTCGATGCCGGGGCCAAAGGACGTGGTGTGGATGCGCAAGATCGCATAGGCGCCCACCTTGGTCATGATCGCAAACAGCGCCGCCACGGGGGCAGGTGCGTTGGCATAGGTCGCAGGCAGCCAGAACTGCACCGGGAAAAGCGCCGCCTTGACCGCGAAGACGATCATGAAAAGGATCACGGCCACCCGCACCAGCGCCGCCTCCTCCGCCGGGATGGTGGGGATCACAACGGCCAGATCGGCGATGTTGAGCGTGCCGGTCGAGGCATAGAGCGTACCGAGCGCAAACAGGAACAGGGTCGATCCGGCAAGATTCATCACGACATATTGCAAGCCCGCCTTGATCCGGTCGCGCCCGCCCGCATGGATCATCAAGCCGTAAGACGCAATCAGCAGCACCTCGAAGAACACGAACAGGTTGAACACGTCGCCCGTCAGGAAGGCGCCGCAGATCCCCATGAGCTGGAACTGGAACAGCGTGTGGAAATGCTTGCCGCGCGCATCCCAGCCGGTGGCGATGGCATGGATCAGCACGATCAGCGCCAGCGTGGCCGTCAGCAGCACCATCAGGGCCGACAACCGGTCAAGCACGAGCACGATGCCGAAAGGCGCGGGCCAGTCGCCCAGCCGGTAGACATGCGTCTCGCCACCTGCGGCCAGCCACGCCAGCACGATTGCAATGGCCAGCAACAGCACGGTGCCCGTGACCGACGCAATGCGCGCCAGCCCGATGTCGTGGCGCATGACAAAGCCGATGACGGGCGCCAGCAGCGCGGGCAGAACGACGGGAAGGATGATCCAGTGCATCACGCGGCCCCCCCGCGCTGGTCATCATCGCGACTTTCGACCGGGTCGATGTCGATACGGTCGCTGTCGGCCTCGAGGTAGGCGGCAAGGCCGATCATCACCAGAACAGCCGTCATCCCGAAGGAGATCACGATGGCCGTCAGCACCAGCGCCTGCGGCAGCGGGTCGGTGTAGGACCCCTCACCGTAGCGCGCCAGGATCGGGGACTGGTCGATGGCCAGCCGTCCGCTGGCGAAAAGAAAGACGTTGACCGCATAGGACAGCAAGGCAAGGCCAAGGATCACCGGAAAAGTGCGCAGGCGCAGCAGCAGGTAGACCCCACCCGCAGTCAACACGCCGATGGCGCTCGCGATAAGGATTTCCATCTCAGGCCCCCGGTCTTTGGTCGATGACCCGGTCGGCGGGATCGAAATCCATCGCCTCGGCGTTCACGGTTTCGCCGGCAAGCCGCGCGATCCGCGACAGGCTGTAGAGCATCAGCATCACCGCCCCCAGAACGGTCAGGAAGACGCCCAGATCGAAGAACATGGCCGTGGCCAGTTCGAATTCCTCGATCGGAGGCAGGTGGACATAGGTATAGGCCGAGGTGAGAAACGGCGTTCCCGAAAGCCAAGCCCCTGCCCCGGTCAGCCCGGCGATGATGATGCCGAAGCCGATCATGGTGTGATACTCGATCCGCTTGCGCGCCTGCGTCCAGGCAAAGCCCGAGGCCATGTACTGCATCAGAAGTGCGATGGCGATCACCAGACCCGCGACAAAGCCCCCGCCCGGCTGGTTGTGGCCGCGCAGGAAGATATAGGCGCCGACCACGATGGCGATGGGCATCAGGACACGGGTGACGACCACCATCATCAGCGGGTGCCGGTCGCGCGAGAGATCTTGTGAGTAATCCCTCTCGCGCAGACGACGCCCTGCGGGGCCGCCGACCAACGCATGGACCAGCGCGTAGATCACCATGCCCGCGATCCCCAGCACGATGATCTCGCCATAGGTATCGTAGCCGCGGAAATCGACGAGGATGACGTTGACCACATTGGTCCCGCCGCCGCCCTCGTAGCTGTTGTCGAGGTGGAACTGAGAGATGGTCGAAATATCGCGCAGCAAGAAGGCATAGGCCAGCGCGCCCACGCCTCCGCCCGCCGCGACGGCGATCACCCCGTCGCGCGCCTTTCGCGCCAGCGTGCTTTCGGCAGGCGTCGTCTTGGGCAGGAAATGCAGCGCCAGAAGCAGGAGCATGATCGTCACCGTCTCGACCGAGATCTGCGTCAGCGCAAGATCGGGCGCCGAGAGATAGGCAAAACCCGCCGAGATGGTCAGTCCGATGATCCCGATCAGCACCAGCGCGGTGAAGCGCTCGCGGTGCAAGATCACGACCGAGGCGCAGGCCACGACCAGCATCAGCCAGCCGATCGCGATGACGGGCGGCACCGGCAACAGACCCCGCGTCGTCGCCGACAGGCCGGAGCCCGCAAAGGCCGCAGCCCCGAGCGCCACCGCGGCAACCACGAAAATCGCAAGGTATCGGCTGATCGCGCCGTTGTGCGTGGCCTCGGTGATGGTGCACGACAGGGCGACCACCGCGGCGACAAGCCGGTCGAAGATCGCCTTGGCTTCGGGTCGCGGTGCAAGGGTCCAAGCCCGGTCAAGCGGACGGTGCAGCGCCAGCAGCACCGCCCCGCCCAGCACCGCGATGACCGACATCCACAGCGCGGGCGTGACCCCGTGCCAGATCTTCAGATGCGGGTGCAGATCGGCACCCGTCACCGCACTGGCGGCCGCCGTCACGATCCCTTCGGCCAGCCAGGGCATCACGCCGATCAGCACGACCAAAACCGTCAGCAGCGCCGGCGAGGCCCAAAGACCAAAAGGTGGATCATGGGGCTTGTGCGGATAATCGTCGCGCTTGGGCCCGAAGAACACATGGACGATGAACCGCAAGGAATAGGCCACCGACAAGAGCGCGCCCAGCGTTGCCAGAACCGGCACGGCAAGCGCACTGCCCGCCCAGACGGTGTGTGACGCCTCCTCCAGCATCATTTCCTTGGACAAGAAGCCGTTGAGCAGCGGTATCCCCGCCATAGACAGCGCCGCGATGGTGCCGATGGCAAAGGTGATGGGCATCAGGTGGCGCAAGCCTCCCAGCCGCTTGATATCGCGGGTATGGGTCTCGTGATCGACGATCCCCGCCGTCATGAAGAGCGCCGCCTTGAAGGTCAGGTGGTTGAGGATGTGGAATACGGCGGCCACTGCCGCGGCGGTCGTGCCGAACCCCAGAAGCATGGTCAGAAGGCCCAGATGGCTGACCGTCGAGAACGCCAGCAGCGCCTTGAGATCATCCTTGAACAGCGCGATCAGCGCGCCCAGCACCATGGTGATCAGGCCCGTCGTGGTGACGATGTAGAACCACGCCTCTGTCCCTGCCAGCACCGGCCAGAGGCGCGCCAGCAAGAAGACACCCGCCTTCACCATGGTCGCCGAATGCAGGTAGGCCGAGACCGGCGTCGGCGCGGCCATCGCGTGCGGCAACCAGAAATGGAACGGGAATTGCGCCGATTTGGTGAAGGCGCCGATCAAGATCAGGATCAGCGCGGGCAGATACCACTCGGAGGCCCGGATTGCGTCGCCTTGCTGCAAGATCTCGGTCAACTGGTAGCTGCCCGCGATCTGGCCCAAAATCAGCATGCCACCGATCAGCGCCAGCCCCCCCGACCCGGTGACGGCCAGCGCCATCCGAGCGCCCTGCCGCCCCTCGGGCAGATGCTTCCAGAACCCGATCAAAAGGAAGGACGACAACGAGGTCAGTTCCCAGAAGATCAGCATCAGCAAGATGTTGTCTGAAATCACGATGCCCAGCATCGCGCCCTGAAACAGCAGGAGATAGGTATAGAACTGCCCCATCGGGTCCTCGCCCGACAGGTAGAAGCGGGCGTAGAGCGTGATCAAGAGACCCACGCCCAGAATCATCGCGGCAAAGAGCAGGCCCAACCCGTCGAGGAAAAAGGACACCGATAGGCCAAGCTGCGGCAGCCACGCGATCTCGGCCTCGATCACCTCGCCGCGCAGCACCGCGGGGGCAAGAATCATCAGCAGCACCAAGGCCAGCGCGGTCGGCACGGCGGTGAAGCTGGCGCAGGCATTGCGGCCTGCGCGAATCATGATCCCCGGCAACAGCGCGCCCAAAAAAGGCAAAGCCGATATCAGGAATAGGAAAAACCCTTGGTCGTTCATGTCTGCGTCCCTGCCGTGCACGCGGCCCAGCGCCCTCGATATGCGGTGGCGCGGTATTGTAAAGGCCTCCATGCCCTTTGAACGGCGCATTCCTCGAAAAATGAAGTCGGCGATGCGCGCGATCCCCCTTTCGGACGGCGGGCGGCGCAGATTCCACGCTGCCGCCCACTTTCCGGCGCAATCGACCGTCACGGTCGGGGCTGGAAACGGTCGGCGCGTCCCTCGCGGCGCGTGCGAAGCAGAGGCCCGCAAGGATCCCTCTCTTCCCCCTCCGATTCCGGTCTTGACGTTCTGTCCTGCCCCCTGTCCGAGACGCCGTGATCCAAAGATCGCGTGCCGAACCGACAGGGGCCAGGGCCAGGTCGCAAGATCAAGGACCGGATTGCCCGACGTGCCGCACGCATGCGCACGACCGACGGCGACCTCCCCGCGCGCCCCAAGGCGTGCGACGGTGGTCCCAAGGTCTGCAAGCGCCCAACGGTGCAAAGGACAGATCCGCAAGGAACCGAACGCTTTGGCCCCAGGCCTTCGCCGATGACGCCCCTGCCCCAAAGGCAAGTGACACATCGACGAGGACACCCGGGCAGAGCTTCGTGAAAAGGTAGACCCGTCGAAAGACGTGACCTGCCCGCAACCCGACCCCGGTGGTCGCCCAGATCTGCTGCTGCAGGCGAGGGCGACAATCGGAACGGGTCAAGGGCAAGACACGTCCCGAAACGGGAAAACCCGGACACGAGGCGCCCCGGCGTCCTTGTCGATGTCGATCATGCCCGCAAGGCAGGGATCGTCAGACGCAAGGACCGAAGGTCAGAGCCAACAGTTCCCCAAGGAACCGTCCCAGCACCCCAAGCGCCCAGCCAGACCAAAGGATCACCCGACCATGCCGCAAGGCGCGCAGGAGTGACCCCGACGTCCGCGCGTGCCAAAGGCACCAAGGCAAGCCAGTCCGCGATCGCGCGGTCTGACCCGAACCCCTGACGGCGCGGCACGTGATCCGAGGATCATGAGCGTCGAAGACAGGGGCAGGCAGAACCGAAAGTCCGGAAGCGGAGGACAAGGAAGAGAGGGGCGCCCGGCGGGCCTCCATCTTTTTTTGCCGATCCGTCTTGAAGTCGGAAGCGGGCAAGACCGCGGCAGATCCGGGCGCGGCTCTCTCAAGCCACCTTGCGCCCGCCCCTCGCGACGCGCCCCGAGATGGTATCGAAATCGGCGGCAAAAGCCTGTGCCAGCGCAGGGTTCTTTCGCCACAGAATGCGGTGGTCGGAATGGCGGGTGGTGGCATCCTCGGTCATGTTGGCGGTGCCCGACAGCACCAACCCGGTCTCAAGGCAACACAGGTATTTCTGGTGCATCCGCCGCCGCGTCGTCGCAACCGTCATTGGCAGACCCTGTCGCGCGGCGAGGTCGCGCAACCCCTCGGCGGTGCGCGCACCGATGGTGCCGTCCAGCAGCAGCTCGACCCGCACATCCCGTTGGGCGGCCTCGATCAGGGCGGCAAACTCGGGCACGCGCGCCGACAGCGCATACATCGCCACCCGCAGCGACGCCCCGCCGGGCACGCCCCGGATTGCCTCGAGACCCAGCGTGTTGAGCGTGAGCGGCGCGGGTTTGCGCGCGCCCGAGGGGCGAAGGAGCTCGATGGCGCGCCTGTCATTGCGCGGCGCATGCCCGGCGGTGGCGGTCTTCGCGGCGGGGCTGCGGCCGGAAAAGGCCACCATGACGGCCGCATCGGCCAGGCGGCGCGGCCCGGGGACTGAACGGTCCCCGGCCATGCCCACGCCAAGGATATCGGCCAGACGTTCGGGCGTGTGCAGGTCATGCCCCTGCGCGGCCTCGGACTTGAGGCGGGCCATGATGTGGCGCGTACGCTCGGTTGCGGCGGTCAGCCTGTGATCGGCCCAAAGCGCCGAGAACTCCTCGGCGAAGGGACACAAGATTGCATCATCCTCCGTCAGCACGAGGTTTTCATAGGCCTGCCGCCCGCGGGCGGTCCAGTTGTAGCTGCCAAGCGTCATCGCTTGTGGCTGCCCGTCGATGACCAGAAGAAGCGTCTTGTGATGCAGCATGCCCCGGCTCGCGCCATAGCTGTAGCGCAGCCGTCCATCTTCGTCGGCGTAGTAGGGCACATCGAGCTTGAACTTGATGAAAAGGTTGCGCAGCCCCTCGTCCGCCATCGATTCCAGCACGGTGGGGGCACCGCGCGCGCTCTGGCTCCAGTCGGCGATGATGCGCAGCGTCAGCTGCGGATGGGCGTGGCACAGATCGACCAGCGCCTGCGCAATGCGCCGGTCGGTGAAGGCAAAGCACATCGCCTGCAGCTCGACGCGCGCCCCGGCGGCGGCTGCATCCCCCGCGCGCTCGATCATCCCAATGACCGAAGCGGCGAGCGCATCACCCCCCTGCAACGAGGTGAAGACCGCCCGCGTCATGCCGCCGCCGCCTGTTCGACATCATGCGGCAGGCTGCGCAAGGCCCGCTCCGGCAGGCCCTCGATCAGCCTGACCGACAGGATCGGGCGCGCGGGCGGGCCATAGGCATGATCGGGATCGTCGGCGAGACCCGGAACCAGCTGCAACAGGTCGGCGCGGTCGGCCTCCGGCAGGCTGGCAAGCGCAAAGGCGCGCGGCAAAAAGGTCTCGGCCGGCAGGCCATTGGCAAAGACCAGCCCGTGGCGCGGCAGCAGGATCTGGACATACTCGACCGAGGTGCAGGCTGTATCTTGCACGATTCCCGGTCGACCGCACAGCGCCTTGGCCTTTGCCAGCCCGCCCCGCGCAAAGCGCCGCCCGTCGGGGCCCGCGACCAGCAGCCGGTGTTGCGGCGACAGCCGCAGGTCGGTCGACGGCAGGCCATGTCCCATCGCACCCGCCCGGATCACCACCGGCTGATGACGGTGCGCGAGATGGCCAAAGCTGGTACGCCGCCGCCCGATCCACAAGATCGGCTGCAGCCCGTCATCGAGCGTCTGCACGAGATCGCCGATGCGAAGCCGCTCCACCAAGACCGCCCCCCGTTCCGTGGCGATCAGTGTTCCGGCCACAAAGCAGACCGGCGCACTGGGCAGGTTGAAGTGATGCTGTTCGAGGTCGGCAACCGTCAGCCCCTCGAAACGCAGCGAGGACCCGTCGTCGAGGATCAGAAGCGCCGTGCCGTCGGCATCGTCAAACAGACGCGCCTGCACGTCCTCCCAGTAGGTCACGCCGCTGGCCACAAGCCCGACGGTGCCGCCCACCACATCGAAATCCATCACGACATCATGGCCGTAGCCATCGCCGAAGATGATCCTGTCGGCCCCGCCACCACCCCAGAGCGTGTCATTTCCCGCACCGCCGTCGAGGACATCATCGCCATCGCCGCCAAACAGCAGATCGTCACCATCGCCGCCGAAAAGCGTATCTTCGCCGCCATGCCCGTAAAGCGTGTCGTCGCCGTCCAGACCCTGAATCTCGTCAGGATCGGCCGAGCCGTCAAGAATATCCGAACCATTGGTACCGATGATGAGCACGGGGCAACTCGATGACCTACACGACACAGACCCTGACATAAGGGCGAATTTAGCGAAAATTGTCCTCGTAAAGCGGCGAAAAGTTGACTTGTTCAACCACATGATGCGCAACTACGCCCCGCAGGCAGGGGCCGGGCACGCCATGGCAAGATTGTGCAATTTCCAGTCCGCGCCCGATGCGGGCAAGGCTCTCGCGGGGCGCTGCGCCGAGGCGCAGGAACGGCTCTGGGCGATGCCCGATGACGACCGGATCGCCCTTCTGGCCGACAGCCGCGCCCTGCATGCGGACCTCTTTGCGGGTCTCGCCCCTCCGGACTGGCCCGACGCCCCCGGCACCTGGCGCGGCACGCCCGGCAGCAGCATCGTGGCCGCGCCGCGTGCCGTGTTTCTGGCCAGGCGCCTGCCCGGCCTGCGCCACCGCGACCTGTGCCTGCCACCCGAGGCGGTGCCCGCCGCGATGGCTGCCCTTGCCGCGGATCTGCACAGCCTGTGGCGCGACCGCCCCGGCCTGACCGATCCGTGGCGCGCGGCCTCTTTCACCGCAATGGCGGGCGCGACGGCACGGTTCTTTGCGATCCATCCCTACATGGACGGCAACGGGCATATCTGGCGTCTGACGCTGCCTGCGCTGGCCCGCAGGCTGGGCCTCGGGGCACATCCCGGCTGGACCCTTCACCGCCGTCCCTACGGTCCCGAATTCAGCCTTGCCTTGCAATGGTACAAGGATCACCCGACGATCCTGGGCGATCAATTGCGACGCTGGTTCCGCCCCGAGCCATGAACCCGAGCCGCGACCCGAGAGAAGCCGCTTGACCCTTGTTTGGGCTTGAAGCCCAAGCACAGGACCGTTAGAATTAAAGGCGTGGCGGGTATGGTGAAATGGTATCACACGAGCTTCCCAAGCTCTTGGCGCGGGTTCGATTCCCGCTACCCGCTCCACCCTCCATCATGGCCGGCCAGTGCGTGGTGCAAGGCAGCACCAGCGCGCCACCCAAACGCTGCGATGCATCTGGCAAACCATCACCGGATCATCGCTGAAATACCCTGAAATCGTTTCTCGAGCGCCTGATTTCCGCCGCATCGGGGTATCATTGTAGATGGTATCGAAACGGCGGGCCCCTTCCTCCCTGCCCCGCCCGTTTTTCCCTCCCTGACCCGACTTCGGGCCGCATTCCCAAGGATGCGGCCCTTTTCCGTCTCAGGCGCGGACCCGGGCGATCATCAAGGGGACCATCACGGTCAGCGCCAGCAACCGGAACACATGATGGGCCGCAACAAGCGCCGGTTCCAGCCCGGTTTCGACCGCGATGGCGGCCATCACCTCCACCCCTCCCGGCGCAAAGGCCAACAGGAGCGCCGCGGCGGGCAAGCCGGTCAGATGGGAGGCGACCACGGCACCGATCGCGGCCACCGCGCATGCGATGATCGTCGTCACCACGCCAGCCCCGAGCGCGGCCCAAACCCCCCTCGGGTCGAACCCGCGAAACCGCGTGCCGATCAGCGTGCCCATGCACATGAAGGCCCCGACCTGCAACCAGACCGGGATCGCCCCGGGCGTCAGGCCCGTGCCATGCCCGATGGCCGAAACCGCCATGCCCCCCAGCACCAGCGCCGCAGGCACATTCAGCCGCAAAAAGACCCAGCCGACCGCCAGTGCCACAGGAAAGGTCGCGGCCAAGGCCAAGGGCGAGATCGCGCCGTAATCGGTCAGGTAGGCTGTCCCCTCCACGCCCCAGAGCGCGATCAGCACCGGCACCGCCAGCGTCAGCAGCAGCACCCGCACTGTTTGCACCAGCGCCACCCGTGGCACATCGGCGTTGAGGTCCGTCGAGAGCGTCAGGACATAGCTCAGATGCCCCGGAGTCGCGCAGAGCAGCGCCGTCATCTTGTCATAGCCGAACCCACGGATCAGTGCCGCCTGCGCCACGACCACCACCGCCACCAGCGTCAGCACAAGCACCGCCAGCGAAATCGGCCATGACAAGGCTGTGGCGATGACCTCGGGTGTCACCGTGCTGCCGATGGTGACCCCGATGACAAGGAACACACCATCCCGCAGCCGGGCAGGCAGGAGCGTGGGCACCCCCATCAGGGTCGCCGCCGACACCGCCGCCGCTGGCCCCGTCAGTACCGCCGCCGGAAACCCGATCAGCCAAAACAGCGCCGCGCCAACCGCGCCGATCGCCAACGTGACCAGCGTTTCCCTCAGTGCTGTGCGCGTCATCGCTGTGTGACCTGTCCCCGTTCCCGGCCCTACACATCCCGAACCGACGGGAAGGTCAAGTCACCCGAACACCGGCCACCAGCTTAATCTCCCCAAAAAACGGAGGCGCGCTTGCACCAAGCGCGCAAGGCCCGAGGTCTTCCCCTCAACGCGCCTGAGCGAAGGCGACCAGCGCCAGCGTGGAGCCATCCTTGCCCGCACCATCCGAAGCGCCCGACAGGACCGGTTCCAGCGATTTCGCCAGCTCCTTGCCCAACTCGACCCCCCATTGGTCAAAACTGTTGATGCCGAGGATAACCCCCTCGACAAAGACGCGATGCTCGTAAAGCGCAATGATCTGCCCCAAGACATAGGGAGTCAGCTGCGGATAGATCAGCGTGGTCGAAGGCCGGTTGCCCGGAAAGACGCGGTGGCGCGCCTGACGGTCCAGCTCCGCCCCCTCCAGCCCCTTGGCGGCCATCAATGCGCGCGCCTCTTCCAGACTGCGGCCGCGCATCAAGGCCTCCGATTGCGCAAGGCAATTGGCCACCAGCAGGCGGTGATGATGGGCCAGATCGGGCTCATGACCCTTTGCCGCCACTATGAACTCGCAGGGCACCACGCGCGTGCCCTGATGAATCAGCTGGTAAAAGGCATGCTGTCCATTGGTGCCCGGCTCGCCCCAGACGACCGGCCCCGAGGGAACAGACAGATCGCCGCCATCCATCGCCACGCGCTTGCCATTGCTCTCCATCTCCAGCTGCTGGA
The DNA here is from genome assembly GCF_003148775.1 of Roseicyclus mahoneyensis. Classification (GTDB taxonomy): domain Bacteria; phylum Pseudomonadota; class Alphaproteobacteria; order Rhodobacterales; family Rhodobacteraceae; genus Roseicyclus; species Roseicyclus mahoneyensis. The sequence goes on from NZ_QGGW01000001.1 coordinate 616,851, forward strand.
GATAGGCAGGCAGCCGCGACAGGCGCTGGTCATAGGGCAAGACGGCGCGGGTGGCATGGCCCTGCACCTGCGCGTGCCAGATCCCCACCAGTGCCAGCAAGACCGGCAGGTTGTCGGACAGCGGTGCCGTGCGGAAATGCTCATCCATCGCGCGCGCACCGTCGAGAAATTCGCCGAACCGCGCAGGCCCAACCGCCAGCATCACGCCCAGACCGATCGGCCCCCAAAGCGAATAGCGCCCGCCGACCCAATCCTCGAAGCCAAAGACGCGCGCCGGGTCGATGCCATAGGCCGTGGTCAGGTCCACCGCGCTCGACAGGGCCGCGAATTGCGCCGCGGGGTCCGCAACGGTCTGCGCCATCCAGCCCCGCGCCGTGTCGGCATTGGTCATGGTCTCGATGGTGCTAAAGGTCTTGGAAGCGACGATGACCAGAGTTGTCGTCGGATCAATCCCTTGCAGAGTGTCGTGAATGTGGGCCCCATCCACGTTCGAGACATAATGCACCCTCGGCCCGTCCTGCCAAGGAGCCAAAGCCAGTGTCGCCATCGCAGGCCCAAGGTCCGAGCCGCCAATGCCGATATTGACCACATCCGTATAGGCCCCGCCCGCGCCGGCGATCTCGCCCGCCCGCACCTGCCGCGCAAACTCCGCCATCCGCGCGCGGGTCGCCAGAACACCGGGCATCACATCTTGCCCATCGACAAGGATCGGCCCCGCCTCGGCCCGCAATGCGGTGTGCAAGACTGCGCGCCCCTCGGTTTCATTGATCTTGGCGCCCGCGAACATGGCGTCGCGCCGCGCCTCGACCTCCGCCCGCCGCGCAAGCTCCAGCAACAGCGCCAGACCCGCCTCGTCGAGCTGCGTCTTGGAAAAGTCGAACAACATGTCGCCTGCGCGCCGCGAAAAGCGCGCAGCACGCCCCGCGTCATCGAACAGCGAGAGCATCGACCGCCCCTCCCGGACCGCCGCATGCGCCTTCAGATCGTGCCAGATATCGGCCATAGCCCTCACTCCGCCCAGTGCACCATCGCTTGACCCAGCACGCAGCGCACCGGCGCCTCGGCCAGAGGCAGGCTTGCCGCGCGCTCCAGCGCCGCACGTTTGTCGGCGCCCGTGATCAGGATGTGGATGGTCATCGCTGCCTTCAGCACGGGGGCTGTCAGCGTGATCCGTGGCTCGCCTGCGCCTTCTGCGCGCATCGCCATCAAAGGCGGCGCGTCATCGGCCAGCGCCGCCGCAAGGTTGTCGGCACCGGGAAACAGGCTTGCCGTGTGCATGTCCGCCCCCATGCCCAGCAGCAGCACCGACAGCGGCAGATGCGGGGCAAGACCCCCGGCCAGATCCTCCAGCCGATCCTCCGGTTGCTCGGCGGCTGCGTAAAGCGGGATCAAGGTCGCGGCTGAAGCCTTTGATACCAATAGGCGTTTTCGGATCAGGCCCGTGTTGGACCGCGGATTGTCCTCGGGCACCCAGCGCTCGTCGTTCAGGACCACGGCGACGCGGTCCCAATCCAGCGCCTGTTCCGACATCACATCAAAGACCGGACCCGGTGTTGTGCCGCCCGGCACGGAAAAACTCACACGATCATTGAGCCGCAGGGCCTCGGCCAGATCGGCGGTAAGCCTGTCGGCCAGTCCCAAAATGAGCAGGTCACGGTCGGGATATTCCACGAAGTCCATCTCAGATCTCCCGCCAGCGTCGGTTGTCGCGGTGCATCAAGATCGCCGCCTCTTCCGGGCCGGTATTGCCCGGCTCATAGGGCACGGGCCGGTCGCCGCGCCCTTCCCAGCCTGCGATGATCGGATCGGTCCAGCCCCAGGCCGCCTCCACCTCGTCGCCGCGCATGAACAGCGTCTGGTTGCCCCGGATCACGTCCATGATCAGCCGCTCGTAGGCATCGGGCACATCGGCCACCTCGGGCCCCAACGCATCGGCGAAACTCATGTCCAGCGGCACATCGATCAGACGCATGCCCCCCGGCCCGGGTTCCTTGATCGTCACCCGAAGGTCGATCCCTTCATCGGGCTGCAACCGGATCGACAGCACATTGGCGCGGTTGCCCGCGTCCGCGTCGAAGATGGAATGGGGCGTTTCCTTAAAATGGATCACGATTTCCGATTTCCGCGCCTTCAGCCGCTTGCCGGTGCGCAGGTAGAAGGGCGTACCGTTCCAGCGCCAGTTGGCGATGTGCAGCTTCATGGCGATGAAGCTTTCCGATCGGCTGGCGGTGTTCTCCACGTCCTGAAGGTAGGACGGCTGAGCGCCCGCCTTGTATTGCCCGCGCACGATGTGTTCGGGCGGCACCGGATCCAGTGCGCGGATCACCTTGAGCTTCTCGTCGCGCACTGCATTGGGCTCGAACCGCGCGGGCGGCTCCATCGCGGTCAGGCACAAGAGCTGCATCAGGTGGTTTTGCACCATGTCCCGCATCGCACCCGACTTGTCGTAATAAGCCCCGCGCCCGCCCACGCCGACCTCTTCGGCCACCGTGATCTGGACATGGTCGACATATTGCGAATTCCACAGCGGCTCGAACAGGGTATTGCCAAAGCGCACCGCCATCAGGTTCTGGACGGTTTCCTTGCCGAGGTAATGGTCGATCCGATAGATCTGCGTCTCGTTGAAATGGGTGGCCAGTGTGGCATTGAGCTCGCGCGCGGTGGCAAGGTCGCGCCCGAAGGGCTTTTCCACTACGATTCTGGCATCCTGACGGGCGATATTGAAGTGATGCAATCGCTCCGCCAAGGCCCCGAACAGGCTGGGCGCGACCGAGAAATAGAACGCCTGAACCACATCGTCGCGGATCTCGCCCTTGAGATCTGCCCAACCGGCATCCCCCGTGGCATCGACGGCCACGTAGCTCAGCCTTTCGCAAAATGCCTTGACACCGCTTGGATCGCGCTTTGAGGCAGGAAGAAAGGTCTCGATCGCCTCGACGACCTGCGCGCGCCACGCGGCACTGTCCTGTTCGGTGCGGGCGGCCCCGATGATGCGGGCCTCAGGCGGCATCTGCCCGTCGCAAAACCGGCGGTAGAGACCCGGCAGGATCTTGCGCCGGGCAAGATCGCCCGTGGCCCCGAAGATGACGAGGTCGAACGGATCGACCGGAATGACACGCGAGACCATGATCGCCCTTCCCCTGCCGCCCCTGAACCCGTTAGCGCTAACAGGCTTTCGGTTCGGCAGATACACCCTCGATTTGCGCGAGTCTAGCAAAAGACCAAAGGCCCACAACCACAAGGCGGGCCAAGGGGCACCAACAGGCGAGATGCCGCAGGCGCGTTACCTCTGCATCGCGCAAAGCAGTTCGAACATGATGGACGCTCCCAGCCATGTCGTGATCCCCGCGGTGTCGAAGGGCGGCGCGACCTCGACCAGATCCGCGCCGATGATGTCGAGCCCGCGCAGCGCGCGCACGCACCCGATCGCCTCGAAGGAAGTCGGCCCGCCCACTTCGGGCGTTCCCGTCCCCGGCGCATAGGCGGGGTCGATGAAATCGATGTCAAAACTGACATAGGCGGCACGCGTTCCGACCACCTCGCGCGCGATCTGCATGACGGCGGACCAGCCAAGGGCGAAACATTCCTCGATCGTCACGATCCGCACGCCGCGATCCCAGCCATACTGGAAATCGTCGTTGTTGTAGGAGGTCCCGCGCATTCCGATCATCACGCAAGCCGTCGGGTCGAGGCATCCCTCCTCGATCGCCTGCCGGAACGGGTTGCCATGGGTCAGCGTCTTGCCGCCGAAATAGGGCGGATAAAGATCGGTATGGCTGTCGAGCAGCACCAGCCCGAAAGCCTCGCCGCGGGCCGCGCGCAATTCGCGCAGTACCGTCAAGGTGCACAGGTGATCGCCGCCGACCATGAAGGGCCTGATACCCTGCCCCAGCATGCCCGCGACAAAGGCTTGCGCCGCGGTCAGGGCGTCGTGCTGATCGACCGGGCTCATCGCCACATCGCCCAGATCGGCGATGCGCGCAGCCTTGAAGGGTTCCTGCCCGGTCGCGCGGTTGCGCTCGCGGATCATGGTGGAGGCATCGCGCAGCCCCCGCGGACCGTGCCGCGCACCCGGCCGGTTCGAGGTCGCTCCATCCCAAGGCAGGCCGAAGATGCCGATATCGACCTCGGCCCGGCGCGGGTGATCGGGCTGAAGATAGGGCAGCCGCATGAAGCTTGGCACACCGGCATAACGCGGCAGATCTGTGCCCGAAGGCGGCAAGAAAAACGGATCGGACATCGGGGTCACTCCTGTGGCACGCGGTCTGCGGACCAAGCTAGTGGCCTGACCCAGCGCTGTCACGCAACCTTGCAGGCTTCATCTTTCCAAAAATATGCACGGCCCTACGCATCCGCCGCACACGCCCCCGACCCAAGGCGCTTACGCCTCCAGTTCGCTGTCCCAGTAGAGGAAATCGAGCCAGCTGTCGTGCAGATGTCCGGGCGGAAACTTGCGGCCCATGTTGCGCAACTCTTCCGCCCCCGGCCGACGCGGCGGCTTGCGCAGCGCCAGACCCGACTGGCGCAGGCTTTTCGATCCTTTGTGCAGGTTGCAGCGCGAGCAGGCCGCGACGACGTTTTCCCAACTGGTCACGCCACCGCGCGCGCGCGGCACCACATGGTCAAAGGTCAGATCGCCCTTGGCGCCGCAATACTGGCAGGAAAACTCGTCACGCAAGAAGAGGTTGAACCGGGTGAAGGCCACGCGCTTTTGAGGTTTGACGTAATCTTTCAGGACCACGACCGAGGGGATGCGGATCTCGGTCGAGGGCGATCGCACGATGGCGTCATATTCCGCCACGATCTGCACCCGGTCGAGCCAGGCTGCCTTTACCGCTTCCTGCCAGGGCCAGAGCGACAACGGGTAATAGCTGAGCGGGCGGTAATCTGCGTTCAACACCAGCGCGGGATGGCTTTTCAGCGCGCCCGGTTCGCGTACGAACTGGGTCCTGAACTCGATCTCGGTCGCTGCCTGCATGCCTGACTCCGTTCCCGCTCTGTCTGCCCGTCCTACCCGGCACCAGAGCGGGAGCACCCCGCTCCAGCAACGTCTCCACTATATCTAGGCTTTCCGATCCGGCAAGCCTTACAAGATGCTGTGGCCCTCACGCTTTGGCATAGGACAGTTCCCTGACAGTTTCGTGACGTTATCCACAGGTCGGATGCACAGGAAACGACCGGTTTGCGGATCAGTCCAGCCCGAAACGCTGGCGCAAAAAGGCCAGCGCCACGGACAGGCCATCGGGCGCGATCCCATGGGCCGTGCCCTTCATCACATGGGCATAGACCTCGGTCCAGCCCGCCGCTTGCAGCGCCTCGGCCGCCTCGGGCATCGACGACAGGGGCACGACATCGTCACGGTCGCCATGGATCAGCAGAACGGGCGGGCGCACGCGCACCTCGTCGGCCAAGGCCTCGGGTGCGATCAGACGGCCCGAAAAGCCCACCACGCCGGCAAAAGCCTCATCCCGGCGGGGCGCCACCTGCAGGCTCATCATCGTGCCCTGCGAAAAGCCCACCAGCGCCACCTGTTCGGCGATCATGTCCTCCTCGACCATCACCCGGTCGAGAAAGGCGCTCAGATCGGCCTCGGCGCGCGCCATGCCATCGGCCGCCGCCTCCTCCGAGGAGCCGTCGATCCAGGGGATCGGAAACCACTGGTAGCCCATCGGGTTCATCCCGCAGCGCTCGGGCGCGTTAGGGGCCAGAAACACCGTGTTGGGCAGATGCGGCGCCAGCGGCTCGGACAATCCCAGCAGGTCCTGCCCATCGGCGCCATAGCCGTGCAGGAAGATCACCATGCTGTCGGCCTGCCCCGAGGCGGCCTCCACCCGACCGAATTCCAGACCCCGTGTCACAGCACGCCCTCCCGTTTGGTGTCGATCCGGTAGTAGGCCCAAAGCGCGCGTGCGGCAACCGCGCGGACGGGCGACCAGGCTTCGGCCATCGCGCGCAGGGCCTTTTCCGTCGGGCGGTCCGGCAGGCCGAAAGCCCGCCCGGCTGCCACCTGCAAGGCCAGATCGCCGGCCGCAAAGACATCGGCATGGCCAAGCGCGAATTTGGCATAGATCTCGGCGGTCCAGCGCCCGATGCCGGGCACGGCGGTCAAGGTCTCGATCACCCTTTCGGTGGGGGCATCGCGCAGGCCCGCATAGTCGAGCCGCGCCTCGGCCAGCGCCCGGACATAGCGGACCTTGGGCCGCGACAGCCCACAGGCGCGCAAGTCCTCCTCCGGGGCCACCGCGACCGCGTCTTCCTCGTCCAGCCCCGCCGCCTCCAGCCGCCTCAGGATCGCGGCCGCCGACGCGGTCGAGACCTGCTGCCCCACGATCGCGGCCAAGAGCGCGCCGAACCCGTCAGGCCGCCGCCGGAGCGGCAAGGGGCCTGCCACCTCAAGGATCGGGCCAAAGCGGGCGTCGCGCGCGATCAGCACCTGAGCACCCGCCAAAAGATCGGCCTCCGTCTCGATCCGGATCATGCCCGTGCCGCGCCCTTCCCCTTCAACTTTCCACAAATATGCACATCCCGACCACCGCTGGTGCAACATCCGGCTCTCTGGACGGCCTGTCCGTTTCCAGCTAACGCAAGGGCATGACGGACACGACCCCTCAAGCCGCCGGCGCGGCCCATGACGACAGCCGCGCCAAGCGCAATGTGGCCGTGCTTGTGGCAGCGCAGGCCGTTCTCGGCGCGCAGATGCCGCTGATCTTCACCGTGGGCGGTTTGGCGGGCCTGATGATCGCCCCCTCGCCTGCGCTCGCAACCATTCCCATCTCGCTCATTGTCTTTGGATCGATGACGACAGCCCCGTGGCTCTCTGCCTTGATGCAGCGATTCGGTCGGCAGGCCGGGTTCTTTGTCGGCGCACTTGGCGGCGCGCTCGGGGCGGGTGTGTCGGCCACGGGCCTGTGGATCGACAGTTTCGCGCTCTTCTTGCTGGGGTCCTACCTCACCGGCATCTACATGTCGGCGCAGGGCTTCTACCGCTTTGCCGCGGCCGATACCGCCTCGGCCGCCTTCCGCCCCAAGGCAATTTCCTATGTGATGGCCGGTGGCCTTCTGTCGGCGCTCGTCGGTCCGCAGCTGGTGAAATTCACAGTCGATGCGACGGTGATACCCTTTGTCGGCTCCTACGCCTTTGTCGTGCTCATCAACCTTGCGGGCGCAGGGCTCTTTGCCTTTCTCGATGTACCCAAACCCGCCCCGCCGCAGCCGGGCGATGCCAGGGGCCGCACAAGGATGGAACTGCTGCGCGACCCCAAGATCGCGGTCGCCATCATCTGCGGCATGGTCTCTTATGCACTGATGAACCTGATGATGACCTCGACGCCGCTTGCGGTCGTGGGCTGCGGGTTCTCGACCGGCAATGCCGCCGACATCGTCTCGGCCCATGTGATCGCGATGTATGCCCCGTCCTTTGTCACCGGCCACCTGATCGCGCGCTTCGGGGCCATGCGGATCGTGGCGCTTGGCCTGTTCTTGCTTGCCTGTGCGGGTGGCGTGGCGATGACCGGGGTGGAATTGTTCCAGTTCTTCTGGTCTCTGGTCCTGCTCGGCATCGGCTGGAATTTCGGCTTCATCGGCGCGACAGCGCTGCTGACGCAGGCGCACCGGCCCGAGGAACGCGGCCGGGTGCAGGGCCTGAACGATTTCCTCGTCTTCGGCTGCGTCACCGTCGCCTCGCTGGCCTCTGGCCTGATGATGAGCCTTGGCGACAGCGTCGAGGATGGTTGGACGGCGATCAACCTTGCTATGATCCCCTTCCTGATGCTGGCGGGGGCGGCGCTGATCTGGCTCGCCCTCAGGCCCAAGGATGCCTACGCCACCTGACCCCGCGCCTACCAGCGCCCGGTCATGGCGACCCGCATCAGGCCAAGGCGGGCGGCGAATTCGCTGCCGTCAAGCTTGCCTTCGATCACCCGCTCGGGGATGTCGCGCGCGGCGCGCAAGATGCCCTCGGCTTTCCAGCCTGCATAAAGCGCGGGCGCGGCGGACCGCGGCACAAGCCGCCGCCCTGCGCGCGCGCGCGCCAGACGCGCCAGCCCTTCCGCAGCCAGATCGCGCACGGCCTGCGGCGTGCCCTCGATCAGCGGCACGCGGCCAGCCGCCTCAAGTGCCGGGATCGCGCGCAGGAAGGACGCAAGACCGAAGGCCCAACCCGCATCGCGCAAGACGCCCTCGGCCTCAGCAGGTGCCCCCAGCGCGCGGGCGGGGATTGTGACCAGCGTGGCGGCGGTATCCATCAGGTAGGCATCGAAACCGCCGCGATCCTCGAACGGGTCGGTGTAGATGTCCCAGCGCCGTGCGGTCACCAGCGCATCAAGCGCGCCGATCAGGTCTTGCGGCACGGCCTTGGCCAAGGGGGCCACGACCTCATGGGCGCGGGGGGCCTTGCCCGCCGCCAGTTCCTCGATCACGTCGCGCCAGAATTGCAGGCGCATTTCAGCGATCATCGGCTCGGCGGTGACCCAAGGCGCGCGGCTGACCTCGATGTTGAAAGCGTAGAGCGGGAACAGCACGGCGCGGGCGGCCAAGGGGGCTGCCATGGTCGCGCGGAACCGATCCGGATCGCCCCGCGCCACAAGCTCCGCGCAGGCCTGAAGGGTCATGTCGGCCTGACCACGGACAAGAGGTATCCGGTTTCCGCCCGGTGCGCGCGCCAGCCCGCGATTTCCGCCTCGGCCATGTCAAGCACGCGCGCCAGCGCCGCATCCGCGCCGGGGCGCAGTCGGGCGATACGCGCCTCCATCGGGCGGTAATAGCTTTCCCAGCCGATATCGCTGATCGGGCGCGTCGCCAGTGTCTCAAAGCCCGCCCGTTCGATCTGCGCCGCGATCCCTGCCGCGTCGGTCAGGCGCGCATATCCCTCCCAAAACGCGATGGCGCCGTCAGACGGGGTATCGGTGAAGAGGCAGGGCTCGGAAAAGGCGATGGCGCCGCCCGGGGCAAGGCGTGGCGCCCAGACCTTGAGCGCCGCCTCGATCCCGAGGAAATAGACCGCGCCCGCGCACCAGATGAAATCGAACGGCCCCTCGGGCGCGGTCATGTCGCCCACAGCCAGCGTCACGCGGGGGTCGCTGCCCCAACGGCCCCGCGCGCCGTCGACAAAGGGGGCGTGCAGGTCGATGGCGGTCACATGCCCGTCGGGCGCGGCCCTGAGCAGCGCGCCCAGATCGCCCCCCGGCCCCGAGGCGGCATCGAGAATGCGCGCGTCAGGCCGCAGGCCGGCTATCCCGGCGGCCCAGGCCACATCGGCGGTTTCCCCCGGCCCCTCGCGCGGCAGATCGGCATGGAGCGTGAAAAAGGCGTCATCGGGCCGGTCGCTCACCAGTCCCTCCCGCAGATGTCATCGGCCCCGTCGGTCAGGGTCGGAAGCGGTTCCTCGGTGAAGTAGATCCCGGCGACGGTCTGGCGGGTAAGGATGGTCTCCTGTCCCAGCAGGGCGACCGGATTGTCTTCGCCGCAGCTCGCATCGCGGCGCAGAACCCGGCCATCGGCGTAGCGCAGTACGATGGTATCGCGCCAACCCTCGTCGCAGCGCGCGATCAGATCGTCAGGCACGGCTGCCACCGTATCCCCGAGGATCGCTGCGTAATGATCGAAGATGCCGGGCTCACGCCAGCGCCGGATCACGCCCGGTGCCTCGTTCCCATCGGGCGTTGAAACCCAGACGACGCGATCATCGGCAAAAAAGGTCTGGCCGACGAAATAGGTGTCGGGCGAGCCGTTCGACAGGCAGATGGCGGTCAGATCCTGCGCCATGACAGGCAGCGGCACCAAAAGCAGCAGGGCAAGACATCTCATGACGCGGGCGCCTCGTCGCGGATCAGTTTCCATTGGATGGCGTCGATCAACGCCTCGAAGCTTGCGTCCACGATATTGGCGGAAACCCCCACCGTCGACCAGCGCCGCCCGGTCGCATCCTCGCTGTCGATGATCACGCGGGTCACGGCCTCGGTCCCGCCTTGGGTGATGCGGACCTTGAAATCGACCAGCCGGATGTCGTCGATGTAGCGCTGGTAGGGACCAAGGTCTTTCGCCAGCGCCTTGGAGAGCGCGTTGACCGGGCCACGGTCATGCCCGTGTTCATCCATCGACTCGCTGACCGAAAGCGTCTTTTCCTCGCCGATCTTCACCACCACCACGGCCTCCGACAGGCTGACCATGCGGTCGTACTTGTTCTTGCGGCGCTCCACCGTGACCTTGTAGCGCTTGACCTCGAAGAACCGGGGCATTTCGCCAAGCGCCCGACGTGCCAGCAACTCGAAACTCGCCTGCGCCGTGTCGTAGGAATAACCCTGATCCTCGCGGGCCTTTATCTCGTCGAGGATGCCGGGCAGCGCGGGATGGTCGCGGGGCACGTCGAGGCCCATGTCGGAAAGGCGCTGGCGCAGGTTCGACTGGCCCGCCTGGTTCGACATCGGGATAATGCGGGCATTGCCCACCAATGCCGGGTCGATGTGCTCATAGGTCGTGGGGTTCTTGACGATGGCCGAGGCATGGAGGCCAGCCTTGTGCGCGAAGGCCGAGGCGCCGACATAAGGCGCCTGCCGCGTCGGCACCCGGTTCAGGATGTCGTCGAGCATGCGGGAAACGCGGGTCAGGTCGCGCAGCGCCTCATGTGTCACGCCGATCTCGAACCGGCTGGCGTAGGGTTCCTTGAGCAGCAGCGTGGGAATCAGCGTCGTGAGATTGGCGTTGCCGCAGCGCTCGCCCAGACCGTTCAACGTGCCCTGAATCTGGCGCGCGCCCGCCATTATGGCGGCAAGGCTACCCGCGACGGCGGTTTCGGTGTCGTTATGGGTATGGATGCCGAGGCGGTCGCCGGTGATGCCCGCGGCGATGACAGCCGCCGTAATCTCGCCGATCTCGACCGGCAAGGTGCCGCCGTTGGTGTCGCACAAGACAACCCAGCGCGCGCCCGCGTCATGGGCGGCATGCAGGCAGGCGAGCGCGTAATCGGGATTGGCCTTGAAGCCGTCGAAGAAATGTTCGGCGTCGAAAAGCGTCTCGCGCCCTTGCACGACGCAATGGGCGATGGAGGCGCGGATGTTGTCGAGGTTTTCCTCGAGCGTGATGCCAAGGGCTTGCGTGACGTGGAAGTCATGGGTCTTGCCGACCAGACAGACGGCGGGGGTGCCGGCGTTGAGGACGGCGGCGAGAACATCGTCGTTTTCTGCCGAGCGACCCGCGCGTTTAGTCATCCCGAAGGCCGTAAGGATGGCGCGGGTTTTCGGCGCTGCGTCGAAAAAGGCGCTGTCGGTCGGGTTGGCCCCCGGCCAGCCGCCTTCGATATGGTCGAGGCCAAGCGCGTCGAGGGCTGCCGCGATGCGCAGCTTTTCGGGGGTGGAGAATTGCACGCCCTGGGTTTGTTGGCCGTCGCGCAGGGTGGTGTCGTAGAGGTGGAGGCGGTCGCGGGAGGTCACAAAAGGCCCTCCAGCTTGGCGGGGTCGAAATCGGGACCAGCCTCAACGTTCGCCCCTCCAGCGGATACCCAAAGCTTGATGCCGGCAGCTTCTGCTCTCTGCTTTAGATGGTCGGCCGATGCGAAATCACGTTGAATTCTTAGGTCCTGCCAACGGTTGGCCAATTCGTTCAATCGAAGTGCAAATTCAGGGCTATCCAGAACTGAGTTGAATCTGCGCGCACCCTGCCACCATGACACTTCTTCGGCACTCGGCAATCCAAGGACTGACATTGCGGCTTTCAACTCAGCGAAGTCGCCTTCACGTTGCAGTTCATGTAGTTTCGCTATTGCCGCTGGCGTGTTCAAATCGTTGGCAAGAAGTGCAACGAAGGACTTAGGAGGCACGTCGGCAGGTTCGATGCCATGGGTCACACGGAAAAAACCCACCAAAGCGCGTTCCATGTCGCTGCGCTTTTTCTCCGTCCAATCCATGGGCTTGGAATAATGCGTGCCGAGAAACACGAACCGGATCACCTCGCCCGGCACGCCTTGATCCAGCAGATCGCGCACGGTGAAGAAATTGCCCAAGCTCTTGGACATCTTCTTGCCCTCGACCTGCAACATCTCGTTGTGCATCCAGATGCGGGCGAAATCCCCCTCGGGGTGGGCGCAGGCCGATTGCGCGATCTCGTTCTCGTGGTGGGGGAACAACAGGTCGTTGCCGCCGCCGTGGATGTCGAAACTTTGGCCCAAGAGTTCATGCGCCATGGCCGAGCATTCGATGTGCCAGCCCGGCCGCCCACGGCCCCAAGGGCTGTCCCAGCCCGGCAGATCGTCGGTCGACGGTTTCCACAGCACGAAATCCATCGGGTCTTCCTTGAAGGGCGCAACCTCGACCCGGGCGCCTGCGATCATGTCGTCGACCGACCGGCCCGAGAGCTTGCCGTATTCGGCGTAGGACCGCACGCGGAAGAGGACATGCCCCTCCTTCTCGTAGGCGTGACCCTTGGCGATCAGGTCGGCGATCATGGCGATCATCTGGCCGATGAAGTCCGTCGCGCGCGGCTCATGGTCGGGGCGCAGGTTGCCGAGCGCGTCCATGTCGGCGTGATACCAGGCGATGGTCTCCGCGCTCCGCTCGGCGATCAGATCCTCGAGCGTGCCGGGCGCACCGGCGTCTTTCCGGGCAAGTGCTGTCGCGTTGATCCTGTCGTCCACATCGGTGAAGTTGCGCGCATAGGTGACGTTGCCCTCCCCGTAGACGTGCCGCAGCAGGCGGTAGAGCACATCGAAGACGATGACGGGCCGTGCATTGCCCAGATGCGCGCGGTCGTAGACCGTGGGGCCGCAGACATACATCTTGACGCGACCTGGCTCCACCGTCGGCTCCAGCGGCACGACCGATCTGGTGCGGGAATTGCGCAGGCGGATCTCGACCATGGGGCGGGCCTTTCAGCGGACAGGAAACCAGCGCAGGCGGCCTAACAGGTTGCGGGCGGGTTGAAAACCGGCAGATGCAAGCGCGGCGCATTCGGGCGCAGAGGCCCTTTGACAACGTCCCGGTATACCGTTGTATATGCAACCATGCGGCATGACTTCGTGGATCGGCACTGCAGGGCGATGCCCCGAGCCGAACGGGCGACCCCGTTCGGGCCGGAAACCGTTGTGTGGAAGATCAATGGCCACATGTTCGCGGCCTATACTGACATCGGGCCGGGCCTGTCGGTCCGCACCTCGAACCTGACGCGGGCGCTGGCGGTGATCCGGCAGAGCCGCCCGGCCTCGGCCCCCTATCTGACCGGTGGCGGCTGGGTGCTGCTGCCCTGGGAAACCGCGCCCGAGGAACTGCGGCTGCGGCTGATCGAAAGCTACAATCTGGTGCGCCGCGACTGGCCGCAGGCCGCCCCCGACCGGCGCGGCGTGGCGCAGGACGATTGAGGCCATTCCCGCCTTGCCCCCGGGCGCGGGACATGTGCATCTCGGCCCCGAACGCGCCGCGACGGAGACCGCACCATGCCCAAGCCCTCGACCCGCATTGCCACGCTGACCGGCGATGGTGACGACGGCTGGGCCATCTTCTACCGCGCCCGGGCGCTGAAGGCAGAAGGCCGCGAAATCCTTGAGCTGACGATCGGCGAGCATGACGTGGGCACAGCGCCGGATATCTTGTACGAGATGCACCGCGCCGCCATGGCGGGCCATACCGGCTATGCCTCGGTGCACGGGATACCCCCCCTGCGTCAGGCCGTGGCCGACCGGTTGAGCGCGCAGCACGGCCACGCTTACGGCCCGGCGAACGTGCTGATCGTGCCGGGCGCGCAGGCGGGTCTTTTCGCCGCCCATCACGCCGCCTGCGACGAGGGCGATGTGGCCCTGATGATCGACCCCCATTACACCACCTATCCCGGCACCATCCGCGCCGTGGGCGCGCGGCCCCTTGCCGTTCCTGCCCGCAGCGAGGACGGGTTCCAGCCGGATCTGGCGGCGCTGGCCGCGGCCGCGCCCGGCGCGCGGTCCCTGCTCATCAACAGCCCCAACAATCCCACAGGCGCCGTCTACAGCCGCGACAGCCTGGAGGGCATAGCCCGCATCGCCGAGGCGCATGACCTGTGGGTCATCTCCGACGAGGTCTATGACAGCCAGGTCTGGGTCGGGCGGCACATCCCCTTTGCGTCCCTGCCCGGCATGGCCGCGCGCACCTTGACGGTCGGATCGCTGTCGAAAAGCCACGCGATGACCGGCTCCCGGCTGGGTTGGGTGGCGGGGCCCGAGGCGGTGATGGCCCGGCTGGTGACGCTGGCCACCCACACGACCTATGGCGTGCCTGGCTACATCCAGGAGGCGGGGCTTTACGCGTTGCGCCAAGGCGCGGCCGCCGAGGCCGCGATCGCCGCGCCCTTCTTGCGGCGACGGCAGATGGTGCTGGACCGTTTGGCTGCGCAGAACCGGGTACGCACCATCCCGCCCGGGGGCGCGATGTATGTGATGCTGGATATCCGGGCGACGGGCCTGTCAGGCATCGACTTTGCCGGGCGCCTGCTGGAGGAGACGGGCGTGGCGGTCATGCCGGGCGAAAGCTTCGGTCAGGCGGCGGCGGGGCATCTGCGGGTCGCCCTGACCCTTCCCGACGCGCGGTTCGAGGTGGCTATCGACCGGCTGCTGGATTTTGCCGCCCGCATCTGAGCCGGGACAGGCGCGGTGAAGCCCGGGTTCCCTTCATTCGGCCTTCCGTCAGCGACCAAGCCGCGCGGCATCGCGTGCCAAAGCCTCGATCCCGGCCCAGTCGCCGGACGCGACCATGGCCTTGGGCGCGACCCAGGAGCCGCCCGCGCAGATCACATTGGGCAATGACAGATAGCTTTCGGCATTCTGCGGCGTGATGCCACCCGTGGGGCAAAAGGCGACCTGCGGGATCGGCGCGCCAATGGCCTTGAGCGCAGGCGCGCCACCCGCGGCCTCGGCCGGGAAGAACTTGAGCATGTCATAGCCTTGCTCGAACAGCGCCATGACCTCTGAGGCGGTGGCGGCACCCGGCAGGAGCGGCAGACCCTCGGCGATGCAGGCCGCGATCAGGCGCGGCGTGGCGCCGGGCGAGACGCCGAAGCGCGCGCCCGCGGCCTTGGCCGCAGCCACATCCTCGGGGGTCAGCAAGGTCCCAGCCCCCACCACGCCGCCGGGCACATTGGCCATGGCGCGGATCGCGTCGAGCGCGCAGGGCGTGCGCAGCGTCACCTCGAGCGCGAGGAGGCCGCCTGCCACCAGCGCCTCGGCCAAGGGGCGGGCGGTGGCGGCATCGTCGATCACGAGCACCGGGATGATCGGGGCAAGGCCCGCGATCTCACGGGCGGCGGCGGATTGGGCCTTGGGGGTCATCGGCGGGGCCTTTTGATAGGTCGGATTTGCATATTTGCAGAAAGATGAAAGGGACAGGTCAGCGCTAGACGACGACGCCCGCGCCGATGGTCGCAGGGCCAGCGGTCTGGCGAAAGATCTCGAACAGCTCGCGGCCGACGCCATGGCTGTTGGCCGAAAGGTCGGGGGTGGCATGGGGGCGGGAGGCCACGCCTTCGGTCAGCACCTCGAGCACGCCGTGGGTGGCATCGACGCGGATGATGTCACCGTCGATGAGCTTGCCGATCAGCCCGCCGTCGAGCGCCTCGGGCGCGACATGGATGGCCGAGGGGACTTTGCCCGACGCGCCCGACATGCGGCCGTCGGTGACCAGCGCGACCTTGTGGCCCCGGTCCTGCAGCACGGCAAGGACCGGGGTCAGGGCGTGAAGCTCGGGCATGCCATTGGCCTTGGGGCCATGAAAACGGACGACGACGATCACGTCACGATTCAACTCACCGCTCTGGAAGGCGGCCTTGACCGCGGCCTGATCCTCGAAGATCGCGGCCGGGGCTTCGATGATGTGGCGCTCGGAGGCGACGGCGGAGACCTTCATCACGCCGCGGCCGAGGTTGCCCACAAGCTCCACCAGGCCGCCTTGCGGCTGGAACGGGTCGCGCGCGGGGCGCAAGATGCGGTCGTTGAGGCTGGCGCGCGGGCCGTCCGTCCAGGTGATGGCGCCGTCCTTGAGGGTCGGTTCTTGTGCATAAAGCGACAGCCCCTGCCCGACCACGGTCTTGGTGTCAGGATGCAACAGGCCCGCATCGAGCAATTCGCCGATCATATAGGCGAGCCCACCCGCGGCGTGGAAATGGTTCACGTCGGCCAGACCGTTGGGATAGACCCTCGCCATCAGCGGGGTGGCCGCCGAGATGTCGGCGAAATCGGCGCAATCGACGATCACGCCCGCCGCGCGCGCCATGGCGACGAGGTGGATCACGAGGTTGGTGGAACCGCCCGTGGCCATGAGACCCACGATGCCGTTCACAAAGGCCTTTTCGTCGAGGATGTCGCACACAGGCGTATAAGCGTTTCCAAGGGCGGTGATCGCGGCGGCGCGGTCGGTCGCGGCGTCGGTCAGCGCGTCGCGCAAGGGCGTGCCGGGGTTCACGAAGCTGGCACCGGGCAGGTGCAACCCCATGAATTCCATCAGCATCTGGTTGGAATTGGCGGTGCCGTAGAAGGTGCAGGTGCCCGGCCCGTGATAGGAGGCCATTTCTGCCGCCATCAGCGCGTCGCGGCCCACGAGGCCTTGGGCGAATTGCTGGCGGACGCGGGATTTCTCGTCATTGGGCAGGCCCGATGTCATCGGCCCGGCCGGCACGAAGATGCCGGGCAGGTAGCCGAAGGTGGCCGCCGCGATGACAAGCCCCGGTACGATCTTGTCGCAGACGCCCAGATAGATCGCGGCATCAAACGTGTTGTGCGACAGCGAGACGGCAGTGGCGAGCGCGATCACGTCGCGGGAAAACAGCGACAGTTCCATCCCCACCTGGCCTTGGGTGACGCCGTCGCACATGGCGGGCACGCCGCCCGCGACCTGCGCCGTGGCGCCGGCGCGGCGGGCGGCGGCCTTGATGCGATCAGGGTAATCCTTGAAGGGCTGATGCGCGCTCAGCATGTCGTTATAGGCGGTGACGATCCCGAGATTGGGGGCGCGCGCGGCGATCAGCGCGTCCTTGTCGCCCTCCATCGCGGCATAGGCATGGGCCTGATTGCCACAGGTGAGATGCGCGCGGCGCGGCCCGTCCTCGGCCAGTTTGCGCATGCGCGCGAGGTAGGTCGTGCGCGGGCCGCGCGAGCGTTCCACGATACGGTCGGTGACGGCGGCGATCCTGTCGTCGAGCGGCATCTGGTCTCTCCCCCCAATGCGAGTCGGGGCTGGATATCATGTTAGCGCTAACAATACCAGAGGCGCACCCGATCAGTGCGGCTGGACGCCGGGCACAAAGACCGATGCGTCGCGGTGCAGGAGCGAGACGCCGTCACGGAAGACATGGACCTTTTCGGCGCGCGCGGACAGGCGCACGGTATTGCCGCGCAACCCTTGATGGATACCCGGAAGCTTGCCGATGACCGCGTTGCGATCGGGTGCAGATTTCTGGAAATAGAGCAGCGTGACCTCCCCCAGCGCCTCGGTGATCTCGACCTTGCCCTGAAAGGCGAAGGTGTCGCCATCGGTGGCGGTCATGTCCTCGGGGCGGATGCCGATCTGCACCTCGGCCCCCATGTCATCGTCGCGCGAGGGGTAATGCGAGGTGATGCGCCCTGCCCCTTCGTGCAGTTCCAGTGTGGTGACCTGGCCCGTGCCGACAATGCGCCCGCCCAGAAGGTTCATCGCCGGGCTGCCGATGAACTGCGCCACGAAGGTGGAATTGGGCCGCTCGTAAAGCTCCAGCGGGCTGCCCACCTGCGCGATGCCGCCGCCCGCCAGAACGACGATGCGCGAGGCGAGCGTCATCGCCTCGACCTGGTCATGGGTGACATAGATCATCGTGCTCTCGGGCATCTGTTCCTTGAGCTGCGCGATCTCGATCCTTGTGGCCACGCGCAAGGCCGCGTCGAGGTTGGAGAGCGGTTCGTCGAAGAGATAGACCTTGGGGTCGCGCACGATGGAGCGGCCAATGGCGACGCGCTGGCGCTGGCCGCCCGAAAGGGCCTTGGGCAGGCGGTCGAGGAAATTGGTCAGTTGCAGCTTGTCGGCGGCGGCGCGTACTTTCTTGTCGATGGTTTCCTTGTCGGTCTTTGCAATGCGCAAGGAGAAGGCCATGTTTTCGTATACGGTCATGTGCGGGTAGAGCGCATAGGACTGGAACACCATGGCGATGCCGCGCTGGCTGGGGGGCACGTCGTTCACCACCTGCCCGTCGATGGTCAGCGTGCCGCCCGAGATCTTCTCCAGCCCCGCGATCATCCGCAAAAGTGTGGATTTCCCGCAACCAGAAGGGCCGACGAAGACGATCAACTCGCCCGTCTGGATATCGAGATTGATGTCGCTCAGCACGCGGACGGTGCCACCGTAGACCTTTTCGACATCGGTCAGCTTCAGTTCGGCCATGTGCTCGTCTCCTCCCCCATTTATGTACGCGCGGCCCTCAGGCGCTTTCGGCGGCCGCGAAATAGGCCTGGTAGGGCGGCAGCGCGACGCAGCCGCCCCTGTCATCCTCGATCGCCGTGAAGGGCGCGCCGCGGTCCTGCCGCCAATGCCCTGCGGGCAAGGCTGCGGGGCGGGCCGTGTTGGTCAGGTTGAAGGCGCAGAACAGGCGCTGGTCGCCGTGGCTGCGCACGAAGCTTACGATGCCCTCGGCCGCGCGCAGGTCGCTCAGCGCGCCCTTGGACAGCGGCGCCCAAGCCTGCCGGAAGCCGATCATGCGGCGGTAGAATGCAAGTGTGCTGTCCTCGGCACCGTCCTGTGCGCCCACCGCGCGCTGGAGATGTTCCATCGCCATGGGCAGCCAGGGCTTGGCATCCGAAAAGCCGCCGTTCTGGTTGTCGGAAATCCAGGGCATCGGCGTGCGGCAGCCGTCGCGCCCCTTGAACTTGGGCCAGAAGCGGATGCCGTAGGGATCTTGCAGGTCCTCGTAGGAGACATAGGCCTCGGTCAGGCCAAGTTCTTCGCCCTGGTAGAGGCAGACGGACCCGCGCAAGGACAAGAGCAGCGCAGCGTAAAGGCGGCGGGCATCCTCGCCGAGGTTCCAGCGGCTGGCGTGGCGGACCACATCGTGGTTGGAGAACGCCCAGCAGGCCCAGCCATCGCCGATCTTGTCCTCATAATCGGCCAGAACCTCGGCCACGCGCTCGGCCGTGGGCAAGATACCCGACAGGAACTCGAACGAATAGCACATGTGCACCTTGTCGCCGCCCGAGGTGTATTGGGCCTGAATCTCCATGCCGCGCTGCGCGTCGCCCACCTCGCCCACCGAGGTCGCGGCGGGGTATTCGTCAAGCAGAGCGCGGAAGCGGCGGAGGAACTCGAGATTGGCGGGGTGGTTCTTGTCGTAGAGGTGTTCTTGCCAATTGTAGGGGTTCACCTCGGGCGCGATGGTGGCGTTGCGCAATTCGGGCGCAAGCGCGGGATTGTCGCGCAATTCGGGATCGTGAAAGTAGAAGTTGATGGTGTCGAGCCGGAAGCCGTCGACGCCGCGGTCGAGCCAGAAACGCGCAACCGACAGCAATTCGTCTTGAACATCCGCGTTGTGCAGGTTCAGATCGGGCTGCTCTTTCAGGAAATTGTGCAAGTAATACTGCATCCGGTCGCCCGACCATTCCCAGGCCGAGCCGCCGAAGATCGAGAGCCAGTTGTTGGGCGGGCTGCCATCGGGTTTCGCATCGGCCCAGACATACCAATCGGATTTGGGGTTGTCCCGGCTGGTCTGGCTTTCGTGGAACCACGGGTGCTGGTTCGAACTGTGCGACAAGACAAGGTCGATCAGAACCCGCAGGCCCAGCTCATGCGCGCGGCTGATCAGCGCGTCGAAATCGCCAAGGCTGCCGAACATCGGATCGACGTCGCGGTAATCGCTGACGTCATAGCCGAAATCGAGCATGGGCGAGCGGAAGAAGGGCGAGATCCAGATGGCATCCACGCCCAGCTCGGCCACGTGACCGAGCCGGTGGATGATGCCCGCCAGATCGCCGATGCCGTCATGGTTGCTGTCTTGAAAACTGCGCGGGTAGATCTGGTAGATCACGGCACCCCGCCACCAATCCTTGTCGGTGGCGAGGATATGCTCAGGCTTTAGGTCCTGCATCAGGTTCATGACGGGCGGTCTTTCGTTATTTGACGGACCCGGCCAAAAGGCCGCGGACCAGATAGCGTTGCATGGTGAAGAAGACGACCAGCGGCACCGCGATGGACACGAAGGCCGAGGTCGCAAGGATTTCCCAATCCCCGCCGCGCGAGCCCATCAGGTTCACGAGGCGTCCGGTCAACACCAGCGTGCGGTCGTCGGTGCCCAGAAAGACCAGCGCGACAAGCAGGTCGTTCCATGTCCACAGGAACTGGAAGATGGCGAAAGCCGCAAGCGCGGGGAAAGACAGGGGCAGCACGATCTTGGTGAAGACCTGGAAATCGGTCGCGCCGTCGACCTTGGCGCTCTCGATGATATCGCGCGGCAGGCCGACCATGTAGTTGCGCAAAAGGTAGATCGCCAAAGGCATGCCGAACCCGGTATGGGCGAGCCATGTGCCGATATAGCCCTTTCCGATCCCGATGGTGTTGTGCAGCTGCAATAGCGGGATAAGCGCCAGCTGCAGCGGCACCACCAACAAAGCAACCACCAGCGCCACCAGAAGCGCCCGGCCCGGAAAATCCATCCAGGCCAGCGCATAGGCCGCAAAGGCCGCGATCAGGATCGGAATGACCGTCGCGGGAATCGCCACCGTCGCCGTGTTGAGAAGGGCGTTGCCCACCCCCGCATCGGCGGTGCCGGTGAACAAGACGCGTTCGTAATTGGCCAGCGTGAATTCGGGCGGCGCGGCGGCCGTGCTGAACACCCTGGGCAGGCGTTGGCCTTCGAAACTGTCAGGCCCGGACAGGACAAATCGCCCCTCCTCGTCAATCAACAGTCTGACCTCACCTTCCAGTGCCACGGTGTCGCCCGGCACATTGGCTTCGGGCTCGCGCGCCGAGATGCCCCAGGCGGAGACCAATGCGCTGGTATTGGGGAAAAGCTCGCCCGAGATGACGTAGCGGCCATCGATGATGACCTCGTCACCCGCAAGCCGTGCCGCCGGCAACTGGCGTTCCTGCGTGGACAGCGCCGCCCACCAGCCCGAGCCGCTGATCTGATCGGCGGTGCGGAACGACGAGACGAAAAGCCCCAGTGTCGGAAAAAGCCACAGCGCCACCAGCACGACGACCGAAATATGGATCGCCCAGGTCAGTCCTGCCTTCTTGCCCGCGATATTGTCCATGTTCCGCCCCCTTCAGCGCATTTCTTTGCGGACATTGTAGACGTTCCAGACAAGGATGGGCGTGACCAGCAGCATGATGACGATCGCCGCCGCAGAGCCCACCCCCCAGTCGAAGGCGCGGAACATCCGGTCATACATGTAATTGGCCAGCACCTGCGTGCCCCATTGGCCATTGGTCATGGCCAGCACGATGTCGAACACCTTGAGCACCACCAGCGTGATCGTCGTCCAGACCACGACGATGGTCGGCATGATCTGCGGCACTTTGATCTTGAAGAAGATCTGGAACGGGTTGGCCCCGTCGACGATGGCGGCCTCGACGGTTTCCTCGGGAATGCCGCGCAGCGCCGCCGACAAGATCACCATGGCAAAGCCGGTCTGGATCCAGATCAGAACCGCCATCAGGAAAAAGCTGTTGACCAGATCGAGCGTCAGCCAGGTCTGCGGCGCCCCCCCGAGCGCGACCCAGACCGCGTTCAGGATGCCGATCTGTTCGGCGCCTTCCGGACGGGCGTCATAGACCAGCTTCCAGATCACCGAGGCGCCGACAAAGCTGATCGCCATCGGCATGAAGATCAGCGATTTCGCAAGGCTGCCCCAACTGATCCGGTCGGTCAGCTGCGCGGCCAGAAGGCCGAAGGCGGTCGAGGCGGCCGGCACGACGATCAGCCACAGCATGTTGTTGCGGATGGCCTCCCAGAACTTGGGCTCGTCCATCATCTGGCGGTAGTTGGCAAACCCGACAAAGGCCCCGCCCTGCGACCGGTCCGTCAGCGACAGCCACAGGGTCGCCAGCACCGGATAGGCAAGGTAGAGCATCAGCACGAACAGGGCGGGAAACAGGAACAGCCAAGGCCGGATCATGTTGGCGCGGTTGATGTTGCGCCCGATATTGGGCCCGCGCGCGGGGTAGAGCACCTTGTCCAGAACAAGATTGGACAGGTAGAAATAGGCGATGCACCCCCCAACGCCGAGGGCTATCGTCACAAGGCCGGCAAGTGCGGGATGCATGCGATCCTCCGGATGATGTCAGGGGGCGAAAGGCCTGCGTCCGGCACTGGGCCGGACGCAGGGGATCAGGCAGATCAGGCTCAGCGCAGGGCGTCCCAGCTGTTCTGGATTTCCTGCGCCACCTCGGCTGCGGGGCGGCCGCCGACGAAATCGATCATGCCGGTCCAGAACGATCCCGCACCGACGCCTGCCGGCATCAGGTCGGAGGCGTCAAACCGGAAGGTCGTGGCATTGAGCAAGATGTCGTTCATCTGGCGCAGGGTCGGATCGCCGAACAGGTCGGTGTTGACCCCGCTGTGCGGCGTCAGGAAGCCCGATTGTGCCATCCAGATCTCATGCGCGATCGGCGTCTGCAAGAAATCGAGGAAGGCCCGCGCGGCATCCGTGTCTTGGGTGATGAAGGCCAGCGTTCCGGCACCCAAAACGGGGTTGCCCAGATCGACGGCGTCGGACGGCGGGAAGTAGAAGAAATCGGCATCCGCGCCAACCTCGGTCCCGTCGGGGAAGAAGGTCGGGATGAACGACGCCTGCCTGTGCATGAAACATTGCGGCGGCGAACTGAACAGGCCGGCCGGGCTGTCGCGGAAATCGGTCGAGGCGACGCCGCTTGGCCCACCGACGACCATCTCGGGGTTGCGGGCGATCTCGCCGAACTGCTCCATCACCGCGATGACACGCTCGTCGGTAAAGGGGATCTCGTTGGCGACCCACTGGTCGTAGACCTCGGGCGGATAGGCCCTGAGCATCAGGTCTTCGATCCAGTCGGTTGCGGGCCAGCCCGTCGCCCCGCCCGAGCCAAGCCCGATGCACCATGGCGTGCCGCCATCGGCGATGATCTGCGCCTCGAGCGCGCGAAGCTCTTCTTGGGTGGCCGGGATCTCGTAGCCGAAATCCTCGAAATTGTCGGGCGAATACCAGACCAGCGATTTTACATCTGCCTTGAAGGGGAAGGCATACAGATCCTCGGCGCCGTCGGGGCCGGTGAAGGTACCGATGCCCGCCCAGCTTTCACCCGCGGCGTAATTCTCGACCAGCCAGGCGCGGGTGTCCGCACCCAGCGGCGCGACGAACCCGCGCGAGATGAGGTTCTGGATCAGCCCCGGCTGCGGCAGGATCGCCACGTCGGGGGGGCTGCCGCCTTCGAGATCGATGACGATCTGCTGTTCATATGTCTCGGAAGAGGAATAGTTCAGATCGGCGCCCGTCGCCGCCTCGAAATAGGCGGCAAGGTTTTCGAACAGACGCTGATCTTCCCCTCGCCACGGGCCGAAGATGTTGAGCGATTGCCCCGCCAGGTCATGGGACGCCGCGAAGTCATCATAGCTTTGCCAGTTGAAGGCGCCTTCACCGGGGGTGAAGACAAGATCCTGCGCCTGTGCGCCATGGGCGCCAAGCGCAAGCGCCGCAGCGCTGGCGTAAAGGGTGCGTTTCATGTGATCCTCCCAGGATGCGCCGGTTGCACCGGCCTCATAGCTTGCCCAAGCGCCGACTGTCTTTCAAAGCGCTTTGGGTTGCCAGCAGACTTTCGAATGCAACCGAGTCTGTCAATCCGCGAAAAGAAGTCTCTGAAAAATAACTGCATATTTCGCAGGTGCAGAAAAATTTGGCAGTTTCGAATCTTTGACAATTGGCGATGGACAGGGCTAGCCTCGGCCGGCACTCAAACCGCTTTGAAGCGTCTTTTGCCATGAATCTCAAGGAACTGGCCGCCGCGCTGAACCTCAGCCAGACGACCGTCAGCCGGGCGCTGAACGGCTACCCGGAGGTGCGCGAGGAAACCCGCGCCCGCGTTCTGGCCGCCGCCAAGGCCGCCCATTACGCCCCCAACAGCCGCGCCCGCCGGCTGGCTACGGGGCGGGCCATGACCATCGGGCATGTGATCCCCCTGACCGGCCGCGCCGAGATGGTGAACCCGATCTTCGCCGATTTCCTGATCGGCGCGGGCGAGGTCTATGCCCGCGAAGGCTACGACCTGCTGCTGTCGATGGTGACGGATGGCGACACCGACAAGGCGTTTCGCCAGCTGGCCGCCAATGGCTCGGTCGACGGAATCATGGTGCAGGCCCCGCAGGAGGACGACCCGCGCATCGCACTTCTAAAGGAACTGGACCTGCCCTTTCTGGTGCATGGCCGCACGGGCGACGCCTTGGGCTACAACTGGCTCGACATCGCCAATATCCGCGCCTTTCGCCGGGCCACCGATTTCCTGCTGGATCTGGGCCATACCCGCATCGCGCTGGTCAACGGGCAGGCGCGGTTCGATTTCTCGCAACGCCGCGAACGCGGCTTCCGCGAGGCACTGGCGGCACGCGGGGTGTCGCCCCTGCCCCACCTGATGGCCAATGACGCGATGACGGAATCCTTCGGCTATCTGTCCGCTGCCGCGATGCTGGACGGGCCGGAACCGCCCACGGCCTTTCTGGCCTCCTCGGTCATCATCGCCATCGGCATCCGCCGCGCGGCCGCCGACCGCGGCCTGAGATTGGGGCGGGACCTGTCGGTGATCTGCCATGACGATGAATTGAGCTATCTCAACAACGATGTCGGCGGCCCGGCCTTCACCGCCACGCGGTCCTCGATCCGGGCTGCGGGTCGGCGCTGCGCAGAGATGCTGATCGACCTGATCCGCGACCCCGACCAGCCCCCGAAACAGGAGCTATGGGATGTCGACCTGACGGTCGGGCAATCGACCGGCCCCTGCCCCACGCCCTAGAAAGGAGTGACATGCCGTTTCAGCGCAGCGATTTCCCCGCGGGCTTCGTGTTCGGGGTCGCCACCTCGTCCTACCAGATCGAAGGGCACGGCTTTGGCGGCGCGGGACCGACCCATTGGGACAGTTTCGCGGCCACCCCCGGCAATGTGGTGCGCGCGGAACACGGGGCCCGTGCCTGCGATCATTACCACCGCTGGGAAGAGGATCTGGACCTGATCGCGGGGCTTGGTGCGGATGTCTACCGCTTCTCGACGAGTTGGGCGCGGGTGCTGCCCGAGGGCACGGGGCAGGCCAATGCCGAAGGTCTCGATTTCTACGACCGGCTGGTCGACGGGATGCTGGCGCGCGGCATCAAGCCCGCCGCCACGCTTTACCACTGGGAATTGCCGCAGGCGCTGGCCGACAAGGGCGGATGGCGCAACGCCGACATGCCCGACTGGTTTGCCGATTACACGCATACCGTCATGTCGCGCATCGGCGACCGGCTGTGGTCTGCCGCGCCCATCAACGAGCCGTGGTGCGTCGGTTGGCTGTCGCATTTCGACGGGGTCCATGCGCCGGGCCTGCGTGACATCCGCGCCACCGCGCGCGCGATGCATCATGTGCTGGTCAGCCACGGCCGTGCGATCGAGGTGATGCGCGGGCTTGGCATGACCAACCTTGGCGCGGTGTGCAATTTCGAATGGTCAGAGCCCGCCAGCGACACGCCCGAGGATGTGGCGGCGGCCACACGCTATGACGCGATCTACAATCGCTTCTTTCTGGGTGGGCTGTTCAAGGGCGAATACCCTCCCGAGGTTCTGGAAGGACTTGGTCCGCACCTGCCGGACGGCTGGCAGGAGGATTTCGCCACGATCCGCGCGCCGATCGACTGGCTGGGCGTGAATTATTATACAAGAAAGCTGATCCGCCACGCTGATGGCCCTTGGCCGAACTACGCCGAGGCACCCACCCGCCTGCCGCTGACCCAGATGGGATGGGAGATCTATCCCGAGGGCTTGCGCGATTTCCTGATCCGCAACGCGGCGGAGTATTCCGGCGATCTGCCGATCCATGTGACCGAAAACGGCATGGCCAACCCCGACACGCCCCAGATGCCTGACGCGGCGCGCATCGCCTATCTCGACGGCCATCTGCGCGCCGTGCAGGACGCCATCGCCACCGGCGCACCGGTGGCGGGCTATTACGTCTGGTCCTTGATGGACAATTACGAATGGTCCTTGGGCTATGAAAAGCGGTTCGGCCTCGTCCATGTCGACTTCGACAGCTTGGCAAGGACACCGAAAGCGTCCTATCACGCGCTCGCGCGCTGGTGGCGCGCGTGACCACACGACAACCGGGGCGGGCAGCATGGGCGATCTGACGGGCGAGACGGGCTTGAGCCTTGTCGCCGATATCGGCGGCACGAACACCCGTGTCGCGCTGGCGCGCGGGCCTGTGGTCGACCGGGACACCGTCACGCGCTATGCCAATGCCGAACATCCCGACCTGTCGGCGGTGCTGGCGCGCTATCTGGCGGATACCGGCGTGCGCGATGCCCAGATCACGGGCGTCTGCGTCGCGGCGGCAGGCCCGGTGCATGACGGGGTGGCCGATCTGACCAACCTCGATTGGCGGATCGACCGCGCAACGCTTGCGCGCGCGCTGAGCGCCGACAAGGTCGCTGTGCTGAACGATCTTCAGGCGCAAGGCCATGCCATAGGCCATATCGACGCCGCCGATCTGGCCGTCGTGGTGCCCCAGCCCGAGGCTTCGCCATGGGCTTCCAAGCTGGTCATCGGCCTTGGCACCGGGTTCAACGCCTGCCCCGTCTTCGACACCGCCGGTGGACGCTTCGTGCCGCCATCCGAGGCCGGTCATGTCAGCCTGCCCGCCTGCGACGGCCAGATGGAGGCGCTGGTCGCAGCCATGGTGCGCGATCACGGCTTCGCCTCGGTCGAAGAGGTCCTGTCGGGCCGGGGCATCACCTACCTCCACAAGGTGCTGCATGGCGAGACGCTGGAGCCCACCGCCATCATGGCACGGCTGACGGCGGGCGAGGCGCAAGCGACCGAGACCGGGCGCGCCTTCGTGCGGATCACGGGAACAGTCGTGGGCGATCTGGCGCTGAACCACCTGCCCTTTGGCGGCATCTATCTGGTCGGCGGCGTGACGCGCGCCATCGCGCCCTGGCTCGGGCCCTTCGATATGGCGGGTGCGATGCGGGCCAAGGGGCGCTTTTCGGGTTTCATGGAGCAGTTCGGGGTCTTTGTGGTCAGCGATGATTACGCGGCCCTGACAGGCTGCGCATCGCACCTGTCGAAGCTCTGAGGCGGCGGACGTCCAGGGGGCTCTGCCCCCGCCCGTTCCGGGCCCCCCGGGATATTTTCGAAACGAAGAAGACGGGTGAGGCGCTGGGTCCGTTTCTGGCGCTACAGGGCCGCGTCCTTAACCGCCTGCATCGACACATGCGTCGAGGTCGAGGCGACATGGGGCAGGTTCGAGACGATCTCCGCAAGGATGTCTCGGTAAGCGCGCATGTCGCGGCAGCGGATCTTCATGAGATAGTCGAACTGGCCTGCGATGAGATGGCATTGCTCGATCTCGGGCACGTCGCGCACAGCGGCGTTGAAGGCCG
Source organism: Roseicyclus mahoneyensis (assembly GCF_003148775.1). Classification (GTDB taxonomy): domain Bacteria; phylum Pseudomonadota; class Alphaproteobacteria; order Rhodobacterales; family Rhodobacteraceae; genus Roseicyclus; species Roseicyclus mahoneyensis. The sequence continues at coordinate 644,406 of NZ_QGGW01000001.1, forward strand.
AAAGGGCCGGTTCGCGGGTGTCGGTCAGCCGCACCTCGACGAAGGCCACATGTTCACGGTCGAGCTTCGCGGGATCAAGCAGCGCGCGGTAGCCCAGGATGTAGCCCGCCGCCTCCAGCCGCCTGAGCCGTGCCTGCGTTGGGCTTTTGGACAGTCCGATGCGTTTGGCCAGTTCCGTCACCGGCAGACGGCCATTTTTCGACACTTCGGCCAGAAGCTTGCGGTCGAAGGCGTCGAGCGGCCCGTCAACCTGTTCCTTGTCCATCTTTCCGCCTTTCATTTCGTCTTTCTTCGGACGCTATGACCGCCATTGCGGCCAATCAAGGAAAACCGCCTGCGGAAGGGCTGCTATGATGCACCATCGCCCTTTCCGAAGGATCGCGCCATGCCGCTTGACCGCGCTGCCCCCGACCTCGACCGCCTGCGCACTGCCTTGCGTGCGCAGCACCTTGCCCCCGAAGGCCCGGCGCTGGCCGGGCTGATCGCGGCCCATGCGCCAGAGGCCGATCTGCGGACCCGCGCCGTGCGGCGGGGGACGGAGCTGGTGCGCAAGATGCGCGCCGACAAGAGCCCGGGCCTGATGGAGGTGTTTCTGGCCGAATACGGCCTTTCGACCAAGGAGGGCATCGCGCTGATGTGTCTGGCCGAGGCGCTGCTGCGGGTGCCCGATGCGGCAACGATGGACGCGCTGATCGAGGACAAGATCGCGCCCAGCGAATGGGGCGCGCATCTGGGGCAATCGGCCTCGTCGCTGGTCAATGCCTCGACTTGGGCCTTGATGCTGACCGGCCGCGTCTTGCAAGATGGCGAGGGAATGGCGGGCGTTCTGAAGGGCGCGGTCAAGCGGCTGGGCGAGCCGGTGATCCGCGCCGCCGTCAGCCGCGCCATGCGCGAGATGGGGCAGGCCTTCGTACTGGGGCAGACAATGGCCGAGGCGATGCGGCGCGCCAACGCGCAAGAACGGCGCGGCTATGCCTATTCCTATGACATGCTGGGCGAAGCGGCGATGACCGCCGCCGATGCGGAGGCCTATTTCAAGGCCTACAAGGGTGCGATCACGGCGCTTGCGCCCGCCTGCCGGTCCGATGACATCAAGATCAATCCCGGCATCTCGATCAAGCTTTCGGCGCTGTTTCCGCGCTACGAACAGGGTCAGCGCGACCGGGTCATGGCAGAGCTTGTGCCGCGGGTGCGCGATCTGGCGCGGATGGCGCGCGCGCAGGGCATGGGCCTGAACATCGACGCGGAGGAGGCCGACCGGCTGGATCTGTCGCTTGACGTGATCGAAGCCCTACTGGCCGATGACCAGCTTGCCGGATGGGATGGGTTCGGCGTGGTGGTACAGGCCTATGGCAAGCGCGCAAGCGCCGTGATCGACTGGCTTTATGCGCTGGCCGAAACGCATGACCGCAAGATCATGCTGCGGCTGGTCAAGGGCGCCTACTGGGATATGGAGATCAAGCGCGCGCAGGTCGCGGGATTGACAGATTTCCCGGTCTGGACACGCAAGGCCGCGACTGACGTGGCCTATCTGTGCAACGCGCGCAAGCTGCTGGGCCTGACCGACCGGATCTTTCCGCAATTCGCCACCCACAACGCCCATACGGTCGCGGCCATCCTCGAGATGGGGGGCGACCGCGACGCCTACGAGTTCCAGCGCCTGCATGGCATGGGCGAGGCGCTGCACGAACTGGTCCGCGCGGATAACGGACCACGCTGCCGGATCTATGCGCCGGTGGGAAAGCACCGCGACCTCTTGGCCTATCTGGTGCGGCGGCTGTTGGAGAACGGGGCGAATTCGAGCTTCGTCAACCAAGTGCTGGACGGGGCCGTGCCGGTCGAACGGGTGGCGCGCGATCCGTTCGAAGCGTTGGAGGCTGCTGCACCTGCTGCGGTTGTCTTGCCTGCGCGCCTGTTTGGCCGGTCTCGGGCCAACTCGGCGGGGTTCGATCTGACCGACCCCGTGACACAAGCCGAAATCGACGCGGCGCGCGCACCCTTTGCGACCGCGACATGGGCGGCGGGACCGGTTTTGGCCGGGCCGCTTACGGGCGGCGCGGTCTGGGATGTGGTGAACCCGGCGCGGACCAGTGACCGCGTGGGTGCTCTGACCATCGCCGCAGAGGCCGATATCGACACGGCGCTGGCCGAAGCCCGGTCTTGGGATGCGCCCGTGGCGGAACGGGCGGCGGTGCTGGCGCGCGCGGCCGAGTTCTATGAGGCGCGCTTCGGCGAGATCTTCGCCCTTTTGGCCCGCGAGGCGGGCAAGACCCTGCCGGACGCGGTGGGAGAGTTGCGCGAGGCGGTGGATTTCCTGCGCTACTATGCGGTGGAGGCCCCGAAATTGACGGCACCCGCGCGCGGCGTCTTTGCCTGCATCAGCCCGTGGAACTTTCCGCTCGCCATCTTCACCGGCCAGATCGCCGCCGCACTGGCCGCCGGCAATGGTGTGATCGCGAAACCCGCCGAGGCGACGGGGCTGATCGCGCATCTGGCCGTCACGCTCTTGCATGAGGCCGGCGTGCCGCGCCATGCGCTGCAACTCTTGCCCGGACCGGGGTCGGAGGTCGGCGCGGCCTTGGCGTCGGATCCGCGCATCGCGGGGATCTGCTTTACCGGATCGACGGCGACGGCGCAGGCGATCAACCGGGCGAAATCTGACCGGCTCGATCCCGGCGCGCCGCTGATCGGGGAAACCGGCGGGCTGAATGCCATGATCGTGGACAGCACCGCCCTGCCCGAGCAAGCGGTGCGCGACATCATCGCGTCGAGCTTTCAGTCGGCGGGGCAACGCTGTTCGGCGCTCCGGCTCTTGTATGTCCAAGAGGATGTGGCGGGCCCGATCCTCGAGATGCTGCAAGGGGCGATGGCCGAATTGCAGTTGGGCGATCCGTGGCACCTGTCGACCGACATCGGTCCGGTGATCGACGACCGCGCCAAGGCCGGGATCGTCGCGCATATCGCCGCCGCCCGTGCCGAGGGGCGGGTTTTGGCCGAACTGGCTCCGCCCGAGGGCGGCAGCTTCGTCGGGCCGACCATCCTGCGCCTGCAGGGTGGGATCGCCGCGCTGGAGCGCGAGATCTTCGGCCCGGTCCTGCATGTCGCGACCTACAAGGCGCGTGATCTGGGCCGGGTGGTCGCGGCGGTGAACGCGCGCGGCTATGGCCTGACCTTCGGCATGCACAGCCGCATCGATGACCGTGTGCAGGAGGTGACGGGGGCCATCCGTGCGGGAAACATTTACGTCAACCGCAACCAGATCGGCGCCGTGGTGGGCAGCCAACCCTTCGGTGGCGAGGGGCTTTCGGGCACCGGGCCCAAGGCGGGCGGGCCGTCCTACCTGCCGCGCTTCACCGCTGCGCCAGCCGGTGTCGCGCAGGTGGCGCCCGCCGCGCAGGCTGACCTGACCGCGCTGGCAACGGGTCTTTCCGCCCTGCCCGATCCAAGGGACCGGGTGCTGTCGGTCGAGAACCTGCCGGGGCCGACAGGGGAATCCAACCGCCTGTCAACCCATCCGCGCGGCCGTGTGCTCTGCCTCGGGCCGGGGCGCGCGGCGGCGCGGGCGCAGCAGCGGCTGGCCGAGGCCGCAGGCTGCACGGCGCTGGTGGTCGAGGGCGCGGTGCCCGCCGACTGGCTGCGCGACCTGAACCCGCTCGACGCCGTGATCTTCTGGGGCGAAGTTGCGGCCGCGCGCGATCTGGCCAAGGCGCTGGCCGCGCGCGAGGGGGCGCTCACCCCGCTGATTACCGAGGCAGACCCGGCCCCGCGCCTGACGCTGGAGCGTCACCTGTGCATCGACACGACAGCGGCGGGCGGCAACGCGGCGCTGCTGGCCGTGGCAAGCTGACCCGTCAGCTTTCCGGATCGCCTTCGGCATGGCGGTAGACGCCCTGAGCTTCCAGCGCGTCGATCAGTTCGGCGGGCATGTATTGTTCGTCATGGCGGGCCAGGATCTCGGTCGCGATGAAGGTGCCATCGACCAGCCGCCCGGTGCCCACCATCCCTTCGCCCTCACCAAAGAGATCGGGCAAGATGCCGGTATAGGTCACGGGGATGGAGGCGCCACCATCGGTGACGCTGAAGCGTATGGTCTCGCCTTCGCCGCGGATCAGCGTGCCATCCTCGACCAGACCGCCGATGCGGAAGACCTCGGTGGGCGGCGGCGGGTTGGCGATGATCTCGGATGGCGGGCGGAAGAAATTGATGCCATCGCGCATCGCATAGCCAATCAGCCCGGCAGAAAGGGCCAGCGCCAGTGTGGCCACGATGACGATCTGGATCCGGCGTTGTTTTTTGAGGCCGCGCATCTTGAATGCTCTCCTTGTGTCAGTCTTTCGGGGGCGCGCACGAGCCCTGGCGCCGATCCCTGCCAGACCGACCAATCGCACATGGGGATAGCAGAGTCCGAAATCGAGTGGGACGCGCCAAAAGGCAGCAGTGACGGCATGCGGATACGCTCATGCAAAGCATAAAGCATCAAGATATGTCCGCAAACCCCTGATCCCGCTTTACTCCGCCGCCTCGAACTCGATCCGGCGACGCAGGAATTGCGTGGCCTTGTTCGATACCGATTTCGGATCGCCCGAGGTCAGGAAACGCGATTTTACGCCGTGGCCCACCTTGTCGGGGTGGCGACCGAGGTAATCGGCCAGCGCTTCGGCCACCAGATCGGGCTGGGAATAGACCGCCACACCCGGCCCCAAAGCTTCGCGGAACACCTCTTCGACCAGCGGGTAGTGGGTGCAGCCAAGGATCGCGGCCTGCGGCTTGGGCATCCGGCGCATGAGCGCCTCGACATGGCTGCGCACCAGCGCATCGGCGAGGATCATGTCGCCCATCTCGATCGCGTCGACAACGCCCGCGCAGGGCTGCGCCTCCACATCCACGCCGATGGCGCGAAAGGCCAGTTCGCGCTGAAAGGCACGGCTCGACACCGTGGCGGGCGTGGCAAACAGCGCGACGGTTTCCACCGCGACGGGGCGAGGCGGGGAATTGTCCCCCCATTTGCGCTCGGTCAGCGCCTCGATCAACGGCACGAAGACGCCCAGCACCCGCTTGCCCTCGGGCACCCAGCCCTCCTGCATCCGGCGCAGCGCTGCTGCGGACGCCGTGTTGCACGCAAGGATGACCAGATCGCAGCCCTGATCGAACAGGATCTGCACGCCCTTCGTGGTCAGCTCGTAGATGTCATCGGCGGTGCGCACGCCATAGGGCGTGTTGGCGTTGTCGCCGAAATAGACCAGCGGCGTATCGGGCAGACGGCGGGCGACCGCATCGAGCACCGTCAGACCGCCAAGGCCGCTGTCGAAAAGTCCCACTGCCATCAGTATCTGTCCCTCAGGCCACCCAGAACCCGGCCCTGCGGGGCGTCGGGGTCACGGTGGCGGTCCTCGAACTCAAAGCCGCGCGCCCGGCCATCCAGCGGCCGGGGGCTGAGGCCATAGGTGGTTTCGCGCAGAAACTCCATCATCGCCTTGGTGTCCTTGGCATAGGGGTCAAGGGCGGCGCGCGGGATCGGCTGGCCGATGACCACCTCGACGGGGCTGTTCACGCGGGCACGGAACTCCTTGATCAAAAGGCCCATGCGCAAGGTCGTGTGCAGATGGCTCATCAACTGGAACAGCCGGGAATTGTGGCCGTCAAAAAACACCGGCACCACGGTCGCATCGGATTTGGAGATCATGCGCGCGGTGAATCCACGCCAGCCCGGGTCCATCGGCCGGCCAAAGGGGCGCGCGGCGGTCGAGACCGTGCCGCCCGGAAAGATGCCGATCGCCCCACCACCCGCCAAATAGCGCAGCGCCTCTTTCCGGGTCTCTAGGTTCAGTGCCAACGCCTCCTTGGTCTCGTCGAAGGAAATCGGCAAGATGACGCGGTTGATATCCTCGGCCTTGCGGAACACACGATGGGCGAGAATGCGGAAATCGCCGCGCACCACGCTCAGGATATGGCCCATCATCAGCCCGTCGAGGATGCCGTAGGGGTGGTTGGCGATCAAGATCACCGGCCCCTCGCGCGGGATCAGGTCGAGCGATCCGCCGACCACCTTCAGTTCCAGCCCGTAGCGCTCCACGATGACCTGCCAGAAATCGCGGCCCTGCGCGACCTCGGCATCATAGCCTTCGGCGCGCCGGATCAGGCTGATGCGGCCGGTGGCATTCTCCATCACGCGGATCATCGCCCGCCCGCCGCGCGAGGCGGCCGAGGAGGCATAGGAAATCTCGCGCGCGACGGCGCGGGCGTTGTCTGGGATGCGGCGACGGGGCATGCCGGGTGTTGTCCTCAAGCGAAACCGTGGGTCAGGTGTAGGGCAGCGCCGCGAGTCGGTCCAGCGTGCTCAGCGCAGTCTGCGCTCAGCGTCGCGTCCAACCCCAAAGACAGATCATCTCCATAGCCACATGGGCCGCCGCCACCGCCGTGATCGCAGCATGATCGTAGGGCGGAGAGACCTCGACCACATCGCCGCCGACAAGGTTGATGCCGGCGAGGCCGCGCAGCAGCGCCGCCGCCTGCGCGCTCGACAGCCCGCCCCAGACCGGCGTGCCGGTGCCGGGCGCAAAGGCGGGGTCCAGCCCGTCGATGTCGAAGGACAGGTAGACCGGCCGGTCCTCCACCCGTGCCTTGAGGTCGGCGGCAACCGCCAAGGCGCCCCGCGCATGTACCTCGGCCGCGTCATGGATACGGATGCCCAAATTGTCCTCGACCACGGTGCGGATGCCGACATGGGCAGAGCGGGCGACGTCGATCAGCCCCTCCTTCACCGCCGTGTAGCAAAACGTGCCATGGTCGATCCGGGACGGGTCATCATCGACCCAGGTGTCGGTATGGGCATCGACCTGGATCAGGGCCAGCGGTCCATGTTTGGCGGCATGGGCGCGCAGGATCGGCAAGGTGATCGAATGATCGCCGCCGAGCGTTATCAGCCCTGCGCCCGCCTTCAAGATGGCCGCCACATGCGCCTCGATCCGGGCCGGCAAATCGGCCGTGTGCGCATAGTCGAAAGCCATGTCGCCGCAATCGGCGATGGCGAAGCGTTCCAGCGGCGAAAACCCGTCCCAGCCATAGGGCGGATCGAAAGGCTGGAGCGTCGAAGCCTCGCGGATCGCGCGCGGCCCAAAGCGCGTGCCGGGGCGGTGCGTCACCGCCTGATCGAAGGGAATGCCCGTGATCGCCAGATCGACGCCCGAAAGGTCCTTGGTGTAGCGCCGCCGCAAGAAACTGGTCGCGCCAGAAAAGGCGTTCTCGAAGGCCAACCCCTTGAGATCGGCCCGCCCAAAGGCACCATCCACCTCGTTTTTCGCGTCTTCCAGCGCCATGACACCCTCCGCCCCGGTCGGGCAACACCTACGGCCCGGGCGCGGTATTTGTCCAGCCACCCCTCGCCCCTCGCGCGCTTGCCCTTATCTATGGCGTAGGGCAGGAACGACGCCACAGGCGCATCAGGGGTAGACCAACATGACGACAGACATGGCCGAGGCACAAGACACCCTGCGTGCCGCTTTTCTCGACGGGATGAGCCGCGCGGCCGCCTCCGTGTCGGTGGTCACCACCGACGGGCCTGCGGGCCGCGGCGGCGTGACCGTCTCGGCAATGACCTCGATCTCGGCAGATGGCGATACCCCCACCATGCTCACCTGCCTCAACGCCACATCCTCGGCCCTGCCGCTGGTCTTGGAAAACGGCTGTTTCGCCATCAACGTGCTGCGCACCGGCCAGACCGACATCTCGGATGTCTTCTCGTCGCGCCGCCCCGCGCCGGGTGGCGACAAGTTCAACGCCGTCCTGACCGAAACGCTTGTCACCGGCGCGCCCTGCTTTTCGGAATCGCTGGTCAGCTTCGATTGCCGCCTCGTCTCGGCCGAGCGGATCGGCACGCACCACATCTGCATCGGTGCCGTCATGGGTGTGCGCAGCGCGCCCGAGGGCAGTCCGCTGCTCTACGGCATGCGCCGATACCTGCGCCCCGAGAACCACTGAGCCCGCGTCTTCGTTTCAAAAATATCCCGGGGGCGTCCCGGAACGGGACGGGGGCAGAGCCCCCTCTTGTCCCGGCCTCAGCCGCCGATGGGCAAGGCCCGCTCGGCGATCCGCGCCAGAAGGCTCGCTCCGATGGGCAAAAGTGCGTCGTTGAAGTCGAACTTCGGGTGATGCAGCCCCGCGCCCGGCCCCGCGCCGACAAACAGATAGGCGCCGGGGCGGGCCTGCAGCATGAAGGAGAAATCCTCGGCCCCCATCTCGCGCCCGGCTGCCCCGTCGACAAGCGCCGCGCCCACCACCTCGCCGGCCACTTCTGCGGCAAAGGCCGCACGGTCGGGGTCGTTGATGGTCGCGGGATAGCCTATGGCGTAGTCCAGCCGCGCCGCGACCCCGTAACTGGCCGCCTGCCCCGCCACGATCTCCTCCATCCGGGCCATCACCATCGCCTGCACGGCAGGGTCGAAGGTCCGCACCGTGCCATTGATCATCGCCGTTCCGGGGATCACGTTGTCGGTCGTGCCCGCATGGATCTGCGTCACGGACACGACCAGATCCTGCATCGCATGATGGTTGCGCGACACGATGGTCTGGATCGCCTGCACCATCGACACGGCCGGCGGGATCGGGTCGGCGGTCTCGTGCGGCATCGCGCCATGACCGCCGCGCCCCTCGATCTGGATGGTGAACTCATCCACCGCCGCCATGATCGGCCCCGGCGTCGTCAGCACACGCCCGAGGTCAAGGCCCGGCACATTGTGCAGCGCATAGACCTCGGCAATGTCGAAACGGTCCATGATGCCTTCCGCAACCATCACACCCGCGCCGCCGCCATCCTCTTCCGCCGGCTGGAAGATCAGAGCGACCTTGCCGCGGAAATTCCGCGTCTCGGCGAGATAGGCGGCCGCCCCCAAAAGCATCGCGGTATGCCCGTCATGGCCGCAGGCATGCATCTTGCCGGGGATTGTCGAGGCATGCGGCACCCCCGTCTCCTCAAGGATCGGCAGCGCGTCCATGTCGGCGCGCAGGCCCACCACGGGCCCCGGTCCCTGCCCTTCGATGATCGCAACGATCCCGGTCTGTGCGATCCCCTGATGGATCTCGTCCACCCCGATCTCGACCAGCCGCGCCGCGACGAAGGCGGCGGTGTCGCCGCAATCGAAGGCCAGTTCCGGATGCGCGTGCAGATGCCTGCGCCAGTCTGCCATCTGCGGGGCAAGGCCTGCGATACGGTTGATGACGGGCATGGCTGGACTCCTCGGGCAGGCTTCGGTCTAACCGGGTCATCCCTGACCCAAATCCCCGGCCCTCGCAATGGACGACCTTGCCACCCTGCCCCCGCTCGAACGCCTGCGTGCCATCATGGCAGCCTTGCGCGACCCCGTCACAGGCTGCCCCTGGGACGTGGATCAGAGCTTCGCCACCATCGCGCCCTACACGATCGAGGAGGCCTACGAGGTCGCTGACGCGATCGAACGGCAGGACTGGGCCGAGTTGAAGGGTGAATTGGGCGATCTGCTGTTCCAGTCGGTGTTCCACGCCCGCATGGCCGAGGAGGCGGGCCTCTTCGATCTCGACGATGTAGCCGCAGCCATCGCAAACAAGATGATTGCCCGCCATCCCCATGTCTTCGGTGAGCAAAGCAACGCCAAGACCGCCGAGCAGCAGGTCCAGGACTGGGAAACGGTCAAGGCGGCCGAGCGCGCGGCCCGCGCCCGTGGCGGTGTGCTGGACGATGTGGCGCTTGGCCTGCCCGCCCTGATGCGGGCCGAAAAGCTGCAAAAACGCGCCGCGCGGGTCGGCTTCGACTGGCCAGAGATCGACCCTGTCCTCGACAAGATCGCCGAGGAAGCGCGCGAGCTGGCCGAGGCGCGCGCCACCCTGCCGCAAGACAAGATCGAGGAGGAGATGGGCGATCTCCTGTTCGTCATGGCCAACCTCGCCCGGCACCTGAAGGTCGACCCGGAAACCGCCCTGCGCCGGGCCAACGCGAAATTCACCCGCCGCTTCGCCTTCATCGAGGCAGAGCTTGCCGCGCGCGGAAAGCGCGCGCAGGACAGCGACTTGGCGGAAATGGACGCACTTTGGGATGCCGCTAAAGCGGCGGGTCTCTGAAGCAAAGTCGTTGCGATACTGCAACAAAAGAGTCGCACTTGCCTAAATCCTGTGCGGAAAACCGGAGCCTTGCCTTATGCTGTGGATAGTCATTTTGAGTCCAGGAGGACACCGTGATGTTCCGCAGCACTCTCATCGGCACCTGTTCCATGATCGTCGGCGCCAGTGCCGCGCTGGCCGAGGGCGGTCAGGCCCTGCCGCCGCCGCCGCCCCTCATCATCACCGAAGAGCGGTGTACGGCAGCTTTTGACTGCGCCTACATCGGCCTTGAATACGGTCGGGTGCGCGGAGACTGGGCCCAGACTGGCCTGACAACGCCGCTTGCCCTTGCAATGGAAGATGGCGACGCCTTGGGTGTCTTCGCAGGCTACAACTGGCAAAGCGGCAACCTGCTTTTCGGCGGCGAAATCCGTTACCTGAGTTTCAACGATTTTGCGACCGCCGCAGGGCTGCCCTTCGAGGTGGATAACGTTCTCGACCTGCGGGCGCGGCTGGGGTTCGCTGCCGACCGGGCGTTGTTCTACGGTGCGGTCGGCTACTCCATGGGCGACGCCACGGCGCCCGCCGGTGCATTTGACATCGACGGGTTCAACTTCGGCCTCGGGGCCGAATTCAACGTGACCGACGCCTTCTTCGTCGGGGTCGACTACACCGCCCGCGACATGGACGGCACCCTTGGCGCATTCACCTACGAAGGGGATGTGGACACGCTGACCCTTCGCTTCGGCCTCCGTTTCTGACGCGACCGCAAACGGCTTCGGAACAGGGCCGCGCCTGATGGTGCGGCCCTGTCTCATGGCACGACAGGCGCGCGCGGACTTGCCCCCGGTCGCACAACGCGCCATGTCCTGCGCCATGGCCCCGTGCGGGCCCGCGCCGGGGAGATCACATGATGCGCCAGACCGCCGAAGCGCCCGGGGCCGCCACGCCAGCGCAGCCACTGCGCGCGGCAGTCTGGATGCTGGGTGCCATCGTCGCCTTTTCGGCCATGGCGGTGGCGGGCCGCGCGGCGTCACTGGAACTCGACACCTTCGAGATGATGACCTACCGCTCGATGATCGGGCTGGTGGTCGTACTGGCGGTGGCCAGTTGGGCGGGCACGCTGCGACAGGTCACGACGCGCCATCTGGGTGTGCAGTTCTTGCGCAATCTTTCGCATTTCACCGGCCAGAACCTGTGGTTCTACGCCATCACGGTAGCCCCCCTTGCACTGGTCTTTGCGCTGGAATTCACCTCGCCGCTCTGGACGATGATCTTTGCAGCGCTGTTTTTGGGTGAGCGGCTGACCGGCTGGAAGGTGCTGGCGGGTGTGATGGGCTTTGCCGGCGTTCTGATCGTGGTCCAGCCCGGCGCGCAGCCCGTGAGCATGGGCATGGTTGCGGCGGCCACGGCGGCGGTGTTCTTTGCCACTACGGCGATCCTGACCAAGCGGCTGACGCGGACCGAAAGCATCACCTGCATCTTGTTCTGGCTGACCGCGATGCAGCTGGTGATCGGGTTGATCGCCTGCCTGTGGGATGGCGACATGGCCGTGCCCTCGGTCGCCATGCTGCCATGGATCGCGGTGATCGGGCTGGGCGGGCTGACGGCGCATTTTTGCCTGACCAACGCGCTCAGCATCGCCCCTGCCTCGGTGGTGATGCCGATGGATTTCGCCCGCCTGCCCGCCATCGCGGTGGTTGGCATGCTGTTTTACGCCGAGGCGCTGCAGTGGGGCGTTGTCGTGGGGGCCATCGTGATCTTTGGCGCGAACTACCTCAACATCCTGACCAGCCAGCGCGTGAGCCGCCAGAGCCCGCAGGCACTGTAGCAAATCTGACACATTCCCGTTGGGGGAATGTGACATCGCAAACCCTGACGCAGCGGAAGAATTGACCCGGTCTGACCGTTCACCGCTTATCAACCCTCAGGAGAGACATTCGGAACAATGTCGGGGAGGACACCATGAACCGTTTCACAGCCGCATCCGCAGCGCTTCTGGCCAGCACGGCGCTTGCGCAGGCCGGTGGCATCGAACGCAACGCCTTCACGACAGCGATCCTGTTCGAGCAAGGCACCTATGTCGAGTTGGGCTACAGCTTCGTCAGCCCCGACGTGTCCGGCGTTCAGCAGGCCACTGCCAGTGCGACCTCGCTCGCAGGCACGCCGAGCGGCGGCGTCGCACCGTCCTATGGCTTTGCCACGCTGAGCTTTGCCACGGCGATCAATGATCGGTTGACCGCCGCGCTCGTCTATGATGCGCCGGTCGGCGCCGATGTCGCTTACGCTCCCGGCCCCTACGTGTTCGCGGGATCAGAGGCCGAGCTGCGGTCGCAACAGGTCACAGCCGCGCTGCGTTATGAGTTGACGGACAACATATCCGTTTTCGGTGGCCTGCGCGCCGCGCGCGTTTCCGGCGATGCCTATGTGACAACGACGTCGTTTTCCTACCTGCTCGACGACGCGCAAAGCGATACCGGCTTCGGCTACATGTTGGGCGCAGCCTACGAAATCCCCGACATCGCGCTGCGTGTGGCCCTGACCTATTTCAGCGAGATCGACCTCGACCTCACCTCGCGAGAGGCGCTGGTGGGGGCAGCCGGCATTCCGGCATCGGCGCTGGCCGCTGGTGCGGTGCCATCTAGCTTCGGCATAACGCTGCCGGACTCCGTCTTGCTCGAGGCGCAAACGGGCGTTGCCGAGGGTACGCTGGTCTTCGGCTCGGTCCGCTGGGTTGACTGGAGCGAGTTCACGATCACCCCGAACTTCTATCCAGCCGCAGGTGGCGGCGTCGGCGGTGACCTCGCCTTCTATCGCGGCGACAGCATCACCTACACGCTGGGCGGGGCCCGCGTGCTGAACGACAACTGGACCGTCCTCGGCTCGCTCCTTTACGAAGAGGGCAACGGTGGATTCGTTGGCAACCTCGGCCCGACCGACGGGCGCACGGCATTGTCGCTGGGAGCCCGCTATACCAATGGCCCGATCGTGATTTCAGGCGGCCTGCAATACAGCTGGATCGGGGACGCCCAGACCGCCTTTGGTCCGTTGCAGCCGGTGGCAAGCTTCACCGACAACACAGCGCTCAGCGCATCGATCCGGTTCGGCTACCGCTTCTGACCAAGGACAAGACGTCACGACAAACCCCCGTGCCGTGGCGCGGGGGTTTTTCTTTGGCTCACAACCGCCGGAACGCCTGTTCCTGCCGGTCGGTCCAGAGCACGCGCAAAACGGTTTCCGTCTCGCCCGGCTCCTCGCCCTCGACCACGCCCTGACCGAAGAGCCACGCCCGGCGCTTGCCATCCGAATGGGCCAGCGCCACCTGCGAGACATGGCGCGGCGGGGCCAGCGTCTGCGCCACGGCGGCGAGCATCGCAGGCAACCCCTCGCCCGTCAGCGCCGAGACGGCAAAGACCCCCTCGCGACGCTCTGCCATAGTGCGCAGCGCCTCGGCGGTCTCGGGCGGCACCCGGTCCATCTTGTTCCAGACCTCGATCAGCGGCGCGGTCTCTGCCACACCCAGATCGCGCAGGATCTTCACGACATCGCCGGCCTGCTCTTCCGTCTTGGGATGGCTGATGTCGCGCACATGCACGATCAGGTCGGCGTCCAGCACCTCCTCCAGCGTCGCGCGGAAGGCCGCGACCAGCTGCGTCGGCAGATCGCTGATGAAGCCCACGGTGTCGGACAAGATCACATCGGTCCCGTCGGGCAGGCTGACCGCGCGCATCGTGGGATCGAGCGTTGCGAACAGCATGTCCTTGGCCAAAACCTCGGCGCCTGTCAGGTGGTTGAACAGCGTGGATTTCCCGGCGTTGGTGTAGCCCACCAGCGCAACGATCGGATAGGGGATCTTCTTGCGCGCCTTGCGATGCAGCGCGCGCGTCTTGACCACGCGGGCCAATTGGCGGCGGATGCGCACAACCGCCTCGTCGATGGCGCGCCGGTCGGCCTCGATCTGGGTCTCGCCGGGGCCGCCGACAAAGCCAAGCCCGCCGCGCTGCCGTTCCAGGTGGGTCCAGGCGCGCACCAGCCGGGTTCGCTGATAGGACAGCGCCGCCAGTTCCACCTGCAACACGCCCTCGCGCGTCGCGGCGCGGTCGGCGAAGATCTCGAGGATCAGGCCGGTCCGGTCCAGAAGCTTGACGCCCCATTCCTTTTCCAGATTGCGCTGCTGCACCGGCGTCACCGGCCCGTCGATCAAGACAAGGCCGATATCTTGCGCCTTGATCCGGTCCTTGAGTTCCGCGATCTTGCCGGTGCCGAACAACAGACCGGGCTGCGCCTTGGGAAGGCCCACGATCAGCGCGTCTGCGACCTCCAGATCAGGCAAGGCGGCCGCCAAGGCCACGGCTTCCTCAAGCGCGGGGCCGGGCTCGCGCCGCGCCCGGTCGGCCTTGATGTCGGGATGCACGACAAGCGCCCGCATCGGCCCCTTGTCCGTCGCCAAGCTGTCGTGGTCAGAGGAGGACGAGGACGTCACTCTTCTCCGTCATAAAGGTTGATCGGCTGCGCCGGCATCACGGTCGAGATCGCGTGCTTGTAGACCAGCTGGCTTTGCCCGTCCCGGCGCAAGAGTACGCAGAAATTGTCGAACCAGGTGATCACACCTTGCAACTTCACCCCGTTGATCAGGAAGATCGTCACGGGAACCTTGGTCTTGCGGACGTGGTTCAGGAACGCGTCTTGCAGGTTTTGCTTGTTTTCGGCCATGTCTTTGGTGCCTTCTTGAGGTCGGGCTGCCGGTGGTTGGGCAAGTCTCGAGTGATCGTTCCGGGGCGAACGCCTATTGTGTGCCGATATTTGCGAGCAAAGATCAAGCCCCCGACGCCAGATTGGGCGATAAGCCCTAACTGCGCCAGAAGGTCGGATTGAACACGGCTATGAAAACCAGCGTTTCCATCCGCCCCACAATCATCGCGGCGGCAAGGATCAGCTTGGCCCCGTCTCCCAGCGCCAGATAGATCACCGGATCGGTCCCCGCGACGCTGGCCAGCGGCCCGCAAGTCGAAAGCGCGGCTATGGCCAGCATCAAGGCCTGCTCGAACGGTAGGCCTGCGGCAGTCAGCGCCAGCATCACCGCCGCGACCGAGGTCAGAAACAGCATGAAGAAGATCCAGGCCACAAAAGCCCCCTCGCGCCGGATGCGCCGCCCCAGCCGTCCGGCACCGGCAACCGAATGGGGATGGACCAGCCGCTCGATCTCGCGCGCACCATGCTTGTAGAGCGCGTAAACCCTCAGCAGCTTCAGCCCGCCCGCCGTGGTCGCCACCCCGCCCCCCATGATCGCCACACCCACCAGAATCAGGCCAGATGTCTCCAGCCCCGACCAGCTTTGCGCCCCGGCCCAGCTTTCCGACACGAAACCGGCGGTGGTCAGGAAAGACAGCATGGTGAAGGCCGCCCCCCAAAGTGCTGCCAACGCCCCTCCCGCATCGGCCAGTTCATCGACCTCATAGGCACCCAGCCAGTGGCGCGCGAACAACACGGTCGTCAGCACCACGACCGTGAGCAGCGCAAGCCGCACCTCGCGGTCGCGCACCACCCTTTCGACCGCCGCGCGGCTGACACCCGAGGTAAAGCTGCGCCGTGTCAGCGCGAAAACCAGAAACAGCGCGATCAGAACCTCGCCTGCAAACCCTGCGCCCGCATCCTTGAGGCCCCCCGCCGCCGTGATCCCCGAGGTGGACAGCGTCGACATCGCATGGATGACCGCATTCAGCGGCCGCTCCCCCGCCAGCACCAGCGCCAGCGCCAGCGTCGCCGTCAGGCCCAGATAGACGGGCGCCAGCATCGCCGCATGCCGACGCAACCGGTCGGCGGGGGCGGCCGCGCGCATCTGGCCCGACTGCGGCATACGCTGTCCGGGATTGTTGGCCTCCGACGTCACCTCGAACCCGCCAAGGTTCAAGGGCGCCAGCACCGCCATGGCGGTGATCCAGATCAAGATGCCGCCGAACCAGCCCACTGTCGCGCGCCACAGATGCACGGTGTCGGCCAGCCGCGCAGGCTCGAACACCGGCGCGCCAGTGGTGGTCAGCGCCGAGACCATGTCGAAATAGACGTTGATCGCACGCGCAAATCCCACCGCCTCGAACATCGGAAGGCCAAGGACGACCGGCAGCCAGAGATAAGACAACAGAAGCGAGATCAGGTATTTCTGGTCGGTGTCCGTGCGCCGCCGCGCCTGCGTTGCAAAGCCCAGCAATACTGCCACGACCGCCACCAAAAGCCCGGTATAGAAAAACACCCGCGCCGTGTCGTGATCGCGCACCGCAAGCCCGTAGACCGACGGGACCAGCATCGCGCCGGCGGCGGTGAAGAGCAGCACCACGAAGAACGGAAGATTGCGGAAATACCCGGCCATCGGCTCAGAAGAAATCGATCGAGACCTGCAGCAAGGTCTCGACCGCGGGCACATCGGCGGCCAGCGCGAAGATCACGATGCTGTCGCCTTCCTCAAGCCGCAAGGTTCCGCTGGGCCGCACGACCTTGCCGCCCTTCTGCACGGCGGCCACCAGCGCGCCTTCGGGAAAATCGATGTCGCGGATCTGGCGCCCGGCGATGGACGAGGTCGACAGAACCTGCGCCTCGATCACCTCTGCCTCGGCATCGCCGATGGAATAGACGCCGCGCACCCGCCCGTGCCGGATATGGCGCAGGATCGAACTGACGGTCGAGGCGCGCGGGTTGATATGCGCGTCGATCCCGAGGGGGCCCATCATCGGCAACAGAGAGGGGTCATTGACCAGCGCGATGGCCAGCCCGGCACCGGCCGATTTCGCCCGGACCGAGGTCAGCAGGTTCGTCTTGTCATCATCGGTCACGCACAACACCGCATCGACCCGGTCGATCCCCGCCTCACGCAAGATATCCATGTCGAGCCCGTCACCGTTCAACACGATGGTGCGCTCCAGCGCATCGGCGGCCACCTCGGCGCGGGCGCGGGATTTCTCGATTACCCGCGTGCGCACCCGGTCGGCACCCTGTTCCAGCGCGCGCGCCACGTTGAGGCCCACATTGCCGCCGCCGATGATCAGCACCCGCTCGGGGCGCTTGGCGGTCTTGCCAAAAATCTCCAGCGTGCGGCCCGCGTCTTGGGTGTGGGTGAAGACATAGATCTGGTCGCCCGCAAACAGCTGATCGCCCGGCTCGGGCGCAAACAGCGTGCCCTTGCGGCGCACCCCCACCACGATGGCGCGCAAGGTCGAGAACAGTTCCGACAATTGCCGCAGCGGCGTCTCCAGCACAGGACAGTCTGCATCCAGCTGGATGCCCAGCATCCGCGCATCACCCGACAGGAAGCTTTCGGTGTCGAAGGTGGAGGGCGAGCGGATGCGCGCCAATGCCGCCTGCGCCACCTCCTCCTCGGGCGAGATCACCACGTCGATGGGCAGGTGGTCGCGGCGGTAGAGGTCGGAATAGATCGCATCGAGATAGCTGCGCGCGCGCAGCCGCGCGATCTTGCGCGGCACGGCAAAGACGGAATGGGCGACCTGACAGGTGACCATGTTCACCTCGTCCGAAAAGGTCGCGGCAATGATCATGTCGGCATCGCGCGCGCCCGCCTTTTCCAGCACGTCCGGGTAAGAGGCAAAGCCCGTCAGCCCCTGCACATCCAGCGTGTCGGTGGCGCGGCGCACGAGGTCGGGGTTGTTGTCGACCACCGTCACATCGTTGTTCTCGCCCGACAGATGGCGCGCGATCTGCCAGCCGACCTGGCCCGCGCCGCAGATGATGACCTTCATGAACCGTTCGTCCCTTCGGCCGCGTCCCCGCCTGAGTGACACGCCGCCCCGGCACAGGTCAATCCACCACGCCGGTCGGAGGCCCAGCCCCCCGGCCCCTTCATCTTTCCAAAAATATGCAAGCACAGCCTGCCCGAGGGCACGCGGCCGGGGGCTGTCACGCCTCGTCCTCCTCGCCCGACATCTGCCGCGCCCACATGGAGGCATAGCGCCCGCCCGCCGCGATCAGCGCGTCATGGGTGCCACGCTCCACGATCTCGCCGGCCTCCAGCACGATGATCTGGTCGGCATCCACCACCGTCGACAGCCGGTGTGCGATGGTGATGACCGACCGCCCCTGCCCCATCATCTTCAGCTCATGCTGGATGTCGCGCTCGGTCTCGGTATCGAGGGCCGATGTCGCCTCATCCAAGAGCAAGATCGGCGGGTCCTTCAAGAGCGTGCGCGCGATGCCCACGCGCTGCTTCTCGCCGCCCGACAGTTTCAGGCCCCGCTCGCCCACGGTGGTCTCGTAGCCATCTGGCAGCGCCTCGATGAAATCATGGATGCGCGCGGCGCGTGCGGCGGCCACGATCTCTTCTTGCGTGGCGCCCGCGCGGCCATAGCCGATGTTGTAGCCGATCGTATCGTTGAAAAGAACCGTGTCTTGCGGCACCACGCCGATGGCGTCATGCAGACTTGCTTGCGTCACGTCGCGCAGATCCTGCCCGTCGATACGGATCGCCCCGCCGGTCACGTCATAGAACCGGAACAAGAGCCGCCCGATGGTCGATTTGCCAGACCCCGAGGGGCCGACCAGCGCGACGGTTTCCCCCGGTTTCAAGGTGAAATCGAGCCCCTTCAGGATCTTGCGGTTGGGATCATAGGCAAAGCGGACGTCCTCGAACACGACCTCACCGCCCGTAACGCGCAAAGGCTTCGCGCCGGGTTTGTCGGCAACCTCTTTCGGTTGCTCCAAAAGGTCGAACATCTCGCCCATGTCGACCAGCGCCTGCCGGATCTCGCGGTAGACGGTGCCCAGAAAGTTCAGCGGGATGGTGATCTGGATCATGAAGGCGTTGACCATCACGAAATCGCCCACCGTCAGATCACCCCGCTGCACGCCAAGCGCCGCCATCACCATCACCAGCACAAGGCCCGTCGTGATGATCAGCGCCTGACCGAAGTTCAAAAAGGCCAGCGAAGTCGCTGTCTTGATCGAGGCCTTCTCATAGCCCTCCATCGCGCGGTCATAGCGGTCGGCCTCGTGCGCCTCGGCGCCGAAATACTTGACCGTCTCGAAATTCAGCAAGCTGTCGACGGCCTTTTGGTTGGCATCGGTGTCTTGCAGGTTCATCTCGCGCCGGATCTTCACCCGCCATTCGGTCACCGTGAAGGTGAACCAGATGTAAAGGCCGATGGTGACAACCAGCACCGCAAGGTAGCTCAGGTCGAAATAGGCCCCAAGAACAAGGGCTGTCAGGATCAGTTCGATGATCAGCGGGCCGACCGAGAACAGCAAGAATCGCAGCAAGAAATCGACGCCCTTGACCCCGCGTTCGATGATCCGGCTCAGCCCGCCGGTCTTGCGCGTGATGTGATACCGCAACGACAAGGCGTGGATATGCCGAAAGGTCTCCAGCGCCAGTTGCCGCAGCGCCCTTTGGGCCACGCGCGCAAAGACCGCGTCGCGCAATTGCTGAAAGCCGATATTGGCCGCGCGCGCGATCCCATAGGCCACCGTGATCCCGACAGCACCCGCGCCCAGCAGGAAGGCGGGGCTGACTCCCTCGCCGGTCAGCGCGTCAACGGCGAATTTATAAAGGAAAGGCGTGCCGATCGACACCAGCTTGGCCAGCATCAAGAAGGCCAGCGCGGCCATGACGCGTTGTTTCACCCATGGCTTGTCGGCGGGCCAGAGATAGGGCGCGACCCTGCGGATCGTGCGCAGGCCCGAGCGGCGTTCCGCCGACAAGACGGGATCGTCGGGCGCGCCCGGCGCTGTAGCTTGCGGCGTGGGGCCTGCGGCAATCTGGGTATCGGCTGGCATGGGAAGTATCCTGGCGGGCGTCTGGATCCCTACCTAGGCCCGCCGCACGGAAATGGCCAGACCGCACCCCGTCTAGGGAACCGTGCCGCTGCGCGGCAGGTCGGGCAGCGCGAAGATCTGGCCCGGAAAGATCAGGTCAGGGTTGCGGATGCGGTCGCGGTTTTCCTCGAAGATCTGGACGTAGCGGATGCCATCGCCAAAATTCGCCTCGGCAATGCCCCACAGCGTGAAGCCGCGCTGCACCGTGATCACTGAGGCGCCGGGGTCGACCAGCATCGGGTTGGCGCGGATGCGGGCCGGGTCCTCGCGCAAGAAAGGGGTCTCGGGGCCGCGCGTCACCGTCCCATCGGGGGCCACCTGATCGAGGCGCAGCGTGTAGGTGCCGGGATCGACATCGGGCAGATCGAGGCTCCATTGCCCGCCCGGACCGATCTCGCCCAGATTGATCGGCTGGTTGTTCAGCGTCACCCGCACCGTCGCCTCGGCAGGCCCGCGCCCGGCCAGTGTCACCTCGCCCGTGACGTCATAGGTTATGGCGTCGAGCCGCAACTCGGTCATCGCCATCGGCGGCGCGCCGAATGACTGCAAAACCCGCACGCCATCGCGGTCCGCCAGCAAGATCGCGGGTGCCTGAGGGGCGGACGCCTGTGCTCCGGGCGCGGCAGCGCCCGCTGTCAGCGCCGCGCCGCCCACGGCAGGCTCTGGGGCAGCGACGGGGGCGACGCTGTTTTGTGCCACCTGCGCCTGGGGTGTGGCCGCGGGGGCGGTCTGCGGATCCGGTGCGCTGTCGGGCGCGGCATCGGCCAGCACCGAGGCCTGCGCGGCGGCGGGGTCTGCATCGCCGGACATTGGGCCGAGCTGCGGCGCGGTGCTGCTGACCTCGCCCACACCCGGCGGATCGGCGCGGGTCGCTGGCGGCGGATCGGGGGGCAGCGCGGGCTCGATCGTCACGGTTGCCACGGCCCCGCCCGAGAAGGGTGCTATCAAGACGGTCTCATCGCCACCGACCGCCGCGCCGTCGGGCAGGACCGCTTGCAGGCTCAGCAGACGCGGACGCTCGGACGGGGCCAGCGCCAGCATCGCCACGAACTGTCCGGCCGCGTCTGCCGTCACCGTCTCGACCGGTTCGCCATCAAGCGCCAGCGTCACCTCGGCAAGCGACGCCGCCTGCCCCGCGATCACGGCACTTCCGGCCGCATCGACGCGCACCAGATCGAAACGCGGCGATATGGGTGTCGCAGGGTCGGCGGGTGTCTGGGGTGTCTCCGGCGTCGCCACCGGGGCCGGCAGTTCGGCGACCTCTCCGGCTGCAGGGGCGGCCGCGTCCGACGCGCCGGCATCGACGACGGTCACGGGAGACGTGACCGGCCCGGGGGCCTCGGGTCCGTCGCGCAGGATCACGAAGGCCACGGCAGCAGCCACGGCAAGGCCTCCCAGCACGGCGGCACCAGTTATCGCGGATACGCTGCCCGCCGCTTCCGTGATCTTCGGGTCTGACATTTGGTCCCGTCTTCCTCCCCACGAAAGGTCCGGCCAAGAAGGTCTTTGCCTTTGGCACGTCGCCGCCGCGGCAGCACTGCTTGAGGCCGATTGCCTTTGCCCATATCAGGGAACAAAAGCCGATCAAGTGCAAGGGATGCCGATGCAAAGCCTGTCTGTTTGTGTCTATTGTGGCGCGCGACCCGGCGGCGATCCTGTCTTCATGGAAACTGCCACCGAACTGGGACTGAGCCTTGCGGGCGCGGGCCTGCGGCTGGTCTATGGCGCGGGCGATGTCGGGCTGATGGGGGCGGTGGCGCGCGCGGCGCAGGCGGCGGGCGGGCAGACCTTCGGCGTCATCCCCGCCCATCTGATTGCATGGGAGGTCGGCAAGCGCGACCTGACGACCTTTGTGGTCACCGAAACCATGCATGAGCGCAAGAAGGTGATGTTCATGAACGCCGACGCGGTGGCAGTCCTGCCGGGCGGCGCGGGCAGCCTTGACGAGCTGTTCGAAGTGCTGACGTGGCGACAGCTCGGATTGCACGAGAAACCGATCTACCTGCTCGACATCGCAGGCTACTGGCAACCGCTGATCGCGCTGATCGACCATGTGATCGCGCAAGGCTTTGCCGACCCGTCGCTGCGCAGCTTCTTCGAGGTGGTGCCCGATGTCCCGGCCCTGATGGCGCGCCTCGCCCCCTGCTAGGCGGCGACGTCGCCCGCCAGGACGACCAGCCGGTTCATCGCCCCGATCTGGTCGCCGGCGCGCGCCACCAAGCGCCCAAAACGCCGACGGCCCGCCAAAGGGCGGGCCGTCTTGTGGCGCGAAAGCCGGTGTCAGGCCGAAAGACGGGCGGCCACGTTTTCCCAGTTCACCAGCTTGGTGAGGAAATTCTCCAGATAGGCCGGGCGCTTGTTGCGGAAGTCGATGTAATAGGAATGTTCCCAGACATCGCAGCCCAGAAGGGCCGTCTGGCCAAAGCACAGCGGGTTCACACCGTTCTCGGTCTTGGTCACTTTCAGCGCGCCGTCGGCGTCCTTGACCAGCCAGCACCAGCCAGACCCGAACTGACCCGCACCGGCGGCTGCGAAATCGGCCTTGAACTTGTCGACCGAGCCAAAGCTCTCGGTGATCGCAGCCTCAAGCTCACTGGGCATGCCACCCTCGCCGGGGCCCATCATCTCCCAGAACTGGTTGTGGTTCCAATGCTGGGACGCGTTATTGAAGATGCCGTTCTGGGCCACCGCGCCGGCCTGATAGGTGCCGGTGATGATCTCCTCAACCGACTTGCCTTCCCACTCGGTGCCCGCGATCAGCTTGTTGCCGTTGTCGACATAGGCCTTGTGGTGGATGTCATGGTGGTATTCCAGCGTCTCGCGGCTCATGCCCAAGTCTGCCAGCGCGTCATGGGAATACGGAAGATCGGAAAGTTCGAAAGCCATGGTGGGCCCCCCTCGTTGGTGGTTGTCGGTTGAGGGACAGATGGAGGCCGCACGGGGGGTGCGTCAACCCCGGCCCTTGGCAGGCACCCGAAAAACCCGGGCTTTTCTGTCGGGAACCCCCGGGGTTTCCCGGGGCTCAGTGATAACCGATCGCGCCCCCCTCGCGCGCCGACATCGCCAGAAGGTCAAAGACGTATGTCGCCACGGATCGAAAACAGATCACGCGGGCCTCGGTCTCTGTCTCGAACCAGATGGCACCCGCCACCTGTTGCAGCCGGGTGCGGCGCATCTCGCCCAAGGGCAGCGCCGCGATGTCGGCGGGCGTGATCTTGGCCAGCACATCGCGCAGGGGTCCGGGCTCGCCGGTCAGTGCCATCATGGCGCGGGCATCCGAGACGTCGAGCGCGAGATGATGCTGGCCGGTCAGCGCCTCGGTCAAATCGAAGGCGAGCTTGCGGGCGGTCGCATGCTCGCACAGGATCAAAATCTCGTCAGGCGACATCCACGCCACGCGGCACCCCTGCCCTTGGGTGATGCGGCGCAGCCCGGGCATGTCCGCGCCGGTCACGCGTTTCACGGCGCGCGCGGCCGTGGCAAGGTCGGCGCGCAGTGTGACCATCCCGGTCAGGCCCGCGTCGCGCAGGGTGACGAGACCACGCGCCTCGGCGCCCTTCAGTGCACTGACAGTGGCATCAGACATTTTGCTTCTCCCCCTCCGGGTCGTGGAAAACCGGGCTCACGATGCGCGCCATGACGGTCTTGGGCGTCTCGCCCTTGGGGCTGGCTTTGGTGGTGTTGAACTCCAGAACCTCGCCCATGCGGTCGGGGCCGTGGAGCACGAGGCCCATGGCGATGCCACGGCCCATCGTGGGCGAGAAATAGGTGGAGGTGACGCGCCCTTGGGTGTTGCGCTGGCCGTTGGCGTTGGTGCCCGGCGCGACGGCGTAGCTGCCATCGGGCAGGACGGAGCCGTCGAGCGTTTCCAGCCCCACCAGCTTCCAGCGGTCAGGGCTCGTCATGTGGGGGCGCTCCTGGGCGCGCTTGCCCAGATAGTCCGGTTTCTTTTTCGAAATCGCCCAGTCGAGGCCGAGATCTTGGGGGATCACCGTGCCGTCGGTCTCATCCCCGATCATGATGAAGCCCTTTTCGGCCCGCATCACATGCAAAGCCTCGGTGCCGTAGGGCGTGGCGTCGAACTCGGCCCCGGCGGCGAGGAGTGCGTCCCAGAAGGCGCGGCCCTGACTGGCGGGGACGGCGACCTCAAAGGACAGTTCGCCGGAAAACGAAATGCGGAAGACCCTTGCGTCAAAGCCGCCGATCTTGCCCTCGGCCCAGGACATGAAGGGAAGCGCTGCGTTCGACAAGTCGAGATCCGACCCGAGTTTGTCTAGAACCGCCCGCGCCTTGGGGCCGACGACGGCGATCTGGGCGAAGGCTTCGGTGATGTTGGCAGTGTAGACCTGCCAATCCCACCATTCGGTCTGAAGCCAATCCTCCATATGGGCATGGATGCGGTCGGCCCCGCCTGTGGTGGTGTGCACAAGGAAACTGTCGTCATCGAGCCGCGCGACCACACCGTCATCCATCAGAAAACCGTTTTCGTTGCACATCAGGCCGTAGCGGCATCTGCCCGGTTTCAGACTGCTCATCATACCGGTGTAGAGCATGTCGAGGAAGCGGCCAGCGTCGGGACCCTTCACCACGATCTTGCCCAGAGTGGAGGCATCGAGCAGGCCGAGCGAGGTCCGCGTCGCCGTGATCTCGCGGTTGACGGCGGCGCGGTGGCTTTCGCCCTTGCGCCGGAAACAATAGGGCCTCCGCCAGTGGCCGACGGGCTCAAAGTGCGCGCCATTGGCCTCGTGCCAGCCTTGGATCGGCGTGCGGCGGAGCGGCTGGAAGATCGTACCGCGCGCCTCGCCCGCGATGGCGCCCATCGAGATCGGCGTGTAGGGCGGGCGGAAGGTCGTGGTGCCGACGCGGGGAATATCCTCATCCAATGCCTGAGCAAGGATGGCAAGGCCATTGATATTGCTCAGCTTGCCCTGATCCGTCGCCATGCCGAGCGTGGTGTAGCGCTTGGTGTGTTCGACGGACTCAAAGCCCTCGCGGGCGGCGAGTTGCACGTCGGAGACCTTCACGTCGTTTTGGAAGTCGAGCCACATCTTGGCGCGCTTCTTGGGTCCGGCGGTCGCAGGCATCATCCAGACCGGGCGCATCGGAGCCTCGGTCGCGGCGGTGACTGCGGGGACAGAGCCGGATACCATTTTTCCTATTTCTGATAGCATCTTGCGGGTCTTTATTGACGCATTCTCCATAGTGCTGGTAGCGATGAGCGCCCCATCGGCCGCGCCCACGCAAGCGACGAAGCCCTCGCCGTGCTGGTCGGTGGGCGGGCGGTCGGGATCGGGGCGGAAGAAGGCGCCGTCCTGATCCCAAGTCAGCTTGCCGCCGCAGTGGGACCAGAGGTGGACGACCGGCGACCAGCCGCCCGACATGGCGACAGCGTCGCAGACCACATCCTCGGTCACCGTGCCGGGCCCGTCCTGCGCGCAAAGCTGCACGGCGACGACACCGCGCAGGCCCTTGACCCCGGCGATGCCTGTTGCGGTCAGCACACGGATGCCCCGGGCGCGGGCCTGCTGGGGCAGCGCCCCCTCGGCGCGGGGGCGCGCATCGACGATGCAGGGCACGGCGAGACCCGCGTCGAGCAGCGCCAGCGCGGTGCGATAGGCGTCGTCGTTGTTCGTGACCACCACGGTCCGCGCACCGGGCGCAACACCCCAATTCACGACGTAATCGCGCATGGCGGAGGCCAGCATGACGCCCGGCTTGTCGTTGCCCGGAAAGCTCAAGGGCCGTTCCAGCGCGCCAGTCGCTGCGATGACGCGGGCGGTGCGGATGCGCCATAGCCGGTGGCGTGGGATGTCGGATGCGGGCGCGTGATCTGACACGCGCTCATATGCGATGACATAGCCATGGTCATAGACGCCTGCCACCATCGTGCGGAGACGCAGATGGACATTCTCCATCGCTTCAAGCTCTTGGACGGCGTCGTTGATCCAAGCTTCCGCTGGCTTGCCATCGACCTCCACCCCGTCGACCGGCGCGCGTCCGCCCCAATGGCCGGTCTGTTCGCACAAGATCACGCGCGCACCCGCGCGCCCGGCCTCGAGTGCCGCTTGCAGCCCCGCGATGCCGCCGCCCGCGATCACAACCTCAGTGTGGGCATAGAACTGCTCATACCGGTCGGGGTCGGTCTGTTTGGGGTCGGGCGCTTTGCCAAGGCCCGCGGATTGCCGGATGAAAGGCTCGAACACATGTTTCCAGAACGCGCGCGGATGGATGAAGGTCTTGTAGTAGAAGCCTGCGGGTAAAAAGCGGGGAATGAGCGCGTTCACCTCGCCGATGTCCCACTCAAGGCTCGGCCAGTGGTTCTGGCTGGTCGCGGTCAGCCCGTCGAACAACTCGGTCGTGGTGGCGCGCTGGTTCGGCTCATGCGTCTTGCCCTGCCCGAGGTTGACGAGGGCGTTCGGCTCCTCCGCCCCGCTCGCCACAAGCCCGCGCGGCCTGTGATACTTGAAGGACCGGCCAAGGATGGTGCGCCCCGCGCCCATCAGCGCCGAGGCCAACGTATCGCCCGGATGCCCATTCAACTGCTTGCCGTTGAAGGTGAAACTGACGGTTTGGCTGCGGTCGATCAGGCGGCCGCCGTCGGGCAAACGCAGGCTCATGTCAGGCTCCAGTCGGGGCGTTTGGCGCGGATGGCGGCGAGGATGTCGGGCGGTGGCGCGGAAACCTGCGCGGGATAGGTTCCGAATACCTCGAGCGTGGCCGTGCAGCGGGCGGCAAGGAACCACTTGCCGCAGCCCATGGCATGCCGCCAGCGCTCGAAATGCACGCCGCGCACGTTGGGGCGCAGGAACAGATATCCCTCGAACTCATCGTCCGACGATCCGGGCCCGAAGCGCTTGAGATGCGCCTCGCCCCCCGGGGCAAGCTCGGTTTCGCAAGCATCGATGCCGCAACAGGGGCAGCGGAATGTCAGCATGGGGTGGCTTCCTTTTCAGGGTCCTCGGCCAGCGCCAGAGGGGTAGCGGCATCAAGCGCCGCCTGCACCTCGGGCCGGGTCATGATGGCGGTCGTGGCATCCTCGGGCGCGTAGCGGCCCTTGGTGGTGCCCCAATGGTGCTCGGCATAGATCACCCCCGGCCCGTCGTAACGCGGCCCGTCCTTGTGACGCGGGATGAAGGTATAGGCGGGCAGGATGCGGCAATCGGTCAGCGTGTAGCGGTTGCGCTCCATGAAGCCGCGCAAGAACAGGTTGCCCACTGAAATCCACGGCTGCTGCGCGGTCGCAGGATCGGCGGCATGGGCTTCGTGGATCTCGTCGATGGTCATGGCGAGCGTCAGCGTGCCGGGGGCGGACGCAAGCCAGGGCGTGACCTTGCAGCGGCCCTTGGGGTGGGTCTCGTAGCACGAATAGGTGACGGGTTCGGCAAAGATCGGGTCACAGGGGCGCAAGGCTTCGAAATCGGCGCCGGGGATGAAACCGCCCTGCTCAAACAAGATCTCGTAGCGCATCAAATCGGCCACGCCTTCGAGCCGCCCGCGGCGGAAATATTCCGCGATCAGCCGCTGGTTGCGCCAGCGTCGGCCGGTCAGATAGGCGTTGTCGTAAAGCGTGTAGGTCCAGTCGGGGTGATGGTCGCGCCAGCTTTGCATCCAGTGCAGCGGCGGGGGGCGTTCACCGACCCAGATATGGGCGAGATGGCGGGGGATGGCGGGGGTCATGGACAGACCCCGCGCAAGTCGGCGGCGCGGGCCATGCCGCGCCACCGGTCAGTCAATCGGACAGAGCCCGGGTCGCGCCGCGTGGGGCGCCGCAGGTCACTGCAGGGTGCCGTCGGGCGCGACAGGCGCGGGCGTTGCCGGCTGTTCGACGGCCGGTGCGCCGGCTGGCATCGCCTCGTCGCCCTCAGGCGCTCCGCCTGCGAATACGAAAAGCAGGCCGAGGAAGCCGAAGAGCAGGAGCAGGACAACAAGAATACCGGCCCCGGCCCCCCCTTCATAGGTTTTGTAGGGATCGCGCGCCCGGTTTGGGTCGATGCCCTGGCTGCGATAGAACGGATCGTCGTAGTTCGCCATGAGTTGCCTCCTGTGTCAGCGACGTATCTCTGACCTAAGAAAGCCGGGCCCTGCATGGGACCCTTGACAGCGATTCGCGCGGCAATCCGGCAAGATCCCGCCCAAACGCAATTTTCTGTCCGCGAGATCATGCGCATCAATGCGCCACCCCTGCCGCCACGGACTCATCAATGAAGCGCCCCTCGCGAAAGCGGTCGAGCGAGAAGGCCTCCGCCAGCGGCGAATGGCCCTTGGCCATCAACTCGGCCATGGCCCAGCCCGAGCCGGGAATGGCCTTGAACCCGCCGGTGCCCCAGCCACAGTTGACAAAAACCCCCTCGACCGGAGTTTTCGAGATGATGGGCGAGCGGTCGCCGGTCATGTCGACGATGCCGCCCCACCAGCGCAGCATCTTGAGCCGCGAGATGATCGGGAAGGTTTCGACCAGCGCGCGCACGGTTTCCTCGACATGGTGGAAAGATCCGCGCTGGGTGTAGTTGTTGTAACCGTCGGCGCCGCCGCCTATGACCATCTCGCCCTTGTCGGACTGGCTCATGTAGCCATGGACCGTGTTGGCCATCACGACCACGTCCATCACCGGCTTGATCGGTTCGGAGACCAGCGCCTGCAACGCCACGCTCTCGATCGGCAGGCGGAAGCCCGCGCGCTCGGCCATGACACCGGAATGGCCCGCCACCACGATGCCAAGCTTGCCGCAGGCAATGGGGCCCTTGGTCGTCTCCACGCCCGTCACGCGCCCACCCTCGCGGGTGACGCCCGTCACCTCGGTCTGCTGGATGATGTCCATCCCCATGTCGGAACAGGCCCGCGCATAGCCCCAGGCGACCGCGTCATGGCGCGCGGTGCCGCCGCGCGGCTGCCACAGCGCGCCAAGGACGGGATAGCGCGGCCCATCGATGTTGATGATCGGACACAGCTCTTTCACCTTTTGGCGGCTGATGAACTCGGTCGCCACGCCTTGCAGGGCATTGGCATGTGCCGTGCGCTGGTAGCCCCGGATCTCGTGTTCGGTCTGGGCCAGCATCATGACGCCGCGGGGGCTGAACATGACGTTGTAGTTCAGGTCCTGGCTCAGCGTTTCATACAGGCTGCGGGATTTCTCGTAGATCGCGGCCGAGGGGTCTTGCAGGTAGTTCGAGCGGATGATCGTCGTGTTGCGGCCGGTATTGCCACCGCCAAGCCAGCCCTTTTCGATCACGGCCACGTTGCGGATGCCGTGGTTTTTCCCAAGATAGTAGGCCGTCGCCAGACCATGCCCCCCTGCCCCGACGATCACCACGTCATAGCGGGCTTTCGGCGCGGGGCTGCGCCACGCGCGGTCCCACCCCTCGTGATGGCGGAGCGCTTCGCGCGCGATGGCGAAGGCGGAATAGCGGCGCATTGGACTGCCCCCTTGTGACTGCCTGCCCGATGTGGGGCAGGATACGTGCGCCCATCATACTGCGCGCGACCACATCCGTGCAAATTGCGACGCAGGGGCAGAATGTCTCGGGCCTGCGGCAAAGCCCCGGGTTTTCCCGACGCGCGCAAGCGCTTATGTGAAGGCGACCGACAATTGGCAAGGGCGCGCAAGGCAATGGGTTTCTGGATCGCGACAGGGGCATTTTCGGTGTTGGTGATGCTGGTGCTGATGCTGGCCGTGCTGCGCCCGCGCAAGGTATCGGTGCCGTCGGCAGCCTATGACCTGCAGGTTTACCGCGACCAGTTGCGCGAGGTCGAAAAGGACATCGCCCGCGGCATCCTGACCGAGGAGGACGCGGCCCGCGCCCGCACCGAGGTGTCGCGCCGCCTGCTGGAGGCCGACCGTGCCTTGCAAAGCGCCAAGGCCGACGAGGCGCGCGCCAGCGGCACGGACAGGGTGATCCTTGGTGCGGGGCTTCTGGCGACGGTGGCCACGGCCTTCGCAGTCTACCTGCAGATCGGCGCGCCGGGCTATCCAGACCTTCCCATCGCGACCCGGATAGATCTGGTCGAACAGGCCCGCGCCACACGCCCGCCCCAGGACCAGGCCGAGGAACAGGTCCCCTTCCGCGAGGGGCTGCCCCCCGACCCGCGCCGCGAGGAACTGGTGGCGCAGCTGCGCACCATCATGGAACAGCGCCCCGACGATGCGCAGGGCCTGAGCCTGTTGGCCACGAACGAGGCCGCCTTGGGCAATTTCCGCGCCGCCCGCATCGCGCAACAGCGGCTGATCGACGTTCTGGGCGACGAGGCGGGCGCGTTTCACCACATCGACCTTGCCGAAATGATGATCCTCGCCGCCGGTGGCTATGTCTCGCCCGAGGCCGAGACGGCGCTGGTGCGGGGTCTCAATCTCGATCCGCGCAACGGCACCGGGCGGTATTACGCGGGGCTGATGTATGCCCAGCAGGGCCGCCCTGACCTCGCCTTTCCGATCTGGCGCAACCTTCTGGGCGACAGCACCATCGACGCGCCCTGGGTCGAGCCGATCTTGCTCCAGATCGAAGAGATCGCCTTTCTGGCGGGCGTGACCGGCTCGCAGGCCGAATTGCCGCAACCCGCCGCCCCGCGCGGCCCCAGTGCCGCCGATCTGGCCGCAGCCGAGGACATGTCGCCCGAGGACCGTCAGGCCATGGTCGAAAGCATGGTGGCAAGCCTGAGCAGCCGTCTGGCGACCGAGGGCGGCACACCCGACGAATGGGCCCGCCTGATCGGTGCGCAGATCGTGCTGGGCCGCACCGAACAGGCGCAGGCGATCTACGACGAGGGACGCGGCGTCTTTGCCGAAAACCCCGACGCGCTGCGCCTGCTCGAGGCCGCCGCCGCGCCCCTGACCGGACCGGCGGAGTGATCTGCGAGGATATCGCCGATTTCGCCGCCGCCCTGCCCCCCGGGCGCGGGCTGATGGGTCTCGACCTTGGCACCAAGACCATCGGCGTCGCGGTGTCGGACCGGCTGTTGTCGGCGGCCAGCGCGCTCGAGACGGTCAAGCGGGTGAAATTCACCGAAGATGCCGCGCGGCTGGCGGTCATTCTTGCCGGGCGCGAGCTTTGCGGCATCGTTCTGGGCCTGCCCGCCAACATGGACGGATCCGAGGGGCCGCGCGCCCAATCGACCCGTGCCTTTGCCCGCAACCTTGCACGGCTGCCCGCCTTTGACGGGGTGCCGATCGCCTTTTGGGACGAGCGGCTCAGTACTGTTGCGGCAGAAAGGGCACTGCTGGAGGCGGATACGTCGCGAAAACGTCGCGCAGAGGTGATCGACGCGGTCGCGGCAGGCTATATCTTGCAAGGAGCCCTCGACCGGCTCAGGCATTTGCGGGCTGGATTCCATGACAGATGACATCTGGACACGCGACGAGATCGAAAGCCCCTGCATCAAGATCTGCGTCGTCCACCCCGAGGCGCGGATCTGCACCGGCTGCCTGCGCTCCATCGACGAGATCACGCAATGGTCGCGCATGACGCCCGAGGCGCGGCGCGGCGTGATGGCCGCCCTGCCCGACCGGCGCGCGGCGCTGAGCCAACGCCGGGGCGGACGGGTCGCGCGGCTGAAACGCGGGCTCGAGGGCTGAAGCCTTAAAGGACAGGTCGGGCCGCCGACCTATGACGCCCGTCACCGGTCTGCGCGCACTGCGGCTGTTCGCATGGCTTTACGCATAGCTGGCCGGTGGTCTGACGGTGACCTTGGTATTCTTGCCCGCCCATATGGCCGCGCTGGACGAAAACCGCCCCTTCGCCACGGCGCTGCGCGCCTGGTTCGACACCGACGCTTTCGTCGCCGTCTTGCCCGGCGTCTTTACCTGGGTGCTGTTTCTGGGCCCGGTCTGGCTGGTCCTGCGCCTGTGGATCACGCGGCAAGGCGACCGTGCCATCGGTCCGCGGCCTGCGGTTTTTCCGGTCTGGATGACGATCTGCGTGATCTTCATGCTGCTGGAATTGCAGCTGGCGGACGCGGACGCCCTGCGCACCCCGCCCAGGCCCTTCGCCCTGATCCCCGCGTCTTTCGATCTGCTGTTCGAAGGGCTGCTGACGGTCAAGATGACCGGCGTCAAGGTCATGTTCTTGGTCTATCGCAAGATGCGCCCGCGCGACGCCATCGAGATCGGGGCAGCGGGTCCGGTGATCTCGCGCCGCTAGGCCGCGCGCTGCGTCACCTCGGCCAGGGCGCGTTCGACGACCTCGGGACCCGCACCGTCACGATGGGCGTTTTCGCTCAGGTAGCGTTTCCAGCCCCGTGTGCCGGGCCGCCCGGCAAAAAGCCCCAGCATGTGCCGTGTGACCTGATGGAGCCGCCCGCCCGCCACCAGATGCGCCTCGATATAGGGCAGCATCTCGCGCGCGACCCGGTCGGCGGTCTTGGGCGGGGTCATGTCACCAAAGATGTCGCGGTCCGCGGTCAGCAAGATCTCGGCCGGCGTGTGATACGCCGCACGCCCGATCATGACGCCGTCCATGCCTGCAGCCAGATGCGCCTGCGCCTCGGCCAAAGTGGTGATGCCCCCGTTGATCGACAGGTGCAGATGCGGGAAATCCCGCTTCATCGCATGGACAAGCGCATAGTCCAGCGGCGGGATATCCCGGTTCTCCTTGGGGCTGAGCCCCTGCAGCCAGGCTTTGCGGGCATGGATGGAAAAGCTGCTGACACCCGCGGCGGAGACGGTTTCGAGAAAGGCAGGCAGCACCTCCTCGGGGACCTGATCATCGACGCCGATCCGGCACTTAACCGTCACCTCTACAGGGCTTGCCGCGATCATGGCGGCGACACATTCGGCCACCAGCGCGGGGCGCTCCATCAGCACGGCGCCGAAACAGCCTGACTGCACCCGGTCGGACGGGCAGCCGACGTTGAGGTTGATCTCGTCATAGCCGTAGTCTGCCGCCGCGCGCGTGGCCTGCACCAGCTCCGCCGGATCGGACCCTCCGAGTTGCAGCGCCACTGGGTGTTCGGCCATGTCATACGCCAAAAGCCTGTCGCGGTCCCCGTGGATCACGGCTGGTGCCGTCACCATCTCGCTATAGAGAAGCGCGCGCGCCGACATGAGGCGGTGCAGATACCGACAATGCCGGTCGGTCCAGTCCATCATGGGCGCAACCGATAGCCTATGTGATTGATTTTCTGTCATTTTTCTTGCATCTTCAATCCGTTGGCACAAGTGGTGTCCACGCCAGACTACGCCCTGATAGCCCCGAATATCCCCCGTTTCGACGACTCACTGCACACATAGCGCACATGAAAATGGCCTCCATCACCAAGCTTCCCTCCGGTGCATGACCCGGGTCCAGATCAGACAGAAAAGCGGCTCACGCGAGCGAGACGCCCCTCACGCCGTGACGACGCCCGGACATGTGCGCGGCCCAAGCCTAGAGCTTGGTCGATCAGGGGCTGCCGCCCAACCGATCGTCCGTTGCCCGCCTGCACAGTGGACTTGCCCGCCTTTTGTGCAGACCATTTGGCTCACGGCCCGGGCTTTTCGCTCGAAGGCGATGGGGCTTTGAAAGTCGAACGATGAATGCCTCCTGACGGGGTTATAGAACCCGTTGATGTATCTGGCGACGGCGTTTTCGGCCTGCTGGCGGGATTGCCGGGCAACCGGCCTGATGAGCTCCGACTTGCTGGTCTTGAAGAAGGTGAGGTTGAGCCAGCCCTCTGACGTCCAAATGCAGGAGATGTCAGCCTCCCACTTCGTGTCAGGGCCTTCTGCCGTGACGTCCTGCGCCACGAGCTTCGGCGCGACAGGGCAGGCATGCTCGCTGTTCATCCTCCGTTTGAACCGCCCGTTTTGCCGCGCGATCAGATGATTCTCCCGCGTCAGCCGCGCTGTGCGATGCCGCCCGAACTCATGCCATTTCTCCACGAGGTCGCGGTGCATGCGCGGACTGCCATTGGTGCCGCTCGACAGCGCGAAGGCGATGCGGTTGATGCGCGAGATGGTTCATGTCCTGCTGCTGGCGGCGGCAGGCAGGCCGTTCCTGCCAGGCGAAGACCCCGCTCTGGCCGACCCCGAGGGGCCGATACATCTTGCTGATCGGAAAGCTGGCCTTCTGCGCATCGATGACGCCGAAGGTCATCAACATCCCTCGTTCGCGAAGAAGGCCGCGCTGGGTTCAATCGGTCAGCGCAACGGCTCGTTCGAAGGTATCAGCCGACGTCTGGAAGCCACGCGTTTGCCGTGGCCTCGTATTGAACCGGCCTGTGTGAAGAACATCAACCGATTTGATGGCAAGGGCGCGATCCTGCCGCGTGCAAAGTGTGGGGCGATCACACAACGTCGATACGGTGCAATATCTGATAGCCGTGGTTGCGAATGGCTTTGATCGGCTGCCCGGATATCCCGGCTGCCATCAGTTTCTTCCGGAGGCGCACGATCCTGACTTCGATCGCAGCTTTGCTCAGCTCGGTATTCCCTCCGATCAGGCTGGCAATTCGGCTGATTTCCAGACGGTGGTCCGGAGCGCGGGAAAACTCGGCCAAAATTTCGACTTCCGCGGCAGAGAGCGCAACCCGGTTCGTCGGTCCCGAAAGCGTCATGGTGCTGCAATCCAGGATCAATGTCTTCGGCTCTGGCCTGAACTGCTTCAGACGCCGCGCAAGCGCTTCGACCGAGGAGGTCAGCTCGGGCGGGGAACTGGGCTTGGTCAGATAGATGTCTGCTCCGCTTTCATACCCGATCCGCCGCTCGTCTGGCGCGTCTCGGGCCGTCAGCATCACGATGCCCACGCCGGGATGGTCGGCCCGCGCCCGGTGGGCGATGGAAATACCATCCTCGCCCGGCAGGTTCAGGTCGAGGATCAAGATATCGACGGTCTCGATGTTGCCCCCGCTCCAAAACGCCTCGGCACTGTCGAACCCCTCCACCGCATGCCCTTCGGCTGCCATGATGTCGATCAGCGACTCGCGCAGCGCACCGTTATCCTCGACGATGATGATGTTCAGCATGGGACCCGGACCCTGAAGCGGACAAGGTCGTCGGTCGGCTCATAGGTCACTGTACCCCCAAGATTTCCCAGCAAACCACGCACGATGTAGAGGCCAAGCCCCGATCCGATCCGCGCTTTGGCAAATTGGCTTCGGTAATACTTGTCAAAAACCAGCAACGGGTCGGGGCACCCGTAACTGCCCTGTTCGTTCTCAACGAGGACCGAGACACTGTCCGGGCCCGCGTCGAGGGCCACCGTGACGATGGATTCTGGGGGGGAATATTTCAGAGCATTGTCGATCAGGTTGCTGAACACGACGCCCAGCAGCACTGGATCGCTCTTGACGAGCAGCGGGCCTTTTGCGCGGGCACGCAGGCGGTCGCGTTCCAGATGGCTGTCGCACAACCTTTGCACAAGATCGGCCAAGTCGCAGGGTTCCATCGCGATCGCCTGATCGTCACTGTCAAGACGGATGGTCTGATTGCAACGGTCAATCACTCCCGTCAGCCCCAGGATCGCATCCGCCACACGGGCGCGTTGACGGTCCGAGATGGTGGGCCGCGACAGCGACATGTTGATCACCGCAAGTGCGTTGCGGGTCTCATGGGTCAGCATGTCGATGAATTGGGCAAGGGTATGGGTTTTTTCCTGTTGCACGACACGTTCCTGTTCGATGGCACGTATCTGGGCCTCGGCCTGCTTGGCGGCCGCGATCAGGTTTCGCACGTGCAGATGCAAGATGATGAACATGAGGATGCCCGTGCTCAACCCATGGACCATGAATCCGTAGAACGACAAGAAGATGAGAGTTCCAAAGCCCAGCATCGCAAAGACCCATGTCAAAAGCGTGGCTGAGAGAAAGGCATAGACTATCCGCATCGTCATCAAGCCGGGCGATGCCTCAGCACGGGCCGTGAACGCGTTGAGCAACAGGATGAACGGGGTGGCGGCGACGCAAAAGGCGTTGAGCCGAAGCGCAAGCTGGCGGTCGAAGGTCCAGAAAAGAATGAAGGCGATCAGCATGACCGCAAGTTGCAGGTCCAGAAGTCTGACGGCCAGAAACGCGGGACGAAACCGGATCAGGACCGCGCGATGAAAGGCCACCGACAGCAAGGACGCCGCGATCACCAAGTTCCTGTAGACCAGTGTCAGCGTGTCGTAATCGAGGATGCCTGAGAATACCGATGCATATCCAAAGGCGATGATATTGTGGAACAACCACAAACTCTGCATCGCCGCGAACCAGCCGAACAGGTGTTCACGTGTGAACGCCAGCATCCGGAGCGACCATAGCAGCAACACCAGCAGAAAGCCAAGATACGCGATCTGCCCGAAATCTGTAAGCAAAGTCAGCCGGACCGCCGCCGGAAGCGGGATGGCCGTGACATCGGCGGCGATCGTTCCGGTCGATTCAATCCTGACGTAATAATCGGCCCCACCCGCGGGGGGCGTGATGCTGTAGCCGCGCAAGGCCGACGGCCAATCGGGTTCGATCACACGATACTCAGGATGATCCCCGCGCGGGACAGTACCGGGCTCGGACGTGGTCGGCGCGAAAAAGCTCACGCTGTCCAACATGGGCGGCTGAACCATCACCACCACCTCGCCCCCATCCGGGGCGGGATTGATCCGCAAACGCAACCAGATGTTCGAGGAGGTGTAGCCAATCCTCATGATCGGACCGACAGGTCGAAATGGTGCATGCGTCACAGCGTCGAAGTCCAGCATCGCGGACTCGTCGACCATCAATCCGACACTCTGGATCAGCTCGGCCCGGGCTGGCACCGCGGACAACGGCACCAGCAGAGCCAATGCGATCAACAGGATGCGAAAGCGATGAAAAACGCCGCTTCGGGGCAGGTCGAAAAAGGGGGCAATCGTGCTGATATTCTGGGTCATGGTCCGATGAATCAAAGCCGACATCAGGCCCGATACATTGAAGCAACCCTTGGTCCAAGCGCTCAATGCCGGATCGATCACCCGAAAACTTAAGACAACTTTACCCTACAAAACCCTACATGATACCTGTCATGGCATGTTGGAAGACAGGTCGCCACCAGACGAGCGACATTTACCCGAGCTAGCCAGCGGAGCGAGAGATGACACGTGGAAGCAACACAGGACATGCACCGACCCCGGAACATGTCGATTTTGCCGTTCCATCAGAAGACTGGACCATCTTGAAGCTCTTGACCGTGGCATACCCGAATGTGCCACTGCGGCAAAAGTTCAGGCAGTCACCCTATCTGAAGGAGGTTACCTTGCGACAGGTGCTGGATGGTCCATTCGCCCTCAATGATTTTCTCGACCAATGCCGTCGCGAGTCGCATTGCGGCGGCACATCGGTGATGCGCCTGCGTGACGTGATTGAACATGCCGCGATCGCGATGGCACGAAAGTGACGGAAAGGATGGGGTCCACGCCACAGGTCACGTTGCCGCGCTTTCTCGTGCCGTGGCTGTGGTATCCCTTTTGTTCGCCCAGCTGATTTGCGCCTGAACAACCGCTTTGTCGCGCATCGCAGACACTCAAGGAACATCTGACCCACGCGTTCGACTGCGCCGAGGTGGCGGCTTGATCTCCATGGCCGGCGGCCAACGCTGTTTTACAGCGCGGTCTCGCCGGTTCAGGACCGTCATGTCGGCGGTCTGGCGGTTGTCTGGCAGACTCGTCATCGCGCGATCAACCTCCGTTGCACGAGGAACAGATTTCCGAGCGTAAACAGCTGGGCTCGGTTCCTGGCCAGTCCGCGGTAGCGGGACTTCACATGGCCGAACTGGCGTTTGATCACGCGGAAGGGATGCGCGCCGCGTGCCCTGACCATGGCATTGTTGCGATTGATCCGGTCGTACAGCGGGTGCAGCGGGCCGCCGTTCGGAGCCTTGCGCATCACACCCCAAACCTTGCCCGATGCCTTGAACGCGGCCTCACGCTCGGCACTGACACAACCTTTGCCGGCCCAGCCCGCGGTTTCCTCGCCGTGCAGCACTGCGTCCCAGACATGAGTGTCGTGCAGTTTCGCCGTCGAGGTCTCCAGGCTGTGGGTCACCCCTCTGTCGGCTTCGACGCCGATGTGCGCCGTCATTCCAAAATACCAGTCATTGCCCTTCGTGATCGACGGCATCTCGGGGTCGCGCGCCACCGCCTTTTCCCGCCGCGTCTGCTACGTCTTCATCGCGTCGCGAAGACCGGCAAAGGCGGGCTGTTTTGGCAAAGAACGATGCTTTTGCAGGACTGCCTAAGTCTACCGGATCAGACGAGCATCGGGAGGTTTGAACTTGCCTCAGAAAAAAGCAGGGCTCCCTGAGCCCACAGACGAAAACATTTGCGAGAGAAAAATGGCGCACCCGAAGGGATTCGAACCCCTGGCCTCTGCCTTCGGAGGGCAGCGCTCTATCCAGCTGAGCTACGGGTGCAGCTCTGGCGCGGTATAGCCGCCCCTCCTCGGCCTCGCAACGGCAAATCAAGCCTATTCGGCAGCCTGCGCCTCGGCAGCACGGGCGGCTTCGATCTCGGCGGCCTTCTTTTCCACCTGTTCGACGATATGCTCGATCATGCCATCGTTCGACAACTTGTGGCTTTGCGCGCCCGCCAGATAGACCATGCCCGACCCGGCCCCGCCGCCGGTAAAGCCCACGTCGGTCATCAGTGCCTCGCCGGGGCCGTTCACCACACAGCCGATGATCGAGAGCGACATCGGCGTCTTGATGTGTTCCAGACGTTTTTCCAGCGCCTCGACCGTCTTGATGACGTCAAAGCCCTGCCGCGCACAGCTGGGGCAGGAGATGATGTTGACGCCCCGGTGGCGCAGGCCCAGCGATTTCAGGATCTCGAAGCCGACCTTGACCTCTTCCACCGGATCGGCCGACAGCGAGACGCGGATCGTGTCGCCGATGCCCATCCACAAAAGGTTGCCCAGCCCGATCGCCGATTTGATCGTGCCGGTCATCAGGCCGCCAGCCTCCGTGATGCCCAGATGGATCGGGGCGTCCGTCGCCTCGGCCAGCCCCTGATAGGCGGCCGCCGCCATGAACACATCCGAGGCCTTCACGCTGATCTTGAATTCATGGAAGTCATTGTCTTGCAAGATGCGGATATGATCGAGCCCGCTTTCGATCATCGCATCTGGGCAAGGCTCGCCGTATTTGTCGAGCAGGTGCTTTTCCAGACTGCCCGCGTTCACCCCGATCCGGATGGAACAATTATGGTCGCGCGCGGCCTTGATGACCTCGCGCACGCGCTTTTCGTCGCCGATGTTGCCGGGGTTGATCCGCAGGCAGGCCGCGCCCGCCTCGGCGGCCTCGATGCCGCGCTTGTAGTGGAAATGGATGTCGGCCACGATCGGCACCGGGCTTTCGCGCACGATCTCCTTCAGCGCCTTGGCGCTGGCCTCGTCGGGCACCGAGACACGCACGATATCGGCGCCAGCCTCGGCGCAGCGCTGGATCTGGCCGATGGTTCCCGCGACATCCGTGGTCAGCGTGTTGGTCATCGTCTGCACGCTGATCGGAGCGTCGCCGCCCACGGGCACGGAGCCGACATGGATCTGGCGGCTCTTGCGGCGGTCGATGTTGCGCCAGGGGCGGATGGGATTGTGGGACATGATCGGCCTTTGCGTCGGTCTTGACGTGACTTTTGCGCAAGATAGCCGGGTCGGGCGCTGGGAACAACGGGCGCGGCGCGCCTGCGTTACTGGGTCCCGTCCACAGACAGGACAAGCGCGGCCACATCGGGCAGATCGGGGTCGGCCTGCGCATCGGCCATGGCGAAATTCGCGCTGATCGCATCGGCCGACAATTCCACGTCGCGCGCGATGGTGGCACCGGGTCCGGCAGGGCCCATGGTGACGCCGTTCACCGCGAAATAGACCGATCCCGCATTGCCCGACCGCAGGCGCGGTGCCTGCTCGGCAATGGGCACGGTGTAGCTGTCACCGCGATTGAGCGTGCCCTCGAACAAGGTCGCCCCCGAGGCCGAGGTGACGCGCACCCATGACGGGCGGACGGCAAAGACCACAAGCTCTTCGCGGCGCGCGGCGGTGACCTGCACAGGGCTTGCCGCGGCGGGTTCGTCGGCCTCAACACCCCCTGCCGCCGCCACGAGGCGCGGTGCCTCACGCGACGAAGCGCGGTCCAGACCGCCCAGCGTACCGACTTCGTCAGGATCAAGGGTCGCCAGCGCCCCGTCACGCGGCGTCAACACCGGCGCCTCGAGCGCTTCAGGGCGGTACAGACGCCCCAATGTATCCGGCCCTGGCATGGCGATGTCGAAGCCCTGCGGCGCGGCAAAAGCCCCGTCGGTCGCACCGGCCAGCGGATCAAGCTGTGCCAGAGGCAGCGGCGCTTGATCAACCGGGGCGATCTGCAGGCGCTGGATGTCATGCAAGATGGCCCAAGCCCCGTAGCCCAGACCCATCACCACCGCGATCAGCACGGCAAAGGACCCCAGCGCGCCCGGCTCCACCCCCGACAAAAGGCTGTCGCGCTTGGGGGCAAAGCTGATGCGCGCGCCCTTTATGACCTCATTGGGATCAAGCTTGCGCGGGGGAGCGTCGCTGATCATGCGCTTGGCGTCGCGGGCCTGCTGCGCCGAAGGCCCGTGGACGCCATAAAAACCTGTCTCCTCGCAGAAGCGGCGGAAGGTCCATTCCGGATCCATGGCGAGATACCGCGCGTAGGAGCGCACATATCCGGCGATGAAACCGGGCGAGGAGAAAGCGCCGACATCCCCGTTCTCGATGGCCGCGATATAGGCGGCGCGGATCTTGAGTTCGCGCTCGACATCGAGGAGCGACTTGCCAAGCGTCGCCCGCTCGCCGCGCATCAGATCGCCGAGCGCCACATCGGTGACGTCATAACCATCAAAACCACCTATGGCCGATCGGGCGGCAACCGCTGCGGCGGTTTCCTGTCCCTTCGACTGGCCGTGGTCGTGCGCCATGAATGCCCTGCCCCCTGCGCCACTCGCATGTCACCCATCATGTGGTGTGTCTGCGGCAGCATTTCACTAGATCTTACGCGAAGGACAGGTGATTCCCCAATAGCCGTCGCTTCATCCGACGCTTACCACGGTCAAAAGCAATGTTGCACCAGCAGAAATCGTCACGCCGACATCTCGGCGCGATTCAGCGCACAATGGCTCCAGAGTGCGTCCATCGCATGCACCAGCGCATCCATCGACCGCGGGTCATGCACCGGCGAGGGCGTGAAACGCAGGCGTTCCGTCCCGCGCGGCACAGTGGGATAGTTGATCGGCTGCACATAGATGCCGAACTCGGTCAGCAACATGTCCGAGATCTTCTTTGTGTGCACCGGGTCACCCACGATGACGGGCACGATGTGGCTGCCGTGATCGATGATCGGCAGGCCCATGCCCTTGAGCCGCAGCTTGAGCACCTTGGCCCGTTCCTGATGCAGGTCGCGCAAGCTCTGGTCGGTCTTGAGGTGGCGCACACTGGCCGCGGCACCGGCCGCAACGGCGGGCGGGATCGAGGTGGTAAAGATGAAGCCCGGGGCGTAACTGCGCACGGCGTCACACATTTTCGCACTGGCTGCGATATAGCCGCCCATCACGCCATAGGCCTTGCCCAGCGTGCCGTTGATGATGTCGATGCGGTCCATCAGGCCCAGTTTCTCGGCCACGCCGCCACCGCGCGGGCCGTACATGCCGACGGCATGCACCTCGTCGAGATAGGTCAGCGCGCCGAATTCCTCGGCCAGCGCGACGATCTCGGCGATGGGGCCGAAATCGCCATCCATCGAATAGACCGACTCAAAGGCGATCAGTTTGGGCGCGGCAGGATCGTCCGCCGCAAGTTTGGCGCGCAAGTCCTTGAGATCGTTGTGCTTGAAGATACGCTTGGAGCCGCCGTTGCGGCGGATGCCCTCGATCATCGAGGCGTGGTTCAATTCGTCCGAATAGATGATCAGCCCCGGAAACAGCAGCGGCAGCGTGCTCAGCGTCGCGTCATTGGCGATATAGGCCGAGGTGAAGACCAGCGCCGCCTCCTTGCCATGCAGGTCCGACAGCTCTGCCTCCAGCCGCTTGTGATAGACCGTCGTGCCCGAGATGTTGCGCGTGCCGCCTGACCCCGCGCCGGTGGCCTCCAGCGCCTCGTGCATGGCGGACAGAACGACCGGATGCTGGCCCATGCCCAGATAGTCATTGCCGCACCAAACGGTGATGCCTTGCTCGGTGCCGTCGGGCTTTTTCCAGACCGCATGGGGAAAGTTGCCGCGGCGACGTTCGATGTCGATGAAGGTGCGGTAACGCCCTTCGCTGTGAAGACGGCCCAAGGCGGTGTCGAGTGCGGTATCGTAGTTCACTGGCTGTCTCCCCTTCCCGACCATCCCGCTGCGTAGAACGGCCGACAGGCTCATGGCTCTTAGCTCCCCGCACACTTAAGGCGCAGGGCGTGTGACGACCAAGTTACAAATTGCCGCGCTCCGGACATTGACCTGAGTCAATCTTCCGTGTCGCACCCCTCGCCGTGCCTAACCCTCGATCACGGCGCGACAATCTTCGGCGCCGCAGGCCGCGATGGCCGCCGCCGGGCTCTCGCCGATGCCCCATTGCCCGGTCGCGGGGCTGATCGCCATGGCGCGCGCGCGTCGCGCGAGCGCGCGGTAGTCATCGGCTAGCGCCGCCGTCGCCTCGGCCGACAATTGCAGCGCCCGCCCCGGCTGCCAGCCCTCGGGTCGGATCACCATGACGACGACGCACGCCTCGCCACAGGCCGCAAGGGCGGCGGCGCGCGCATTGTCCTCGTCGTGGTAATTGGCCGCAAGCGAGGTGCGCGGCGAGGCCAGACCCGATGCCGGATGGATCGCCATCGCGGCATAATAGGGCTGCGGCTGGATCAGGTTGATCTGCTCGAGCGTGGCGATATCGGCGGGCGAAAGGCTGGCATCGGGAAACACCTGCCATTCGACCGCCCCGTCCTCGGCAAAGACCAGATCGCGGGCATCGCGCAGGCCGGGCAGGTCTTGCGCCGCGGCAGGCAGACCAATGGCCAAGCCGAAAAGCGCGGCACAGATACGGGCAGGTTTAGCTCTGGCCATGATATCTCTCCCTCGGGTTCC
This sequence comes from Roseicyclus mahoneyensis, assembly GCF_003148775.1. GTDB lineage: Bacteria > Pseudomonadota > Alphaproteobacteria > Rhodobacterales > Rhodobacteraceae > Roseicyclus > Roseicyclus mahoneyensis. Next base: position 687,283 of record NZ_QGGW01000001.1, read on the forward strand.
AGCCGCCGTCTGGCCCGCTTCATACCCAAGCGCGTGCCGCCCGGCAACCGCTGGACATTCCCCGGCCCTACGGGCCAGTGTCGCGCGCACCCCCTGGCCTGACCGGAGATACCCCATGTCGCTCGACGCCATCCTCGCCCGTCTCGATGCCGATCTCGACGCCGCCACCGCGCGCCTGTTCGAGTTGCTGCGCATCCCGTCGATCTCGACCGATCCGGCCTTTGCAACCGATGTGCGCCGGGCGGCGGAGTGGCTGCGCGACGATCTGGCGACCATCGGCTTCGACGCACAGGTGCATGACACCCCGGGCCATCCCATGGTGATGGGCCAGATCGACGGACCGGGGCCGCATCTGTTGTTCTACGGGCATTACGACGTGCAGCCGGTCGACCCGCTGTCGCTGTGGGACCGCGACCCGTTCGACCCCGCCTTGCAAGACACCCCAAAGGGAAAGGTGATCCGCGCGCGCGGGGCGGCCGACGACAAGGGGCAGTTGATGACCTTCCTCGAGGCCTGCCGGGCGATCAAGGCCGAGACGGGCCGCCTGCCGTGCAAGATCACCGTCTTCTTCGAGGGTGAGGAGGAATCGGGCTCGCCCTCCCTCGTCCCCTATCTCAAGGCGCATGGCGACGCGCTCAAGGCCGATCTGGCGCTGATCTGCGACACCGGCCTGTTCACCGATGACGTGCCCGCCATCGTCACCCAGCTGCGCGGCATGCTGGGCGAGGAGATGACCATCACCGGCCCGCGCATCGACCTGCATTCGGGGATGTATGGCGGCATGGCGATGAACCCGATCCGGGTTTTGACGCGCATTCTGGGCGGGTTGCACGACGACCAGGGCCGGGTGCAGGTGCCGGGGTTCTATGACGATGTGGCCGAGATTTCCGACGATCTGCGCACGCAGTGGCAGACGCTCGACTTCGATGCCAACGCCTTTCTGGGCGAGGTCGGACAGTCGCAACCGGCAGGCGAGGCGGGGCGGATGCCGCTTGAAATGCTGTGGTCGCGCCCGACCGCGGAAATCAACGGCATCTGGGGCGGCTACACCGGCGCGGGTTTCAAGACCGTGCTGCCCGCGCAGGCCCATGCCAAGGTCTCTTTCCGGCTGGTCGCCGCGCAGGACCCGCTCAAGCTGCGCGCGGCCTTCCGGGCTTGGGTCGAGGCGCAACTGCCCACCGATTGCACGGTGACGTGGACGGCGCATGGCGCCTCGCCCGCCAGCCGGATGGACATCGGCCACCCCGCCTTCGAGATCGCGCGCAAGGCGCTGTCGCTCGAATGGCCGGGCGAGGCCGCCTTCATCGGCGGCGGCGGCTCGATCCCGGTGGCGGGCCATTTCAAGGAGATCCTCGGGATGGATTCGCTGCTGGCGGGCTTTGGCAAGGATGATGACGCGATCCATTCCCCGAACGAGAAATACGATCTGAGCAGCTTTCACCGCGGCCAGCGGGCCTGGGCGCGCATCCTGACCGGCATCGCCGAGGGCTGAGAGCGGCAAGAGGCTCCGCCCCGTCGCCATCGGCCTTGCGGCCGATGGCGTCTCCCCTAAGTATTTGGAAAGCATAGATAGAGGCGATCAGGCCGGCGCTGCGCCGACCGGTCGCCGTGCGGGCCCCCGCCAGAACCGCGTCATCATCAGGCCTGCGGCGAAGGCTAGGCCAACCACAAGACCCCACCAGATCCCCGGCCCCTCGAAGCCGAGCGGAAAGCCGATGACCCATGCCGCGGGCAGGCCCAGCAGCCAATACGAGATCAGCGCGTAGATCATCGGCACGCGCGTGTCTTGCGTCCCCCGCAAGAGGCCCAGCGCCATGACCTGCCCCGCATCGGCCAACTGGAACAGCGCCGCGACGATCAGCAGGCTTGCGCCAAGGGCCAGGATCTCGGGGCGGAGCGGGTCGCCCGGATCGAGGAAGAGGCCGATCAGCGCCTCGGGGATCAGCACGAAGCCCAGGATCGTCAGCGCCACCATGGCCCCCGACAAGATCAGCGCGGCGATGGCGGCCAGCCGCAGGTTCTCCACGTCGCCGGTGCCCCAGGCCCGGCCCGCGCGCACGGTGGCGGCCTGGCTCAGGCCGATATGGACCATGAAGGTGACCGAGCAGATCTGCAGCGCGATGCCATGGGCGGCCAGCGGGTTCGGCCCCAGCCAGCCCATCATCACCATCGTCGCCATGAACAGCCCCGATTCCGACAAAAGCGTCAGTGCGATGGGCCAGCCGAGGCGGAAAACCTGCGCGAAGGCCTCCCAATCAGGGCGCCAGAAGCGGGCGAAAAGCGTGTCTTGCTTGAGGTCGCGGTGCAGGCCCGCATGCAGCGCCAGCACCAGCGCGATCAGCGCCTGCGTCCCGATCGAGGCATAGGCCGCCCCCGCAATCCCCAATTCCGGCGCGCCCAGATTGCCGAAGATCAAGAGCCAGTTCAGACCCGCGTTCAGACAGGCCCCCGCCAGCACCGCATAAAGCACCACCCGCGCATGATCGAGCGCCGAGAGATGGCTGCGCAGCACCGTCATCACCACGGCGGGCGCGATGCCCCAGCCCGCGATGCGCAGGTAGATCTCGCCCATGGTGGCGATTTCCTCAGACTGCCCCAACGTGCGCAAGATGGTCCCCGAGAACACGAACAGCGGCATGACCAGCGCCGAAAAGATCAGCGCGATCCACAGGCCCATTCGGGTGATCCGCCGCACCTGCCGCCGGTCGTCATTGGCCGCCGCGGCTGCCACCATCGGCATGACGGCAAGGCCAAACCCCATGCCAAGGATCAAAACGACATGGAAATACGATCCCCCCAGCGCCACGGCGGCCAGTTCCGGCACGCCATACCAGCCCATCATCACCGTGTCCGTCACGGTGATGGCAATCTGTGCCAGCATGCCGCCGATCAGAGGCAGGCCAAGACTGAGGGTGGCGCGGAGATGGGCGGACAGGGACGTCATGGCCCTGCCCTTAGACCCGCCGCGCGCGCCCGGCAAGCCGCAGGCGTCGCTAGAGCGCGGCCAGCGCCAGTTGGCTCGCCAGAACCGCGACCAGCGCGCCCACCGCGATCTCGAGGATGGGCTGCGCGCGCGCCAGCACGCCCGACCCCGCAAACCCCGCCAATACGCCACGCCTGAGGGTCACGGCGGCAATCGCCACCGCGATGGTCACCGAGGCGGTGCCAAGCGCCATCGCCAGCGTGCCCATGATCCCGACGGCAAAGATCCCCATCTGCGCGGTCAAGATAAGCACGAAAAGCGCGCCTGTGCAGGGCCGGATGGCGACCGCGCCCACCAGAACCGCGATGTCGCGCCAGCCGGTCGCCTGCGCCAGCGCGGCCGGATCGGGGGTGTGGACATGGCCGCAGGTGGCGCAGTCATCGCCATGGTCATGGTGGTGATGCGCGCGCGCGTCGTGATGGAGGTCTGCGCCAACCCTGCGAGCCGCCCAAAGGCCCCGCAGCCCGCGCCAGACCAGCCAGAGCCCGACCAAAGCGATGGCCCCAAAGCTGAGCGGGGCGAAAAGCCGGTCGGCCATCGCGGTCATCTGCTCGCGCCCCAGCTGCCAGACCCAGAGCCCAAGCGCCACCAGCGCCACCGCGGTCGCACCCTGCGCGAGGCTCGAGGCCAGCGCCACAGCCGAAAGCCGGGCCGCGCCCACGGCACGCGCTGCCCCGTAGCCGCCGATCAAAAGCTTGCCATGACCGGGACCTGCCGCATGGAAAAACCCGTAAGCAAAGCAGACCGCCAAGAAACCGCCAAGCGCCGCGGGCTCGCCCGCCCGGAGCGCGCGCAAGCCCCGCGCCATGGCGTTTTGGGCAACCTGCTGCCCCTCGAGCGCCCAGAGCTGCAACACGCGGTCTGCCCCCGACAGCACGAGCGTGGCCAGCGCGACGATCAGCAGCGCGGCGGCAAGGGCGATCATTCGGGGCATGTGATCTCCACCCGGTCGGCGAACAGCGCCCCCACCGCCGGAAAATTGTCCTCGGCCGCCACCGCGCCGCCGATCGCCTCAAGCGCGGCCTCGAGGGCCGCATAGGCGGCATCAAGATCGGCGCGGATGAGATCGACCCTGCAACCCGGTTCCCCGGCCACGGTGTTGGGCAAGATCATCTCGAAGGCGATGTAGAATTCCGGATCGTAGATCTGCGCCACCAGACCGCCGGGTGCTGCGCCGTGAACCGCGCGGCGATGGGTGGTCTCGATCTGGCCGGTGTCCAGCAGGCGCATCGACACCGGCTCGGGCGGGCCGAGATCGAGCGGCCTGTCCGCTTGCAACAGGACAAGACCACCCGAAAAACCGCTGCCCCAGTTCAGATCGAAGCCCAGCATTTCGGTCACTTCAGCCTCGGTCAACTGCAGGTCGTAATCGGGATCGAGGCCATAATCCTCGGTCAGGATCAGCGAATACAACTCGTCATAGCGCCATGTCACCTCGACGGCGGAAACATGACCCGCAGAGTCGCGCAGAACGGTTACCCCGGCGTCGACGAAGATATGCGGATGGCCCGCCGCCGGCCCCGCAAGGGCGGCAAGCGCGACCACAAAGGGCGCAAGACAACGGCGGATGCGGTGACACATGCCCCCAGATAGGACGCGGGGCAGGGCCTGCACAATCCCCGCCACCTCCGTTCGTGGGCGCGCAGCAAACCTTCGCCGATCGCGTGGCTTAACCCGTTGTTTACCATGTGTCCGGGGATTGTTGCCGGTTCTCATGACAATCGGACACATTTCCGCCCGGTTTGCGGTCTAACAAACGCGGAGCTTTCCCATTCGGTAGGTCCGATGACCGGCATCTTGCACAGGTTTATACAAGACGAGCGCGGCGCCGTCACAGTCGACTGGACGGCCCTGAGTTCGGCCGCCGTGGCGATGGCTCTGGCGACGGTCGCCGTGCTGAATGACGGTATATCGACCATGGTCTCGCGCATGGACGCCGAGTTGCGCAATCAGCAGATGAGCGACAATTACATCGGCTTCACGCCCACCCATTTCGAACCGGCCTTCGCGCTTGGCTTCACGACCGCCAGCTATGCCGAGGATCTGTTCGAGATCGCCAACCAGATGATGAACCAAGACATCATCGATGCAATGGCCATCGGCATCGAGGCGATCGAGAATGGAACCCTGTCACAAGACGATGCAGTGACCCTGATCGCTTTGGCTTCGGTTGCGCGCCAGCGCAACATCATCGATGCGCAGATCTTCGATTACTATTTCGGGACTGCAGACAGCACCGGCGTGATGTACGACCTGTTCTGAGACGCCCGGGCAACCAATGACATGACGGCAACCCGAGAGCGCAACCCCCCTGCGCCTTCGGGATTTTCGCGTCACGCAGTGGCCTTTGGCCGCCCGCGCCGCGTCTCGGGGTGCAGCGAGGCGCCCAGAATGTGCTCGGCCTTGTGGATCACATGCCCCGCCTGCCCCACGATCAACGGATCGGGCGCATGCACCACGCGGGTATCCTTGTCGGGGTAGTCCAGACTGTCGAGGAAATGCAGCATGCAGTTGAGCCGTGCGCGTTTCTTGTCGTCGGACTTGATCACCGTCCAGGGCGCATCGGCGGTGTCGGTGTAGAAGAACATCGCCTCCTTGGCCTCGGTGTAATCATCCCATTTGTCGAGGCTGGCGCGGTCGATGGGCGACAGCTTCCACTGCTTCAGCGGATCGGTCTCGCGGCTGAAAAACCGGCGGCGCTGCTCATCTCGCGTGACCGAGAACCAGTATTTGTAAAGCCTGATGCCCGAGCGCGTCAGCATCCGCTCCAGATCGGGGGTCTGGCGCATGAATTCGAGGTAATCATTGGGCTCGCAAAACCCCATCACCCGCTCCACGCCCGCGCGATTGTACCACGACCGGTCATAAAGCACCATTTCCCCCGCCGTCGGCAGATGCTGGACGTAGCGCTGGAAATACCATTGCCCGCGTTCCTGATCGGTGGGCTTGTTCAGCGCCACCACGCGCGCCTCGCGCGGGTTCAGATGCTCGGTGAACCGCTTGATCGTGCCGCCCTTGCCCGCCGCATCGCGCCCCTCGAAGATCATCACGATCTTTTGCCCCGTTTCGCCCACCCATTTCTGCACCTTCAGCAGTTCGGCCTGCAGCTTGGCCTTCTGCGCCTCGTAGCTCCGGCGCGACAGCCGCGTCTCATAGGGGTATTCGCCCGTCTCGAAGGCCTGCCGGATCTCGGCCGCGGTCGGCGCAGGGCGGCGGCGCGGCGCGGGTTTCTGCCCAGGCTCGGCGGGCGTCTGCACGGCATCGTTGGCGGGTTCGGGCACGGCAAGGGCCGCGCCGGTGTCGGCGATCACATCAGTCACGGTATCTGTCCCTTCGAGGCTGGTTTCGGTGTCATCCCGCAACCCTACCGCGCATCGAACGGCCCCGACCTTGAGCCAGGTCAACAAACCGCGCCCGCCAGCGCGGCCTGCACCCGCCCCCTCCCCTTTCCCCGCGCCCCCAAACCTGCCATGATCCACCCAACCGCCCACAATATAGAGCAGAGGCACCCCATCCCATGGCCGATGACCTGCTGAGCAGCACGCCCGACCCGCAAACCTACGACGCCTCCTCCATCGAGGTGCTGGAGGGGTTGGAGCCTGTCCGCAAACGCCCCGGCATGTATATCGGCGGCACCGACGAGCGCGCGCTGCACCACCTTGTGGCCGAAGTCCTCGACAATTCGATGGACGAGGCCGTGGCGGGCCACGCCTCCCGGATCGAGGTTGAATTGCACGCCGATTACTCCGTCACCATCCGCGACAATGGTCGCGGCATCCCGGTCGATCCGCACCCGAAATTCCCCGACAAATCCGCGCTGGAGGTCATCCTCTGCACCCTTCACGCAGGCGGCAAATTCTCAGGGAAAGCCTACCAGACCTCCGGCGGTCTGCACGGCGTCGGCGCCTCCGTCGTCAACGCGCTCTCCGATCACATGCGGGTCGAGGTCGCGCGCAACCGCGAGCTGTTCGTGCAGGAATTCGCCCGTGGCATCCCCCAAGGCCCCATCCGCTCGGCAGGCGCCGTCGCCAACCGCCGCGGCACCACCGTCACCTTCCACCCAGACGAGCAGATCTTCGGCTCGCACCGGTTCAAGCCCGCGCGGATGATGAAGATGGTCCGCTCCAAGGCCTATCTCTTTTCCGGCGTCGAGATTCGCTGGAAGACCGAGATCGACGACACTGAGACCCCGCGCGAGGCCGTGTTCCACTTCCCCGGCGGCCTTGCCGATTACCTGCGCGAAACAATGGGCAACGCCGCGACCTATGCGGAAACCCCCTTCGCCGGTAAGGTGGAGTTCCAGTCCCGCTTCAACCAGCCCGGCTATGTCGAATGGGCGATCAACTGGACGCCCGCGCGCGACGGCTTCATCCAATCCTATTGCAACACGGTCCCCACGCCCGAGGGCGGCACGCATGAGGCAGGGTTCTGGGCCGCGATCCTGAAAGGCGTGCGCGGCTACGGCGAATTGTCCAACAACCGCAAGGCCGCCAACATCACCCGCGACGATCTGGTCTCGGGCGCGGGCGCTTTGGTGTCGTGCTTCATCGCCGAGCCGGAATTCGTGGGCCAGACCAAGGACCGTCTTGCGACGGCCGAGGCTGCCCGCATGGTCGAGGGTGCCGTGCGCGACCATTTTGACAATTGGCTGGCGGCCAATACCAAATCCGCCGGCGCAATCCTCGATTTCCTTGTCCTGCGCGCCGAGGAACGGCTGCGCCGCCGCGCCGAAAAGGAAACCGCGCGCAAGACTGCGACCAAAAAACTCCGCCTGCCCGGCAAGCTGGTCGATTGTTCCCAATCCGCCCGCGACGGCACGGAATTGTTCATCGTCGAAGGCGACAGCGCGGGCGGTTCCGCCAAGATGGCGCGCGACCGCAAGACCCAGGCCCTGCTGCCGCTCCGCGGCAAGATCCTCAACGTTCTGGGCGCGGCCTCCAACAAGATGAGCCAGAACACCGAGATTTCCGATCTCTGCCAAGCGCTTGGCGTCGGCATGGGCACCAAGTTCAACATCGAGGATCTGCGCTACGACAAGGTCATCATCATGACCGACGCCGATGTCGACGGCGCCCATATCGCGGCGCTGCTGATGACCTTCTTCTTCAGCCAGATGCGCCCGATGATCGACGCAGGGCACCTGTATCTGGCCTGCCCGCCGCTCTTCCGCCTGACCCAAGGGGCCAAGCGCGTCTATTGTCTGGACGAGGTGGAAAAAGCCGAATGGATGGCCAAGGGCATCGGCGGCAAGGGCAAGATCGACGTCAGCCGCTTCAAGGGTCTGGGCGAGATGGACGCGAAAGACCTCAAGGACACCACGATGGACCCCGCGACGCGCAAACTGATCCGGGTGAGCGTGGACGAGGACGCGCCGGGCGAGACCGGCGATCTGGTGGAGCGTCTGATGGGCAAGAAGCCGGAGTTGCGGTTCCAGTATATCCAGGAGAACGCGCGATTTGTGGAGGAGTTGGATGTTTGAAGGATTGATTGAGCGCAAGGTAATAATAGCATGCTTCAAATATTTTTGTGCATTTTCGCTTTTCTGCTTAGCACATTATCTATTTCACTTGCATCTCGAAAGTACGGAATAGTCAGAACTCGTGCGATAGCCGATTTTCTTTGGGTTTTGGTTGGTGGCATTGGCGCGTTTGTGGCCTTCGTATCGTCAGTTTATATCGCCCGTGTAGAGTCTGGAATAAATACCGCAAACAGTGCAAATGTAAGACTGCAAATTTCGGATAGCATACTTCAATCTGCATATTTCGAGCATTGCGCAGCCAGAAATACTAATTTCCTTCCAGTCTTCCAGGCTAGTTGTGAGTATGCATTTGAAATTAGTCGCGTCCGAAGGGAATATTTCTTTCTGTGGGCAGTTCCTCAGAACAAAGCCCATGAACTTGAGCTTCAGAACGCGTCGCGTATTGGAGCTTCGCTTGACCTGAGCGGTACCACGCGTGACTTTCGAACTCATAGTCCGCCTCTCTTAAGCAACGCATCCGTCAGTTGGCAATTCTCAGAAGAGCATTTAAGCACGCTCAATACAACCGCCCCAGAAAGAACTCTTTCGGCACCATGGTATTGTTTTGATGTTGTTGATGAAGTTGCAACTGGATGCGTCGGGGAGACTGCTAATCGCCCAACTGTCATTGACAGACCACCGAGCACTGAGCGGTCTGGCATGATTTTGTTAACTGAGGGCGATCCAATTCGACCGATTATTTTGAATGTTTTGGCAGAAATTTCTCAGACAGCCGTAATATTCAGGGATCTGCGATCTGAATGGTGGCCTGTGCTTTACCTTCCGCAAATTGAATTGGTAAGATTTTCGTCTTTCATTTTGCTATGCATGGCGTTTCCCTTACGTCTGTGGCGTTCGATTTCCGATATCCGTGTAGCGAACCAAAAGACAAGTTCTTCAAGCAACTAGGCATACTGACTGACTATTGAGTTAGCAAACGTAGGGTGGGGTTCCACCCCACCTTAGGAATTGCAGTTTCTTTCGATTTCTGCGCTTCGCGCTGACCGGATCACCCCGGGGCTTCGCCCGTCCGATCCTCGAAGGCTCCACTGGAGCCTTCGAGGATCGGACCCCCTTGCCCCTTCGTTGCCAAAACCTTACCTTGATTCCACGGGCAACCGCCCCCTCACCGGACATCATCGCCCCTGCCCGCTCCGGGCATGGCAACCCTGATCGCCCCTTGAGCCTCGGTCAGGCCACGGGCACCCCGCCCGCGCGGCCGGGACAGCCAAAGGAACACCCCATGTCCAAGGAAAAGAACAAGGGCAACAAGGAAACCAAGAAGCCCAAGAAGGAAAAGCCCAAGGTGCTCGCCACGGCCAATTCCAACGCCGGCAAGCCGCTCGACATCGGCAACGCGAAAAAGGGCAAGTAGGCCCGTCAGTGTACGGCCTGTGTACGGGCGGTGTACGGGCTGTGACCGCCCGTCCGCCGCCCGGCCCTCGGGCCTACTCCTGCACGCTCTCCAGATAGGCCACGATATCCAGCACCTCGGGCGAGGTCAGCACCGTCTGCCCCCCGGGCGAGGTCAGGACCTGCGACATCTCCGAAAAAACGAACCCGAACAAGGGCATATCCCCCCCGTGGCTCAGGATCGGGTCGCGCCCGTCGATCTTCCACGCCATGCCCGCACGCGGAAAATCCCCCCCATACCGCGCCGAAATCCGCGTCAGGTCCGGCGGCGCCACCACCAACAGCTCCGCCATCGGCCCATCCCCCCTCAACCCCGCCCCATGACAGACGGCACAGCTCTCCTGAAACAGCCGCGCGCCCCGCGCCTCGTCTTGTGCCAACGCCGGAATGCTGGTTGACATAAGCGCCGCAAGCACCTGCATCCAAACGGTTTTCATGATTGTATCTCCCGCAGGTAGGCCACCAGATCGGCGATGGCGCGGCTGACCAGCATCGGCTGCCCGCCTGGCCCCGCCATCGCCACATCCGCCCCGTCGCCTTCGAACCACATGCCAAACAGCGGCATCTCGCCCCCATGCGCCAGCAGCGGATCGCGCCCGTCGATCTGCCGCACGACCCTGAGCGTCGGAAACTCCTCACCCCGGCCAAGCGCTGTCAGATCGGCCGGCGCGACGGTCAGAACTTCCGTCATCACGCCCTGCCCGCGCCCGTCAACCCCATGACACACCGCGCAAAAATTGGCGTAAAGCCCCGCCCCCTCAGCCGCGTCCTGCGCCTGCGCGGCACCCGCCAAGGCCAGCACCGCCACCAATCCCGCAAAGCTGATCCGCATCGCACCCTCCCGTTTCCGTTCGGGTCAAGCCTGCCCCATGCCCGCGCGTCCTGCCTTGATCCGCGTCAACCCCTTGCCCGATCGGCCATCGCCCGCCTATCGTCGCGCCATGCGCGCACCCCTCATCATTGCCCTCTTCGTGATCCTCGTCGCCTGCGGCCGCCCCCTGACCGCGCCAGAGGCGGCCTACATGGCCGATCTGCAGGGCGATACCTTCGACGCCGCCCCGGTGCGCATCACGCGCAACCCCTTGATCGGGTTGATCGTCCAACGCTACCCGGCCCGCCCCCAGACCACCTGCCGCGAACGCGTCGGCCCGCCCCCCGAAGGCCCGATCATCGAGGGGCGGACGGGGGGCATGGTTCTGTTCAACACGCTGCATGTCCGCGAGGACATCATGGTCGACGACTACACCCTTATGCCCGACGGGCGGCGCCACCTCTATGCCGCGATGTTCTTTGCCCATGAGATGACCCATGTCTGGCAATGGCAGAACCGCGAGATCACCGGCTACCACCCGCTGCGCGCAGCCCGCGAACACGCAACGCTGGCGGACCCCTATCTCTTCGACACGACCCAAGACCGCCACTTCCTCGATTACGGCTATGAGGCGCAGGCGTCTTTGGTCGAAGAATACGTCTGCTGCCGCGCCATCGACCCGCAAGGCGCACGCACGGCAAGGCTCGAGGCGCTGATCGGGCAGGTCATGCCAGTGACGCCGTGGCGCGACCGGGCCGACAGCGTCGAATTGTTCCTGCCCTGGGACGGGGTAGAGCCGCGCGGCATGTGTTCTTAGCTTGCCGCTTCGGCCTTTTCTTCCAACGCTAGCCATTCCTCTTCGGCGGCGGTCAGTTTCGCCTGACGTTCGGCCATGGCCTCGGTCGCCTTGCGGAACTTGACCGGCTCGCGGGTGAAAAGCTCGGGGTCCGACAGCAATTCGGCCAGTTTGCCGATCTCGGCCTCCAGCCGGGCGATTTCCTCGGGCAGCACCTTGAGCCTGTGCGCCTCGCTGAAACTCAGAACAGGTTTGCCGCCCTGTGCCTTGGATTTGGCCGCAGGACGTGCCGCCGGGCGCGGGGATGACGCGGCAGCGGCTTCCTGCTCACCGGAGTTCTCTTGCCTTTGCGCCTGCATGTCGGTCCAGCCGCCGGCGAAGGCGACGGCGCGCCCCTCACCCTCGAGGGAGATCGTGACGCTCGCCACCCGGTCGATGAAATCGCGGTCATGGCTGACCAGCAACACGGTGCCGGGATACTCGCCCAAGATGTCCTGCAACAGGTCCAGCGTCTCGATATCGAGATCGTTGGTGGGTTCGTCCAGCACCAGCAGGTTCGACGATCGCGCCATGATCCGCGCCAACAAGAGCCGCGCCTTTTCGCCGCCCGACAGCGATTTGACCGGCGCCCGCGCCTGCCGCTCGTCAAAGAGGAATTCCTTGAGATATCCCACCACATGCTTGGGCTGGCCGCGCACCAGCACCTGATCCGACGATCCGCTGACCCGGTTCAAGGGATCGCTGGTCAGGCTGTCCCACAGCGTCGCCTCGGGATCAAGCTGCGCGCGGGTCTGGTCGAACACCGCCATCTCGATGCCCGTCCCAAGGATCACCTCGCCCGTGTCGGGGGCCAGTTGCCCGGTCAACAGGTTCAGAAGCGTCGTCTTGCCCGCCCCGTTCGGGCCGACAAAGGCCACACGGTCGCCGCGCAGGATGCGCAGGTCAAAGGGCTTCAAGATGACCTGATCGCCGTAAGCCTTGGAAATGCCGCGCGCCTCGATCACCCGCTTGCCGCTTTGGCTCCCCGCCTCCAGCACCATCTCGGCGGCACCCTGCCGCCGGATCTGGCCCGCGCGTTCGGCGCGCAACTCGGCCAGTGCGCGCACGCGGCCCTGATTGCGTTTGCGCCGGGCGCTGATGCCCTCAACAGCCCAACGCGCCTCGGCCTTGATCTTGCGGTCGAGCTTGTGGCGGCTCTGGTCCTCTTCTTCCCAGATCTTGTCGCGCCAGCTCTCGTAATTGCCAAAGGGCTGGTCCATCCGCCGCACCACCGAACGGTCAAGCCAGAGCGTGCCACGCGCAAGCGCCGTCAGAAAGGCCCGGTCGTGGCTGATCAAGACGAATCCCGCCCGGCTCTCCATCAGCGCACGTTCCAGCCAGCCGATCGCCTCGACATCCAGATGGTTGGTCGGCTCGTCGAGCAACATCAGTTCCGGCGCCTCGGCCAAAAGCCGCGCCAGCGCCGCGCGCCGCCGTTCCCCGCCCGAGGCGCGGCCCGGCTCAGCCTCAAGCCGCAGCTTCAACCCCTCGGCCGCCGCCTCCACGCGCCAGACCTCGGCCGGGTCCAGCGTCGCGCCGGCGAAATCGCCCAAGGTGGCGAATCCTTTGAAATCAGGGTCTTGCTCCATGTAGCCCACGCGCACGCCATCGGGCGTCACGACACGGCCCCTGTCGGGCAGGGTCAGGCCCGCCATCACCTTCATCAAGGTGGATTTGCCCGATCCGTTCCGGCCGACAAGGGCCAGACGGTCGGCCTCCTGCACCACCAGCGAGAGATCGGAAAAGATCGGATCACCGCCGAAGGTCAGCGAGATATCGGAGAGTTGCAAAAGGGGTGCGCGTGCCATGGGCGCGAGCTATGCGGCCCCATGCGCCGCGTCAAGCGGACCCTTTGGCCCGTCGTGCAATCGGGCGCGCCAAACAGGGCGCGCCCGCGACGCCGATCAGTTCTTGTCGGCGGCCCCGGCGCAGATCGGCAGGGCCGGATCGGCGTCACACCCGGCCGAGGCTTGGGTGAGGGTACCGGTATCGGCCTCTTTCTTGTCGATCAGTGCAGTGTCGGCTTCAGTGGCCGAAACCTGCGCCGCTGTGACAACCTTGACCGGATCGGACGGTCCGATGCTCGCCATTGCCAGTCCGGCGCAGGCGAGTGCGAAAACGCCGGAAACAAACACGAGTTTCATGGAAAACCTCCATTGCTGACGTTGACGGCGCGCGATGTGGGAAGTCTGGCCGGGTGTAAAAGGGGCGATCACGGCTCTGTGATAGGACGAAACGAAAGGCCGCCCGAGGGCGGCCTTTGTAATGTCTTGGAACAGGAAACGCGATCAGCGCTTGGAGAACTGGAAGCTCTTGCGGGCCTTGGCGCGGCCATACTTCTTGCGTTCCACCACGCGGCTGTCGCGGGTCAGGAAGCCCGCCGCCTTGAGCGCGCCGCGCAAGTTGGGCTCATAAAGCTGTAGCGCCTTGGAGATGCCGTGCTTGACAGCACCGGCCTGACCGGACAGACCGCCGCCCTTGACGGTCGCCATCACGTCGAACTCGTTTTCCACGCCAGCCACGGTAAAGGGTTGGCGCAGGATCATCTGCAGCACGGGACGCGCGAAATACGCGTCCATCGTCTTGCCGTTGACCACGACCTTGCCGGAGCCGGGCTTGATCCAGACGCGCGCAATCGCGTTCTTGCGCTTGCCGGTGGCATAGGTGCGTCCCAGCGCGTCGCGCTGCGGCTGGCGCGGGGCGGCATCGAGGGTCATCGTTGCGGGGCTTGCGTCCACCGCGCCTTTCAGCGCGTCCAGCGAGCTTAGGGTCTCGGCCATGGTCATGCGCTCCGGGTGTTCTTGGGGTTCATCGACTTGACGTCGAGCACGGTGGGCGACTGCGCTTCATGCGGATGCTCGGCACCGGCATAGACGCGCAGGTTGGTCATCTGGCGGCGCGACAACGGGCCGCCGGGCAGCATGCGCTTGACCGCCTGCATCACCACGCGCTCCGGGTGGGCACCCTCGAGGATCTGGCCGGTGGTGCGCGACTTGATCCCGCCCGGGAAACCGGTGTGCCAGTAATTGGGCTTGTTGCGCTTGTTGCCCGTCACCTGCACCTTGTCGGCATTGATGACGATGACATTGTCGCCCATGTCCATGGAGGGGGTGAAGGTCGGCTTGTGCTTGCCGCGCAGCCGCATGGCGATGATCGAGGCAAGACGACCCAGAACAACACCCTCGGCGTCGATCACGATCCATTTCTTGTCGATATCCGCCGGAGTGGCAGAAAAGGTCTTCATTGGTACGGTCCTTTCGGGGGCGGACCGCAAGGGCCCGGCCGGAATGACGAGAGACGGGTTCGACCCGCCCTGCGATGACGCGCTTCTACGGTATTTTCCGGTGGCGTCAATGGCCGGGAATTGGATCAAGCCATATGAAATCAACAGCTTGCGAGCAAGGTATTATTTTACCCCACAACTTTTGGTGTGATCTGCCCGCAAAACCGCCGGTTTTCCGCCCTTGACCACCCGCCCGGTGTCCGCGCCCCGGATTTGCGCTTGCGCGGATCGGGGGGCGATGCATAGCCTGCACAGGCAGTTTGCCATGGAACCGGGCCCGACAGGACATCACATGACCCGCATCCTCCGCCCCCCGTCCACCCCCGACATCGAGGTCGGCGCCGATTACTTCGTGCGCAAGGGCGGGGCGGTTTATGCCGGGACGCATCTGATCATCGACGTTCAGGCAGGCGCGCGGCTGGATGACGAGGCGCATATCCGCCAGACGCTGCAAGATTGCGTGGACGCCTGCGGCGCGACGCTCTTGCACCTGCACACGCACCGCTTCAGCCCGCAAGGCATCACCGGCGTTGCGGTTCTGGCCGAAAGCCACATGTCGGTGCACACTTGGCCCGAGATCGGCTATGCCGCCTTTGACGTGTTCATGTGCGGCGCGGCCGATCCTTGGCAGGCGGTGGGCGTGCTGAAAGCCGCCTTCGCCACCGACAGCGTCAGCGTGCGCGCATTGCGCCGGGGCGAGGGGCTGGTGGGCGCGTGATCCGTCACTCAGGGCGGCAGATCTCGTCGCGCAAGATCGCCAGCCCTGTCCGGTAGAGCAGACCGGCCACGACGCCGATCAGCGCCGCCAGTACGACCAGCCCGATGGCGACATGCGCGTCGCTGCCCGCCTCGCGCCCATAGACGAAACTGGCGACCGACAGGGCGGCCAGCGGAAAGCTGAGCGCCCACCAGCTCAGCGCGAAGGGCAGTTTCATCAGCTTGGGCACCTGCACCAGCACCAGCGCGGCAAAGACGTAGCCGCTGTTGAGCAGGATATGGCCAAAGGCATCCACCCCGCCCACCAGCCGCAGGTAGCTGACAAAGGCGACGGCAGGCGGCGCGATCAAGATCACCAGCGTCGGAAACAGCCGCGCGGGGATCGGCGCGTGAAAGATCAAGCGGTTGAACACCAGCACCAGAAGCACCAGCCAAAAGATCATGCCGGCCGAAAAGAACAGCCAGCTGACCTCGATCCAGCCCATCTGCGCGCCCGCAAGCGGCACGATCACATTGCCCACCGCCGGAATGAACCACGCGGGCGTCAGGTGGCCCACCTCGAAGGCGCGGTGGCTGATCCAGCCCGAGATCACCGCGATGGTCAGCCCGCCCTGCCCCAGCATCCCCGCCAGCCACAAGGGTTCAGCCAGATCGGGCCGGTATCCGTGGATGGCGGTCGCCATCAGCAGCATCGAGATCGTGATCGTGGGAAAAAACGCCAGCTTGACCGGGTGATGCCATTCCGCTGCGACCGCGCGCGGGTAGCGGAAGGCCTTGAGCAGGTAGACCGCCGCGATGCCCACGAAACAGGCCAGCCCGAACCACAAGACGGCGCGTGCGGGCCCCTCGGCCCAGTCATAGGTGCCCGCCGCCGCATGCAGCGCCAAGGCCAACCCGAACAGCCCCATCAAGACGGCGAAAAAGGTGACCGGCAGATGTTCCAGCCGGCTGAAATCCTCGGTCTTGTGCCCTGCCGCCTCGGCCATGTCCGATCCTCCGGTTCTGTTGGCATCGTCAATCACGCCCTACACAAGCCTGTGCGGCCCTGCACCGCCCCGCGATGTCGCAGGCCTAGCGCTCGGGCGGGATCGAATAAGTCAAGGAAGCGCGGGCCACAGGCGCCGCCTCGCCCTCGGAATAGAGCAGGCAATCGCCCACCGCCAGAACGCGGCCCAGCTTCAGGATGCGGCATTCGCAGATCATGTCGGCATGGGCGGCGGGCTTGCGCATGAAGTCGATGGAACAATTCGTGGTCACCGCCAGCGCCTTGGGCCCGATCTGGGCCAGGATCGCCAGATAGACCGAGACATCGGCCAAGGCGAACATGGTCGGTCCGGATACGGTCCCGCCGGGCCTGAGATGCCGCTCGGCCACTTTCAGGCGCACGGTCAGGCGGTTCTCCGCCACATGCTCGATCCCGAAATCGGCCGCGACCTGCGGAAACACCTCGTCCAGAAACCGCGTCAGCGCGGCCACATCCATCGCCAGTGCCATGCCTGCCTCCCTTCCTTGTCGCCGATCCGGCGTTATACAGGGGTCGCAACAGGGGTTAGGGCAGTCGGGAAGGGAAGAAAAGACATGACCGAGGAACTGGTGATCCGCGAGGATCGGGGTGCCGTGACGCATCTGACGCTCAACCTGCCCGGCAAGCTCAACGCGCTATCGGATGGGATGATTGCGGCACTGACGGCGACATTCGGCGACCTGATGGTGTCCGAGACCCAGCGCGTCATCGTGCTGAAGGGCGCGGGCAAAGCGTTTTGCGCGGGCCATGACCTCAAGGAAATGCAGGCCAAACGCGCCGCCCGCGATACCGGCGCCTCCGCGCTGCGCGACCTGTTCGACCGCTGCGCGCGCATGATGCAGATGATCCCGCGCCTGCCCCAGCCGGTGATCGCCCAGACCCATGGCATCGCCACCGCCGCGGGCTGCCAACTGGTGGCCAGTTGCGATATGGCCGTGGCCGCAGAGGATTGCAGGTTCGGCGTCAACGGGGTGAACATCGGACTCTTCTGTTCCACGCCCATGGTCGCGCTGTCGCGCAACGTGCCGCGCAAACAGGTGTTCGAGATGCTGGTGACGGGCGAGTTCATCGACGCCGCCCGCGCCCGCGAGATCGGGCTGGTCAACCGCGTGGTGCCCCATGACGCACTGGAGGCGGAAACCGCAGCCTTGGCCGACCATATCGCCGGAAAGCTGGGCGCGGCGGTGCGCATCGGCAAGCGCGCCTTCTACGAGCAATTGCAGCTGCCGCTTGACAAGGCCTATGAGATGAGCGGCGCGGTGATGGTGGAAAACATGCTCGACATTGACACGGTTGAAGGTATCGCGGCTTTTCTCGACAAGCGCAAACCCGACTGGTCGCAACACTGAACCTGCGGGCAAAGGACGAAATCCCATGCAGAATACCTCCGCCATCCCGCCGCTGGTCGAGCGCCACAAGGATGATCTGACCGGGCTGGCCGACCGCGTCTGGGGCATGCCCGAAACGCTTTACAGTGAATTCCGCTCTTCCGCCGAACATGCCGCAATGCTGCGTGCAAAGGGGTTTCGGGTCACTGAAG
Organism: Roseicyclus mahoneyensis; assembly: GCF_003148775.1. Taxonomy (GTDB): domain Bacteria; phylum Pseudomonadota; class Alphaproteobacteria; order Rhodobacterales; family Rhodobacteraceae; genus Roseicyclus; species Roseicyclus mahoneyensis. Next base: position 705,407 of record NZ_QGGW01000001.1, read on the forward strand.
GCGTGGCGGGCATCCCCACCGCCGTGATGGGCGAGGCAGGCAGCGGCGGTCCGGTCATCGCGATCCTTGGCGAATACGACGCGCTGCCGGGGTTGAGCCAGGTGGCGGGGATCGACCATCCGCAAGAGCTTGAGGAAGGCGGCCCCGGCCATGGCTGCGGGCACAACCTTCTGGGCTCTGCCGCGATGCTCGCGGCCTGCGCCGTCAAGGACTGGCTGGAGGCCACAGGCACACCGGGGCGCGTGCGCTACTACGGCTGCCCGGCGGAGGAAGGCGGGGCGGCCAAGGCCTTCATGGTGCGCGACGGGGCGTTTGACGATGTGGATGCCGCCGTCACATGGCATCCGGGCGGCATGACGCGGGTCGACGACCCGCTGTCGCTGGCCAACACGCGGATGGATTTCCATTTTTCGGGCCGCGCGGCGCATGCCGCCGCGCAACCGCATCTGGGCCGTTCCGCGCTTGACGCGGTGGAGCTGATGTCGGTCGGCGTGAACTACCTGCGCGAGCACATGGTGCAAGATGCCCGCATCCACTACGCCTATCTCGACGCGGGCGGCAAAGCGCCCAACGTCGTGCAGGCCCGGGCCTCCGTGCGCTACTCGATCCGCGCCCTCGACCTGCACGAGATGCTGGCGCTGGTCGAACGGGTGAAAAAGGTGGCGCAGGGTGCTGCGCTGATGACGGAAACCAGTGTCGAGTTCCAGATGTTCGCCGCCGTCTCGAACCATTTCGAGAACCTGGCGATGGACCGCGTCATGCAACAGGCGCTGGACGAATTGGGCGGCGTGCCCTTCGATGACCTCGACCGCGCCTATGCCGCGAAAATCCGCGGGACGCTGTCCCCTTCGGACATCGCCGCCGAATGGTCGGTGGTGAACCAGCCGCCCACGGAGGCCGTGCTGTGCGATTGGGTCGTGCCGATGCGCCCGAATGGCAAGGTGCTGATCGGATCGACCGATGTGGGCGATGTGACGTGGAAGGTGCCGACGACCGAGGTTCTGGTGGCCACCGCCGCCATCGGCACGCCGCTGCACAGCTGGCAGATGACGGCGCAAGGTCTGTCAGGCGCGGCGCACAAGGGGATGATCCATGCCGCAAAGGCGATGGGCCGGGTGGCCGAAATCCTGCTCAGCGATCCCGACCGGCTGGCCGAGGCCAAGGCCGAGCACGCCCGCCGCCTTGCCCTCACGCCCTATACCTGCCCGATGCCGCCCGACCACAAGCCACCGCTGGTGCCCCAGCCAGACGCCGCCTAAAGCCCGTAAAGCGCCCCGAATTTCGCCTCGAGATAGTCGAGAAGCGGCGCTTCGCTGACCGGGCCGCCCGTGGCATGCTCGATCGTCTCGCGCGGCAGGCGCAGGCCCCCATGGGTCTGCACCCGGGTCTTGAGCCAGCAAAGCGCGCCCGACACATCGCCCCGCGCCAGATCATCGTCCAGCGACGGAAGATCGGCCCGCAGCGCAGCGTGCAGGCAACCGGCATAGACATTGCCCAAGGTGTAGGTCGGGAAATACCCGAACAGCCCCACGGGCCAATGCACATCTTGCAACATGCCATGCGACGGCCTGTCGACCGTCACCCCGAAATCGGACAGGAACCGGTCGTTCCATGCCGCTTCAAGATCGTCCAGAACAAGATCGCCCCGCATCAAGTCGCGTTCGAGATCGAAGCGCAGCATGATGTGGAGGTTGTAATGCACCTCGTCGGCTTCCGTCCGGATGAAGCCGCTCGCCACACGGTTGACCGCGCGGGCGAAGGCCTCCGGGCCATCGACCGACAGCGGCCCGAACCGGTCCACCATGCGCGCGTAAAGCCATTGGCAAAAGGCCGGCGAGCGGCCCAGCTGGTTCTCGTAGATCCGGCTCTGGCTTTCGTGTACGCCCATCGACACACCCTGCCCCAGTGCGGTCAGGCCATAGCTCTGGTCGATGTTTTGCTCATAGCCCGCGTGGCCCACCTCATGCACGGTGGAGTAAAGACAGCCCAGCGGGTCGCCCTCGTCGACCCGCGTCGTGATCCGCACATCGTTGAAAGACCCTGACGAAAATGGATGCACCGCTTCGTCGATGCGCCCACGCGTCAGGTCATAGCCGAAGGCGCGCGCGATCTCCTCGGTCAGCGCAAGTTGCGTTATCTTGGGAAAATGGCCCGTCAGTTCGGGCGCCGGGTCCGCCGCCATGACAGCTGCGCGCAACGCGACAAGGCGCGGGCGCATCCGGTCGAACAGCGCCCCGATCTCAGCCCCCGTAATCCCCGGCTCGTAGCCATCGAGCAGAGCGTCGTAAGCGTCGCCTCCTTCCGCCAGCGCCGCACCTTCCTCGCGCCTCAGCGCCACGACCTGCCCCAGCACCGGCAGGAAACCCGTCAGATCCTCAGCCCGCCGCGCCTGCGCCCATTGGCCTTGCGCGACCGAGGTCACGCGCGCGATCTCGGCGGCCAACCGCGCGGGAATCTTGCGGGCCCGCTCAAAGCTGCGCGCGATCAGCCGCAGCTGTGCTGCCTCGGCCTGGGTCGTCGCCTGTGCGCCCGCCAACCAATCACCGATCCGTGGATCGGTGCGGCGCGCGTGCAGCACGCCCTCCAGCGCCGCCATCTCGTCACCGCGTTGCACGGCCGCGCCACGCGGCATCACCGTTTCCTGATCCCAGCCCAAGCGCCCCATGACCTGCGCCAGCGCCTCCGTCTCGCGCTGGAACGCCAGCAGATCGTCCAGCGCCCTCATGCCCGGGCTCCCTTCACGCTCTGCACCAGCGGATACATCGACAAGAAGCGTGCCCGAAGGATCAGCACCAGCACCGCGACCGCCCCCAGCTGGTGCCAGATCGCGATATACCAAGGCGAGGAATGCATCACTGTCACGATCCCCAACACGACCTGCGCAAAGATGCCGACCAGCACCCAGTCGAAGGCGCGCTTTGTGGCCACGCGCGCCGTGCGCCGCGCGGCGATCCATGCGCCCACCGCCACCAGCACGATCAGATACCCCCACATCCGGTGGATGAACTGAACAGTCCCGTCATTCTCGAACAGGTTGCGCCAAGCAGGCTCCAGAACCCAGAAGTTGGGCGGCAAAAAGCCCCCTGCCATCAGCGGCCAGTCGATGTAATTGCGGCCTGCGTCGATCCCCGCGACCAGCGCGCCAATAAGGATCTGGACGAAGCTCAGATGCAAAAGACCCGTCGCCATCCCCTTGAGCCGCCGGTCACCCTCGCGCCGCGCCTGCATCAAGAGCGCCTCCTCCCGGCCCAGCTTGAACACGAACCACGCGATCAGCCCGAGGATCAGGAAGGCCAGCCCCAGATGCGTCGCCAGCCGATAGGAGGCGACCGAGATCATCCCGTCCTGCAGCCCCGAATGGACCATCCACCAACCGATGGCGCCCTGCAGACCACCCAAGCCCCCCAGAAGCAGCAAGCGCCCCGCCCAACCGGGCGGGATGTTGCGCGTCACCAGGAGGCCGAAGAACCCGACGGCCCAGACCAGCCCGATCACGCGCCCCAATTGCCGGTGGCCCCATTCCCACCAGTATATCACCTTGAACTCCTCAAGGCTCATGCCCCGGTTCATCAGCGCGTATTGCGGGATCTGGCGGTAGGCGTCGAACTCGGCTTGCCAATCCCCGGCCGACAAGGGCGGGATGGCCCCCGACAAGGGCGCCCATTCCGTGATCGACAACCCGCTGTCGGTCAGCCGCGTCATGCCGCCCACCGCGATCATCAAGACGACCAGCGCAAACAGCACCATCAGCCAGACCCGCGCGAGACCCCGCGCTCGCCCCCGGTCGCGTGACACGCCACCCGGCACCGCGGCGGGCTTGGTGGTCTCGGTCACATCCTCGAAGATGCTGCGCGGTTTGGCCATGTCTTGTCCCTCGTGCTCTGGAGCCAAGACCTATCGCGCAGCGCCCCCCCCTTCAAGCGACCGCGTCATGCTGTCCATCTGCTTCTATGTTTCAAAAATATCCCGGGGAAGGCGCGGCACGCGCCGGGGGCAGAGCCCCCGAACCGCGTCAACCGTCCCGCCGCTTGCCCTCGGCCCAGCGCACCATCTGCCGGAACATCCCGTGCAACGTCTGCACATCGGCGCGGGTCAGCGGCAGGCGGCCCCAGATCTGGCGCAGGCTGCGGCGCATGCCTTCGGCCTTCAGCGGGGGAAAAAAGAACCCCGCCTCCTCCAGCCGCGCCTCGATATGGTCGCCCAAGGCCGCGATCTCGGCGCCGGTGGCGAAATCGGTGCCGGCCAGTTCCATCACCTCGGGTGGCGTGGTGTCGCCCGCGCGCCGGAATTCATAGGCGCACAAGAGCACGCATTGCGCGAGGTTCAGCGAGGGGAAATCGGGGTTCACCGGCACGGAAATGATGGCATTGGCCCGCGCGATATCCGCGTTTTCCAGCCCCGCCCGCTCGGGCCCGAACAAGACCGCGACCTTGCCGCCAGCCGCCAGCATGGCGCGCGCCTGCACCATCGCGTGTTCGGGCGTGACGACCGGCATGGTCATGCCGCGCGGTCGCGCCGTGGTGGCGAACACATAAGTGGTGTCGGCGATGGCGGCGGGTACATCGTCAAACAACCCCGCGTGATCCAAGAGCCGCCCCGCACCCGAGGCCAGCGCCACCGCGCGTTCGTTCGGCCAGCCATCGCGCGGCGCGACCACGCGCATGCGGTCAAGGCCGAAATTCCACATCGCGCGCGCCGCCGCGCCGATGTTCTCGCCCATCTGCGGGCGCACGAGGATGAAGGTCGGCTGTCTGGCATCGGTCAAATCTGTCATGGCGCAGCCGTTAGCGCGGGCGGCCCTGCCCGGCAAGCGCCCCTTCACCCAAAGGGCGAACCAGGGCTTCACCCAAAGGGCGGGCTACCCCTTCGCCCAAAGGGCGAGCCACCCATTGCCGCCCGGCCCCGGCCCCGCTATCACCCGCCAGACCACCACAAGGGGCGAAAGCCATGTCCGAGCGCGACCAGACCGACCAGCCGAACCTCTATCTCGTGACCCCCACCCGCTTCGAGATCGAGGCTTTCGCACCGCGCCTGTCGGCGATCCTCGACGCCGAGCCGATCGCCTGCCTGCGCCTTGCGCTGGCAACCGAGGACGAGGACGATCTGGCGCGCGCCGCCGACAGCCTGCGCGAGATCGCCCATGCCCGCGACGTGCCGCTGGTCCTGTCGGGTCACGCGGGCATGGTCGAGCGGCTGGGTCTGGACGGGGTCCACCTGACGGACGGGCCGCGCAATGTGCGCGCGACGCGCAAGGCATTGGGGGCCGATGCCATCGTCGGCGCCTTTTGCGGGAGCTTGCGCCATGACGGCATGAGCGCCGGCGAGGCAGGCGCGGATTACATCGCCTTCGGTCCCATGGGCGAGAGCGCGCTGATGGAGGGACCGCGGGCCGATCACGAACTGTTCGCCTGGTGGTCGGAGATGATCGAATTGCCGGTGGTGGCCGAGGGCGCACTGGATGTCGGGCTGATCGAGGCTTTCGCGCCGATCACCGATTTCTTCGCCATCGGCGCCGAGATCTGGCGCGAAGAGGATGCTGTGGCGGCGCTCCGCGCGCTGATCGCACCGATCCGATAGGGGTTGGCGTCGCCTGGGGGCTCTGCCCCCGGCCTTCGGCCTCCCCCGGGATATTTTCGAAACAGAGAAGATCAAGACGCCAGCGCCGCGACGAACCCCTTGCGCACCGCAGCCTCTGACGCCGCGGCAAGAGCCTTGCGGTCGTGGAAGTCGGAGACCTTCAGGGGCAGGTGGTAGACCACCTCGACCTGTCCCTGTCGGCGCGCCGCCAGAACCGACAGGATCGCAGGCCCCAGCGCCATGTCGCCCCACCAGCCGTAGAAGCGCGCATCCTCGCCCGCGGGGGCATGGTAGATCATTGTCACCGGCTGAATATGCAGCACATCGCGCAGGCGGTCCGAGAGAAAGGCCTGAAACAGCGTCGGTTTGAACGGCAACACGCGCCGCCCGTCGGTGGAGGTGCCTTCGGGGAAGAACAGGAGCCTATGGCCTGCCCGAAGCCGGTCCTCGAAAACGCGGGTCTGCGCCTGTGCCTGCTTTGGGTCGCGGGCGATGAAGACAGTGCCGGTCCCGCGCGCCAGCCAGCCGATGCCGGGCCAGCCCGCGACCTCCGATTTGGCGACGAAATAGAGCCGTTTGCACGCATTGAGCACGAAGATGTCGAGCCAGCCGACGTGATTGGCCACATAGGCCCCCGGCCCCCTCATCGGCGCGCCCCGTATCTTGACGCGCAGGCCGAGGACGCGGCAGGCCGCGCGGCAGACCATTTGGGTGACATGCGGCGTCACCGGGCGGTCGAGGCCGAAGATCAGCCGCTCGGGCAGGCGCAAGATCACAAGAAGCGGGAAACCGATGGCCAATAGCGCAAGGATCGCCCCACCCCGCCCCGCGACCCGCAGCAACCCTGCCCGCGTCACGGCGCGCGGCGCGGGTGGCTCGGCCCCTCGCCACGTTTGGCTCATGCGCTGCCGCTCCGGCAATAAATCGCCCTGTGCTTGTCGGGGATCAGGGCCACATCCATGACGAGGCAGACATCGATGCAGTTGAAGGCCCGGTCGACATAGGCCCCCTCGCCCACGAACCCGCCAAGCCGCAGATAGGCCTTGATGAGCGCCGGGATCGCCCGGATCGCGGCCGGACGGTCGAGATCTTGCTCAGGGATCAGGTCCATCGGCTGGTGGCCGCGCGCGCGTGCCCGGGGGCGGATCGCGGGCGGCGCGAGGTGGCGGTGGTGCAGCAGCGACAGCGGCCCCTCAAGCGGCGCGGGGTCGAGGCCGTGAAAGCTGGCCACGCCGAACATCACCTCGATCTCATGGGCGGCGATATAGTCGGCGAGCCCCGCCCAGAGATGCATCATCGCGGTGCCGCCGCGATAGTCGCGGTGCACGCAAGACCGCCCCAGTTCCAGCAGGCGCCGCCCCGAGGCGCGCAGGGGCGACAGATCATATTCATCCTCGGAGTAGAATTGCCCCGCCGCCTGCGCGCCCGCCGCGCGCATCACACGGTAGACCCCGATCACCTGATCGCCCTCGTCCCGCCGCCGGTCGCGCAGAAGGAGGTGGTCGAAATGCGGGTCGAAGCGATCGGCCTCCAGCCGGGCGTCGTGATCGACCAGCGCCCCGTCCCCGCCCAGCTCCTCGACGAAGACGGCATAGCGCAGGCGCTGGGCCGCGCGCAGATCGGCCTCGGTCGCAGCGAGGCTGAGGTCGAAATGGCTGTCGTCGATCTGCATGCGAGGGGTGCAAGGTCCAACTGGGCGGCAGATCCCCTTAGCAGGCGCGGGCGGCCTTGCAAACCGGGGCGGGTGCTCGGGCGGGGTGCACGGCGGCGTTAAACTCGTGTTAACCTGGCGCGGCCTAGGCTGCGGCAAGCGGAGGGGCGAGGACGCGATGGATCAGTCGAGAAACACGATCTCAAGGGGCACGCGCGCCGCGTCCAGCACCAGCTTGCCCGCATCCTCGAAATTGATCGTGACGCGCCCGCCGATGTTGGATTGCACCTGCCCCATGCCCCAGTCAGGCTGGCCGGGACAGCGCACGAGCATCCCCGGCTCTAGGATCGCGCTCAGATCGTTGTGCATGACAGGAGGCGCTCCATGAATGACCAATCACCGCTCGGGCCGCAGACCCTGTCGGACCTGATCGGGTCGCGGCTCTGCCATGACCTCGTAAACCCGCTGGGCGCGATCGGCAACGGGGTGGAACTGATCGAGATGACGGGATCGGTGCGCGGCCCCGAAATGGACCTGATCCGCGACGCCGTGCGCGATGCGCAGGCGCGCGTGCGCTTCCTGCGCGTGGCCTTCGGTGCTGCGGGCGCCCAACAGATGCTGAGCGCGCGCGAAGCGCGGGCGACGGCGCAGGCGCCATGGCAAGGCGGGCGGCTGGCGCTGGATTGGGCGGTCACGACGGATCTGCCCCGGTTGCGGGTCAAGCTGGGCTATCTGATGCTGCTCTGTGCCGAAACCGCCCTGCCGATGGGGGGCGAGGTCAGTTTGGCCGTGGATCAGGCCGGCCAGTGGCAGCTCGAGGCTCATGGCCCGCGTGTGACGCTGGACGAGGCGCTGTGGTCGGTGCTGCGCTTCGGCATGGGGGCGGCGGGCCGGCCGCTGCGCCCCTCCGAGGCGCAATTCGCGGCCCTTCACGCCGCGGCAGAGCCGCTCGACATCACCCTCAACTATGTTGCGCGTGACGGACGCCTGTCGATGGCGACGGCCTGAGGGTCGGGTCTGCCACGCACCTCGGCCTTGCGGCCTGCGTCAACGGCGGCGGTAGCACCGCGCAAGGCGCGGTGCGGTCGCACGGCTGACATGAGGCAAGGCGCGGATGGCGCGTGCGGATGCATATTTGGGGAAAGATGAAGCGAGGCAGGCTCAGAGCGGCACGAGCCCGGTGCGGAAGCGGCGCATCCGATCGCGGTAATGGGCCGCGGATTTGAGCAGCTTGGCCTGCGCCGCAGCGTCTAGATCGCGGACGACCTTGCCGGGCATGCCCATCACCAGGCTGCCATCGGGGATCACCTTGCCCTCGGGGATCAGCGCACCCGCCCCGATCAGGCAACCTGCACCGATCACGGCACCATTCAGGATCGTGGCGCCCATGCCCACCAGCGACCCGTCGCCGATGGTGCAGCCATGCAGCATGGCCTTGTGGCCGATGGTACAGTCGCGCCCGACCGTGAGCGGATAGCCCAGGTCGGTGTGAAAGACGCAGTTCTCCTGCACGTTCGAGCCCGCACCGATGCGGATCACCTCGTTGTCGCCACGAAGCGTGACACCGAACCAGATGCTGGCCCCCTCCTCCAGCGCGACGCGGCCGATCACATGGGCGCCGGGCGCGACCCAAGTGTCGGGGTGGATGTCCGGGGCGGTGCCGTCGAGTGCGTAGATCATACCTGATCCTCCTGAAATTCGTCATGCAGCTTGCGGACATGGGCGGCAAGGCCGGGCTGCTGGGCGCGGCGCAGACGCTCGGCGGCGATGATGGTGGTCAACTTGCCGAAGGTCGTGTCGAGGTCATCGTTGACCAGCACGTAATCATAGCCGTCCCAATGGCTGATCTCGTCCCAGCTTTTCAACATCCGCTTTGCGATCACCTCGGGCTGATCCTGCCCGCGCGAGATGAGCCTACGTTTCAGTTCGGGGATCGACGGCGGCAAGATGAAGATCGACAGCGTATTGCGCCCGAGCGCCGAGTTGCGGATCTGCTGCGCGCCCTGCCAGTCGATGTCGAAGAGCACGTCGCACCCGGCATCGATCGCCTCGGCCACGGGCGCCATGGGCGAGCCGTAGAAATGGCCGAAGACATGGGCATGTTCCAGCATCGCGCCATCTGCCACCATGGTCTTGAAGGCGGGCTCGGGCAGGAAATGGTAGTGTTCGCCATCCAACTCGCCCGGACGGGGCTGGCGCGTGGTGGCCGAGACCGAGAAGCGCAGCGACGGATCCCACGCCATCAAGCGACGCGCCAACGTCGACTTTCCCGCACCCGAGGGCGAGGAGAGGATGATCAAAAGGCCCCGTCGGGGCACGGGCAGGCGCGCATCGGCCATGGTCATTCCACGTTCTGAACCTGCTCGCGGGTCTGGTCGATGGCCAGTTTGAGGTCAAGCCCGATGGCCGTCAGCGCGGCATCTTGGGACTTGGAACACAGCGTGTTGGCCTCGCGGTTGAGTTCCTGCGTCAGGAAATCGAACTTGCGACCGACCGGGCCGCCCTGTGCCACGAGCGCACGCGCGGCCGCGACATGGGCGTGCAGGCGGTCGATTTCCTCGGTCACGTCGGTCTTGAGGGCCAGCGCCGCCACCTCCTGCAGCAAGCGCGCCTCGTCGATATCCGTGGCCTCCACAAGGCTTGCCACGGCGGCGCGCAGGCGCGCGGCCTGCGGTTCGGCCCGGTCACGGGCGATCTGCGCGGCCTCGATGATCAGCGCTTCGATATGGTCGATCTGGGCGGACAGCAACTGGGCCAGCGCCGCGCCTTCCTCGGCGCGCATCTCGCTAAAGGCCGCGATCAGTGGTTCGGCATCGGCGAGCAGTGTCTCGGGCGCAGGCATCGGCGGGGTCTCGCCCGTCTCGGCAAGGGTGCGCAGCGACAAGATGGTGGCCGGATTTACGGGGGCGATGGGCAGGCCCTGAGCCTCGGCCGCGCGGCGTACCTGCACCAGCTGCGTCATCACAACCGTCAGCCGCGCGGGGTCTAGCGCATGGCCCACGGCGCCCGTCTCGCGGTGCACCCGGAGCGAGAGGCTGACCGAGCCGCGGCTGACCACCTCGGACAGGCGCTTGCGCAGGGGTGCCTCGAGCGCACCCAAACCGTCAGGCAGGCGCAGGCGCAGGTCGAGCCCCCGCGCGTTGACGCTGCGCAATTCCCAACCCCAGGTCGTGCCCCGCCCATCCGTGCCCTCCCGCGCGGCAAAGCCCGTCATCGAGGCGATGGGGGCGCCCCTGCTGTCGTTAACCAAATGAATGATCTCCCCCTGCCCGGACAATTCTATTCGTTGTAGTCACGATTGGGTAAGTAATTTCCACCCAGCGTCAAGCAAGCGCCTGCCCCTCACCGGCCCGACTGTGGTGATGCAGACAGGGCCCATGAACAGGGGACCGAAAGATGGACCATGCGCCGCGCAGCGGCGGCCCTGTGGGGCTGGATATCGGGTCTCTGACGCCCGTGCTGGCCTATTGGCAAGGGTTGCGCCGGGGGCGCGCCGTGCCCGCGCGCACGGATCTTGACCCGGTCGTCCTGCAACCCTGGCTGGCGGGGGCGGGAATAGTGGAGCGCGACGAGGGGCGGAGCATCCGTTTCCGCCTCGGTGGCCGGGTGATCGCCGGACTTCTGGGGGTCGAGCCCCGCGGCATGTCCCTCGGGGCGCTTTTCGCCGTCGCGGCGCGCGACCGGCTGACAGGCCTGACCGAAGCGGTGTTTGACGGTCCGCGGCTGTTGTGCATGACTTTGGTGGCGCCCCATGTCGCGGCAGGCAAGCCGCAGATCGAGGTGCCGATGGTGGTGATGCCGCTTTGCGATGCATCGGGGACGGTGACCCGGGCGCTGGTTTGTGTCGATGTCGATGCGCGCGCAGGCCTGGCTCTGCCTTGCCGGTTCCAGATCCGTCAGGCGGTTCTCTCGGCGGCGGGCCCTCAGCCCCGGTTGACAGGTCTGAGGGTCGCGCGCGGGGGTGCCCCCGCCCTCAGGGTGATCGAGGGCGGGCGCGGTTGACGCTCAGACGGCGGCGCGCAGCGCCTCGCGGCTGCTCTGCAACTCTTCGGCCACCAAAAACGCCAGTTCCAGCGATTGCGAGGCGTTGAGCCGAGGGTCGCAGGCGGTGTGGTAGCGCGACGACAGATCCTCGTCGGTCACGGCCCGCATGCCGCCGGTGCATTCGGTCACATCCTTGCCGGTCATCTCGAAATGAACGCCGCCCGGCACTGTGCCCTCGGACCGGTGGATCGCAAAGAACTCCTGAACCTCGCGCAGGATCGACTCGAAAGGCCTTGTCTTGTAGCCGGTCGAGGATTTGATGACGTTTCCATGCATCGGGTCGCAAGACCACAGCACATTGGCGCCCTCAGACTGCACGGTGCGGATCAGGCGCGGCAGGTTGTCGCCGACCTTGCCCGCGCCAAAGCGCGCGATCAGCGTCAGGCGGCCCGGCTCGTTTTCCGGGTTGAGCTTGGCCATTAGCACCTTGAGGTCTTCTTCGGTCGTGGTGGGCCCGCATTTGAGACCGATCGGGTTCAGCACGCCGCGGCAGAACTCGACATGTGCGCCATCGGGCTGGCGCGTGCGGTCACCGATCCAGATCATATGGCCAGAGCCCGCCAGCCATTTGCCCGACGTCGAGTCGACGCGGCACAGCGCCTCTTCGTACTCGAGCAAAAGCGCCTCATGGCTGGTGTAGAAATCGACCGTGGCCAGCTGGTGGTTGGTCTCGCTGGTCAGGCCCGCGGCGGTCATGAAATCGAGACTGTCCTGAATCCGGTTTGCCAGATCGCGGTATTTCTCGGCGTCGTCGTGGTCGGTGAAGCCAAGTGTCCAGCTGTGCACGCGGTGGATATCGGCGAAACCGCCGGTCGAGAAAGCACGCAGCAGGTTGAGCGATGCGGCGGCCTGCGTATAAGCCTGCAGCATGCGGGCGGGATCGGGGCGGCGCGCCTCGATCGTGGGGGCGATGTCGTTGATGATGTCGCCCTTGTAGCTGTCCATCTCGACGCCGCCGATCACCTCGGTGGGCGCGGAGCGCGGCTTGGCGAACTGGCCCGCCATGCGGCCGACCTTCACCACCGGCACCTTGGCGCCATAGGTCAGCACCATAGCCATCTGAAGCATCACCTTGAAGGTGTCGCGGATGTTGTCGGCGGAAAATTCGGCGAAGCTCTCGGCGCAATCGCCGCCCTGCAGCAAGAACGCCTCGCCGCGGGAGGCTGCGGCCAGCGCCTTCTTCAGGCGGCGCGCTTCGCCGGCAAAGACCAGCGGCGGATATTTGGCCAGTTGCGTCTCGGCCGCGTTCAGCGCCGCCTGATCAAGATAGGCAGGCATCTGCACGCGCGGCTTTGCGCGCCAGTCGGATTTGGTCCAGGCCGCTGCGGTCGCTCGGGTCATGGCGGGGTCTCTCCTTAGCTCTCGTCTCGGGGGCCGCTTATAGGCCGGGCTTGGCGGGCTTCCAATGCCTTAAATCATGGCCTGCGGGGATTGCGTCGGCTCAAGAAAGCTGCTTTCGCTCAAATGACATGCGGGCGCATCCCGCCGCACTGCGACAGAAAAAGGCCGCGACATGCCCGAACATATTGGCCCACGGCGCTTCGTCTTCGTGCTTCTGGACCAGTTCACCATGCTGTGCTTTGCCAGCGCGGTGGAGGCCTTGCGCATCGCCAACCGGATGTCGGGGCAGCCGCTCTATTCCTGGACCCTGACCGGCGACGGCGGCGAGATTGCCTATTGCAGCGCGGGCATCGGCTTTCGGCTCGACAGCGACCTCGAAGAGGTGACGCGCGACGACACCGTGCTGGTCTGCGGCGGCATCGACGTGGCGGCGGCCACCACCAAGCGCATGGTCGGCTGGCTTCGCCGCGAGGCGCGCAAGGGCGCGATCATGGGCGGACTTTGCACGGCGGGCTACACGCTGGCCAAGGCGGGGCTGCTCGATGGCAAGCGCGCGACGATCCACTGGGAAAACCAGGACAGTTTCATCGAGGAATTCGAAGACGTCACGCTGACCAAATCGGTTTTCGTGATCGACGGCAACCGGATCACCACGGCGGGCGGGACGGCGTCGATCGACCTGATGCTCAAGATCATCGCCGACGAGCATGGCGAGGATCTGGCCAATCTGGTCGCCGACCAGTTGATCTACACCTCGATCCGCACCGATCAGGACACGCAGCGCCTGTCGATCCCCACCCGCATCGGTGTGCGCCACCCCAAGCTGGGGCAGGTGATCCGGATGATGGAACAGGCGATCGAGGACCCGATCAGCCCCGCGCAGCTGGCCAAGGACGTGGGCATGTCGACGCGGCAACTGGAACGGCTGTTTCGCCGCTACCTCAATCGCAGCCCCAAGCGCTATTACATGGAGTTGCGTCTGGGCAAGGCGCGCAACCTTTTGATGCAGACTGACATGAGCGTTATCAACGTGGCGCTCGCCTGCGGTTTCGCCTCTCCCTCGCATTTCTCGAAATGCTACCGGGCGCATTACGACACGACACCCTACCGCGAACGCGGCGCACATGGGACGCGGGAAAAGATCTGAGCCTGCCTCAATCCGCGACACGGGCCGCCCGCCCGCCCCGGCGGCGCGGCGTGGCCTCGGGCAGAAGGCCCTCGCGCAGAACGGCCGTCATCGGATGGCCCTCGGGCGCGTCGGCGTGACGGGCCAGCAGCGCCTCGATCAGCGGGCGGGGATCGGCGGCCTCGATGCTCAGCGCCCAGTCGACGAGGATGGAGCGACACTCGGCATCCGTGATCCCTTCGATGCGGTAGGCCTCAAAGATCAGGTTCTTGGGGTCGATGGGGTCGCGGGGGGCGGCTGCGGGGCTCATGGGGCTTCCTTTTCGGGCACCGGACCAAGGACGGTGTCAATCCAACCAAGCGCACAGGCGCGGGTCTTGTCCAGATGGCTTGCAAGCCGGTCGGCATCAGGCTGGCCCGCGACCCGAGCCAGAAAGGCCCGCCCGCCCGCGCCGATGCCGGCCGGATCCAGCGCCTCGTCGGTCAACAGCCGCCCCGCGCCCTGCACCCGGTTGAACAGCGCATGCGCGGCCTGAAGCTCTTGCACGGCCTCCGCCTCCAGCCATCCAAGACGCCCGGCAGCGGCCAGTTGATCGGTGCTCGCACGCGCCGAGGCCCCCGCTGCCAGCGCCGCCGCCTGCCCCAGCAATTCGATCTCCTGCAAGCCGCCCGGCCCCTCCTTGACGGCCCATGTGCTGCCCTCGCGCCCCACGGCACTCAGCCGCGCGCGCATCACCGCCGCCTCGGCACGGACATGATCGGGCACGGCCTTTTGGGCGATCACGGCGCAGCGGATGGCCTCGATCTCGGCGGCCAAGCCTGCGGGGCCCGCCACGACACGCGCCCGTGTCAGCGCCATGTGCTCCCACGTCCAGGCCTCGTCGCGCTGATAGGCGGCAAAGCCCGCCACTGCCGTCGCCACCGGCCCCTGTCGCCCGGAGGGGCGCAGCCGCATGTCCACCTCATAGAGCTTGCCCGAGGCGGTCGGGGCCGAGAGCGCGGTTATCAGCGCCTTGGTCGCCTTGGCATACCAGCCGCGCGGATCGAGCGGGCGGCGCCCCTCGGTCATCTCGACGCCTGCCGCGTCATAGATCACGATCAGGTCAAGATCCGAGCCCGCGCTCATCCGGCCTGCGCCGAGACTGCCCATGCCCACCACCGCACCGCCCATCCCCGGTGCGGGCCCGTGGCGATCCGCGAGCTGGGCGCAGACGGCAGGCCAGAGCGCGCCGATCACCGCATCGGCCAGATCGGTATATTGCGCCGAGGCCTCCTCCGGGCCGATCAGGCCACGCAACTGATGCACACCGATGCGGAAATGCCAATCCTTCTGCCAGCGCCGCGCCAGATCCAGTTGCGCCTCATAATCGCGTCCGGCCAGAAGACCGGACAGATCTTCCAGCAGACCCGAGGCCTGCGGCCATGACGCGAAGAAACGCCCGTCCAGTACGGCATCCAGCACGCCCGAATGCCGCGACAGGTAGCGCGACAAACCGGGCGCCGTGGCGCAGATGTCGACGATCAGATCGACCAGCGGCGGATTGGCGTCGAACAAAGAGAACAGTTGAACACCGGCTGGCAAACCCCTGAGAAAACTGTCAAAGCTCGAAAGCGCCTCTTCTGGCTTCGCGGCCACCTTGAGGCGCTTGAGGAGTTCGGGCTTGAGCCGTTCGAAGATGACCCGACCCCGTTCGCTGCGCAGTGCCGGGTAACTGGGCCAGCGGCCTACGATCTCGGCCTCGGTTGCGGTGATCTCCAGCGTGGCAGGTTTGGTGCGTGTGGGCTGGAACAGGTCCCCGGTCAGATGTTCCACCCGGCGCAGGTTTTCGGCCAGACGCGCACAAAACCGGACGGTATCGTCTTCGCCGCAGAGCCGTGCCAGACGGTCGAACCCTTCGGAATTTTTTGGAAGATCATGGGTTTGCGCGTCGTCGATCATCTGGACGCGATGCTCGATCTCGCGGTGATGGGCGTAAAGCGTGGTCAATTCCCCGGCCACCCCGACGGGAATCCACCCGGCTTCGGCTAGTGCTGCCAGCGCCTCCACCGTGCGGCGCGAGCGCAGCGACGGGTCGCGCCCGCCCGCCACCAATTGCCGGGTCTGGGCGAAGAACTCGATCTCTCGGATGCCACCCGCGCCAAGCTTCATGTTGTGACCTTCCAGCTTAATTTCACCGTGCAAACCCTTGTGATCGCGTATTTTTTGACGCATATCCATGGTGTCTTGCACCATTGCGAAATCCAAATGCCGACGCCAGACGAAGGGTTTGAGCGTGTCGAGAAACCGCGCCCCCGCCACCAGATCGCCCGCCGCAGGCCGCGCCTTGATATAGGCGGACCGCTCCCACGACCGCCCCTCGGCCTCGTAATAGCGCTCGGCCGCCGTCATCGAGATGCAGACGGGCGTGACGCTGGCGTCGGGCCGCAGGCGCAGATCGGTGCGGAAGACATAGCCCTCGGCCGTGGTGTCGCCCAAGCTGGCGGCGATGCGACGGGTGGCGCGGATGAAGCCTGCGCGCGCCTCCATCACCTCGCCCGGATCGAAGCGGTCGTCGTCGAACAGGCAGATCAGGTCGATGTCGGAAGAATAGTTCAGTTCGCCCGCGCCCATCTTGCCCATCGCCAGCACCACCATGCCCGCGCCGTCGCGGTGGGCATCGTCCTCGCTCATGCCCGGCAGCTTGCCGCGCCGCGCCTCTGACGCGACATGGGTGGCCAGCGCCGCGCGCAGGCAGGCATCCGCCACGTCGGTCCAGTACTGCGTCACGCGCGCCAGCGGCCAGACGCCCCCCAGATCGGCAAGCGCCACGATCAGGGCCGCGCGCCGCTTGATCCGCCGCAAGCCGGTATCGAGGTCAGCGGGCGACAGCGCCACCGCCTCGGCGATCAAAGCGGCGACCACATCCTCGGGCACAGACGCCAGCGCGTCAGCCAACCACGCGGCCTCGCGGGCAATGAGGCTTCCGAGATAGGGCGAGGATCCGCCCGCGCCCTCGATCAAGGGGCGCAGTTCGGGCGACAGGCCGGGCAGATGCGCAAGCGCCTCGGCGCCGCGTTCAGGGGAATGGGGGATCGGGTGGCGGGTCAGGCGGGACGCGAGGTTCATGGGCCGGACACTGGCGCGGGGCGCGCGGGCGGTCAACGGCTTGCGGGCGCGCGGCGTCCTTGGCATCACCGGCGTGGACAGGGGGATCGGCATGTCGAAAAGTCTAAACAGGGTCAAAGGCGCGCTGGAAGAAGCGGGCGTCGCAACGCGGGTGCTGGAAATGGCAGAGGGCACCCGCACGGCGGAGGAGGCCGCGCGCGCGGTGGGCTGCGCGCTGGACCAGATCGCCAAATCCATCATCTTTGGCGCAGACCGCACAGGCGACGCGGTGCTGTTCGTCACGGCAGGCGGCAACAAGGTCGATGCCGCCAAGGCCAGCGCGCTGGCGGGCGAACCGCTGGGCAAGGCCGATGCCGGGCTGATCCGGGCGCAGACGGGTTTTGCCATCGGGGGCGTCGCGCCGGTGGGGCATCTGACACGGGTGCGGGCGTGGTTCGATCCACGCCTTTTGGAGTTCGACTTGGTCTGGGCGGCGGCAGGCACGCCGCGCCATGTCTTTGCCATCTCGCCCGAGGTGCTGTTGCGGCTGAGCGGTGCCACAAAAGCCGATTTCACGGACTGAGCCGCCCCTCAGATCACCGACAGGACTGAGCGCGCGGCCCTCAGCCCCGGCGCCTCGCCGCCCTTGCCCAGCCGCATCATGGTCAGTGCCATGGCGTCGAGCTGGTCGATCCGCGCGGCCTCGTTGTCCAGCAGCGCGGTCAATGCGGCCCCGATCGGTCCGGGGCAGCATCTGTCACCGATGAATTCGGGCACGGTCCGGCTCTCGGCCACCATGTTGACCAGCGTCACGGTATCGACCCTGAGCATCGACAGCACGAGTTTGCGGCTGAGCCAGCTCATGTCATAGGCGATGACCATGGGCGTCTGGCTGGCCGCAAGTTCGAGGCTGACGGTGCCCGAGGCCGCCAGCGCCACATCGGCCGCTGCGAAAGCCGCGCGTTTCAGCGCGGCGAAGTCGGCGGCGGGCACGCCCCTCGGGTCAAGGACACGGGGCCGCCCGGGCCAGCCCTTGATCCGGTCCGCGACCATGCCCGCGACGGCGGGGGCGGCGGGCAAGATGACATGGGCGGCGGGGTGGCGCGCCAGAACAGGGCGCAGAGCCTCGCCAAAGATCGGTGCCAGCCGCTCGATCTCGGACCGGCGCGATCCGGGCAACACCAGGATCGCGGTTTCGCCCTCGGGCAGGCCGTAATTGGCCCGGAACGCCGCAATCTCGGCCGCGGTCGCCTGTGGTTCGGTCACGACCGGGTGACCCACGAAGTCGCAACCCATGCCCTCGGCCTGCATGTAGGGCGGCTCGAAGGGCAGAAGGGCCAGAACATGATCGACGCTGCGCGCCATCTTGCGCGCGCGCCCCGGCCGCCACGCCCAGACCGTAGGCGCGACGTAATGGATGGTCGGCAGATGCGGCGCGCGCGCCTTGACCTTTGCCGCGACGCGCAGGGAAAACTCGGGGATGTCGATGGTGATCAGCGCGTCGGGGTTTTCGCGCAGAACGGCGTCGGCGGTGTCGGTCACGCGGCGGGCCAGACGGCGGTAATTGGCGATGATCTCGGTCAGGCCGATGACCGACA
The DNA here is from genome assembly GCF_003148775.1 of Roseicyclus mahoneyensis. Classification (GTDB taxonomy): domain Bacteria; phylum Pseudomonadota; class Alphaproteobacteria; order Rhodobacterales; family Rhodobacteraceae; genus Roseicyclus; species Roseicyclus mahoneyensis. Next base: position 723,828 of record NZ_QGGW01000001.1, read on the forward strand.
GCTCCTCCATCGGAAACAGGGGCACCAGCCCCTCGGCCTGCATCAGCGGGCCGCCAATGCCGTGAAACTCGATCTCATCGGCGACCAGCGTCTTGAGCCCCGCCATCAGCGCCGCGCCCAACCGGTCGCCCGAAGGCTCGCCCGCCACAAGAAAGAGACGCAACGTCATGGCACGGCCCAGAGCGCAACCGCATGCGCCGCGCAGGCCGCGCGCACGGCATCTGGATCGAGGAGGAGGACGTGGCCCGCCTCAAGCTCGATCCCCGAAAGGCCCGCGGCGGCGGCCAGCGCCACCGTGTCGGGGCCGATGGCGGGCATGTCGACGCGCAGGTCCTGCCCGGCCTTGGCCCGTTTCACCAGCACGCCGCCCGATCCCGGAGCCGTTTGGGCCACAAAACGCAGCATGGCGTCAGTGCCTTGCAAGGTCTCGATCCCCAGCAGCTGGCCCTGCGCCGCGACCGCCGCCTGCCCGACGTCCAGCGGGCCAAGCGCGGTCAGGATGGCGCGCGCACGGGCGGCGTCGCCCGTCTCGGGCGGCTTGCCCGCCAGAACGCCCTCGGGCGCGACCAGATCGGGGCGCAACTCATGCGCGCCACGCATCACAAAGCCCTCTTCCTCGAAGATCGCTACGATCTCGCGCAACAGCGCGTCGTCGCCCTGCCCCTGCGCCGCCATCACGCGCGGCAACAGCGCGGCGGTCCGGGCGTCGAGGGAGGCGCGGTCGAAACCCGCGCGCCGCATCGCGCCTGCAAGGCAAAGATCGGTCACACCGGCCTCGCGCAGATCGTCGAACAGCGCGCCAAAGCGTTCCAGCCGCGCCTCGATCACCTGCGCGGCCGATACCGTCGCCTCCACCCCGGCCAGCCGGACGATCGCGGCCGGGTGCCGCGCCGCCAGAAGCGCCGGAAGCGCGCCCGTTCCCGCGATGATCGCCAGACGGCCCATGGCGCGGCTCAACCCGGCGTCAGGAAAGACCGGTCACTGTCGCCCAGCACGAAGGCCACGATGTCCTGCACATAGACGCTTTGGCCCGCGGCATCGTCTTGCAACCGGCGCGCGCGGTCCTGAAAGGCGCCCTCGCCCTGCGCCAGCGCCTGAAAGGCCGCACGCAGCGCCATGATATCCTCGCGCGCAACGCCGCGACGCTTGAGCCCGACAAGGTTCAGACCGTCAAGGCCGCCCCTCGGCCCCTGCACAAGGCCGTAGGGGATCACGTCATGGGTGACCATGGTAACGGCGCCGATGATCGCGCCCTTGCCGATCCGCACCCATTGATGAACGCCCGAAAGCCCGCCGATGATGACATCATCGCCCAGCACGCAATGGCCGGCCAAAGCGGAGTTGTTGACCATGATGACCCGGTCACCGACCTGTGCATCATGGGCGACATGGGCGCCCGCCATGAACAGGCCATCGTCCCCTACGCGGGTGATGCCGCCCCCGCCCTCGGTGCCGGTGTTCATCGTCACACCCTCGCGGATGCGGGCGCGCTTGCCCACGATCAGCCTTGTGCGTTCGCCGGAATATTTCAGGTCTTGCGGCACGTCGCCGATATTGGCGAAGGGAAAGACCGTGCTGTCCTCGCCCAGTTCGGTCCAGCCGGTGACGACGACATGGGATTTGAGCGTCACGCGCGCGCCCAATGTCACCTCCGGGCCAATCACGCAAAACGGGCCGATGGTGCAGCCGGGGCCGATGGTGGCCCCCTCCTCGACGACCGCCGAGGGGTGGATGGTGGCGCTTTCGTCGATCGCCATCACGCGGCCCCGCCCATCGCGCCCAGATCCATCATCGCGGTGAACTCGGCCTCGCAGGCCAGATCCCCCTCGACCGTGGCGCGGCCAGCGAATTTCCAGACCTTGCCGCCGGGCTTGCCGCGCAGCGTGGTGATCTGCAGTTCCAGCACATCGCCCGGCACGACCTTGCGGCGGAATTTCACGCCGTCGATGCCCATGAAATAGACCAGCAGGTTCTTGTCGGCCAGATCGGCGGACACCCCCACCATCACGGCCGCCGTCTGGGCCATGGCCTCGACGATGGTGACGCCGGGCATGATCGGGGCGCCGGGGAAATGGCCCTGAAAATGCGGCTCGTTGAAGGTGACGTTCTTGAGACCTGTCGCGGACTGAAACGGCACGATGTCGCGCACACGGTCGACCAGCAGGAACGGGTAGCGGTGCGGGATGATCCGCTGGATCAGGTCGATATCGGCGGTGCTGGGCGTCTCGGCCGTCATGCGGATGGCTCCTCAAGCGTCGTTTTGCATCGGACCTTGGGCCCGCGCTGCATGGGCGTCCTAGCAACTCGGCCCGGGCGCGGCAAGCGGTGGGTCAGGGCGCGGCCTCGGGGGACGGGTCAGGCGCGGGGGCGGGCGGACGTGCGGTGCCATCGAGGTCGATCAACGGTACCGATCCTCCCTCGCCGATCCGGGCGTTGATAAGCGCGATAGCCTCTTCGGTGATGTCGATGCCATCGGCGGACAAAAGCACGGCGCGGTTGTCCATCAAGATGCTGGCACCCCGACCGCGCAGAACCTCGATCAGGATCGGAAAGGCGATCTCGAAAAAGGCCTGTTGCGCGGCCTCTGCCTGTTGCTGGAGCGCGCGGCTCTTGGCCTCCTGCGCGCTGCGGATGCCACTGACGCGGGTGTCGAATTCCTCGGCGATGGGGCGGAAGGCCTCCGGCGTCATCGTGGCCCGACGCTGGGTCAGCGCCAGTTCCTCTTCGGTCAGGCGCGCCTCGATCTCGCGGTTTTCGGCCGAAAGCGCGGCACCCGCAGCCTCGACCTCGCGCTGGATGCGCTGACCATAGAGAGATTGCGACAGCAGGCGTTCCTGGTTCAGCACGACGATCGGCGTCGCGGCCGCATCTGTCTGGGCGTGGGCCGCCGGGCCCGCCGCCAGCGCGACGATCACGACAAGAGAGCCGAGGATGCGGACCATGCCGCAGCCCTCAGAACCGCGCCTCGACCGTCAGATCGAAGTTCCGCGTCCGGTCATAGCTTTCGAATTGCAGCGGATGCGAGAAGTTCAGGCGCAATGGGCCGATGGCGGTGTCCCAGAAGACCGAGAAGCCGATTGTCTGGCGCCAGTAAAGGTCATCGTCCACCGGGTCGCCGCCAGCAGGTCCTCCATTGACGTTGTCGAGACCCCAAACTGTGCCGATGTCGTAGAACAGGCCACCTGTGATCCCGTATTCATCCGGCAGACCCAGCGGAAACGCAGCCTCGAACCGCGCGACGGCGAAATAATTGCCCCCCAGTGCATCGCGATTGTCCACACTTATGTCCCGCGGGCCAAGGCCGTTCGCGTCAAACCCGCGCATCTGGCGGCTGGACAGGAAAAAGCGATCGGACTGCCTGCTGTTGCCGCTGAGCATCTCCAGCGCGCCCGCCTCGAAACTGGCGCGCAGCGTGACCTCTTCGCGCAACACCTGTCGTTCGGCGATGCCGAGAAAGGTCGCCTCGACATATTCAGCGTCGCCGCCCAGTCCACCGAATTCGGTGCCGAACTGCAGCCGCACGCCCTGCGTCGGATCGAGGCCGGTGTTGCGGGTGTCATAGGCATATTGAATGCCGGCGTAGGAACTGAGCCTTGAGCCCTCTTCGTCCCGAAGGATCTGAGAGCTTTCAAGCGGATCAAGCCCAGAAATCTCGTTCTGCTCGATCCCGTAATAGACGTTCAGGCGACCGAATTCGCTGACCGGAAAGCCAAGGCCTGCGCGCAGGCCGATGTCGAGCGTGTCGAAATCGCGGTTCTGTGCCGTGGTCTGATTGTAGAAGGCGCTGAGCGAAAGCGACAGGTCGCGCGCAAGGAAGGCCGGTTCCGTGAAGCCGAAGTTGAACGACTGGCTGCCGTCGGTCGTGTTGAACCCGAACCGCAGCGACTGACCGCGACCGAGAAAATTGCTCTCGGAAAAGGTGACCGCAAGCCCCGCTCCGCTATCGGTCGAGAAGCTGGCCGAGAAGCCCAGCGACCCTGTGGGCTGTTCCTCGACGTCGACATCGACGATGACCTGATCCGAGGCGGTTCCGGGACGGCCCTGAACCTGGACATCGCTGAAAAAGCCTGTCGCCCGGATGCGTTCGGCGGCTTGCCGTATCGCGCGCGGATCGAACGGGTCGCCTTCGACCTGGGTGAAGTTCTGCCGGATCACGCGGTCGAGTGTGGTCTGGTTGCCCTCGATGTCGATGCGCTCGACAAACACACGCTCGCCGCGCGAAATGACGAATTCCACGTCCAGCGTGCGCGCGGCGTCGTTGCGGGTGATGCGCGGCTCGACCCGGACGAAGCGTTGGCCCTGCTGGGTGGCCAGCGACTCGAGGCGGGTGATGGTGTTGTCGATGACGCGCGGGCTGTAGGTCTCGCCCGGACGCAGGCGGATCACGGCTTGATAGGCGGCGGCATCAAGACCCGGAATCTCCGAGACGGTGGTGATGCGGCCGATGTTGAAGGACTGGCCTTCCTGAATGTTGAAGGTCACGAAATAGGCGCCGCGGTCGCGCGACAGTTCGGGCGTGACGCTGAGGATGCGGAAATCGACATAGCCGCGATCCTGGTAGAAATCGGTCAGCAGTTGCCTGTCGAGCGCGATGCGTTCGGCGACAAAGGTGTCGCGGCGGATGATCTGGCGCAAGAGCCCCGCCTGCGTGCTTTCCAGCACCCGGCGCAGGCGGCGGTCGGAAAAGGCGCGGTTGCCGACGAAGGACAGACGCTCGGTCTCGACCACGCCGCCTTCTGCCACTTCGAACACCAGATCCACGCGGTTGTCCGACCGGCGAATGATGCGCGGCGTCACGGTTGCGGTCAGGCGACCCTGCTGGCGATAGGCTTCGGCGATGGCGTTCGCGTCTTGCTCGGCGACCGAGGGCGAATAGGTGCGCCGCGGCACCGACTGGATGTTGGACAACAGCGCGTCATCCTCGAGGCGGCGGTTGCCTTCGATGGTGATGCGGTTGATCGTGGGGTATTCCCGAACCTCGATCACCAGCGTGCCACCACGCGGAACAATGTCGACCTGTTCGAACAGGCCGGTGTTCTGCAGGCGTTGCAGCGCGTCGTTCACCTGTGCGCCAGAGACAACCGCGCCCGGCGTGATTCCCGCATAGGTCAGGATGGCGCTGTCGGAAATGCGGGCGTTGCCCTGCACATCAAAGGTCGTGAAGCGGAAGGTCTGAGCCTCGGCAGGGGCTGTCAGCGGCAGCGCCAGACCAAGAAAACCTGCCACGACAAGCGGGGCGATCCGTGGCCGCGAAGATGGCTCCGCACCGGCGTGGCGCGTCGAAAGGCAAAGACGGGCGCGCAAACGCAGAGACATCGATTCAACCCCAGTATTCTTTTGCAGGTGGTCCCTGCCTAGCGGAGGGTCCGGGGGTTGTCAAAACGAACTGGTCGGCAAGTGTCGCATCCGGGCCGCACTGCCACATTTTCGCCATGATCTGCGCAGGCGCGCTTGGCCCCCTTTCCCATCACGGGCCAGGGTCAGAGCGGGGGCCGGTTCGCAGGACCGGGATCAGTATTCGGCAGTGTAGCTGAAGATCATGCCGCCCAGAAAAAGCGCCGCGACGATCAGCAGAGGCACGAGAAAGCGATCCATGTTCAACTGCAAGAACAAGGAGACGCCGCGGGTCCCGTCGATCAAGGTCTTCATGTCACGCATCCCATACCAGTACAGGCCCGCAACGGGCCACAGGCTACGGGATGCACCGGGAATGTGGCGAGACTTCGACAGGTCTGGGGAAACCTTGGGAATTTCGCCCCGAACCGCTGGTCAGGGGCAGAAGATATCGTTGGTCAACGCAAAGAGCATCAGCGACAGCAAGAGCGTCAGGCCGATGGTCATGAACACGCGCAACACCTTGTCGGAGGGCGGTTTGCCCGACACGGCCTCATAGGCGTGAAACACCAGATGCCCGCCATCCAGCACCGGGATCGGGAACAGGTTCAAGAGGCCCACCGCGGTGGACAGAACGGCCACGAACCAGATGAAATTGTCGATGCCCTGACTGGCGGCCGCCCCCGAGGTTTCGGCGATGCCGATGGGCCCTTGCAGATTGCACGAGGAAATCGCCCCGGTGATCATGTGCCACAGGCCAGACAACGAGGATTGCACCACGAAGAGCGTCTGCGAGGCACCGTATTCCAGCGCCGTCCATGGCCCCACGCCTTCGCGCACCGGCTCGAAGCTGAGGCCGCCGGTCACACCTATCAGCCAGCGCGTCTCGAACCCGCCATCGGCCAGAGGCAGGTCGGTGCGGCGCGGGGTCAGGGTCACGTCAAGCTCCTCGCCCGCCCGCCACAGTGACAGCGTCAGGGGCGCGCCATCAGCGGCATCCACGGCCTCGCGCAGCTCGCGGAAGGCGTAGATCGCCTCGCCGTTGACGGCCCGGATCAGGTCGCCTTGCCGCAGACCGGCCGCGATGGCGGCCGACTGGGGCGCTACCGATTGCACCAGCGGCACAAGGGGAAAGGCGGCCTCGATCCCTTGCGTACGTCCGTCCCTCTCGACGGTATAGGCGACGGTGGGCGCAGGCGTCAGATCGGCGGCGATGTCGAAGAGGTCGGAGAAGGCCCCGACAGGCTGACCCTCCATGGTCAAGATCAGGTCGCCCGCCTGAAACTGCGCGATATCGGCGGGCAAGGCCACCTGCCCGCCCACGCGCGGCTCGTCGACGGCGCGGCCGGTGAAGGCGAGAAAGGCCGCAAAAACGAGAATCGACAAGATGAAGTTGAAGACCGGACCCGCCGCCACCGTCAGCGCGCGCGCCCACAAAGGTGCGCCATGCATGGAGCGGCGCCGTTCGCCCGCGTCCAACGCATCTATGGCCGCGCCATCCTTTCCGCTCGCCGCATCGGCATCGCCCAGAAACTTGACATAGCCGCCGAACGGCAGCGCCGCGATCTGCCAGCGCGTGCCGCGCCGATCCGTCCGGCTGAACAGCACCGGGCCGAAGCCCAGCGAAAACACCTCGGCATGGATGCCGGTCCAGCGGCCGACGATGTAATGACCATATTCATGGATCGCCACGATGATCGACAGCGCCGCCACGAAGGCAACAAGCGTGAAGGCGATTCCGCCGAACTGGGGAATTAGGTCCATGGGTCAGGTCATCTCCATCTGCTCGATCTGGGTCGTGGCCGTCTGTCGGGCCATCTGGTCGGTATCTAGGACATCCTCAAGGCTTGACATGGGCGAAGTGAGGCAAAGCCGGGGCGATATCGCGTCAAGTACCCGTTCCACCACCTCCGACATCTGCATGAAGCCGATGCGGCCCGCGATGAACCCGTCCAGCGCGACCTCCTTGGCGGCGTTGAACACGGCGCCCGATCGCCCGCCCGTCTCCATCACCTCGCGCGCGATGCGCAGCGCGGGATAGCGGGTCAGGTCAGGGGCGTAGAATTCCAGCGTAGCGATCTGCGCCAGATCGATGCGCGACACCGGCAGGTCGCGGCGGTCGGGCCAGTGCAGCGCATAGCCGATGGCGTGCCGCATGTCGGGCGCGCCCAGATGCGCCATCAGCGCCCCGTCGACAAAGCCCACCAGCGCGTGCACGATGGATTGCGGGTGGATCACGGCCTCGATCTTGTCGGGCGTGACGCCGAAAAACTCCTTGGTCTCGATCAGTTCCATGCCCTTGTTGAACATCGAGGCGCTGTCGATGGTGATGCGCTGCCCCATCGCCCAGTTTGGATGCGCGCCCGCATCGGCCACGGTCGCCTTGGCCAGCGCCTCGATCGGCCAGTCGCGCAGGCCCCCGCCCGAGGCAGTGATGATGATGCGCTCGACGGCCGCGATATCTTCGCCGACAAGGCCCTGAAAGACGGCGGAATGCTCGCTGTCCACCGGCAAGATGGTGGCGCCGTGGTTGCGCGCTTCTTGCAAAAGAAGGGGGCCGGCGGTGACAAGGCTTTCCTTGTTGGCCAGCGCCAAGGTGGTGCCGTGACGCAGCGCGCGGAACCCCGGCGCAAGGCCGGCCGCGCCGACGATGGCCGACATGATCCAGTCGGCGGGGCGATCGGCGGCCTCGACCAGCGCAGTCTCGCCCGCCGCGGCCTCGATGCCCGTTCCGGCCAGCGCGGCGCGCAGATCCTGGAGCCGGCCCGCGTCGGCGGTTACGGCCAATTCGGCACCAAGCCGGATCGCGTCGGCAGCCAGCTGCGCGACATTGCCCGACCCGGTCAGGGCGACCACGCGGTACTGCCCCGGCGCCCGCGCGATCAGGTCGACGGTGTTCTGTCCAATGGAGCCTGTGGCCCCGAAGATGCTGACGCTGCGCATGCCCATGGCCTACCTCAGACCGGCGACGGCGGGAAGGCGGTGACGCTTTCGACGATGACCAACAAGAAGGCCGCGCCCAGAAGGCCGTCGAAGCGGTCATAAACCCCGCCATGCCCCGGCAGCAGGTTCGAGCTGTCCTTGACCCCCATGCGCCGCTTGACCGCCGATTCCGCGATGTCGCCCATCTGGCTGGCCATGCTGAGCGCGACGGAAATCCCGATCAATTCCACCCCCGACCCGGTCAGCGACATGAACCCCCAACCAATCAGCCCCGCGCCGATCCAGCCTGCAACTGTGCCGGACCATGTTTTCTTGGGGCTGACGGCAGGCCAGAATTTCGGGCCGCCCAACACGCGGCCGGCGAAATAGCCCAAGGTATCCGTGGCCGCGACCAGCAAAACCAGCCACAGCATCCATGTCAGGCCAAAACCGTCGCGGTGCAAGATCAGGCCAAAGCCTGCCAGCAAGATCACACTCGTCATTACAAGGAAAAGCGTCCGGTTGCGCTCAAGCACCCCGATCCCCGCGATGGCAACGGCCAGCAAGATCGGCAGCGCGATGCCCGGCGGCAACAGCTTGGAGGCAAGGATAGCGGCCCCCGCCATCCCGCCCAGCACAAGCGCGCGCCTTGGCCCGCCGCCCAGCATGCCCACCAGTTCCCAGACCAATGTGGCCACGATGACGACCACCAGTCCGGTGAACCACCAGCCCCCCGCCCAGACCGCCGTCAGCCCCACCACCGCAAGCGCCAAGCTTGTCGCCATGCGCGTGGCCAGATCGGCGAAACTGTCGCGGGCGAGGCTCAAGAGGGTCTCATGCCTTGACCGAACCGAACCGGCGTTCCCGCATGCCGAAGCGCGACAGCACATCGGCAAAGACCGCCGCCGAGAAATCAGGCCAGAGCGTATCGATGAATTCATATTCCGCATAGGCCGATTGCCAGAGCAGGAAATTGGAGATCCGCGCTTCGCCCGAGGTGCGGATCACCAGATCGGGGTCGGGCAGGACATGGGTGTCGAGATAGCGCGGCAAGGTCTCGTCGCTGATCTTGCGCGGGTCGAGCTTGCCCTGCGCCACGTCATGGGCCAGACGGCGCGCCGCCCGCGTCACCTCGTCCCGGCCGCCGTAATTCAGCGCGATGGTGAGGTTTGTGCCGGTGTTGCCGGCCGTCATCAGTTCCAGGCCGTCCATAAGGTCGACCAGCGCCGGTTCCAGCTTGACCCGGTCGCCGATGAAGCGGACGCGCACGTTTTCCTCGTGCAGGCTGCGCGCCTCGCGGCGGATGTAGCTTTTGAACAGGCGCATCAGGCCCGCGACCTCGGTCTGGGTGCGCTTCCAGTTCTCGGTCGAGAAGGCAAAGACCGTGAGGTAATCGACACCGAGGCCCGGGCAGGCGCGCACGATCTCCTTGACGCGCTTGGCGCCCTGATGGTGGCCGAACAGGCGCGGACGCCCACGCAGTTGCGCCCATCGTCCGTTGCCATCCATGATGATCGCCACATGTGCCGGGCGTTGCCTGTCCGAAGTCATTTGCACGCGTCCTTGATCCTGACTTGCTGTCCGTCCCCACCTTATGGACGCAGGCCCTGCCGCCGTTGTGAGGTTTGCCCTACCGTCATGGCCGGGCAACAGGGACGTGGAACATCACCGCGCCATGTGTGGGATATGAGATACAGCCCCGATGGTCAGGGTCAGACTTGCATGATCTCGCCCTGCTTGGATTCCAGCGCGGCATCGACCTTGGCGATATGGGCATCGGTCAGTTCCTGCACCTCGCCTTCCCATAGCTTCTGGTCGTCCTCGGACATGCCTTTGGACTTGGCCTTCTTGATCTGGTCCATGCCGTCGCGGCGCACGTTCCGGATCGCCACGCGGGCGTGTTCGGCATATTGGGCGGCGACCTTGGTCAGTTGCGTGCGGCGTTCCTCGTTCAACTCGGGGATCGGCAGCATGATGATCGTGCCGTTGAGCTGCGGGTTGATGCCCAGCCCCGACTCGCGGATCGCCTTTTCCACCTTGCCGACCAGCGCCTTGTCCCAGACGTTGATCGTGACCATGCGGCTTTCGGGCACGTTCACCGTGCCCACCTGGTTGATCGGAGTGGGGCTGCCGTAGGCATCCACCATCACAGGCTCCAGCATGGAGGCCGAGGCGCGGCCTGTGCGCAACGAGGCAAATTCAGTGCGCAGCGCGCCAAGCGCACCCTCCATCCGGCGCGTCAGGTCATCGAGGTCGATATCAAGTTCGTCTTCTGCCATGGGGGACTGCCCTTCGTTCGGTCCTTTTGACGCGGTGATAGCCTGCGTTGCGTCAAGATTCCAGAACCGAAACGCGACAGGGCAGCGCGCCGCTCAGGAGACGCGGGTGTATGTCCCCCGGCCGGCCAGGATGCCGCGGAATCCGCCCGGCTCGTCGAGCGAGAAGACGATGATCGGCAGATCGTTCTCGCGCGCCAGCGCGATGGCGCTCGCATCCATCACCCCCAGATGCTGCGACAGCACCTCGTCATAGGTGACGGTCTCGTAGCGCTTTGCATCGGCGTGTTTCTTGGGGTCCTTGTCATAGACCCCATCGACCTTGGTGCCTTTGAAGATCGCCTCGCAATTCATCTCGTTGGCGCGGAGCGTCGCGGCCGTATCCGTGGTGAAGAACGGATTGCCGGTTCCGGCGGCAAAGATGCAGACGCGCTTTTTTTCCAGATGGCGCACGGCGCGGCGGCGGATATACGGCTCGGCCACCTCGTTCATGGTGATGGCGGAGATGACGCGGGTGAAGACCCCGATCCCTTCCAGCGCCGATTGCATCGCCAGCGCGTTCATCACTGTGGCCAGCATCCCCATGTAATCGGCGGTCGTGCGTTCCATGCCCTGCGCGCTGCCTTGCAACCCGCGGAAAATGTTGCCGCCCCCGATCACCATGCAGATCTCGACCCCAAGGTCATGGACCGATTTCACCTCGCGCGCGATGCGTTCGACGGTCGGCGGGTGCAGGCCGTAGCCCTGATCGCCCATCAGCGCCTCACCCGAGATCTTGAGCATGACACGGGTATAGAGCGGCGCGAACGAGGTATCGGGTTCGTCCGGCATGGCGGTCTCCTTGGGACAGGTCTGTGAGGGCGGTTGCGCGGGGCGGACCATGGTCTAAAAGCGGCCGGTGTTCAACGCCCCTTCCACCCCCTGACCCTGCGACATGCGCCCCATGATCGACCCAAGCGCCATCCCCCCGTCCCTACCGGTCCTGATCGCCGGGCCGACAGCGTCGGGCAAATCGGCGCTGGCGCTGGCCATCGCCGAGACGGGCGGTGGTGTGATCATCAATGCCGACGCATTGCAGGTCTATGACGGCTGGCGCGTGCTAACAGCCCGGCCGAGCCCGGAGGAGGAGGCGCGCGCGCAACATGCGCTCTATGGACATGTGCCCTTTGACGCCGACTATTCCGTGGGCGAGTGGCTGCGCGCGGTCGCGCCGCTGTTGCAGGGCGACGCGCGGCCGATCATCGTGGGCGGCACGGGCCTTTATTTCCGCGCGCTGACCGAGGGTCTGGCCGAGATCCCGCCGACGCCGCCAGCGGTGCGGGCGGCAGCCGAGGCATGCGCGCCCGCCGACCTGATCGCCGATCTGGAACGGGGCGACCCGGTCATCCTGGCGCGGATCGACACACAAAACCCCGCCCGCCTGCGCCGCGCGTGGGAAGTGCTGCGCACGACCGGGCGCCCCTTGTCGGATTGGCAGGCCGAGACCGGGCCACCACCCCTGCCCCTTGATGCGGCGCTGCCGATCTTGATCGACGCCGACCGCGACTGGCTGGCCGACCGGATCACGCGCCGCTTCGACAAGATGCTCGATACTGGCGCGCTGGAGGAGGCACGCACGAACCTGCCCCGCTGGGACCACGCAGGCGGTGCGCGCAAGGCCATCGGCGCGCCCGAGCTAATCGCGCATCTGCAAGGCGAGATCACGCTGGCACAGGCCCGAGAGGCCGCGATCATCGCCAGCCGCCAATATGCCAAGCGGCAACGCACGTGGTTCAGGGCCCGGATGAACGGCTGGAGCCGGATCGCGCAGCCATGAGGGGGCAGGACAGGCCCGGTTTGCACAAATCAGGTCCTTTCAGGCCAATACTCGGCCTCTGCGCACCAAAGCCTTGCATTTTCCCGACCCCGCCCACAGCCTCCGGGCCATGACCGACTCGCGTCCTCCTTTCAGCGTCCTGTCGCTGGGCAAGCTGCGGATGCAGGAGCCTTGGCGGATCGAGCTGTTGCACGGCCGCCCACAACACCGGCTCTACTGGATCACGCGCGGTCAGGGGCGCGTCACGGTCAATTGCCTGACGCGCGGTTACGGTCCCAACACGGCCGTCTTTGTCCCGGCGGGCGTGCAGATGGCGCTGGAACTGCCGTCGCAATTGCAGGGTCTGGAACTGCACCTGCCGCCCGGCGATGCGCTGGGCCTGCCGGCCGAGCCATTTCACCTGCGCATCTCCAACATCGAGGCGCAGGCCAGCCTGACCAGCCATCTGGAACGCATCGAACGCGAACTGGCCGCCCGCGCCCCGGCGATGGACCGTGCGATGACGGGCTATGGCCTGCTGATCTCGGCTTGGATGGAGCGGGAATTGTCGAGGGGTGAGGGGTCGATCTTGCGCGAGCGCACGCATCGTCTGGCGGAGCTTTTCGGCACGATGATGGAGGCGCGCTTTCGCAGCGGGCGCGGCGTCGCCGATTATGCCGAGGCGCTGGGCGTCACCCCCACCCATCTCAGCCGTATCTGCCGCGAGGCGGCGGGCCGCCCCGCGCATGCGCTCTTGACCGAACGCCTGATGCATGAGGCGCGCCGCTTGCTGCGCGACACCGACATGCCCGCCCGCGAGGTTGCCGAAACGCTGTCGTTCTCCTCGGCCGCCTATTTCACCCGCGCCTTCCAGCAGGCAACCGGGCGCACCCCGACCGAGTTCCGCGCGCCCCTGCGCGCGCCCGTTCGGGCCGCGCGCACCTGACGGCGGATCGGCGGGCACCTGTCAAAGGCGCTGCGCTGCCGCAGAAAAAGCCGCTTTGGGGGTTGCGATCCCTGCGGATGTCGTTTTTCCTGCAGGCATATGTCGGAAATGGATCATGACACTTCGCAACTTGCGATTGACGCAGGGACCCAAAGCCTGCGCAATTGGGACAAGGTCATGAACGGGTCACACAAGAATCCGCACCATGCCACCTGCGCCCGTCTGCGGGCGTCCGAAAAGTAGTCACAGGGAGAGACGACACCATGCCATCGACCACCACCCCGCATCTGGCGACCCATCCGGCCGCCGAGATGTATGCCCGCGAATACAAGGCGGGACAGCTCAGCCGTCGCGAGTTTCTCGTGCGCTCCACCGCTTTGGGGCTTAGCGCGGCTGCAGCCTACAGCTTGATCGGGCTGAAGCCCGCAATAGCGCAGCGCGCCACCCCCGCGATGGGCGGCCGCCTGCGCATTCAGCAGGGCGTTCTGGCCCTCAAGGACCCGCGCACCTATGACTGGTCCGAGCACGGCAACGTGACGCGCGGCCTGATCGAATATCTGGTCGAATACAACCGCGACGGCAGCTTCAGCGGCATGCTGCTCGAAGGCTGGGAAGCCAATGAGGACGCCACGCAATACACGCTGCGCGTCCGCCCCGGCGTGACGTGGAACAACGGCGATGCCTTCACCGCCGAGGATGTGGCCGCGAATTTCACCGCCTGGTGCGACACCACGGTCGAGGGCAATTCGATGGCCGCCCGCATGGGCGGGCTGGTCGATGCCGACAGCGGGCAGGCGCGCGATGGCGGGATCGTCGTGGTCGATGACCTGACCGTGCAGATCAACCTGCCCACCCCCGACATCACGCTGGTCCCCGGCATGGCCGATTACCCGGCCGCGATCATGCACCGCGACCTGATCGGCACCAATCCGCTGGATCATGGCGTGGGCACCGGAGCCTACCGGATGGTCGATTATCAGGTCGGCATCTCGGCCCGCATGGAACGCAACCCCGATCACACCTATTGGGGCGAGGCCTATCTGGACGAGATCACCTTCATCGACCTCGGCACTGACCCGGCGGCATGGTTCGCTGCCGCCGAGGCTGGCGAGTTCGACATGACCTACCAGACGGTCGGCGAATTCGTCGATCTGTTCTCGGCCGTCGGCTGGGAACGGTCCGACGTGACCACAGGCGCAACGGTCTGCGTGCGGCCCAACCAGCTCAACGCGCCCTATGACAATGTCGAGGTGCGCCGCGCCATCCTCGAAGCCGTCGATCTGTCGGTTGTGCTGGAACTGGGCATGAACGGTCAGGGCACGGTGGGCGAAAACCACCATGTCTGCCCGATCCACCCCGAATATGCCGAACTGCCGGCCCAAGTGGTGGACAAAGCGGCAGCGTTGGCCCGGCTTCAGGCAGCGGGGCATGGCGATGCAAACTTTACCCTTGTCTCGCTCGACGATGGCCTGACGCGCTTTACCTGCGACGCGGTCGCGGCCCAGATGCGCGATGCAGGCATGACGGTGACGCGCGAGGTTCTGCCCGGCTCCACCTTCTGGAACGACTGGCTGAACTTTCCCTTCTCTGCGACCGAATGGAACCACCGCGAACTGGGCGTGCAGATCCTGAACCTTGCCTATCGCTCGGGCGTGGCGTGGAACGAAACCGCGTTTTCCAACGCGGAATTCGACCAGCTTCTCGACGAGGCCAACGGCATTCAGGACGCCGATGCCCGCCGCGAGGTAATGGCCCGCCTGCAGCAGATCATGCAAGAAGACGCGGTCACCATCGTGCCTTACTGGCGGTCGTTGTTCCGGCATTACCGCCCCGGCGTGGTGAACGCGGACATGCATCCGAAGTTCGAGATCAACGTCCATCACCTCGGCCTGTCGGCCTGACCTGACAGGGGGCGTGCGCCTGTCGCGCGCCCCCATCTCCCGCCCAGTGCCGGCGGGTCCCCCCAGCAGCCGGATTGGCCCGCCGTGGCGGACCATCCCAAGGCCCGAAATGATGGGTCGCAAGGACAGGGAAACAGATGGCTCTTTTCATCCTCCGCCGGGTCGGCGTGATGGCCCTGACGGCGCTGTGCCTGACCTTCGTGGTGTTTTTCCTCACGAATCTTGCGCCAAACCTCGAGAAGCTCGCCAAGACGCAAGGCAACGCGCGGATGAGCGACGCCGAGGTCATCTCATGGCTCGACCGCAACGGTTATGGCGGGCCGCTGGTGGTGCGCTACGGCGAATGGCTGGGCGTGGTGCCGGGCTGGCTGCGCGAGGACCCGATCAATGGCGAATGGCGCGGGCGCTGCATCACGCGCGGGCAGAACCCCGAAGGTGCGCCGCGTTACTGCGGGCTCTTGCAGGGCGATCTGGGCTATTCCACCGTCTCGGCCGCCGAAGTGTCGAGCATCATTGGCGGGCGCTTGCAACTGACCGGTATCCTGATGTTTTGGGCCTTTGCCGTCATGGTGCCCTCGGCCCTGCTGGTCGGCGTGCTGGCAGGCATGCGCGAGGGCTCGCGCACCGACCGGACATTGTCGACCCTGTCGATCGCCACGACCGCGACGCCCGAATATGTCTCGGGCGTGATCTTCATCGTGCTTCTGGCCTCGTCCCAGGTCGGGTTGTCGCCCTTGCTGGTCGAATGGGGCTGGCTTGAGGGCGGCACACTGTTCTTCGGTTCGGCCCGCAGCGCGATGGACAATGTCACCTTCTGGAACTTTACCCTGCCGGTGATGACCATCGCGCTTTACGGCATGGGCTACATCGCGCGGATGACCCGCGCCTCCATGGCCGAGGTGATGACCGCGCAATATATCCGCACCGCGCGGCTCAAGGGCGTGAGTTTCCGCAACATCGTGCTGAAACACGCGCTGAGGAATGCGCTAATCGCGCCCTTCACCGTCATCATGCTGCAATTCCCGTGGCTGCTGACGGGCGTGGTGATCGTCGAGACGCTGTTCAACTACAACGGCTTTGGCTGGACGCTGGTCCAGGCGGCCTCCAACAACGATATCGAGCTGCTTTTGGCCTGTTCGATCGTGGCCGTCCTTGTCGTGCTGGTCACGCAGCTGATTTCAGACATCGGGTACGTCTTTCTCAACCCGCGCATCCGCATTTCCTGAGGGGGACCAAGCATGGAACCGCTGACATGGTCCGGTGATCTGGGCACCTTCCTGAACCCGCTGATGGGATTTGCCGTGGCACTGTTCGTCGCGGGTTTCGTGGCGAATTTCGCCCTTGTGCTCGCAGGCCAGCGCCCCGGCGAGATGGTGGTGAATGCGGACCACACGCTGAGCCTGCAACGCACGCCGGTCGATTTCGCACTCATGGCGATGAAATACGCCGTCCTCGTGCTCGTGCTGGGGGTGGTGGGCTACATCATCGGCGGCATGGTGCTGGCCGACCCGACCCGCAGCGGCATTCTGGGCGCGATGGCCGCAAGGCTGACGCCCGTCTGGCTGTCGCTGGTGGCGCTGTTTGCGGTCTCCATCACCTTCAAGCGCCGCTTGGGTCTTTACGGCAAGCTGTTCGACAGCCCGATCGGCATGGTAGGCTTTGGCCTTGTGATGTTCTGGATCTTCACCGCCGCGTTTTCCGGCATGGTGGCGACCCATGGTCCGATCACCGT
The DNA here is from genome assembly GCF_003148775.1 of Roseicyclus mahoneyensis. Taxonomy (GTDB): domain Bacteria; phylum Pseudomonadota; class Alphaproteobacteria; order Rhodobacterales; family Rhodobacteraceae; genus Roseicyclus; species Roseicyclus mahoneyensis. The sequence continues at coordinate 740,734 of NZ_QGGW01000001.1, forward strand.
GATCAGCCAGATGCGCAACCAGTTGCCCGGCAGCCCCTTGCCCAACCCCACCGAGGGGCAATATGGCTGGTATCTGCTGGGTGCCGACAACCTCGGGCGCGACGTGTTCAGCCGGGTGATCTACGGCGCCTTCGAGGTGCTCAAGATCGCGCCTCTGGCGACCGTCTTCGCCTTCATGGTCGGCATCACGCTGGGCCTGCCTGCGGGCTATTACGGCGGGCGGCTGGACACGGTCATCACCTTTCTGGCCAACCTCGTCCTCGCCTTTCCGGTGATCTTGCTGTTCTACCTGCTGGTCACGCCCGAGATCGTGGCGGCGGGCATCCCGAACTACCTGTCGATGGTGCTGTTCATCTTTCCCATCATCTTCTTCGTGGTGCTGTTCAACTCGCGCTTCCGCACCGACCCGCCGCGGCGCAACCTGCTGGTGGGCGCGACCGTGATATTGGGCGGTGTTGCCTATCTGTCGCTGATCTCGAACCCGTCCGATCCGAACCTGCCCTGGCTTTTCCGGCTCTGGCCCGAGATGCTGGACCTCTTCGACATTCCCGGAAACCTCCTGATCGTCTTTGTCTCGGTCGTCTTCGTGAACTCCCCAACGGTGTTCCGCATCGTGCGGGGCATCGTGCTCGACATCAAGACGCGGGACTATGTGGCGGCGGGCCAGACGCGCGGCGAAGGCCCGTGGTACATCATGCTGTGGGAGATCTTGCCCAATGCGCGCGGGCCGCTGATCGTCGATTTCTGCCTGCGCATCGGCTACACCACGATCTTGCTGGGAACCTTGGGGTTTTTCGGTCTGGGCGTGTCGCCGGAGTCTCCTGACTGGGGCTCGACGATCAACGAGGGCCGTCGCCTGCTGACGGTCTATCCGCACCCTGCCCTGCCGCCCGCGCTTGCCCTGATGAGCCTTGTTCTTGGCCTCAACCTGCTTGCGGACGGTTTGCGCGAAGAAAGCCTGAAGGACTGACATGCAGAATTTTCCTACGAAAATTCTGAAGCTTGCAAATCTTCGGACGAAGATTTGGTCCCGCCCCCAAGGAGGTGCGTGAGCATGCTCGACCAAGCCCCCGATGCCTCAGCGGTCGTCCCGGACAGCTACGACGGCCCGATCCTCGAGATCGAGAACCTGTCGATCTCCTTCTTCACCCGGCTGCGCGAAATCCCCGCCGTGATGGATTTCTCCTGCACCGTCATGCCCGGCGAGGCGATGGGGCTGGTCGGCGAGTCGGGTTGCGGGAAATCCACCGTGGCGCTTGGCGTGATGCAGGATCTGGGTGTGAACGGGCGGATCGTCGGCGGCTCGATCAAGTTCAAGGGCCGCGACCTGAACACCATGTCGCCGGAGGAGTTGCGCGCCATCCGGGGCAAGGAGATCGCGATGATCTACCAGGAACCCATGGCGTCCCTGAACCCCGCCATGCGCATCGGCCAGCAGTTGATGGAGGTGCCGATGATCCACGAAGGCATTTCCGCCGAAGAGGCGCGCAGGCGCGCGCTTGAGGTCGTCACCGACGTACGCCTGCCCGACCCGGAACGCATGTTGCGCAGCTATCCCCACCAGCTGTCCGGCGGCCAGCAGCAGCGCATCGTTATCGCCATGGCGCTGATGTCGAAACCCTCCCTCCTGATCCTCGATGAGCCCACCACCGCGCTCGATGTGACGGTGGAGGCTGCCGTGGTCGATCTTGTAAAAGATCTGGGCCGGAAATACGGCACATCCATGCTGTTCATCAGCCACAACCTCGGGCTGGTACTAGAAACCTGCGACCGGATCTGCGTGATGTATTCTGGCGAGGCGGTCGAGACCGGGTCGATCACCGATGTCTTCGACAAGATGCGCCACCCCTATACGCAGGCGCTCTTTCGCTCGATCCCGCTGCCGGGCGCCGACAAGAACGACCGCCCGCTGGTCGCCATTCCGGGCAATTTCCCCCTGCCCCATGAACGGCCCCGGGGCTGCAACTTCGGGCCGCGCTGCAGCTATTTCGAGGCCGGGCGCTGCGACTCAGGCGATATTCCCATGGCCGAACTGGCCGAGGGCGACCGCCACGAGACCCGCTGCCTGCGCCACGCCGAGATCGACTGGCGCGCGCCCGTGGCAGTCAGCGAAACCACACAGAAAAGCGAGGTCGGCGACGTGGTGCTGCGCGTCGAGAACCTCAAGAAATACTACGAGGTGGCAGCCAGTGCCTTGTTCGGCGGCGGCGAGACGCGGGTGGTCAAGGCCAACGAGACATTGAGTTTCGAGGCGCGCGAAAGCGAGACGCTGGCCATCGTGGGCGAATCGGGTTGCGGGAAATCGACGCTCGCCAAGGTGTTGATGGGGCTGGAAACGGCGACCGAGGGCAGCGTGTTCCTCGACAACCGCTCGATCGAAAGCATCCCGATCGAAAACCGCGACACGCGCACGATTTCCTCGATCCAGATGGTGTTCCAGAACCCGTTCGACACGCTCAACCCCTCGATGAGCGTGGGGCGACAGATCATTCGCGCGCTGGAGGTTTTCGGCGTGGGCGACAGCGACGCCGACCGGCGCGCGCGGATGCTGGAGCTGCTGGATCTGGTGAAGCTGCCGCGCGCCTTTGCCGAGCGGATGCCGCGACAACTCTCGGGCGGGCAAAAGCAGCGTGTGGGCATCGCGCGGGCCTTTGCGGGCGGCGCGCGGATCGTGGTGGCGGACGAGCCTGTCTCGGCGCTCGATGTCAGCGTGCAGGCTGCCGTGAACGATCTGTTGATGGAGATCCAGCGCCGCGAAAAGACGACGCTTTTGTTCATCAGCCACGACCTCAGCATCGTGCGCTATCTCAGTGACCGGGTGATGGTGATGTATCTGGGCCATGTGGTCGAGATCGGGACGACCGAACAGGTCTTCAGCCCGCCCTACCACCCCTATACCGAAGCGCTGCTGTCCGCCGTTCCCATCGCCGACACCAGCGTGACGAAGCGCGAGATCGTGCTGGAGGGCGATATCCCCTCGGCGATGAACCCGCCATCCGGTTGCCCGTTCCAGACGCGGTGCGGCTGGAAAGCGGAAGTGTCGGGCAACCGCTGCGAGACCGAGGTGCCTGTCGCCCGCACCGTGGCCGACAGCCATCAAATCAAGTGCCATCTGAGCGATGACATCCTAGCCCGGATGGCGCCGGTGATCTCCTTCGACGGTGTCGCGCGGGACGCCTAGCGCTTGCGCGCCGCCAGCACGCGACGGCGACTGGGGATCAGCATGTGGTCGGGCAAAGGCCTGCCGCTGTCGCAATGGACCAAAGACAGCGCCAAACGGTCGGCGCGCGTCAACGCCATCACGAAAAGAGCGGCACCGATGGCCAGATTGACCATTGGGCCGAACAGACCGTTCTGCGCCACGAGGGCTGCGGACATTCCCAGCAAGAGCGTGGCCCAGATCTGCACCTCGGCCCGCATGGCCGTTGCCAACAGATGCGCCGACTGTTCCGCGCCAGAGTCCTCTGGATCTATGCCGAACCAGCGAAAGAAGAACAGGCGCCTGAGCTCGGCCGTGCTGCGGTAGCCGGGCGGCAAGCGGTCCCGACCAAAGAGGTCGGAGACAATATTGTCCTCCAACCAGCAGATGCGTAGCAGCGCAAGAAGCGCCAGCGCCCCCACCAGCCCCAAGGGCACCCAGAGTGCTGCCAGCGCCCCCGCGCCAACAAGAGCCGCCCCGATCGCAACATGACCCGGTTTCATGGTCCCGCTCCCTCCCTGCAATGGTCGCCTAACGCCAGTCTGCCCCCAATCGTTCCCGTTGTGCAGGTTTTCCGTAAACTTGACCTTAAAGTGCGGCGCGCCGCCGATCTGGTCACCCGCAATCACATATCAACTTTCCTGCATATGTTTCCCGCGCTAGGGTGCCGCTGCAACCCCGGGAGGAGACCGACATGCAGATCACCCGCCGTCGCCTGATGGCGAGCGCCACCGCCACGCTGGCCGCCAGCGCCCTGCCCCGTCGCGGCTGGACGCAGACCAGCCTGATGATGGGCGACACCGAGATCATCACGCTGAGCGATGGCTGGCTCGACCTGCCCGCCGACTTCATTTTCGGGCCCATGCCGCAAGACGAGTTGGCCGCCATTCTGGCGCAATACGGCATCGACCCGAGCGCGCCCCTGACCCCGCCCTGCAACCTGACACTTCTGCGCCGGGGCGACACGCTCGCGCTTTTCGATGCCGGCGCGGGCACGCAGTTCTCGCCCAATGCGGGCACCCTGCCCGATGCGCTGGCCACGGCGGGGATCGACCCGTTCGACATCACCCATGTGATCTTTACCCATGGCCATCCCGATCACCTGTGGGGCGTGCTCGATGATTTCGACGAGCCGTTTTTCGGCAATGCCGAGCACATGATGGGCGGGGTGGAATTCGACTACTGGATGGACGAGGGGACGGTCGCCAGCATCGGCGAGGCGCGCGCCAGTTTTGCCGTCGGCGCGCAGCGGCGGCTGGAGGTCATCGCGGATCAAGTGACCCGGATCGGCGATGGCGACGAGGTGCTGCCGGGCGTGGTGGCGGGGCTGACGGCCGGACACACGCCGGGGCATCTGGTGTTCACCATCGGTGACGGGTCTGATGCGGTGATGGTGCTGGGCGATGCGATCGGCAACGACCATATCGCCTTTGCCCGGCCCGGCTGGATCTCGGGCTCGGATCAGGACCCGGAGGCGGCAGCAGCGACGCGGATGCGGCTGTTCGACCGTATCACGGCGGACGGGCTGACGGTGGTGGGCTTTCACTTGGGCCATGGCGGGATCGGCACGGTCGAGGCGGAGGGCGAGGGTTACACGTTCCGCCCGAGCGCGTGACGATCGCGCCGCCACTCATTGATCTAACAGAAAAGCGGGGGGCCATTGGCCCCCCGTTCAAGTCTCGCGTATCAGGCTCTGATCTATCTGCCCGAGGTTTCTGCCTGCCGCCTGATCCGCGTCGAGGGCGAGCGCACCCGCCCTGGATACCAAGCGTTTCCGAAGGAAACGCTTGGAGTGAGATGTAGCGAAACCGGAGGTTTCGCGGATCCCACCCCGTTCGAAAAGGGGCGCCCGATGCGGACGCCCCTCAAAACCTCAGCTGCACCCGCTCGTCCCGCCACAGGTGTTGCACTTCATACATGTCCCATTGCGGACCAGCGTGTAGTTGCCGCACTCGCCGCATGCCTCGCCCTCGTAGCCCTGCATCTTGGCGCGCGTCGCGGCATCCATGCTGACCGTGCCGGTGGTGACGGCGGTGGTGGAGGCGACAGCCGCAATGGTGGTGCCGCCGCCCCGGACCTCGGGGATCAGCGTTTCCAGCGTCACGACAGGGTCCATGCCGCCCTGAAACACCATCAACTCCTGCGGCGCGCGCTTGCGAAGATAGCCGGTGGAGGCGACCTGCTTCAGCACCTCGATCGGCGTCGAGGCGCGGCTTTCGGGCACCTCGCGGATGTTCGAAACGCCCTCCTCGGCGCCCCGGCCCACATCGTCGAAGCTGGTGCCCTGCGGCTGGACATGGGCCAGATCGGTGCGGTCCAGATAGCTGACCGCGAGTTCGCGGAAGATATAGTCAAGGATCGAGGTCGCGTTCTTGATCGCCTCGTTGCCCTGCACCATGCCCGACGGCTCGAACTTGGTGAAGGTGAAAGCGTCGACGAATTCCTCCAGCGGCACGCCGTATTGCAGGCCGACGCTGACCGCGATGGCGAAGTTGTTCATCATCGCCCGGAAGCCTGCACCTTCCTTGTGCATGTCGATGAAGATCTCGCCAAGGTTGCCGTCTTCATACTCACCGGTCCGCAGATAGACCTTGTGACCGCCGACGATGGCCTTTTGCGTATAGCCCTTGCGGCGCGAGGGCAGCTTTTCGCGGTGGGCCTTGATGACCTCCTTGATGACGATCTTCTCGACGATCTTTTCGGCGATGACCTGCGCCTTTTGCATGGTCGTGCCGGACTCCATCACCTCCTGCGCGTCTTCGTCATCCTCGACAAGCGCGGATGCCAGCGGCTGCGACAGCTTGGAGCCGTCCCGGTAGAGCGCGTTGGCCTTCACGCCCAAGGACCACGACAACTCGTAGGCCTTCTGGCAATCCTCGATCGTGGCATGGTTGGCCATGTTGATCGTCTTGGAGATCGCGCCCGAGATGAAGGACTGCGCCGCCGCCATCATGTAGATATGCGCGTCGACGCCGAGGTAGCGCTTGCCCTTCTTGCCGCAGGGGTTGGCGCAATCGAAGACGTGATAGTGGTCCGTCTTGAGGAAGGGCGCGCCTTCAAGAGTCATGGTCCCGCAGACATGGTCGTTGGCCGCGTCGATCTCGGGTTTGGTGAAGCCCAGATGGCGCAGCATCTCGAAGGTGGGATCGTTCAGCTTGTCAGCCGGGATGCCCAGCGTCTTGGTGCAGAACTCCGCCCCCAGCGTCCACTGGTTGAACACGAAGCGGATGTCGAAGGCCGACGGCAGGGCTGCTTCGATCTTCTCGATCTCGGTCCGGCCAAAGCCATGGCCGATCAGCGCGGTGTGGTTGATGCCCGGTGCCTGACCCAGCGTGCCATGACCGACCGCATAGGCGATGATTTCCTCGATCTGGGACGAGCTGTAGCCCAAGGTTTCCAGCGCGCCCGGCACGGACTGGTTGATGATCTTGAAATAGCCGCCACCGGCCAGTTTCTTGAACTTGACCAGCGCGAAATCGGGCTCGATCCCGGTGGTGTCGCAATCCATCACCAGACCGATGGTGCCGGTCGGCGCGATCACGGTCGCTTGTGCATTGCGGTAGCCGTGCTGCTCACCCAAGGCCAGCGCCTCGTCCCATGCCTGCCGGGCCAGCGCCACAAGCCGCTGGTCGGGGCAATTGGCATGGTCGAGGGCCACGGGGTTCACATTCACCCCCTCATAGCCGTCGGTCTTGCCATAGGCGGCCGCACGGTGGTTGCGGATGACGCGCAGCATGTGCTCGCGGTTCTTGGCAAAGCCTGCGAAGGCGCCAAGCTCCGACGCGATCTCGGCCGAGGTGGCATAGGACACGCCGGTCATGATTGCGGTCAGCGCGCCGCACATCGCACGCCCCTCGGGGCTGTCGTAGCCAAGGCCCATGTTCATCAACAGGCCGCCGATGTTGGCGTAGCCCAGACCCAGCGTGCGGAAGTCGTAGGACCGTTGCGCGATTTCCTTGGACGGAAACTGCGCCATCATCACGCTGATTTCCAGCGTCAGGGTCCAGAGCCGACAGGCGTGGATGTAGCTTTCGGCGTCAAACTTGCCGCCCGAATGGAAGGTCAGCAGGTTCATCGACGCCAGATTGCAGGCCGTGTCATCGAGGAACATGTATTCCGAGCAGGGGTTCGACCCGCGGATCGCCCCATCCTCGGGGCAGGTGTGCCAGGCGTTGACCGTGTCATGGAACTGGATGCCCGGATCGGCGCAGGCCCATGCGGCATGGCCGACCTTGTCCCACAGCTCCCGCGCCTTGATGGTTTTGGCCACCTTGCCGCCGACCCGGTTCAGCAACTGCCAATCCTCGTCACGCTCAACCGCTTTCAGGAAGTTATCGGTTACACGGATCGAGTTGTTGGAATTCTGGCCGGACACGCTGGAATAGGCCTCGGAGTCCCAATCGGTGTCATAGGTCGGGAATTCGATGCTCGTGTAGCCCTGCTTGGCGTAATCCAGAACCCGTTTCACATAGGTTTCCGGAATAGAGGCAGATTTCGCCGCCCGGATCGCCTTTTTCAGCGCTTCGTTCTGCGCCGGGTCGACGGCCGCCTCACGGCTGCCATCCCATTCGCGGATCGCGGTGAAGATGCCGTTGAGCATTTTCTCGTGGCTCTTGGAGCCCGCGACAAGGCTTGCGACCTTCTGTTCCTCGATCACCTTCCAGTCGATGAAAGCCTCGATATCGGGGTGGTCGGCGTCAACGATGACCATCTTGGCCGCGCGCCGCGTGGTGCCGCCCGACTTGATCGCACCCGCTGCCCGGTCGCCGATCTTGAGAAAGCCCATCAGGCCCGACGACTTGCCGCCGCCCGACAATTTCTCGCCCTCGCCGCGCAGATGGCTGAAGTTGGTGCCGGTGCCCGAGCCGTATTTGAACAGGCGCGCCTCGCGGACCCACAGGTCCATGATGCCGCCGTCATTCACTAGATCGTCGGCGACGGACTGGATGAAGCAGGCATGCGGCTGCGGATGCTCGTAGCTCGAGGTCGAGCGGGTCAGCTTGCCGGTCTTGTAGTCGACATAGAAATGGCCCTGCGCCGGGCCGTCGATGCCGTAGGCCCAGTGCAGGCCGGTGTTGAACCATTGCGGGCTGTTGGGCGCGGCCATCTGGCGCGCCAGCATCAGCTGCATTTCGGCGAAATAGGCCTCGGCGTCGGATTCGGAGGTGAAATAGCCCCCTTTCCAACCCCAATAGGCCCACGCACCAGCCAGACGGCGGAATACCTGCTTGGCTGAGATCTCGCCGACATAGCGGGCGTCTTGCGGCAGCGCCTCAAGCGCCTGTTCATCGGCGACCTGCCGCCACAAGAATTCGGGCACGCCTTTTTCGCGAACGGGCTTGAGCCGCGCGGGCACGCCTGCCTTGCGGAAATACTTCTGTGCGATCACGTCGGAGGCGACCTGGCTCCAGCCAAGGGGCACTTCGACGTTTTCGAGCTTGAACACCACGGTGCCGTCCGGATTGCGGATCTCGGAGGTGGTGGTGGTGAAATCCAGATCGGCGTAAACATCTGCGCCGGCGCGAGTAAATCTGCGTTCAATCTTCATTGTGGCTGCCCCTTTTAGCCCTTCGTTTCCGGTCCGCGGTCTGCCAGCGTCGTTGCGCTCTGACCGTCTTGTGGTTGGCGGCACGCCAAACACCCCCAACGACCAAGCCCCAAAGGGTCGTTTGCGCCTGTGCATCGCAGGCGGTGTGATGGTTGTGTGGGTGTGCCCCGTCCCTGCCGCCACCCACCATATGTTGTGGCGTTCGTACCGGCTCACACAAACTGACGTAGGACGCCCCCCGCGGTCAACGCTTTTTTTACCGGCGCGTTACAGATTTTCTTGTTGCAATCGCACCGGTCCTGCTTGCCGACCGTGAGGCAATGATTCATCCCCAAATCATTAAATCCCACTCAGAAAGCGGAATTTCCTTTTCTCGAGCAGGCTTGCGCAACGGACCCGAAGCAATGGGTGAAGTTTCTCCACAAGCCCGACGGCGCAAATGCAGCCAAGACCGGCGCGGCGCGACGGGACCTGCCACAACATATGGTTGCACTGCGCGGCACGATGGCCACAGGTAGAGGGCAAAAATGGAAATGGTCGGGGCGGCGAGAATCGAACTCACGACCTTCTGTACCCAAAACAGACGCGCTACCAGGCTGCGCTACGCCCCGACGAAGGTTCTGTTACAGCGCCCGTTGCGCATTGGAAAGCCCCCGGCGCTTCATTCGACCACGCAGGGCCAGGCGGCGATGTCTTGGACGATGGCGGGATGGCGCATCTGATCACCCTCGGACAGGCCCAGCGTCGCGGCCATGCCGCCATTGATCTCGAGCACATACTGGATGCCATCGCCGCCCGGAATCGACGTTCGGTCCAGCGGCACGGCATTCTCGTGGATCCGGCGCACCAGCCCCGTCTCGTCGGCGAAAATCATGTCGAGCGGGATAAGCGTGTTTTCCATCCAGAAGCTGACGCTTTGCGGACGCTCGTAGACGAAGAGCATGCCGGACATTCGCGGCATCTCGGGCACATGCATCAGACCGCGCGCGCGCAACTGCGGCGTATCGGCGATGACGACCCGAAACCGCACGATGCCGAAATCGCCGCGCATCTCGAGGCGGTCCTCGCTGCAAGCAGCCTCTGCGGCGTGGGGAAGCACCAACGCCGCAAAGGTGGCGGCCAGCAACGAGATGAACAAACGCACAGACGGTCTCTCAAGATTGGGTCAGATGTAATCCCAGCTGCGCACTTCGGCGGCCATCTTGCCGCGCAGCCCGTCGACGACCTTGATCGCAACCGCCTCACCGGGTTGCAGGTCGGCAAGACCACAGCGACGCAAGACCTCCACATGCACGAACACATCCTCAGGATGCCCGAAGACATTGGCAAAGCCAAAGCCTTTCGCCCGGTCGAACCATTTCACCCGCGCAGCCACAAAGGCCACATCGGGCGCAAGACCCACGATGTCGCCATCCAGGGAAGCGCCTTCGGGCGGTTCTATCGACAGCACCTCGACGGCCTGAATGCCACGCGGGGTATTTTGCGCCATAACGGTGACGCGCGCCTCTTCGACGACAGAGCCCTGACCAAAGTTCCGCAACACATTCGCATGCAGCAAGATGTCCGGACCACCCTCCTCGTCAAGGAGAAAGCCGAACCCTTTGCCGGCATCAAACCACTTCACGCGGCCGCTCAGCTGCGCCGCGCCGCTCCCGTTTTCGTCGGCCATTATGGCATATCCCATCTCACCGCCCCTCACAACGCCATCCCATGACAGGATGGCAGTGGTGCTGGCGTCGATACAAGGCAAAAATACATCTACATAACAGCTACTTGAAAATTCACGCTTCGTGAAATGGAAAGACCTCTGCCGCTTCCGCAACGTCAGGGCACGGCCAGACAGGCTTCTGGGCGGTCAGGGGTTCAGGCGCGAGACGTCCCACGCAGCGCCTGCTTCGGGGCGGGTCCAGCGAAACCGGTCATGCAGACGGAACGGTCCGTCGGCCCAGAACTCGATCTCAACCGGGGTGATGCGGAAGCCACCCCAAAACGGCGGACGGGCGGGATTGACGCCCTGTTGGGTGGTCACGCGCGCCACCTCGGCCACCAGCGCGGCGCGGCCCGACAGCGGTTGCGATTGCTTCGAGGCCCATGCCCCAAGCCGGCTTTTCAGCGAGCGCGAGGCGTAATAGTCATCGGCCTGCGCGCCCTCCTCCCGCGTGACGGTGCCCCGCACCCGGATCTGGCGCCGCAGCGATTTCCAGTGCATTACGAAGGCCGCCTTGCCAGAGGCCGTGATCTCGCGGCCCTTGGCACTGTCGTAGTTGGTGTAGAAGACAAAGGCCCCCTGCCCCGCGCCCGGCGCCTCGATCTCCTTGAGCAAGACCATGCGCACATTTGGCAGGCCGTCGGAGTCGACGCTGGCCAGCGCGATGGCATTGGGGTCGTTGATCTCGGCGGCCTCGGCCTCGGCCAACCAAGCACGGGCCAGAACGAAAGGGTCATCGCCCGCGAAAATGCCAGTTCGGTCGCTCATGCCATGTCCCCTTGTCTGTCACCTACTCGCGTCAGCTAGCGCCCGGATGCGCGCCGTGCAAGGTTGCGTCTCTTGATGCCTTGCGGGCGATGCCTTAAGCGATCCAGCAGAAACGCAGAACGGACGGTGACTTGAGATGGGTTTGATGACTGGCAAGCGCGGGCTCATCATGGGGCTGGCCAATGACAAATCCATCGCATGGGGCATCGCCAAGGCACTGGCCACCGAAGGGGCCGAGTTGGCCTTTTCCTACCAGGGCGAGGCGCTTCTGAAGCGCGTTCAGCCGCTGGCGGGCAGCCTTGGTTCGACCCTGATGATCCCCTGCGATGTGGGTGACGAGGGGTCGCTTGACGCGCTCTTCGAGACGCTGCAGGCGGAATGGGGCAGCCTCGACTTCGTGGTCCATGCGATCGGGTTCTCCGACAAGAACGAGCTGCGCGGGCGCTATGTCGAGACCAGCCCCGCGAATTTCGCCATGACGATGAACATCTCGGTCTACTCCTTCACCGCCGTCTGCCAGCGCGCGGAAAAGATGATGCCCAATGGCGGCTCGCTTTTGACGCTGACCTATTACGGCGCCGAAAAGGTCATGCCGCATTACAACGTGATGGGCGTGGCCAAGGCCGCGCTGGAAGCATCCGTGATGTATCTGGCCGAGGATCTGGGCCGTGACGGCATCCGGGTGAACGCGATTTCGGCGGGAACGATCAAGACGCTGGCAGCCAGCGGTATCGGCGATTTCCGCTACATCCTGAAATGGAACGAATACAACTCGCCCCTGCGGCGCACCGTGACACAAGACGAGGTCGGGCAATCCGCGCTTTACCTGCTGTCGGACATGTCGAGCGCCGTGACCGGCGAGGTTCTGCATGTCGATGCAGGCTACCACGTCATCGGGATGAAGAACCCCGAAGCGCCGGACATGTCGCTCGAGAAAAAGGAAGGCTGACAGCATGATCACGCCCCTGCCCCATGAAAAAGGCTTCCACGTCAGCTGGGATCAGTTGCACCGCGACGCGCGCGCGCTGGCCTGGCGGCTGGACAAGCGCGGGCCGGGCGCGGATGGCGCGTGGCGCGCGGTTGTGGCGATCACACGCGGCGGAATGGCGCCCGCGATGATCGTGGCGCGCGAGCTTGATATCCGCACCGTCGACACGATCAGCGTGAAATCCTACCACGCGGGCGGCGGCAAGGCTGACACCCAGCGCGAGGCAGAGGTGCTGAAAAGCCCCGACGACGCGATGATGGGCGATGGCGAGGGTGTGCTGATCGTCGATGACCTTGTGGACACCGGCAAGACGCTGGAACTGGTCCGCCAGCTTTACCCCAAGGCACATTTCGCCACGATCTACGCCAAGCCCAAGGGCGAGCCGATGGTGGATACCTTCATCACCGGCGTCAGCCAGGACACCTGGATCTTCTTTCCGTGGGACATGGCGCTGCAATACGTCGAGCCCTATCGCGGGAAGGATTGAGGCCGCCCGAAAATGCGGCCCTAACCGTCCAATCCATCCGACAACACGCCCCGCACCGCCTCCACAGGAACATCGGCGGCGACGAAAGCCTGCCCGATCCCGCGGGCAAGGATAAAGCGCAGCTGGCCGTCGACCACCTTCTTGTCCTGTCCCATCAGCGCCACCAGGCCGTCCACATCCGGCAGATCGCCCGGAATGTCGGACATGTCGCACCTCATCCCCATCTCGGCCAGATGCGCCCTGACCCGGCTCGGCTCCTCCTGTGCGCACAGCCCCAGCCGCGCCGACAGATCAAAAGCCAGCGCGCAGCCGATGGCCACGCCTTCGCCATGCAAGAGCCGGTCGGAATAGCCCGTCGCGGCCTCCAGCGCATGGCCAAAGGTATGGCCCAGATTGAGCAGCGCGCGGTCGCCCTGCTCGGTCTCGTCACGCACCACGATGTCGGCCTTCATCTGCACCGACCGGCGCACCGCTTCGGCCCTGAGGCCCGCGTCGCCCGCCGCCAAGGCAGGCCCGTTCAGCTCCAGCCAGTCGAAGAAATCTGCATCCCCCAAAAGCCCGTATTTCGCCACCTCGCCGTACCCCGCGCGGAAATCGCGGGGCGCAAGCGTGCCCAGAACATCGATATCGGCCAGAACGAGGCTTGGCTGGTGAAAGCTGCCCACAAGGTTCTTGCCGTGGCTGGTGTTGATCCCCGTCTTGCCGCCGACAGAGCTGTCGACTTGCGCCAGCAGCGAAGTCGGCACCTGCACGAACCGCACGCCGCGCCGCACAATCGCGCAGGCGAACCCCACCAGATCGCCGATCACGCCACCGCCGAAGGCCAGCACCACATCGCGCCGTTCGACCCGCTCCTCCAGCAGCCATTCGACCACCCGGATCAGGTGCGGCCAGCTTTTCGTGCCCTCGCCCGGCGGCAGCACCAGCGCTGCGGCTTGCACACCGGCCGCGCGCAACCCTGCCTCCAGCCCCACCAGATGCAGGCCCGCCACCGTCTCCTCGGTCACGATCCAGACCCGCGACCGCCGCAGCAAGGGCGCGATCTCTTCGCCTGCCCGCGCGATCAGGCCCGCCCCGATCCGCACGTCATAGGCGCGCTCGCCCAAGGGCACATGCACTGTCACGTTCATCCGCGATATCCCTCCACAGCGCCCACGCGCGCCAGTTCCGTCATGACATGTTCGGCGGTCTCTTCGATCGACCAATCGGCATGAACCTCGACCGACAGCGGCGCCAGCGCATAGACCGGCGCGCGGTCGGCATAAAGCGCCGTCAGGGTGGCCTTGGGCGAACGGGTGCGCAGCAGCGGCCGGGTCGTCTTGTGCCGCACCCGCGACCAGAGCAGCTCCAGATCGGCCTTGAGCCAGACCACCGCGGCGTTTGCCGTCAAAAGCCCTCGGTTGGCCTCCGCCATCCAGGCCCCGCCCCCCGTCGACAGGACCGACGGCGGCCCTTCGAGCAGCCGGGCGATGACGGCGCTTTCCTTTTCCCGAAAGAAGGGCTCGCCGTAACGCTCGAAGATCTCGGCGATGGAGAGCTGGCTGGAATTCACGATCTCGGCATCCGAGTCGCGCATCTCCACCCCCAGCCGCGTGGCCAGCGCGCGACCCACGGCAGTCTTGCCCGCCCCCATCATCCCCACAAGGACAACGGTGCGGCACAGCGCTTCGCCCCGGTCTTCACGCGATTGTGGCGTCGTTTCGCCCATGGCCCCGAAAAAACTTTCCTCTGACTGGCGCAATTTCGCCGGTCATGCCTTATAAGGATTTCAGAACGGCGGCAAACGCCGATCCGCGCGATCTACGCGTGGAAGGTGATCTGAGGCAAGGAGCGCAAGACCATGGGGCGCATCATTCGCTTTGTGCTGATCCTGATCATGCTGGGGGGACTTGGCCTGATCGGTTATTCCTATTCCGGCTATCTCGTCCCCGCGCAGCAGACCGTGACCTTGCCGGTGGAGATCGATGTCGATTAAACCCGCCGCTGCGGCGCTCGGCCTGTTTGTGATCTGCGCCCCGCCTGTCCTTGCGCAGGCCCAAAACCCCGGCGATCTGTCCGACCTGCCCGAGATGACAGCCCCCGAATGGCTGTCTGACACCATCACCCGGCCGCATGCCAATGTCGCCACCTCGGCCCTGCCACCCCAGATCACCGTCATGCCCATCGGCGCGGTCGAGATCGAGGCGATCGGCCTCTTGCCCCCTGCCATCACCGGCCTGCCGCGCGACCTCTGGGGCAGTTCCGAGACCGAAACGCTCGCCCGCCTGATCGGGGCGCAACCGGTGCAGGGGCTGCCCGCGATCCAGAGCTTTACCGAAACCCTCGTGCTGGCCGAACTTGACCCGCCCGTCGATGCCGACCCTGACCGCGCGGCCTTGTTTCTGGCGCGCCTCGACCTGTTGCTGGCACGCGGCGCGCTTGACCCGGCGCAGGCGTTGATCGAACGCGCAACCCCGCGCAACCCCGAGGTCTTCCGCCGCTGGTTCGACATTTCGCTTCTATCGGACCACGCCGAACGGGCCTGCACGGCGATGGCCGCCAACCCCGACATCGCCCCCACGCTACCCGCACGCATCTTTTGCCTTGCGCGCTCGGGCGACTGGTCGGCCGCCGCGCTCACATTAGGCACCGGCGAGGCGCTGGGACGGATCACCACCGAGGAGGGCGACCTGATCGCGCGCTTTCTCGACCCCGAACTGTTCGAGGGCGAGGACCCGCTGCCGCCCGACACGGCCCTGACACCGCTGACCTTTCAGATGCGATCGGCGATCGGCGAACGGCCCTCGACCGCCCGCCTGCCCTTGGCCTTCGCCCATGCCGATCTCAGCGATCTGGCCGGCTGGCGCGCGCAACTGGACGCCGCCGAACGCCTGACGCGCTCGGGCGCGATCGAACCGGCACAGTGGCTGGCGATCTACACCGCGCGCGTCCCCTCGGCCTCGGGCGGGGTCTGGGACCGGGTCGCGGCGCTGCAACGCTTCGACGCCGCCATCCTTGCTGGCGACACGGCCAGCACCACCGCCCATCTTGCCCCGGCATGGGAGGCGATGGTGGCCGCGGGCCTCGAGGTCGCTTTTGCCGAGATCTATGCCGATCCCCTGATGCGCCTGCCGCTCACGGGCGAGGCGGGGTTGCTTGCGCGGCGCATCGCGCTGTTGTCCTCGCGCTATGAACAGGTGGCGCAGGCGGCGGTGGCGCAAAGCGAGGCGGAACGTTTCGCCTTCGCCATTGCCACCGGCCAGACCGCCGAACTGCCCACGGGCGCGGGCCTGATGGCCGCCGCCGTGTCAGGGGCCTATGCCGACACCCTGCCGGACCATCGCTATGCCTGGTTTCTCGACAACGACCGTCTGGGCGAGGCGCTGCTGCGCGCGGCCCTCGTCCTCTCCGACCCGGACCGCGACCCCGATGATGTCACCGACGCACTCACACTCTACCGCACCGTTGGGTTGGAAGATGTGGCACGGCGCGCGGCGCTGCAACTCGTCTTGCTGGCCGAATGACCGCGATGGCCGCCCCGCCAGACGACACCCGCAAGATTGCCGTCTTCCTCGACGCGCAGGCCGCCGAACAAGGTGCTGCGCGCAACACGCGGCTGGCCTATGGCCGCGACCTGCAAGATGCCCGTGACTGGCTTGCCCGCCAGGGCGGCGACCTCAGCCATGCAGCGCGGTCCGCGGTCGAGGCCTACCTGACGCATCTCGACGCGCAGGGGCTGGCCCCCGCCACCCGCGCGCGCCGCCTCTCGGCGCTCAAGCAGTTCTACCGCTTCGCGGTCGACGAAGGCTGGCGCCCAGACAACCCGGCGCTGCAGATCAAGGGGCCGGGCAAGCGCCGGGCCCTGCCCGACACGCTCAGCATGGCCGAGGTCGACGCACTGCTCATTGCGGCCACGACCCATGGCCGCACCCCCGCCGACCGGCTGCGCAACACCTGCCTGATGCAGGTGCTCTATGCCACGGGCCTGCGGGTCACCGAACTGGTCTCGCTGCCTGTGGCGGCGGTGCGCGGCAATCCCCAACTTCTTTTGGTGCGCGGCAAGGGCGACAAGGACCGCATGGTCCCGCTCTCGCCACCCGCGCGCGTGGCGATCACTGACTGGCTCGCGCACCGCGACGCCGAGGAGGATCGCGCGCGTATGGAAACCGGTGCCAGACCCTCGCCCTTCCTTTTCCCCTCCCGAGCCAGGGAGGGACATCTGACGCGCATCCGCTTTTTCACGCTGATCAAGGAACTGGCTCTGGCCGCCAAGCTCGACCCGGCCAAGATCACGCCCCACACGCTCCGCCATGCCTTCGCCACCCACCTGTTGCAAAACGGCGCAGACCTGCGCGCGATCCAGACGCTGCTGGGCCACGCCGACATCGCCACCACCGAGATCTACACCCACATCCTCGACGACCGCCTCAAGCGCCTCGTCCTCGAAAACCACCCGTTGGCGACGCGCTGATCCCGCATCAAGGCGCCGCGCGCGCCCTTCTTCGTTTTGCAAATATCCCGGGGCAACGGCCGCAGGCCGTTGGGGGCAGAGCCCCCCTGCAACATCGACCGTCGGGCGCAAGCACGCCATCTTGCAGCAACGCGCGCCACACTCCATAACCAAGCCATGGAACCCTCCACGATGACAGATACCGCGGCCGCACTGGCCGACCCCTCGACATGGATCACGGCCGCCGTGATCTTTGTGCTGCTCGTCTGCTCGGGCATCTTCTCGGGGTCTGAAACGGCCCTGACGGCAGCTTCGCGCGGCAAGCTGCGCGCGATGGCCGATCGCTCCGACGGGGCCGCGAAAGGCGCGCAGCGCGCGCTGGTGCTCAAGGAAGACAGCGAGCGGCTGATCGGCGGCATCTTGCTGGGCAACAACCTGGTCAACATCCTGGCCACCTCGCTGGCGACGGTGCTCTTCACCGCCATTGTCGGCGAAGGCGGCGTGGCCATCGCCACGCTGGTGATGACCGCGCTTGTCCTGATCTTTTCCGAGGTCCTGCCAAAGACCTACGCCATCAACGACCCCGAGCGGACGGCGGCGCGCGCAGCGCGGCCCATCGGGCTGGTCATTGCCGTCATGGCCCCGGTCGTGGCGATCGTGCGCCTGATCGTGCGTGGCGTGCTGCGCATCTTCGGCGTCAAGATCGACGCCAGCGCCAACATGCTGTCGGTACACGAGGAAATCATGGGCGCGCTGTCGATCGGCCATTCCGAAGGCACGGTCGAAAAGGAACAGCGCGACCGCCTGCTGGGCGCGCTCGACCTGCATGAGCGCACGGTCGAGGAAATCATGCTCCACCGCTCCGGCATCGAGATGATCGACGGCGAGGCCGACCCTGAGGTGATCCTGAGCCAGGCGCTGCGATCGCCCCACACCCGTCTGCCGGTCTTCAAGGGCGAGCCGGAAAACGTCATCGGTCTTGTCCATGCCAAGGACCTTTTGCGCGCCGTCGACCGCCTGACCCGCGGCGAGGATGCACCGGGCATCTCGGGCTTCAAGATCATGGATGTGGCGGTGAAACCCTATTTCATCCCCGAGACCACCACGCTTGACGACCAGCTGCGCCAGTTCCTGCGCCGTCACACGCATTTCGCGCTGGTGGTCGATGAATACGGCGCGCTGCGCGGTCTCATCACGCTCGAGGACATCCTCGAGGAAATCGTGGGCGAGATCACCGATGAATTCGACGTCAAAGAGGCCCCGGAGCTGACACCGGCGCCCGATGGCAACTATCTGATCGACGGGTCAATGACGATCCGCGACTTCAACCGCGCGACCGATTTCACCCTGCCCGACGAAGAGGCCAACACGGTCGCGGGCCTTGTCATCCACGAGGCACAGACCATCCCCGTGGTGGGCCAATGCTTCAGCTTCCATGGCTTCCGGTTCGAGGTCGCCGAACGCGACCGCAACCGGCTGACACGCCTCAAGGTCCGGAAACTGGGCTGAGCCGGGCGGTTCAAGCGCGCCAGCCGATGTCGCTTTCTGACATGAACCGGCCGGGGTGCGCGCCTTTGATGCCCGCGAACACAGGCGGAGGCTGACATGAAAACCACCACACGGGTCTGCATCATCGGGGGCGGGGTCGTCGGCTGCTCGGCCGCCTATCATCTGACCAAGATGGGATGGTCGGACGTGATGCTGCTTGAGCGCTCGGAACTGACCAGCGGGTCCACATGGCATGCGGCCGGCGGGTTCCACACGCTCAACGGCGACACCAACATGGCCGCGCTGCAGGGCTACACCATCCGCCTCTACCGCGAGCTAGAGGCGCTGACAGGCATGTCTTGCGGTCTGCACCATGTCGGCGGCATCACGCTGGCCGACACGCCCGAACGCTTCGACATGCTCAAGGCCGAGCGCGCGAAACACCGCACCATGGGCAACGACACCGCGATCATCGGCCCCGAGGAAATCCGCAAGCTCTCGCCCATCACGAACACCGACGGCATCCTCGGCGCGCTTTATGATCCTCTCGACGGGCATCTGGACCCTTCCGGCACGACCCACGCCTATGCACGCGCCGCGCGGATGGGCGGGGCAGAGATCGTGCTGCATACCAAGGTGATCGCAACCAATCCCCGCCCCGACGGCACATGGGACGTTGTGACCGACAAGGGCACCATCCACGCCGAACATGTGGTCAATGCGGCAGGCCTCTGGGCGCGCGAGGTGGCGGCGATGGCGGGCTGCTACCTGCCGCTGCACCCGATGGAACACCAGTATATCGTGACCGAGGATGTGCCCGAGATCATGGCCATGCTCGATGCAGGGGGCGAGCATCCGCATGTGATGGACCCCGCCGGCGAAAGCTATCTGAGGCAAGAGGGGCGCGGTCTGTGCATCGGCTTCTATGAGCAACCCTGCCGCCCCTGGGCCGTCGATGGCACACCATGGGGCTTCGGCCACGAGCTTTTGCCCGATGATTTCGACAAGATCGAGGCCAGCATCGAGTTTGCCTACCGCCGATTCCCCGTGTTGGAACGCGCGGGCGTGAAATCGGTGATCCACGGCCCCTTCACCTTCGCCCCCGACGGCAACCCTCTGGTGGGCCCGGTGCCGGGGCTGCGCAACTACTGGTCGGCCTGCGGCGTGATGGCGGGCTTTTCGCAAGGCGGCGGCGTGGGCCTGATGCTGGCGCAATGGATGGTCGAGGGCGAATGCGAGCGCGACGTGATGGCGATGGATGTCGCCCGTTTCGGGCGCTGGATCGGGCCGGGCTACACGCTGCCCAAGGTGATCGAGAACTACCAGACGCGGTTTTCCGTGGTCTATCCCAACGAGGAAAAACCCGCCGCCCGTCCCCATCGCACGACGCCGATGTATGACACGTTCGACGCCATGGGCGCGGTCTGGGGCCAGCAATACGGGCTGGAGGTGGTCAATTACTTCGCCACCGACGGCGAGGCGCGCTACGAGACGCCGAGTTTTCGACGCTCCAACGCATGGCAGGCCACCGCGCGCGAGGTGCAGGCCGTGCGCAACTCGGTCGGCATCAACGAGCTGCAGAACTTTGGCAAATACCGCGTGACGGGATCGGATGCGCGGGCCTGGCTCGACCGGGTGATGGCGGGCCGCATCCCCGCGCCGGGCCGGTTGTCGCTGACGCCGATGCTGTCGGAAAAAGGCAAGATCATCGGCGATTTCACCGTCTCCTGCCTGTCGGAAACCGAGTTCCAACTGACCGCAAGCTATGGTGCGCAAGATTACCATTTGCGCTGGTTCGACAAATGGTTGCAGGGCGATGTTCAGGTCACGAACATCTCGGACAGCCGCAGCGGGTTCCAGATTGCAGGGCCCCGCGCGCGCGATCTGCTGGCGGCCGTCACCCGTGCCGATGTCGCGCCCGAGGCGTTCCGTTTCATGGACGTGCGTCGCCTGCCCATCGGCCTGTCGGACGCCATCGTGCAACGCGTGAGCTACACCGGCGATCTGGGCTACGAGATCTACGTCGACGCGATGGAGGTCCGCGCGCTGTGGCGGCTCTTGTGGGACAAGGGGCAGGAATTCGGGATCAAGCCATTCGGGATGCGCGCGATGATGTCGCTCCGTCTTGACCGGTTCTTCGGCTCGTGGATGCGGGAATATTCGCCCGATTACACCCCCGCCGAGACCGGCCTCGACCGGTTCATCGCTTGGAAGAAGAACACCGATTTCATCGGGCGCGCGGCCGCCGAGGCCGAGCGGGCAAGCCCCCCGGCCCGGCGGCTGGCGCAATTCGTCGTCGCGGCGGGCGATGCCGATGTGGTGGCCTACGAGCCGATCTGGCTGGAGGATGCGGTTGTGGGCTTCTGCACCTCGGGCGGGTATGCGCATGGGTCTGGGAAATCGGTCGCCATGGGCTTTTTGCCTGCCGACCGCATCGCCGAGGGGCTGGCCGTCGAGATCGAGATCTTGGGCGAGCGGCGACCGGCCCGCGTGGTGACGGCGCCGCTATGGGATGATCCACGGATGCGGGCCTGAGACCGTGCCGGCCCCCACCATCGTGTTGCTGGCCGCGGGCAGTTCCTCGCGCATGAGGGGCCGCGACAAGCTGATGGAGGATGTGGGCGGCCTGCCATTGATCCGCCTAATGGCCGGGCGCGCGGTCAAGGCGGGCGCGCCGGTGCGCGTGGTGCTGGGCCCGGTCCAACCCCTGCGCCGCGCAGCGCTGGACGTGCTGGCGGTGGAGATCGTCGAGGCAGAAGATGCCGATGGCATGGCCGCATCCATCCGCGCGGGCGTGAACGGGCTGTCCGGCCCGGTGCTCTTGGCCTTGGCAGACATGCCCGAGATCACGGCCAACGATCTATACCTGATGGTCAGCCTTGCCGCGCAATCCCCCAAGGCGATCCTGCGCGCCGCGACCAAGGACGGCACACCCGGTCACCCGGTCCTGTTTCCGGCCGATCTTCTGCCCGATCTGGCCCGCCTGACCGGTGATACCGGCGCGAAATCCATCCTGACACGCGAGGCTGCGCGCGTGCATCTTCTGCCACTGGCCGATGACCGGGCGGTGGTCGATCTCGACACGCCCGAAGCCTGGGCGGCCTGGCGCGCGACCCGCCCGGCATGAAAAAGGGGCGGCCCTTGCAGGCCGCCCCTTTTCCCTTTTCCTCGCCCGCGCAGGCACCCGGAGACCCGGGCCGCAGGGCTCAGAGCTGCAGCAGTTGAGCCTCGTGCGCCTTGAGGGACCGGCGCGCGGCGGCGTAGTTCTCGATCCCGTCCTTGGTCCTCAAGTCGGGGAAGAGCGCGAAGATTTCCGACCGGACGTGTTCGCCCATGTCGCTCATCGTCTGCTCGCCCGGCTGGAAGCTTTCGGTCCAGGACCCGTTGGACAAGACCACTTCGTGCTGGTCGAACATGAAGTGGATGTAGGTCGTCCGCAGCGTTTCGAGCTGCGAGATGCCCCATTTGTTCAACAGATGCTTGGCCGGAACCAGAACCTCGGTTTCGTTGAAGTACAGCTCGGTCATCTGGTTGGCGATCAGAAGCCGGTGCTGCGGCGACACGACCATGTCGCGTTCCGGAAGGCCATGGCCGAGGCTTCCCTTCTTTATCAGGATCGGCTTGAAGTTCGGGTTCTGCGCCAGTTCCGACCGGTCGAGCGTCCGGGTGCCGACCCAGCGGATTTCCTGGATGCCGTTGTCGCGGGTGATAACCCGGTCACCGACGCGCAGGTTCTCCACCGGCACCTCGCCACGCGGCGTCGCGATCAGCGTGCCGGGAGTGAAGCAGGGGATGACGTTCTCGATTTCCTTGAAGATCAACTCGCCCGCGATCTGGGTCTGGGCGGCATCCTTGTAGAAGATGACCTTGCCGGATTCGCCCGGGGTGCCGGTGGGGTCGATCGCATCGTCGAAGATGATCTTGAGCGGGCCAGCACCGGACAGGTCGAGCACGTCGACATCCTTGCCGTCAGGATCTTCGCCGCCGATGATCACATCGCCGGCACCTTCGGCATAGACGTCGCCCGTCAGCGGATCGGTATAGAGCCCGATCTTGAAGGTGTCGTTTCCGAACCCACCGTCCATCGTGTCGGCACCCTGGCCACCGATGATCAGGTCATCACCATCGCCACCAAAGATCAGGTCATTGTCGATGCCACCGTCCAGCGTGTCGTTTCCGGCACCACCATAGATCGTATCGTCGTCATCCTCGCCAAAGATCAGGTCGTCGCCGTCGCCGCCGTCGAGGAAATCCCGGCCGTTGTCGCGGATCGGGTCGACCGGGTTGCCGTCGAGATCGAAGTCGATGACGTTGAAGCTGTCGGGCACCGACGAGCCAAGACCGCCGTAGATCGTGTCGTTGCCGCCACCGGCAAAGACCGTGTCCGACCCCTCGCCCGAGATGATCAGGTCATCCCCATCGCCGGTGGTGATGCTGTCGTCGTCATAACCGGCGTCGATAGTGTTGTTGCCACCCAACGAGGTGATGATGTCGTTATCATCTCCGGTGCTGATCAGGTCATCGCCAAAGCCGGTGAGGACCGTATCGCGGTCATCGTTCGGATCGCTGTCGGCAAACCCGAAGAAGGGGAATCCGCGATCCGGCGTGCCATCGATCCCGGCATTGATTGTGTTGTTGCCCTCGAGCGCCACGATCCAGTCGTTGCCCGACCCGCCGGTGATGCTGTTGTTGCCGGTGCCGCCGTCAAGCACGTCATCGCCCGAGCCGCCGTTGAGGGTGTCATTCCCCGCGCCGCCGAGCAGGGTATCGTTGCCCTCGGCACCACCCATCGAGTCGTTGCCTTCGCCACCGTCGAGGAAGTCGTTGCCTTCGTTGCCGCGCAGGATGTCGTCGCCCGAACCACCCAGAACGGTGTCGTCACCGTTGCCGCCGATCAGCGTGTCGTTGCCGTCGCCGCCATCCAGCACATCGTTGCCCATGCCACCCACAAGGCTGTCATCGCCGCCCTGACCAAAGATCACGTCATCGCCGTCATCGCCGAAGATGGTGTCATTGCCCGCCGGGCCGGTCGCCTGCGACAGTTGCACAAGGCTTACATTGTCGATCGCTGCGCCAAACGCGTCTTCACGGCCCAGACCTTCGAATTCAAGCCGGTTGGACCCGTTGCCCGCACCGCCGATCAGGTCGAGCGTGATGGTTTCGAAATCGCTCTCGCCGACATTGCTGGGGTCGATGGTCGCGATCAGTTGGCCGCCCCAGTAGACATTGACGAGGTTCTCGTCCGGCCCGTCGATCGAGGTCAGGAACTGGCTGTCGCTGACATCGAAGGTCAGGCGATAGGATAGGCCGTCCTGCACACCCGCGACGTTCTGGCCGATGCGGTTGTTGCCGGGGCTGGCCTCAAGGTCGAGCCAGTTGTTGCCGTCGGTGGCCACCTGACCGTCGCGGCTGTCGTTGTGGACGTCGATCTCGTTGCCGCTGGTGTCGGTCCAGCCGGGGATCACGCCATTGACGGCGACAAACCCGTAGAAGGTCGGCGTCATCCCCGTCGTGTCCTCGAAGGACCCGTTTACGATCAGGTTCGGCCCGATCGGCGTGCCCACGGGCGCGTCATCGCCATACAGCGTGTCGTTGCCCGTGCCGCCGAGGATCGAGTCGTTGCCTGTCTCGCCAAATATCAGGTCGTCGCCGGCACCGCCCACGAGCGTGTCGTTGCCCGGCCCTTCGGGATCGGCCACCACCGGCACATCAAAGAACACGTCGGTGACGTTGACGCCCGAATTGTTGAAGCCGTTCTGGCTGTGGGTGATGACGATGCGCGCCACCGGGCCGGGGATCTCGACCAGGAGCGAATATTCCGGCGCGGTATCCTCGAGATAGCCACCGTTCGAATCCGCGGTGTCCACACCCGGCACGGCATCGGTGTCCAGAAGCGTGATCCGGTTGCCCGCGGTCAGTTCGATCTCGATCGGGTTGCCGGCTGCGTCGAAGGCCTGCACCCGCACCACGCCATCGCCGTCAATGTCGTTGATGCGGAATGACACGTTTTCGACCGGCGTCGAGAAGCCAAGCTCGTAGCTTTCCGAATTCCCTTTGCCGCGCGTCTCGGAATAGAACGAGCTGGTCGCGTTGATTGTCTCGGATCCGCTGTCGATACCGGCGATGTTCTGGGCCGTGTTCTCGAACTGGTTCAGCACGTGGCCATTAGGGTGCAGCACCTTGAAGGTGACGTTCACACTGCCGGTGTTTTGGGTGAACCCGTCAATCGGATCGCCATTGTCGATCGGGTTGGGGCCGTTGGGGTCATCCACAAGGCTCCAGTTCAGGCTCTCGCGGACACTCGCCGTGTTGCCGTCGGCCAGCCCCAACGACTGATCGCCGAAAATCACGTCATTGCCCGCGCCGCCGTCGATGCTGTCGTCGCCCGAACCGCCGAAGACGGTGTCGTCCGCCGCGCCGGCAAGAACCGTATCATCGCCCGCGCCCGCATCCACGACATCCTCGTCGCCGCCGGTGGCATTGTCGCCCGCGTCGATCATGTCGCCATCGGGGTCGCCGGTGTAGGCCGCGTCGATCAAATCGGCGCCGGACGTGCCCTCGACGATGAAGTCAGCGGTGACGTCGGACCGGTAACCAGCGTCGACTTCGGCTAGAACGGTGCCGAACCCCAGGTGAACCACATCCGTCAATCCGGACGTCACATCCGCGTCGCTGTCACCGGTGAAATCTCCGACATCCTTGGCAACCAGCCCCAGTTTACCCAGTTCGGTCGGGAACTTCACGACGTAATCACCCGCCGCAAGCCCCTGAAAACTGTAGAGACCGAAAGCATCGGTCTGGGTGGACTGAACCACGTTTCCGGACCGATCAAGCAGCTGGACGCTCACACCTTCGATGCCAGGCTCAAAGCCGCCGCCATCAGTGAATTCCGTGTCATCTCCGTTTGTGTCATTGAACACACGGCCGAGAATGGCGGATGTCATGGGGTCGGCGTAGCCCGCGTCGACCTCACGCAGCTTCTGCCCCTGGGCCAGGTGGATGCGGTCTGTGATCCCGGTCGTCACGTTAGCATCGCTGTCAGCGGTGAAATCCGCGGCATCCTTTTGGACCAGCGTTCCCGTATTTGTCTGGGTGGGGAACTTCACGAAATAGTCGCCCTTGGCCAGATTGGAGAAGCTGTAATTGCCGAAGTTGTCGGTATGCGTCGTCTTGACGACACGACCGTGCGCATCGAGCAACTGAACCGTCTGTCCGCCGATGCCGACCTCGAAGCCGCCAGCAGCGTTGAATTCGCTGTTGTCGCCATTGGTGTCGGTGAACATCCGGCCAGAAATCGAAGCAGTTTTGCTCGTGAAAAACAAGGTCATGGTCGTATCTCCCGCTTTCGGCGCCGGTCCGGCGTCGCGAATCCCGGCCTCCCGGGCTGCTATATGTGACTAACCGCGGAACGATCCCTGCAAGACAAATGGCAGCGCGCCCGACCGCCGCCACGAAAAAAGGAGACGTTCCCGTGCCGCAAGTGCACAAGCGTGCTACTCAGGATGGCTCAAGGCATCCCTTTCGAACATGCGAGACGTCGGTCCAAATGACCGCGCGCCGCGCATAGCGTCCCCGCGTTTCAAAGCGCAGGTCGTGCGGCCGCCCCCGTGGCCTTAGCAAACATCGCCCCCCAGTTGGGCTTGCGTTCTGATATCCGGAATGAGTGCAGAACAGAAAGCAAAAAGTTTCGAGAATATCTTAAGACCTATGCAAAACGTGCCGCTTTTTTGACCAGTTGCGGCCATGGGCAAGCCGAGGCGTTGAGGCAAACATATGAGGCCGAGACCGTCGCCAACCACCGCTCTGCCCTTGGTATGATCAAGTATCATTGGCGTTAACCACCAATCTTTCGATAGCTGGGCGGGCTTGGACCCTGGTGCTGAGCTTGGGTCTGACTGCATGGCAAGTGCAGACGATCTGGAAACAGTGTGTCACGTCTCGGCGACGACAGACACAATTCCGCCATGTTTCATGCGACTTAGACCTGTCTAAAAGGACAGGTGCCTCGCCTCGCTCCACCCATTGTTCCACGAATCGGAACGGATGCGATCAATATGTCATGATTGTGGTACCCGAGGCCGGACTCGAACCGGCAAGCCTTGCGGCGGCGGATTTTGAATCCGCTGCGTCTACCATTCCGCCACTCGGGCAACGCTTGTCCGGATACCGAAAGCGCCGTATCTCGTCCAGCCCAAATCATGGCGTGGTCGCAAGGGGCGGAGCAGTGTCCGGCATCGGTCCGCTGCACGCTGGCGAGCCCACGCCGGGTTTGCTACCGATGGCCACGAGTCGTGATGACGCAGCGTGTTCGGGATCACAGGAGGAGACAGGTCAATGACGGCACCTGCCGGTGAGCCACTGACGATTTCGCAACGCCTGAACAGACTGGCCGAAGACGCGCAGGGCGACGCCGTCACGCTGGACTGGATCCTGGAGCAGCTGCATGAGAGGGCCTTCGGACTGTTCTTGCTGGTGCTGGCGCTGCCGTGCTGCATCCCGTTCCTTTATGGCCTGCCCCAGATCGTCGCCCTGCCGCTGATGTTTGTCTCGGGACAAATCCTGCTCGGTCGCGAAACACCGTGGCTGCCGCAAAAGCTGGGCACACGGACGGTGGCCAAGACGACCCTCGAGGGTTTGGCCCGCCGGGCAGGACCTTGGCTGCGCCGGATCGAGGCGGTAAGCCGCCCCCGGCTTGCGGCGCTCACGCGGCGCCCTCTGGATCAGGTGGTTGGAGTCGTGCTGGTGCTGTTCAGCGCTTCGATCCTCGTGCCCTTGCCGGGCACGAACACGGTGCCGGGCTTTGCCGTGGTGATCGTTTCGATGGGGCTGTTGCAGCGCGATGGCATGTTGGTGATCTTCGGCGCAGTCTTGGGCATGGCCTGGATCGGGACGTTGCTGGTGGCGGGCGCGACCGTGGCAAGCCTGATCAGAACATGGCTGGGAGCATGAGGGGCATATGCAACGCACACATCTGATTGCGCTGGCGGCGCTGGGGTCGCTGGGCCTGTTGGCGGGCGCCTTTGCCTTTCAATACATCGGCGGGCTTGCCCCTTGCGCGATGTGCCTGTGGCAACGCTGGCCGCATGCCGCCGCCATCGTCATTGGTGGCGTGGGGCTTGCCCTGCCGCACGCCCTTGTCGCCCTTGCGGGCGCTGCGGCGATGCTGACGGGTGCGGGCATCGCGCTGATGCACACCGGCGTCGAACGCGGCTGGTGGACGCTCAATCTCAGCTGCACGGGCGGCGGCGAGGATCTGCGCGCGATGGACATCTCCGCGCTGCTCGACCCTACCCAGGGCGGCGCGGTCGTAATGTGCACGGATGTGCCATGGTCGATGCTGGGCCTGTCGATGGCATCGTGGAACGGCATCGCAAGCCTTGTGTTGGTGGCGTTCTGGCTCGCGGCCGCGCGGGCCCGCGCGGCGCAAGGGTTGCGCCCTAGTGGTAGGTGAACTCCCCCGTCACGTTGCGCCATTCGCCGGGCGAGATCATCTTGCGATGCACAAACCGCACCGAATGCAGCGGCGCCTCGATGCTGCCCTGCCAGAACTCGATGAACTCGAACAGGCGCGGATGATCGGGCGCAAGATCGTAGTCTTGCCAGACGAAGGTGTTGAGAACATTGCGGTAATCGGGCATCCGGTAGACCATCTCGGCGGTGGTCAGTCCGTAGCCCTTCAGCATCAGCTCGGTCTCGGTCGTTTTCATGGGCACCTCTGGTGTTGCCTCTTCCACGACACGAGCTTGCCTCAGAGATTTTAAAAATCAATAAAAACAATCTGTTGGCAATCATTCTGGGTGGCTGCCAATCGCAATCGCCCTGCGCCATTGCACCCCATATCCGGGGAACGTATACTACGCCGCAACAAGATATAGACGCGGCCACAGACACAGGCGGACCCCGTGAGCGATACCCCCGAACCCCCTGAGAACGATACCGAAAACGCCCCCGAGCGCGCGCCTCATCACGGCCCGTCGATCGATATCGCGGCCGAGATGAAGACCTCGTTCCTCGATTACGCGATGTCGGTCATCATCTCCCGGGCGATCCCCGACCTGCGCGACGGGCTGAAACCGGTGCACCGGCGCATCTTGTTTGCCATGCACGAAACCGGCAACACCCACGAAAAATCCTATCGCAAATCCGCCCGCCCCGTGGGCGATGTGATGGGCCAGTATCACCCCCACGGCGACAGCGCGATCTATGACGCGCTGGTGCGCATGGCGCAGCCCTTTTCCATGTCGCTGCCGCTTTTGGACGGTCAGGGCAATTTCGGCTCGATGGACGGCGATAACCCGGCGGCCATGCGCTACACCGAAGTGCGGATGGACAAGCCCGCCGCCTATCTTCTGGCAGATATCGACAAGGACACCGTCGATTTTCAGGACAATTACGACGGCAAGCAGCAAGAACCCACGGTTCTGCCCGCGCGCTTTCCCAACATGCTGGTCAATGGCGCGGGCGGCATCGCCGTCGGCATGGCGACGAACATCCCGCCCCACAATCTTGGCGAGGTGATCGACGCCTGCCAGGCGCTGATCGTGAACCCCGACCTGACGTCAGAGCAGTTGATCGACTATATCCCCGCCCCCGATTTTCCCACCGGTGCGATGATCCTCGGCCGGGCGGGCGCGCGCAAAGCCTACCTCGAGGGGCGCGGCAGCGTCATCATCCGCGCCAAGACCCGTGTGGAAGAGGTGCGCAAGGATCGCTACGCCATCATCATCGACGAAATCCCCTATCAGGTGAACAAGGCGTCGATGATCGAGCGCATCGCGGATCTCGTGCGCGAAAAGAAGTTGGAGGGCATTTCCGCCGTTGCCGACGAGAGCGACCGGATCGGCGTGCGCGTGGTGATTGAGCTGAAACGTGACGCGACGCCCGAGGTGGTGCTGAACCAGCTGTTCCGCTTCACCCAGATGCAGACGCATTTCGGCTGCAACATGCTGGCGCTGAACGGGGGGCGGCCCGAACAACTGACGCTGCGCGGATTCCTGACCGCCTTTCTCGATTTCCGCGAAGAAGTGGTGGCGCGCCGCACCGCGTTCGAGTTGCGCAAGGCGCGCGACCGGGCGCATGTGCTTTGCGGTCTGGCCGTGGCCGTGTCGAATGTCGACGAGGTGGTGCGCACCATCCGCCAATCCGCCGACGCGGGCGAGGCGCGCGAGAAACTGATGACCCGGCGCTGGCCCGCCGAGGAAATCCTGCCCTTTATCAAGCTGATCGACGACCCGACCCATACCGCCAACGAGGACGGCACCTACAACCTGTCCGAAGTGCAGGCCCGCGCCATCCTCGATCTGCGGCTCCAGCGTCTGACGCAACTGGGCGTCAAGGAAGTCACCGACGAGCTGCAGGAGCTTGCGGGCAAGATCAAGGATTACCTCGACATCCTCGGCTCGCGCGAGCGCATCCTTGCGATCATCTCGGCCGAACTGGCCGAGGTGAAGGATCTTTTCGCCGTGCCCCGCCGCACCGAGATCACCGACTGGTCGGGCGACATGGACGACGAGGACCTGATCGAGCGCGAGGACATGGTCGTCACAATCACGCAGGGCGGCTACATCAAGCGCACGCCGCTTGTGGACTTCCGCGCGCAAAAGCGCGGCGGCAAGGGTGTGGCGGGCGGCGCGCTCAAGGATGACGACGTGGTGACGTCGCTGTTCGTGGCCAACACGCACACGCCGCTTCTGGTCTTCACCACCAGCGGCATGGTCTACAAGCTCAAGACATGGCGCCTGCCCTTGGGCAGCCGGTCGTCGCGCGGCAAGGCCATCGTCAACATCTTGCCGATCGAGCCCGGCACCGGCATCGCCGCCGTCATGCCCGTCGACCGGGACGAGGCGCATTGGGACGAATTGCAGATCTTCTTCGCCACCTCGGACGGGGACGTGCGCCGCAATGCGCTGTCGGATTTCACCAATGTCATGCGCAACGGCAAGATCGCGATGAAACTGCCCGAGGAGGGATCCGTGAGCCTTGTGAACGCGCGCATCTGTTCCGAAGATGACGACATCATGCTGGTGACGGCTCTTGGCCGCGCGATCCGCTTCCCCACGACCGAGGTGCGGGTCTTCAAGGGCCGCGATTCCACCGGCGTGCGCGGCATCCGTCTGGCGGAGGGCGACCGTGTCGTATCGATGGCCGTGATCCGCCATTTCGAGGCCGAAGCGATGGAACGCGCCGCCTATCTTAAGCAGCGCCGCCTGATGGCCGGTGCGCCCGAGGAAGAGATCGAGACCGACGAGGATGAGGACGCCGTCGCCGAGGGCCAACTGTCGCCCGATCGCTATGCGGAGATGTCGGCAGCCGAGGACCTGATCCTGACCATCACCGCCAGCGGGTCGGGCAAGCTGTCGTCAAGCCATGACTACCCCGTGCGCGGTCGCGGCGGCCAAGGCGTGATGGCGATGGACAAGGCGATGCGCGGTGGCGCGCTGGTGGCAAGCTTCCCGGTCGAAATCCATGACCAGATCATGCTGGCCACCTCGACCGGCCAATCCATCCGGGTACCGGTCGAGGGCATCAGCTTCCGTTCGCGCAGCGCGGGCGGGGTGAAGGTGTTCAACACCGCCAAGGGCGAAGAAGTCGTCAGTGTGGCCTGGATCGCCGATCAGGCCGAAGAGGAAGATAGCACACCGGGGGCAGAGGGCTGAGAGGCCCTTTGCATCCCGCAGCTTCACGCGCTACATCCGCCGACATGACATACAAAGACCTCACCATCATCGGCGGCGGCATGGCCGGCTCCGAGGCCGCGTGGCAGGCCGCCGAGGCCGGCATCAAAGTCACGCTGCACGAAATGCGGCCCGCCGTCGGCACCTTCGCCCATCGCACCGGGTCGCTGGCGGAAATGGTGTGTTCCAATTCCTTCCGCTCGGATGACGACGAACAAAATGCCGTTGGCCTGCTGCATTGGGAAATGCGCACTGCGGGCTCCATCATCATGGAAACGGCCTATGCCCACCGCCTCCCCGCAGGCGGCGCGCTGGCCGTCGACCGCGACCCTTTCGCCGAGGCCGTGACAGCCCGGCTGCACGCGCATCCCAACATCACAGTGGTGGGGGGCGAGATCACCGCCCTGCCCGATGGCCCCGCGATCATCGCCACCGGGCCGCTGACCTCCGGCGCATTGGCAGAGGCCATCGCGGCCCAGACCGGACAGGACAGTCTGGCATTTTTCGATGCCATCGCACCCATCGTCTATGCCGACACGATCGACATGTCCGTGGCTTGGGAACAGTCGCGCTACGACAAGGGCGAGACCGAGGCCGAACAGCGTGCCTATATCAACTGCCCGATGACGCGCACGGAATACGACGCCTTCATCGACGCGCTGCTCGCTGCCGACAAGACCGAGTTCCACGAGGGCGAGACCGCTGGCTATTTCGACGGCTGCCTGCCCATCGAAGTGATGGCAGAACGCGGCCGCGAGACGCTGCGCCATGGACCGATGAAACCCGTGGGCCTGACAAATCCGCATGACCCGACCGTCAAGCCATGGGCTGTGGTGCAACTGCGCCGCGACAATGCGCTGGGCACGCTTTACAACATCGTGGGCTTCCAGACCAAGATGAAGTATGGCGCGCAAACATCTGTTTTCAAGATGATCCCCGGCTTGCAAGACGCCAGTTTCGCCCGCCTTGGCGGCATCCACCGCAACACCTTCATCAACTCGCCAACCTTGCTTGATGATCAGATGCGCTTGCGCTCAAGGCCCAACATCCGCTTCGCGGGCCAGATCACCGGGGTCGAGGGCTATGTCGAATCT
Organism: Roseicyclus mahoneyensis; assembly: GCF_003148775.1. Lineage (GTDB taxonomy): Bacteria > Pseudomonadota > Alphaproteobacteria > Rhodobacterales > Rhodobacteraceae > Roseicyclus > Roseicyclus mahoneyensis. Next base: position 773,117 of record NZ_QGGW01000001.1, read on the forward strand.
GCCGCAATGGGCCTTTTGGCCGGCCGCCTCGCCGCCGCCGAATTGCGGGGCGAAACCCTGAGACCCGTCCCGCAGGTTACCGCCATGGGCGCGCTTGTCCATCACATCACCGGTGGGGCCGAGGCCAAGACCTTTCAGCCGATGAACGTCAACTTCGGCCTCTTCCCGCCGGTCGAAGGGCTGAAAGCAGGTCGCCGCGGCCGCAAGGACCGCTACAAAGCCTATACCGACCGCGCCAAGGCCGCCTGGCAGGAGTGGCTGGGAACGACGCGGGCCGATGCGGCTTGATCCTCAGACGAAACGTGATCTTCGCCACACAGATCATCGGCTGAAATGACGTTTCGAACCCGCTTCGCCCCGTCTCCCACAGGCCCCTTGCACCTCGGCCACGCCTATTCCGCCATCCTGGGCCATGACATGGCCCGGGCGGCCGGGGGTGAATTCCTGCTTCGGATCGACGATCTCGACCAATCGCGCTGCCGCCCGGAATGGGAGGAGCTCATCTTCGAAGATCTGCGATGGCTTGGTCTTGCCTGGGACGGCAATGTAAGACGCCAATCCGAGCATTTCGAGCATTACAGCCAGACGATCCATAACCTCGCGGAACAGGGGGCCGTCTATCCCTGCACCTGCTCGCGCCGCGATATCGAAGCCGCTGCCTCCGCCCCGCAAGAAGGCGTGCCTGCCTTTGGCCCCGATGGCCGCATCTATCCCGGCACCTGCCGCAGTCGTGCCTATGGCGACCGGCAACCGACCGACGCCCTGCGCTACGATCTGTCAAAAACGGTTGGCCCGCCGCCCCGCATGCCCGCCTTTACCGAAACCGGCCCGACCCATGCCGGCCGGCACGAGGTCACGGCCGAACATCTTCTGACGCGCGTGGGCGACCCGATCCTTGCGCGTCCTGGCATGGCGGCCAGCTATCACTTCGCGGTCATCCTCGACGATGCGCAAAGCGGTGTAACCCATGTCATTCGCGGCGAAGACCTGTTCGAGGCCACCTTCGTGCAACGATTCTTGCAATGGGAATTGGGTTTGTCGCCCCCGATCTACCACCATCACCGCCTGATCCGCGACGATACCGGCAAGCGTCTGGCCAAGCGCGACGATGCCCGCGCGATCCGCACCTACCGGGCAGAGGGCGCCACGCCCGAGGACATCCGCCGCAAGATCGGCCTCTGACAGGCTTCATCTTTCCACAAATATGCCCGCGACCGACCCGTCACTCGGGCGACATCAGTTCGACTTCCTGCCCGTCCCGCACGGCCGTGTAGAAACACACCCGCCGGTTCGTGTGGCAAGCAGGCCCTGTCTGACGCACCAGCGCCAGCAGGCAATCGCGGTCGCAATCCAGACGCAGCTCCACCAGCTCCTGCACGTGGCCCGAGCTTTCACCCTTGACCCAGAACGCCCCGCGCGACCGGCTCCAATAGGTCACGCGTCCCGTCTCCAGCGTGCACTCGACGGCCTCGGCATTCATCCATGCCAGCATCAGCACCTCGCCCGTCGCGGCCTCCTGCGCGATGCAAGGGATCAGGCCGTTGGCGTCATAACGCAGGGTCTTGGCATCGAACTCGGCCATGGGGATGGGGTTCCTCTTTGCAAAATCGCCTCACGCCGCTACCTATAGAAGCGCAGCGATTGAGGCGAAACCCATGTCCGGCGACACTGATCTGATCAAGCTCTATTCGCAGCGCATTCTGGCGCTGGCGGCCGATATTCCGCATGCCGGCCGCCTCAAGGACCCGCAAGTCAGCCTGCGCAAACGCGCGCCGCTCTGCGGCTCGACGGTGACGGTGGATCTCGACATGGCGGACGGGCGGATCGCCCGCTTCGGTCAGGATGTGAAGGCCTGCGCGCTGGGACAGGCCGCCGCCGCCCTGATGGGGGCGGACATCCTTGGTCGCACAAAACCCGAGGTGGAGGCCGCGCGCGACGCGCTGCGCGCCATGTTGCGTGACAGCGGGCCTGCGCCCGGAGCCCCCTTCCACGGTTATGACGTGCTGGAACCCGCGCGCGACTATCGCAACCGCCACGCCTCGATCCTGCTCTCGCTCGAGGCCACCGCCGAAGCCATGGCCGAGGCCGAGCGCGCCACCGCCTGCGCATAAAAGGCGCCACAAGAAAAAACCGCCGCACCTCCGGACAGGAGGGCGGCGGCAGTCAGCGTATCCATCGACAAGACCACGTCCCGGGAGGCAATCCGGGCTTGGCAAGGGTGCGGGCGGGGACAGTCGCCGCACCCGTTGGCCCTGTCGGACCGCAGGCAGAAACCGAAAAAACTCAGACGAGGCCGGGCAGGTGCAACAGCCCGTAGGTGAATATCGCCAGTGCCAGAACCCCTGCGGTGTCACCCAGCAGGGTGTCGCCGTTGCGGGCCAGAAACTCGGTGATGCGGGTCATGGGCTTCGCTCCTATTGCCGTCGTGTTACCGCTTTGTTCTCATTTTCCCGACCACAGGTCAAGAACTTTTTGAGAACATAGGCGAACAAAACGGGTCACCCTGCCGAAATCAGCCGGATCGCCTTGTCCTGCTCCAACAGCCACAGCAACACGCGGGCAGATTGCCCCTGCGGGCCGATCAGACCGGGATCGCGCACCAAAAGCGTGCGCGCCGCCGATTGCGCCAAGGCCATCAGCCCCGTCTGCGCCTCCAGATCGGCGATGCGGAACCGCGGCAGACCCGATTGTGCGGTGCCGATCACATCGCCCGCGCCGCGGATTGCCAGATCCTCCTCGGCGATGCGGAACCCGTCCTCGGTGTCGCGCAGCACCATCAACCGGCGCCGCGCCGTCTCGCCCAGAGGGGGGCGATACATCAACAGGCAGGTAGAGGCGGCCGCCCCCCTGCCGACGCGGCCCCGCAACTGGTGGAGTTGCGCAAGGCCGAAAATCTCGGCCTGTTCGATCACCATGATCGAGGCGTTGGGCACATCCACGCCCACCTCGATCACGGTCGTGGCGACCAGCACCCGCGTCTCGCCCTGCGCAAAGGCCATCATCGCGGCCGTCTTTTCGTCGGGCGGCAGCTGGCCGTGGACCAGCCCCACCACCCCTTCACCCAAGGCGGCGCGCAAGAGCTTGAACCGTTCTTCGGCAGCGGTCGCGTCGAAATTCTCGCTTTCCTCGACCAGAGGGCAGACCCAATAGGCCTGCCGCCCCTCGGCCACCGCGCGGCGCAAATGGTCCACCACCTCGTCTATCCGCCCCGAGGACACCAGCGCGGTTGTCACCGGCGTGCGACCGGGCGGCTTTTCATCCAGCACGCTCACATCCATGTCGCCGTATTGCGCAAGGCTCAACGTGCGGGGGATGGGCGTGGCCGTCATCACCAGCACATCGGCGCCCTGCCCCTTTTCGCCCAGCTTGATGCGCTGGCGCACGCCGAAGCGGTGCTGTTCGTCGACGATGGCCAGCCGCAGGTCGGCGAAGGCCACGTCGGACTGGAACACCGCATGGGTGCCCACAAGGATCTGGATGTCGCCCCGCCCGAGCGCGGCGAGTTTCGCGCGCCGCTCCGCCCCCTTGTCCTGCCCCGAGAGCAACTCGATCACCACACCTGCCGCCTCGGCCAGCGGTTTGAGATTGGCGTAATGCTGACCCGCAAGGATCGTGGTCGGCGCCATCATCACACCCTGCCCGCCCGCCTCAACCGCGACCAAGAGCGCCATCAGCGCCACCAGAGTCTTTCCCGCGCCGACGTCACCTTGCAAAAGCCGGTTCATCCGGGTCGGCTCCGCCATATCGGCGGCAATTTCGTCGATGGCGCGCATCTGCGCGGCCGTCGGACGGAACGGCAGGCTTGCCAGCACCTGTTGCCGCAAACGCCCGTTCCCTTGCGTCACGCGCCCCTTGCCCCGGCGAGCCGAGGCGCGCGCCAAGGCCAGCGTCAACTGGTGGGCGAACAGCTCGTCAAAAGCCAGCCGCTCCCGCGCCGGTGCGCCCCGCGCCAGATCGGCAGCACTGGCCGGCGCATGGGCGGCGGCGATGGCGTCATGCCAGGCGGGCCAGTTCTTTTGCTCGGCCAAGGGAATGTCGATCCATTCGCCAAGGATCGGCGCACGCTCCAGCGCCGAGGCGACGGCCCGGCGCATTCCCTTTTGCGTGACGCCCGCCGTCAGCGGATAGACCGGCTCAAAGGGCGGGATCTCGTCCGACTCCTCGGGCGGCAGGATATGGTCGGGGTGCGGCATCTGGGCGATGGCGTCGAACAGCTCCACCTTGCCTGACACGATGCGGCGGCTGCCCGTGGGCAGGATGCGCGCGAGGTAATCGCCCTTGGCATGGAAAAAGACGAGCTGGAAACTGGTCTTGGCATCCTCCACCTCTATGCGATAGGGGCCGCGGCCCGCGGGCGCGCGGTGCAAGCCCACCGTCACCTCGACCGTCGCCACGCCGGGCAGGGGCACGTCGCGGATCGAGGTCGCGCGCGCCCGGTCCACGCCGCCGATGGGCAGGGTCAGCAACAGGTCTTTCGGCGTCTCGACAGCCAATGCCTTGTAATGCTTGGCTGTCTTTGGGCCAACACCGTCAAGCGTCTCAAGCCCCGCAAAGAGCGGCCATAGCTCTTCCGGCCGCCCCTTGGGATGCGACGGCCCCTCAGCCATCGCCGGGCGCCGCCCCGGCGATCAAGGCCAGCCAGCCATCCTCGTCCAGCGTCTCGATCCCCAGTTCGGCGGCCTTCGTGGCCTTGGACCCCGCGCCGGGCCCGGCGACAAGGATGTCGGTCTTGGCCGAGACGCTGCCCGCGACCTTGGCCCCCAAAGCCTCGGCCCGCGCCTTAGCCTCGGCGCGGGTCATCTTTTCGAGCGTGCCGGTGAATACGACGGTCTTTCCCGCCACCGGGCTGCCATCGGTCTTGCGCGCGGGCGGGGCCATGATGTCGAGATGGGCGATCAGCCGGTCGATCGAGGCGCGCTCGGCCTCTTGTGACAGGGTGGTGGTCAGCGCCACGGCGACCGCTTCGCCAATGCCGTCGATGGCGGTGATCTCGGACCAGGCGGGACTGTCGGCAAGGCAAGCCTTGCGCGCCTTGGCGTCCGGCGCTGCGGCCGCAGGCTCCCGCACGGCGAGGTCGACCGTGTCGATGAAGGCGGCCCAGGTGCCGAAGTGGCGCGCCAGATCGCTCGCCGCCACCTCGCCGACATGGCGGATGCCAAGGGCAAAGATCAACCGGCCCAGCCCGATGCGCCGACGCTCGTCGATCGCGTCGAACAGGTTTGCAGCACTCTTCTCGCCCCACCCCTCCCGGTTCTTGAGCTGCTGCAAACCCTGACCGTATTTCTCTTTTAGATCAAATATATCGGCGGGCTCCTTCACCCATCCATCAGCATGGAAGGCCTCAACCTGCTTCGCCCCCAAACCCTCGATATCGAAGGCCGCGCGCGAGACGAAATGTTTCAGCTTCTCGACCGCCTGCGCCGGACAGATGAGCCCGCCGGAGCAGCGGCGCACGGCGTCACCTTCCTCGCGCACGGCATCCGATCCGCATTCCGGGCAAGCCGTCGGGAACACATAGGGCAGCGCCCTTTCAGGGCGGCGCGACAGGTCGACATCGGCGATCTTGGGGATCACATCGCCCGCGCGGTAGACCTGCACCCAGTCGCCCACGCGAATATCCTTGCCGTCGCGGATGGTGTGCCCGCGCGCATCCCGCCCCGCGATGTAATCCTCGTTGTGCAGCGTGGCGTTAGACACCACGACACCGCCGACGGTGACGGGCACCAATCGCGCTACAGGACTGAGCGCGCCGGTGCGGCCGACCTGAATGTCGATGGCTTCAAGCCGGGTCCAGGCCAGCTCGGCGGGGAATTTATGCGCGATGGCCCAGCGCGGCGTGGTGGAGCGCAGGCCAAGCCGATCCTGCAGCGCCAGATCGTCAAGCTTGTAGACCACGCCGTCGATGTCATAGCCCAGCGTCGCGCGGGCCGCCTCGATGCCGGCGTAATGGGTCAGCATCGCCTCCAGCGACTCGCAGCGGCGGGTCAACGGATTGGTCTGAAAGCCCAAGGCCGCCAGCCGCGCGATGGCCTGCGCCTGCGTGGCGGCAAGAGGCTGGGAAATCTGACCCCAGGAATAGGCGAAAAAGCGCAGCGGCCGGGCCCGGGTGATCGCGGCGTCAAGCTGGCGCAGTGACCCGGCAGCGGCGTTGCGGGGATTGGCGAAGCTTTTCCCCCCAGACGCCTCTTGGCGCGCGTTCAGCGCGGCGAAATCGGCGTGGCTCATGTAGACCTCGCCGCGCACCTCAAGCACATCGGGCGCGCCGGTGATCTTGTCTGGAATATCGGCGATCTGGCGCGCATTGGCGGTCACATTCTCGCCGGTCTCACCGTCGCCGCGGGTGGCGGCGCTGACGAGCTGCCCACCCTCGTAGCGCAGCGACAGCGACAGCCCGTCAATCTTTGGCTCGGCGGTAAAGTCCAGCGGTGCGTCCTCGGGCAGGTTCAGGTAGCGCCGGATGCCCGTCACGAAATCGGCCACATCCGCCGCGTCGAAGGCATTGGCCAGCGACAGCATGCGCTGAGCGTGGATGATCTTGCCGAACCCCTCGGCAGGGACGGCCCCGATCCGGTCGCTGGGGCTGTCGGCGCGCTTGAGCGCGGGAAAGCGCGCCTCGATCGCGGCATTCTCGCGCTTGAGCCGGTCGTACTCCGCGTCCGTAAGCTCGGGCGCGTCATCTTGGTAATAGGCGCGGTTGGCACCTTCGAGAAGGCGTGCCAGTTCGCCTAGCCGCACGCGCGCGTCTGTCTCGGTCAAGGCAGCGGCTCGCTCCGTCGCGCGATCGGTCTCATCGGCCATGCGGCTGCCCCCTCCCTTCCTGCCCGGTCTGGTGTGATTGGGTTTAGGAGGGTCGCGTGCAGATTTCCAGCCCGCGTCAGGCGTTCATGGCGATGCCCATCGCATCTTGACCCGCAATAGGGTCGCGCAGCACGTAGCCGCGCCCCCATACGGTCTCGATATAGGTCTGCCCGCCGGTCGCAACCGAGAGTTTCTTGCGCAGCTTGCAGATGAAGACATCGATGATCTTCAACTCGGGCTCGTCCATGCCGCCGTAAAGGTGGTTGAGAAACATCTCCTTGGTCAGGGTCGTGCCCTTCCTCAGGCTCAGCAGTTCGAGCATCTGGTATTCCTTGCCGGTCAGATGCACGGTCTGCCCGCCCACCTCCACGGTCTTGGCGTCGAGGTTGACGGCGATGCGCCCGGTCTTGATGACCGATTGCGCATGCCCCTTGGAGCGACGGATGATGGCATGTATGCGCGCCACCAGTTCCTCGCGGTGGAAGGGCTTGGTGAGGTAATCATCGGCACCGAACCCGAAGCCCTTGAGCTTGGTATCAGGATCGTCGAGGCCCGAAAGAATCAGGATCGGCGTGTTGACCCGCGCGCTGCGCAACTGGCGCAGGACGTCATGGCCATGGATGTCGGGCAGGTTCAGGTCGAGCAAGATGATGTCGTAATCATAGAGCTTTGCCAGATCGATGCCTTCCTCGCCCAGATCGGTGGCGTAGACATTGAGGTTGGCATGACGAAGCATCATCTCGATGCTGCGGGACGTGGTGGGGTCGTCTTCGACAAGCAAAACGCGCATCAGGTCACTCCGAATCTCAATCTGGTTCTCCTGAGCGTCCGCCGAAATGGTTAATTTCAAGTTACCCTTTTCGACAGGTTTCTGCGTTCATTTTGAGAGCATGCGGGATATCAATTGCGAAAGCGTTGCAGCGCCGTCGCCTTGAGCGCCCGGATGCCATGGCGCGCGACCGCACCGCGCCAGCTGTCAAGCTCTTCCACCGACAGGCCCCATATCTCCAGCGCCTCTTCGGCGGTGATCAGACCGCCATCCACGGCCTGCACCACGGCGGCCTTGCGGCTGGCGACCCAGCGCTGGGTCGCGGGTGCGGGAAGATCGGCGCGCGTCATCGTGCGCCCGTCAGGCAGGGTCACCGCATGGGGCCCCGGAATGCGTCGGATGTACATTGCTGGCCATCTCTCCTGTGGTCGTGCCAAGCGACACTTGCGCAGGCCCGGCTTAATTCGAGGTAAGCGCGGCGCTTGTGGATAGGCGCGATTTTCCTATATTCCCCACGAAACCCCCTGCCCGCCTGCTCCGACCAAAGGACGCCGCCATGGCCCTCGACCGGCCCGACACGCTCAATTCGCTCGGCTTCGCCAAGCCGCCTTCGCAGACCCGCGTGGTGGTCGCCATGTCGGGCGGGGTCGATTCGTCGGTCGTGGCCGCAGGGCTGGCCGAGGAAGGCTATGACGTTGTGGGCGTGACTCTCCAGCTGTACGACCATGGCGCGGCGCTGGCGAAAAAGGGCGCGTGCTGCGCGGGCCGCGACATCCATGATGCGCGGCGCGTGGCCGAAACCATGGGGTTCCCGCATTATGTGCTGGACTACGAGAACACATTCCGCGAGGCCGTGATCGACGAGTTCGCCGACAGCTATCTGGCGGGCGCCACGCCCGTGCCCTGCATCCGTTGCAACGAAAGGGTCAAGTTCAAGGATCTGCTGCAGACCGCGCGCGATCTGGACGCCGATTGCATGGCTACTGGTCATTACATCCAGCGCAAGACGGGCGCGCACGGGGCCGAGCTGCATTGCGCAACGGACGCCGCGCGCGACCAGTCCTATTTCCTCTTCTCGACCACGCAGGACCAGCTCGATTTCCTGCGCTTCCCTCTGGGCCATCTGGCGTCCAAGGCCGAGACGCGGGCACTTGCAGCAAAATACGGCCTGCCCGTCGCCGACAAACCCGACAGTCAGGACATCTGTTTCGTCCCCAATGGCGATTATGCCGCCGTGATCGAGAAACTGCGCCCGGGCGCTGCCGACCCCGGCGACATCGTGGATGCCAACGGGACCGTTCTGGGCCAGCACCGCGGCGTGATCCACTACACCATCGGGCAGCGCCGCGGCCTTGGCATCGGGGGCCTTGCCGACCCGCTTTACGTCGTCAAGCTCGACCCCGACACGCGGCAGGTCGTCGTCGGCCCAAAGGACATGCTCTCGACCCGCACCGTGCCCTTGCGCGAGATCAACTGGCTGGGCGACGTGCCGCTGACCTCGCGGGACGAGTGGGAGGTGGAGGTCAAGATCCGCTCCACCCGCCCGCCGCGCCCCGCGGTGATCCGCCCGCTGTCCCCCACCGAGGCCGAGGTGACGCTGCTTACCCCCGAGGAAGGCGTCAGCCCGGGGCAGGCTTGCGTCTTCTACCACACCGATGGCAGCCGGGTGCTGGGCGGCGGCTGGATCCACCGGGGCTGAGCCACCCCGTTTTTGCTTCGAAAATACTCCCGCCGGAGGCACAGGCGCGGGACCGTGCTCGATGCCCCGGTCCTTGGCTCCCCGCTCACATGCCGCCATTGAGCAGGTAGGACCGGAAGCGGATCACCTGATGGCTGAGCTGCAACTCGATCAAGCCGCGATCGAGCCGCATCACGCTGGTCTCAAGTCCGCCCCGCCCCTCCAGCCGGTATCCCTCGGCGCCATAGATCGGCGCATGGCCTGCCGGGGCTCCGCCCCGCAGGCTGGCGTCATCGTCCCGCGTGACCGAGGCGAAAAGCGCAAACACCGCCCCGCGCGCGGCGGCCTCCGGAATGATGGCGACGCGGCGGGTGTCATCCCATGTAATCATGCAAGCCAGCCGCGCCAGCCCGGTCTCGGGCCAGGCCACTGCATCGTCATTGGCGGGCTGGGTGGCCGCAAAGAGCGCAAAGACCTCGCGGTCCGAAAAGGCCGTCCCGCTTAGCCGGTCACGCGTGGCCAGGCCGTAGCGCGCGCAAGCTATGATCCCGCCTGCCACGGTGCTGCCCGGCAAAGGCGCGCCGAACCGCCCGGTCAGGGACCACAGGAAGGGATCGTCGCCGTGAAGCGTCTCGGGCAAGTCCGGCTGGTCGAGGGTAACCGGGCCAAGAACGGCCTCAAGCCGCGCGACAAAGCCCGCCCGGTCACGCCAAGGCTCGGCGGCCAAAGCCAATACAGCGGCGGGGTCGAGCGTCACCGGCCGTGTCTCTTGGGCAGCGGCGGGAGTGGCAATACAGGCAAGGGCGAGGACAAGGAAGCGCATGGCGAGCAAGCCTAGCGCAAGGCGCGGGCAGGTCCAGCGGGGCCAAGGATAAGAGAGAAAGTGGCGCGGTTGACGGGGCTCGAACCCGCGACCCCCGGCGTGACAGGCCGGTACTCTAACCAACTGAGCTACAACCGCGCGTGGTGGCGGAGGTAGCCGAGGGGGCGGATGCGGTCAAGCACGAAACGGCAGGCTTTGCCCCCAAGTTCGCGCTTGGCGCAGGCCGCCGGATGGCGGAGGATCGAGCGGAATTGGACCGGAGGCAGGGATGGGCGCGGCAGAAGACGCCTACGCGGCAGCATTGGAGGAGATCGCGCGGGTCAAGGCGGCGGGTGGGACGGAGCTTGACTTGAGCGAGGATCGGTTCGCTGCGCTAAACCGGTTGCCCCCCGAGTTAACGGAGCTAACCGCACTGCAATCGCTCAGGCTGGACGGCACAAGGATCGCCGACATTAGCCACCTCACGGGCCTCAACGAGCTTAAGGTTCTATGGCTCAACCACACGCAGGTAACCGACGTCACCCCCCTCGGGGACTTAACTGTGCTGAGGTCGCTCGATCTCAGTGACACTCAAGTAGCCGATATCTCTCCTCTAGCGGGCCTCATCGCGCTACAATCGCTCAGGTTGGCGGGCACTCCAGTCGCAGATTTTTCGCCCCTTTCGGGTCTCAAAGAGCTTCAAGCGCTCTCGCTCGAGAGCACGAAGATCGAAGATATCTCCCCCCTGTCCTGCCTCACCATGCTGCAAGTGCTCTTGCTTGATCGCACACAGGTCGCCGATATCTCCCCCCTTGCGAGCATCCCCGGTCTGCAATCGCTCTATCTGACCCGCAGTCAGGTCGCCGATATCTCTCCTCTGGCGGGCCTGAGCGCGCTGCAATCGCTCTGGCTTGACCGGACACAGATCGTCGACATTTCTCCCCTGGCAGGTCTCACCGCGCTGCAGTTGCTTGGGCTCAACAATACACTGGTCGCCGACGTCTCCCCCTTGTCTGGTCTCCCAGCACTGGAATCACTCGGGCTGGACGGCACTCAGGTCGCGGACATTACCCCCCTCGCGGGCCTAACTGCGCTGAACAGGCTCAAGCTTAGCGGCACACACGTCATCGACCTACGTCCCCTTCGTGACTTGGCCAAACTGGGAGAGTCCGAGACAGCCAACCTATGGTTCCATGACACCCCTGCCCTGCGCGATCCCGAGTTGGCGCGGCTGTCGGCGATCGAGGACGATCAGACGCGCACATCTCAGACACTGGCCTATCTGCGCACCCTGCCGCCCTGGCCGGAGCCCTTGCCGTATGGGGCCGAGCAGACCCGAACGGCAGCCCCTGCCCCGGACCCGGCCCTGCCCTTGCAGGTTGTGGACGGTGCGATTGACTTGCTGTCGGCGCCGCTGGAGCGGCCGGATGATGATCCGCTGCGCGCCGCCCTTTTCGACGAACTGGAGGAGCGGGTCAAAGATCTGATCCGCATCTCGGCCAATCAAGACGATGGCATCTACCGCGAGGCCTGTCGGTTGCGCGACCGCCTGCACGGCGGCCTCAGCGCGATGGAACCGGTGCGGGTGCATCTGTGCATCGAGACGTTGCGCCGGGCGCATCGGCAGCTTGCACCGATGGCGGACCGGGACATGGTGCAAACGCTGGCGGTCGTGCTGGATATCGGGCCCGGGCTGACGCTTGGCACACCCGAAGTCACCTTGCTGCTGGACCGGATCCGGGAAAACCAGCTGCTGCGCCGCGATCAGGCGGAGATCGAGGCGGAAACCCGGCTGGCCGAGGCGATTGCCGAAAGCCCGCTGGCGGCGCAGCAAGTGGCCTCCCTCGCGCGGGCGGCGGCGGATGGTGCGGTCGAGGATCAGTTCAGCGGCTTGCGAACGCCCTTGGTGCGCAACTGGTTGGTCATTCTGGCCACCAGCGGCATCATGCAGGCAAGCGTGCAGGGCGTTGTCGGCAATGCCAGCTATGAGGCCCTGAAATGGTTGGCGGCCAACGCGGATGACGCCCTGATCATCGCAAGGTTCTGGGGCGAACCGGTGATGTCGTGGCTGGTACCGATCCTCCACCGTGCGCGCGAGATGACGGAGGCGGGCCGACACCTTGCGGGCAAGGTCATGCGCTCGTGACAGGCCCACAGACGCTTCACCAGCCGCAAGGACGGTAGCGAAAAGGAAGAAGTGGCGCGGTTGACGGGGCTCGAACCCGCGACCCCCGGCGTGACAGGCCGGTACTCTAACCAACTGAGCTACAACCGCGCGTGAGGGGTGCTTTAGGTTCCCCAGTCCGGGCCGTCAAGCGCCCTTTCGCGCGGCCCGCCCGATTTCTCAGATCCGCCGGATCGGGCGCGCCGAAGCCAAGGTGCGGCCCTGCGCCCGCTCGCGCGCAAAGACGTAAAGCCCCGCCCCCGCGATCAGGACGATGCCGACCCAGACCGCCGCGCGCGGCACCTCGCCAAAGATCAGCCAGCCCCACAAGATGGCCAGCGGCAAGGCAGCATATTCATAAGACGCCACGACCGAGGCCGTGCCCAGCTTGTAGGCCATGCCCATGCAATAGCCGATCATCGCCGACATCACACCGATCAGCACGAAGACCGGTACATCCGCCGTCGCAGGCCAGACCCAGGCCCGCAGCAAGAACACCACCGAAGGATGCGTCGCCCCTTCGGCAAAACGACCATCGCCCGCGACGACATAAAACAGCGCCGAGAAGCCGAGGAAACTGGCCTGGATATAGACTGCCATGGCCGAGGCGGTCGACCGCGCCCCCAGCTTGCGGGTCAGCACCTGCATCCACGAATAACAGGCCGCCGCCGCCAGCGGCAAAAGCAGGCTCGCCCGCCCGATATCCCCCCAGTCGACGCCCGGCGCCATCATCACGGCCACCCCCGCCAACCCCACGACGATCGCGGTCAGCCGGTGACGGCCGACAGGCTCCCCCAGCACCGGGATGGCCAGAAGCGTGATGAACAGCGGCGCGACGAAGAACAGCGCCGTCGCGGCCGCCAGCGGCATCACCGCGAGCGCCGCGAAAAAGGTCATGTTCGAGATCATCACCAGCCCTGCGCGCAAGGCATGCAGCCCCGGCCGGTCGGTGCGCAACAGGGCCAGCCCGCCCTCGTGGTAGAGAAAGGCCATGCTGACCGTCAGCGCAACGACCGAGCGGAAGAACACCGTCTGGTGCAGCGGGTAATCGCCCGACAACATCTTGATCCCGCTGTCATTGACCGAGCCGCAAAACACCGCGACCAGAACGAAGAGGATCGCGCGGGCCTGCGGGCTCATCTGCGGGCTCTGCCCTTCGCTGGATCGGCAAGGCGGCGGCTGTCGGCCCATGTCACGCGCCGCGCCGGGACCACCGCCCCCAGCACCACATCCTCGAAGACCGGCCCCTCGTCCCCGCCCCAAGCGGCATAGACGGCGCGGGCGGAGGCATTGCCCTCCAGCACCTCGAGCCAGACCGGCTGCCCTTTCGCCGAGAGCGACACGGCCGCCAGCAACGCCCCGCCAATGCCACGGCCGCGCTGTCTCGCCGCGACGTGCAGCGCATCGACATGCACGCCCGAAGGGTCGGCAGGATCGAAGGCGACGAACCCACCAGCCCGGGCCCATCGAGCGCCACCAGCACCGACAGCGGGCCGTCCAGGGCGCCCGCGCCCCAGCGCTGCCGCATCGCCGCCTCGGTGGTGGCGCCCAGAACGCTGTCGGGCAGAAGGTCTGCATAATCCCGTCGCCAATTGGCAGCATGCAGCGCCCCGATGGCGGGCAGGTCAGCGGGAGTTGCGCGTCGGATCATCATGGCGTGCACCCTGCCCCGGCGCGCGCGCGGCGGCAATGGGTCTGCGCGACGGGCCATGACTGGTTGCGCGGTAATGACGGCCCCGCGCGCCTTGCCCCGCGCGCCTCAGCCGCGCGCGATCCGGCCCCACAAGGCAAGGGCTGCGCGCGGATCGACGCCGGGCCGCGCATCCACGACCTGAAAGGTCGACACCTCGGAGGTCAGGTTGTCCGAGGCTTCCGACAGCGCCCGCGCCGCCGAGGTGGTCTGCACCACCATATTCGCGTTTTCTTGCGTGACCCGGTCAAGCTGACCGACTGCCCCGTTGATTTGCGACAGCGTTGCCGATTGCGCCGCGATCTCGGCGGCGGTCCGCGCCATGGTTTCGGACAGATGCTCGATGCCCTGAAAGATGCCGCTCAGTTCGCGGCCGGCGTTGTTGACGAGTTCAACGCCATCGGCCACGTGGCGACCACTTTCATCGACCAGCTCTGCGATCTCGCGGGCGCTTTCCGAACTGCGTTGCGACAACTGCCGGACTTCCGAGGCAACCACCGCAAAGCCGCGCCCGGCAGGACCGGCGCGGGCCGCCTCGATCGCCGCGTTGAGCGCGAGAAGGTTGGTCTGCACCGCGATTGCGTCGATGGTGCTGACGATATGGGAAATACGGCCAGACGATTTCTGGATGCGGGTCATCGCCTCCATCACCTCTTCGACCAGCTTGCTGCTGCCGGTGGCCTTCTTGCGGGTCTCGGAGGCAATCCCGTCGGCGTGCTGCGCATCCTCGACCGCGCTTTTCACGGTCTGGGTCAGTTGCGCCACGGCGGCGGCGGTCTGACCAAGCGCCGAGGCCTGCGTGGCTGTCCGTTCGGACAGATCCGTGGACAGCGCGCCGATCGTGCCGCTGATGGTGCCGACCGTATCGGTCACAAGCGACAGCCGCCCGACCAGCGCACGCCAGCCCTCTGTGGTGCGATTGAACGCCTCGCCCAGAATCGCAAGATCCGGCAGATCACTGACCGCCAGCCGGCAGGTCAGGTCACCGTCGCGCAGCCGCTCCAGCCCATGGGCAAGGTCATCGATCACCTGACGCCGTTTGGTGACATCGGTCGCGATCTTGATGACGCGGCTCACCCTGCCCGCAGGGTCGAAGACGGGCGCATAGGTCGCCTGAATCCAGATCGTCTGGCCGGTCCGGGTGATGCGGGGGAATTGATCCGTAAAGCTCTGGCCTGAACGCAACTTGTCCCAGAATCGCACGTAGTCCGGGCTGCGCGCGTAATCTGGGGAGACGAACATCTTGTGATGCTGGCCCACGATCGCATCGGCCGTGTATCCAAGCGCCGCGAGGAAATTGGCGTTCGCCTGCAAGATGATCCCGTCCACGGTGAAGTGGATCACGGCCTGTGTTGCATCGACCATGCGCAACAAGGCGGACTGGGCTTCGTCGATCGCAGTTTCTGCTGGGGCGCTGTCGAGCATGATCGTGTCCTCAAAGAGCTGTTTGCTCAGACAACGCCGGACCGTCGGAAAATTTTAGGTCGCGGAGGCAGAACCTGCACGACTTCGCCCCGCACGGATCACGCAAGAGCGCTATGATCGAAGCGCCATGAGATCGGCGGGATCTGGAGACGGGGGATTGGTGGGTGGTGAGGGACTCGAACCCCCGACATCTTCGGTGTAAACGAAGCGCTCTACCAACTGAGCTAACCACCCGGGCGCGTGCCTGATAGCCGCTTGGGCCGTGACGGGCAAGCCCGTGACTGCGTGGCTGTGCAACGCTCAGGATCAGGGCAGAGACCGAGCAGGAAAGATGGTGGGTGATGAGGGATTTGAACCCCCGACATCTTCGATGTGAACGAAGCGCTCTACCACTGAGCTAATCACCCGCCGGGTGGATGGGTCTTTAGCCATCCTCATCCGGGTCTGCAAGGGGGCTTTCGTCGCCCTTGGACGCGCCCGAACCGGGGCGGCGCAGCTTGAGGGTCAGGATGCCGGGACCATCGGCATCTGGCTTGCGCCGCTTGACCGACAGCTTGCCAAGCGGCGGGAGGATCAGATCATCCGTGCGATCGAGCGCACGGCCCAGTTCCTCAAGCACCAGGTCGAGCACGAGTTTGGCATCGGATTTCTTGAGCGCAGTGCGCTCGGCCACCGCCTCGATCAGATCGGCACGCTTGAAGCGCGGGTCGGAGCCGCTCGCATCCGCGCCATCGGTCGTGGTCGCGGTCTCAGCCTTGGCCTTGGTCTTGGCGGCAGGGGCCGGTGCGGCGGTCTCGACCGCGCGCAGATGCGGGCGCGCGTCGGCAGGTGGGCTCGCCGCGGCTTCGGCGTTCGGGTCCGCCGCGGCGGCACGCTTGCCGCCTGCACGCCGCTTGGGACCGGCAGCGGTCGCCTTGGCGGTGGTGGTCTTGGATGGGGTCTTGCGGCTGGTCGCCATGCTGTCCTCCGTGCGGGCCGCGGCACTGTCGCAAGTCGCCCGATGTGATCCTCGGGCACCATGCTATCGAAGGTTGCAAGAGGGGGCCAGATCTTGTGGGCGGGTCTTGCGCGAAACCCTCAGCTCGCCCTTGCGGCCAGACGGATGCGGCGCTGGTTCCAGCGCGGCCAGCCAATCAGCTCGGACATGGTGACGAACTGATAGCCGCGCGCGAGAAGCGCGTCGAGCGTGGCGGGCATCGCGTTCACGGTGCCGCTCTGGATGTCATGGGCCAGAATCACCCCGCCGGGATGAGCGGCATTGACGATCCGGCTGGTGACGACAGATGCCCCCGGTCGTCGCCAATCCTGCGGGTCGACCGACCACAGCACAGTGGGCAGGTTGCGTTCCCGGTGCACCATCAGGCGCTGGCGCCCCGACAGATTCCCATAGGGCGGGCGCATGGTGACGGGCGGGCGGCCGACCGCATCGAACACGGCCTGCGTGGTCCTGTCCAACTCGGACAGGATGGCCGCATCGCCGAGGCCCGAAAGGCTGGGGTGCGACCATGTGTGATTGCCGATTTCATGACCGGCCAAGGCAATGCGGCGGGTGAGTTCGGGCTGGCGCACCACCCGCGACCCGATCACGTAAAAGGTGACCCGTATCTGGCGTGCCGCAAGGATATCAAGAAGTTGCGGGGTGAGGCTGGGGTGGGGGCCATCGTCGAAGGTCAGCGCCACCAGCGGCCGGGCGGTGCGCACGCGGGTAATCGTGGCCTGATCGCCATGGGTAATGTCACCGGGCAGCGTTATGAGTGGCTCGGTGCGCGATTGCTGCGCCGCAGCGGGACGCACCAGAAAGGGCGTGGCAAGCGCCGCACCGGCAGCCAGCAAGATACGCCGGCGGGAATGGCTTTGGGTCATGTCCTGCGATCCCTAAGGCGCGGTGATGGCGGCACCTTGCCGTCCGCGCCGGGCACCCGCAAGGGCGACTGCTTCCCAAAAGCCATCCGGGTTTCCAAGCGCGATTTGGTTGCAACAGACAAGGGGTGGGTGATCCGCGCCAGCGGCAGATCCTTGCAGCGCAAAGGCGCGCAGCAGATGCCGCGGCGCGCCTTTGCGGCAATGATGGCGTCGCTCAGTGCGCGACGGCCCCCTCGCCGCCGCGCTCGGCGGCACGAGAGGCTGCGGCGGCAGCTTCGGCTTCCTCGTCCCAATCCACTGGCTCGGGCTGGCGGGCCAGCGCGCGTTCCAGAACCTCGGACACATGGCTCACGGGGATGATCGTCAGGCCCTGTTTCACGTTATCGGGGATCTCCGTCAGGTCCTTTTCGTTTTCCTGCGGAATCATCACCGTGGTGATACCGCCCCGGAGCGCGGCCAGCAGCTTTTCCTTCAGCCCGCCGATGGGCAGCACATGGCCGCGCAGCGTGACCTCGCCGGTCATGGCGATGCCCTTCTTCACAGGGATCTGGGTCAGGACGGACACGATCGAGGTCACCATGGCGATGCCTGCAGACGGCCCGTCCTTGGGCGTGGCCCCCTCGGGCACGTGGACATGGATATCCCAACTGTCGAGCCGGGGCGGCTTGACCCCGATCTTGGGTGCGATGGACCGCACGTAGCTCGCGGCCGCGTCGATGGATTCCTTCATCACATCGCCAAGCTTGCCGGTGGTTTTCATCCGGCCCTTGCCGGGCAGGCGCAGCGCCTCGATCGACAGAAGGTCGCCGCCCACGCTGGTCCAGGCAAGTCCCGTCACGACACCCACCTGGTCATCGCGTTCGGCCAGACCGAACTTGAAGCGCCGCACGCCCAGCATCTCTTCGAGCTTGGCGGGCGTGACGATGACCTTGTCCGCCTGTTTCCGGACAATCATCGTCACCGCCTTGCGCGCCAGTTTGGCGATCTCGCGCTCGAGGTTCCGCACGCCTGCCTCGCGGGTGTAATAGCGGATGATGTCGGTCAGCGCCGCGTCGGTCAGCTCGAATTCGCGGGCGCGCAGCCCGTGGTTCTTCGTCTGCTTCTCGACGAGGTGATGCTTGGCGATCTCGCGCTTTTCATCCTCGGTGTAGCCCGCCAGCGGAATGATCTCCATCCGGTCCAAGAGCGGCCCTGGCATGTTGTAGGAGTTTGCCGTGGTCAGGAACATGACATTCGAGAGGTCGTATTCCACCTCGAGGTAGTGATCCATGAAGGTAGAGTTCTGTTCCGGGTCCAGCACCTCGAGCATGGCGCTGGCCGGGTCGCCCCGGAAATCCTGCCCCATCTTGTCGATCTCATCGAGCAAGATCAGCGGGTTGGTGGTCTTGGCCTTTTTCAGCGCCTGAATGATCTTGCCGGGCATGGAGCCAATGTAGGTCCGCCGGTGGCCACGGATTTCCGATTCGTCGCGCACACCGCCAAGGCTGATGCGGATGAATTCGCGCCCCGTGGCCTTGGCGACCGATTTGCCAAGCGACGTCTTGCCCACGCCCGGCGGGCCGACAAGGCACAGGATCGGGCCTTTCAGCTTTTGGCTGCGCGATTGCACGGCAAGGTATTCGACAATGCGTTCCTTGACTTTCTCAAGCCCGTAGTGGTCGGCATCAAGCACCGCCTCGGCGCGACCCAGATCCTTTTTCACGCGGGATT
Source organism: Roseicyclus mahoneyensis (assembly GCF_003148775.1). Classification (GTDB taxonomy): domain Bacteria; phylum Pseudomonadota; class Alphaproteobacteria; order Rhodobacterales; family Rhodobacteraceae; genus Roseicyclus; species Roseicyclus mahoneyensis. The sequence goes on from NZ_QGGW01000001.1 coordinate 792,016, forward strand.
TCACGCCCCATGGGATCGACAGCATCCAGTCGAGGTAGTTGCGCACCACGGTAGCCTCGGCCGACATGGGCGACATGTTCTTGAGCTTCTTCAGTTCCGCCTCTGCCTTGTCGCGGGCTTCCTTTGACAGTTTCGTGCCCGCGATGCGATCTTCCAGCTCGGCCAGTTCGCCCGCGCCCTCCTCACCGTCGCCCAGTTCGCGCTGGATCGCTTTCATCTGCTCGTTGAGGTAGTATTCACGCTGCGTGCGCTCCATCTGGCTCTTCACGCGGCTCTTGATCTTCTTCTCGACCTGCAGCACCGACATTTCGCCCTGCATCAGGCCATAGACCTTTTCAAGCCGCACAGCCACGTCGAGGGTCTCCAGAAGCTCCTGCTTCTGGCCCACCTCGATGCCCAGATGGCCCGACACCAGATCGGCCAGCCTTGCGGGATCGGTCGCCTCGCTGACATTGGTCAGCGCATCCTCGGGGATGTTCTTTTTCACCTTCGCATATTTGGCGAATTCCTCGGCCACCGCGCCGACCATCGCCTGCACGGCCGCCGGATCGCCCTCAGTCTCGTCGAGCGGCGTCACGCGCGCCTCGAAGAAGCTGTCGGTTCCGGTAAAGGCCTCGATCCGCACGCGCGCGCGCCCCTCGACCAGCACCTTGACGGTGCCGTCGGGCAGCTTGAGCAGTTGCAGCACATTGGCCAGCACGCCGGTGCGGTAGATGCCTTCAGGCGTCGGGTCATCGACGGCGGGATCGATCTGCGAACTCAGCAGGATCTGCTTGTCGTCTTGCATCACCTCTTCGAGGGCGCGCACCGATTTCTCGCGGCCGACAAACAGCGGCACGATCATGTGCGGGAACACCACAATGTCGCGCAACGGCAGCACGGGATAGGTTTGTTGGGTCACTGGCTCTTGCCTTCCTTGGTCTTGGCAAAGGGGCGGGCCCTGTCTACGCAGCCGCCCTGCCCCCTTCCGGTCAGGATGTCATAACTTGGGGCGGGGGACAGGGGCTTTCAAGCACCGCCGCCTTGCCGCGTCGATCCCCATCCTGCGCCCGCCATCGGTGCGACGCAAGGGAGGGATGGTGGCGAAACCGTGACAATGCACCGAATGTTGTGCGGGGACAGTCAAGCCCTGCGCCCTGCCTGCGCCGGTCCGCCTGCCTAATATGTCGTGCCGCCGCGCCGTTGGAGCAAGTGGAACCAACGTTCCGACAGCCAAGGCGGCCAAGAGATGTATACGACCCCGATCCTCTTGACCGGCGACCAGATCGCCAGCGTGACCGGGTCGCCCTATAATCAGGGCAATAGCGGCGACGCCGATTTCGCCATGATCGTGCCGGGCGCCCAGGCGCTGGCCGGGGGCGACACGACTTACCGGCTGGTCTGGAGCGGCAATATCAATGCCACCGACGACAGCTTTCTCAACGGTCAGGTCTGGACGCTGGAGGTCTATACCGGCACCGGAGATCCCGCGACCGACATCACCGGCTGGGCCGTGGTGCCGGGCCATGACGCGCTGACGCCAAAGCACGATTATGTCGTGGGCGTGGGGGCGGGCGATGACTACATCGTGTTCGAGGGCGCGGGCGGCTTCCTGCTCTACGACATCCGCGGCGGGCTGCCCGATACCCCAACGACGCTGACCTATCTCGCGTCGGAGCAGAACGGCGATCTGGCGACGGGCGACAATGACGGCAACCTCGATTTCGTCGATGCCTATGGCGCCTATTGCTTTTGTTCAGGCACGATGATCGAGACCGCGCGCGGGCCGGTCGCGGTCGAGGATCTGCGCGTGGGCGACCTCGTGGTGACGCTGGACCATGGGCCTCAGCCCCTGCGCTGGATCGGGCGGCGCGACGTGACGCTTGCGGGCATCATTGCCCAGCCCGACCTGCGCCCGTTCCGCCTCGCGGCGGGGGCATTAGGGCCGGGGCTGCCGCAGCGCGACCTGTGGCTGTCGCCGCAGCATCGGGTGCTGGTGCGCTCGCGCATCGCGGAACGGATGACCGGCAGTCCGGAGGTTCTGGTCGCGGCCAAGCATCTGTGCGCCCTTCCCGGCATCGCGCAATCGCTACGGTTTGCCCCGGTCAGATACCTCCACTTGCGCCTGGACCGGCACGAACTGGTGCGGGCCGAAGGCGCTTGGGCGGAAACGCTGTTGGTGGGACGGCAGGCGTTGCGTGCGCTGGACCCTGCAGCGCGGCGCGAATTGCGCCAGCTGTTTCCCGGTCTTTCGACCGAAACGCCGGCTCATGCCGCGCGCGCGGTCTTGCCGGGGCGTATCGCCCGAAGGCTTGCCCAGCGCCACGCCCGCAACGCCCGCGCTCTGACAGCCAGTCCGACCTAAAGCGGCTCGATATCGCCGTCAGCCCGCCGGGCGTGAAAATCGGCCTCGAAGCCGGCGAACCGCCCCTCGGCGATGGCCGCGCGCATGCCCGCCATAAGTTCTTGATAATAATGCAGGTTGTGCCACGTCAGCAGCATGCCCGAAATCATCTCGCCCGCGCGGAAGACGTGGTGCAGATAGGCCCGCGAATAGCTCCGGCAGGCCGGGCAGCTGCAATCCGCATCCAGCGGGCGGGGGTCGTCGGCATGGCGGGCGTTCTTGATGTTGATCTGGCCCATCCGTGTCCATGCCTGCCCAGTGCGGCCCGAGCGGGACGGCAGCACGCAATCCATCATGTCGATCCCGCGCTTGACCGCCCCCACGATGTCGTCGGGCTTGCCGACGCCCATCAGATAGCGCGGCTTGTCCTGCGGAAGCATCGCGGGCGCGTAGTCGAGACACGCGAACATTGCCTCTTGCCCTTCGCCCACCGCCAGACCGCCGACCGCGTAGCCGTCGAAGCCGATGGCCTTGAGCGCGTCGGCTGATTCCTCGCGGAAATCGCGTTCCAGCCCGCCTTGCTGGATGCCAAAGAGCGCATGGCCCGGCCTGTCGCCAAAGGCCGTCTTGGACCGGTCGGCCCAGCGCATCGACAACCGCATGCTTTCGGCGATCCGGTCGCGGGTCGCCGGCAGCGCAGGGCATTCGTCGAAACACATCACGATGTCGGAGCCGAGCAGCTTCTGGATCTCCATCGAGCGTTCGGGCGACAGCACGTGCTTGGACCCGTCCACATGGCTTCGAAAGGTCACGCCCTCTTCGGTCAGCTTCCTGAGGTCCGCCAGACTCATGACCTGAAACCCGCCACTGTCGGTCAGGATCGGCCCCGTCCAGTTCATGAAGGCATGCAAGCCCCCCAGCCGCGCGATGCGTTCCGCCGTGGGGCGCAGCATCAGATGGTAGGTGTTGCCCAGCAAGATATCGGCACCGGTTGCCGCCACGCTTTCGGGCAGCATCGCCTTGACAGTCGCCGCCGTGCCAACGGGCATGAAGGCGGGCGTGCGGATCTGGCCACGCGGCGTGGAAATCGCACCGGTGCGGGCCGCGCCATCGGTCGCTGTCACATGAAATTCGAACAGATCGCCCATGGTCATCCTTGCGTGCCCCCGCGAAACCCCGCAGGTCATGCCCCGATTCCACCGCGATGCCAAGGAGCGCGCCCATGGTCATGCAACACCGGCCCCTGACGCTTGGATGGGAAGAATGGGTCGCGCTGCCCGGCTTGGGTCTGCCCGCGCTCAAGGCCAAGGTGGATACCGGCGCCAAGACCTCGGCGCTGCATGCCTTCGACATCGAACCTTTCGGCCCCGCGGCCCGGCCCAAGCTGCGCTTTGCCGTGCATCCCGTGCCCGGGCGCACCGACCTGACCATCGCCTGTTCCGCGCCGATCCGGGACCGGCGCGAGGTGATTTCCTCGAACGGCGAGAGCGAATTGCGCTACGTGATCGAGAGCACGCTCCGGATTGGCGGGGCCGAAGTGCCGATCGAGATCACGCTGACCGACCGCACCAACATGGCCTACCGGATGCTGATCGGGCGGCAGGCGATCCCGCCCGACTGGCGCATCAGCCCGACCGCCAGCTTCTGTCAGGAGCGTCTGAGCTATGACGTCTACCACACCGCCGAGGTCAAGCTCGCCGCGCCCCACCGGTCCTTGCGCATCGCGGTGCTGAGCCGCGAGGACAATCATTCCACACGACGTCTGGTGACCGAAGGCGAGGAACGCGGACACACGGTCGAAGTCATCGATACCACGCGCTGCTACATGGGGATCAACGCGCTGGCGCCCGAGGTGCATTACGACGGCACCCGCCTGCCCCGCTATGATGCCGTGATCCCGCGCATCGGAGCGTCCGTCACCAGCTACGGCACCGCCGTCCTGCGCCAGTTCGAGATGCTGGGCACGCATTGCGTGAACGGCAGCGCGGGCATCACCGCCAGCCGCGACAAGCTGCACGCCCACCAGTTGCTGGCTGCCCGTGGCATCGGCATGCCGCAGACGGCCTTTGCCGCCAGCCCCAAGGATACCGACAACCTGATTGCGTTGGTGGGCACCGGCCCGCTCGTCGTCAAGCTGCTGGAATCGACACAAGGCAAGGGCGTGGTGCTGGCCGAAACCAAGAAAGCCGCGCAATCGGTGATCGACGCCTTTCGCGGGTTGCGGGCAAATTTCCTTGTGCAGCATTTCGTCAAGGAAGCGGCGGGCGAGGATATCCGCTGTCTTGTCGTCGACGGAAAGGTCGTCGCCGCGATGAAGCGCACCGCCTCGGGCGATGATTTCCGGTCGAACCTGCACCGGGGCGGCAGCGCAAAACCGGTCCGGATCACCAAGGAAGAACGCGACACCGCCGTAAGGGCGGCGCGCGTCTTCAGTCTCGGGCTTGCCGGCGTCGACCTTCTGCGCAGCCACGATGGCCCCAAGGTGCTGGAGGTCAATTCCTCCCCCGGGCTTGAGGGCATCGAACTGGCCACCGGCAAGAACATCGCGGCGTTGCTCTACGATGCGATCGAGCGCAAGGTGCGGCCCATGCCGGTGCGCAAGCGCCGGGGCGGCTGACGGTCGTCAGGCGGCGGGCGCGGTTCCGGCAACGAAGAGCGGCTCGAACCCGCCCCACATCATCCGCATCCCGTCGAAGGGCATGTCGCCCATCCCCTCGGTCAGGGTCGGGTCGGCCATCATCTGCGCCCAGGCCGCATCGCAGGTGGCGCGGTCGGGCCAGATCATCCAGGCGAAGACGACCACCTCGCCCTGCTCCAGCTTCACGGCCTGTGGAAAGGACGTCACCTTGCCCGGCTCGACATCCACGCCCCAGTTTTCCTGTGCGTAGAGGCAGCCGAGCTTTTCGAAGACGGGCCAGGCGTCGGCGGCGTGGCGGCGATACTGCTCCTTGCGGTCGGCGGGGACGGCGAGAAGGAAACCGTGAACATAGGACATGGCAGCACTCCGTGAACGGATTCGGTGATAGAAGCTTGACAGGCATTTATGTTGATATCAACTCTTTTGCATGGACAGCCCCGACCCGCCCTTTGCCATCACGCTTGAAGTGCGCGACACCTGCCTGTGCCTGCACAGCCAGCGCGCCGCCCGCGCCATCGCGCGCGTCTTTGACGACGCATTCCGGCACCTTGGACTGACCAACGGGCAATTCTCGCTGATGATGGCGCTGAACCGCCCCGAGCCTCCGCGCATGACCGATCTTGTCCCGCTTCTGGGCATGGATCGCACCACGCTGACGGCGGCGCTCAAACCGCTTGAGGCCCGCGCGCTGGTGACGGTGGCGCCCGACCCCAAGGACAGGCGCAGTCGGCGCCTGTCGCTGACCGAGGCCGGGCGCGCCATGCTCGCCTCGGCCCTGCCAGTGTGGCGCGCGACCCATCACGGCATCGAGACGCGGCTTGGCGGGATGGACCCCGCCAGCTTGCGCGCGGGCCTTGACGCGGTCGCAGGCCGGGGCGCTGTCTGAGCGACCCTTTACGCCCGGCTTCCCTTTCCTTATATCTTCGCTCAGGATTACCGCGGAAGGCCAGCCCAGATGTCCGAGCAGCAACCGAAGCTTGAGGGAACACCCCTGATCGAGCCGTCCAGCACGGATCACCCGCTGTATGACGACATCGTCGCGGCCTGCCGGTCGGTCTATGACCCGGAAATTCCGGTCAATATCTTCGACCTCGGGCTGGTCTACACGATCGACATCAAACCCGACAACGCCGTGCGCGTGGTGATGACGCTGACCGCGCCGGGCTGCCCCGTCGCGGGCGAGATGCCCGGTTGGGTCGCCGATGCGGTCGAACCGCTGGCAGGCGTGAAGCACGTGGATGTCGAACTGACATGGGACCCGCCCTGGGGCATGGACATGATGTCGGACGAGGCGCGGCTGGAACTGGGCTTCATGTAAAGCCCGGAAACCCCGCAGGCCGCCGGCCTTGTGGGGCACTTTTCCCCCTGCCATGATCCATTCCGAGACGAGGACAGGACCGGACCGCCCCAAAGACGGGCGCGGGCCACGGCAGCGCAACGGAAGATCATGGCCGCATCCACATTTGCCGCGCTTTATCTGGCCCATGTGATCGCCGATTACCTGCTGCAGACCCGATGGATGGTCGAGAACAAAGACCGACCCGCAGCCATCGGCCTGCATATCGGCGTTGTTCTGGCGATGATGCCGGTGGTGACGCTGCAGCTTTCGTGGTGGTTTCTGGCGCTGGCGCTGGCGCATCTGGCCATCGACCTGACGAAAACGCATGTGTTGGGCGGCGGTCTTGGGGCCTATGTCGTCGACCAGATGCTGCACATCGTCTCGATCCTTGGCGTCGTGGCCTTGGCGCCAAGCCTCTGGGCCGAAAGCCCGCTGTCGGGCATCGACTGGCTGGCGCGGTTCTACCTGATCCTGGCGGTTTTCCTCTTCGCGGCGCGGGGCGGGCAATATGCTGTCGCCATCGCGCTGAGCACCGACCCCGAGGCCGATGGGCGCGGCGTGCGCCTCGGTTGGGCAGAACGCACGGCGCTCTCGGCGCTGGTCGCGGCGGGCCTGCCTTGGGCCATGCCTTTCATCCTAGCCGTAAAGGCCGCGCAGGTAGCGCGCGAACGGCCAAGGCGCGATGGGCGGGGGCGCGCACGACTGATCCGGGGCAGCGCGCTCAGCATGGGCTGGGGTCTGGCCTGCGCCGGAGGGCTTTGGGCGATCTTGCCAAGCTTCGGTTGAGTGACGGCGCACAACACCCTACATTGGGAAAAACACCCCAACCCCGAAGGACAGGTTCCATGTTCGGCATTCCCGGCAAGCAGGCCGTCACCATCACCCCGGCAGCCGTTCGGCAGATCGCAAAACTGATGGCGCGCGACGGGCATCAGGGCTTGCGCGTCGGCGTGAAGAAGGGCGGCTGCGCGGGCATGGAATACACCATGGATTACGTCACCGACATCGACCCGCATGACGAGATCGTGGAAACCGAGGGCGCACGCGTGATGATCGCGCCGATGGCTCAGATGTTCTTGTTCGGCACCGTGATCGACTACGAGACGAGCCTGCTGGAATCCGGCTTCAAGTTCCGCAACCCCAATGTCGCCGACGCCTGCGGCTGCGGCGAGTCGATCAAGTTCAAGGACGTGGCCGAGCTTGAGACCGAGCGCAGCAGCGCCGCATCCTGAACCCGTGACCCCGAGCAACACCGCCTCCATGGCCACGGCTTGACCTCCGGTCGTGCCCCTGCGACCCATCGCAACCGACCCGAGCCCAAGGAACAGATCATGCCCCCCAAGATCGCCGCCGGAAACTGGAAGATGCACGGGGACGGCGCGTCGCTGTCCGAGCTGGACGCCCTGATCGCCGCCCACACCGCCCCCGTCGCCCGGATCGTGATCTGCCCGCCCGCGACGCTGATCCATCGCATGGCCGAGCGCGCAAGTGGCAGTGCCATCGCCATAGGCGGACAGACCTGCCACGCGGCCAGCCAGGGCGCACATACCGGCGACATCGCGGCGGCGATGCTGACGGATGCGGGCGCAACCCACGTGATCCTCGGCCATTCCGAACGCCGTGCCGATCATGCCGAGACGGACGCCGAGGTCCGCGCGCAGGCCGAGGCGGCCTTGGCAGCGGGCCTGACCGTCATTGTGTGCGTCGGCGAGACCGGAGCCGAGCGCGACGCCGACGTCACCCTTGCCGTGGTCGAAACGCAATTGTCGGGCTCCATCCCCGACGGTGTCACCGCCGCGACGCTGGTCATCGCCTATGAACCCGTTTGGGCCATCGGCACAGGGCGTGTGCCCACCACCGAGCAGATCGCCGAGGTGCATGGCGCGATCCGGGCGCATCTGACGACCCGCTTTGGTGAGGCAGGGCGCGAGATGGCCATTCTTTACGGCGGGTCGGTCAAGCCCGGCAATGCGGCCGAGATCTTTGCCGTTCGGGACGTGAACGGCGCATTGGTCGGCGGTGCCTCGCTCAAGGCCGCCGATTTCGCAGGCATCATCGCCGCGCTCGACGCCGCCTGAGACCAAACCGCCGCGCCCGGACAGTTCCGGACGCGGCGATGAACACAGTGCGAGGGCGACAGGGACTATTGCGCAGGCACGAAGCGCTGCACGCCCAGCCGGATGATGCCTTGATACCCGTCCGAATACTGGCGCACCGCAATCAGGTAGCGGCCCGGCGGCGTGCGCACGGTCAGCTCGGAATTCAGCGTGCCGTTGGCATCATCGTTGAAGCCAAGCTCACGGCCGAATTCGTCGAAGACGATCAACACCGGATCGCTGTCGCGCACCTCGTCGGCGTTGATGATGAGCAGACTGTAATCCGCCACGTCGATCACGAACCACTGCGCGGTGCGGCCCGCGACCGACACATCTTGCGTCAGCCCGCGGCCGACCACGCCCAGTGATTGCACCGGATAGCTGCCGTCGAGCGGCGGAGCAGCATCGCCCATGGCATAGGCCTCGGCAGCGGCGGCCCGGGCGTCAAAGCCCAGCACCCGCACGGTCACCGGCAGGTTGGGGTCCGACAAGGCCCGCATGGCGATGCAGTAGTCGCCCGGCGGGAGGGCTTGGGTAAAATCGATGCGGCTGTCGAGACTGTCGTAATCGTCATTCTCGGCCAGCAAGTTCCCCTGCCCGTCAAAGATGTAGATGTAGGGGTCGGCATCCCAGTTCTCGGCCCGGATGCTGACCGCCTGAGGACTGGCCAACGTGAACCGGTAATAGGGCACGGCCGCGACCGTGTTGGAGGCGTTGACACCGCCCTGGGGCAGCAGCGCGTCGATCGGACCTTGCCCGAGCCGTGTCGCGGGTGTGTCGGCAAGGCAGGGCTGAACGCCGACAAAGAAGGGAAAACCCTCTGTCCCGGCGAACCCGCCGTACAGCCCTTGCGTCAGCGCCGGCATGTCCAGACGGCTGGCCTGCAGATCGGCGATGACGGGTTGCCCGGCATAGCCCATGACGGCCAGACAATAGTCACCGGCCGCGAGCGGCAGCTCGGCCCGGCTGGACAGCGCGCCGCCCGAATCGTCATCGGTCACGATCAACGTGCCGTTGGCATCGAAGAGTTCCAGCACCGTGTCGCCGAATTCGTCGGCAGGGGCCGCCTCGACCCGGAACTCGCCGGGCTGGCTGAGCGTGAACAGCGCCACGCTCCGCATGCCCGCGCCCACCGTGACCCGCGACAAAGCCAGCGGCGCCTGCACCCGCGCCAGATCCGACGCTTCACGGCTGCCGCCAAGCCATGGCGCACCCTCGCCCAACCCGCCGCAAGACACGCCCTGCGCGGCCGCGGGCATGGCGAATGCGGCAATCGCCGCTGCGGCACAGGGGCCGATGATCCTTGTTTGCATGGACAAATCCTCCGGTTTACACGGGCGGACGCAAAGGCACGCCATCTTGCGCGACCCTAGACGGCCCGGACCGGACAAGGCCAGAAAAATGATCGGCGGCAGTACGGGGAAAATCCTGCATTCCGCGACAGGCAGGCTGGGCCGCACGCGGCCACTGGCCAGCCGCCCGCGCGCCTTGCATACTTGCACAGATGGACACCGCCCACGCCAGCTTGACCGATCCGCCCCCTCGTGCGCCGCGCAGGCCCGCGGCCGTCGTGGCCGCCGTTCTGGCCGTCCTGGCCGTCCTGGCCGTTCTGGGCCTGCTGGCCTTTCCACACATCGAACGCGCCTACCAGATCGAGATCGGCGACCGCGACCGCGCCACGCTCGATCTGGCCACGCAGGTTCTGCGCGGCGCGATCGGCCGGACAGAGACGTTGCCGGGCCTGCTGGCCGAACGTCCGATCCTCGCGCAGCTTCTGACCGATCCCGAGAATTCGGGCCTTGTACCCTTCGTCAACGAACAACTCCGCCAGACCGCGCTGTCGCTGGGCGTGTCGGATGTCTACCTGATGGACACGACCGGCCTGACCATCGCCGCCTCGTCCTACCGGACCGAACGCTCTTTCGTCGGGCGGCGCTTCGACTACCGGCCCTATTTCACCGATGCCTTGGCCAGCGGGCGCGGGCGGTTCCATGCGCTCGGCACGACCTCGAACGAACGTGGCTATTTCTTTGCCGCGCCGGTTCTGGACGGCACCGAGATCGTGGGTGTCGTCGCGATCAAGATCACGCTTGATGCCTTCGAGGCGACATGGGCCGAGAGCGGCGCGACAATCATCGTGCAAGACATGTCGAACGTGATCTTCCTGTCGGACCGGGCGGATTGGCATTTCCGCACCATGGGCCCCGTGCCCGAGGTTGCGCTGGAGGCGATAGCCGCGACCCGGCAATACCCCTTGTCCGCACTCAGGCCGCTGCCTGTGCGCCGCATACCCCTGCGCGGAACGGAGTACGAGATCGTCACCATCGAGGGCGACAGCGGATTTGAGACCATGGTGATGCAGACGGGGCTGATCGCGGCCTCGGGCTGGCGGGTGTCGATCCTGTCGCCGACAGCCCCCGCCCGTGGGCAGGCGCTAGGCGTGATGACGATCGCGGGGCTGGCGGCACTGTTCCTGTCGCTGGTGGCCGCCACGATCTGGCAACGCCGCATCCGGCTGGAGGAACGGCTGGTCAGACAGCGCAGCGAACAGGAACGGCTGGAGGCGCACGTGCAGGAGCGCACCCGCGATCTGGACGCCGCGAATGCGCAGCTTCGTCAGGAAATCGAGGATCGCATCCGCGCCGAGGCGCAATTGCGCAAGACCCAAGGTGATCTGGTGCAAGCGGGCAAGCTGGCTGCCCTTGGCCAGATGTCGGCGGCGCTGAGCCATGAATTCAACCAGCCGCTCGCCGCCGTGAAAGCCTATGCCGAGAATGCCGCGACCTTTCTGGACCGTGACCGCGTCGCCGAGGCGCGCGAGAACATCGGCCTGATCTCGTCCATGGCCGACCGGATGGCCACGATCTCCAAGCACCTGCGCAACTTCGCCCGCCGCCCGCAAGACAAGACCGGCCCGGTGCCGATGCGCGCCGTGGTCAGCGATGCGATGGACCTGATGCGCCCCCGGCTGCAGGCGGCGGGCGCGCAGCTTGCCTATGCGCCGCCCGCCACCGAGGTCTGGGTCACAGGCGGGCGCGTGCGGCTGCAACAGGTGATCGTGAACCTGATCGGCAACGCGCTGGACGCGATGGAGGACGATCCCGCGCCGATGGTGACGCTCACGCTGCAGGTGAGCGGCACGCGCTGCCTGTTCGAGGTGGCCGATACCGGCACGGGTCTTGCCGATGAGGCACTGGCGCAAGCCTTCGATCCGTTCTTCACCACCAAGCCGCCGGGTCAGGGGCTGGGGCTGGGGCTGTCGATCTCCTACAACATCGTGCGTGATTTCAATGGGCGGCTCAGTGCCGCCAACCGGGCGGGCGGCGGCGCGGTCTTTACCGTGGAGCTTGACCTGACCGATCCGCCGTCCGACATGGCCGCGGAATGACGCAAACCCCCGCCCCCGTCCTTTTCGTCGATGACGAGGCCCCGCTGCGCCACGCGGCTGGGCAGGCCCTGATGCTGGCCAATCTTGACACGATCTTGTGCGACAGTGCCAGCGCCGCGCTGGCCCATGTCACGCCCGATTTCGCGGGCGTTCTGGTCACCGACATCAGGATGCCCGGCATGGACGGTCTGGCATTGATGACCGAGGTGCTGACCATCGACGCCGAACTGCCCGTGATCTTGGTGACGGGCCATGGTGACGTCGACCTTGCCGTCGCCTCGATGAAAGGCGGGGCCTACGATTTCCTTGAAAAACCCTATGCCCCGGCCAGGCTGGTCGAGGCTGTGGGCCGCGCGCTGGAAAAGCGCCGACTGACACTGGAAAACCGCCGCCTGCGCGCAGGCGGGATCGCGGCGCAGGACCCGGTCACGGATCGTCTGCTGGGACGGTCCGAGGCCATCGTGCGGCTGCGCGCGCAGGTGCGCGCCGTGGCCGACACCGATGCCGATGTCCTGATCGAAGGCGAGACCGGCACCGGCAAGGAAGTCACTGCCCGCGCGCTCCATGCTGCCAGCGCGCGGGCTGATCGCCCCTTCATCGCGGTCAATTGCGCCGCCCTGCCCGCCGAGATGATCGAAAGCGAGTTGTTCGGCCACGAGGCCGGCGCCTTCGCGGGGGCCACCCGCGCGCGCTACGGCCGGTTCGAACATGCGCGCGGCGGTACCTTGTTTCTCGACGAAATCGACAGCCTGCCGCTGGCGCTTCAGGGCAAGCTGCTGCATGTGGTCGAACACCGCAGCGTGACGCGGCTAGGCTCGAATGATCCGATCTTGCTCGACCTCAGGATCGTCGCGGCCTCCAAGCGCGACCTGTCCGCCGCTGCCCGCGATGGCGGGTTTCGGCCCGATCTGCTCTACCGGCTCAATGTCGTCACCTTGCGCCTGCCGCCTCTGTCAGAACGGCGCGAGGATATTCCCGAGCTGTTCCTGTCACTGCTGGCACTGGCCGCCGCGCGCGCCGGTCGCCCCGTGCCGAATGTGCCGGGTGCGGTGCTGTCGGCGCTGGCCGCGCGGGACTGGCCCGGCAATGTGCGCGAGTTGCGAAATGCCGCCGAGCGGTTGGCGCTGGGGCTGGACAGCGCGCTCTGGACAGGCGACGCGGAACCGGGCGGCACATTGGCCGACAAGATGTCCGCCCATGAAAAGGCGCTGCTCGCCGCCAGCCTCGCCGCCCATGGCGGTAACCTCAAGGCGACCTATGAGGCGCTGGGGCTGAGCCGCAAGGCGCTTTACGAAAAGATGCAGCGCCATGCGCTCAGCCGGGAAAACTTCCGCGAAGATTGACCGCTTGGGCGCGCGTTGTGTCACAGGGGTGACATGGCGGAGGCGTTTTGGGTAGAAAGCGACCCATGGCGCCCGGAAATCCATCAACGCGGCTGCAACCCGGTCATGCAAGGCTTGCATGCCACACCCGGACCCGCCACACCCCGACGCCAAGCGGACCGGGGGGAGCCGGGCGCTTTATCCGTTCAACAGGGAGAGACACGGAATGACCTTCACCCGTATCGCAGCACTTGCGGCCACCACCGCGCTGACCGCGACCGCCGTTTTCGCACAAGAAGACCGCACCGGCTGGCCCGAAAGCTTCACCGTCGGCACAGCGTCGCAAGGCGGCACGTTCTTCGTATATGGCGCCGGCTGGGCAAACCTCGTGGCCGACGAGCTGGGCCTGTCGGGAGGCGCCGAAGTGACCGGCGGCCCGATGCAGAACATGGCGCTGGTCCACACCGGCGAGGCCGCTTTCGGCCTGACCACCATGGGTCCGGCAGCCGAGTCCTATGCCGGCACCAACCCGATCGCGCCCGGCCTGCAGATGACCAACGCCTGCGCGATGTTCCCGATGTACCAGACGCCGTTCTCGGTCACGGTCCTGTCGTCGACCGGGATCGAGGATATCGCCGACATCCCTGCCGGCGCGCGCATCGGCTTCGGCCCCGCAGGATCGTCGTCGGACACCTATTTCCCGCTGATGCTCGAAGCGCTGGGCGTGGAATTCGAGCGTCGCAACGGCGGCTGGGATGACCTCGGCGGCCAGCTTCAGGACGGTCTACTCGACGTGATCGCCTTTGCAGCGGGCGTGCCGATCCCGACCGTGTCGCAGCTCGAGGTGCAGACCGATGTGAACATCATCGAGTTCACCGAGGCCGAGCAAGCCACCATCATGGAGCAGTTCCCGGTGTCGGCCTTCGACATCCCGGCCGATACCTACTCCACCCTGACTGCCCCCGCGCGCTCGGTGGCGATGTGGAACTTCGCCATCGCCAACTGCGACCTGCCCGAGAGCTTCGTCTACGCCGTCACCGACGTGATCATGTCCGACAACGAGCGGATGGTCGGCATCCACTCGGCCGCCACCGAAACCCTGCCCGAGCATTGGGACAAGAACACTGCCCTGATGTGGCACCCCGGTGCGGCCCGCTGGTTCACCGAGAACGCCGGCGCGACCATCGACCCCGCCACCATCCACGGCGCCATGTGATCGCGTGCGGGGCCATCCGGCCCCGCGCCTGACACGCGAAGGGGCCGCGCCGTCACACAATGGCGCGGCCCGCATGACAGACAGGCCGAAATTGCCGTCCGCGGGGGACCCGACATCATGACCGACCAGACCAGCCCGACCGATCAGGTCATCGCCGAAGGCGTCGACGAAGAGCCTATCGAGGGCAACCGTCGCCTCTTTGTCGGGCGCGCCTACACCATTCTTGCGGCGCTGGCCTTTGCCTATGCGGCCTTCCACATGGCGGCGCTGAACGGTCTGTCGATCAGCGGGTTGATCGCCACGCCTTGGTCGGTGCAGGCCACCATGGCTGAACGCGAGGCCCAAAGCGGGTTCGCGGACCTGCGCACGGCACTGGGCCCGGCGGGCGAGGCCTTCACCGGCAACAGCATGCGCCGCCTGATGGCACTGGCCGACGAGGTCGCCCAAACCGCCAGTAACGCTGACGAAATCCGCGCGCTTGCTGCCGATATCACCACCGCACAATCCGCGGCCGCCGAGCTGCGCAGCGCCGCGCGCGAGATCCAGCGCACCTGGGCCAGCCGCCTGCCCTTCTTGCCGACCCTGCCGATGGAGCCGTGGAATTTCCGCATGGTCCATATCGCGGGCGCGTTGGTCTTGGGCTTCTTGCTCTTTTCCGCCTACAGCTTTCCGGCGAGCGCCCCGCCGGGCCCCGCACGCGAGACGCGCACCATCACCCTTGTCGCCGCAGCGCTCGCCCTGCCCGCCCTTGTCGCCGCCGTGACCACGCTGGGCTTCATCCAGTTCATCGGCTCGGAGAATGTCATCGAGATGGGTGGCCGGGTCTTGTGGATGTCGATGCCCGCGATCCCCGAAAACTTCGCCGTCTACGACTGGGTCTATGACCGCGAGATATGGTGGTTCGGCCTGCCCCTTCTGGTCGCCACCTTTGGCGCCATCGTGACAAGCTGGTTCGAACGACGTGACCGCGCGGCCTTCACCGCGTCGGACATCGTGCTGGGGCTCTGCGCCGTCATCGTGGCCCTTTACCTCATCCCGATATACAGCACGGCAGGCCGCAATTCCGTCGGCACGCCGCAGGTGCCCATCGGCGTGGCCTTCGCCGCCACGGCGGGCACAGCGCTGATCCTAGAACTCACACGCCGCGTGGCAGGCATGGCGCTGGTGGTCATCGCGGGCATTTTCCTCCTCTACACCTTCACCGCGCATCTCTTGCCCTCGATCCTGCGGGTCGAAACGCCCTACACATGGCAGCGCTTCTTCGGCACGGTCTATTCCGATGTCGGCATCCTTGGCACGACCACCTCGGTCTCCTCGACCTACATCATCCTCTTCATCATCTTCGCGGCCTTTCTGCAGGCGTCGAAAGTGGGCGATTACTTCGTGAACTTCGCCTTCGCCTTGGCAGGCCGGTCGCGCGGCGGCCCGGCCAAGGTCGCCATCTTCGCCTCCGGCTTGATGGGCATGATCAACGGTACGTCCGCGGGCAACGTCGTGGCGACCGGCTCACTCACCATCCCGCTGATGAAAAAGGTCGGCTACCAGAAAAAGACCGCCGGCGCGATCGAGGCCGCGGCCTCGACCGGCGGGCAGATCATGCCGCCGATCATGGGCGCGGGCGCCTTCATCATGGCCGAGGTGACGGGCATCCCCTACACCGAGATTGCCGCCGCCGCGATCATCCCCGCGATCCTCTATTTCGCCTCGATCTACTTCATGGTCGACATGGAGGCCGCCAAACTGGGCATGCGCGGCATGCGCGAGGACGAATTGCCCAAGCTGCGCAAGCTCGCGCGGCAGATCTTCCTGTTCATCCCCATCATCATCTTGATCGTGGCGCTTTTCATGGGCTATTCAGTGATACGGGCAGGCACGCTTGCGACCGTCGCCGCAGCCGTGGTCAGCTGGCTGACACCCTACCGGATGGGCATCCGCTCGATCATCAAGGCCTTCGAGCTGGCGGGGATCATGTCGATCCAGATCATCGCGGTCTGTGCGGCGGCGGGCATCATCGTGGGCGTCATCTCTTTGACAGGGGTCGGTGCGCGCTTCTCCAACCTGCTCTTGGACCTCGCGGGCGTCAGCCAGCTGCTCGCGCTCTTCTTCGCCATGTGCATCGCCATCCTGCTCGGCATGGGCATGCCCACGACGGCGGCCTATGCGGTGGCCGCGGCGGTCGTGGCGCCGGGCCTCGTGAACCTCGGCATCCCGCTTCTGACGGCGCATTTCTTCGTCTTCTACTTCGCCGTTGTCTCGGCCATCACGCCCCCCGTGGCGCTGGCCAGCTATGCGGCGGCGGGCATCTCGGGCGCCAACCCGATGGAAACCTCGGTCGCCTCCTTCCGGATCGGCATCGCAGCCTTCATCGTGCCCTTCATGTTCTTCTACAACGGTGCGCTCTTGATGGACGGGACATGGTTCGAGGTCATCCGCGCCGGCATCACCGCCACCTTCGGTGTGTTTCTCCTGTCGGCGGGCGTGCAGGGCTGGTTCATGGGCGGACGCTCGGCCTGGTTCTTGCGCATCGGTCTGGTCTTTGCCGCGCTCTTCATGATCGAGGGCGGGCTTGTCACCGATCTGGTCGGCTTAGGGTTTGCGGGCGGCATCTACCTGATCCAGCGCCTGTTCAACCCCAGCGCCAACGCCAGCATCCCGGTGCGCGGCGCAGACTGAACCGCAAGGGGCAGGCCCGTCCTTCCCCTTCATCTTTCTCCAAATATGCATGGCGCACCGCTGGCCAAGCGGTGCGCCGCCTGCGATGACAAGACCCATGCAGCGGCTGTTCCAATCCCCCACTGACCCCGTTTTCGTCCAGAACCCCTACCCGTTCTACGCCCGCGCCCGGGCCGCCGGACCTCTGGTCTGGTGGGAAGACTACGCCCTGCCGATGGCCACGACCCATCGGGCGGTCAACACCTTGCTGCGCGACCGCCGCTTCGGGCGCGAGCCGATCACCCAGCCCGACATCCCCGAGCATGTCGCGGGTTTCTACGCGGTCGAGGCCCATTCCATGCTGGAGCTGGAGCCGCCGCGCCACACCCGTCTGCGCGGCCTCGTGCTGCGCGCCTTCACATCGCGCCGCATTCAAGCGATGGCTCCCGAGATCGAAGCCCTCGCCCGCGACCTCGCCACGAAACTGCCCGTGGGCGCGTTTGACCTGCTTGATGCGTTTTGCCGCCCCATCCCGGTCATCCTCATCGCCCGGCTTCTGGGCGTGCCCGAGGCCATGGCCCCGGAGCTGCTGCGCTGGTCCAATGCCATGGTCCAGATGTATCAGGCCCGCCGCACCCGCGCCGAAGAGGTCGCGGCAAACGCCGCCGCCGAAGATTTCGCGGGCTTCCTGCGCGCCTATGTCGAGCGTCGCCGCACCGACCCGCGCGACGACCTGATCACCGCGCTCATCACCGCCGAGGAGGCGGGCGAGAAACTCAGCACGGACGAGTTGATCACCACCTGTATCTTGCTGCTCAACGCCGGTCACGAGGCGACGGTTCACAGCTTGGGCAACGGGGTGAAGGCTTGCCTGCAGACGGGCGCACGCCCCGGCGCGGGCGCCGCGACCCTCGTCGAGGAAATCCTGCGCCACGACCCGCCTTTGCACCTGTTCACGCGGACCGCCTACGAGGATGTCACGCTGTTCGGCCACGACTTCCGGCGCGGCGATCAGGTGGGATTGCTGCTGGCCTCGGCCGGGCGGGACGCTGCGGTCTATGCCGAGGCCGAGACGTTCCGCCCCGACCGCGACGACGGCCCCGCCAACCTCGCCTTTGGTGCGGGGCTGCATTTCTGCGTCGGCGCGCCTCTTGCACGACTGGAACTGCAGATCGCGCTGACGGTGCTGTTCGAGATGCACCCGGGCCTGCGCCTTGCCGCACAACCATCCTATGCCAACATCTACCATTTCCATGGGCTCGAGCACCTGATCGTGACGCGCTGAAGGCTGGACAGGCCGGCGGGCGGGCAATAGGTTCCGACCGGGATCGCTGCAGGAAGGAACGCGCGGATGCGCCTGACGCTTGCCATCGTGATCACCGCCGTGACCCTGTCGGGCTGCGTCACGGGATCGACCTATTACGCCGAGGGCGTGGACATTGCCACCCGCGATGCCTATATCGCTGCGTGCGACAGGCAGGCGCTGACGGATTTCCCGATCCGCAATGAGACCCGCTACACCCCGCGCCGCTATGTGCCGCCCCGGCAGATCTGCGACAGCGCCGGGGTCTGCGTCACCCAGCCGGGCTATTTCGAGGGCGGCGACCCCTATACGGTCGATGTGAACGCGCCGTTCCGACGCACCGCCGCGCAGGGCTGCATGGGCGCGCGCGGCTACGCGCGCATTGGCCTGCCCCGCTGCGAAGAGGGCACGCAAATCCGGCTGTCCACCGTCATGCCGCAACTGACAGGCGGCACCTGTCTCTACAGTCCAGGTCCGGGTCCTGCGCTGATCGTCAATCCGATCTGATCGGGGCTAGTCGTCGTCTTCCATCTGCGCCACGCGCGCGCCCGACTTGCTGGTCGTGACCACCCCAAGCGACTTGAGCTTGCGGTGCAACGCAGAGCGCTCCATGCCGACGAAACTCGCGGTGCGGCTGATGTTGCCGCCAAAGCGGTTGATCTGCGCCATCAGGTATTGCCGCTCGAACAATTCGCGCGCCTCGCGCAGTGGCAGCGTGGTCAGCGTGGGCGACAGCGCGCCGCCCTCATCCTCGCCCAGAGCCTCGGCCTGTCCGGGCAGGTCGCGCGCCTCGATCGGGCCGGTGCCATCGCCCAGGATCAGCACGCGCTCGATCACGTTCCTCAGCTGGCGCACGTTGCCGGGCCAACGCATGGTCTGCAAGATCGCCAAAGCATCCTCGCCCAAGGGCCGTAGCGGCAGGCCCTGATCGCGGTTGAACTCGGCGATGAAATGGCGCGCCAGTTCGGGGATGTCGTCGCGCCGGTCCTCAAGGCTCGGCACCTCGATCGGGACAACGTTCAGCCGGTGGTACAGCTCCTCGCGGAACCGCCCCTCGGCGATCAACGCCGACAGATCGCGCGAGGTCGACGAGATGACGCGCAGATCGACCCGCACCTTGGCCGTGCCGCCCACGCGGGTAAAGGACTGGTCCACCAGCACGCGCAGGATCTTGGATTGCGTGCCGGGCGGCATGTCGGCCACCTCGTCGAAATAGACCACGCCGCCATGGGCCTGTTCCAACAGGCCCTGTTCCACGCCACGCTCGGGGCTTTCGCGGCCGAACAGCACCTCTTCCATGTGGTCGGGCTGGACGGCGGCGGAACTGACGGTGACAAAGGGCGCGCTTGCGCGGTTGGAATGGGCGTGGATGTAGCGCGCGGACACCTCCTTGCCCGCGCCGGGCCCACCGGTCAGCATCACCCGGCCGTTCGATTTCGTGACCTTGTCGAGCTGCCCCTTGAGGGTGCGGAAGGCGATGCCCGTGCCGATCATCTCGGCGCCCTTCACATCTTGCCTGCGCAGCGTCGCATTTTCCCGGCGCAGCCGCGAGGTTTCCATCGCGCGCCGGATCACCACCAGCAACTGATCGATGTTGAAGGGCTTTTCGATGAAGTCATAGGCGCCCTGCTTGATCGCGGCGACCGCGATCTCGATGTTGCCATGGCCCGAGATGATGACCACCGGCACGTCGGGGTTGTCGCGCTTGACATGGCCGAGGATGTCGATCCCGTCCATCGAGCTGTCCTTGAGCCAGATGTCGAGGATCATCAGCCCCGGCTGCGCCTTGTTCAGCTCGGCCATGCACTCGTCCGAGGTGCCCGCCATCCGCGTCGCATACCCCTCGTCTTGCAAGATGTCGCAGATCAATTCGCGGATATCGCGCTCGTCATCCACGACCAGAATGTCGCTCATGCTGTCTCTCCGTTGGGCAATATCGGCAAGGTGATGCGCGCCATGGCGCCGGAGTGCGCGCCGTCCTCGAACGGCTCCGCATCCAGCAACTCCAGCGTCCCGCCGTGTTCCTCGATAATCTTCTTCACGATCGGCAGCCCCAGACCCGTGCCCTTGTCGCGGGTGGTCACATAGGGTTCGAACAGTTTCTCACGGTCGACGGGCAGGCCGATGCCATTGTCGGCGATCGTGATGATGGCCGCCCCTGCGGTTGCGGTCAGCGCGCCGCGCAACTGCGGGACATGGCCTTTCGGAGCGCCTTTTTCCTGCAGTGTTTCAATGGCTTCTCCACCGTTCTTCAACAAGTTTGTAAAGGCCTGTCCAATCATCGTCGGATCCAGTTCCGCCATCACCGGGTCCGCGGGAATGGCGAAGTCAAAGCGCACGCCAGGCTGGCCCGCGCGCTGCAGTGTCAGTGCCTCGCGAAACAGCCTGGCCAGATCCTCCACCCGGGTCTCGGGTTCGGGCATGCGGGCGAACTTGGAGAACTCGTCGACGATCCGGCGCAGGTCGTTGGTCTGGCGCACGATGATCTCGGTCAGCTCTTCAAGTTTTGCCTTGTCTTCACCCTGCAGATCCTTGGCATATCTCCGTTTTATGCGCTCCGCCGAGAGTTGGATCGGGGTCAGCGGGTTCTTGATCTCATGGGCGATCCGGCGCGCCACATCACCCCAGGCAGCCATGCGCTGCGCACTGACCAGCTGCGTCACGTCGTCGAAGGCGACCACATAGCCCTCCAGCTCGTCTTCGGCATTGCGGCGCACGGCCATGCGCACGAGCAGACTTTCCTGTTTGCCCGCGCGCGTCAGCTTGATCTCTTCCTGAACCGCCTCGGCGGTCGATTTTTGCAACCTCTCGAACAGCGCGGCAAATTCCGGCACTGCAGCCGACAGGCTGAGACCGCTGTCGCGCTGCTCGACCAGCTGCAGCAGCCGCAGCGCCGAGCGGTTCATGAAATCGACGCGGCCTGCCTCGTTCAAGCCGATCACACCCGCGGTGACCGACCCCAGGACGCTGTCGAACAGACGCCGCCGCGCCTCGGTCGCGGCGTTCTGTTCGACCAGCGTGTCGCGTTGCCCCTTGAGCTGGCGGGTCATCTGGTTGAACAGGCGGCCCAGCATGGCGATCTCGTCATCGCCGCGTTCCTCGGGCACGCGCACCGACAGATCGCCCTGCCCGACCCGCTGCGCGGCACCGGCCAGTTGTCCGACAGGGCGCGACAGGCGTTCGGCGAACCACAGGCCAAGCCAGATCGCCGCCATCACCATGATGAGCGCAAAGCCAAGATACAGAAGGCCGAATTCGAACAAGACGCGGCCCCGGTCGGCCTCGAGCTGGCGATAGAGCTGGACCGTCTGCTGCGTCTCGTCGAGCAGCGCGAGGATAGAGCCATCGACCTCGCGGCTGACGTAGAGATAGCGATCGGGAAAGGCGTTGAGACGCATCAGGGCGCGAAATTCGTTCTGCCGCCGATCCTCGATCAGCACAAGCTGACCCTCGGCCGCCTGCGCGAGGTCGGCCTCGCTGGGCAGGTCGAAGTCGAACAGGTAGCTCGATTCGCCGCGCGCGCGGATCTCGCCGCCGCCATCGATGATGAAAGCCTCCTGCAGGCCGCGCTGGATGCGGCCCTGGCCTTGCGACAGCAACTGCCGCAGGTCGCCATCCGACAGCAAAACCGTCGCGCGACGGTTCAGGTTCAGGAAATTCGCCAGCGCCAGCGTATCCGTCGACAGGTCGTCGCGGTGTTCTTGGCTGTAGGCGACGGCGGCATCCACCGAGTTTCCCAAAGCGCGCGACACGCGGTCGGAAAACCACCCCTCAAGCCCCATGTTGACGGTGATGGTCGCAAAGACGGCGACCAGGATCGTGGGCACCAGCGCCACCACCGTGAACACGCCCGTCAGCCGCAGATGCAGCCGCGATCCGGCCGATTGCGCGCGGCGCGAGGCGACGATACGCGCGACCTCGCGCGCGACGAGTGCCGCCACGACGAGCACATAAACAAGATCCGCAAGGATGATCAGCCGCAGCCCCGGCGCATCGGCCATATCGGACAGCGGCCCGAGCACGAGGAAGGTCAGAACGGCCAGAACCGGGCCCAACATCACAAGACCCAGCGTCGCCGCGCTGCGCACGCCCGGGTCTTCCTTGAACCGCCAGAAGCGGTCGATCAGGCCGCCGGCCTGCCTGTCCGCGGGTTGATCCACGGGATGCTCCCCCAAGGTGACACGGCCAATTCCGGGCTGTCGCCCATCGGCCACGCGACTGTTGCGGGTTTACATCAACTTGCGACGGCGTGTCACGCGGATATCCAGATCGGTGATCTTTTTTCTCAAGGTATTGCGGTTGATGCCCAGCAGATCGGCACATTTGGCTTGATTGCCGCCCGTCGCCTCCAGCGCGATCTCGATCAGCGGTGTCTCCACTTCGCGCAGAATGCGGTTGTAAAGCCCCGCAGGCGGCAACACGCCGCCATGCAGATCGAAGTAGCGCCGCAGATGCTTGGCCACCGAGGACGACAGCTTGTCACCCGGCGCGCCCCCCATCAAAGGCTCGATCGCGGGCTGGTTGCCCAGCACCATCTCGACTTCGGCCTTGCCGATTTCCTCGGTCTGGCCGGTCACGGTGAGCCGCTTGATGGTGTTTTCCAGCTGCCGCACATTGCCGGGCCAGGAATAGGCGCGGATCAGATCCATCGCGTCATTGGAAAAGCGGCGCAGCGGCAGGCCGTCGCGTTCGGCGCGCGACAGGAAATGGGTGACGAGCAACGGAATGTCGTCGACGCGCTCGCGCAAGCTGGGCACGGTCAGCGTCACGCCACCCAGCCGGTAGAACAGATCCTGGCGGAACTGGCCCGCCTCCATCCGCTCCATCAGATCGCGTTGCGAGCTGGCCATGACACGCGGCGCCGAATCCCCGAACGCGTCAAGCATGCGCACGATGCGCGCCTGCGCCTCCTCGCTCAGATCGCCCACCTCATCGAACAGGATCGAGCCGCCGCGGGCCCGCGCGGCCAAGGCGGAGGGTCCGTCCATCCCCTCCAGATCGCCCGCGGTGGCAATGACGAAGGGCAGCGTGCGCCGGTCGGAAAAATCATGGATGGCGCGCGCGATCAGCGATTTTCCGGTGCCGCTTTCGCCGGTCACAAGGACCGGCAGATCGGTGTTCATGACACGCGCCACCAGCCGGTAGAGCGCCTGCATCGCAGGCGTGCGTCCGACCAGCGGCAGATCTTCTTGCTGCGCGGGGATGGCCGCGGCCGAGGCGCCGGTCGCGGCGCTGCGCTGGGGTTGCACACGGCGTTTTTGGTCCAGCGCACGGGCCGCGCGCTTCATCAGGTCGGGCAGGTCGAAAGGTTTGGGCAGGTAGTCGTAGGCATCCTTTTCGGTCGCCTGGATCGCGGTCATGATCGTGTTCTGCGCCGAGATGATGATGACCGGCAGGCCGGGCCGTTTCTCGGTGATCTGCGGCAGTGTCTCGAGCCCGTTCCCGTCGGGCATCATCACGTCCGAGATCACGAGGTCGCCCTTGCCCTCGTCCACCCAGCGCATCAGCGTCATCAGGCTGGATGTGGCGTGCACCTTGCAGCCCGCGCGCGTCAGCGCCTGGGTCAGAACGGTGCGGATGGTGCGGTCGTCGTCTGCGACAAGAACGGTGCCGTCCATGGGTCAGGTCTCTCCGGTTGTCTGGGCGTCTTTGGGAAAGGGGATCATTCCTTCGCCTCCTTGGGGGCGACGGGCAGCGACACCCGGAACACGGTGCGCCCCGGCACGCTGTCGACGCCGATCCAGCCCTCGTGATCGGCGATGATCTTGCTGACCAGCGCGAGGCCAAGGCCCGTGCCATTCTCACGGCCCGACACGAAGGGTTCGAACAGGTCTTGAGAGATGTCGGGCGGGATTCCGGGGCCGTCGTCTATGACCTCGATCTGCAAGGGCACGGCAGCCCCAGATCCATCCTTGCGGCGGACCTTGAGCGACATCTCGTAAAATGTCCGCAACCGGATCGTGCCCCCGCTGCGTCCGGCCTCGGCGGCGTTCTTGAGCAGGTTCAGGAACACCTGCTGCAACTGGTCGGAATCGGCGAAGGTCGACGGAAGGGAGGGGTCGTAGTCATCCTCGATTGTCATGTGGGCGGCGAACCCGATGGCGGCCGATTTGCGCGCCCGGTCGAGGATGTCGTGGATGTTGACCGCGCGTCGGTCAGGCGGGCGGACATTGCCGAATTCCTCGACCTGGCTGAGCAGCTTGAGGATGCGCCGCGTTTCCTCGACGATCAGATCGGTCAGTTCGCGATCCTCGCCGCTGGCGTTCATGGCGATCAGCTGCGCGGCCCCGGTGATACCCGCCAGCGGGTTCTTGATCTCGTGCGCCAGCATCTCGGCCATTCCGATGGCCGATTTCGCCGCCGATTTCGACGACATCGCGCGGTCCATGCGGCCTGCCAGTTCGCGGCTTTCCAATAGCACCAGCACATGGTCGGGCTTGTCGGCCAAGGGTGCAATCTGCACGTCGCAAGACACCGGCTTGCGACTTCCGGTGCCCACGTCGACGGCGTTGACGAACAAGGGCGCGCTGGCGCTGCGGACGCGGGCAAAGGCCTCTTCCAGCGGCGCATCAACAAAGATCTTGTCCCAGACCGGGCTGCCGTCGAGCGCCTTTTTCGACGCGTTCAGAAAGAGTTCCGCGGCGGGGTTCACGTCGCGGATGCGATCCTCGGCGTCGCAGATCACAGCCGGGATCGGGAGGGAGGCCCAAAGGCTGGTTGTGACCTTGGTCATGCAGCATCCCTTCGGGCGGGACGGTCCAGCGCCTGTGCCAGATGCGCCAGAACCTGCGCCGGTGCGGTGGCCGTCAGGACAAGGCGGCGCAGATCGGCGGGCGTTTCGGCCGCGTCCATGTACCAGCCAAGATGCTTGCGCGCGACACGCAGCCCAAGGTCGAGCCCGTAAAAGCCCAGCATGGCCTCATAGTGACCGGCCACCAGATCGACCAGCCGCGCCCCGGTCGGGACCCGCGGCGCAGGCGTGCCGTAAAGGGCGGCGGCGATCTCGGCCAAGGCCCAGGGTCGGCCTTGCGCCCCGCGCCCGACCATGACACCCGCCGCCCCCGACAGGCGGAGCGCGCGCGCGGCACTCTCAGGGCCTGTGATGTCGCCATTGGCGATGACGGGAAGGCTCACCGCCTCGGTCACGGTGCGGATCGCAGCCCAGTCGGCCTGACCCTTGTAGAACTGGCAGCGTGTGCGGCCGTGGATGGTGATCATCGCCACGCCCGCGCCTTGTGCACGTCGCGCAAGGTCTGCGGCGTTCCTTTGCCCGTCATCCCAGCCCAGCCGCGTCTTGAGCGTCACGGGCACCGAAACCGCGCCCACCACCGCCTCGATCAGCGATAGCGCATGGTCGAGGTCGCGCATCAAGGCGGACCCCGACAGGCCGTTGGTCACCTTCTTGGCCGGGCAGCCCATGTTGATGTCGATGACCTGCGCGCCCTGCCCTTCGGCGATGCGGGCAGCCTCGGCCATCCAGTGCGCCTCGCGGCCCGCGATCTGCACGGCGGTACGCGCGGCGTCATAGCCAAGCCGGGCCCGGGCGCGCACGGAGGGCTTGGCCTCCACCATCTCCTGGCTTGCGATCATTTCGGACACGACCATGCCGGCGCCGAAGGACGCGACGAGGTCGCGGAACGGGCGGTCGGTGATACCCGCCATGGGCGCCAGAAGAACCGGCGGTGACGGGGGAAATGCTGCCAATGAAACCGTCAAGTGCCTAATCCTTGTGCGCACGTCCTGAGGCCTAGGTCGACGCGGCGGAGAGTTCAAAAGAAACAATCATGACAGCCCACGCACGGGACAGCATCGCACAGGAATCGGGCGGCCTGCCTAAAAAATGTGCGATCAATGTGCCCCGTTGTGCGGCCCGCGTCCAGCGCCTATCACCGCCGCATGACAAGGACCGATGCCCCCGACCGTCCCCGCATCGCCGCGCTGATCGTCGCGGCCGGGCGCGGCACGCGCGCGGGCGGCGGCCTGCCCAAGCAATGGCGCCCGGTGGCGGGGCGCAGCGTGGCGCAATGGACGCTCGACGCCTTCGACCGCCACCCGTCCGTCGACCTCATCGCGCTGGTCGTGGGCGAAGACACGCCCGCTGACCTCATTCCCTCGACGCACGCGACCGGGTTGCGCGTCGTCACCGGCGGCGCGACCCGCGCAGCCTCGGTCATGGCGGGCCTGATGGCCGTGGATGGCGCGGCCGATCTGGTGCTGATCCATGACGTCGCCCGCCCCGGCGTGCCCGCCCCCGTCATCGACGCGGTGATCGCCGCACTTGCCACCCACCAAGGCGCTGCCCCCGCGCTGCCCGTCACCGATGCGCTCTGGCGCGGCGAAGGGCTGGTCGAGGGCACGGTGCCGCGCGACGGCCTGTGGCGGGCGCAGACGCCGCAGGGCTTTCACCTGCCTGCGATCCTGGCCGCCCACCGCGCCTTTGCGGGCGAGCCTGCCGATGACGTGGAGGTGGCGCGCGCCCATGGCATGGACGTGGCCATCGTGCCGGGCCATGAGGATAACCTCAAGATCACGGCACCCGGCGATTTCGCCCGCGCGGAACAAATACTGGAGAGACGAGGAATGGATATCCGCACCGGAAACGGCTTTGACGTGCACCGCTTCGGCCCGGGCGACCATGTGATGTTGTGCGGCGTGGCCGTGCCGCATGCGCGCGGGTTGCAGGGCCATTCGGATGCCGATGTGGGCTTGCACACGCTGACTGACGCGATCTATGGCGCGCTGGCCGAGGGCGATATCGGCACGCATTTCCCGCCGAGCGATCCACAGTGGAAAGGGGCCGAAAGCCATATCTTCCTGACCCATGCGGTCGAGATGGCGGCGGCGCGGGGTTTCACCATCACGCATGCCGACCTGACGCTGATCTGCGAGCGGCCTAAGATCGGCCCGCATGCAGGCGCGATGCGGGCGCGGCTGGCGGAGTTGCTGCGCATCGAGATCGGCCGCGTTTCCGTCAAGGCCACCACGACCGAGCAACTGGGCTTCACCGGGCGCGAGGAAGGCATCGCCGCCATGGCCACGGTCACGCTGGTGAAAGCATGATCCGCGCGCTTTGCACCCTTGGCCCGATCGGCCACATGCGCCCCGGCCCCGGCACATGGGGCAGCGCCGCCGCCGTGCTGATGGCTTGGGGGCTGCATGTCTTGGGCGGGTTCTGGCTGGTGCTGGCGGCCACGCTGGCTGTCACCGCCCTGGGCTGGTGGGCGGTGGCGCAAGCGACGCGCGGCAGCACAGACAAGGACCCGTCCGAGATCATCATCGACGAGGTGGCGGGCCAGTGGATCGCGCTTTGGCCCGTCTCGCTGGGCGCGCAGATGGCGGGCGCGGGGTTCTGGGACCTGTGGCCGGGCGTCGTCACGGCCTTTGTGGCCTTTCGCCTCTTCGACATCCTCAAGCCCGGCCCGGTGGGCTGGGCAGACCGGCAGACGGGCGCCTTCGGCGTCATGGCCGATGATATGATCGCGGGCTGGATGGCGGCGCTGGTCGTCGCGGTGCTGGCGTTTTTGGCGCATCTGCCGCAGGTGATGGGATGAGCGCCGCCGCGGTGCTGGAGGCGCTGCGACGGCGCGGCTGGCGGCTGGCAACGGCGGAAAGCTGCACCGGCGGCATGATCGCGGCGGCGCTGACCGATATGGCGGGATCGTCGGACGTGTTCGACCGGGGCTTCGTCACCTATTCCAACGCCGCCAAGACCGAGATGCTGGGCGTGCGGCCCGCGACGCTCAAGGCCCATGGTGCGGTATCCGAGCCGGTCGCGGCCGAGATGGCCCAAGGCGCGCTGGAACGGTCGGGCGCACAGATCGCAATCTCCGTCACCGGCATCGCTGGCCCCGGCGGGTCGGAGCACAAGCCCGAGGGGCGCGTCTGTTTCGGGCTGGCCATCGGGGGCGACGTCGTGACCGAGACGCGCGAGTTCGGCGCCATCGGCCGCGCCGAGGTGCGGTCGGCGGCCACCCGCCATGCGCTGACCATGATCCTGAGCGCCGCCTTTCAGCCCCCGTCGCGCTGAGCCGCGCCCTTTGACACGCGGCGACACGCGCAATACCATCCTCGCCAATAATCACACCGCCCGCACTCGGGCATCACAGGCAGGCCGTGGATGACCGAGCTTCCGGAATATTACTTCCGCATCCGCGAGAACGGGGCCGCCGTCTTCCGCGTCTCGACCGAAAACCGGCAGCGTCGCATCGAGATGGAAGAGATCGCCGTCGTCAACATCCGCAACGGCAACATCCGCCCACATGGCGAAACGGTTCTGAGCCCCGGCGACCTGTCCGTGATCGAAGCCTGGATGGAAGACCGCCGCGCCGTGCTGGCGGACCGCGACATCGACGACATCCACCGCGCGATCGATTACCTGAACCTCACGACGCATTGGGCGCAGACCCGCGCCTCGGACGAGGATCTGGAGGATGTCACCGACCGCCTTTTGCTGGCGATGCATGACCTGCGGACGGTCCTCGTGCGCAAGAAGGCCGACCGCATCCTTGCCACGCGCCCCGCGCCGGGGAATGGTGCCGACACCACCGAGGCCACAGGCACCTGACCCGGACAGGCGCACCCGATCCAGACAGGCCACCCGACAGACCAAGAACCAAGGGGGCATCGAGCAGAGATGACGAACCTGAACAAACCCGACCTACTGATCGCGATGGCGGCCCATGTGCGCGGCACCGGGCTGGCGGGGGCCAGTCTCAGGCCGCTGGCGCGCGCGGCGGGCACCTCGGACCGGATGCTGATCTATCATTTCGGATCGAAAGGCGCGCTGATTGCGGCGCTGCTCGAACATCTGTCGGCAGAGATGTTGTCGGCCATGGCCGCCGCCCTGCCCCGCCCTCGCGCACCGTCCGAAGCCGCGGCGCTGGCCGAGATCGTTGCCCTGTTGCGCACACCGACCTTCCGCCCCTACCTGCGGGTCTGGCTGGATATCTTGTCGGGCGCGGGCTGGGGCGATGCCGATCACATCGCGGCGGCACGGCGCATTCTGGTCGGCCAGATCGACTGGATCATCACTCGCCTTCCCGAAACATTGGAACAACCCAAACCGCGCGCCAAGGAAATGCTGGGGCTGATCCACGGTGCGCTGGTGCTCGAGGTGGCAGGGATGACCAAGGCGGCCGATCTGATGCTGGCGCGCGCCTATCCCAAGGGCTGAAACCGGCTGGTTATGACCGCGTCCTTGCGCGGGCCGCTGACATGCCAAACTTGCGTCCAGTCGGGCCAGCACGACAGGTCATAGCTCACCACATAGGTATCGGGATCGCACCAATGCCGGTCGGTCAGGCGCGCCGGTGAGAGCAGGTGAAAGGGCCGCCCATCCGCGAAGAAAACGGCCAGCCCGCCCGCCTCGGCCCGCCACAGGTAGCGCCGCGCGGCCTGCATCGGGGGGGCGGTGCCATAGTGCAGAACGCCCTTTTCGTCTTGCACCAATCCCGCATCGTCTGGGTGCCAGCGGCTGGTCCCCAGCAGGTGTCCGACCAACCCGGCGCGCGCGTCCTCTATCGTCCGGGTCAGACGCCACAGGCCCTGCAGATCGGCCAGCCCGATCACTCGGCGTCCCGCACCATCAGTCGCCCGCTGCTGACATTGCCATAATCATCCGTGAAAGTGATCCCATCCGCCCCGTCCAGCGTGACGCCGTAGCATTCCCACTCCATCGCACGGTGCCAGCGCAGGCAGCGGGCGTCGCCGCGCAGCCACCACTCGCCGAAGCTGAGACGAGAGCGCATGTCCTCATCCATCTGCACCATCAAGCGGCCATTGGCGGCGTGGCGTTCCCAGCCGATCCCGTCATAGATCACGTCATGCGTGGTCAGGATGGCGAACAGGTCCGGCGCGCCCTCGGCCCATGCCGCGCCGGGCGTCAGCAGCGCCAGAACCGCCACCGCGTGCATCAAGTTGCGTGATCCCGTCACCTTGTTCCTCCGCGCCCCTGCCCCTAAGAGAGCGCAAACCCTGTCCCGAACGCAAGGCCCTGCCCATGATCCCCCGCTATTCCCGCCCCGAAATGACCGCCCTGTGGGAGCCCGCCACCAAGTTCCGCATCTGGTTCGAGATCGAGGCGCATGCCTGCGACGCGCAGGCGGCGCTGGGCGTGATCCCGAAGGAAAACGCGGCGGCCGTCTGGGCGGCCAAGGATGTGGAGTTCGACGTGGCCCGCATCGACGAGATCGAGGCGGTGACGAAACATGACGTGATCGCCTTTCTCACCCATCTGGCCGAGATCATCGGCGCGGACGCGGCGCGGTTTGTCCATCAGGGGATGACGTCCTCGGACGTGCTGGATACCACCTTCAACATCCAGTTGACGCGGGCGGCCGATATCTTGCTGGCCGATATCGACGCGCTTCTGGCCGCCCTCAAGATCCGCGCCATGGAACACAAGATGACCGTGCGCATCGGGCGCAGCCATGGCATCCACGCCGAACCCGTGACCATGGGCCTGACCTTCGCCCGTTTCTACGCCGAGATGGAGCGCAACCGGAACCGGCTGGAAAAGGCGCGTTGGGAGATTGCCACGGGCGCGATTTCCGGCGCGGTCGGCACATTCGCCAATATCGACCCGGCGGTCGAGGAGCATGTCTGCGCGCAACTGGGTCTGCGCCCCGAGCCGATTTCCACCCAAGTCATCCCGCGCGACCGGCACGCGATGTTCTTTGCCACGCTGGGCGTGATCGCGAGTTCGATCGAGAATATCGCCACCGAAATCCGCCACATGCAGCGCACCGAGGTGCTGGAGGCGGAGGAGTTCTTTTCCAAGGGGCAAAAGGGCTCCAGCGCGATGCCGCACAAGCGCAACCCGGTCCTGTCCGAGAATCTGACGGGTCTGGCGCGGATCGTGCGCATGGCCGTTGTGCCTGCGATGGAGAACGTGGCGCTCTGGCATGAGCGCGACATCTCGCATTCCTCGGTCGAACGCATGATCGGGCCTGATGCCACCATCACGCTCGATTTCGCGCTCGCCCGCCTTACCGGCCTGATCGAGAAACTGGTGATCTATCCCGACACGATGATCGCCAACATGAACAAGTTCCGCGGGCTGGTGCATTCGCAGCGCGTGCTGCTGGCGCTGACGCAAGCCGGTGTCAGCCGCGAGGATGCCTACAGGCTGGTGCAGCGCAACGCGATGAAGGTCTGGGAAGAGGGCCGCGATTTCCGCGAGGAACTGTTGGCTGACCCGGAGGTGACGGCGGCGTTGAGCCCCGCCGAGATCGAGGACAAGTTCGACCTCGGCTATCACACCAAGCATGTCGACACGATCTTTGGGCGGGTCTTTGGGGAAAACTGACGCAGGGGCAGAGCAGTTTTGCGCCTGATTTCAGCAACAAGCGGAATAGTTGCGGACCAGCCGCGCAAGATCGTTGTCTTTCAAGGCTCGCGTGCTACCTTTTCAACTGCAACAGACGACCAGACCGCAGTTGAGACAGGAGACGCGAGAATGCGCATCAAGACTTTCCTGGCCGCTTTCGTCCTGCTGGCCATGCCGGGCTTTGCCTATGCCGAATGTTCCTGGGGCCGGATGCAAGAAGCCTCCATGAGCTGTGCCGAAGGCATGACTTGGGATGCGACGGCCCAGACCTGCGTCGCCACCGCGACCAGCTGAGCAAAGGCCGCCAGACCAAACCCTTTGAGATCGCGCGCAGTCCGCTGCGCGCGATTTTTTTGATGTTTGCCTGCACCAAACCGCGCCAGTTTTCACCAAATCCGTCTCGCATTCGCGCCGAATACGCCGTGACTCACCCAGCCGCGTCAGCACCGCCTTAACCCCGGCCCGCCACCTTGGGGCTTGGGTGACTGCGAGCGAAGGATGGGTGGGACATGGGCCTGCAACTGGATATTTGCGATCCCGCCATGGGCGGTGAAAACATGCGTGTCGTCGAGCTGCCGGCGCGGCTCAGTTCGCAACAGAAGGCGGCCGTGATCGTGCGCCTTCTGCTCAGCCAGAACGTGTCGCCGGCACTGGACCGGCTGACGCCCGAGATGCAGGCGGATCTGGCCCGCGCCCTTGCCTCGCTGGGGCCGATCAGCCGGGTGACGCTGGCCGAGGTGGTGCGCGAGTTTACCGCGCGGCTCGACGGGCTGGCCCTGACCACGCCCAACACCCTCGCCGATGCCATCGCGCTTCTGGAGCCGCATATCTCGCCCACAGCGCGCGACGGCTTGCGCGCCGAGGCCGAGGCGGGCGATCCGACCGACCCATGGACGCGGCTGGCCGCGATGGAGACGGACCGTCTGCGCCCGCTGCTGATGTCCGAAAGCGCCGAGGTCGCGGCGATCTTGCTGTCCAAGCTGGGGGTCGCCAAGGCGGCGGCGCTGCTGGCGGGCCTGCCCGAGGCGCGGGCGCAGGTGATCGCCCATGCGGTGTCGCTGACCGCGACGGTCACGCCCGCCATGGTGGAGCGGATCGGCGCGCATCTGGTCGAACAGCTGGACAGCGTGAGCGAATCCGCCTTTCGCGCCAGTCCGGTGGACCGGATCGGCGCCATTCTCAACTCGGTCAACGGCGCCCTGCGCGAAGCGCTTCTGGGTGGGCTCGAGGCGCGAGACAAGGGCTTTGCCATCGAGGTGCGGCGCGCGATCTTCACCTTCCAGCATATCCCCAAGCGGGTCGAGCCTGCGGATGTGCCGCGCATCCTGCGCCGGGTCGACCCAGATGTGGTCACCCGCGCCATTGCGGCGGGGATCGAACAGGCGCCGCTGTCTGTGGAGTTCTTGCTGGAAAACATGTCCAAGCGGCTGGCCGAACAGATCCGCGACGACGCAGGCAGCCTGCCGACGCTGCGCCCCGACGAGGGAGAGGCCGCGATGGCCGAGGTGGTCACCGCCATCCGCGCGCTGGAGGAGGAAGGCGAGATCCGGCTGATCCCGCCCGAGGATTAGGCCGAAATCGCCGCGCCGTCGCGCCCGTAAAGCGCCTCGGCCCGGGTCTCGAAGGCGCGCACGATGCGCTGCATGGCCTCGTGAAAGAACAGCCCCGCCGCACCTTGCAAAAGCTTGTTGCGAAACTCGAAATCGACCGAGAAATGTACCTCGCACCCGCCCTTGCCATCCGGCGCGGGCGCGAATTCCCACTTGGAAATCATGTGCTTGAACGGGCCGTCGACATATTCGGTGTCGATCTTGCGGTCGGCCTCCCACAAGGTGACGCGGCTCAGGAAACGCTCGCGGAACATCTTGAAGCCGATCACGAGGTCGGCCAGCATCACGGCATGCCCCCCCTCGGGCGTGACCGAGCGGACGCGGCTGGCGCTGATCCACGGAATGAACTGCGGATACTGTGCGACATCGGCCACCAGCGCATACATCTGGTCGGCGCTGTAAGGCAGCGCCCGGATTTCGGAATGGGTCGGCATCGGTGCTTTCGTCTTTCTTCCCTCGCCACCATGTCATAAAACCTCGGGCGTAGTTCAAGGGGTTCGGGCCGGATCGGCCGGG
Source organism: Roseicyclus mahoneyensis (assembly GCF_003148775.1). GTDB lineage: Bacteria > Pseudomonadota > Alphaproteobacteria > Rhodobacterales > Rhodobacteraceae > Roseicyclus > Roseicyclus mahoneyensis. The sequence continues at coordinate 825,746 of NZ_QGGW01000001.1, forward strand.
GGGCATTATGGCGCAGGCATCCACGGTCGCGGGCAAGGGCACCGCAACAGGCGCGCCTGACGGCGCGACACCGGGCTATGAGGTCATCCAGATGATCTCGGCCAAATCCATCGCGGCGCGGATCGAGACGCTGGCCCGCGAGATCGAGGCGGCGTTCGCCGGCACCGACAAGCTGGTGGTCGTGGGCCTGCTGCGCGGGTCCTTCGTCTTCATCGCCGATCTCGTGCGCGAATTGCACCTGCCCGTCGAGGTCGATTTCCTCGAGGCGTCAAGCTACGGCAATGCCACCACAAGCTCGCGCGAGGTGCGCATCCTCAAGGATCTGCGCGGCGAGATCGCGGGGCGTGATGTGCTGGTGGTCGAGGATATCGTCGACACCGGCCACACGCTGACCCATGTGGTGGGGCTGCTGCGCTCGCGCGATCCTGCGCGCCTCAGGACCATCGCCCTGCTCGACAAGCCGTCGCGGCGCGAGGTGGCGATCAAGGCCGACTGGATCGGCTTCGAGATCCCCGACGAATTCGTGGTCGGCTACGGCATCGACTACGCGCAGCGCAACCGCAACCTGCCCTTCATCGGCAAGGTCAGGATGACGGGCGCGGCCTGATGCCCCCTTTCCTCTTGCGCATGGTCTTGTGGCTGCGCCACCCGCCGTCACGCAATCAGCGCATCGCCATCGCGGTCATCTGCGGCATCGGCATAGCATTTGCCGCGATCGAATGGCTGGTGGGCTGGCCCGATTGGCTGACCGCAGACCGCCTGCCCCGCGGCCCCCGACTGACAACGCCGTGACGACAAAAGGCGGGCAGGTCATCGCCGACGCACCATCCCCCTGCGGCAAGTCACAAAAGCGTAGGTTGACGCATCACCCGGCGCCTTTAGGGTTCAGCGTGTGTGATCCGTGTATTTGCCACCCAAAGGGGAGCTTTCCATCATGACCAACCGCATCCGTGTTCTTGCGGCTGCCACCTTCGCCATCATCGGCGTGGGCGCCACTGCCACCATCGCGCAAGACCTGCCCGCCCCGGTGCAGGCGCGTCAGGGTCAGTTCCAGATCATGGCGCTGAATGTCGGCATTCTGGGCGGCATGGCGCGCGGCAATGCCGAGTATGATGCCACCGCAGCCCAGACCGCCGCCGACAACCTTGTGGCCATCAGCATGCTCGACCAGTCCTTCCACTGGCCCGAGGGCACCGACAACATGGCGCTCGACGGCACCCGCGCCCTGCCCGCCATCTGGGAAAACCTTCCCGACGTCGTCGAGAAATGGGGCGCCTTCGGCGCAGCCGCCGAAGGTCTGGCCGCCGTCGCGGGCACCGGGCTCGAACCGATGCAGGCCGCTTTGGGCCCGCTGGGCGCGACCTGCGGCTCTTGCCACGACGCGTACCGCGCGCCGCAGTAAAGATCGGGCCCGGGGCGCGCGGCTTTGCGCACCCCGGGCTGTTGTCACGATGCGCCGCCTCATCGTCATCGCTCTCGTCCTTGGCCTTGCAACGCTTGCAGCAGGCCTGATCGCGACGCGCCCCAGCTTCGTCCACGGTACCGAGCTTGCGGGGCTGACAGGAGATGCCGGAGCGGGTGAGGCGGTGTTCTGGGCGGCGGGCTGCGCCTCGTGCCATGCCGCCGAGGGCGCGACGGACGCGGCGCGGCTGGTGCTGGCGGGCGGGCAGCGATTTGCCTCCGATTTCGGCACTTTCGTCGCGCCCAACATCTCGACCGATCCGGTGCATGGCATCGGCGACTGGACACTGGCGCAGTTCGTCACGGCTCTGCAAAACGGGATCAGCCCCGAGGGGAGGCATTATTACCCCGCGTTTCCCTACACCGCCTATCGGCTGGCGGAGCGGCAGGATCTGGCCGATCTCTGGGCATTCTGGCAGACCCTACCCGCCTCGGACACGCCGTCCCTGCCCCATGAGGTCGGATTTCCCTTTTCGATCCGGCGGGCCGTGGGCGCGTGGAACCTGCTGAACCTGTCGGATGAGTTCGTGGTGGCGGGCGACCTGACCGAGCAGCAGGCGCGCGGCCGTTACCTGTCCGAGGCACTGGCCCATTGCGCCGAATGCCACACACCGCGCGACGCGCTTGGGGGGCTCGACCGGTCGGCATGGATGACGGGCGCGCCGAACCCGTCGGGGTCCGGCACGATCCCGGCCCTGACGCCCGACCGGCTGCGCTGGTCCGAAGCCGACATCGCGGCCTATCTGAACGACGGCTTCACACCGGATTTCGACAGCGCGGGCGGGCATATGGTGTCGGTGATCCGCAACATGGCGATGCTGCCCGAGGCCGACCGACTGGCCATCGCGGCCTACCTCAAGGCGCTGCCCTCCGACGAGTGAACCGGCGCTCGCCTTGACAGCTGGGGCGCTCGGCCACAAATCTCGGCTATCGATGTCATGAGGACCCCAACTTGCGCAACGTGTCCTATGTTTTCGCCGCCCTGATCGGCCTAGCCACGCCATCGGCCGCGCAAGATCATGCTCTCTTTACCCTTGATGACGCCTTGAGCATCGCACTGGAGATTGGGCAAGCATGGCCGGACGACCTCACCACGCTGCGCGAGATCGTGGCGGGCGACCGCGCCATCACATGGTCGGGTTTCGTGGGCATCCCCGGTCCATCCGCGCCCGGGCCTTTTGATGATCCGTGGCTCGGGGGGCTGACCGACGCCAGCTTCAACCCGCCGGTCTCGATCCATTGCATCCGCACGGGCCGTGACAGGCTGGCGGCGCTGCGCGAAATCCAGCTGCTTTATGCCGCACAGGACAACCGCGATGTGGCGCGGCTCGAGGAAGTGTTGCACGCGCTGGCCCCGCCAGCCACCTGGCTGGAAAGCCATGCGGTTGCGGTCGCATGGCGCGAGGTGCCGCACGACGCGATCGCCGCGCAGTTTTGCTTTCTGGGCGTGCCGATCGCGGACCCTGACGCCATCACCGCCGCACCGCCCGCCATCCTGACCGGGCTGTTCGACAGCATCGGGCCTTTTTCCGTGAACGTCACCGGGGAACAGCCGGAACCGGGCAGCTTTATTGCGATGATGACCGCCGAGGGATGGCGGGGCCCCGGCCCGTCAGGCGGGATCGGGCTGACATGGTATGAGGAAATCCCCTTTGCGGTTCTGCGGGGCGAAAACGACCCGGCCACGGTCGTGATCACCGTGGCAAGCTGGCTGTCGCCGCTGGGCAGCTAGGCGCGCGCCCCTAGCCCCGCCCCAGCCGCGCCAGCCGCGCATCCCTGAGCCGCGCGAAGTCATCGCCCGCGTGATAGCTCGACCGCGTCAGCGGCGTGGCCGAGACCATCAGGAACCCCTTGCCATAGGCGGCCTTCTCATAGGCCGCGAATTCGTCGGGATGCACGAAACGGTCGACGGCGTGATGCTTTGGCGTGGGTTGCAGATATTGCCCGATGGTCAGAAAATCGACGTCCGCCGCGCGCATGTCGTCCATCACCTGAAGAACGCCCTGCCGATCCTCGCCCAAGCCCACCATGATGCCCGATTTGGTGAAGATGGTCGGGTCCAGTTCCTTGATCCGCTGCAGCAGGCGCAAACTGTGGAAATAGCGCGCGCCGGGCCGGACCGAGGGATATAGGCCCGGCACCGTTTCGAGATTGTGGTTGAACACATCGGGTTTGGCCGCAACCACGGTTTCCAGAACGGAGGCTGCGCATTTCAGGAAATCGGGGGTCAGGATCTCGATGGTGGTCCCAGGCGCGCGCTTGCGGATCGCGCGGATGGTCATGGCGAAATGCTCCGCCCCGCCATCCTCCAGATCGTCGCGGTCCACGCTGGTGATCACCACATGGTTCAGCCCAAGCTTGGCGACCGCATCGGCCACCCGGCCCGGCTCGAACAGGTCGAGCGCCTGCGGCTTGCCGGTGGCGATGTTGCAAAACGAACAGCCGCGGGTGCAGATGTCGCCCATGATCATCATGGTGGCGTGACCCTGCGACCAACATTCGCCGACATTGGGGCAGCCCGCCTCTTCGCAGACGGTGACCAGCTTGTTGTCGCGCATGATCCGCGCGGTGTCCTGATATCCCTTGCCCACGGGCGCCTTGACCCTGATCCAGCTTGGTTTCTTAGGCTGGGCATTGTCAGGGCGATGCGCCTTTTCGGGATGGCGCTGTTCGGGGATCTTCAGATCGCGCATGGATCGGGCCTCTCTCCTCCGGTTCATGCCTTACCTAGCGCATCTTGCGCGGGTCTGCATGCGCATTTCGGCGCAGCCGAGTTGCATCACATGCAAACCCGCAGGTTGATGGAGATTTTCGGAAAATTCTCTGGATCAGCCCCGCAGCGCCGGCACGAAGCCGTGGCGGTCCTGATAATGCTTGAGCAGGCGCTGCAACCCGATCTTGAGCACGATCTTGCCCGACCGCGCCGACCATCCCAGCCGCCGTTCGGCCGATTCCAACCCCTCGAGGAAACAGCAGACCCGCAGCACCACATCCGACAGTCCCGGCCCGAGATCGTCCAGCGCATCCGACACCCGTTGTCGCGCCGCACGCGGCCCTTCGGCGATGCCGCTGTCGCTGAGGAACCCGCCCCGGTCGCCGCCGGTCAGGAAGCGGTCCCAGTTCTGGCCCACGCGCGGGCCCATCTGTGCGCGCTCGAAATCTTCGCGCAGACGCTCGCCCGCCTGCACCAGATCGGGCGTAAGGAAGACCCTGCCGTCGGACCCCTTGCGCCGCGCCAGCACGGCCAGCGGCGATTCCGCCAGATTGACGCGCAGCTTGCGCGACCGCCCGCCGGGCTCGGCCACCTGTGCATGCCCCCAGACCATATGCTGCGCCTGAAAGGGCGTCGCGGCCTCGGCAAAGCCCAGCGCCTCGTGACGGCGCTTTCGATCTTCGTCCAGCAGTCGGCGCAGGGCGGATTTGCCGGTCGCCGTGATCGTGTAGCGCGCGATGCGACCGGGCTTGAGGCAGCTGATCCAGTCCTTGACGGCAAAGGCCTGCGCGATCTTGCGGTCGACGACGGCGGTGCGGGTCTGTTCGCCATCCGCGCCGGGGCGCAACACAACCGCCTTGTCGAGATCACCGGCGACGGCAAGAACGGCATCGGTTTCGCACAACCGCCGCAAGATGCGACGCGCCTCGCGGGCGATCGTGCCTTCGTCGTCGAGCGGAGACCGGAACGGGGCTGTCATGGGCAAGTGCTCCTTTGACTGGAGGTCAGTGTCGGGGGGCGACAGCAGGGTCGCACCCAGCAGGGTCAGCGCTTCGTCCAGAAGCGGATCGTCGCGGCGGGCCTCGATCCGGCGCACGCGACGGGACACGGTCGAAGGCGCCTCGCCAGTGACGCGCGCGATCTCGCGCAGCGAGCGACCGGCCGTGGTATGGGCAAGATATTGCAGCGCAGGCACCGGCACCCAGTCGGGCGGACTGGGCGGCAACAGGGTTTGATCAGGCACAGGGCGGCCGTGATCGGCCGTGGCCGATGGCATGGTTCCACCTCCCTCACGATTGGACAACAGCGGCAGGATTTCGCCGAATTGATTACCGTTTCGTTAAAATGAGTGGATAAATTGAAATTTGTTTCGATTTCGTAAACGACTAGCGGGGGTGCGCCCGGTGGATAAGCCTGTGTGCAACACCCCACGCTCCGGGGTCAGGCTGGGCATGCAACGATCACCCCGCAGGAGGCCCCGCGATGTCCGATCTGATCTCCACCCTGTCCACGATGCGCCGCCCCGGTCTACTGCTCAGGGCAGCCCGGATGGCGGCCCTGACCGGCGACGCGCACAGGCGGGCACAGCGCCGCCCCGTCCAGACCCTGCTGGCCGAAGAGGACCGTCTGAACGCCGCGCGCCTTGGCGGGGGCTTGGGCTATTCCCCCTCGCGCCATGTCGAGGTGATGAGCGCGATCCTGTGCGCTGCCCGCTCGATCAGTTGAAGCCTGCAGTCAGATAAAGGCGTCGGGCATCGACGCCTTTTTTTGCGTCATGTAGGCGCGCAATTCCTCGTCGATCACGGGATCAAGATGGGGCTGACGGTAATCGTCCAGCATCTTGTCGAGCTTGGCTGAGGCCAGCGCCTCTGTGTCGCGCGCGCCTTCCTCGGACCATGTCTCATAGGGTTTGTAGTCCAGCAAGTTGGTGCGCCAAAAGGCGCTCGCATAATTCTCCTGCGTATGGGCGCAGCCGAGGAAATGGCCCCCCGGCCCCACCTCGCGCAGTGCGTCCATCGCCTGCGCGTTGGTGTCAAAGGGCACGCCTTCGGCGAGCTTGTGCAAGATGCCGAGCTGGTCGGCGTCCATCACGAATTTCTCTGGGCTGGCGACCAGCCCGCCCTCCAGCCAGCCGCAGGCGTGCAGCATGAAATTCACACCAGACAAAAGCCCCGCGTTCAGCGAATTGGCGCTCTCGTAAGCCGCCTGCGCATCGGGCAGCTTGGACCCGTTGAAGGCGCCGGCCGAGCGATACGGCAGGTTCAGCCGGCGCGCCAACTGCCCCGCGCCATAGGTGATCTGGCTTGCCTCGGGCGTGCCGAAGGTGGGGGCGCCGGAATTCATGTCGATCGAGGTGACGAAGGCGCCGAAGATCACCGGCGCGCCCGCGCGGACCAGTTGGGAATAGGCCACGCCCGCCAGAACCTCGGCCAGCACCTGCGTCAGCGTGCCCGCCACCGACACCGGCGCCATCGCGCCGCCGACGATGAAGGGCGAGATGATGCAGGCTTGGCCTGCGGCGGAATAATGCTCCAGAGATCCCATCATCGTGCTGTCAAAGGCCAAGGGCGAGTTGATGTTGATGAGCGAGGTCATCACGCATTGGCTGTCGACCACGTCCGAGCCGAAGAGGATGCGCGCCATCTCGATGCTGTCGGCAGCGCGCGAGGGTTCCGTCACCGATCCCATGAAGGGTTTGTCCGACAGGCTCATATGGGCATAGAGCATGTCGAGATGGCGCTTGTTGACCGGAATATCCGTCGGCTCGCAGACCGTGCCGCCCGAATGGTGCAGCCATTTCGACATATAGGCCAGTTTCACGAACATCTCGAAATCGGCCATGGTCGCATAGCGCCGCCCGCCCAGCCGGTCGCGCACGAAGGGGGGACCGTAAACCGGCGCCAGCACCAGCGTGTTGCCCCCGATCTCGACATTGCGGGCAGGGTTGCGCGCGATCTGGGTGAAGCGGGACGGCGCAGTGGCACACAAGGACCGCGCGAGGCCACGCGGAATATGCACCCGCTCGCCCTGCACATCGGCGCCCGCTTCGCGCCAGCGTTGCAAGGCGGCGGGGTTTTCGACGAAGTTGACGCCGATCTCCTCCAGCACGATCTCGGCGTTGTGCTCGATGATCTCGATTGCCTCGGGCGTCAGGATCTCGAAGTTGGGGATGTTGCGCTCGATGTAGCGCGCGGTCTCGAAGCTGACGGCCGAGCGTTCGGCCCGCCGCGCGGCCCCGCCGCCGCCCCGCTGCCGCCGCGCTGTCTGATCCGCTGCCGCCATATCTTGATCTCCCCCGTGCGAGGTGGTGTGTCCTGCCGCGTTCCTACTCCCTCGGGTCGCGCCTGCACGGGTGGATTGCGGCACCCTGAGGGGGAAAGCGACATGGGCGGCAAGGCCCGGGCTTGCACGGCGTCCCGCCGGGTTCTAATGCGAGGGGCATGAGCACATCCGCCGTTCCCGACCCGCAAGACCATGACCGCCTGCTGATCATCGATTTCGGCAGCCAGGTGACGCAACTGATCGCCCGCCGCCTGCGCGAGCTGAACGTCTATTGCGAGATCCACCCCTACCAGAAGGTCAACGACGCCTTCCTCGACGATTTCGCGCCCAAGGCGGTTATCTTGTCGGGTGGGCCGGACAGCGTGACGCGGCCCGGATCACCCCGCCCGCCGCAATCGGTCTACACCCGCGGCGTGCCCATCCTCGGGATCTGCTACGGTCAACAGGTGATGATGCAAGATCTGGGCGGCCGGGTGGAGGGCGGCAAGATCACCGGCGGCGGCGGCACTGCGGAGTTTGGCCGCGCCTATGTCATGCCTGCGGGCCAATTGCCCCTGCTCGACGGCTGGTTCGAGACCGGGCGCGAACAGGTCTGGATGAGCCATGGCGACCACGTCGCCCAGCTTGCGCCGGGGTTCGAGGTCTATGGCACCTCGCCCAACGCGCCCTTCGCCGTCACAGCCGATGCCAGCCGCCATTTCTACGCCGTGCAGTTCCACCCCGAGGTGCACCACACCCCCAAGGGCGCGAAACTCTACGAGAATTTCGTGCGGCTTGCAGGTTTTTCGGGCGACTGGACCATGGCCGCCTACCGCGAGGAGGCGATCCGCGCCATCCGCGAGCAGGTGGGCGAGGCAAAGGTCATCTGCGGCCTGTCGGGCGGTGTCGACAGTTCGGTCGCGGCCGTCCTGATCCACGAGGCGATCGGGGATCAGCTGACCTGCGTCTTCGTCGATCACGGCTTGCTGCGGGAAGACGAGGCCGAGCAGGTCGTCACCATGTTCCGCGACACCTACAACATTCCGCTGATCCATGCCGAGGAGTCCGAGCGCTTCCTGACGGCGCTGGACGGCGTTTCCGATCCGGAAACAAAGCGCAAGACAATCGGGCGATTGTTCATCGATGTGTTCCAGCACTATGCCGACCAGATCGAGGGGGCGGCCTTCCTCGCGCAAGGCACGCTTTACCCTGACGTGATCGAATCGGTCAGCTTTTCGGGCGGCCCGTCGGTCACGATCAAGTCGCACCACAATGTCGGCGGCCTGCCCGAAAAGATGGGCCTGAAACTGGTCGAGCCCTTGCGCGAACTCTTCAAGGACGAGGTGCGTGCGCTGGGCCGCGAGCTTGGCCTGCCCGACAGCTTCATCGGCCGCCATCCCTTTCCCGGCCCCGGTCTGGCGATCCGTTGCCCCGGCGAGATCACGCGCGAAAAGCTCGACATCTTGCGCAAGGCCGATGCCGTTTTCATCGACCAGATCCGGCGCCACGGGCTTTATGACGAGATCTGGCAGGCCTTCGTCGCCATCCTGCCCGTCCGCACCGTGGGCGTGATGGGCGACGGGCGGACCTATGATTTCGCCTGCGCGTTGCGCGCGGTCACGAGCGTTGACGGAATGACGGCCGATTACTACCCCTTCACCCATGAGTTTCTGGGCGAGACCGCCACCCGCATCATCAACGAGGTCACGGGCATCAACCGCGTGACCTATGACATCACGTCCAAGCCGCCGGGCACGATCGAATGGGAATGATCCACCTCTCTGGCCGGGTGATCTGCCCCAATGCCGAGACTGCCGCGCGCTTGGCAGGACTGTTGCCCGACCATATCCGCCTGACCCGCGCCGAACCGGGCTGTCTGTCGTTCGAGGTGACCCAGTCCGACGACCCGCTGATCTGGCAGGTCGAGGAGCGTTTTGCCGACCGGGCGGCCTTTGACGCCCATCAATCCCGCACGGCCGCGTCGGGATTCGCGGCGGCCACCGTCGGCATAATGCGCGACTACAAGATCACCGAAGCCCCCTGAGGACCGGACAGCATGGCGGGCGCCTCGATCAAGACAAGGGTGCAGCGGTTCGGCCTCATCTTGGGGCAAGTGATTGCGGTGCTGTTCGGCCTCTGGGCCATGACCCTCTTGCTGATCGCCGCCACCGAGATCTTTTGGCCAGATGACCGCCCGCCCCCGGCTGTTGCGGATGCGATCATCTGCCTTGGCGCGGGCCTGTCCCACCATGACCGCCAGTTGCCCGGCCCCGCCTCCGAACGGCGAGCCCTGACCTGTGCGGCGCTGCAGGCCGCGGGGGCTGCGCCCGTTGTCGTCTTTTCAGGCGCCGGCAGCCCGGATCGGGCAGTGGCCGACGCCATGGCCGACCTCGCCCTGGCCGCGGGTCTGCCGCCCGAGGCGATCTTGCGCGAACCCGCGTCACATTCGACAATCCAGAACGCGGCCTTTTCCCTTGCCCTGCTGGACGAAGGAACGGACCGCGTCATCGTGGTGTCGGACCCGTTCCACCTGCCGCGTGCCTTTGTGATCTTCAAGGCCTTCGGTCTGAACGAGGTCGTGCTTCATGCAGCAGCGCCGATGGTGGACCCCGTGCCGCATCCCGATGACAGGTCGATTGTGTGGTGGGTCCTGCGCGAAAGCGTCGCGATCTGGTTCAACCTTGCCCGCGCAACGGCCTATGGTGCGGGAGGGATGTTGGGCATCGACCGCGAGACCCGCATCGCATGGTTCAACTGACGCGCATGCGGCCGATCAACGATAGGCGTGCAGCCGCCCGTCTTCGCTGACGACCAGAAGCGTGTCGCCCACCACGATCGGATGGGAGGCCGCACCGCCGCGCAGCTCCAGAGAGCCGACCAGCGCGCCGCTTTCGGGCGAGAACAGGCGGATCAGCCCGTCGCCCGAGGCCACCACCAGCCGACCGCCCGCAAGGATCGGGCCGTAATGTGTAAAGACCTCGTCCCGCCGCCGGGCGCGGTTGGCCTGATAGAATGGCAGTTCCGTGCCCCAGACGCGGCTGCCGTCGCTGGCGTCAAGGCGCATCAACTCGTTGCGGTCGGACACGAAGAACACCGCGCCTCCGGCAACGACCATGGGGGAATAGGCCCCCTCGGTCGCGGTCCAGAGCCGGGTGCCGGTGCGCGCGTTCATCGCCACCACGCGACCCGACTGGTTGCCGGCGTAGATCGTGCCGCCGATGATCACCGGGTCCGAAGTGATGTCGTTGAAACCCGCGTAGGCGGTGCCCAGACGCCCGCCAGCGACAAAGGAATTCCACAGCGTCACGCCCGTGTTCGGAAAGGCCGCCACGATCTCGCCCGAAGGGAAAGGAAAGACCACCCGGTCATCTGCGACCGCGGGGGCTGCCCCGCCGACCAGAACCGAAGGCGCCTCAGAGGACGGGATACGCCAGCGCAGGCGGCCGTCATCGGCCTCGATCGCCCAGGCCTCGGAGTTGCGGCCGACCACATAGACCAGCCCGCCCGACACCGTTGGCGCGCCGAGAACGACGCCCAGCCGTTGCCGCCAGATCACCGCGCCTGTCGCCGCGTCCAGCGCGACAACCTCGCCATAGGGCGTGGTCGCATAGAGCCGATTGCCCGCCAGCGCCAGACCGCCGCCCGAATTGTTGCTGCCGCGGTCGAAATCGGGCACGAGGCTGGCGATCCATGCGGGTGCGCCATTGGCCAGCGCGGTTGCTTGCAGCTGCGCACCTGAGTCGATGGTGTAGACCAGCCCGTTCCCCGCCACCGGATCGGTGGCGATGCGGTTGCGCCGCGTGTTGCCCGCCCCGATCGGAGCCGCCCAGACCTCGACCGGATTGGCGGAAAGGGCGGCATGGGGCAATTGGTTGATGACGCTGTAGCCGCGGCTCGGCCAGTCTGCCAGCCGGGTCGGCGCGGGCAGGCTGATCGAGCGGGCGGCATCCGTGCTGGCGACGTCAGAGGCCGCAGCGCGCCCATCGGGGCCGGGCAGGGTTGCCTCAAGCGCCGTGCGCGTGCCGAAGCGCTCGCCCGGCAGCACCGTGTCGCGTTCGCAGGCGGCCAGCCCCATCACAGACAGCACGCCAAGAGCCGCGATCCGTGCAATGCGCTGTGCCGCTGTTCTGCCCTCAACCCCGGTCATCTGCTCCCGGCCTCTCTGTCTTGCCGCCACTGTGGCGGATCCTGTCTTGCCGCGCCGCTCCGCGCGGATCAGTTGCCCGTGTCGGGGGCCGGTTCCTCGGCCGCCGTTTCCGGGGGCGTGTCGGCATCCTGTCCGACATCCGCCTCTGGGGCCACATCCTCGACCAGCGGTTCGACCTCTGGCGCCACCTCAGGCACCGGCGCCGGGGCCGCATCGACCAGCCTCGACCCAGCTTCCAGCGCCACAATCAACTGAGACGCGCGTTGTTGCAAGCCCGGCGTGGCGGCAGCGCTGCGTTCCAGCCCGCGCAACCGTTCCAGCGCGCCGTCGAGATCGCCCGTGCGCAGGTCGAGCAGCGCCAATTGCTCTTCGGCAAGCGCGGCATAGGGCGCCCCGGCCTCGGCCAGCGTGCCCAGCACCAGCCGTGCTGTCTCCGCGTCAGACGGGGCAAGGATTTCGGCCCGCAGCAGGGCCAGATCACGATAGCGACGCGGAATTTCGGCCCCTTGGGCCGCCGCGCGCAGCCGGTCGGCAGCCATGTCCGCCCCTTCACCGTCTTGAACGATCTCGCCCGCGGCAAGAAGGGCCAGCACGATGGCGGGCACAGGCCCCTCGGTCGGGATCGCCTCAAGCGCGGCCAAGCGGGCCTCGGGATCGGGCAGGTCCAGTGCCGCGATCAGCGCGGTGCCGAACCCCTCGGCCGCCGCCCGCTCCTGTGATCGCTGGTATTCCAGCCATGCCGCCCCGCCGACGAGACCGAGCACGATCAACGCCAAGACCCAGCCCCAACGGCGCATCGCCCCAAACAGGCGGTCGCGGCGCAGCTCTTCGCTGACCTCTTCGATGAAACTGTCGCTGTTGGCCATGCTGCCCCCGCCCCGGGCCCCGCCGGGCACCTCTTTGTGTTGCTGCGCCTCTTAGCCCGATGCGGCCGATCCGTGCAAGGGTCGCGCGCGTAGGGGCAGAATGCTGCGCGGGACCTTGCACGGCAATCTGAACGGATTAGTTCATTCTTGCGCGTCGCCGCGGGATCCCCTAATCTGAACCGGTCGGTTCAGAGTGGTCGCGCGCATGGGGGCCTGCCCCGATGCCGAGGGCGCAATGAATAGCGCCAACCGACAAGATTGCCGAACACGGGGACATGAATGCGCATCTTTCCGATCATCACTGCCGCCCTTGTGTGCGTGGCGCTGTATTTTCTGATCCTCGACCGGCAGACCTTGCTCGATTTCGCCGCCCGGTTCGGCGCACAGGACACGACACAACAGACCCCCGCCGCCGCGCCAGACGCGGCCACCACAGCAATAGCGACACCTGCGGATGCGACCGAAGGTGACGCGGCAGTCGTGGGGCGCATCCATGTCGTCGCGCGCCGGTCGGTGGCGCAGGTGACGGAGAACGCCGTGGTCCTGCGCGGCCGGACAGAAGCGCTGCGGCAGGTCGTGGTCGCGGCCGAAACCTCGGGGCGGATCGTGTCCGAGCCGCTGCGCGCGGGCGCCGACGTGGCCGAGGGGCAACTGCTGTGCGAGATCGACCCGGGAACGCGCCTGTCCGCGCTCGCCGAGGCCGAGGCGCGCCTGCTGGAGGCGCAGGCCCGTCTGCCCGAGGCGCAGGCGCAACTGCCGCTGGCCCGCGCCCGTCAGGCCGAGGCCGAGGCCTCGCTCAACGCCGCCCGCATCGACGGCAACGCCGCCGCGCGGCTGAGTGAAAGCGGCTTCGCCTCTGAAACACGCGCCGCCGGTGCTGTCGCCGCCGTCTCCTCGGCCGAAGCTGCCGTTTCATCGGCCGCCGCCGGCGTCGAGGCCGCGCAGGCCGCGATCCAGAGCGCCCAAAGCGGCATCCTTGCCGCCGAGGCCGCCGTGACCCGCGCCCAGGATGAGTTGACCCGCCTTGCCATCCACGCGCCTTTCGCGGGCCTGCTGGAAAGCGACACCGCCGAACTGGGCAGCCTGATGCAGCCCGGAACGCCCTGCGCCACGATCATCCAGCTTGACCCGATCAAGCTTGTGGGCTTCGTGCCCGAGGCGAATGTGGACCGCATCGCGCTTGGCGCCGAGGCCGGCGCGCGGCTGGCGTCGGGTCGGCAAGTGACCGGTCAGGTGACGTTTCTCAGCCGATCGGCCGATCCGCAGACCCGCACCTTCCGCGTCGAGATCACCGTGCCGAACGCGGATCAGGCGATCCGCGACGGCCAGACCGCCGATATCTTGATCCGGACCGAAGGCACATCGGCCCATCTTTTGCCGGCCTCTGCCATGACGCTGAGCGATGCGGGCGAATTGGGCGTGCGGATTGTCGAGGACGGGATCGTGGCCTTTGTCCCCGTGCGCATGATCCGCGACACCGCCACCGGCGTCTGGCTGACCGGGCTGGACGAGGTGGCCGATGTCATCACCGTGGGGCAGGAATTCGTGACCGAGGGGACGCCCGTGCGCGTCACCTTCGAGGAGCTGTCGCAATGATCGGGATCGTCGACTGGGCCGCCAGCCGTGCGCGCATGGTCGTGGCCTTCGTCATCTTGTCGCTGACGGTTGGCACGGCGGCCTATGTCGGTCTGCCCAAGGAAGGCGAGCCCGACATCGACATTCCGGGCCTCTTCGTTTCTGTCCCCTTCCCCGGCATTTCCGCACAGGACAGCGAGCGCCTGCTGGTGCGCCCGATGGAGGCCGAGTTTCAGGACCTCGACGGGCTGACCACGATAAGCGCCACCGCCGCCGAAGGCTTTGCGGGGATGTTTCTGGAATTCGAATTCGGCTGGGACAAATCCTCGACCATCGCGGATGTGCGCGACGCCATGGGCCGGGCCGAGACGCAGTTTCCGGCGGGTGCCGAAAGCTATTCGATCAGCGAGATCAATTTCTCGGAATTTCCCATCATCATCGTGGCGCTCTCGGGCGACGCGCCCGAACGCACGCTGATCCGGCTGGCCAACGAGATGCAGACCGCCCTCGAGGCGCTGTCGCCGGTGCTGGAGGCGGGTCTTGCGGGCACGCGCGAGGAGATGCTCGAGGTCATCCTCGACCCGCTCGCGCTTGAGGTCTATGATGTCACCGCCGCCGATCTGATCAACGCGGTTGTCAACAACAACCAGCTGATCGCCGCGGGCGAGGTGACGACGGAAAACGGGGCCATCTCGGTCAAGATCCCGTCGAGCTTTGACGGGGTGGCCGATGTCTACGCCCTGCCGATCACGGTGAACGGCGACCGGGTGGTGACGCTGGGCGAGCTGGCCGAGATCCGCCTGACCTACGAGGACCGGGTCGGCACCGCGCGCTTCAATGGCGAGACGACCATCGCGTTGCAGGTGGTCAAGCGGCAGGGGTTCAACATCATCGACACCTCGGCAATGGTGCGCGAGACAGTCGACCGTGTGCGCAGCCAATGGCCCGCCGAACTGCAAGAGGCAGTGCGGGTCACCACGACGCTCGACCAGTCGGTGACGGTGGCCGACATGGTGCGCCAGCTGGAAAGCTCGGTGCTGACGGCCATCGCGCTGGTGATGATCGTGGTGCTGGCGGCGCTTGGCACGCGCTCGGCCATGCTGGTGGGCTTTGCAATTCCGACCTCCTTCATGCTGGCCTTCGTTTTGCTGGGCATCATGGGGGTGGCGATTTCCAACATCGTGATGTTCGGCCTGATCTTGGCGGTGGGCATGCTGGTCGATGGCGCGGTGGTGGTGGTGGAATACGCCGACAAGCGCCTGCAGGCGGGCGCGCGGCCCATGCAAGCCTATACCGACGCCGCCAAGCGGATGTTCTGGCCAGTCGTGGCATCGACCGCGACGACGCTGTGCGCCTTTTTGCCGATGCTGTTCTGGCCCGGCGTCGCGGGCGAATTCATGGGGATGCTACCGGTCACGATGATCTTCGTGCTGTCGGCCTCGCTGATCGTGGCGCTGGTGTATCTGCCGGTTCTGGGCGGGGTGGCGGCGCGCTTTACCCGTGTCGTGGATCGCGGCACGGCGCTGCTGACGGCATTGGTGCCATGGTATCTCGTGCGGCTGGCGATGACGCTGGCGGTCGCATACCTGATGTTTCTGGGCGCGATGCAGACGATCAACCCCGGCGTCCTGATCACGATGCCCACTGAGGCCAGCCCGATCGTGCGGATGGCGCCCGGCGCGCTGATCTTCGTCGCGGCCTCGGTGCTGATGTCCGTCCTGCTGGGATCGGTGCAGATCGCGCGCAAGCCCCGCGCGGTCACTGCCGGATACAGGCGCACACCCTTTGGCTGGGTCATCCACGCCATCGTCGGCAATCCTGTGATGCCGGTCGTCACCATTGCGGCCGTCATAGCCTTCGTTGTGGCGACCTTCACCTACTTCGGCGAGAACAACAACGGGGTCGAATTCTTCGTCGAGACCGAACCCGAAAGCGCCATCGTCTATGTCCGCGCCCGCGGCAACCTGTCGATCGGGGAACAGGACGCGCTGGTCCGCCAGGTCGAAGAGCTTGTGATGCAGCAGCCCGGCATCCGCGATGTCTTTGCCTTTGCGGGCGACGGTGGGCTGAACAACAACACCGGCGGGGCCGAGGCGCCGGCCGACACAATCGGACAGGTGCAGATCGACTTCGAGCCATGGGGCGCGCGGGGCAGCGGCAATGTCATCATCGACGAATTGCGCGCGAGACTGGCCGATATGCCCGGTATCCAGACCGAAATCCTTGCCGCCGCCAATGGGCCGGGGTCCAGCAAGCCCGTTTCGCTGCGCCTGTCGGGCGACAATTGGGAGGAGTTGCAGGAGGCGACGCGGATCGCGCGTGCCCGCTTCGACGACCTCGAGGGCCTGACGCTGGTGGAAGATACACTGCCCCTGCCCGGCATCGACTGGCAGATCGACGTCGATGTCGAGGCCGCGGGCCGGTTCGGCGCGGATGTGGCGACGGTGGGCGCAATGGTGCAGCTCATCACACGGGGCATCTTGCTCGACACCATGCGGGTGCCGACCTCGGACGAGGAGATCGAGATCCGCGTCCGCTTTCCCGAAGAGGCGCGCGTTCTGTCCACGCTCGACAGCCTGCGCGTTCGCACACAGGACGGTCTGGTGCCGCTGTCGAATTTCGTCACCTACACCCCTGCCCCGCAATTGGCCGAAATCAGCCGCATCGACCAGCGCCGCATCTTTGACGTGAAGGCCGATGTGATTGCGGGCCTGTCGCGTGTCGCCGACGCGGATGGCGCGACATTGGGCTATCTGCGCGATCTCGCGGCCATTGCCTCGGGCGGGACGGCAGACATCACGCTGCGCGACGTGTCGTGGCAGGTCTACGCGCTGTCCGAGGGTCAGACGTCCCAAACCCTGCGCGATGCGTTGCGCGCCGAGACGGCAACGCTGGTTCCGGTGAACGCCAATGAACGGATCGCCGCGATCACGACTTGGATCGAGACCGAAAACCCCTTTCCTGCCTCGGTCACATGGGAATGGGCGGGCGATCAGGAGGATCAGGCCGAGAGCGAGGCGTTCCTCGGACAGGCCTTCGGGGCCGCGCTGGGGCTGATGTTCATCATCTTGCTGGCTCAGTTCAACTCGGTCTACAATTCCATCCTCGTGCTTCTGGCGGTGATCTTGTCGACCACGGGCGTGCTGATCGGCATGCTGGTGATGGACCAGACATTCTCGATCATCATGACGGGCACGGGCATCGTCGCGCTGGCAGGCATCGTGGTGAACAACAACATCGTCTTGATCGACACCTATCAGGAATACGCCCGTTACATGCCCCGGCTGGAGGCGATCACCCGAACCGCCGAGGCACGTATCCGCCCCGTGCTGCTGACCACGATCACGACCATGGCCGGACTTGCGCCGATGATGTTCGGCATCAGCTTGGATTTCGCCAATGGCGGCTACACGGTCGACAGCCCGACCGCGCTGTGGTGGAAGCAACTTGCCACCGCCGTGGTCTTCGGCCTTGGCATCGCGACGGTGCTGACGCTGGTGGTGACGCCCTCGCTTCTGGCGCTGCGGGTGTGGTTCTGGACCATCCTGGCCTGGGTCGCGCGCGGTCTGGCGCGGATGGGCGCAGGCAGCATGGGGCGTCAGGCGCAGGATTACGCGCTGATGCGGCAGGCGCGGCGCGCGACCAACCCGACGATCTACTGGGACGAAGACCCCCGCCCCGACCCCGGCATTGTCGCTGCGCCGGCCCCCGAGCCGGAGGAAGCGAAAGCGCCCGAGACCGATGCGGAGCCCGAGCCGGCCGAGGCCTCCCCCCCGCAACCGCCCCTTCGGGCTGCGGAGTAACAACGCCCCTGCCCTGTAGCGACACCGCATCCAGCAACGCGACAGCCAACACCATGGCCCGCGTCACGAGGGTACCGCGCGGCACGATCCCCGCAGCGCCGACGGCGCAGCGTCGCCATCTGGCGGGCTGATCCGGGCATCCCAGTCGCGCAGGGTCTACCAGACGGTGCCGACGCAGGGCCCCGCATCGCGCCCGGTCGCGGTCGAGCCGGTCAGGCGCGGGTGGTGGCGCACCGGGGCCCTCGATGATGTCGCCCCGGGCGTTCCGCGCTCGACAGCCTGTTCGCGGGCTGGATCGGCCATACTTATCCTGGACGACGGCGGCACCGGAATACTATGGTCGCGACCGCTCGATTTCCAAGCCAGGGCGCGCCGACCTCCATGGACGAAGTGCTCAGCTGGCGCCCGGGATAAGTCTTACGTCGACAGATGCTTGCAGGAAACTCACCGACCCTGCCCAGGCAAAAGGTCCGGGAAATATCTGCACCGAAAGAACGCTTCGATGCCTCAAGACGCCGGGGCCAGTGCTCAGCCCGTCCCGCATAACCCTGAAAAAAGGGGAAATCCCGTCGCAGCCGGATCGGGAGATCGCTTTCGCGAGGGAAATGGCGGACAGTGAGGGATTCGAACCCTCGAGACGGTTCCCCGCCTACACACTTTCCAGGCGTGCGCCTTCGACCACTCGGCCAACTGTCCGTGCGCGGCGGGATAGCGCAGACGCTTGCAGATGCGCAAGGACAAAGCGTGGCTTGCGGCGCAATGTGAATCGAATAAACTTTTTCCCGACACCCTCTTGATGGGCGCAGGGAACCTCCCATATCCGTAAATGTGATTAACATTAACATCAAGACCCAGACAAGGAGTTCCCGATGACAGACACATTGACCGCCACCGGCCCGGTTCACGAAGCGCGAGGCTGGTTTTCAAAGGCGGAAGCTTGGCTTGACGACCGTGGCAAGGGCGCATGGATCGCCGCCATGGTGCTGGGCTTCATCCTTTTCTGGCCCATCGGCCTCGCCCTCCTTGCCTACATGATCTGGAGCAAGCGCATGTTCAATTCTTCCTGTTCGCAGCGCCGCAAGGCGCATGGCCTCGGCCAGTCCACCTCCCGGTCCTCCGGCAACGCGGCCTTCGATGCCTACAAGGCCGACACCTTGAACCGGCTCGAGCGGGAGCAAGACGCCTTCGAAGCCTTCTTGCAGCGCCTGCGCGACGCCAAGGACAAGGCCGAGTTCGACCAGTTCATGGATGACCGCGCCCGGACGACGCGCCCCGCTGCCGAAAGCTCCGAGGCCTGACCAAAGGCCCCTGCCCCGTCGCGACCGCGGCGGGGCGATTTTCACCGACGTTCCCCCTTTTCGAATCCGCGGATCAACACCATGTCCATGACCATGCGCTCTGCCCTGCCCGACCCCGATTACGATCACGCCTTTTATGACGGAGTTCCCGCCAAGCGCCTGTTCGCATGGATGCTGGATGTGGTGATCGTGACCCTCATCACTTTCGTGCTGGGCTTGTTGACGCTGTCGGTCCTGTGGTGGATCTGGCCGCTGACCTTCATCGCGGTCAATTTTCTCTATCGGGCGGGCACCATCGCGGCGGGATCGGCGACGCTGGGCATGCGGCTGATGAACCTAGAGCTGCGTGGCGCCACCGGCGCGCGCCTGTCGGGCGGCGAGGCGGCGCTTCATACCCTAGCCTATATGGTGGCGACCGCTTTCGTCATCTTGCAGGTCATCTCCATCGCGATGATGGGCTTTGGCGCGCGCCACCAGGGGTTGCATGACCTGCTGATCGGATCTGTCGCGATCAACCGGGCGCATCGCTGACCCGGCGCGGGCAGGGCCTGACGAAAAAACCAGTTGCGGCCCCCCTCGGGCGTGGTGCAGGCTCTGGCCAACCCCCAGAGATCGGCCACGGCCGGAACGAAACCATGCGCCACACCCTTCCCATTGCCCCGCAGTTCTATGTGACGGCCCCGCAGACCTGCCCTTATCTGGATGGGCGGCGCGAGCGAAAGCTGTTCACCGCGCTGCAGGGCGAGCAGGCCGAACGGCTGAACAACGCGCTGAGCAAACAGGGCTTTCGCCGGTCGCAAAACGTGCTCTACCGCCCGTCGTGCACCGATTGTGCAGCCTGCCTGTCGGCGCGCATCCGGGTGGCGGATTTCGCGCCCAAGAAGGTGCACCGCCGCATCCTAAAGCGCAACCAAGGGTTGCGCCGGCTGGCCCGGTCGGCCTGGGCCACGGAGGCGCAATATGCGCTCTTCCGGCGCTACCTCGATGCGCGCCATGCCGATGGCGGGATGGCCGACATGGATGTGTTCGAATTCGCCGCGATGATCGAGGAGACGCCGGTGCGCACGCGGGTCATCGAATACCGCGACGAAGACGCGCCCCATGCGGGCGGCGAGGCACCGCTAGTGGCCGTGTGCCTGACCGACATCCTCGATGACGGGCTGAGCCTGGTCTATTCCTTCTTCGACCCCGATCGCATGGGCGATAGTCTTGGAACCCATGTCATCCTCGACCATGTCGATCTCGCACGCGAGGCAGGGCTGCCCTATGTCTATCTCGGCTACTGGGTGCCCGGCTCGTCCAAGATGGGCTACAAGGCGCGCTTTCCGGCGCTGGAGGTCTATGTCGGCGGCGCGTGGCAGCGCATGCGCGACCCGACTGCCTATTCCAACCAGACCCACCCCCTCTCGGTCGATCCCATCGCGCAACAGGTGGCGCAGATCACCTTGCCCGACCTGCGCGCCGAGGAGTGACGCTGCGCCATGTGACCTTTCTGGTGCCTGACTACGCCGCTGGCCTCGCCTTCTTTGTCGACGGGCTGGGCTGGCGCTGTCTCGAGAATATCGATCAGGGGCGCAAGCGTTGGGTGACGGTAGTGCCCCCCTCGGGCGGTGTGTCGCTGGTGCTGGCAGAGGCGACCAGCGCGGCACAGCGCGCGGCCCTCGGGGCGCAGGCAGGCGACCGCGTGGCCTTGTTTCTGGAGACCGATGAGTTCGACGCCATGGTGGGACGCATCACGGCGGCAGGCGGCAGGTTCCTCGAGACACCCAGACATGAACCCTATGGCCGTGTCGCCCAGTGGCGCGACCCTTGGGGCAACCTGTGGGATCTTCTGGCACCGCCCCTGCCCTGATCACCAGCCCCAAGAATGCATCAGGGGGGCCCGACGCCCCCCTGTCGTGTCAAAGCGAAGGTGGCACG
Source organism: Roseicyclus mahoneyensis (assembly GCF_003148775.1). GTDB lineage: Bacteria > Pseudomonadota > Alphaproteobacteria > Rhodobacterales > Rhodobacteraceae > Roseicyclus > Roseicyclus mahoneyensis. The sequence goes on from NZ_QGGW01000001.1 coordinate 846,790, forward strand.
TCTACTAGCGCAGCAGGTTCGGCAAGATGGTCACGATGGCCGGGAACAGCCACAGCAGGCCCAGACCGAGAACCTGGATGCCGACGAAGGGGATGACCCCGCGGTAGATATGCCCGGTCGTCACGCTTTTTGGCGCAACCCCGCGTAGATAGAACAGCGCGAAGCCAAACGGCGGCGTCAGGAAGGACGTCTGCAGGTTCACCGCGATCATGATCGTAACCCAGGCCGGGTCGAGCGTGCCGCCGTAGATCACCGGACCGACGATCGGGATCACGATGTAGATGATCTCGAGGAAGTCGAGCACGAAGCCAAGGATGAACAAGATCAGCATCACGACAAGGAACACCACCATCTCGTTGTCGAAGCTGCGCAGATACTGCTGGATGTAGTGTTCGCCCCCGAAGGAGATGAGCACGAGGTTCAGCAGCTGCGAGCCGATCAAGATGGTGAAGACCATCGAGGTGACCTTGGCCGTCTCGCGCACCACGGGGGACAGGATGTTGGACCGGAACAGGACCCAGCAGCTGAACAGCAGCCCGAAGAAGGCGAAGTGATAGGCGATCTGCGCAATCACGAAGGCGACCCAGTCTTGCAGCGGGATCACGCTGCGGGTCATCCGCAGGTCGAAATTCACGCCAAACAAGATCATGACGACCAGCGCAAAGGACGACCAGATCACGATCTTGGATTTGCCGTTCTCGTCTTTCAGCTTGCGGTAGGCAGCCAGCATTATGGCACCCGCAGCCCCCAGCGCCGCAGCGGGCGTTGGGTTGGTGATGCCGCCAAGGATGGAGCCAAGCACGGCGACGATCAGCACCAGCGGCGGAAAGACCACGCGCAACAGTTCGTTTTTCGACAGCCGCCCCATTGCGACCCGAACGCCGTAAAGCGTCATCAGCATCGGGATGGTCATGATCAGGAACGTGGCCCCGTTGCTGGTGTTGGGCTTGACGAGCGTGATGTCGAGGATGAACGCCAGAACCACGCCCATGCCGCCCACGATCAGCGGGACCATGTTGGCCGAGGGCGACACACCGCGGGCAAGGATCAGCACAAGCGCCAACAAGGTGAAGATCGTCGCCACGCCAGACCCGATCGGGGGCGCATTGGCAAAGGCGGCATCGGCGGCGGCAAGCCGTTCCTCGCCGGTCAGCAAGACGGCCTCGCCGCTGACGCCGGCGGCGGCCATGCTGGCCCGCTGCGACACCGAGAAATCCCACGCCTCCTGCCCGTGCAGATTGATCATCGAGGCTTGGCACTGCTCGGACACGTTGGTGCGCAGCAGGTTGCCGCCCTGCCGTTCGGCGTAATCCGAGACCCTGATGGTCTGACTGCCGATCACGCCGCTGCTGGCCGCGATCACAACCGCGACAATCAGGCCGACGGGGGCCGCCAGATACCAGGTCAACGCCTCGTTGCGGGTGATCGGCTCGCTTCCGCTACCGGCGGCGACCTGCACGGGTGGCGCGCTGGCCGGACGGATCATGGCGAAGATGAAGGCATAGGCACCATAGAGGAAAGCAAGAAACAGACCGGGCAGAAGGGCTGCCTGGAACAAGGTACCCACGGAAAGCACCGCAGGCTGGCCCAGAAAGGTCAGCGCGTCGGTGCAGCCCGCCAGAACGGCGCGGGTTTCCTGACCGGTGGCATAAAGATCACCGACCAGCGTGCCCAGAAGGACGATCACGATGGAGGGCGGGATGATCTGGCCCAGCGTGCCCGAGGCCGCGATGACACCAGTCGCCAGTTCCGGCGAATAGTTGTTGCGCAGCATGGTGGGCAGGGCCAGCAGACCCATCGTCACCACGGTAGCGCCCACGATACCCGTCGATGCCGCGAGGAAGGCGCCCACGATCACGATGGACACGGCGAGACCGCCGGGCAGCGGGCCAAAGACGCGCGCCATGGTGGTCAGAAGATCCTCGGCGATCTTGGAGCGCTCCAGCACGATGCCCATCATCACGAACATCAGAACGGCCAGCAGGGTCTCGATCGATTGGCCGGCAATCACGCGCTCGTTCATGCGGTTGACGATGAAGGAGATGTTGCGCTCAAGCGCCTGTTCCCAGCCGCCGGGGAACACCGCTTCCTCGATCCGCGGCAGTTCGGGGTATCGGAAGACCGATATGGCATTTCGGACCACGCCATCGGCCACAAGCGCTCGGTAGTCCGCCGAATTCGTGTCGATCGCCTGATGGATCAGCAGCCCCGCACTGTCGAGCGCGGCGATGATGGCAAACGAGATGACGCCGGCACCGGCAATGGCGAAGGCCACCGGAAAGCCTGTCAAGATCCCGGCAAAGAGCGTCAGGAAGACGATGATCAGGCCGACCTCGACTCCATCCAATCCGAAAGGCATGGCTTTTATCCCCTTAGCTCTGGCGCGTGTGGTCGTGGCGGCGTGTCGTCAGGGTCAGACCGACCCGGAGTGGATGGCATGTTCGAGGTCTTCGGACTCGTCACCGGTCTTGTCGCGGTCGAGGTATTTGTCGGCACTGGCCTCGCCCTCGACCCATTCAAGATAGGACCGCCAGAAGAAGGAAACGGCCTGCAAGAACACCATCACGCAGAAGAGCACGATCAGGATCTTGAACAGGAAATAGGCGTTGAAGCCGTTGGGGCTGAAGCCGATGGTCTCGACATTCCAGCGGAAGATGCGGGCCTGCGCGATCATGCGGTCGAGATCGGAGGTGGACGTAACCGAGGGCGTCATCAGGTGCCGCCACATGAAGAACCACGAATAGAGGTAGGTCAACACGATGGCAGGCATCATGAAGATCAGGCAGCCGACCATGTCGATCACCTTTTTCGTGCGGAACTTGACCGCCGAATAGACGAGGTCGACCCGCACATGCCCGCCCTGCACGAAGGTGTAGGAAACGCATAGGCAGACCACGAGCGCATTGTGGAACTTCAGCCCCTCGGACCACCAGCTCAGGTCTTGCGCAAAGGCGGTGCCAAGCGGGCCAAGCTGGATCTCTGCCACGCGGAAAATGCGCTGAAGGAATACGATCATGACCTGCACGAGCACCATGATCAGCCCCGCCCAAGCGGCCGTGCGGCCGACCACATTGGCGAAACTTTCGAGAATGCGCACACCCCACCACAAGATCTCGCGGTTCCAGGCCATGCCCAGCGCGGTGATGATGAGGAAGGTGGTGAAGACGACGAAGAACAGCTCGACCGATGCGCCGTAATAGATGAAGCGCATCACCGCTTCGGGATTGGCCCAGTCTAGCCAGGCGCCCGGGTTGGTCACGGCGACGAACAGGTAATACGGTGCGAACACGATGTTCTGCAGCACCCACAAGATGAAGTCGATCATGCGGTGGTCCCCCCCTGCGCGCAGCCTAAGGCCAGGACGCGTCGAATTTTCGGAAATCGAAGCGAAAACAGCCTCGCCCGGCCCCCGATTGGGGCCGGGCGAGACCAGATCCGGACTGGATCAGCCTGCGTTCACGCGGTTGCGCTGGCGAATATACTCGCCATCGCCGATTTCGAACCATGCAGCCGACTCCGCCATAGAGGCAAAGTAGCTGTTGGCGATCTCGGCGTAGATCGGATCGCTCATGCCCTCTGCGCTGACCTCGGCCGAGGCGCGGCCGAAAGCATCCCAAACGTCATCGGGGAATTCGCGGACCTGAACGCCTGCGGCCTGCAGACGGGCCAGCGCCGCGCCGTTTTCGGCCAGCGACAGCGCGGTGTTCTGCGCATGGGCCGCCTCGCAGGCGACCTGACAGATCTTCTGCTGCTGGGGCGTCAGCGATTCCCAGATATCGAGGTTGAAGGACATGTGCAGCGCCGAGCCCGGCTCGTGGAAACCGGCGGTGTAGTAGTTGGTGGTGACTTCCTGGAAGCCCATGCGCTCGTCGGCATAGGGGCCGATCCATTCCGCACCGTCGATCTGCCGCGACGACAGCGCCTGATAGATCTCGCCGCCGGGAATGTTCTGGACGGATGCGCCCAGACGGCCCAGCACCTGACCGCCCTGGCCGGGCATGCGGAAGCGCAGGCCCTGCAGGTCTTCGGCCGAGTTGATCTCGATGTTGAACCAGCCACCGGGCTGCATCGCGGTCATGCCGCACATCAACGGCTTGAGGTTGAACAGCGACGACAGGTTGTCGTGCAGTTCCTGACCGCCGCGACGGTAATACCAGTTCGCCATTTCCTGGCTCGTCATGCCAAACGGCACGGAGGTCATGAAGGCGAAGGCGGGGTGCTGGTTGAGGAAGTAGTATTCCGCCGAGTGATAGACATCGGCCTGTCCTGCGGACACGGCGTCGAAGACTTCGAACGCGCCCACAAGCGTGCCGGCCGCGTTCTTCTGGAACGTCAGCTGACCGTCGGTCATGTCGGCGATGTAGGTGATGGCCAGTTGCACCGCGTCATCGAAGACCGCGAAGCCGTCGGGCACGGAGGTGACGAGCGTCAGCTGGCGGTTGCCCTGCGCGTAGACAGGTGCGGCCAGAGTGGTCGTGGCGGCGGCAGCGCCGCCAAGTGCGGACGTTCTGAGGAACGAACGACGATCCATATGGTATCCTCCCCGGATGATGGATTTCCCGCGCCCCCCCTCGGGTCGCGGATGTGGGTTTGCCCCACTGAGTTCGCGCACGTTAGCCGAGCAAAACCCATGCGAAAACAGATTTCAGCGTGTGAAGGCATGATTTTTGTAAAATCATCTTACCAAAATGCGCCTTTCAGAGCAAAATTCCCGCTCTGGTTGAGCGACGTCAGCGCTAACTGTATCCAAACGTGCGGCTCTCGCTGCACTGCAGGAACGTCGGGGCACGGAAATTCGCGCCGCACGATTCTTGTTGATACAGGCCAAAAGATTTCCGGTCGTTGCGCGAACCCTCCCGTCTGCGACAGGATCGACGGTTTTCGCGGTTGACGCCCGCCGCCCCCCTGCTTAATCTCCGCTCACTTTGGCAAAGGGACCCGGGTCCATGATCGGTATTATCGTACTTGTAGGGATGCAGCGCATGGGTCGATGACGGCAGCCATACCGTTCCACCATGCGCCCTCGGATCACCACCGAGGGTTTTTTTATGCCAGTGGCCCCTGCGTTGCGCCACACTTCAAGCAGCGCCGAGGATGACGATGATGTCGATTACGAAAGGGAAAGACGCGATGACACGGCAGATGACCGGCGCGAAGATGGTGGTCGAGGCGCTGAAGGATCAGGGTGTCGAGGTCGTATTCGGCTATCCGGGCGGGGCCGTGCTTCCGATCTATGACGAGATTTTCCAGCAAAACGCGATCCGCCACATCCTTGTCCGCCACGAACAGGGCGCGGTCCATGCCGCCGAGGGCTATGCGCGGTCCACAGGCAAGCCGGGCGTTGTTCTGGTCACTTCAGGGCCGGGTGCCACCAATGCTGTTACCGGACTGGTCGATGCCCTAATGGATTCTATCCCGATCGTTGTCCTGACCGGGCAGGTGCCGACCTTCATGATCGGCTCGGACGCCTTCCAGGAGGCCGACACCGTCGGCATCACCCGGCCTTGCACCAAGATGAACTGGCTGGTGAAGGATACCGAACATCTGTCGGACACGATCCATCAAGCGTTTCACATCGCCACCAAGGGCCGCCCCGGCCCGGTTCTGGTCGACATTCCCAAGGACGTGCAATTCGCCACCGGCACCTATGTGGAAAAGCCGCAGGCACGCGTCAGCCATTACCAGCCCAAGACGGTCGGCGACCCCGCCATGATCGAGGCGATGGTCGAGGCGATGGAACAGGCCGAACGCCCGGTGTTCTACACCGGCGGCGGCGTCATCAACTCGGGCCCGCGCGCGTCAAAGCTGCTGCGCGAGCTTGTGGCGGCCACCGATTTCCCGATCACCTCGACCCTGATGGGGCTGGGCAGCTACCCTGCCTCGGGCAAGAACTGGCTGGGAATGCTGGGGATGCACGGGCTGTACGAGGCCAATCTGGCAATGCATGGCTGCGACTTGATGATCAACATCGGCGCGCGCTTTGATGACCGGATTACGGGGCGCATCGCCGATTTCAGCCCGAACAGCCTCAAGGGCCATGTCGATATCGACCCCTCCTCGATCAACAAGGTCATCCATGCCGATTTCCCGGTCATCGGCGACGTGACGCTGGTGCTGGAGGAGATGCTGCGCATCTGGAAGGCGCGCGGATCGAAAACCAACAGCGCGGCGCTCAAGCGGTGGTGGGGGCAGATCACCGAATGGCGCGCGGTCGATTGCCTGAAATACAAGGGCTCCGAGACGACGATCAAACCGCAATACGCGCTGCAGCGGCTCGAGGCGTTGACCAAGAAATACGACCGCTACATCTGCACCGAAGTGGGCCAGCACCAGATGTGGGCGGCGCAATACCTCGGCTTCGAGGACCCCAACCGCTGGATGACCTCCGGGGGCCTCGGCACCATGGGCTACGGCACGCCGGCCTCCATCGGGGTGCAGGTCGCCCATCCCGATGCGCTGGTCATCAACGTGGCCGGTGAGGCGTCGTGGCTGATGAACATGCAAGAGATGGGCACCGCGATCCAGTATCGCCTGCCGGTCAAGCAGTTCATCCTCAACAACGAGCGTCTGGGCATGGTCCGCCAGTGGCAAGAACTGCTGCACGGCGAGCGCTATTCCCACAGCTGGTCCGAGGCCCTGCCCGATTTCGTCAAGCTGGCCGAGGCTTTTGGCGCCAAGGGCATCTTGTGCAAGGACCCGGCCGATCTGGATGACGCGATCATGGAGATGCTCAACTACAACGGGCCGGTGATCTTCGACTGTCTGGTGGAAAAGCACGAGAACTGCTTCCCGATGATCCCGTCGGGCAAGGCGCATAACGAGATGATCATGGGCGAGGTCGACACGCGGGACGTGATCGGCGCGGGCGGTGGAGTGCTGGTCTAGGCGCGGTCTTTCCCCCTTTCGTCACGACGCAAACGGGCCCCATTGCGGGCCCGTTTTCATGTCCGCCCCCTTGGGGTTGCGGCCAGGTGTCGCTGTGATAGTCTGTTTGCGTCAATAAACATGTCGCGAACGACCATTCCCCGGTCGGTCTGCTCCGCATCGGGCGGCGCCGGGCCTGGCCGTTTCTTCAGGGAAAGGGACAGCATGACGGATACAACGATGGATCAGGGCATCCCCGCGCCAGAGGGCGAGGTGGAGCTGATCGACACCGAATACGACATCGGACAAGACAATATAGAGGGCAATCTGGGCCCCTTCGGTTTCGACATCCACAACCCGGTCTTTGCGATTTCGGGCCTGTCGGTGGTGGCCTTTGTGGTCTATGCGCTGCTCGCCCCCGACCAGGCGGCCGATTTCTTCGGCTGGCTCCGTCCTGCGCTGACGTCGAGCTTCGACTGGTTCTTCATGCTCTCGGCCAATGTCTTCGTACTGTTCTGTCTGGCTCTGATCGTGCTTCCGGTGGGCCGCGTCCGGCTTGGCGGCGCGGATGCCGTGCCCGACTATTCCTATCCCGGCTGGTTCGCGATGCTGTTTGCCGCTGGAATGGGCATCGGGCTGATGTTCTTTGGCGTGCTGGAACCGGCCTATTACTTCGGCACGCCGTGGGGCGATGCGCCTTTGGGCGCTGTGCGGCCCTTTGACGAAAACGGGGCCCTGATCGCAGGCAATGTCGACGCGGCGCGGCGTATGGCGCTGGCCGCCACATCCTACCACTGGGCCCTGCATCCATGGGCGATCTATGCGGTTGTCGCGCTGGCGCTGGCGCTGTTTACTTACAACAAGGGCCTGCCGCTTTCGATCCGCTCGGCCTTTTATCCGATCCTGGGCGAACGGGTCTGGGGCTGGTGGGGGCATCTCATCGACATTCTGGCCGTCTTTGCCACGCTCTTTGGTCTCGCGACCTCGCTCGGGCTGGGCGCGCAGCAGGCGAATGCCGGGCTGGAACATGTCTACGGCATCCCCAACAGCACGACGGTTCAGGTCATCTTGATCATCGGCATCACCGCCATCGCGCTGATCTCGGTGCTGCGGGGCCTCGATGGCGGGGTCAAGGTGCTGTCGGAAATCAACATGGTGCTGGCGGTCTTGCTGCTCCTGTTCGTGCTTGTCGCCGCCGGGGCCGCGACGATCCTGACGGAATTCGGCAAGGGGCTGGTCGCCTATGCGCAGGAGGTCATCCCGCTGTCCAACCCCTTCGGCCGCGACGATGACGGCTACCGCGAAGGCTGGACGGCCTTCTACTGGGCGTGGTGGATCAGCTGGTCGCCCTTCGTGGGCATGTTCATCGCGCGCGTCAGCCGCGGGCGCACGGTGCGCGAATTCCTGACCTGCGTGCTCATCATACCCTCGCTTGTCTGCGTGCTTTGGATGGCGGTTTTTGGCGGGGCCGCGATCACCGACATGGTGGCCAATCCCCAGACCTCTGCTGTGGTCGCCAATGTGATCGACAGCTATAGCCCGGAACTCTCGCTCTTTGCCATGCTTGAAAGCCTGCCCTTTGCGGCCATCACATCGACGCTAGCCATCGTGCTGGTGATCGTGTTCTTCGTCACCTCATCGGATAGTGGCAGCCTCGTGATCGACACGATCACGGCGGGCGGCAAGATCGACGCGCCGGTGCCGCAGCGCATCTTCTGGTGCAGCTTCGAAGGGCTGGTGGCCATCGCGCTCCTGATCGGCGGCGGGCTGTCGTCCTTGCAGGCGATGGTGATCTCGACCGGGTTGCCGTTCACGCTGGTCCTGCTGGCGCTGTGCGTCTGCATCTACCTTGGACTGCGCAGCGAACACAGCGCGCTCCGGGCCGCGCCCCCCGCCGGATAAGCCCATTTCGGCCCTTTCGCATCGCGGCCCGCCCGGCTACACCGGGCGGGCCGTTTTCATGCCAGGGGCCGCCCATGTCACCGCTCAACATCGAGAAAGGCTCGTCGAGCCATTCCGCCTATGACCTCCGCAGCCACATGTCCGACGTGGTGGAAACCCACACGCTGGCCGTGCTGGTGCAAAACGAAGCAGGCGTTCTGGCGCGGGTCATCGGGCTGTTCTCGGGGCGGGGCTACAACATCGAAAGCCTGACCGTGGCCGAGGTCGACCGCGCGGGCCACCGCTCGCGCATCACCATCGTCACCAGTGGAACGCCGCAGGTGATCAACCAGATCAAGATGCAGTTGGAGCGGATGGTGCCCGTGCATGAGGTCCATGACCTCACCGTCGAAGGTGCCTTCGTCAGCCGCGAACTGGCGCTGATCAAGGTCATCGCCAAGGGCGAACATCGGGTGGAGGCGCTGCGCATCGCCGAGATCTTCCGCGCCAATGTGGTCGATTCGACCTTGCAGAGCTTTGTCTTCGAGATCACCGGCACGCCCGAAAAGGTCGATGCCTTTTGCGAGTTGATGCGCCCCTTGGGCGAGGTGCGGCTGGCGCGCACCGGCGTTGCGGCCATCGCGCGCGGCGTCTGAGCCGAAAATTCGTACGAATTTTCGCGGTGGACTATCCTTCTTGAAAGGATCGTGCCGCGCATTGGGGACGCAGGGCGGTTGCACTGCCCTGCGCCCCCCTTGCCAGCTAAGCCGGGATCAGTCGGCCGGGATCAGGCCAGCGTCTTGCGCAGCGGCGATCTCATCGGCGTCAAGCACCCCGTCGCCATTGGTATCGAGCGCCAGAAACTCCGCCTCCGTCATCTCGGGCATCGCCACCAGCGCTTCGGTATAGCTGACGAAGCCGTCGCCGTCGGTATCGAGCGCCTCGGCCTGCCCCATGGCATGACCTGTGCCGACCAGCCCGAGGATCAAGGCGGCAAGCGCCGTTGTGCGACCGGAGCGTGTGGGGCGGTTGGGGAAGCGAATCAGCATGGTCAGGGTCTCCCTGAGTTGGTTTCGGGTCGAAGGCGGATCATCCGCCCTCCACAGGGAAGACTTGCGGGGGGCGGGTTTCTTCCCCAGTCGCGCCCGACATCCGGCGTCTCCGGCGACGGCTTGCCGGATTGCGCCCAGCGCGCGGGCGACGTCCCGCCTATGGCGGCGCCCCGACCCACCCGCGCGCGGATTGCCGCCGCACACCGGCAAACCGTGGCGCAGCGTCTGACCGCATCCGTCACGACGCTTGCGGCGGGCTGCGCAATGGGTGGTGGTAGGGACATCATGCAACCGCGCACGAGGTCCGGCCCGATGTCCGACCCCCACACCGGCCCGCTTCAACACACATCGGCGCGCGCCTTCCTCGCCCTTTTGCCGGACCTCCGGCGCAGCGCGCGACGGCTCAGCCGGTCGGTCGAGGATGCCGACGATCTGGTGCAGGACACTTTGCTGAGGGTCTGGGCGCGGCTGGCGATGGCGCGGGCCGGTGCGACGGATCAGGCCCCCGTCACCGACCTGCGGGCCTATGCCTTCGCCACCTTGCGCAACTGCGCCCGGACGCGAGGCGCCGGCCCTCTGTCCGCCCCCGCAGACACGCACGATGCGCATGAGGCGGCCGAGGCGCTGCCCGACGACCGTGCCAACCCCGAGGGGCAGCTGGCCGCGACCGAGGCGATGGCGGCGCTCGACGCCCTGCCCGAGGATCAGCGCGCGCTTTTGCGGCTGCGGGTTCTGGACGGTCTCAGCTATGCCGAGATCGCTACAGCAACAGGCCTGCCGATGGGCACGGTCACCTCGCGCCTGTCGCGGGGGCGGCGCGCACTGCGCCGGTCGCTGGGCCTGCCGTCGGATGCGGGTGTCGCGGAGATTTTGGGGGCGGGCGGCGGCTAGATCTCAGCCTGAGCCAAGGATGATGCGCACATAGTCGCGGGTTTCCGCATAGGGCGGGACGCCATCGTGCTGACGCACTGCCTCGGGTCCCGCGTTATAGGCGGCCAGCGCATGATCCCAGCGGCGAAAGCTGCGGTATTGCATGGCAAGATAGCGCGCGCCCCCTTCGAGATTGGCGGTCGGATCATGCGGATCGACGCCCAGCAACGCGGCCGTGCCAGGCATCAGCTGCGCCAGACCGATGGCGCCTGCATGGCTGACGGCTTGCGGATTCCAGCCCGATTCCTGCTGCACGAGGCGCAGGAACAGATCCTCGGGGATGCCATGGCGGCGCGCGGCGGCGCGCGCGACCTCGAGCCAGGGACCCTCATAGCGGCCCTCGAAACGGGGGATCGCCACGCTGCCCGTCTCGGGGTCGAAATCGGGGCGGAGCCGCACGGAGGCCGCGTATTGCGTCGCGGCCCGGCTGTCGAGCACGCCCAGCGCCCGGTTGATCCGCTCCATCGGGTCGGCCAGGGCGGGAAGCGCCAGACAGGCGGTAACGGCCAAGGCAAGGAAAGAACGCGGGACAAGGGCCATCGGACAAGGACTTTCAAACAACCTCCGGCGTCCGATACGCGATTTCGGGCGGGAATTCCAGAGTTTCGCACCCTGCCCCCTTGCGCCCGGTGCTGCGATTAACCTTTTCTTGACCATGCTGGGATGATCTAACCGCCACGCGGCGCGGCGATGACTCGGCGGGCCAGACATGGGCTAAACGCCGAAACGGGGGAGACAGCGACATGGCCGGATCGGTCAACAAGGTAATTCTGGTCGGCAATCTGGGCCGCGATCCCGAGGTGCGCAGCTTTCAAAACGGCGGCAAGGTCTGCAACCTGCGCATCGCCACGTCGGAGACCTGGAAGGACCGCGCCACGGGCGAGCGCAAGGAGCGGACAGAATGGCATTCGGTGGCGATCTTTTCCGAACCGCTGGCAAAGATCGCCGAGCAGTACCTGCGCAAGGGGTCCAAGGTCTATATCGAGGGCCAGTTGGAAACCCGCAAATGGCAAGACCAGTCCGGGCAGGACCGCTATTCGACCGAGGTGGTGCTGCGCCCCTACCGGGGTGAATTGACCCTGCTCGACGGGCGTGACGGCGGCGGTGGCAGTGGCGGCGGTGGCGGCGGCTATGGGGGCGGTGCCGCGTCCGGCGGCGGCTACGGCGATGACCGTGGCGGCGGCTATCCCGACGATCGTGGCGGGCCGGGCGGCGGGGGTGGCTACGGTGGCGGTGGCGGCGGGGATGTCGACGACGAGATTCCGTTTTGATACCGACCGGGCGCACATGAGAGCGGCCGCGCCCGCGGCTGGCTGAGGGAGCCTCCGGCGGGGATATTTTCAAAACAGAGAAGCGAGGCGCGGTGCGCTCGTGATGACAGGGGCAGCGCGCATGCAGCCGATCAATCCGACCTACAGGCGTACCTTTCCGCCCCCGGTGATGGAGGCCCGGCGCTGGATCGAGGGCAAGGTCTTTGCCCCCGAAAAACCCCTGATCATGCTGAGCCAGGCCGCCCCGGTGGACCCGCCGCCCGCGGCGCTGGCGCGCGCCATGGCAGATGCGCTGATCGAGAACCCGGCCTCGCATCTCTATGGACCGGTGCTGGGCCTGCCCGAGTTGCGCGCCGAACTGGCGGCGCAATGGTCGGACGGCTATGGCGGCATGGTCCGTCCCGCGCAGGTGGCTGTCACGGCCGGGTGCAACCAGGCCTTTACCGCCGTGATGTCGACGCTGGCAGGCGCGGGCGATGCGGTGATCTTGCCCCTGCCCTATTATTTCAACCACAAGATGTGGCTCGACATGGAAGGGGTTGAGACACTCGCCCTGCCCACCGGCGACGATCTGCTGCCCGATCCCGAGCGCGCGGCGGCGCTGATCACCCCGCGCACGCGCGCCATCGTGCTGATCAGCCCCAACAATCCGACGGGCGTCGAATACCCGCCCGCGCTGCTCGGCGCCTTTTTCGATCTGGCGCGGACCCATGGCATCGCGCTGATCCTCGATGAGACCTACCGCGATTTCCATTCGCAGCCCGGCGCGCCGCATGACCTGTTCAAGGATCCCGACTGGGACGACACGTTGATCCACCTCTATTCCTTCTCCAAGGCCTACCGCCTGACCGGCCACCGGGTCGGCGCAATCATGGCGTCCGAGGCGCGACTGGCCGAGGTCGAGAAATTCCTCGATACGGTGGCGATCTGCCCGCCGCAGGTGGGCCAGATCGGGGCGCTGTGGGGGATGCGCCACCTTGGCCAGTGGCTGGCGGGCGAGCGGGCCGAGATCTTGTCGCGGCGCGACGCTCTGGTGGCGGGGTTCGGCGGGCTGGAGGGCTGGGATCTGCTGGGTTGCGGGGCCTATTTCGCCTATGTGCGCCATCCCTTTGCCAAGCCCTCCGACATCGTCGCGCGCGAGATGGTGGAGGCTTGCGCCATGCTGGTGCTGCCGGGCACGATGTTCGGCCCGCGGCAGACCGAAGGCGGCACCGGACAGGCCGAGGCGACGCTGAGGATTGCCTTTGCCAACGCCGACCGCGACGGGCTGGCCGAAGTGGTGGGCAGGCTGGCGACGCTCGATCTGTAAGACGGCGGTCCCCGGGGCCGCGGCCCTTGCCGCGCGCGGCGCTTGCGCGTAATCAACCCCGCAGACACGCGGTGGGCATGCCCGCGCAAGGTACCAAAACAGGAAGGATCCCCGCGACATGGCGACATCGGTTGCGAAGAAGGCCTCGAACCTTTTCGTCTGGATCATCCTCGGCCTCTTGTTCGTGGCGCTGGCAGGCTTCGGCATCGGCTCCTTTACCGGCGGCGCCAGCCGGATCGGCAGCGTCGGTGAGATCGAGATCACCGTCAGCGACTACCAGCGCGCCCTCGACGAAGAGTTGCGCGCCCAGATCGCCGAACGGCGCGCGCCGGTGAGCTTTGCCGAGCTGCAGGCCCAAGGAATCGACCAGGCGGTCTTGCAGGCGCTGGTCGCGCGCGCTGCCTTGACGAATGAAGCACAGACCATCGGCCTGTCGGTCGGCGATGCCGAGGTCGCCCGGCAGATCACGCGCATCGAGGCGTTTCAGGGGCTCGACGGATCCTTCGACCGTGAGGCCTATGAATTCACCTTGCGCCAGAACGGCCTGACACCCGCGCAATACGAGCAAGACATTCGGCGGCGCACCGCCAACAGCTTGCTGCAGGTCGCGGTGCTGGGCGGATTGCAGGCCGATCCGACCATCGCCGAGACGCTTGTCGCCTTTCAGGGCGAGACGCGCGATTTCACCATCCTGACCGTGACCGAGGCCGATCTGGCGCCCGAGGGCCTTGCCGCCCCGAGCGAGGCCGATCTCGAGAGCTATTATAGCGAGAACCCGCAGCGCTTCACACGGTCCGAGGCGCGGCGCGTGACCTATGCCTGGGTCACGCCCACGATGCTGATGGATGACCTGACCATCGACGAAGAGGCGTTGCGCGCCCTTTACGAGCAGCGCGCGAGCCTCTACCGGCAGCCCGAACGGCGCTTGCTGGAGCGGCTGGTGTTCATCGACACCGATATGGCGCAGGCGGCCTTTGACGCCATCGCGGCGGGCGAGACGGATTTCGACACGCTGGTGGCGGATCGGGGCCTGACGCTTGAGGACGTGGATCTGGGCGAGGTCGCGCGCGGCAATCTGATGCCCGAGGCCGCCGAGGCGATCTTTTCCGACACTGAGTCCGAGATCATCGGGCCCCTCCCCTCCGATCTGGGGCCGGCGCTGTTCCGGGTCAACGCGGTGCTCGACGCCTCCGAGATCAGCTTCGAGGAAGCGCAGGAGGAGTTGCGCGCCGAGCTGGCCGCCGAGGCAGCGCGACGCGCCATCGACGACCTGCGCGATCCAATCGACGATCTGCTGGCCGGGGGGGCGACGCTGGAAGAGATCGCAGCGGAAACCGAGATGCGGCTTGGGGCAATGGATTACACCCCCATCTCGGAAGACGGCATCGCCGCCTATGACGCCTTCCGCGAGGCGGTCACGGCGGCGCGCGAGGGGGATTTCCCCGAGCTGCTGGCGCTGAGCGATGGCGGCCTCTTCGCGCTGCGTCTTGACGAGGTGGTGCCGCCTGCGCTGCCGCCTCTGGACGAGATCACCGACGAGGTCGCGCAAGCCTGGCGCGCCACGGCGCTGCGCGAGGCACTGGCCGGTTTCGGCCAGACGCTGGTGGCCGAGCTTGCCACGGGCGCATCGCTGGAGGAGCTTGGCGCGACTATGACCGAAGAGCAGATCCGACGGCAGGATTTCATCCCCGACGCCCCGCCGACGCTGGTGGCGCAGGTGTTCCGGCTGGAGGCAATCGGCGACGTGGTGTTGGTGCCGGGCGCCGAGCAGGCGCTGATCGCGCGGCTTGACGCGATCAATCCGCCCGCGCGCGACGATCCCACGGTGCAGATCCTGACCCAGATCATCAGCCAGTCGGTGGCGCAATCCATGGCGATGGACATCTTCGAGGCTTACGGTCAGGCAATGCAGGCCGATGTCGGCATCCGGCTGGACCAGTCGATGATCAACGCCGTCCACACCCAGTTCCCCTGATGGCGCAGGTCTCCGATTTCGCCCCTTTCGAGGCGGGCTGGGCAGCGGGCAAGAACCAGCTTGTCTATGCAAGGCTGGCCGCCGATCTGGATACCGCCGTCTCCGTGATGATGAAGCTGACGGATGCGGGGCGGGATAGTTTCATCCTCGAATCCGTGACCGGCGGCGAGGTTCGCGGCCGCTATTCCATCATTGGCTGCAAGCCTGACCTGATCTGGGAATGCCACGGGGCGGCCAGCCGCCTGAACCGGGCCGCGCGCTATGACCGCGAGAGCTTCACCCCTTGCCCCGAGCCGCCGCTGCAGGCCCTGCGCGCGCTGCTGCTTGAGACCGCCATCGACATGCCCGAGCATCTGCCGGCGGCAGCTGCGGGCCTGTTCGGGTATTTGGGCTATGACATGATCCGGCTGGTCGAACATCTGCCCGACGTGAACCCCGACCCTCTGGGCCTGCCCGATGCGGTCTTGATGCGCCCCTCGATCATCGCGGTGCTGGACGGGGTGAAAGGCGAGGTGACGGTGGTGGCACCTGCATGGGTGTCATCGGGCCTCACGGCGCGTGCGGCCTATGCACAGGCGGCCGAGCGGGTCAGCGACGCCTTGCGCGATCTGGAACGTGCGCCCACGATGGCCTCCCGCGAGATGGGCGAGGCGCGCGCCGTGGCCGAGCCGGTGTCGAATTTCGCCCGCGCCGATTATCTGGCAGCGGTGGAAAAGGCCAAGGATTACATCCGCGCGGGCGACATCTTTCAGGTCGTACCCTCGCAGCGCTGGACGCAGGATTTCCCCGAACCGCCCTTTGCGCTTTACCGCGCGCTGCGCCGCACCAATCCCTCGCCCTTCATGTTCTTCTTCAACTTCGGGCCGTTCCAGATCGTGGGCGCAAGTCCCGAAATCCTCGTGCGGGTGTTCAAGGGTCAGGTCACGATCCGCCCCATCGCAGGCACCCGCAAGCGCGGCGCAACCGTCGAAGAGGATCGTTCGCTCGAAGCCGATCTGCTGTCGGACCCAAAGGAACTGGCCGAACATCTGATGCTGCTGGACCTCGGGCGCAACGATGTGGGCCGGGTGGCCAAGATCGGCACCGTGAAACCCACCGAGGAATTCATTGTCGAGCGCTATTCCCACGTCATGCATATCGTCTCGAACGTGGTGGGTGAGTTGCGTGAGGATCAAGATGCGCTGTCGGCCCTGCTGGCGGGCCTGCCTGCGGGCACGGTCTCGGGCGCGCCCAAAGTGCGCGCGATGGAGATCATCGACGAGCTGGAGCCCGAGAAACGCGGCGTCTATGGCGGCGGCGTGGGCTATTTCAGCGCGGGCGGCGACATGGACATGTGCATCGCGCTGAGGACAGCCGTGGTCAAGGACGGCAAACTCTACATTCAGGCGGGCGGCGGCGTGGTCTATGACAGCGACCCGGAGGCGGAGTTCGAGGAAACCGTGAACAAGTCGCGCGCGATCCGCCGCGCGGCCGAGGATGCGGGCCTGTTCTCGGGGCGCGGCAACCGCTGAAAAGCCGAAGACCTGCAGTTTTTCGCAAGGCGCATCCGCAGTTTTCCAACACGTTTTCCGACGGGAGAACGCGCCTACTCGCTCAACCGCCCCAACACCACCGACACCGGCGCCAGCGCCACGCCCTCGGTTCGGCTGCCGAGCGCCCATGAGACCAGCGCCGTGACCGTGTCGGGCCGGGTGCGCCCGACGACCACCACCGCCCCTTCCTGCACGGCGGCAAAGGCGGCGCGACCAAGGAAACGGGTGATGACCGGCGCGCTCTGGTCTTCGTCGTCGAGCAGGCGGAAGACGGTCGCCGCTGGCACATTTGCGCGGCGCGCGGTTTCCTCGGCGGCGTTCAGCCCCCGGGGAAAGGCGATCAACCCGTGGCCTGTTGCCGCCAGCGCACCGACAGTGGCGTCAAGGACCGGGCGGTCGGACTGGATGCGGCTGGCGGGGTCATCCATCAGGGCAACCGCCTGCGGCAGGGTTTCGCGGGCGACCCCAAGCGCCACCTCGACATCGGAGGGAGCGGCGCCCGCGGGCAGCGCGCTCGCCCCGAGGATCACCACCTCGAAGCCCGCATCGCGCAATTGGGCAGCGCGCGCCGCGGCATCCGGGCGCATCGGGTCGATGGCAAAGCTGACCGGAAAGCCAAGCCCGCCCAGCGCCGTCGGATCAAAGCCGCTGTCGGCCTCGTCGATCAGGACAACGGCCATCAGGGGCGCGCCCGCCTCGGCCTCGAAGGTCTCGGCATTGTCGCGCAGCGCATTGGGCGGGCCGGGCTCGGGCTCGACGGTTTCCAGCGTCTCGGGTGCAGGGGGCGGCTCGGGCTGGGCCGGCAGGCCCGCTTGCGGCAGGCGTCCGGGGGACAAGGTTGTCTCAAGGGGTGCTGCCACCTGCGGCAGGCGCGGCGGCGCGGGCGTCTGGGGCGGAAACGCAGCGGGGGCTTCGGACGGGGCGGGCAGGCCGATGTCCGTTCCGGGCGGGACTTCGGGAAAATCTGCGTCCAAGACGGCGGGGGGCAAATCTGTCGCCAAGGCAGCGGGCTGAGGCGCGGGGGCCGGGGCGGTGTCGGTCGCGGCAGGCGCGGCCTGAACCTGCGGCACGACAAGGCGGCGCGGCGCGGCCCCCCCCGCGCTGCCGTCGGCCGTGGTGGAAAAGACCGGGCTTGGGGCCTGCGCGATGACGTCGGGCGACGGAGTATCCGGCGCTATGGCGATCGAGGGAGCAGGCGCGGGCGCACCTGTCACGCCGTCACCTTCGGGCATGCTGTCTTGCGACGGGGCTTGGGATTGCGGCACCAGCGGCACGGGCGGCGGGGCAATGTCGATACGCGGCAGGCTGGCGGCGATGTCGGCGGCTGCGGGCTGTTCGGGCGCGACAGGCGGGATGCTGGCCACATCCTCGGGAGCTTCGGGCGCGGGTTGGGGATCGGGCAGAGGTGCGGCTGCCTCGGGCTCGGGCGTGACCTCGGACGGAGGTGCTTCAAGGGTCGGAGCCTCGGCGTCGGGGCGCGCATCGACCGGGGCCGGCGCCGGGAGCTCGGGTTGCAAGATTTGGGTCGACACCGGGTCCTCGGCTGGAACGGCTGTGCCGGCTTGCGCGCCCGTCTGCGCCGAAGGGCTGACCACGTGAGGTGGTCCCAAGCGGTCCGGCAAAGGCGTGCTCAGCGACACCGCCGCAAGCACCACCACGCTGACCACGGCCCCGAGGACCATTCCGCTCAGTATTCCGCCACCCATCCCTGCCCTCACTCGCATGCCACTTACCCCGCCACAGGTCCCTGTCGCTTTGACCTGCCGCTCTGGCCGCTGGCGCTTGACCACCCGCCGCGGCTTTGAAACATGTATACCCCGGGTGTGCGCCGCCTTCACCCCCTTTTAACCTTTTGAGCCGGACCCGCCCCCATGCTGCTGCTCATCGACAATTACGACAGCTTTACCTGGAACCTTGTCCATTATCTGGGCGAGTTGGGCGCCGAGGCGCAGGTGGTGCGCAACGACCAGATCACGGTGCAGGACGCGCTGGCGCTGCAACCATCCGCCATCGTGCTGTCGCCCGGCCCCTGTGATCCGGCGCAGGCGGGCATCTGCCTTGCGCTGACGCGGGCGGCGGCGGGCGCGGGCGTGCCGCTCCTGGGGGTGTGCCTTGGGCATCAGACCATCGGCGAGGCCTTCGGTGGCAAGGTCCAGCGCCATTCCGAAATCGTGCATGGCAAGATGGGCGAGATCCAGCACAAGGGCCTTGGCATGTTCCGGGGCCTGCCCTCGCCGCTCAAGGCCACGCGCTATCATTCCTTGGTCGTGGATCGCCCCAGCCTGCCCGATGTGCTGGAGGTGACGGCAGAGCTGCCCGACGGCACGATCATGGGACTGCGGCACCGGACGCTGCCCATCGAAGGCGTGCAATTCCACCCCGAAAGCATCCGGTCCGAGCATGGGCACGCGATGCTGAAGAACTTCCTCGACATGGCGGCCACCGCCAAGGGAGCTGTGCCCGCATGACCGACGCGATGAAACCGCTGATCTACGCCGCCTCCGAAGGGCCGCTGAGCCGTGCGCAGGCCGAGGCGGCCTTTGAGGAATTGTTCGAAGGCACGGCTACGCCCGCGCAGATCGCAGGGCTGTTGATGGCGATGCGGGCACGCGGCGAATCCGTCGCCGAATATGCCGCCGCAGCACAGGTGATGCGCGATCGCTGCGTCAAGGTGAGCGCGCCCGAAGGCGCGATGGATATCGTGGGTACGGGTGGCGACGGGATGGGCACGCTCAACATCTCGACCGCGGCGGCCTTTGTCGTGGCGGGTGCGGGCGTGCCGGTGGCCAAGCATGGCAACCGCAACCTCAGCTCGAAATCAGGCGCGGCCGATGCGCTGTCGGAACTGGGGATCGACGTGATGGTCGGGCCCGAGGTGGTGGAACGCGCCATTGCCGAAGCGGGCATCGGCTTCATGATGGCCCCCATGCATCACCCGGCGATGAAACAGGTGATGCCGGTGCGCACGGAGCTGGGCTGCAAGACGATCTTCAACATTCTGGGCCCCCTGACCAACCCCGCAGGCGTCAAGCGGCAATTGACGGGCGCCTTTGCCATCGACCTGATCTTTCCGATGGCCGAAACCCTGCAGGCGCTGGGGTCGGAGGCGGCATGGCTGGTGCATGGCGCGGATGGCACCGACGAGATCTCCATCTCGGGCACGACCTCCGTCGCGGTGCTGAAGGACGGCAAGATCCGGAGCCGCGAGGTGCATCCCGAGGAGGCGGGCCTTCGGGTCCACCCGTTCCGCGATATCCTCGGCGGCACGCCGGCAGAAAATGCTGCGGCGCTGCGGGCGCTGCTGGAGGGGGCAAAGGGCGCTTACCGCGATGCGGTGCTTTTGAATGCCGCTGCCGCCCTTGTCGTCGCGGAAAAGGCAACCGACTTGAAAGGCGGCGTGGAGATCGCCGCCGAGAGCATCGACAGCGGGGCGGCCAAGCGGGCGGTGGAGCGGCTGGCCGCCGTCACGCAAGCGGCCAAGGGGGCATGAGCGGGGCGATGGCAACCATTCTGGACAAGATCAAGGCCTACAAGCTGGAGGAAATCGCCGCCGCCAAGGCCGCGCGCCCGCTGGCGCAGGTGGAGGAGGCCGCGCGCGCCGCGCCCCGCATCCGCCCCTTTGGTGCCGCGCTGCGGGCGGCCGAGGACACCGGCTATGGCCTGATCGCCGAGATCAAGAAGGCCAGCCCCTCCAAAGGTCTGATCCGCGCCGATTTCGACCCGCCCGTGTTGGCGAAAGCCTATGAGGCGGGCGGCGCGACCTGCCTGTCCGTCTTGACCGACACCCCGAGTTTCCAGGGCAAACCCGAGTATCTGAGCCGGGCGCGCGCGGCCTCATCCCTGCCCTGCCTGCGCAAGGATTTCCTCTATGACACCTACCAGGTGGCCGAAGCGCGGGCCTGGGGGGCGGATTGCATCTTGATCATCATGGCCTCGGTCGAGGACGGGCTGGCGGCGGAACTGGAAGACGCCGCGCGGCATTGGGGGATGGATGCGCTGATCGAGGTGCATGACGGGCATGAGCTGGACCGCGCGCTGCGGCTGACAAGCCCGCTGATTGGCATAAACAACCGCGATCTCAACACCTTCGTGACCGACCTTGCCACAACCGAGCGGCTTGCCGCGCGCGTGCCGGACGACCGGATGGTGATCTCGGAATCGGGCCTTTTCACGCCCGACGACCTTGCCCGGATGGCGGAGGCGGGCGCGCGGTCCTTCCTGATAGGCGAAAGCCTGATGCGGCAAGACGACGTGACAACGGCAACCCGCGCAATTCTGTCGGGCGCGATGGCGGCGGGGTGAGGCGATGGCGGAACTGACCCATTTCGACGGCGCGGGGCAGGCCCATATGGTCGATGTCTCAGACAAGCCCGTGACCGACCGGATCGCGGTGGCGACAGGCTGGGTCAAGATGCGCCCCGAGACGCTGGCGCATGTGACGGCAGGCACGGCGAAAAAGGGCGATGTTCTGGGCATCGCGCGGCTGGCGGGGATCATGGGGGCCAAGCGGACCGCCGATCTGATCCCGCTGTGTCACCCGCTGCCGATCACCAAGGTGACCCTCGATCTGGTGCCCGACGCCGACCTGCCCGGGGTTCGGATCACCGCGACGGTCAAGACGACAGGCCAGACCGGGGTGGAGATGGAGGCGCTGACGGCCGTGTCGGTCGCGGCGCTGACGGTGCATGACATGCTGAAGGCGGTGGAAAAGTCGATCGAGATCGGCGGCATCCGGGTTGTGCTGAAGGACGGCGGAAAATCCGGGCGCTACGAGGTCGGGGCGTGAGGGCCGCACCATGCGCGATGGCCCCTGCCTGAGGGTGTCGCGGGCTTGCGGGCGTCACGCAGGCATATTTGAAGAAAGATGAAACGATGAGCGGGGCGCGAACATGATCTCGGTGGAGGAGGCTCTGGCGACCTGTCTGGCGCTGGTCCGCCCCGTGGGCACCGAGACCGTGCCGCTGGCCGATGCGGGGGGAAGGGTGCTGTCCAGCTCGGTGATCGCGCGCCGCGACCAGCCACCCTTTGCAGCCTCGGCGATGGATGGCTATGCGCTGCGCCTGGACGACAGGGTGTCGGGCGCGGTTCTGCAAGTGGTGGGAGAGGCGCCGGCGGGGCGGGCCTGGGCGGGGGGGATCGGGCCGGGCGAGGCGTTGCGCATCTTCACCGGCGCGCCTGTGCCGGAAGGGGCCGATTGCGTCGTGATCCAGGAAGATGTGACGCGGGCGGGCGACCGGATTACGCTTGGCGATCGGCTTGAGCAGGGTGACAACATCCGCCCCGCGGGGGCCGATTTCCGCATCGGCGCGCGGATCGAGGCGCCAAGGCGCCTTTCGCCCGCGGATGTGGCGCTGGCAGCATCCATGAATGTGCCCCTGCTGGAGGTCTCGCGCCGCCCCGAGGTGGCGCTGATCGCCACCGGTGACGAACTGGTGAGCCCCGGCGAGCATCCGCGCCCCGACCAGATCGTCGCCTCCAACAGCTACGGGTTGAAGGCGATGGTCGAGGCCGAAGGCGCGCGCGCACGGCTTTTGCCGATTGCCCGCGACACCCGTGAAAGTCTGGAACAGGTTCTGCGGCTGGCGGCGGATGCCGATCTGGTGGTGACGATCGGCGGCGCCTCGGTGGGCGATCACGATCTGGTCGGCAGCGTCGCGGCTGGCATGGGTCTGGAACGCGCCTTCTACAAGGTGGCGATGCGGCCGGGTAAACCGCTGATGGCAGGCCGGCTTGGGCAGGCTGTGTTGCTCGGCCTTCCGGGCAATCCGGTCTCGTCCATGGTCTGTGGCGAGCTGTTCCTTGTCCCCATGCTGCGCGCGATGATGGCCCTGCCCACGGGCGCGCGGCGGCGGATGCGGGCGCGGCTGGGCTGCCATCTGCCCGAAAACGGGCCGCGGGCGCATTACATGCGCGCCGAGCTTGTGCCGGGCCCGGATTTTCCCGAGATCACGCCTTATGACAGTCAGGACAGTTCGCTTCTGACCGTGCTGGCGCAGGCAAATGCGCTGTTGGTGCGCGCGCCGCATGACGGGGCACTGCGCAGGGGCGATCTGGTGGACTATCTGCCCATGGTGCCCTTTCCGTCGTGATTCGTTGACACGGACGGGGAACAGGGGTAGAACATTACCCGAACGCGTCCGCAGCGGCGCCGATTTGAGGAGTGTGAGCCGATGTTGACCCGCAAACAGCGCGACCTGTTGGAATTCATCCATGGCCGCGTCCAGCGCGACGGGGTTCCGCCCTCCTTCGACGAAATGAAGGAGGCGCTGGATCTGCGGTCGAAATCGGGCATCCATCGGCTGATCACGGCGCTGGAGGAGCGTGGGTTCATCCGCCGTCTGGCCCATCGCGCGCGCGCCATCGAGATCGTGAAGATGCCCGACGCGATGGAGCGGCCCACCTTCGAGCCCCGCGTGATCGCGGGCGACCGGACGGACCCGCCGCGGGGCGCGATCCCGGTCGAGGCGGCGGCGACCGAGGTGCCGGTAATGGGCCGGATCGCGGCCGGCACGCCGATCGAAGCGATCTCGCAGGTCGAGAGCCATGTTGCCGTGCCGCAGCAGATGATGCGGGCCGGGCGCAGCCATTACGCGCTTGAGGTGCGGGGCGATTCGATGATCGAGGCCGGGATCAACGATGGCGACATCGTGGTGATCGAGGAAGGATCGACCGCCGAGAACGGGGATATCGTCGTGGCCCTTGTCGAGGGGCAGGAGGCGACATTGAAACGCCTGCGCCGCAAGAGCGGCATGATCGCGTTGGAGGCGGCGAACCCGGCCTATGAGACGCGCGTGTTCCGCGACGATCAGGTCAATGTGCAAGGCAAGCTGGTGGGGTTGATCCGCACCTATTGAGGCTGATGGCTGGTCAGCGGATGGCGGGAGACCACACCCTGTCGCCCTGCTCCATCCGCGCGGTGGTGATCGTCAGCCCCCCCTCCCCCGGGTCCAGCGCCATCGCGCCGGTTTGCGCCAGAAGCGGCCCGTCGATGACATGGCAGGGCGCGGCGGGTGGAAGTGCGACGGGATGCGCCGCCGAAAGCCGCGCGCGCAGATCCGCGGCGGCGCGCGCCATCGCGCCCTCGGGTGCCGGTTCGGACAGGATCACGATATCATGGGTGGCGCAGGCGGCCTCGGCCTCGGGCAGCGCGCTCCGACCCGCGCCATGCCAGATGGTCCAATCCGCGATCGCGGCCTGTGCGCCCTGCCCCGCTGCCTGCCAGACAGGGCGCGCGGCGGCACCTTCCTGTGTGGCCCGGTCGCCATCGTTTTCCAGCCAGATACCGGCGACAAAGCCATCTCCGCGCGCCCGGCTGAGGCCGCGCAGGCCGTCGTGCATCACCCCCACCAGCCGCCCGCTGTCCGAGATCAGGACGTCGGGCCGCCCGTCGCCCGACCACATCAGAAGTGCCACGCCGACCGGCACCGCCCCCAACCAGCGCGCCCGTCCTTGCCACAGCAGCACGAACAGCGCGCCCATTGTGACCACCCCCAGCGTCCAGTTGGCGGGCGTCGGCACCGCCTCCACCGCGCCGGGCAGGGCCGCGACACGTTCGGCCACGCCGAGAATCCAAGAGAGCCCCCAGTCCATCACCCGCCAGACAGGCCCAGACAGGCCCAGCGGCCATAACAGCGCCGCCAGAACCGCGCCGGGGATGATGACGCTGCCCATCACGGGAACGGTCAGCAGGTTGGCGATCAGCCCGTAGATCGAGACCTGGTTGAAATGGACCGCGCTATAGGGCGCGGTGGCCGCCCCCGCGACGGCCGAGGAGACCAGCAGCGCGAACAGCCCCTTGGCCCATTTCGGCCAGCCCTGCACCCAGACCGCGCCGCGCAAGGCCCCGAAGACACCGACCAGCGCCGCGGTTGCGGCAAAGGACATCTGGAACCCGGGCGAAAGCAACGTCTCGGGCCGGTGCAGCAGCACGATGATCCCCGCGATGGCCACCGAGCGCAGCGTGATCGCGCGCCGGTCGAGAAGCACGGCGGTGAACATCACCGCGACCTGTATGAAGGCGCGTTCGGTCGCCACGTTGCCCCCCGACAGCGCGAGGTAGAAGGCCCCTGCCGCCAGCGCCACCACGGCCGCCCATTTGCGGATCGGGTAGCGCAGCGCCAGAGCCGGGATCAGTGCAAGGATCTGGCGCAGAGCGGCATAGACGAAACCGGTCAGAAGCCCCATGTGCAGGCCCGAGATCGCCAGCAGATGCGCGATGTTGGAAACCCGCATCGCCTCGAGCGAGGTGGCATCAAGGCCGGATCGGTCACCGGTCAGCACGGCGGCGGCGAATGCGCCCGGTTGCCCCGCGATCCGGTCCTGGATCGCGGCCGACATCCGCAGACGCAGGTGGAACAGGCGCGCGGCCCCCGGCGCGCGATCCTCCAGCAGCACAAGGGGCGTGCGCGTGTAGCCCACGCCGCCCAGCGACAGGAAATGCGCGTGATGCTGGAAATCGAAGCCGCCAGGTTCGGCAGGCCCGGCGGGTGCTGCCAGATGGCCCGTCATCATCACGATCATGCCGGGCGCGGGCGGCGGGCCGCGCCCCTCACCATGCAAAGACACCCGCACGCGCAGCGGCGTGCGGGCGGGGTTCAGGTCATCGAGCCGCACTTGATCGAGCGTCAGGCGCAACGCGTCCGACGCGGAACGGTCGACGCCCACCACCCGCCCCTCGATCGGGCCGTAGTAGCGAAACTCGAGGACCGGCCCGGCGACCTGATGGCTGCGCGCGCCCGCCCCCACAAAGCCCAGCGCCACAAGGGCCAGCGCCGCGCCGAGGGGCCCCAGCACCTCGCGCCGCCAGAGCGCCAAAGCGATTCCGATGCAAAGGACGCCGCCGCAGAGGGCATAGGCAAAAGCCTGAGGTTCGGCGGGCCGCGCGAAATACAGCGCCACACCCAGCCCCAGCATAACCGCCGACCATGGCATCAGCGCCCCGCGCTGGCTTTGCTGGACGGCATCAAGCAAGGCAAGGCCGGCCAGGCGCCGCGGCGGCAGCGGCAAGTCCATGGGATCGGTCGGGTAGGCCACCTGCTTGTCAGCGCCCTTCGTGATGGGGTATCGAGCCCCAAGTCTTGCCCAGACATGGTTTCCAACTGGTTAACGCGCGGCCGTGTGGCGGCGTGCGAAAGGGATCAAATGGCCGACAGCTCGCAGATCGTCACCCGTATCGCCCCCTCGCCCACCGGCATCATGCACATCGGCACGGCGCGCACGGCGCTGTTCAACTGGCTTTTTGCGCGCGGGCGCGGCGGGAAATTCCTGCTCAGGATCGAGGATACCGACCGCGCGCGCTCGACGCCCGAGGCGACAGAAGCCATCCTCGACGGCATGCGCTGGCTCGGCCTCGACTGGGACGGGGAGGCGGTCAGCCAGTTCGAACGCGCGCCGCGCCATGCCGAGGTCGCCCGCGAGATGCTGGCCCGCGGCCATGCCTACAAATGCTTCGCCACCCAAGACGAGATCGAGGCCTACCGCGAGGCCGCGCGCACCGCGAACCGCTCCACCCTCTACCTCAGCCCGTGGCGCGACGCGGACCCGGCCACCCATCCCGACGCGCCCTATGTCATCCGCCTGCGCGCGCCCCGCGACGGCGCGACCGTGATCCAGGATGCGGTGCAGGGCAGCGTCACCTTCCGCAACGACCAACTCGACGACATGGTCATGCTGCGTTCGGACGGCACGCCGACCTACATGCTGGCCGTGGTGGTGGACGATCACGACATGGGCGTGACCCATGCGATCCGGGGCGACGACCACCTCAACAATGCTGCCCGGCAAGCTCAGATCTACCGCGCGATGGACTGGCTTGAGCCGGTCTGGGCGCATATCCCGCTGATCCACGGCGAGGACGGCAAGAAACTCTCCAAGCGCAACGGCGCCACCGGCGTGATGGACTATGCCCGGATGGGCATCCCTGCGGCGGCCATGCGCAACTATCTGGCGCGCCTGGGGTGGTCCCATGGCGACGACGAACTGTTCATCGATGAACAGGCTATCGCATGGTTCGATCTGTCCGGAATCGGGCGTGCGCCCGCCCGGCTCGACATGAAGAAGCTCGAAAGCGTCTCGGGCTGGCATATCGCCCGGATGGAGGATGCGGAACTGATGGCAGAGATCGAAAGATATCTCGCCTTCACCGGACAAGCGCCGCTTTCGCGAGCGCAGCATGATCTGATGGTGGCTGCGATGTATTGCCTCAAGGATCGCGCAAAATCGCTGCCCGATCTGCTGGAAAAAGGCCAGTTTGCCTTGGCCTGCCGACCCTTGCAGCCCGACGAGAAGGCGCGCGCCGCACTGGACCCGGTATCCCGTGGTATACTGCATGAATTGACTGCGCAGTTGCAGAATGTTAGCTGGAGCAAAGACACGCTTGAGGCGACGCTGACCCTGGCCGCCGAGGCCCATGGGTTGAAATTCGGCAAGCTCGCCGGCCCGCTTCGGGCGGCCCTTGCCGGGCGCAGCGTCACCCCCAGCGTCTTCGACATGATGCTTGTCATCGGCCGCGAGGAAACGCTCGCCCGATTGGCAGAGGCGGCGTCCCGCGACGGCTGATGACCGCGGGGACCGCCCAAGACCAAGGGGGGCCCCGGCGCGAAACGGGACCGTGCGCACCCCAAGCAGCTACCGCGCGCAGCGCCACCCCGGCGCCGCGAGAGGCCACGACGAAGAAGGGACGACCATGGCAGACACGACCAGAACGGCAACCTTGACGATTGACGGCACAAGCTATGAGCTGCCGATCCATTCGCCGACGGCCGGCCCAGATGTCATCGACATCACCAAGCTTTATGCGCGTGCGGGTGTGTTCACCCACGACCCCGGCTTCACCTCCACCTCCGCCTGCGAGAGTGCCATCACCTTCATCGACGGTGACAAGGGCGAGCTGATGCACCGCGGCTATCCGATCGACCAATTGGCCGAGAAATCGCATTACCTCGAGGTCTGCTACCTGCTGCTTTATGGCAGCCTGCCGACGGCGACCGAGCTGGAAACCTTCGAGCATACGATCACCCATCACACGATGATCCACGAGCAGATGCACAACTTCTTCCGGGGTTTCCGGCGGGATGCGCATCCGATGGCGACGATGGTGGGCGTGGTCGGCGCAATGTCCGCCTTCTATCACGACAGCACCGACATCAATGACGAACGCCAGCGCGAGATCGCCAGCCACCGCCTGATCGCCAAGATGCCGACCATCGCGGCCATGGCCTACAAATATTCGATCGGCCAGCCCTTCGTCTATCCGCGCAACGATCTGGATTATGCCTCGAACTTCCTGCGCATGTGCTTTGCCGTGCCCGCGCAGGAATATGTCGTCGACCCGATCCTCAGCCGCGCGATGGACCGGATCTTCACGCTGCACGCCGATCACGAGCAAAACGCCTCCACCTCGACAGTGCGTCTGGCCTCGTCCTCGGGCGCCAATCCCTTCGCCTGTATCGCGGCGGGCATCGCCTGCCTCTGGGGCCCCGCGCATGGTGGCGCAAACCAAGCCTGCCTCGAGATGCTCAAGGAAATCGGCAGCCCCAACCGCATCCCCGAATTCATCGAACGCGCCAAGGACAAGAACGACCCGTTCCGCCTGATGGGCTTTGGCCACCGGGTCTACAAGAACTTCGATCCGCGCGCGACGGTGATGAAGGAATCCGCCGACGAGGTGCTCGATCTGCTCGGCATCGACAACAACCCGCTCCTGCGGATTGCCAAGGAACTCGAGCACATCGCGGTGAATGACGACTATTTCATCGAGAAAAAGCTCTTCCCGAACGTCGATTTCTACTCGGGCATCATTCTCGAGGCGATGGGCTTCCCCACCGCGATGTTCACGCCGATCTTTGCCGTGTCGCGCACCGTGGGCTGGATCTCCCAGTGGAAAGAACAGCTTGCTGATCCCGCGATGAAGATCGGCCGCCCGCGCCAGCTCTATATGGGCGAGACGCTGCGCGATTACGTCGAGATCGAGAATCGCTGATCCCCGACCACACCCGACATCAAAGGCCGCCCCCGACCGGGCGGCCTTTGGCATTTCCCCCCTTCATCTTTCCCCAAATATGCCCGCCGGAGGCATTGAAGTCCGCCTCGCGACGGTGAACCCTGCGGCAACACCGACCGGAGCGCGCCCATGACCCGCAAGATCATCATCGACACCGACCCGGGGCAAGATGACGCCGTGGCCATCCTGCTCGCGCTGGCCTCCCCCGACGAGATCGAGGTTCTGGGCATCACCGCTGTCGCGGGCAATGTGCCGCTGGCCTTGACCCAGAGAAACGCGCGCATTGTCTGCGAACTGGCCGGGCGCCCCGATATCCGCGTCTTCGCGGGCTGCGAAAAGCCGCTCGCCCATGCGCTTGTCACCGCCGAACATGTGCATGGCAAGACCGGCCTTGACGGGATCGCCCTGCCCGAGCCGACCATGGCCCTGCAAGACAGCCATGCCGTCGATTTCATCATCGAGACGCTGCGCCGGGAACCTTCGGGCAGCGTCACGCTTTGCCCGCTGGGGCCGCTGACCAATATCGCCACGGCCTTCACCACCGCCCCCGACATCGCACCTCGCGTGGCCGAAATCGTCTTGATGGGCGGCGCCTATTTCGAGGTGGGCAACATCACCCCCGCTGCCGAATTCAACATCTATGTCGATCCGGAAGCCGCTGAGATCGTGTTCAGATCGGGCGCTCCCATCACCGTGATGCCGCTCGACGTGACCCACAAGGTCCTGACCACGCGGCCAAGGATCGAGGCGATCCGCGCCATCGGGACACCCGTCGCCCATGCGGTGGCGCAATGGACTGATTTCTTCGAACGCTTCGACATGGCGAAATACGGCCATGACGGCGCGCCGTTGCATGACCCGTGCGTCATCGCCCATCTGCTCGCGCCGGACCTGTTCACCGGGCGTCACGTCAATGTCGAGATCGAGACCGGATCACCGCTGACACGCGGCATGACGGTGGCCGATTGGTGGGGCGTCACCCAGCGGCCCAAGAACGCCCAATTCATGGGCGATGTGGACGCCGAGGGCTTTTATACCCTGCTCACCGCGCGGCTTGCGCGCCTGTAACCCTTTCCACCGGGCGGTTTGCACATTAGCTGTATTGGGAAAGGAGGTCCGATGACCCCCAGCTTTCCTTTCGACAACAGCTATGCGCGCCTGCCCGAACGGTTCTTCACCCGCCAATCTCCGGCGCGCGTGACCGCCCCGCGGCTTGTCGCCGTGAACCGTCCGCTCGCCGCGCGGCTGGGCATCACCTTGCCCGAGGATGCCGCCGAGATCGCCCGTATCTTCGCCGGAAACGCCCTTCCCGAAGGGGCGGAGCCCTTGGCGCAGGTCTATGCCGGGCACCAGTTCGGCGGCTGGTCGCCGCAGTTGGGCGACGGGCGCGCCGTCCTGTTGGGCGAGGTGGTGTCACCCGATGGCGCGCGCTTCGACATCCAGCTCAAGGGTGCGGGCCAGACGCCCTATTCCCGCATGGGCGACGGGCGCGCCTGGCTTGGCCCAGTCTTGCGCGAATATATCGTGTCCGAAGCCATGGCCGCGATGGGCATCCCCACCACCCGCGCGCTCGCCGCCGTCACCACGGGCGAGATCGTGCAGCGCGACGGCTTCCTGCCGGGTGCTGTCTTCACTCGCGTCGCGGCCTCCCATATCCGGGTCGGCACCTTCCAGTATTTCGCCGCCCGCAAGGATATCGAGGCGCTGCAGGCGCTGACAGGTCACGCCATCGCGCGGCATTACCCCGAGGCAAAGGGCCCCGCCGGTCTGCTTGACGCCGTGATCGGCGCGCAGGCGCGGCTGATCGCGCAATGGATGGGGGTGGGCTTCATCCATGGTGTGATGAACACCGACAACATGGCGATTTCCGGCGAGACCATCGACTATGGACCTTGCGCCTTCATGGATGCCTACCATCCCGACACGGTGTTTTCCTCGATCGACCAGTTCGGGCGCTACGCCTATGCCAACCAGCCGCAGATCGCGGTCTGGAACCTCGCGCAACTGGCGACAGCCCTTCTGCCGCTGATCCCCGACCGCGAGGAAGGGATCGAGGTCTTTACCGCTGCCGTCAACGGCTTCTCGGACCGGTTCGATGCCGCGTGGCACAAAGTATTGACGGCCAAGCTGGGGCTGACCGAAACGCAGGATGGCGATGTATCGCTGGCGCTAGACCTGCTCGATGCGATGGCCGAGAACAGTGCCGATTTCACCCGCACCTTCCGCGCGCTCTCTAGCGCCGATCCGACGCGCGCGCGCGATGAATTCATCGACCCCACGGCGCTGGACCCGTGGCTGGTGCGCTGGAGGGCGCGCGTAGCGCAAGAGGATGTCACCGGCGCCGACCGGATCGCCCGGATGCAGGCAACCAACCCCGCCCGCATCCCGCGCAACCACCGGATCGAACAGATCATCGCCACGGCGGTGGAGGGCGATTTCGCGCCCTTCGAGGGACTGATGGAGGCGCTGGCAGATCCATTTGCCGAAGACGCGCGCCTTGCCGCCTACGAACAAGCCCCCGCCGATGGCGAACATGTGACCCGCACCTTCTGCGGCACCTGACAGCGCCAATCCGTCAGGCGCGCTCGGGCCGGTTCACAAGGATCAGGCCCGTAACCACCAGCGCCAGCGCCAGCGCGACATCCCAACCGACGCGCTCGTCCAGAAGCAGCCAGCCCAAGCCCACGCCAAAAACCGGCGACAAGAAGCTGAAGGCCGCGACCGAGCTGGCGGGGTAGATCGACAAGAGCCACAGCCAACCCAGAAACCCAGCCGAGACAATGACCACGATCTGAAACCCCAGACCCGCCCAATGCACCCAATCCGGATCGCGCAGGAAAGGGCCGAAGGCTATTGCAGCCAGCATCAGGATCGGGGCCGAGATCGCCAGTTGCCACAAAAGCTGCGTTTCGGGCCGAACCGTCCTGAGCGGCGAGGCCTTGGCCACCAGCGCGATGCCCGCCCAAGCCAGCGCCGCCCCCAGCGCGCACAGATCGCCCAACAGCGACGCCCTGCCCGCCTCGCCGCCGCGCAAGGTGATGGCCACCACGACGCCCGCAAAAGCCAGCGCCAGCCCCGCCCCCTTGCGCCCGGTGATCCCTTCGCCCGGGATCGACACATGCGCCATCAGCGCCAGCCAGACCGGCATGGTGTAGAAGATGACCGAGGTGCGCGTGACCGTGGTCAGGTCCAGTGCCACGAACAGGCAGATGAACTCCACCGCGAATAGCGTGCCGATCAACAGGCCCGCAGGCAGCGTGCCGGGTGCCACCCGCACCGGCAGCCCGCGCGCGATCATCCACAGCCAGATGCACAACGCGCCGCCCATCGACCGCAGCGCGGCAAAGAACACCGGCTGAAGCCCGTCGTTGACCACCGCGATGACGACCTGATTGAATGCCAGAAGGGCGGCGAACCCCGTAAGGGCCGTGGCGCCGAAGGCGTCGATCCGGTCTTTTTGCGCCATCTTCTGCCCCCGGCCGCTGCCCCGCCGCTGTCGCCGCCCGCGCCGCCGCTGTCAAGCTGCCTGCCCAAGGCGTCTTTTCGTGCGCCGCCAAATCGCCTAAACCTGCCGCCCACGATGACACTGCAAGGGCGCGCGGCCATGACCGACACGATCGAGGGGCGTTGCGAGGCCAAGGGCCTTCGCATGACCGACCAACGCCGGGTGATCGCTCAGGTGCTGGAAGAGGCCGTGGACCATCCCGATGTCGAGGAGCTTTACGCCCGCGCCAGCGCGCGGGACCCGCGCATTTCCATCGCCACGGTCTACCGCACGGTCAAGCTGTTCGAAGAGGCGGGCATCCTTGACCGGCTCGAATTCGGCGACGGGCGCGCGCGCTACGAGGATGCCGAGCGCGACCACCACGACCACCTGATCGACATGACGACCGGCGAGGTGATCGAATTCGTCGATCCCGAGATCGAGGCGCTGCAAGACCGCATCGCCGAGAAACTGGGCTACCGGCTCAAGGGCCACCGGCTGGAGCTTTACGGAGTGCCGATCCGCAAATCCTGAGGCCGCGCGCCGGTTGCCGGGCATCGGCCGGCATATTTGGGGAAAGATGAAACGGTGGGCCTTGGCGCTTTCCCCGAGCGGGACGGCAGGCTATGGCCTTGGCAAGGGTCGGGTCGGGGCACGAGCGCATGGACAACCTCAAGGGCATGGCGTGGATGGTTCTGGCCATGCTGTCCTTTGCGCTGACCGACATGGTGCTGGTCTTTGCCACCCGCGCCCTTCCGGTGGCGCAGGTGCTCGTGCTGTTCGGGATCGGCGGCGCGGTGCTGTTCGGGATCTGGGCCCGGGTGCAGGGCCACCACTGGGTGAGCCCGGTCTTGCTGATGCGCCCGGTGATGCTGCGCAACGTGGCCGAGGTGCTGGCGACCGTCAGCTTCGTCTTCGCGCTGTCGTTGATCCCGCTCTCGACATTGTCGGCCGTGATCCAGGCCAATCCGCTGCTGGTCACACTGGGCGCGGCGCTGTTTCTGGGCGAAAAGGTCGGCTGGCGGCGCTGGCTGGCCATCGGGGTGGGGCTGTTCGGCGTCTTGCTGATCGTGCAGCCCGGTGCTGAGGGGTTCGACCCCAACATCTGGATCGCGGTCGCCGCGGCCATCGGGCTGTCGTTGCGCGATCTGGCGACAAGGCCGGTGCCACGCAGCGTGCCCACAACCCTTCTGGCCAGCTACAGTTTCGGCGCCGTCGCAATTGCGGGGCTTGCCATGCTGCCCTTTGGCGCTGGCTGGATCACCCCCACGCCCGGTATGGCGTTTTTGGTCCTTGCGGGCGTTCTTATGGGCATGGTCGCCTATTTCTCGATCACTGCGGCGATGCGGGTGGGCGAGATATCGGTGGTCACGCCGATGCGCTACACGCGGCTGGTCTTCGCCTTTGCCATCGCGCTGGTGGTCTTCGACGAAAGGCTCGATCCGCTGACACTGGTTGGAGTGGCCATCGTGGTGGCGACCGGGCTCTACAGCCTGTGGCGCGAGCGGCAGGCGCGGCGCATCCTCACCGCGCCTTGACCCTTCGCTTGGGCGTGCGCCCTTGCTATAGAGCGCCCAACGCATACCAAGGGGGACCCCCATGAGCACCATCATCGACATTCACGCGCGCGAGATCCTCGACAGTCGCGGCAACCCCACCGTCGAGGTCGACGTGACGCTGGAGGATGGCACCACGGGCCGCGCAGCCGTGCCGTCGGGCGCCTCGACCGGGGCCTTTGAGGCCGTGGAGATGCGCGACGGCGACAAGGGCCGCTACATGGGCAAGGGCGTTCTCAAGGCCGTGGCGGGCGTCAACGGCGAGATCGCCGAGGCGCTGGTGGGCTTTGACGCCACCGAGCAAGAAGCCATCGACGCCGCCATGTGCGAGATCGACGGCACCGACAACAAGTCGCGGCTGGGGGCGAATGCGATCCTTGGCGTCTCGCTGGCAGTGGCCAAGGCCGCGGCGGATTTCAGCGCGCAGCCGCTCTACCGCTATGTCGGCGGCACCTCGGCCCGGGTCTTGCCGGTGCCGATGATGAACATCATCAACGGCGGCGAACATGCCGACAACCCGATCGACATTCAGGAATTCATGATCATGCCGGTCGCAGCCGAAAGCATCGCGGATGCGGTGCGGATGGGCGCGGAGGTGTTCCATACCCTGAAGAAAGAGCTTTCGGCCGCGGGTCTGTCGACCGGCATCGGCGACGAGGGCGGATTTGCCCCCAACCTCAGCTCCACCCGAGACGCGCTTGATTTCATTCTTAAATCCATTGAAAAGGCAGGCTATAGGCCTGGCGACGACATCATGCTGGCGCTCGATTGCGCAGCCACGGAATACTTCAAAGATGGGCGCTATGTCCTTGCCGGTGAAGGAAAATCGCTCACCCCGGACGAGAATGTCGCCTATCTGGCTGCGCTCGTCGACGATTACCCGATCCTGTCGATCGAGGATGGCTGTTCCGAGGATGACTGGGACGGCTGGCGCGCCCTGACCGAGGCGTTGGGGCACCGGGTACAACTGGTGGGCGACGATCTGTTCGTAACCAACCCCGAGCGTCTGGCCGAGGGCATCGCCAAGGGCTGCGCCAATTCGCTGCTGGTCAAGGTGAACCAGATCGGCACCCTGTCCGAAACACTGGCGGCCGTCTCGCTCGCTCACCGCAACCGCATGACCTGCGTGATGAGCCACCGCTCGGGCGAGACCGAGGATGCGACCATCGCCGATCTGGCGGTCGCCACCAACTGCGGCCAGATCAAGACCGGCAGCCTTGCGCGGTCGGACAGGCTGGCGAAGTACAACCAGTTGATCCGGATCGAGGAAGGCTTGGGCGAAACGGCGGTTTACGCCGGGCGGAGCGTTCTGCGGGCATGAGGGTTCAAGCCCTCATCTTCGACGTCTTCGGCACCTGCGTCGACTGGCGCAGGTCCGTCGCACGAGAGGTCGCCAAGGTGCTGCCGCAGGTCGACGCCTTGGCCTTCGCGACCGCATGGCGGGCTGAATACGACCCCGCCATGGCCCGCATCCGCGGGGGTGAACGGGGATATGTGGCGCTTGACGATCTGCACCGGGAGAACCTGCAAAGGGTGGCGGCCGAATTCTCTGTCAGCGCCCCTGAACGTCTCGCCCATGCCTGGGAGCGGCTCGACCCCTGGCCCGATGTGGTCGCGGGGCTGACCGCGTTGAAGGCCCGCCACGTGATCGCGCCTTGTTCCAATGGCTCCATCGCGCTGATGACGCGGCTGGCCAAGCATGCCGCCCTGCCCTGGGATTGCATCCTCGGCGCCGAGATCGCGCAAGATTACAAGCCCAAGCCGCAGGTCTATCTCGCATCCTGCGCGGCCCTGCGCCTCGCCACCGATCAGGTGATGATGGTCGCGGCCCATAACGACGACCTTTTCGCCGCCCGCTACGCGGGGCTGAAGACCGCCTTCGTCGCGCGCCCGACCGAGCACGGGCCGCACCAGACCACCGACCTCGGCCCCGAATCGGACTGGGACGTCATCGCCAGCGATTTCCACGACCTGGCGACGCAGTTGACCCCATGACAGCCGATCAGATCATCGCCCACCTCGGCCTCGAACCCCATCCCGAGGGCGGCCACTACCGCCAGACCTGGATGGCCACCAACGCAGGCCGACCCACAGGCACCTGCATCTATTTCCTGCTCAAGGCGGGCGAGGCGAGC
This sequence comes from Roseicyclus mahoneyensis, assembly GCF_003148775.1. Classification (GTDB taxonomy): domain Bacteria; phylum Pseudomonadota; class Alphaproteobacteria; order Rhodobacterales; family Rhodobacteraceae; genus Roseicyclus; species Roseicyclus mahoneyensis. Next base: position 882,780 of record NZ_QGGW01000001.1, read on the forward strand.
CACTGGCACAAGGTCGACGCGACCGAGATCTGGCTGTGGCACGCCGGCGCGCCGCTGATCTTGTCGCTGTCGGACACCGACGAGGGCCCCGCCACCGATCACCTGCTGACGCCGGACCTGAGCCATGGTGCGCCTCAGATCATCGTGCCCGAGAACCACTGGCAGGCGGCGCGCACGACGGGCACTTACACGCTGGTCTCCTGCACCGTCTCGCCCGGCTTCCGGTTCGAGGGCTTCACACTGGCACCAACAGGTTTCGACATCCCGCGCGGCTGATCCATCACCATCCGTGATGCCGCGGATCGCGATTTCGCGCTCGCCCCCCTTTACAGCTTGCGTTAGGCCAGCGCCATGAGCAGCCCCACCCCACAGACCGGCGACAGCCCCGCGGGCTTTGCCTATGCTACCACGGCCTACCTGCTCTGGGGTTTCTTGCCGCTCTACATGAAGGCCATCGACCACATCCCCCCGGCAGAGATCATCGCCCACCGCATCTTGTGGTCCGTGCCCGTCGCGGGTCTGGTCCTGATCGTGCTCGGGCGCACCGGCGATCTGGTGCGCGCGCTCAAGACCCCGCGCATGGTCGGCATGGCGGCGGTCACCGCCACGCTCATATCGGTCAACTGGGGCGTCTATGTCTGGGCCATTGCCAATGATCGCGCGCTCGACGCGGCGCTGGGCTATTATATCAATCCGCTCTTCTCGGTGGCCCTTGGCGCCATCGTATTGCGCGAACGCCTTGCCGCCGCGCAATGGGTGGCAGTGGGGCTTGCCGCCGTCGCCGTCACCATCCTGACAGTTTCGGCAGGCGTCCTGCCTTGGGTGGCGTTGGTGCTGATGACAACCTTCGGCCTCTATGGCTTCTTGCGCAAAACCCTGCCGATCGGGCCCAACCAGGGCTTCTTGCTCGAGGTGTTGCTGCTGTGCCCACCCGCGCTGGCCTATCTGCTGTGGCTCGGCCCCTCGGGCCATTTCACCGGCACCACTTGGGCCGACACGGCGTTCTTGCTCGGCACGGGCGCGGTCACGGCCATCCCGCTCATGCTTTACGCCAACGGGGCCAAGGGGCTGCGCCTCTCGACCATCGGCGTCTTGCAATACATCGCCCCGACGATGATCTTCCTGATCGCAGTCTTCGTCTTCGCCGAACCCTTCGGCCCGGCCCGCGCGATAGCCTTCCCGCTGATCTGGGCGGCGCTGATCCTCTACACCGGCTCGATGATCCGCACCGCCCGCGCCACGCGCGCCTGATCCCTTCATCTTTCCAAAAATATGCCGGGGGCATGGGGGCAGAGCCCCCAATCGTGCAGCCTCACACCCGGCTCACCCGACCGCCGCCCACTGCGGCCGCCACCCCGGTGGTCCCCGGCGCCGAGGTCGGCAGACCGAGAAGCACCCGCATCGCCAGATAGGCAAAGGCCTGCGCCTCGAGGAAATCGCCGTCGAGCCCCACCGCCTCGACGGGATCGACCGGGCGACCCAAGGCCACCGCCAGCATCTCCATCAGGCCGGGATTGCGCCGACCGCCGCCCGTCACCAGCACCCGCTCGGGCCGGACCGGCAGATGTTCCATCGCCTGCGCCACGGCGCCCGCTGCGCAGGCCGCCAACGTCGCCACGGCGTCGGCGTCCGACATGCCCGCGACCCAACCGGCCAGCGCAGGAAAGGCATCCCGATCGAGCGACTTGGGCGGTATCTTGCGGAAATAGATGTCATCGAGAAAGACCGCGACGGTTTCCGCATCGACCCTGCCGGCGCGGGTCAGCGCCCCGTCCCGGTCGAAATCCATCCCCCGCCTTGCGCGCATCAGATCATCGATCGGCGCATTGGCAGGCCCGGTGTCGAAAGCAAGACAGGCGCCCGGCAATTCTGGCCGCTCGACGCGCGGATCGACCAGCGTGATGTTGCCCACGCCGCCGAGGTTCAGGAATGCCAAGGGTCGCGCAGCCCCGATGTGGCGCGCCAGCGCCCAGTGATAGAAGGGGGCCAGCGGCGCGCCCTGCCCGCCCAGCTGCATGTCGTTCGAGCGGAAATCCCAGACCGTCGTCAGGCCGCAGGCGGCGGCTAGGCGCGCGCCATCCCCCGCCTGATGGGTGCGCCCACCCTCGGGGTCATGGGCCAGCGTCTGGCCGTGAAACCCGAAAGCACGCGCGCCCTCAAGACCCGCCAGAACCTCCAGATGCGCATCTTCCACCATTCGGGCGGCCTCGGCCACGCCGGGATCGCCAGGCCAACGGCCAAGCGCTGCGCGGATCGTGTCACGCTCGCTATCGGAATAGGACCGGTAGCGGGTTTCCCCAAAGGCCGTGACGCTGACGCCATCGGTCTCGATCAAGCCCAGATCGACACCATCCATCGACGTGCCCGACATCGCGCCCGCGACCCAGACGGGTCCCGCCCGGAACGCTTCCCTGTCGCTCTTTCCCTTCACGCGCCCGCCCGCTATAGCCCTTGCCACATCCCTCGAACATGGACCGGACCCCCATGACCTACCAGCCCAAATCGGAGTTCTTGCGCACCATCATGGCGCGCGGGTTCCTGGCCGACTGCACCGACCTGCAGGGCCTTGACGAGACGCTGCTGAAGGGGCCCGTGACCTGCTATATCGGCTATGACGCGACGGCGAAATCGCTGCATGTGGGCCATCTGCTCAACATCATGCTGCTGCGCTGGTGGCAAAAGATCGGGAACCGACCCATCACCCTGATGGGCGGCGGCACAACCAAGGTGGGCGATCCGAGTTTCCGCGCCGATGAGCGCCCCCTGCTGACGCCCGATCAAATCGACGCCAATATAGCGGGCATGCAGCGGGTATTCGACCGCTACCTTGGCTATGGCGCGGGTTCGACCCTGCCCTCAAGCAGCGAAGCGATAGGGCAAGATACGCGCGCGCTTATGCTCAACAATGCCGAATGGCTCGATGGCCTCAACTACCTCGACTTCCTGCGAGATATCGGGCGGCATTTCTCGGTCAACCGGATGCTGTCGTTCGAATCCGTCAAGTCCCGGCTCGACCGCGAACAATCGCTCAGCTTCCTCGAATTCAACTACATGATCTTGCAAGCCTATGATTTTCTGGAGCTGTACCGCCGCGAGGCCTGCGTGTTGCAGATGGGCGGTTCGGATCAATGGGGCAACATCATCAACGGAATCGACCTGACGCGGCGGGTGCTGGATGCGGAGATCTATGGCCTGACCACGCCGCTTCTGACCACGTCCGACGGGCGCAAGATGGGCAAATCGCAGGGCGGGGCAATCTGGCTCGATGGGGACATGCTGTCGCCATACGAATTCTGGCAGTTCTGGCGCAACACGACCGACGCCGACGTGGGCCGCTTCCTGAAGCTCTACACCGAACTGCCGGTGGAGGAGTGCGACCGCCTGGGGGCGCTGCAAGGCGCCGAGATCAACGAGGGCAAGATCATCCTCGCCAATGCGGTCACTGCGCTTTTGCACGGGGCCGAGGCGGCGCAGGCGGCCGAGGCGACGGCGCGCGACGTGTTCGAAAAGGGCGGCATGGGCGAGGACCTGCCCACCCTGACGCTGACGACCGCCGAACTCGCCGAAGGCATCTCGGTCGCGCAGCTTATCACCCGTTCGGGGCTGGCGGCCTCGGGCAAGGAGGCCAAGCGCCTCATCGCCGAAGGCGGCGCGCGGATGAACGATGCGGCGCTGACGGATGCCGGCCTGATGGTGACGGCGGGCGATCTGGCTCAGCCGATCAAGCTTTCGGCGGGCAAGAAACGCCACGCGCTGGTGGTCTTGCAGGGTTAACCAAGCCTTAGGCATGGGCGGGGCATTGTCCCGGCCATGCCTGAAACCGCGCCCTGCCCGCTCCAGCAATCCCCGCTTTTCGCGGCTGCCCTCGCGCGGATGGCGGCAAGCCCCCTTTGGTACGCCCTGCCCGGCGGTCCGGTGCTGGCGGTGACGCGCACGGTGCCGGTGCTTGGCCGCATCGCGCTGATCTCCCGGCCCGGGCCTGCACTGCCGCAGACCCTGCGGCGCGCGCTCGGGGTGGGGGCGCTGATCGTGAACGCCGAAACGCAGGCGCAGGGCGCGGCGCTGGCGCGAGCGGGGTTCGTGCGGCTCGCAACCGGGCGAGAGGTGGCGGAGCTGTCGCTGGCTGGCACGCCCGAGAATTGGCTGGCGCGGATGGACGGCAAATGGCGCAACCGCCTGCGCCACGCCCAGCGGCAGGGGCTGGAGCTACGCGCTGCCCCACTCCCACCCGACCGCAACCACTGGCTGTTTCACCGCGAGGCGGCGCAGCAGGCGGCGCGCGGCTACCGCAACCTGCCGCCAGCCCTCATCGCAGCCATGGCGGCGGCTGAGCCTGGCGCGCTGACGCTGTTCACCGCCCGAGCCGAGGGTCGGAGCATCGCCGCGATGCTCTTTGCGCGGCATGGGTCCTCGGCGAGCTATCTGATCGGCTGGTCCGACGCAGCAGGGCGCGCGACCTCGGCCCACAACCTGCTTTTTTGGACCGCCATGGACCAGCTGCGCGCAATCGGGGTGCAGGTGATCGACCTCGGGTCCTGCGATGCACAAAGCGCCCCCGGCCTTGCGCGCTTCAAACTGGGCAGCGGGTCGCGGGCCCGCAGGCTTGGCGGCACATGGGTGGAGGTGGGCGCGCTGACACCGCTTCATGTCGGGCTCCGCACGGTGCGGTGACTCAGCGACGCTGCCCGACGCACAGGCCGGACCAGTCCCGCTGCACCCCCGTGCAGACATCGCGGGGAATGCAGCCGATGCTGGTGATCAGATCGCCCTGCCGGTTCGCGCGAATGATATCAGGTGTTTCAATCGCGAGCGCGGCGGTCGATCCATCAGGCGTGACGATGGGGATATCAAACAACACGCCTGCCGCCGCTGCGGCCTCGATATAGGGCCGTGCCTCCGCTGTCGGGCGGCCGACCAGCGTTGCGGCCAGCGGGCTGACGCCTTCGGGTGTGCAAAAGAGGAAACCGGGCACGTCGCGGCGCACCTCGGGCGGCAAGTCGGAACCGACGCAGGCGGCAAGGACGAGGCACGACAGGAAATTTAAAGAGCGTGTCATGGAAACGGGCCTCCGGCACAAGATCATGGGCGATCGTGGGCGCCAGATTGCGGCCCGTTCCAAGGCCGCTCAAGGCGCGGTTTCCTTACCCCGCAACGGCCCGCAACAGCCGCGCGCGGGCGGGCGGCACGGCGCGGATTTCCAACCCGGTGAACACGTGCAGCGTGCCCAGATCGCGGTCGATCACCGCATGGTCGCTGACCCAGCCGCCCATCAGCAGATAGGTGCGCAACAAGGGCGGCATCTTGGCCTGCGCGCGCTTGAGGTCGGGCTTGCGCCGCAGACGGCTGGCAAAGCGGAAGACGGCGGGTGCCTTGACGCGCGGCAGCCAACGCTTGGGCGCGATGTGGCGATCACGCAAGAGCGCGAAAGCATCGGCGTAATCGCGCGCCTCGGTGCCGTGAAAGGAGGAACAGCCAAACAGCATCTCGACCCCTTCGCGGTCCACATAGGCGGTCATCGCGCCCCAGGCGACGCGCAGGATGTCGGGGTCGCGCCGGTCGGGGTGGATGCAGAACCGCCCCATCTCGACCATGGGGCCGTCGAAATCGGCCAGAGCCGACAATTCGTAGAATTGTGCCGAATAGCTGCGGCCGATCTCGGCCCCCGATCCCAGATGCATCAGGCGGAAACAGCAGACCAGATCGCCGTCGCGCGTATCCTCGACCATCACATGCGTGCAGGCGACATCGAAATCGTCACGGTCCAGATCGGTGGCAGCGGGCCCCCTAAAGGCCAGTGTCCTCAGCCGTCGTGCCGCCTCCAGATCCGCCTCTGTCGCGGCTATGCGCGCGCGATACCGTCCCTTGGACAGATTCAACATGGGGGTCCGCTCCTGCCTTGCCGCCCCTGCTGCGGCGACACAAGGTATAGGATGCGCCCCTCACAGTCTTGCGACAAGAGCGCGCCGATCAGTTGCCGCCGAGCGCATCGCCTACGTTGATGCGGCCGAAATTGCTCAGGATCTGCTGCAGGAAGGAAATCTCGCGCACCGAACTGGTGGTGACACGGCGCGACAATTGCACGATTTGCCCATCCTCAAGGCCGAACTCTTCGATGTTGGTGACGCGGCCACCGCCGTCGAAGGACACCGCGAGGATCTGACGCTCGATCACCTCGGGGGCACGGTAGGCAAAGTTGCGCACCCGGTAGGCGGCGTAGAACCACGCCTCGTCGCGCATCACGCCCGCGGCACCAGGGGTGCCGATGGCCGCTGCCACCGTCTCACGGCTGTCGCCGATGCTGACCGCGGCCAGATCCTCGGGCGGAGGGACAAAACCGTGGTTGATGAAGGTCTCGGAACAGGCGGCAAGCCCGAGCACCAGAAAAAGGCCCATGAGACCCGTCCGGAAGCCGCGTTTGGACTTGTGCATGTTCGCCCTCTTGCCCCGTTCTGTTGCCGGATGCCCCGCCATTGGCTTGCGCAGCTGTCCGAAGCTTTCTATCCGCTTAACTCACCCCGGCCCACAGGGCAAGTTTGCGACGCAAGCCGGCCGCATCCCCGAGGAGGAAACCGAACATGACCGATGACGCCCCCCGCCTGCCCCTCGCTCGCCTGCCGCGCGCCAGCACGCGCAGTTTCGAGATCGTGCCCGATGCATCGGCGCGGGCGGCCTTGTCTGGCGAGATGGGACTGCTCGCGCTGCGGAAACTGCGGTTTTCCGGGGAATTGCTGCCCGATGGCGCGCGCGACTGGCGGCTGGAGGCAAAGCTGGGCGCGACCGTGGTGCAGCCCTGCGTCGTCACGGCCGAGCCCGTGACCACCCGCATCGACGAGCCTGTGACACGCCGCTACCTCGCTCAGATGCCCGAATCCGAGGGCGACGAGGTCGAAATGCCCGAGGATGACAGCGCAGAACCCCTGCCCGATGTCCTCGACCTGTCCGAAGTGATGGCCGAGGCGCTGGCGCTGGCGCTGCCACTTTACCCGCGCGCAGCAGATGCGGCGCTGGCCCAGACCGTGTTCACCGCGCCGGGCGTGGCGCCGCTGACCGATGAGGACGCCCGTCCGCTGGCCGGTCTGGCGGCGCTCCGCGACCGCCTTTCACAAGGTGAAAACGACAGCGAAGAGGGTTGAAAACCGGCGCCTGTTCCGGGGCGGTTTAGGGGTTGCATGGGCAGGGAATCAGAGTATGTTCCCGGCCTCATTCGCGCCCGCCCCGCTGGGCGGTCCGACTGCCCGCCGTAGCATTTCCGCGCTGGTCAGACAGGCCGCTTCGCGCTATGCGGTCGGCGACGTACGAGACGAGACGTTTTTGACTGGATCGGGCGGCCACACCGGGATCGCCCCCGAAATACCGAGGTTGTGACATGGCTGTCCCCCAGAACCGAGTGACGCGCTCGCGGCGCGGCATGCGCCGTTCCCATGATTTTCTCGAGGGCGGCAATCCGAACGAATGCCCCTCCTGCGGCGAACTCAAGCGCCCGCACCATGTTTGCCCGTCTTGCGGCAACTACAATGACCGCGAAGTGATCGCGAAGGCCGACGAGATCGACCTCGACGAAGACGCGGCCTGATACGACATCAGCCCGAGGCGGCGAGGCGACCCGGGGAATGACGCAAGGCACGGCGCTCACGGCCCGCACGATCCCCGGCACCGTCCTGTCCATAGATGCGATGGGCAGTGATCTGGGGCCCGCCGCAATCGTGGCGGGCATTGCCGGGTCCGCGGCAAAGAACCCGAACCTGCGCTTTATCGTGCACGGTGACCGTCCCGAGATCGAGCGCCTGATAGACCGTCGGCGCGACCTCTCTGATCGCTGCGAAATCCGCCACGCGGATGGCGTGGTGACGATGGGTGACAAACCCTCGCATGTGCTGCGCCATGGCAAGAACACGTCAATGTGGTCTTGCATCGAGGCGGTGCGCAACGGCGAGGCCGGGGCGGCGGTCAGCTGCGGCAACACCGGCGCGCTGATGGCGCTGAGCATGATCCGTCTGCGCAAGATCGAAGGCGTGAACCGCCCCGCCATCGCTTGCCTCTGGCCTTCGCGCAATCCAAGCGGGTTCAACGTGATGCTCGACGTCGGCGCCGATATCCGCGCTGATGCCGAGGATCTTTTGCAATACGCGCTGATGGGGGCGAGCTACGCCCGCAACGGTCTGGAGTTGCAGCGCCCGCGCGTCGGCCTGCTCAATGTCGGGACCGAGGACCACAAGGGGCGCGCCGAGCTGAAACTCGCCTCCGACCTGATCGAGCGCGTCAGCCATGCGGCCGATTTCGATTTCGTCGGCTTCGTCGAAGGGGGTGACCTGCCTTCGGACAAGGTGGATGTGATCGTAACCGACGGCTTCACCGGCAATGTCGCGCTGAAGACCGGCGAGGGCACGGCGCGGCTGATCCGCGAACTGATGGGGGAGGCGTTCCGTTATTCCCCCCTGTCACGCATCGCGGCGATGCTGGCCTACACCTCTTTGCGTCGATTGTCGAAACGGATCGACCCCCGCCGGGTGAACGGCGGCGTGTTTCTGGGCCTGAACGGCACGGTGGTGAAATCGCACGGCTCCGCGGATGCAACCGGCGTTTCCGCTGCAATCAAGCTGGCCGCGCGGCTGGCAGCGTCGGGGTTCAACGAACGGCTCGCGGCGCGGCTTGCTGCGGCCGAACAGGCTGCCGCCGCGGCCATTCAATCGGAGGCCGGACAGGCATGACGAAACTGCGCGCCGTTTCGGTGGGGATCGGCCATTACCTTCCCGCCCGTATTGTCGAGAACGCGGAATTCGAGGCGACGCTGGACACCAGCGACGACTGGATCCGGTCGCGCTCGGGAATCGAGCGGCGCCATTTTGCGGCCGACGGCGAGACCACCAGCCAGATGGCCGTGGCCGCGGCGCGCAAGGCGCTCGACATGGCGGGACTTGCGCCCGATGACATCGATGCGGTGATCGTGGCAACCTCGACGCCCGACCTGACCTTTCCGTCCTGCGCCACGATGGTGCAGGCAGGCTTGGGCATGACCAGGGGATTCGCCTTCGATGTGCAGGCCGTCTGCGCGGGATTCGTCTTTGCGTTGGCCAATGCCGATGCGCTGATCGCTTCGGGTCAGGCCAAGCGCGCGCTGGTGATCGGGGCCGAGACCTTCAGCCGGATCATGGACTGGACCGACCGCGGCACCTGTGTGCTCTTCGGCGATGGGGCGGGCGCGCTGATCCTCGAGGCGCAGACGGGCGCCGGGACGGCCGCCGATCGCGGGGTGCTGGCGACTGACCTCAATTCCGACGGGCGCTACCGCGACCTACTCTACGTTGACGGCGGTGTGTCGTCGTCGCAGACCACCGGCGTCTTGCGCATGGAAGGCCGCGAGGTGTTCCGCCATGCCGTTGAAAAACTTGCACAAACCGCAGAGGCGGCACTGGCCAAGGCCGGTGTTCAACCCGAACAGATCGACTGGATCGTGCCCCATCAGGCCAATTTGCGCATCATCACCCGCACCGCCCAGAAGATGGGCGTTGGCATGGACCGCGTCGTGGTGACGGTGCAAGACCATGGCAATACCTCGGCCGCCTCGATCCCGCTGGCGCTGTCGGTAGGGGTGGCGCGGGGCCAGATCAAGCGCGGCGATCTGCTGGTCTGCGAGGCGATCGGGGGCGGCCTTGCCTGGGGCGCGGTGGTGATCCGGTGGTAGGGGGCGGGCGGCAGATAAACGCCGGCTCCCAAGTCTCTCGATTGACTTGAGAAATCGCTTCACGCATCTTGGCGCAACATTTGGGGGACAGAACAGATGGCTGGCAAGACGCTGACACGGATGGACCTATCCGAAGCGGTGTTTCGCGAAGTAGGCCTGTCGCGCAACGAAAGCGCGCAGCTCGTGGAACGGGTGCTTGAATTGATGTCCGATGCGCTAGTCGCAGGCGAACAGGTCAAGATTTCGTCCTTCGGGACCTTTTCGGTGCGGTCCAAGACCGCCCGGGTGGGGCGCAACCCGAAGACCGGGGAAGAGGTGCCGATCAGCCCGCGCCGCGTGCTGACATTCCGGCCCTCGCACCTGATGAAAGACAGGGTCGCGGCGGGCAACCGCGACTGACGGGCCGTGCGGCTGACAGACACGGGCGCGGCACCATACGACAGCAGGCTAGAGCAGAGGCGGGCAAACCGGCCATGTCGAAATCGTCGCAAGCCTTTCGCACCATCCGCGAAGTCGCGGATTGGCTCGACGTTGCCGCCCATGTCTTGCGCTTTTGGGAATCGAAATTTCCACAGATCAAACCGGTCAAGCGGGCGGGCGGTCGACGCTATTACCGCCCCGCCGATATGGAACTTGTCGGCGGCATTAAGGTCTTGCTGCATGACCGGGGGCTGACCATCCGGGGCGTCCAGAAAATGATCCGCGAAGAGGGTGTGGCCGCGGTCGCCGCCCTGTCGCCCCCTGTCGACCTGCCCGAAGAGCCGGTGATCGACGCTTATGTCGGAGAGGACGTCGAGGCCTGGGCCGAGGATGCGTTGGCCGATCAGGCCGAGGCAGGCACTGCGCCCGAGCCTTCGAGCTACGGCGCGCTGCAAGCAAGCCTCGACTTCGACGATCCCGAGCCGCGGCCCGACCCGCCGGACGCAGAGACGGAGACGGAGACGGTAGACCTACCTGAAGCCGAGCCAGCGTTGGCGCCTGAGGTTAAGGCACCGCTCGAGGCCGCAGCGCCCGAACCGGACCTCGCACCCGCCGCTGCGTCGGACATCGTCAGAGAGACTGAAGCCCGCGATCCGATCAGCCCGATCGACCGTCTTGCAGGACTCGTGGCAGCCGCTGCCACCCTGCGCGATGGCCGCATCGGCGCTCTGCGCCCCGCGCTTGTGGCCCTGCGCGACCGGATGCGCCGCGACCCGCCGGGCCCGACCGCCTGAGCGTGCACCCTGCCCCTTGCGCCCCCCGGCAAAATGGGTAGAAGGGCGACACGTCGGGCTATAGCGCAGCTTGGTAGCGCGTCCGTCTGGGGGACGGAAGGTCGCAGGTTCAAGTCCTGCTAGCCCGACCAAATCTTTCCGCAGTGCGCGGAACCCCGCGAAAACCGCCTTGCGCCCCCGGCGCGGGCGGTTTTTTCTTGGGCAAAACAGGGGGGATGCCCGGATGAGCAATGCAAGCCAAGGTGTGCTGCCCGATCACGCCCTCGAGGCGATGATCGCAGGCCGTCAGATCACCTGCGACAGCCCCGATGCCGATCAGGTGCAGCCCGCCAGCCTCGATTTGCGGCTGGGCAATGTGGCCTACCGCGTGCGCGCGTCCTTTCTTGCCGGCCATGGCCGCCGCGTGGCCGACCGGATCGCGGAATTCGAGATGCACCGGATGGATCTGACCGGCGGCGCGGTGCTGGAAAAGGGCTGCGTCTATGTCGTGCCGCTGCGCGAGGGGCTGGCGCTGCCCGCAGACGTCACCGCCGTGTGCAACGCCAAAAGCTCGACGGGCCGCGTCGATTGCCTGACCCGGGTGATCGCCGATGGCGGCACGGAATTCGACCGGATCCCGGCAGGCTACATTGGACCGCTCTATGCCGAGATCTGCCCGCGGTCCTTCTCGGTCAAGGTGGCACCCGGCTTGCGGCTGAACCAGATCCGGTTCCGCCGCGGCCAAGCCGTGCTGAGCGACGCGGAGCTTGCCGCCCGCCATGCCGACAGCCCGCTGGTCGACGGGCTGCCGGTGATCGACGAAGGCTTGGGCTTTTCCGTCGATCTGACGCCGACCGCCGCTGGCATCGTCGGCTACCGCGCCAAGCCGCATACCGGCGTCATAGACCTGACGAAGATCGCGGCCCACGCCATCCCAGATTTCTGGGAAGAGGTCCGCAGCGAAGAGGGGCGCATCATCCTTGACCCCGGCGCCTTCTACATCCTCGTCAGCCGCGAGGCGGTGACGATCCCCCCCGATTGCGCCGCCGAGATGTCGCCGTATCTGGCGATGGTCGGCGAGTTTCGCGTGCATTACGCGGGGTTTTTCGACCCCGGCTTTGGCCATGGCACGCCTGCGCGCGGCGTGCTGGAGGTGCGCTGCCACGAGGCGCCCTTTGTGCTGGAACACGGGCAGGTCGTGGGGCGGCTGGTCTATGAACGCATGGCCGCCCTGCCCGCGCGGCTTTACGGGTCGGGCATCGCGTCGAATTATCAGGGCCAGGGCCTGAAACTGTCCAAGCATTTCAAAGCGTAGGCGGCGTTACCCGCGCAGCAGCCGTGAGTAGTAAAGCAGCCCGTGGCCGGTCATGGCCCGCGACACGCCCGACCAGATCGGCGCGAAGGCCAGCCAATCGGTGCGCATGCCCTTGGCGATCTCGTCCAGATTGCGCCGCCCGTCGATCTGCGCCAGCGCGCGGGCGACCATCGCGGGCACCGGGATCTCGAAGCGTTCGCCCTCATGGGTCACGGGGATCACCCCATGTTTCATCACATGCTGCGCCAACGGCCCGCCTGACACGCCCTTGAGATGCGGCACCGCCTGCGGCCCGGGTTGGGCGACACGCCCCTCGGCCCCGGCCTTGGGCGCGGCATAGAGCACATGGGTGCGGATCGTGCCGCGCAACGCCTCGGCAAGATCCATCCGCGCGGCCGCGTCCATCCCCGCCAGCAGTCCCTTGTCGCCCAGAATGGGCAGCGGATCATAGAGATGCGCCTGCGGGCTTCCGGTCATCGCCAGCCCGGCGCGGTCCAGCACGTCGAGCAGGTCGCCGATGCGGAACGGCCTGTCCTGACTGTGCAACAGCAGGTCGTAAAACCCCGCATCGCTGGCCTTGTGGTCGCCCAGTTGGGCGTTGCGCTTGAACGGGTGGCCATCGGGAATGCGCTCAAAGATCGCCTTGGCGCGGCGCAACCGGTCGCGGGGCGTTCCCTCCAGCACGGTGCCAAAGGCCTTTTGCAGAGGATAGACGCCGGACCGGCCGAAGGGCGCGTAGACCATCAGACCCATGCCCCCCTCGGGCACGAGGGCGGCTGCCAAGGCATCAAAGCCGGCTTGCGGATCGGGCAGATGATGCAGCACGCCGCAGCAGTCGATGTAGTCGAACGGCCCCATCGCGGGTGCGTCCAGAAGCGAGCCGGTGACGAAGCGGATACCGGTCAGGCCGCGCGCCTTTGCCCGCGCCTGCGCGATCTTGCGCGCAGCGGTGGAGAGGTCGACATAGGTGATGTCATGGGGCTTGCCCGAGCTGGTCAGAACCTGCGCCAGCTGGATCAGCGCGTCGCCCGTGCCGCCGCCCGCGACCAGCGCGCGCAACGGCTGCGACCAGTCGCGACTGCCCCCAAACAGGAAATGGTCGATCTCCAGCGGATGACTGGGCGAGCCGGTGATCAGGCGCTTGCCCTCGTCGCCCGGGTCGCGCTCGGGGTAGGGAAAGGCCTCGTATTGGTCGGTGACGCGGCTCATGTCACGGGCGCCCGATGCGGCATCTGGCGCAGCGCCTCAGGCGGGATGGCCGAGAGCTGAACCACGAAGGTATGGATCGCAAACAGCACAGCATCACATGAAGGAAGCCGCACAAGGCATTGTTTTTCTGACCTGAGATAACGCCCTTCCGCCCCGGCCTCGCGGCGCGGCGCGGCCTCGGGGCGCGGCTGGTGAAGGGCGGCATCGGCATAGACCAGCGCGTTTTGCCGCCAAAGCGGACGCTCGGGGCGGACCATGTCGAACAGGCGCTGGACGCGGGCGGCCATGCCCGCATCATAGAGCGCCACGGGGCTATGGATGCCGGTCAGCGGGCGCCCGATCTTTTCAGCCAGCGTCCAGCTGGCCGGAAAGCACAAGATCGCCGCCGTCATCACATGTTCCCCGTCTCGCGGTTCGAGCAGGCACAGATCCTCCTGTACCAGCCTTGCAAGCGTGCCAAGCCTGTCGGCAGGGTCCAACGGCACGACAACCCCGTCGGGGCGCCTCACCGCCCCCTCGCCCCAGTCGTAGCCCGGGTCGGCGGCGAGCCGATAGAGCACCTCGACATAGAGCGCCTCGACCGCCGCCTCGGACCCCGGCAGGGCGGCGATGACCGCGCCGCGCCGCTCGGCTACCAGCCGGTCGCGCAGCGCCATCTGGGCGGCAAAGGCATCGTCGCGCATCAGCCAGCTGTCACCCGGCCCCAGCGGCTGGACGCCCGGCAACCGGGCCGTGGCCGGGTCCATCCACGGCAGATGGGGCAGCTTGGTCTGGCAGATCGGGTCCATCGGAGCCTTCTTGGGGTGGAACCGCCCGACCAAAGCCCATCGCGCCCCCAAGCGCAAGATCGCCGCTCACGCCGCGGACACCGCGCCGCACGAGGACGTGAGACAGCTCCGGGTCCGCTTGCCGTCGCAAGACGGCGCGCCCATCCTAGACGGGTCCGCACAGGAATGACCCGACAATGCCCACCGAACGCTTCACCTTTCCCGGCCATGACGGCCACGCGCTGGCCGCGCGCCTCGACCTGCCCGAGGGGCCGCATCTGGCGACCGCGCTGATGGCGCATTGCTTTACCTGCGGCAAGGATATCGCCGCCGCGCGCCGCATCTCGGCGCGGCTGGCGGGAATGGGCATCGCGGTGCTGCGCTTTGATTTCACCGGATTGGGCCATTCCGAAGGGGAGTTTGCCAACACCTCCTTCACCTCGAATGTGGAGGATCTGCTGGCCGCCGCCCGGGCGCTGAGCGACCGCGGCATGCCGCCCGGCCTTTTGATCGGTCATTCGCTTGGGGGCGCGGCCGCGCTACGGGCTGCGCCGCAGATGGACCGCGTCAAGGCCGTGGTCACCATCGGCGCGCCCTTCGATCCGGGCCATGTCACCAAGAATTTCGGTTGGGCTCTGGGTCGCATCGCCTACAACGGCGTAGCCGAGGTTACGCTGGGCCAGCAAAAGATCAAGATAGGTCGCGCTTTCCTTGAGGACGTGAAGGCCGCCCGTCTGGAACCGGCACTGGCCGAGATGAAACAGGCGCTGCTGATCTTGCATGCGCCCCGCGACGATGTCGTGGGGATCGACAATGCCACCCGCATCTTCACTGCCGCGCGCCATCCCAAAAGCTTTGTCACGCTTGACGATGCCGACCACCTGCTGTCCCGGCCGGAGGATGCCGATTATGCCGCCGGCGTCGCCGCCGCATGGGCCGCGCGCTACCTTGACCTGCGCGCGCCCGCGCCGCCGCCCGGTGCGCCCGAGGGCGTGACCCGCGTGTCCGAGGCCGACTCCGACGGATTCTTGCAAGATGTGCAGGTCGGCCGCCACCATATCCGCGCCGATGAGCCGGTGGGATATGGCGGGACCGCCCGCGGGCTGACCCCCTATCAGCTGGTCGCGGCGGGCCTTGGCGCCTGCACCTCGATGACGATCCGCATGTATGCGCGGCGCAAGGGCGTGGCACTGTCCCATGTCGCGGTCGATGTGACCCATGACAGGGTCCATGCGCAGGACGCGCGCGCGCCGACGGTCACGCTCGACCGCTTCACGCGGCTGATCCGGCTTGAGGGGGCATTGTCACCCGAGGACCGGGCCAAGCTTCTGGAAATCGCCAACAAATGCCCGGTTCACAAGACGCTGGAAAGCAGCGCCGAGATCGTCACGAAACTGGCCCCAGCGGCAGAAGCGGTGACGCCTTGATCTCCTCCATGCTCAAAAGGGCGGTGACGTTGTAGATCCTGACCTCGGAGATCAGCGCCTGGTAAAAGGCGTCATAGGCGCGCGCATTGGGCACGCGGACCTTGAGGATGTAGTCGATTTCACCGGCCAGCCTGTGCGCCTCCTGCACCTCGGGGCGGGCCTTGAGGGCGGCGAGGAATTTCTTCTGCCAATCCGCCTCGTGTTCCGAGGTTCGGATGAGCACGAAGAAACAGGCCTCGAACCCCAGTTTCTCGGCATCGAGCAGCACGGTCTGCCGCCCTATGATGCCCGCCTCCTTCATCTTGCGAATCCGCGACCAGACGGGCGTCTTGGATGAGCCCACGACGCGGGCGATCTCGTCGAGCGAGCGGGAGGCATCGTCTTGCAGGGCCGCGAGAATTTTCCGGTCTAGCGCATCGATCTGGTCGGTCATCGTCAGGGGCCTTGCCGTTGAGGAACGCCGGGCTTGGCGCGGCGCAAAGATGCAAACACATGTTCCTTTTGACAAGGCGTATCTGCCATTTCGTGGGAAATTGTTCTATCTCAAGGGCAGGTTGCAGGACACAGGATGGCAGCGCCCGATGGACCATTTCCCGATCTTCCTTGCCGTTCAGGGGCGCCGCATCGTGGTATCGGGCGGGGGTGAGACCGCGCTGGCAAAACTGCGGCTGCTGCTCAAGACCACGGCGCGGATCACCGTCTTTGCCGAGACCCCCGAGGACGGCTTGAGCGCGTTGGCCGCCGAGCGGCGCATCACGTTGGTGTCCCGCGCGCTCGGGCCCGGCGACGCGCTCTGCGCCGCGCTGTTTTACGCCGCCAATGACGACCCGGCCGAGGATGCGCGCGTGGCCCGTCTGGCGCGCGCCGATGGGGCGCTGGTCAATTGGGTCGACAATCTGGAGAACAGCGCCTTCATCACCCCCGCCATCGTCGACCGCGATCCGGTGACCATCGCCATCGGGACCGAGGGCGCGGCCCCGGTGCTGGCCCGCGCGATCAAGGCGGATCTGGAGGAACGCCTGCCCGTGTCTCTGGGGCTTGCCGCCCGCGTCGGGAAGGCGTTCCGCAAGGCCGCCGATGCGCTGCCGATGGGGCGCAAGCGGCGAGAGTTCTGGGCGGAATACTACTTCAACACCGCCCCGCAGGCCATTGAGAAACAGGGCGAAGCAGGTCTTGAGCCGGCATTGCACGATCTCTTGGCGCGCCATCTGGCGGAGGCCCCTACGCGTGGCCGCGTGGACATGGTCGGCGCGGGCCCGGGCGATCCGGAATTGCTGACGCTCAAGGCGCGCCGCCTGCTCGACCGGGCGGATGTGGTGATCCACGACAGGCTCGTGGCCCCTGCGATCCTGGAACTCGCGCGCCGCGAGGCGATCTTGATCGACGCCGGCAAGCAGGGCTTTGGTCCCGCGATGGCGCAAGACGAAATCTGCGCACTGATGGTGGAACATGCGGCGCAGGGCGCGCATGTGGTGCGGCTAAAGGGTGGCGATCCTTCGGTCTTTGGTCGGTTGGACGAGGAGATTGCGGCGCTCGACGCTGCAGGCCTCGACTGGTCGGTCGTGCCCGGCATCACGGCCTCAAGTGCTGCGGCAGCCCAGATCGGACAGAGCCTGACCAAACGCGACCGCAACTCTGCGCTGCGCATCCTGACGGGCCACGACATGAAGGGCTTTGCCGAACAGGATTGGCGCGGGCTGGCCCGCCCCGGCACGGTCGCCGCGATCTACATGGGCGCGCGTGGGGCGCGGTTCATCCAAGGCCGCCTGATGATGCATGGCGCATCCCCCGACACGTCCGTGACGGCGGTGGAAAACGCCGCGCGGTCTGATGCCCGCACCATAGCCACGACGCTCGGGCGTCTTGCCTCGGACCTCGAAGACGCCGCACCGACCGGCCCCGTGATCTTGCTCTACGGTCTTGCCCCCCGTTGGGCCGAGGCCGCCCTGCCCCGGCAGAGTGCCGACCTGAAAGAGGAATTCGCCTGATGTCCCGCCCCTATACCCCCAAGGTGCTGACCGCCAATGCGCTGCTCGAGGGCGATGTGGTCTGGCTCGATGCGCAAGGCCAATGGACGCGGCGGATGGAACAGGCCGCCCTGATCGAGGATGAGGCGACGGCTGATCTGCACCTGCTCGACGCTCATGCCCGCGGCCACGAGGTCGTGGGCGCCTATCTCGCCGATGCGCGCCCCGGACCGAAGGGCCCCGAACCCACCCATTTCCGCGAGGACTTCCGCACCCGCGGGCCCTCCAACTACGCCCATGGCAAGCAGGAGGCGCAGTAATGTACCGCTATTCCGAATTCGACGAGAGTTTCGTCCGCAGCCGCGTGGCCCAGTTCCGGGCTCAGGTCGCCCGCCGCATCGACGGCAGCCTCACCGAGGATGAATTCAAGCCGTTTCGCCTGATGAATGGCCTTTACCTGCAGCTTCATGCCTACATGCTGCGCGTGGCGATCCCCTATGGCACGCTGAATTCCGCGCAGATGCGGCAGCTGGCGATGATCGCCGACGCTTTCGACAAGGGCTATGGCCATTTCACCACGCGCCAGAACATCCAGTTCAACTGGCCCAAGCTCGCCGATGTGCCCGACATGCTCGATGCGCTGGCCGATGTGGGGATGCATGCGATCCAGACCAGCGGGAACACGATTCGCAACGTGACCGCCGACCATTTCGCGGGCGCGGTGGAGGGCGAGGTGATCGACCCCCGCCCGGTGGCCGAGCTGATCCGGCAGTGGTCGACCGACCACCCGGAATTCCAGTTCCTGCCGCGCAAATTCAAGGTGGCGGTGACGGGTCACAAGGATGACCGCGCGGTGACGGCGGCCCATGACATCGGCCTGAGGCTGGTGGAACGCGACGGCAAGATCGGCGCGACCGTGCTGGTGGGCGGCGGGCTGGGGCGCACGCCGATGATCGGCAAGGTGCTGGCGGAGTTCGTGCCGCTGGCGGACCTGCTGCCCTATCTGGAGGCGGTCGTGGCCGTCTACAACCTGCTTGGCCGACGGGACAACAAGTACAAGGCGCGCATCAAGATCACCGTCCACGAGACCGGGATCGAGGAAATCCGCGCGCAGGTGGAGGCCGAATTTGCGGCGCGCAAGCCGCTGTTTTCCGGGATCGACCAGCAGATGCTGGCCGCGATCACCGCGCAATTCGCGCCGCCCCGCTTCGAGGCTGGTGCCGTTGGCAGCTACGAGACATGGCGCGCCGCCGATCCGGTCTTTCGTGCCTTCACCGACACCAACGTGACGCCGCACCGCCATCCCGGTTACGCGATCCTGACCGTCAGCCTCAAGGCGCATGGCGAGACGCCCGGCGATGCGACGAGCGCGCAGATGCGGGTGCTGGCCGATCTGGCGGAACGCTACGCCCATGACGAGTTGCGCATCAGCCACGAGCAGAACGTGATCTTGCCGCATCTGCCCAAACGGCACCTCAAGGCCGTGCAAGAGGCGCTTCTGGCCGCTGGCCTTGCCACGGCCAACGTGGGCCTTGTGTCGGACATCATCGCCTGCCCCGGCATGGATTATTGCGCGCTGGCGACCGCGCGATCGATCCCTGTGGCGCAGGGCATCGCGCTGCGCTTCGAGGCGTTGAAGCTGGAACACGAGATCGGCCCGCTCAAGATCAAGATCTCGGGCTGCATCAACGCCTGCGGGCATCATCATGTCGGCCATATTGGCATTTTGGGATTGGACCGGGCGGGGGTCGAAAGCTACCAGATCACGCTGGGCGGCGATGGCGGCCCCGATGCGGTGATCGGCGAGCGCACCGGCCCCGGCTTTGCTTATGACCGGATCATCCCGGCGATCGAGCGCATTCTGCGCGCCTACCTGACCCTGCGCGAGGGGCCGGGCGAGACTTTCCTCGACACCTACCGCCGCCTCGGCATGGCACCCTTCAAGGCGGCGCTCTACGACGATCCCGAGGTGCGCGCCGATGCCGCCGCCTGACACGGGGCTTGCCGACCGGATCGCGGGGCTGAACGCGCGCTACAAGCATCGCGCGGCCACCTCGGTGGTCGAGCATGCCTTGCGGGACGGCGATACGGGGGCGGTGGCGCTGGTGTCCTCCTTCGGGGCGGAATCGGTGGTACTTTTGCATATGGTGGCGGTCGTCGACCCCGCCACGCCTGTGCTGTTCGTCGATACGCAGATGCTGTTTGCCGAGACGCTGGAGTATCAGCGCGAGGTGGCCGAGCGGCTGGGCCTTGAGGATTTGCGGATCATCCGCGCCGCGCCCGTGCGCGTCGGCGCCCATGACCCGGAAGGCGATTTGCACCGGACCGACCCGGATGCCTGCTGCGCGCTCCGCAAGACCGAGCCGCTGGAGCGCGCGCTGGCGCCCTTCGATGCATGGATCACGGGCCGCAAGCGGTTCCAGTCGGGCACGCGGGCGGAACTGGCGTTTTTCGAAGCCGAGACGGGAACGGGCCGGATCAAGATCAACCCGCTCGCCCATTGGGCGCCCTTGGATGTGGCCGATTACATGATCAACAACCGCCTGCCGCGCCATCCGCTGGTGGCGCGCGGCTATCCCTCCATCGGCTGCGCGCCCTGCACGACGCCCGTCGCCACGGGCGAGGACCCGCGCGCCGGGCGCTGGCGCGGGACCGACAAGGAGGAATGCGGCATCCATTTCGTGGATGGCCGGATGGTGCGCGGCCCGCTCAAGGCGGCGTCGTGAGAGGCGGTGACCTTTCGCCGTGCATATTTTTGGAAAGATGAGAGACACACAGATGGCAATTCTCATGCAAGACGATGGCTTTAGGGAAGATGACTGGGCCGGGCAGGTCGTGCCGCTGGCCGAGGCGGGAGCGGTGGATGTCCTGGGCATCGACCTTGACCCCGGCGAGGATCTGGCAGAGCTGGCCCCGCATCTGGGGCGCATCGCGCTGATCCGGATCCGGTTTGGCGCATTCAACGACGGGCGTGGCTTTACCGTGGCGCGGCGCCTGCGTGCCATGGGCTACACCGGACGCCTGCGCGCGGCGGGACCGGTGCTGGCAGATCAGTATGCGATGGCCCGGCGCGCGGGATTCGACGAGATCGAGCTGGCGCCGCAGATCGCGGCCCGCCAGCCCGAGGATCAGTGGCTGGCGCGCGCCGACTGGCGGGCGGGCGACCATCAGGCGCGGCTGAGGGGCTGACCCCGGGGTTTCCCTGACCCAGATCAAGGCTTAAACAGGCACCGAGCGTTAGAGAGGTGCCCAGATGGACATGAGCGAGCACAGACCCGTGAAAGATATCGACGCACCGAACATCCCCAAGGCGACGCCCACCCTGCCCGATGCGCAGACTGTGACCGAGGTGGAGCATTACACCGACCGCCTGTTCCGGTTCCGCTGCACGCGGCCGCCGAGCTTGCGATTCCGGTCGGGTGAATTCGTGATGATCGGCCTGATGGGTGATCCCGACCCCGAGACCGGCAAGCAAAAGCCGCTGCTCAGGGCCTATTCCATCGCCTCGCCGTCTTGGGATGACGAGCTGGAATTCTATTCGATCAAGGTTCCGGACGGCGCGCTGACCTCGCGGCTGCAGCATATCGTGCCGGGCGACGAGATCATCTTGCGCCCCAAGCCCGTCGGCACGCTGGTCCATGATGCGCTGATCCCGGGCAAGCGGATCTGGTTCTTTGCCACCGGCACCGGCATCGCGCCCTTTGCGAGCCTTTTGCGCGACCCGCAGACCTATGCCGATTACGACGAGGTCATCTTGACCCACACCTGCCGCGAGCTGGGCGAGCTGACCTATGGCGCCAAGCTGGTGGAGGATATCCGCAAGGACGAGCTGCTGGCCGAGTTGATCGGCGAGGGTTTCGCGGGCAAGCTGCGCTACTATCCCACGACGACGCGCGAACAGAGCGCCAAGATGGGGCGCATCACCGACCTGATGCGCTCGGGCGAGGTGTTCACCGATCTGGGCGTGGCCCCGCTCTGCCCCGAGAGCGACCGCGCGATGGTCTGCGGCAATCTCGCCTTCAATCTCGAGATCAAGGAGATGCTCGAAGGCTATGGCCTGACCGAGGGGGCGAATTCCAAGCCTGCCGAATACGTGGTGGAGAAGGCATTTCTAGACTGAACACCCAGCGCGACCGCACATCAAAAGGCCCCCCGCGGAATCTCCGCGGGGGGCCTTTTCCTGCGCTGTGAAGGCTCAGTTGGCGATGCCGAGCGCCTGACGAGCCTGCAGCAGCGCCGCCTCGAGCAGCGCGGGGTTGTCGCGCGCGCCCTCAAGCGCCGTGCTCACTGCGGTGCGGGTGACGGGCGAGATGTCGGCAGCCTGCAGCGCGGCGATGGCCTGATCGTAATCGAAACCCTCGGCGGTGAAGATCCCGGCCAAGGCCGCATCGCCTGCCTCTTCAGCCGCGACGGCGGTTTCGGCGGTGGCGGCATCGACCGCACCCTCCACGGCCTCGACGGCTTCGGTGGCGGCCTCGGCAGCGGCCTCCACGGCCTCGGAGGTAGCGGTTGCAGCTTCTGAGGCGGCGGCTTCTGCGGCCGCGGCTTCTGCGGCTGCAGCTTCTGCGGCGGCGGCCTCGGCGGCGGCGGCTTCTGCGGCCGCGGCCTCGGCGGCGGCAGCTTCTGCGGCGGCGGCCTCGGCGGCGGCAGCCTCTTCAGCGGCGGCGGCCTCAGCGGCTGCAGCTTCTGCTGCGGCGGCCTGTTCGGCAGCTTGGTTCGCGTTCGACTGCATCAGGAAATATCCCCCGGCGCCAAGTGCGGCGAGGATGATGACGATGATCAGTGCCCGGTTCATGATGTCCCCCTTCGGATGACTGTTTGTATGCGGCGCATATCTCCGTCTAGCCGCAAGCACAATGCTGCACTGCAGCGGCCGATGCGAAACCGGCGACCTCCTGCCCAAATCGCCTTGAAAGACGCGGGTCTTGCGCGTAACTTGCCGCCTCGACACCCGGCAACTTCAGGAGGCCCCTCATAGCCCGCAGACCCCACAATGCGCCGCCGCAACGCGAAACCGGCCCGCGCATCAACGACCGTATCCGTTCCCCCGAGATCCGCCTGATCGGCGCAGAGGGGGAAAACGTCGGGGTCGTGACCCCGGCCCGCGCGATGGCCATGGCCGAGGAGGCCGGGCTGGACCTGGTCGAGATCTCGCCAAATGCCGAACCGCCCGTGTGCAAGATCATGGATTTCGGCAAATACAAATACGAGACCCAAAAGCGCGAGGCCGAGGCACGCAAGAAGCAGAAGATCATCGAGGTCAAGGAGGTCAAGTTCCGCCCGAACACCGACACTCATGACTACGAGGTCAAGATGCGCAGCGTCACCAAATTCCTCGAGAATGGCGACAAGGTGAAGGTCACGCTGCGCTTCCGCGGCCGCGAGATGGCGCACCAGAACCTTGGCCGCGACCTGCTGGAACGCGTCGCCGCCGATGTCGAAGGGCTGGGCAAGATCGAGAACATGCCCAAGCTGGAAGGCCGGCAGATGGTTATGATGATCGGCCCGTCCAGGTGACGCCGGCCTGATCCGATGTGGGGCGCGCCGTTTGGCGCGCCTTTTTTTGTCGTTTTGTGCCAGATGCATTTAAGGATACTCTGCGCCATGACCGCCCGATCCTTTGCCCGCCTTGCCCTTGCCGCGACGCTGTCTTGCGTCGCTGGCGCTGTGCTGGCCGACGGTATCGAGATATCCGGCACGGCTTCGATGGGGTTGACCGGGGGATCGGCCGGTCCCGCCCCCGGCACGGTGCGGCTGATCACCGATCTGGATCTGCAGATGCGCCTGAGCCACACAACAGACGGCGGATTGACCTTCGCCGTCGAGATCGACCTCGACGCGCTGGACACGTCATCGCCTGCCCCGAGTCCATCCGCGATACCCCGGCGACGGTGACTTGTGGCCGTGCTGCCGCGGTTGCGCATATTTCACAGGCGGCGTGTGACTTGTCTTGAACCGACCGGGATGCTGCGGCACCCTCTGAAATATGGCACATGTGAGTTTCGTTCTTTTCCCCGGTTTCCCGATGCTGGCCTATGCCTTGGCGCGCGAGGCGATCGACATCGCCAACCGCATGGCGGGGCAGCCCCTTCTTGGCTGCGACACGCGCATTCCGGGTCATGCCGCAATCAAGGCCTCAAACAGCGCGGTTATGGCGCCGGACCGCCCTGATTGGGACGGTGCCGAGGCTGTTGACCTTGTGCTCGTGATGTCAGGCGACAGCCTACCCAAGCGCATTCCGAACGGGTTTCAGGCCTTTCTCACGCAGGTCGATGCGGCGGGCGGACGGTTGGGCGGCATCGCCACAGGCACCACGATCCTTGCGCGGCTTGGGCATCTGGATGGCCGCCGCGCGGTGGTGCAGCGTGATGCGCTGGCCATCGACGAGACATTCCCCGCGGTCGAAGTCTCCGACCGGCCGCATGTGCTTGACGACCGGCGGCTGACCATCGCGGGGGGCGTCGCCGCAGGCGATGCGCTGTGCGCCTGGATCGCCGAGACGACGACGCCTGCACTGGCCGAAGAAGTGGCGCGCGCGCTCAGCACCGGGCGTCTGCGCGAGCCGCGCCCGGTGGCCGAGGAGCGCTCGGAAACCGACGATCCGGTGATCGCGCAGATGGAGGCCGAGATGCGAGCCCATCTGGCCGATCCGCTGTCGCTCGCCGATCTGGCCGACAGTCTGGGCCTCAGCCGCAAGGCGCTGCGCGGGCGCTGCGTGCGGGCGCTTGGGGTAAAGCCCTCGGACCACTACCTTGCGCTGCGCCTGAAACATGGCGCGGAGTTGCTGCGCCACACCGCAATGCCGGTCTCGGAAATCGCACGCGCCAGCGGGTTCGAAACGCTTGCGGGCTTTTCGCGGTCGGTCCGCAACACACTGGGCGTCAGCCCCTCGGCCATGCGCAAGATGGCGCGGGCGGCGCGGATGGTTCAGAAATACGCCTGAAACCCTTGATCTAAAATGAAAAACGCCGGGTTGCCCCGGCGTTTTGTCTTGCATGACCGACAAGTGTCAGCCCGCCGCGGCAACCGCGCGCCCGGTCATCACCTTGACCAGATGCGCCCGATACTCGGCCGTTCCATGCAGGTCCGAGATCATCGCCCCCTCGGGTGCCGCCAGCCCCTCGACCGCCGACTTCGAGAAATTGGCGCTCAATGCCGCCTCTGCCTCAGCCCAGCGGAACACCCCCTCAGACGAGGCGCCGGTGACAGCCACCCGCACCCCGTCCGCGTATTTCGCGACGAACACCCCCACCAAGGCAAAGCGCGAGGCGGGCTGGACGAATTTCTGGTAATTCGCCTTGTGCGGCACCGGGAAACGGACCTCGGTGATGATCTCGCCATCTTCCAGCGCGGTCTCGAACATGCCCTGGAAATAGTCATCCGCCGCGATGTCGCGCAGGTTGGTCTTGATCGTGGCCCCTGACCCCAGAGCCGCCGCAGGATAGCAGGCCGACGGGTCATTGTTGGCAAGAGAGCCGCCGATGGTGCCGCGGTTGCGCACCGCCGGATCGCCGATATGGCTGGCGAGGGCTGCAAGCGCCGGGTAACTGGCCGCAGCTTCGCGCGCGACCACGGCGTGGGTCGTGGCCCCCCCGATGCAGACCTCGCCCACGTCATTGACGCAGACGCCGATCATCTCGGGAATAGCGTTGAGGCTGACCAGCGTGCCGGGTGACGCCAGCCGCTGCTTCATCGTGGGCAGCAGGGTCTGTCCGCCGCCCAGCGCCTGCGCATCGTCCTGCCCAAGGGCGGCCACCGCATCGGCGATGGTCGCGGGTTTCGTGAATTCGAAGTTGTACATCCGTTCCTCCCGAAGGGTCCCGCCCTTCTTCGTTTTCCAAATATCCCGGGGGGTCAGGGGGGCTGGCCCCCCTGCCTCCGAAGCCCTCAGCCCTGCATCGCGGCCCAGACACGCGCGGGCGTCAGCGGCATGTTGATATGGCCGACATGGGTCATGCCCCCCCGGTGCAGCGCGTCGATCACCGCGTT
Organism: Roseicyclus mahoneyensis; assembly: GCF_003148775.1. Lineage (GTDB taxonomy): Bacteria > Pseudomonadota > Alphaproteobacteria > Rhodobacterales > Rhodobacteraceae > Roseicyclus > Roseicyclus mahoneyensis. The sequence continues at coordinate 908,329 of NZ_QGGW01000001.1, forward strand.
GACGATGGCCGGCGGCGACCCGATCGCCCCCGCCTCGCCGCAGCCCTTCACGCCCAGCGGGTTGTGGGTGCAGGGCGTGACGCAGGAATGATCGACCTGATAGAAGGGCAGGTCATCGGCGCGCGGCATGGCGTAATCCATGTAGCTGGCCGACAGAAGCTGCCCGTTCTCGTCATAGCTGACATTTTCCAAAAGCGCCTGACCCACGCCCTGCGCGATCCCGCCATGCACTTGGCCCGACACGATCATCGGGTTGATGACATTGCCGAAATCATCGGCGGCGGCAAAGGAGCAAAGGGTCACCTTGCCGGTCTCGGGGTCCACCTCCACCTCGCAGGCATAGGCGCCGGCGGGATAGGTGAAGTTGTTGGGATCGTAGAAGGCGGTTTCCTCCAGCCCCGGTTCCAGCTCGGTCAGGGGATAGTTGTGCGGCACATAAGCCGCCAGCGTCACATCCCCCCAAGCGACCGACTTGTCGGTGCCTGCGACAGTGAACTGTCCGTCCTTCAGCTCGATGTCGCTGTCGGAGGCTTCCATCAGATGGGCCGCGATCTTCTTGGCCTTGTTGATGATCTTCTCGGTCGCCCGCACCATGGCTGAGCCCCCGACCGCGATGGAGCGCGAGCCATAGGTGCCCATGCCCATCGGGGTATTTGCGGTGTCGCCATGCACGATTTCCACCTGCGCCTCGGGCACGCCGATCATGTCGGCCACCACTTGGGCAAAGCTGGTCTCATGCCCCTGCCCGTGCGAATGGGAGCCGGTCATCACCACGATGCCGCCGGTGGCATTCACCCGCACCGTGGCGCTCTCGTAGAGCCCCGCCCGTGCGCCCAACTGCCCCACAAGCGCCGAGGGCGCGATGCCGCAGGCCTCGATGTAGCAGTTGATGCCAAGCCCGCGCAGCTTGCCCTCGGCCTTGGATTTCGCCGCCCGCGCGTCGAACCCGTCGCGGTCGATCATCGTGAGCAATTGGTCCATTGTCGCGTTGTAGTCGCCGGTGTCGTATTCCACCGCCACGGGCGTGGCATAGGGGAAGGTGGTGATGAAGTTCTGCCGCCGCAGATCGACCGGGTCGACACCCAGTTCACGCGCCGCCTTGTCAACCAGCCGCTCCAGCTGGAAGGTCGCCTCGGGCCGGCCCGCGCCGCGATAGGCATCGACGGGCACGGTGTTGGTAAAGACCGCCTTCACGTTCACATAGATCAGCGGCGTCTTGTAGTTGCCCGCCATCAACGTGCCATGCAGCCATGTCGGGATCGAGGGCGCGAAGGTCGAGAGGTACGCCCCCATGTTGGCGTAGGTTTCCGTACGGATCGCCATGAAATTGTTGTCACCGTCCAGCGCCAGCTCGATCTTGGTGACATGGTCGCGGCCATGCGCGTCGCTGATGAAGGCCTCGGACCGGCTCGAGGTCCATTTGACGGGGCGCTTGATCTGCTTGGCGGCAAAGGTGCAGAACGCCTCCTCGGCGTAGTGGAAGATCTTGGAGCCGAACCCGCCGCCGACATCGGGGGCGACCACGCGCAGCTTGTGCTCGGGGATACCCAGCACAAAGGCCCCCATGAGCAGCCGGATCACATGCGGGTTCTGGCTGGTGGTGTAGAGCGTGCTGTCATCGGTGCCGGGGTTGTAATCGCCCACAGCCACGCGCGGTTCCATCGCGTTGGGCGCAAGGCGGTTGTTCACCAGTTCCAGCGTGGTGACATGGGCGGCCTTGGCGAATGCCTCGTCTACAGCACCCTTGTTATCCTCGACAAAGCCCCAGTCGTAGCACAGGTTGCTGGTCAGATCGTCATGCACCTTGGGGGCATCGGGGCTCAGCGCCTGCTTCATGTCGATGACGGCGGGCAGTTCCTCGATATCGAGCACGATGGCCTCGGCCGCATTTCGCGCCTGCGCGGGCGTCTCGGCCACGATGGCAGCGATCGGATCACCCACATGGCGCACCTTGCCCTGTGCCAGCACCGGGTGCGGCGGCTCCTGCATCGGTTGGCCGTGACGGTCGGTCACCTGCCAGCCGCAGGGCAGACCGCCCACGCCTTCGAAATCCTTGCCGGTGAAGATGCGGATCACCCCCGGCATGGCTTCGGCCGCGCTGGTGTCGACCGCGTTCAGCCGGCCATGCGCCACGTCCGAGCGCAGGAAATGCACATAGGTCTGGCCGTACAGGTTGATGTCATCGGTGTAGCGTCCGCGTCCGGTCAGAAACCGGACATCTTCGCGCCGCTTGCTGCTGGCGCCGATCCCATGATCCTTGGGCATGGTCGTCCTCCCTTAAGTCACCTCCCCGGCCCACCACCATAGGGGGCCTCGGGGACAGGAGCGTTTGGCCGCCCCTTCATCTTTCCCGAAATATGCAAGCCCGGCCCGCCTCCTCCGCGGGCCGGACCGGGGTCATTCCGCGGCGATGGCGCTCACATCCTGCCCGCTGGCAGCCAAGATCGCCTTGACGATGTTGTGATAGCCCGTGCAGCGGCAGATATTGCCTTCCAGATAGGCGCGCACCTCGGTCTCGGTGGGCTTGGGGTTTTCCTTGAGCAGGGCGGCGGCCGACATCACCATGCCCGGCGTGCAAAAGCCGCACTGAAGCCCGTGATGATCCTGAAACGCCTGCTGGATCACCGACAGCGAGCCATCGGGGTTCGCCATCCCCTCGATCGTCACGACGCTTGCGCCGTCCAGATCTGCGGCCAGTGCCGTACAGCTCTTGATCGCCTGACCATCCACATGCACCACGCACGCGCCGCACTGGCTGGTGTCGCAGCCGATGTGTGTGCCTGTCAGGCGCAGCTTTTCGCGCAGAAATTCGGCCAGCAGGGTGCGGCCTTCAACGTCGCCGGAAACGGCTTTGCCGTTCACGGTCATCGTCACCTGGGTCATTCAGTTCCTCCCTCGGTTATGGGGGTATCCAATCACCAAATCCGGGAAACGCAAACGGGTATTTTGGCGCGACCGAGCGCCGCGGCGATCACGGCGGCGTGAGGCGACGCTCCCGCGGTTGCGGACGCGTGGGGATTTCCTTGAGCAAGCCGCCCACCCCCATGGCCGCGATATCCGCCCCAGTGACCGCGACGCCGCAGGCCACCCGCTCCAGCACCCAATCGGCCCCGTTCAGCGCGGGGCTACGCGCGCAGCCCGGCAGCCCGATCACCGGGCGCGTCCCGATCCGGCCCAACACCAGAAGGTTCCCCGGATCGACCGGCATCCCAAAGCGGATCACCGCGCCGCCCGCCGCCACAAGGCCCGCGGGCACCACATCGGCGATGTCCGACGTGGCCGAGCCGGTCAGGATCAGCACCATCTCGGCCGTCGATCCGGCGATGGCTTGCGCCACCGCGCCCATCTCATGGGGCACGATGCGCGTGGACCCTTGCGCCAGACCCAGCCGTGCGACGCGCGCCCAGACCGCGCGCACGCCCTTGTCCTCCTCGGCGGCGGCACCCGGCGCGGTCTCGGTCACGATGAGGTCAGCCGAGGCCAGCAGGGGCGGCTGCCGCCGCATCGCCCCTGCCCCAACGGCACAGGCGGCCGCCAGCGCGGTCTCGGGCACGGCATAGGCGATGATCTTGACCGTGCCGACCATCATGCCCGCCTCGACCCGCTGCCATTCCGGCACGGTCGCCAGCGTGATCATCGGATCGATGTCATTGAGCCGGGCAATCGCCCCCACATCCAGCGCCACCACCCCCGCCCCGGTCGCGCGGATATTGACCCGGCCGGTAAAGGGCGCCTCGAGCCGCAATCCCGCCGCCGCGGGGTCCGGCACCAGTGCCGCCGCCAGCTTTGCGGCCGCCGCATCCTCGGGCACGTCACAGGGGTCGAGCCTTGCGACGATCACATCGGCAAGCCCCGCCGCGCGCAGGGCCGCAAGATCAGCCCCGGACAGGACGCGGCCCTTTTTCAGCTTGCCGCCCGGAACGGGTACGGCATGGGCCAGCACCGCGCCTTCGGCCTCATCCACCGCAACCTTCCCGAACCTCATCCCCGGCGCAGCCTTTGCGTGATCTGGGCCAGCACCGATACGGCGATCTCGCCCGGCCCCCGCGCCCCGATATCAAGGCCCACAGGCGCATGGATGCGCGCGATCTGGTCTTGGGTGAACCCTGCCTCCTCCAGCCGCGCAACGCGCTTGGCATGGGTGCGCGATGAGCCAAGACAGCCGAGGTAATAGACATCCGACGCCAGCGTCGCCCGGATCGCCGGATCGTCAAGCTTGGGGTCATGGGTCAACGTGACCACCGCCGTGCGGGCATCGAGGCCAAGGGCCGCCAGCGCCTCGTCGGGCCAGTCTTCTACGATATCCACACCGGGAAAACGCGCCGCCGCGCCAAAGGCCGGGCGCGGGTCGATGACGCTCACGTCATGGCCGGCGATCCGGGCGATCGGCACCAGCGCCTGCGCGATATGGACCGCGCCGACGATGAGCATCCGGAGCGGCGGGTTATGGACATGGACGAAGGTCCGCCCGTCCTCTTCCACGCCCGAGCGGTCCATGCGGAAACGGTCGGGATGATCGGCAAACCCCGCCAGCCGCCGCGCGCCGCCCTCCAGATCGGCGACATAGGCGACCTGACGACGCGCCGAACGCGCCGCCACCAGATCCTCCAGCAACGCGACCGGCAAGGACCCGCCCACAGGTTCCACCAACACCCGGATGCGCCCGCCGCAGGCCAGACCGACGGCAAAAGCCTCGTCATCAGAGACGCCGAACTCCAGCAGTTTCGCCGCGCCCGAGCCGACCAGCTCCATCGCCTCGAGAACCACCGCGCCCTCGACACAGCCGCCCGAGACCGAGCCTTCCATCTCGCCCGCGCCGGATACGACCATCTGCGATCCGACCGCGCGCGGGGCCGAGCCCCATGTCTCGACCACAGTGGCCATCACCGCGCCGCGCCCGGCCTTGTGCCAGTCCAGCGCCAGCTCCGGCATGCGTTCCAGTGCTATGTCAGACATCCGCGCCCCCTCCCCCATCTCCGCTCGGGGCGACGATGGCGAAGGGGGCGCGGCTTGTCAAAGGCCGCCCGTCTCGGGCCCGTCAGTTGGCGGCGGCCACCCGCAACAGGTCAGTGATTCGCCGCACGGCGACCCGGCGGTTCAGCCGTTCATTGTCGAGCGTCGGGATCAGCAAGAACTCCTCGCCATAGCCTTGGATCACCATGTTTTGCGGTGGCACGCCGAAGAACTCGGTCAGGGCCAGCGCCACGGTTTCCGCCCGCCGATCCGAGAGCGCAAGATTGAAGGCCGCACTGCCCACCGCATCGGTGTGCCCTTCGATCAGAAAGATCTCGCCGGGGTTGCGGGCGATGGCGTCGGCCATGAAGCGCCCCAGCGACAGCAATTGCGCGGCTTGATCGGGGGTGATCGCGGCCGAGCCACTGGCGAAGGTGACATTCTCGAGGTTCACCGCAGGGGCAAGGTCACGCACAGCGCGGATGCCTCGGACCTGCGCCAGCGAAAAGCCCCGGTCAGATACCCCCTGCGCCGCCAGCGCACGCGCCAGCGCCGCCTGATCGGACGAGGTGCCCGCGGCCGCCATCCCCGCACCCGGCCGGATCTGCGGCAGTTGCGAGACCAGAACCGGTTCGAACCGACGCGTGTCGTCGATCAGGACCGTACGCGTGCCATTCGGGGCCACGACGGTGCGGCGCAGGATCTGCAGGTCGGGGCCGCGCACTGTGATGACCTGCGTGCCGTCGGGCTGGGTGATGACGTTGCGCGACGATCCGTCAGCGAAGCTTTCGGTGACGACCGCGTTGCCGGGGCGGCGCATCAGCGCGTCATCGTCGCGGATCACCTGATAGTCGCCCTGCGGACGCAGGACCACCACACGGTCATCGGCGCGGTTCACCACCTGCCGGTTGCCTGACAGGATGGAGCCCACGACAAGCCCCGCGATACCGCCAAGGATCGCGCCCTCGATCCGGCCGCGATCCCGCGAATCCTCGGCGGCGGCGGTGTTGGCAGGGGCAGCCGGTTCCGAGGTGACGATGGCCCCGAAATCCTCGTCGGACTGGCGGGCAGTCTCCTCGGTGATGACTTCGGTCACGACCTCGCTGGAGGGTGCGGCCTCGGGCATCAGCGCCAGCGATTGCAGCGCCGCCTCGCTGGCCTCGGCCTCGGCGGCAATCTGCGCCTCGACCTCTGCGATAGCGTCCACGGGATCGGCAATCCTCAGTTCGGCGGCGGCTGCGGCTTCCTGCGCGGCGGCAAGTTCGGCCTGATCCTCGGGCGAGATTTCCTCGGGCATCAGCCCTGCCGCCACCGCCGCGGCCGCTAGGGCTGCGGCCAGCGCATCCGCTTCCGAAAGGGGGGTGGTTTCGCCTTCAGGTGCTTCTGCCGTGGCCTCCGGCACCATGGCCTCGGGTATGACGGGCGCGGGATCTTCGGCCAAGGTTTCCTCGACCGGCCTGGCATCAGGAGTGACCTCCTGCGCAGCCGCCGCTGCGGCGGCTTCCTCAGCCAGACGCGCTGCCTCTGCCGCTGCTGCCTCTTCTGCCAGGCGCGCGGCCTCGGCGGCGGCAAGGGCTTCCGCCAGAATGGCCGCCGCTGCTTCGGCGTCCGTTGCTTCTTCGGCCAGACGTGCAGCTTCGGCCGCCGCCGCCTCCTCGGCCAGACGTGCAGCCTCAGTCGCCGCCGCCTCTTCGACCAGACGTGCAGCTTCGGCCGCCGCCGCCTCCTCGGCCAGACGTGCAGCCTCAGTCGCCGCCGCCTCTTCGACCAGACGTGCAGCCTCAGTCGCCGCCGCCTCTTCGGCCAGACGTGCAGCCTCAGTCGCCGCCGCCTCCTCGGCCAGACGTGCCGCCTCAGTCGCCGCCGCCTCTTCGGCCAGACGTGCAGCCTCAGTCGCCGCCACCTCTTCGGCCAGACGTGCAGCCTCAGTGGCCGCCGCTTCCTCGGCCAGACGTGCCGCTTCGGCAGTGGCGTCTAGGGGCGGTGGGGCCGCTGCGCCCTCTACGAGCAGGCGGGCAAGGCAGGTCGCCTCATCCTCGCCGACCAGGCATTGGCTGGCATCGAACTCCTGCGCGATCGCGATCAGGGGCAGATGGCTTGCAACGATGGACAGGCTGGCGACAAGAGCGGTGGTGGTGCGGAAGGTACGGCGCATAAGGGGACTCGATCTATTGGACAGGGCCATGAATGGTGGCCAATGTATGATCGGAACCGCGATGTTAACCAATTACATCGCACCGCAACCGGCGCAATCAGCGCAACATTGCCAAGAGCCGCGCCTTTTCGCCGACGTCACCGGGGCGCGAAAGTGCCTCGGCCAGACCTTCGAGGGCTGCGATGTTATGGCCCGCGCGGAACGTGTCGACATGGGGCAGCATAGCGCGGATGCCCGCCGCCTTGGGCGCGAACCCCTCCCACCGCAACAGGGGATTGACCCAGATCACCCGGCGCGCCGACAGGTGCAGCCGTTCCATCGCGCGCTCCAGCCTTTGCGGTGCGTCGCGGTCCAGCCCGTCGGTGATGATGAGCACGACCGCGCCCTGCCCCAACACGCGTCGCGACCAGTCGCGGTTGAACGTCTCGAGGCAGCTGGCGATTCGGGTGCCACCCTCCCAATCCTGCGCCTCGGCGCCTGCGGCCTTGAGGCTCGCATCCACGTCCCTTTGCGACAAATGCCGGGTTATGTTGGTCAACCGCGTGCCGAAGGTGAAGGCATGCACCCGCGCCCAGCCCGCCCCTTTTTCATTGGCGACCGCGTGCAGGAAATGCAGCACCGCGCGCGAATAGGACGACATCGACCCCGAAATGTCGCACAAGGCCACCAGCGCCGGGCAGCGGGTGCGCCGCGCCTTGCGGGCAAAATCCGTCATCTCGCCGCCACGCGACAGGCCCGCCCGCATCGTGCGCCGCCAATCGGGCAGCGCGCCGCGCGGTGCGGCCATGGTGCGGCGGCTTTTCAGAGGCGGCACGGCCAGCGACAGCCGGGCGATGATGCGTTTCGCCTCGGCCATCTCGGCCAGCGACATCTGTTCGAAATCCAGCGTCTTGAGCCGTTCCTCTCGGCTCATGGTCAGGCTCGCGTCGATTTCGATCTCGGTGCCTTGATCCTTGGGCTCGGGAATGTCGGGCACATCGCGGTCCACCCCATGCAGCAGCGCCTCGGCAGCGCGCTTTTCGGCGGGGCGCAACTGCCGCTCCTCGGCCACGCCGCGCACCTGCGGCGTCAAGATCGACATCATGTGTTCGAGATACCGCGGATCGCGCCAATAGAGCCGAAAGAGCTGGTCATAAAGCGCCCGGTGTTCAGGGCGCGACACGAAACAGGCCATCAGCGTGTGGTAGAAATCAGCGCGATTGGTAAAGCCCGCGGCCTCGACCGCGCGGATCGCATCGGCCACCCGCCCCGGCCCCGCAGGCAATCCAGCCACGCGCAGGGCACGGGCAAAATGGGTGATGTTGGTCACCAGTTGCGGATCGTCAGGCAAGCTAAGGGGGGCATGTTCGGCCATACCCCATCAAGACAGCCCAAGCCCGCGCCGGTCAAGCAGCGCTTCAGGGCGCGACCTGCCCCCGGTGCGACACGCATCGGGGGCGGGCTCCGGCAAGCCTTGCTGCGATCAGTAGTTGTACTCGGTGATGATCAGCTGAGCCGGGTTGTTGGACGACTGATGGTAACTGCCGGTCCAGACGTCATACTGGCCCGACATCGGGTTGTTGAACACCACAGCCGAGTTGAAGCCGCGGTAATCGTCATTGTAATGCCACGACCCGTCAGGCGCGTTGACCAGCAAGACAGTGTCGACGTTCGATCGCGCCTCGAGCGCGAAGGTCAGCCGACCTGTCGGCGAACGGCCGTTGTAAAACAGGCGGAAGTCGGGGCGCGTCACGACCCAGCCGCTCCACTGACCGTTGGTGCAGGCCGCAAGGCTGACCCGACCGCCCGCGGTCAGGTTGCGCACATAGGGGTCAGGCAAGAACCCCCCGTTAAGAGTGGCCGACCCAAACACGGTCGGGTTGTTCCACGACGGGCAGGCCTGCGCGGACGCGCCGCCTGTTTGTGCCCCGGTAAAGACAAGCACCGCGAAAACCGCGGCAATAAAAAGCTTGAGACGTGCCATCATCAATCCCCAATGGTCAAGTTGTTGTCGCCTCGAAATTAACTCCCGTCCCTCGCGAGCTGTCAAAGAAAAGACGCACCTTGGCGGGAAAACCCTACCAAGACGTGTCAGGTCGGCACCTCTGCCGCCAGCCGGTCGAGGATACGTTTGGCCTCGGAGCCCTGCAGGCGCTGAATATCGTCTTGATACTTCAGGATTGCGCCCAGCGTGTCGGCGATGACCTCGGGCGAAAGCTCCAGCACGTCGAGCGCCAGAAGGCATTTGGCCCAGTCGATCGTTTCCGCCACGCCGGGGCGCTTGAACAGGTCCTCGGTCCGAAGCTGCTGGACAAAGCCCACCACTGCGCGGCTCAGGGCATCCGCGGCCTCGGGCACGCGGGCCTTGAGGATGGCCAGTTCACGCTCCAGATCGGGGTAATCGACCCAATGATACAGACAGCGCCGTTTCAGCGCGTCATGCACCTCGCGCGTGCGGTTCGAGGTCAGGATCACGATCGGCGGCTCGGGCGCGCGGATCGTGCCCAGTTCCGGGATCGTCACCTGATAATCGCTCAGCGCTTCCAGCAAGAAGGCCTCGAAGGGCTCGTCGGTGCGGTCGATCTCGTCGATGAGCAGCACCGGCGCGCCGCCCGCATCGGGGCGCATGGCCTGCAACAGCGGCCGCTCGATCAGGTAATCGCCCGAAAAGAGATCGCGCTTTAGCACATCCTTGTCGGCGGACCCATCCGCCTCGGCGGCGCGGATCGCCACCATCTGCGCCGCGAAATTCCATTCGTAAACGGCGCTCGAGGCATCCAGCCCCTCGTAGCATTGCAATCGGATCAGCCGCCGCCCCAACGCCGCCGCAATCGCCTTGGCTATCTCGGTCTTGCCGGTGCCAGCCTCGCCTTCCAAAAACAGCGGGCGACCAAGGCGCAGCGACAAGAACACCACCGTGGCCAGCGCCCGACCGCAGACATAGCCCTGCGCGGCAAGGCCCGCCTGCACCTCGTCGATCGAATTCATTGCGCCAATGCCTCCGCCTGCCGTCGTGTGATCTGCCCCATCAACCCCGCCCGACCAATAGCGGTCAAGGGCCGAGCCACGGATGCGGCATCAGTTCGTTTACGGATCAGCAACCAAATCCCCTTGAAACGCCGCCGCAATTTCCCTTCTTTGACACAGTGCGCCGCGACATGTCCCGCACAGACACCCTTTCGACGCCGCGAGTCCAAGATGACCCTTGCCCCTCTCCCCACCCGGACCACTGCCGCTGCCAGTCCCGGCCGTGCCGACTGGCTCTCGCGGCTGGCGGACATCGGGCGCAACCACGGGTTCTTCGAGCGGGTGGGCAGCGAGGCCCTCGCGCTCTTCGTGCAGGAGGGCGACACGCTGGTGGTGAGCTTCGACCGTGCAACACGGGTCTATTCCGAGGAACCCGACGGCCTGCCGCCGGGCTTCGAGGCGGTGCAGAAACGTGAATGGTCGCTGCTGTCGATCCTGTCGACCGGCGACAGCTGGTTCCGGTCGCATGATGTGATGGCGTTTTTCGACACGCTGGCCGCGAGCGGATTCTTCGACAGTTTCGCACAGGTGATCTTTCTGGGCTTCGGCCCCGCCAACGGGCATGCCGCCTGCGCCTATGCCTCGGCCGCGCCGGGCGCGTCGGTTCTGGTCTCGGCGCCCGTGGCCACGCTCGACCCCGAGCGCGCGGGCTTTGACCGCCGCTTCCGCCGCGACCGCATCCGCGATTTCAGCCGCTACGGTGACGCGCCCAGCCTTGTCGCGGCCGCGCGCGACGTGGTCATCTTGTTCGACCCGACAGATCCCGCCTCCGCGGCCCATGCGGCCCAGTTCCGGGGCGCGCAGATCACCCATGCAGCCCTGCGCTTCGCCGGGCCTGCGCCCCATCAGCTGGTGGCCGCCGGCGGGCTGCTCGTGCCCATGTTGCGGGCGCTGGCCAACGGACGGCTGACGCGGGCGCGCGTCGCCGAGCTGATCCGCCCGGTGCGCCGCGCCGATCCCGCCTATCTGTGGCGTCTGGCGCAAACCGCCCAGAGCCAAGGCCAGTTCGACCGCGCGCGCCGCATCGCGGACTATGCCGCCGATGTCACCGGCGAGACGCGCTTTGCCGATCTGGCAGCGACGCTCGCCTCATAAGCCGCCCGCCTGTTTGAGAAAACCCACCACTTCGGCTACGCCTTGCCCTTGCCGGAGCGAGGCCATGACGAAAGGCCGTTCGCCACGGGCAGCGCGCGCGTCGCTCTCCAGCAGCACCGGATCGACGCCGACATGAGGCGCAAGATCGATCTTGTTGACGATCAGGAAATCCGACCGCGTCACCCCCGGCCCTTTCTTGCGCGGGATGTCTTGCCCGGCGGCCGTGTCGATGACGTAAAGCGTGATGTCGGCCAGTTCCGGCGAAAAGGTCGCCGCCAGATTGTCGCCGCCTGATTCGATGAAGATCACGTCCAGATCGGGGATGCGGGCACGGAACTCCGCCACGGCGGCCAGATTGATCGAGGCATCCTCGCGGATCGCGGTATGTGGACAGCCGCCTGTCTCGACCCCCATGATCCGGTCGGCGGGCAGGACCTGTGCGCGCAGCAAGAACTCCGCATCCTCGGAGGTGTAGATGTCGTTGGTGATGACCGCGACCGAAAACTCGGCGGCCATCGCACGGCACAGTTTCTCGGTCAGGGTGGTCTTGCCCGCCCCCACCGGCCCGCCGATCCCCACCCGCAAGGGTCCGTTCGCGCTGCCCATCGTGTCGCCTCCTTCACATCCCGTTAAGGTTAACGCGTACCCCGCGTCCCCGTCTTCGTTTCCAAAATATCCCGGGGGAGTCGCGGAACGCGACGGGGGCAGAGCCCCCTCTTCCCCCATCCGCTCACAGCCGAACCTCAGGTCCGGAAGATCCGCACCTCAAGGCTCTCGTGCCGCATCGCCGCCAGATCCGCCCCGAAAACACCCGTGCCGATCCCCTCCAGCCCCGCCACCAAGCCTTCGGCCGCGACGCGCTCGATCACCGGATGAAGCGCGGCCAGCACACGCTGACCCTCGGCCTGCCCCAGCGGAACAAATCGCACGGCGGCCGAGACCAGAGTGCCGGCAAAGGCCTGCAGATAAAGCCGCGCCACAAGCCCGTCGGGCAGGTCAAGCCTGCGCGCGGCCAGCCCCAGCGTCACCGGATAGGGGCGCGCGACACCGTCGCCCACGCCCAGCGCCGCCAGTGTCTCGGCCAGTGCACGGCCCTGCGCCTTGGTCTCTTCGAGACGCTCGCGCGAGCCGGCCAGCGCGCAGGCCAGATCGCTCAAGGCCTCCGGGCCCTGCGTGCCGCGCCGGGCGGCCAGCAACAAGATCGTATCGCTGCGCCCGGCGCCCGCCGCCAGAACCGCCGCCACCCAATCCTCCAGGTCGCGCGCGCAGCCCACGCGGCCCCCGTCGACCTCGGCCTCCAGCCCATGGGAATACGCATAGGAGGAGACCGGAAACCCCGGCGACAGCCATTGCGTCAGCTTGAGCAGGTCGGCGTCGCGCATCAGCCCTTGGTCGCGGGATGGTGGGGGTGGTCATGGTGGTCGTGCACGTGCTCCTGTGCGGGGCCATGCGACCGCCCGTGGGATGCGTCATGCGGGTGATCCTCGCTCGCACCATGGTCATGACCATGGGTGCGGCCATGCCCATAGGCCCCGCCCTCGGGCGTGAAGGGGCCCATGACCGCCTCGACCGTGGCGCCCAGCCGGGCCAGCATGTCGGCCAGCACATGGTCGGCGCGGATCAACAGGTGATCGCCCGCGATCTGGCAGGGCGTGTGGCGGTTGCCGATATGCCAGGCCAGACGGGTCAGATCACCGGTGACACGCAGCAGGGGTTCGGGGGCCGCGACAACCTCGATGATCCGGCCCTCCGCCGTCTCCAGCGCGTCGCCCGCCGCAAGCGAGACCGTCTCGGGCAGATCGACCATCAGCCCCTCACCCGAGGCGAGCACCAGCCGCTTGCGCCGCACAAACCGCCCCTCGTAATCCAGCACGAGCCTGTCATCGGCCGCCCCCGGCCAGTCTCCGGCCCGGTGCACCCGCCCTGCCGTCATGTCATCGCTCATCGCCCATCCTTTGCGGCCGCGCGCCCGGCGGCGCCGATCATTTCTGCTCCGCACCCCCGCCCAATTGGGGCAGCGGTGGCGGCAACACGCCCGCGCCCGCCCCAAGCCCGCCGCCCGCCTCGCCCGGCGGTCGCGGCGGCGTCAGCGACACCGACAGCGGCAGCGCATCCTCGGGTGGCACGTCCCCCTCCGAAAACCCCAGAAAGAGCGTGACCGCAAGGTCGGGCAGGAACAGCATGGCGTCATTCTGCGGCAAGCCCCCGTCAAGGTCCACGCGCGTCACCGCGACGTCATGGGCGGTGTAGCTGCAGCCGCCGATGTCGACCGTCCGCGCCTCACCTACCACCACGTTCACCGTCGCCCGCGACTCCGATCCGTCACCGAAGCGCAAAGTGGAGATGCCGTCATAGCGCACGCCCGCCATGGGATCAGGCACCGGGTTGGGCGTGCCGAGAAAGGAAACTGTCTCTTCCTCGTTTCTGGGGGCATAGCCGTTCTCGATCGACCAGCTCTCCACCACGAGGCCGATGGGGAGGGCGCGATATACGTACATATAGGACCCGTCATGGCCGAACTCGATCTCTTCCACACGGCCGTCCGACAAGACCCGCGTCAGAACGGAGCGGTCCGGGAAATCGAACCACACCCCGTCGCGCGCCACGCCCGTGGGGCAGATGCCCTGCGCCGCCGCGCCCGTCACCACCCCTGTCACCACCGCGAGCATCACGCCGCCCGCCAAAATCGCACCTACACGCCGTATCATCGCCCGCATACTCCCTGCGACTGCGCCTGGCTCAATACATGAAGTACCGCTGCGCCATCGGCAACTCCGTTGCAGGCGCGCAGGTCAGCAATTCACCGTTCGCGCGCACCTCGTAGGTCTCGGGATGGACCTCGACATGGGGGGTGGCGTTGTTGTGGATCAGGTCGCGCTTGCGGATGCCCCTTATGCCCTCGACCGGCAACGTGTCCTTGGCCAGCCCCAACTGCCCGCGAATGTCGCCCGCTTGCGCCGCCCCGCTGACAAAGGTGACCGAAGACCGTTCCACCGACCGGCCATAAGCGCCCCACATCGGGCGGCTGTAGACCGGTTGCGGGGTCGGAATCGAGGCGTTGGGGTCGCCCATCTGCGCCACCGCAATGGTGCCGCCGATCAGCACCATCTCGGGCTTTACCCCGAAAAAGGCCGGGTTCCACAAGACCAGATCGGCGCGCTTGCCAACCTCGATGCTGCCGATGTGGCGCGAGATGCCATGCACGATGGCCGGGTTGATGGTGTATTTGGCGATGTAGCGTTTCACGCGGGCATTGTCGTTGTCGCCCGTCTCCTCAGGCAAACGCCCGCGCTGCTTCTTCATCTTGTCGGCCGTCTGCCATGTGCGGATGATGACCTCGCCCACCCGGCCCATGGCCTGACTGTCCGACGCCATGACGGAAAACGCGCCCATGTCGTGCAAGATATCCTCTGCGGCGATGGTTTCCTTGCGGATGCGGCTCTCGGCAAAGGCCACGTCCTCCGGGATCGACCGGTCGAGGTGATGGCAGACCATCAGCATGTCGAGATGTTCCTCGAGCGTGTTGACCGTGTAGGGCATCGTGGGGTTGGTCGAACTTGGCAAGATGTTCTGGAAGCCCACCACCTTCATGATGTCGGGCGCATGGCCGCCGCCCGCGCCCTCGGTGTGGAAGGCATGGATGCAGCGGTCACCGATGGCCGCGAGCGTGTTTTCCACAAAGCCCGATTCGTTCAGCGTGTCGGTGTGGATCATGACCTGAATGTCCATGTCCTCGGCCACGGACAGGCAGCAATCGATGGCGCCGGGCGTGGTGCCCCAATCCTCGTGCAGTTTCAGCGCGCAGGCCCCCGCCTCGATCATCTCGACCAGTGCTGCGGGGCGCGAGGCATTGCCCTTGCCCGCAAAGGCAAGGTTCATCGGAAAGGCATCGGCCGCCTGCATCATGCGCCCCAGATGCCACGGCCCCGGCGTGCAGGTGGTGGCCAGCGTGCCATGCGCGGGGCCGGTGCCGCCGCCCAGCATCGTGGTCAGGCCCGAATGCAGCGCATCCTCGATCTGCTGGGGGCAGATGAAATGGATGTGGCTGTCAAACCCGCCCGCCGTCAGGATGCGCCCCTCGCCCGCGATGGCCTCGGTCCCCGGCCCGATGACAATGTCGACGCCGGGTTGCGTGTCGGGGTTGCCCGCCTTGCCGATGGCGTGGACGCGGCCGTCTCGCAGGCCGACATCGGCCTTGTAGATACCTGAATGGTCCACGATCAGCGCATTGGTGATGACGGTATCCACCGCGCCCTCGGCCCTTGTGCGCTGGCTCTGGCCCATGCCATCGCGGATAACCTTGCCGCCGCCGAACTTGACCTCCTCGCCGTAGACCGCTGCATTCGCGCCAGTGCCGCCGCTCATCGCAGCCCCCACATTCAGCGCGGTCAGGTCACGCTCAACCTCGATGATCAGGTCGGTATCGGCCAGACGCACGCGGTCGCCGGTGGTGGGGCCATACATGTCGGCATAGGTGGCGCGGGAAATGCGGGTGGGCATGCTTTGGTCCTTGGCTGGCGGTCTCGGGCCGACGCTAGCCGGGCCGGGCGCCGGGGACGATGCAAGATTGCCGCGCGCGCCCTGTTCGGGCCGAAAAACGCACAGAGGCACAGCGCCTATGCCCAAATTACGGGCAGATTTCAAAGCCGGCCTGCCCATGCTTGCGGCCGATTTTTCGCCATGCGGCCTAAAATCCCGCAACCCCGGTCGTTACCCACATTTGAAACCGTGGGGGTTACACACCGTGAAGATCGATACAGTCCATCCTGTCGCCCATCCTGTTGGGCCTGTTGCCGCACCCGACGCCCAGCGCGTGCAGATCGCCATCGTCAATTCCGATCCGCGCGCGCTGTCGGCGCTGGACCGTGACCTGCGCCGCAGAGGCTTTGACGTCTCCTCGCACCTGCGCCCGGAGAGCGCGCTTCCGGGCCTGATCGGGGGCAAGGCCGAGGTTGCGCTGCTCGACATGCGCACGGACGATGTGGATGCCTATGCCGTGCTGCGCCGGTTGCGCGAACACAGCAGCCTGCCGGTGGTGATCTTGACCGACAGCGAGGATGAGGTCGAGGAAATCGTCGGCCTGCGCATGGGGGCTGATGCCGTGGTGCGCCGTCCTTGGTCGCCGCAGCTTCTGGCCGAACGCATCCGCGCCCTGTCGCGGCGCGCGCGCGCCTCGGAGCCGGGTCGGAGCAGCGCTGACAGCGTGATCTCCTGCCCGCCGCTGGAGATTGACACCAACCGCATGGTGGCAAGCTGGCGCGGGGCAGCGCTGCACCTGACTGCGACCGAATTTCGCCTTTTGCAAACGCTGGCCGAGCGGCCCGGATATGTGCGCACGCGCGATTTCCTGATGGACCGGCTTTACGGCAGCGACATCTTCGTGCTCGACCGCACGGTCGACAGCCACGTCAAGCGCCTGCGCCGCAAGATGCGGGACATCGACCCCGGCTTCGACGCGATCGAAACGCTTTACGGCACGGGCTACCGCCTGACCCTTCCCGAGGCCGAGGCCGCCGCCTGACCTCAGGCGCGAAACACCTCGTCCACCTCGACGCCCAAGCCTTGCACCAGACCGTTGGTCTGCATCGCCATGCCGATCACGGCCATCAGTTCCGCGTGCTGGGCGGGCGTCATGCCCTTGCCCTTGGCGGCCGCCGTATGGCTGTGGATGCAGTAATCGCACCCGTTGGCGGTCGAGACCGCAACATAGATCATTTCCTTCACCAGCGGGTCGAGCGCGCCGGGGGCCATCACCACCTTTAGCCGGTCCCACAGCGCGCGCAGGCCGCCCGGATCATGCGCCATCGCGCGCCAGAAATTGTTGACGTAATCCGTGCCCCTCAGGGCACGGATCTCGGCGAAAACCTCGGCCGCCTCGGGCGACAAATCCTCGTCCTTCAGCAGGGGAACGGTGCCCATCAGACCAGCGCCATCACCCGCGCAGGGCCACCGGTGCCGCCGCGCACCTTGGGGGCGCCGACCATCAGCGTGGCGCCCGCCGCAGGCATCGCGTCAAGCCCGGCAAGGCATTCGATCCCGTAGCGTCCGGCAGGCAGCCAGGCGTAATGGGTGGCGAAATCGGGCGACGGGCCGTGATCGAGAGAGAGCGTGTCGACCGCGATGGCGGCGGCCGCCGTCTGCTCCAGCAGCATCTGCGTCGCCTCGATGTGGAAGCCCGGGAAGTGCAGGCCGCCCGCCTCATCCGCGCCGCGGAAATCATCGCTTCCGACCTTCGCCGCCCAGCCCGAATTCATCGCCACGCATGCGCCATCGGGCAGCGGCCCATGCGCCGCGATCCAGGCAGTCAGGTCATCTGGCGTCACCTGCGCATCAGGGTCCTCGGCGGCGCGGGCGCGGATGTCGATCACGCACAAAGGACAGGCGAGGCTTTCGACCGGGATTTCGGCCACAGATTGCCCATCGGGCGAGAAATGCAGCGGCGCGTCGATATGGGTGCCGCTATGCTCGTCGATCGACAAGGTGTAGAGATTGTAACCATCGCTGGCGAAATCGAACTGCTTGTCATAGCGGATGCCCGGCACGCCGCCAAATGTCGGAAACTCCTCGGACAGCTCGTGGGTCATGTCCACGATCTGCCGCGCCGCCTGCGCCAAGGCCGGGCGCGCGGCCCCCGTGCCAAGCGCCGCCGCCCCTGCCGCCGCGACCGTGCCGCGGAAGAAATTCCGCCGCGACAGCATCCGCTCCTTCACATTTTCCATCACGCAATGGCCACACATCTTGTTGTCCCTTCCAAAAAGGTTGCTCCACCGCCCGACAAGGACCTGCCTGCATCGCCTCAATGGGGTGTGGCGCGCGTCAGAGCGTCCCCATCACCGCCTTGTTGAACCCCCACACCGCGCGGTCCCCGCCATAGGGCACCAGCTGCACCTCGCGGGTCTGGCCCGGCTCGAAGCGGACAGCCGTGCCCGCCGCGATGTCAAGGCGATGGCCCCGCGCCGCATTGCGGTCGAAGTCCAGCGCCGCATTCGTTTCGGCAAAATGGTAATGGCTGCCGACCTGCACCGGCCGGTCGCCAGTATTGGCCACGACCAGCGTGAGACCAGCGCGCCCTGCGTTCAGTTCGATGTCGCCTGCGACCGGAAAAATCTCGCCTGGAATCATCGCTTTGCCTCCTCAGCGGATCGGATGGTGGACAGTCACAAGCTTGGTGCCATCCGGGAATGTCGCCTCGACCTGCACATCGTGGATCATCGAGGGCACGCCTTCCATGCATTGTTCGGCGGTGATCACATGTGCGCCTGCCTCCATCAGGTCGGCGACGCTGCGTCCGTCGCGCGCGCCCTCGACCACGAAATCGGTGATCAGCGCGATCGCCTCGGGGTGGTTGAGCTTGACGCCGCGCGCCAACCGTCCGCGCGCCACCATGGCCGCCACACTGATGAGAAGCTTGTCTTTTTCCCTTGGGGAAAGGTTCATGTCCGTCCTCGTCCGTCAGATTTGCCAGACCCGCGGCAGCGGGCCGTTCGTAAGCGTTTCAACCGCGCGGGCGACCGTCCGGCGCAGGGGCCAAGCCTCATGCGCCATGAAGCGCGCGACGACCCGCCCGTCCCAACCGGACGCCGCCGCGCGCACTGGCCCCTCGCTGAGCAAAACCGCACGCAACCGCTCCAGCCTGTCCAAGGCATCGGGCGCGAAAAGCGTCAGCGTAGCTACTGCGACAGCCCCCGACAGGCCCGCAGCGCCCGCGCGCGTCAGATCATCAGGCCCCAGTCGGATCGCCTCCACCATTGCCAATCGGCCACCCCGGATCACCTCGCGCCGGTCGATCAGCGCGATATCCGTCAGCCGCTCGCCCATCGCCGCGCGGCCCAGAACCAGCGTCTCCAGCACCACCAGTTCGGCGTCCTCGGCCATGTCCACGCTCAAGCGTCGGTCGAGCGCCGCGCCATCGAACACGATCACCTCTTGGGGCAACCAGTGCAGCTTTGCCCCCGGCCCAACCACCAGCCGTGTCTCGACCCGCGCCGCGCCGCCGCTGCTGCGATAGGCGCGTTCGGCCGTCTGCGTGGTGCCGACCGCGACGGTATCGGCCGCCACCTCCAGCCGGTAATCCAGCCGGTCGCCACCCGTAAGCCCGCCTGCTGTATTGAGAAACACCACCTCGGGCGCGCGGCCATGCATCTTGGGCAGCATCGCCTTGGCCGAGCCCTGTTGCCACAGCCGTTCCAGCCGCCCGCCCGGCCCGATCACGGCCCCGGCGCGGCCCGCGACGCGCTGCATCTGCGCATGGGTGGGCGTCTCGTCGAACATCTTGGGCAGAGCCTAGGCAGGCCGGGCGCACAGTGGCAAGGGCCGTCGCAGTCCATCTGCCGCGTCAGGCGGCGTTTGCTCAATTCGCAGGCAGTTGCTCCGCTTGCCCCTCGCGCGCCGCGAAGCTGGCCCAGTCAAGCCGCGGCACCTCGCCCCTTCGGTTGTAGAAGTGCCGCATCGCGAGGCCGACGCCCGCCCCCACGACCCCGATCCAGCCCGCCGTCAGCCCCAGGCCCAAGGTCGGACCGGACAGCAAGACCGCGACCATGATCGTCAGAGCCAATGCCGCGACCCCCAGCCCGATGCGAGAGGCCATGCGCAGGTCCGCCGCATCGGGCCCGTCACGAAGCGTCAGGTCGGGCCTGTGCCGGGCGGCATGGGCTGCGAAATCGACCAGCATGGCGCCCCAGGCCGCGCGCTCCCCTCCGGCACTCGTCCAGCGCAGACGACGCCGATCCTGCGGCCCGAACCAGAGCCAGAACTCCTCGCTGGTTCCGCGTCCGGGCCGGTATCTCACAAAGGCCACGTCGGTCAGGTCGGACCATGGCTTGATCTCCTCCCCCAGCCAGATGCCTTGCCCGGACAAGCGCAGCGATTGCCTGCCGTCGATCCGGGACACTTGCCAATCATGCAGCACCATCGAGGCCTCCGCGCTCCGCCGACACGGGGCAGAATGCCCGTCGCGCGCCCGTGGCGGCAAGTATGGAAGACCACCGCCCCGCTTACTTGGGCCCCGGATCGAACCCCGCCGCAAAATCCGCCAAGGGCATTCGCGGCAGGGCCACCCACGGCCTGTTGGCCAGAGCGATGGCAAGGCCCATGGGCGCCACGACAGCCCCGACGATCCCGGGCCCCAAGGCCTCGCCCACAGACAGCGTGACCAGCCACCACAGGCCCAGCGCGACCCCCGCCAGACCCAGAACCGCAAGGCCGACGCCGGTGACGAACATGGCGCGACGCGGCCGCCCGCCATGCCCGATCACGACCTCCAGATCAGGCCGCGCCGCTGCCAAGGCGCGCACCACCGCGCGCAGCATGGCCGCATAGTCCGACGGCATCGGGCCGCGCCCGCGATAGCCCAGCACCACCTCGCGCCTGCCCCAGCGCAAGCGCAGGCCGATGACAAGCGTCTGCGCCACCTCGTCAAAGGCCCAGCCGACCTCGTCAAGATCCGCCCAAGGGCGCAACGGCGCTCCGCCCATTGCCAGACCCTCGGCCGAGACATCGACCCGCCAGTGCCGTGCCAACAGCGCCGGACGCCATGTGAACCGTTCCATTCCTGCCCCCTGCGCCAGAATTGCCCTTTGCAGGGCGCGCCCGAACCTAGTACCGCATTGCCCCATGACCCAGCGTTTGACAATCCGCCGCCCCGATGATTGGCACCTGCACCTGCGCGACGGCGCGATGCTGGCCGGTGTCCTGCCCGAAACAGCGCGCCATTTCGCCCGCGCCATCGTGATGCCGAACCTCGTGCCTCCCGTGGTGACGGGCGAGCACGCGCGCGCCTACCGCGACAAGATCATGGCCGCCCTGCCCGAAGGCATGGTGTTCGAGCCACTGATGACGCTCTACCTGACCGAGACGACAGACCCCGAGGATATCGCCCGCGCCGCCGCCGATGGCCTTGTCCACGCGGTCAAACTCTACCCCGCAGGCGCCACGACCAATTCCCAATCCGGCGTGCGCGACCTGACCCGTGTCACGGGCGTTCTGGAAAAAATGGCCGAGATCGGGTTGACCTTGTGCATCCACGGCGAAGTGACCGATCCGCATGTCGACATCTTCGACCGCGAACAGGTGTTTCTCGAGACCGTCCTCGACCCGCTCAGGGCCCGCATCCCCAGCCTCAAGGTGACGCTGGAACACATCACCACCAGCCATGGCATCGACTATGTCGCAAGCGCCTCGGGCGACATCGCGGGCACGATCACGACCCATCACCTGATGATCAACCGCAACCACATCCTCGCGGGCGGCATCCGGCCACATTACTACTGCCTGCCCGTCGCCAAACGCGCCACGCACCAGCAGGCTTTGCGCCGCGCGGCCACCTCCGGCAACCCGCGCTTCTTCCTCGGCACCGACTCAGCCCCCCATACCGATCCGACCAAGGAAGCGGCCTGCGGCTGCGCGGGCGTCTTCTCGGCCACCAACACCATGTCCTGCCTCGCCCATGTCTTCGAGGAGGACGGCGCGCTCGACCGTCTCGAGGGGTTTGCCTCCCTCTTCGGCCCCGCCCGCTACGGCCTGGCCCCGAACGAGACCACGATCACGCTCGAAAAGCGCCCCGAGCCCCTCGACTACCCTGCCAAGATCATCACCGGCGCAGGCCCCGTCACCGTCTTTGACCCGGGCCACCCGCTCCATTGGCATGTGATCGCCTGAGCCTTCATCTTTCCACAAATATGCAAATTCCGGACGGCCGCCCATGATCCCCACCGCCTATCCCGATCGCGCCACCATGGCCCGCCTGACCGCCCGGATGCTGCTCGACATCAAGGCGGTGCATTTCAACACCGAGACCCTCTACACCCATGCCAGCGGCAAACAGGCCCCCACCTACATCGACTGCCGCAAGATCATCTCCTACCCCCGCGTGCGCGCCACCTGCATGGATTTCCTGTGCTGCACCGTGATGGAGGCCGCCGGGCTGGAAGCCTTCGACAATATCGCGGGCGGCGAGACCGCGGGCATCCCCTTCGCCGCCTTTGTCGCGGAACGCATGGGCTTGCCCATGTCCTATGTGCGCAAACAGCCCAAGGGCTACGGCCGCACCGCACAGATCGAAGGCGAGATGCGCGAGGGCGACCGCGTGCTGCTCGTCGAGGATCTGACCACCGATGGCGGCTCCAAGCTGAAATTCGTCGAAGCGATCCGGGGCGCGGGCGCGACCTGCGCGCATACCGCGGTGGTCTTCTACTATGGCGTCATGCCGGGCACCGAGGAGCGGCTGGCCGAGCACGGCCTGCGGCTCCATTACCTCGCCACCTGGGCCGATGTCATCGCCGAGGCCCGGCGCGGCGGCGATTTCACCGAAGGCACCCTCGCCGAAGTGGAACGATTCCTCCAAGACCCCGATAGCTGGCGCGTCGCCCGCGGACTATCCTGAAGGCCGAGCGCGACAGTGGCGCTTGCCGCGTGGCGAATCCGACACATTTCTGATACACGCGCCCCAGATGAAGGTGTGCGGGTGGCATGCGCGTCCAGATGTGGTGGTCAAATCCGCTCACAGGTTACTCACAGATCTGGCCCGTTGACGCGGATGCGGGTGCCAAGGCTATACCGGCCAACACCGCATTCCCGGTCAACGAGGATCGGCGCAATGAATTGGGGGGTCAGAAATGAACGAGCATGTGCCGGTGCCCGCCACCGCCGCCGCCCAATCCGGAGACACGCCCGCCCTGCCCCATAACGTCGAGGCAGAACAGCAGCTTCTGGGTGCCATCTTGTCGTCCAATGACGTGCTCGACCGGGTCGACGACCTGATCAAGCCCGACCATTTCCACGACCCTGTCCACCGCGCGATCTTCTCCATGGCGCAAGCCCGCATCGCCAAAGGGCTGGCGACGGACGCCACCACGCTCAAGAATTTCGTCGCCGACATCCCCGGCCTCAAGGACCTTGGCGGCGCGGAATACCTGCTGCGCCTGCAGCTTTCGGCCATCGCCACCTCGGCCGCGCGCGATTATGCGCAGCTGATCCATGACCTTGCCGTGCGGCGCGAGTTGATCGCTCTGGGCCAGCGCGTCACCGACCGCGCACGCGCCATGCGCGACGACGTCACCCCCGACGACCAGATCGTCGAGGCCGAGACGGAACTGTTCAACCTCGCCTCCGCCGGCACCACCAACCGCGGTTTCGTCTCGTTCCTCTCGGCGCTCTATGACGCCGTGAACATGGCCAACGCCGCCTACAACCGCGGCGGCAAGCTTGCGGGCATCTCCACGGGCCTGACCGACATGGACAGGATGCTGGGCGGCCTGCACAAATCCGATCTGCTGATCCTTGCCGGCCGTCCTTCCATGGGCAAGACCTCGCTGGCAACCAACATCGCCTTCAACATCGCCAAGGCATGGAAACGCGGGCTCAAGGAAGACGGCACCGAAGGCACGGTCGACGGCGGCGTCGTGGGCTTCTTCAGCCTCGAGATGTCGGCGGCCCAGTTGGCACAGCGCATCTTGTCGGAAGCAGCCGAAATCCCCTCGGAACTGATCCGCAAGGGTGACCTGACCGAGGCGGAATTCGAGCGCTACCTGCATGCCGCCCGCGACCTCGAACGCTGCCCGCTCTACATCGACGACACGCCCGCCCTGCCCATCGGCCAGGTCGCGGCCCGCGCCCGCCGCCTCAAGCGAACGCCCGCCGGCCTCGACCTTCTGATCGTCGACTACCTGCAGCTTTTGCGCGGCTCGGGCCGGTCCGAGAACCGCGTCAACGAGATCTCCGAGATCACCCAAGGCCTCAAGGCCATCGCCAAGGAACTCAACATTCCCGTGATCGCCCTCTCGCAGCTCTCGCGCCAGGTCGAGTCCCGCGAAGACAAGCGCCCGCAACTCTCCGATTTGCGGGAATCGGGATCGATCGAACAGGACGCGGATGTCGTGATGTTCGTTTACCGCGGCGAATACTACAAGGAACGCGAGAAACCGGGCGAGGAGAACCTCGAGGCGATGACCCGCTGGCAGCAGGAGATGGAGCTTTTGCACGGCAAGGCCGAGGTCATCATCGGCAAGCAGCGCCATGGCCCCATCGGAACGCTGGAACTGAGCTTCGAGGGCCGCTTCACCCGCTTTGGCAATCTGGTGAAACCCTGGCAACAGGGGTCCGATCCGGGCTACTGACGGTTACCTTTCATCAAGGTTAACGCGCGCGCTTCTCTGTTTCGAAAATATCCCGGGGGAGGTCGCCAAAGGCGACCGGGGGCAGAGCCCCCCCTTGACCCCGCCACCATGAACCCGGACACAGCGCCATGGGCACCGGCATCCTCACCATCGACCTCGACGCCATCGCGGCCAACTGGCGCGCGCTCGCCCGGCTGTCACGGGGCGAGACCGGCGCGGTGGTCAAGGCGAACGGCTATGGCTGCGGCGCGGCCGAGGTGGCGAGCAGGCTCGCCCGCGAAGGGGCGCGCAGCTTTTTTGTCGCGACCGCCGAGGAAGGCGCAGCCCTGCGCAAAGCGCTAGGCCCCGGCCCCGCGATCAACGTCTTTTCCGGCCATATGGCGAGTGACACCGGCCTGATCCGCGACCACGCGCTGACCCCGATGCTCAACAGCCCCGAACAGGCCGCCCGTCACCGCACGGCCCTGCCCGATGCGCCCTATGGGGTTCAGCTTGACACGGGCATGAACCGGCTGGGAATGGAAGCGCCCGACTGGGGCGCGTCCCGCGCGGGTCTGGAAACCGGGCCATTGACCCTCGTCATGTCGCACCTTGCCTGCGCCGACGACCCTGCGCATCCGATGAATGCCGCACAGCTCGCCGCCTTCACAAAAATGACCGCGGGCGTGAGCGCGCCCCGCAGCCTCAGCGCCACCGGCGGCATCTTGCTGGGCGCAGACTACCAGTTCGACCTCACCCGCCCCGGCGTCGGCCTCTATGGCGGCCAGCCCTTCGCGCAAGCCCGACCCGTGGTGCGCCTGTCGCTGCCCGTGGTGCAGGTCCGCGACGTGGCCTTTGGCGAAACCGTGGGCTATTCCGCCAGCTTCACGGCCGGGCGAAAGACACGGATTGCCACGGTTTCAGCGGGTTATGCAGACGGGCTCATCCGCTACATGAGCAACACCGCGCAACTGTATGCCAACGAAAACATATGCCGTCTCGCAGGCCGCGTCTCGATGGATCTGCTGACGGTCGATGTGACCGACCTGCCCGAAGTGCCCGATCATCTCGACATCCTTTGCCCCCAACAGACCGTCGACCAGCTGGCCGAGGCGGCGGGCACCATCGGCTACGAGATCCTGACCTCGCTCGGACGGCGCTACAAACGCCGCTATATCGGCGCATGATGGTGTTCTTGTCTCCAATCGCCGCTATCGGCCGCTCTACGCTGGCGCTGCTTTCGGCCATCGGGCGTGTGGCGATCTACGCCGCGCAGGCGGTCAGCCACATCCTGCGCCCGCCCTTCTACCCGCGCGAATTCCTGCACCAGCTTCTGCACATCGGCTGGCTCTCGCTGCCGGTCGTGGGGCTCACAGCACTTTTCACCGGGGGCGCGCTGGCGCTTCAGATCTATGCCGGCGGCTCGCGCTTCGATGCGCAGGCGGTGGTGCCGCAGATCGTGGCCATCGGCATCGTGCGCGAGCTTGGCCCGGTGCTGGGCGGCTTGATGGTCGCAGGGCGCGTCGCCGCCGCCATCGCCGCCGAGATCGGCACGATGAAGGTCACCGAACAGATCGACGCGCTGGTCACTCTATCCACCAACCCATTGAAATACCTTACCGTTCCGCGCATACTTGCTGCCACGATCAGCCTGCCGGTGCTGGTGGCCGTGGGCGATGCCATCGGGATTTTCGGCGGCTATCTGGTTTCGACCACAAGGCTCGGCTTCAACGAGGCCGCTTACTTGCGCAACACCGTCGATTTCCTTGAGCCATGGGATGTCACCTCGGGCCTGATCAAGGGCGCGGTCTTCGGCTTCCTCGTGGCGCTGATGGGCTGCTATCACGGGATGAATTCGGGCCGCGGCGCACAGGGCGTGGGGCGGGCCACGACCAATGCCGTCGTTTCGGCCTCGATCCTGATCCTTGCCGCCAACTACCTTCTGACCGAACTGTTCTTCACCGCATGATCGCGCTTACAGATGTCCACAAGGCCTTCGGGGCCAAGCAGGTCCTTCGGGGCCTGACGCTCGACGTGGCGAAGGGGGAAAGCTGCGTCATCATCGGCGGCTCGGGCACCGGCAAATCGGTCTGCCTCAAATGCATCCTCGGCCTCGTCATCCCCGACAGCGGCACCATCACCGTCGACGGCCAAGACGTGACGACCGGCGACCGCGACGCCTTTCTCGCCCGCTTCGGGATGCTGTTTCAGGGCGGCGCGTTGTTTGATTCGATGCCGGTCTGGCAAAATGTCGCCTTCCGCCTGCAACGCGGGGCGCAAAAGCGGCCCAAGCTTGAGGCCCGCGAAATCGCGATCGAGAAACTGCGCCGCGTGGGCCTGACACCTGACGTGGCAGACCTATACCCGTCCGAGCTTTCGGGCGGCATGCAAAAGCGAGTGGGGTTGGCGCGGGCCATCGCGGCGGAACCCGAGATCATCTTTTTCGACGAGCCCACCACTGGCCTCGACCCGATCATGTCGGGCGTCATCAATGACCTGATCCGCGAGATCGTGACCGAGATGGGCGCGACCGCCCTGACCATCACCCACGACATGTCGTCTGTCCGCGCCATCGCCGACAAGGTCGCCATGCTGCATGACGGCAAGATCCGCTGGCATGGTCCGGTGGCTGAAATCGACAGCGCTACCGATCCCTATCTGCGCCAATTCGTGACCGGCTCGGCCGTTGGCCCCATCGCGGCGGTGCGCTGAGACTTGCGGGCTGGCCCAAGGCCGCCCCATATGCCGCGCATGCTCCGCCTTCTGACCGCGCTCAACCTCGCGCTTTTGATCCTCTTCCCCATCGCATGGGCCGCGCCGCTGATGCGCGCGGGCCTGCTGCCGCTGTTCGGGCTGTCGGAGATTTCGATCCTGTCGGGCATCGGCACGCTCTGGACCGAGGGCGAAGCGGTGCTGGCCGTCCTCGTCGCCCTGTTCGCGCTGGCCGCCCCGATGGCCAAGACCATGGCACTGGCGCTGATGCACCTGTCGAGGGCCCCGCTGACGCTGCTGCCCGCCGTGCAGCTTTTGGGCAAGCTCGCCATGGCGGATGTCTTCTTGATCGCCGTCTACATCACGCTGGCCAAGGGCATCGCCGTCGGAAGGGTGGAGACCGCATGGGGACTTTGGCTTTTCACCGCCTGCGTCGTGATGTCTTTCGGTATCGCGCTGGCCACCAAGCGGATGGCGCGGCGCGGGAACTTGGTCTAGCGCAAGCCGATGGACCGGATCGCCCTCACCCTTGCCGTCGTTCTGGCGGTCTATGCTGCCCTTGCCGGGCTGGCGTGGCTGCAACGCCTGATCGGCGAGCGCACGGGTGCGCGCAAGCAGGGCATGGCGCTGAACCTGCTGCGCCGCGCGGGGCCGCCGGTGGCGGGCGGGCTGATCGTGCTGGTCGCGGGGGCAGTGCTGCGCCTTGCGGGCCATGTGCCCTTGGGCGGGCTATTGGTGGCGGGCGGGCTTGCCTTCGGCTTTCACCGTGGTCTTGTCGATGTGCGGCAGGCGGATGCGCGCTTTGTCGGCATCAGGGTGCTTCTGGCGCTTGGGCTTGGCCTTGCCATCTTGTGGCAGGCGGGCGTGATCTGAGCCGGGCACTGGCGCCTGTGGTCCCGCTCGGCTAAGCCTGCCCCATGGCCAAACCCGTCACCCTTTTCGTCTGTTCCGCCTGCGGTGCGACCCACAAGAAATGGTCGGGCCGCTGCGACGCCTGCGGCGACTGGAACACCATCAGCCAAGAGACTCCACTGTCCTCGGGACCCGGCAAGACCGCGCTTGGCGCGATGAAGGGCAAGCGGATCGGCCTGACCGACCTGCGCACCGAGGAAGACGCACCGCCGCGCCGCACGTCCGGCATGGGCGAGCTTGACCGCGTGCTGGGCGGCGGGCTGGTGCCGGCCTCGGCCACGCTGGTGGGCGGCGATCCGGGCATCGGGAAATCCACGCTTTTGTTGCAAGCCGCCGCCAGTTTCGCCCGTGCGGGCGCCCGCGTGATCTATGTCTCGGGCGAGGAGGCCACCGCACAGGTCCGCATGCGCGCCCAGCGCCTTGGCCTTGCCGACAGTTCCGTCATGCTGGCCGCCGAGACCAACCTGCGCGACATCCTGACCACGCTGGAGGCCGAGGCGCCCGATCTGGCCATCATCGATTCGATCCAGACCATGTGGCTTGATACGGTCGAGGCAGCGCCCGGCTCCGTCTCGCAAGTGCGCTCCAGCGCGCATGAGCTGACGACCTTCGCCAAGCGGCGTGGCGTCGCCGTCATGCTGGTGGGCCATGTCACCAAGGACGGCCAGATCGCGGGCCCGCGCGTGGTCGAACACATGGTCGACACGGTCCTTTACTTCGAAGGCGAGCGCGGGCACCAGTTCCGCATCCTGCGGTCGGTCAAGAACCGCTTCGGCCCGGCGGATGAAATCGGCGTCTTCGAGATGACCGGCATGGGGCTGGCCGAGGTCACAAACCCCTCGGCGCTCTTCCTTTCCGACCGCGAAACCCCCGCCCCCGGATCGGTCGTTTTCGCAGGCATAGAGGGCACGCGCCCCGTGCTGGTGGAAATCCAGGCGCTTGTGGCGCCGTCTTCGCTCAGCCAACCGCGCCGCGCGGTGGTGGGATGGGATGGCGGGCGGCTGTCCATGATCCTTGCAGTGCTGGAGGCACGGGCCGGCATCTCGTTTGCCGGGCTTGACGTCTATCTCAACATCGCGGGCGGCATGCGCATCTCGGAGCCCGCCGCGGATCTGGCCGTCGCTGCCGCCCTTTTGTCGGCACGCGAGGATGTGGCCGTGCCGCATGATTGCGTCGTCTTTGGCGAAGTTTCGCTATCGGGGGCGCTGCGCCCCGTGTCGCAAGCGGAAAACAGGTTGAAAGAGGCGGCGAAACTTGGTTTTTCCTCGGCCATTGCACCCGCGGGCTGCAAGATCGGCGCCGACAGCGGCGTGAAGGTGCAGGCGATAGCGGATCTGCCCGCTTTCGTGGGCGAGATTTTCGGGGCAGGATAGGGCCGCGGGTGTAAGCCGGGGCAAGAACGGGTAAAGGCAGGCGTATGGACGGTTTCACCCTTGTCGACGGCATCGTGGCCGGCGTGATCGTCGTTTCGGCGATCTTGGCCTATGCGCGGGGCTTCGTGCGCGAGGCGCTGTCGATCGGCGGTTGGATACTGGCGGCCGTCGTCGCCTTCATCTTTGCGCCCAACGCCATGCCGCTGATCCGCGAAGTGCCTTACCTGGGCGATTTCATCGGCGAAAGCTGCGAGCTCGGCGTGATGGCCAGTTTTGCCGGCGTGTTTGCCGTGGCTCTGGTGGTGATCTCACTGTTCACGCCGCTGTTTTCGACTGCCGTGCAACGCTCGGTCATCGGGGGCGTGGATGCGGGCCTTGGGTTCCTCTTCGGTGTGGCGCGGGGCGTGCTGCTCGTGGTTGTCGCCTTCATCGCCTATGACCGCGTGGTGGGGTCCGAGCCTGTGGCGATGGTGTCCGACAGCCGGTCGGCGAGCGTCTTTGCCCATTTGCAGACCCGCGTCGAGGCGGAAATCCCCTCGGACGCGCCGGGTTGGATCCTTGCCCGCTACGAACAACTGACCGCGACCTGCGCCACCCCGCAATAGCGCCTAGCGCCGCGACGCGAAGACCGAGAGCCCGGCCAGCAGCAAGAGCGCCGCGCCCCCCGCATAGGCGTAA
Source organism: Roseicyclus mahoneyensis (assembly GCF_003148775.1). Taxonomy (GTDB): domain Bacteria; phylum Pseudomonadota; class Alphaproteobacteria; order Rhodobacterales; family Rhodobacteraceae; genus Roseicyclus; species Roseicyclus mahoneyensis. The sequence goes on from NZ_QGGW01000001.1 coordinate 938,304, forward strand.
AGCCCCATACGCACGAAATCCTGCAAGACATCCCAACTTTGGGCGAGGTCGCCGAAATCGACCGGGACGGGCAGGCCGAGATCACGGCGCGTGGCGTCAGCGCGCAAGATCGCGTCGCCCAACACCACCAAGGGAGACAGACCCGCCGCCAGCGCAAGGATCGCGGAGCCCCGGCCGAGAATCGCCGACAGGGCCGCCAGCCCCGCCGCGGCAAAGCCGCCGACAAAGACCCATGTCTGCCATGCGGCATCCGCCGACAGCGCGATGACGCCGTCGCTGACCAACGACATCGGCGAGATGTCGGACCCGGCAAAGGGCGGCTCGAACCATGTCAGCCCCCAGCTTGCCGCCATCGCCACCCCGGCCAGAAGGATGATTGCCCGCATGCGTGCCTCCAATGCCCGTTTTTGCCGCGTCACCACGCTACGCGGGCACAAGCCCGCCGTCCAGCTTGCGCCACCCCGGCGAAATCTGTGATCGTTTGATGACAGCGACGCCCCGAGGGCCTATGTCACCCATGATGACGCAGCCCGGAGATTCGCCCCACATGGATGCCCTCCCCCGTCACCCTTTCGACCCGAGTGACGACGACAAGCTGCGCGAGGAATGCGGCGTTTTCGGCGTGATCGGCGTGTCGGACGCGGCGAATTTCATCGCGCTAGGTCTGCATGCGCTCCAGCATCGCGGGCAAGAGGCGGGCGGGATCGTGACGCACGACCCCGAACACGGATTTTCCTCGGCGCGCCGCTTTGGCCTTGTGCGGGACAGTTTCACCTCGGCCAGCATCATGGACACGCTGCCCGGTGAAATCGGCATCGGGCATGTGCGCTATTCCACCGCCGGGTCCAAAGGCGCGACCCAGATCCGCGACGTGCAGCCCTTCTTCGGCGAATTTGCCATGGGCGGCGCCGCGATTGCACATAACGGCAATATCGTGAACGCCGATGCGCTGCGCCGCGAGCTGATCGAGCGCGGCTCGATCTTCCAGTCTTCCTCGGACAGCGAATGCATCATCCACCTGATGGCGCGCTCGCTGCAGCGCACCATCCCCGAGCGGATGAAGGACGCGCTGCGCCGCGTCGAGGGCGCGTTTTCCATCGTGGCGATGACGCGCACCAAGCTGATCGGCGTGCGCGACCCGCTGGGCGTGCGGCCGCTGGTGCTGGGCCGGCTTGGCGATGGCTACGCGCTGTCGTCGGAGACCTGCGCGCTCGACATCATCGGAGCGGATTACCTGCGCGAGATCGAGCCGGGCGAGATGGTCGTGATCACCGGCGACAAGGTCGAAAGCTTCAAGCCCTTCGAGCGGCAGTCCCCGCGCTTTTGCATTTTTGAGCACGTCTATTTCTCCCGCCCCGACAGCATCATCGGGACCAAATCGGTCTACGAGACGCGCGAGGCGATCGGCCGCGAACTGGCCAAGGAGGCGCCGGTAGACGCCGATCTGGTTTGCCCCGTGCCCGATTCAGGGACGCCCGCCGCCATCGGTTATTCGCTGGAAAGCGGCATTCCCTATGCGATGGGGATCATCCGCAACCAATACATGGGCCGGACCTTCATCGAGCCGACCGAGCAGATCCGCAACATGGGCGTGCGGTTGAAACTGAACGTGAACCGCGCGCTCATTCGCGGCAAACGGGTGATCTTGGTCGACGACTCCGTGGTGCGCGGCACGACCTCGCGCAAGATCAAGGAGATGATCCTTGATGCAGGTGCGGCCGAGGTGCATTTCCGCATCGCCTCGCCGCCGACCGCATGGCCCTGTTTTTACGGCGTCGACACGCCCGAGCGCGAGAAGCTTCTGGCGGCGACCATGTCCGAGGATGAGATGCGCGTGCATCTGGGTGTTGCCTCGCTGCGCTTCATCTCTCTTGATGGCCTCTACCGTGCGGTGGGCGTGGCAGGCGGGCGCGACGCCCGGCAGCCTGCTTATTGCGACGCCTGTTTCTCGGGCGATTACCCGGTGAAACCGACCGACCAGATGGCGCGCGGGTTCAAGCTGGCGGATGCCGTCGAACCGGCCGAGTGATGCTCAAACTGTTCCGGCGCAACAAGGGGCCGAAACCGATCCCCGATGATGAACTTGCCCGGCGTCTGACAGCGCCCGGCTATCGCTGCGCGTGCTGCAACGAAGTGGTGGATGCGGCGCATGCAGTGCGCCTGCGCCCCTTCGGCTGGACCCATCCGCCCGCCCCGCAGCCCGACAGCGCCTTTGACGGCGGCGGCGACATCATCACCGAACGCTATGCGCGCCGGGGCCGCGACCTGCTGGTGCGCGCGCATCTGCCGATCCCGGTAAGGGGCACGGATGAGCATGTCTTCCTGAGCGTCTGGGCCAATGTCTCGATCGGAGATTTCGCGCGCTTCCGGTCCGCGCAGGGGCGGGGCGATGCAGACCGGTTGGGCGATCTCTTCGGCTGGCTCTATTGCCGTATCCCGGCGTCATCCGGGCCGGTGCTGACCAAGGGCGTGATCGTGCCCGTGGGCGGGGGCGGCGTGCCCGTCTACTGGATCACGGACGAGAAACATCCGCTCTTTCCCGCGCAACAAGACGGCGGGATGAGCGCGCCGGACATCGTGGTGCTCTACGAGGATCTGGGCGCTAATGAGGTGCTGAAGCATTTGCGCAGCTGATTTCGCAAAACGAAAAAGGCCGCCCCCGCGGGCGGCCCTTCCCAAGCTCTGCCTTGCGTTTCAGGCGCGGCGCTTGAGCACCGACCACGCCCCGGTCACGACCAGCGCGGCGATCACGGCCTTCAGCGCGTCGCCCAGCAGGAAGGGCGCGACAAAGGCCCCCCAGTAGAAGGCGGCGTCGCGCGCAACCCATCCAGCCTCGAGACCAGCCGCACCGGCCACCGCCATCGGCCAGAGGATCCCCGGCACATACAAAAGCGCCGAGGCCACCAGCGCCACCGCAGCCGTCGAGACGACACCGCGCGCAAGGCCCTTTTCTGCAGCATAGCCCGCAAGCCAGGCCAGACCCACGAAACCGATCAGGAAACCGCCGGTCGGACCCGTCAGGCCCGCAATCCCCGGCAAGGTCGAGGGGGTAAAGACCGGCAGACCCATCGCGCCCTGCGCCAGATAGACAATCACCGTCGCGGCCCCCAACCGGCTGCCCATGCCAAAGCCCACCAGCAAGATCGCCAATGTCTGCATCGACACCGGCACCGGCCACATCGGCACCGTGACCTTGGCCGCGGCCGCGATGAACAGCGCGCCCAACAGGACCAAAGCCACCTTTTTCAGCGTGCCCTGATCCCCGATCGTCGCGGAAAGTAGTGTGTCGCGGCCCATGGTCGCCTCCGTGCAAGGGTCGAAAATACCGTTGCTCCGGGTATCCTCGTGCGGCAGGCCCAAGTCAAGCGCGCCGCACCGCCGCAGACCTGTCGCGGGCTCTTGCGTTTCGGGCGTGAAAGGGGCAACTGGCGCGCCATGGAAAAGCCTTTTGATGGACAGATCGCACTGGTGACCGGCGCATCCCGCGGGATCGGTGCGGCCAGCGCCGAATGGCTGGCGATGCGCGGCGCGCATGTGGTGGCGGTCGCGCGCACCGTGGGCGGCCTCGAGGAGCTGGACGACCGCATCAAGGCGCTTGGCGGCGAGGCGACGCTGGCGCCCATGGACATCACCAATGAGGCCGCGATGGCGCATCTGTGCCGGTCCATCCACGACCGCTGGGGCCGGGCCGATATCTGGGTGCATTCGGCGATCCATGTCAGCGCGCTGACGCCCGCCCCGCAGATCACCGCCAAGGATCTGGACCGTGGCATCGCCACCAACATCCGCGCGCTGTCGCGGCTTGTGGGGTTCGTCGACCCGCTCATCGCACCCTCGGCCAAGCCGCAGGCGGTGTTCTTCGACGACCGATGGGACGAAAAATATGCCGGGTCCTATGCCATGTCCAAGGCGGCGCAGCGCGCCTTGATCCAGTCGTGGCAGGCCGAAACGGCGAAATTCCCGCTCTCGGTGCATCTGCTGCAGCCAAACCCCATGCCGACCGCCGTGCGCGGGCGCTTCTACCCCGGCGAGGATCGGAGCCACCTCAGCCATCCGCGCGACGAGGCGGCGCGGCTGTTGCCGGTTTTGCTGGGCTAAACGCGCGGCCCTGTGCCTTGATCCGCATCCGCGCCGCCCACGCCATTGAGGCAGAGCGACTGGCGCGGCTGCATGTGGCCGTCTGGCGCGACACCTACGGCCACATCGCACCACCCGAGGCGTACCGGCTGCTCGATGAGACGCGCCGCCTGCCCTATTGGCGCGCCACGCTGGCCTCGGGCGAGCCTACCACGGGGGCCATGCTCGCCGAACGGTCCGGCGATATCCTCGGACTTGTCAGCTTTGGCTCGCCTAGCCAGCCCGCGCTGAGCGGCGCTGTCGAGATCAAGCACCTTTATGTCTTGGCCCAAGCGCGGGGCGCGGGTCTTGGCGCGCGCTTGCTGCTGGGCGCCCTCGACCATTTTCGCGGCCTTGGCCTGCCTGATGCGTGCCTTGCGGTGGTCGCGGCCAATACCCGCGCGCGGACATTCTACGCCGCCATGGGCGGGACGGAAACAGGTGCCTTCATCGACGCAGGCCCCCTTTGGCGGTCGGAAAACGTCATTGTCAGATGGCAGCTGGGCGCCCCCCGCACCGGCCAAGCCTAGGCGCGGCGCGCGTCCAGTTCGTCGGCGATGGCCTCGGCGCGCGCGGCAAGTTCGGCCAGACCGTCGGTGAAGCGGTCGGGCAGTTCCGTACGCGGGCCCGCATCTTGCAACTCGCCGATGCGCCGCGCGCGGTCGGCCAGACGTTCCTCGGCCGAGGCAAGGGATTTTTCCTGCGCCGCGATCCGGCCCTGCAGGGTCTTGATCTCATCCTCCAGCGCGGCGGTCTTGTCGGCCAGCATCAGCCCCGCCATGAGCAGCATCCGGTCGGCGGGCATCCGCCCGATCTGGCCAAGGATCACCGCCGCCTCGGTGTCGAGCATCTTGGCGGCCGCCTGCAGATAGGGTTCTTCCCCGTCCTGACAGGCGACGGCAAATTGCCGCCCCCCGATCTCGATCTGAACCTCAGGCATGTCCGCTCTCCCCTGCCCCGGCGCGATCGAGATCGGCCAAGATGCGTTCCAGTTCCGCTGCCTCCGAGGCGCGCGCGGCCTTGAGCGCGTCCAGCTCCACCACCAGCGCCTTGTTCAACACCGTCGGATCGCCCGCGTTCTCGCCACGCAGGCGGGCGAGATTCTTGGTCAGCCGCTCGTTGATCGTGCGCAGTTCCTGCACCTCGGCGCGCAACGCCATGGCGCGGTCGTCGGGGCCCATGCCGCCCGCCGCCTGCAATTCCTCGGCGATGTCGCGCGCCTCGTCGCGTTCGGCGATGGCCTCGGCGCGTTCGGCGCGCAGGCGGGCCACCCGCCCCTCCAGATCGGCGACCTGCGCGGTCAGCCTGTCGATCTTGTCGTCACGCGCCGGGTCGGCGGCCTGTGCGGCCACGGCGGCCAGATCGGCGTTCAGCGCCTCGATCCGCGCATCCCGCTCGGCACGTTCGGCGGACAGGCGTTCCACCTGAGCTTCGAGCGCCGTGATGAGGGACGTGCTATCGTCCAATTCCGCTGTGCCGGACTGCGCGGCCAGATAGGCCTCCAACTCGGCCGCGCGCGCCTCGGCGGCCTCGGCGCGGATCAGCGCATCCTCGAAGGCACCCGAGGTGATGCCCGGATCCTCGACCGGCGCGATCACCTGCGTCTCGCCCAGACCCACCGCGATACGGTCCAGCGCGGCGGCCAGCCGCGCCTCGAGCGTCGAAAGTTTCTCGAATTCGGCGTTGTCGCCCATTGGTGCCTGCGCCCCCGGTCATTGGTCGGCCCGTCCCTGCCCGAGATCGCGGCCTGCATCCTTGCGCGTGTAGCGAATCGCAATTCCCCCCGATTTGCAAGACCCGCGGCACCCCGCCTGCGCGCGCAGCAGCCCATTCGCGTGGTTTCGCCGCCCTTTCGGTTGCGCCGCCCCCCGCCTCTGGTAAGAGACGGGCGACACGCGCCGGGACACTCGCGCCCGCCGCCCCCTTGCAAAGCTGCCTGACGAAGGACCGACGCGCCATGGATCTGACCGCGCTTGCCACCGCCCACCCCGACCACTGGCGCCGCGCCGCCTGCATCCGCACGCTGACGCTCGATGCCGTCGCGGCTGCAAATTCGGGCCACTCGGGCATGCCGATGGGCATGGCCGATGTCGCCACCGTTCTGTTCGACAAACACCTGAGCTTTGATGCAAGCGCCCCCGACTGGCCCAACCGCGACCGCTTCATCTTGTCGGCGGGCCATGGGTCGATGCTGCTTTACGCGCTGCTCTACCTCACCGGCTCGCCCGACATGACGCTGGAGCAGGTGAAGAACTTCCGCCAATTGGGCGCGATCACCGCGGGGCATCCGGAATACGGCCACGCACAAGGCATCGAGACCACGACCGGTCCCTTGGGTCAGGGCATTGCCAACGCCGTGGGCTTCGCCATGGCCGAGGAATTCCTGCGTGCCAAATGGGGCAAGCGGGTCATCGACCATTACACCTGGTGCATCGCCGGCGACGGCTGCCTGATGGAGGGTGTCAGCCAGGAGGCCATCGCGCTGGCGGGCCGTCAGGAACTGTCGCGCCTGATCGTGATGTGGGATGACAACGGCATCACCATCGACGGCAAGGTGTCGATTTCCGACCGCACCGACCAGAAGGCGCGCTTTGCCGCCAGCGGATGGGATGTGTTCGAGGTCGACGGCCATGACCCCGTGGCGATCGATGGTGCGATCACGGCGGCTAAGGCATCCCCCCGCCCCGCCATGATCGCGTGCAAGACCCATATCGCGCTGGGACATGCCGCGCAGGATACCGCAAAGGGCCATGGCGCGCTGACCGACGCCAAGCAGTTGCAGGCGGCCAAGGACGCCTATGGCTGGCCGCACGGCCCCTTCGAGATCCCCGCCGATCTGAAAAGCTGGTGGGAGAGCGTCGGCGCCAAAGGCCGCGAGGCGCGGAAAGAGTGGGAGACGCAATTCGCGCTGCTGTCCGATGGCAAGAAGGCCGAGTTCACACGCGCCTTTGCCCTTGAGCTGCCGAAAAAGCTGTCGGCAACGATCAAGGCGCTGAAAAAGCAGCATTCCGACAACGCCCCCAAGGTCGCGACCCGTCAGGCCAGCCAGATGGCGCTGGAGGTCATCAACCCGATCTTGGGCGAACATCTGGGCGGCTCGGCCGACCTGACCGGGTCGAACAACACCGATACCGCGGACTTGGGCGTCTTCAGCCCCGAGGACCGCAAGGGCCGCCACGTGCATTACGGCATCCGCGAACACGGGATGGCCGCGGCGATGAACGGCATGGCGCTGCATGGCGGCGTGCGCCCCTATGGCGGCACCTTCATGGTCTTCACCGATTACGCCCGGCCCGCGATGCGGCTTGCCTCGCTGATGGGGTTGCCGGTGACCTATGTGATGACCCATGACAGCATCGGTCTGGGCGAGGATGGGCCGACCCACCAGCCGGTCGAGCATCTGACGATGATGCGCGCCACGCCCAACCTTCTGGTGATGCGCCCCGCCGACGCGGTCGAGACCGCCGAAGCGTGGGAGGTTGCCTTGATGCAAAAGACCACGCCGAGCGTACTGGCGCTGAGCCGTCAGGCGCTGCCGACGCTGCGCACGGAGCATAAGGCCAAGAACATGGTCGCCCAAGGCGCCTATGTTCTGGCCGAGGCGACGGGCAAGCGGCAGGCGATCTTGCTCGCCACCGGCTCCGAGGTCGCCATCGCGATGGAGGCGCGAGCTTTGTTGGAGGCCGAAGGGATCGGCACCCGTGTAGTCTCCATGCCCTGCTGGGAAATCTTCGAGGAAACCGACGAAGCCTACCGCAAGCGCGTGTTGCCCGCGGGCCCGGTGCGGGTGGCGGTCGAAGCCGCGATCCGCTTTGGCTGGGACCGTTGGCTGTTCGGCGAGCGGGGACGCCGCGAGAAATCGGGCTTCGTCGGCATGCACGGGTTCGGGGCATCCGCGCCCGCGGGCGATTTGTACAAGCATTTCGGCATCACCGCCGAAGCGGTGGCCGAGAAGGTCAAATCGCTGTTGTGATTGGGTGGTGCGCCGTGACAGGCGCACCCTACCGGCAACCGGGACGAATGTAGGGTGCGCCTGTCACGGCGCACCTTTCCGTTTCACAGATCGACCCGATCCCGATCCCCCGCCGCGAACCGCCTCAGCACCATCGGATACAACCGATGTTCCTGCTCCAGCACGCGGGCGGCAAGCCGCTCGGGCGTATCGCCCACCTCGACCGGCACCCGCGCCTGTCCGAGGATCGGGCCGCCGTCCAGTTCCGCCGTCACCTCGTGCACGGTGCAACCCGCCTCGGCATCGCCTGCCTCGATGGCGCGCTGATGGGTGTGCAGGCCACGATACTTGGGCAGCAGCGATGGGTGTATGTTCAGCATCCGTCCTTGCCAGCGGGTCACGAACCCCTCGGTCAGCACGCGCATGAACCCCGCAAGGCAGATGATGTCTGGCGCATATCCCTTCAGCACCCGGGTCAATTCGCTCTCGAATGCCGCGCGGTCCTTGCCGAACGGGCGGTGATCGACGACGGCGGTCGGGATGCCCATCGCCTCGGCCCGCGCCAGCCCGCCGGCCGCCGGATCATTGGCCAGGACCAAGCAGGGCCGCGCCGGGTGATCAGCGGTCATGGACCGGGCAAGCGTCACCATGTTCGACCCGCCGCCCGAGATCAGGATGGCAACGCGCTTGGTCAAGCAAGCGCACCCGTATAGCTGACGCCCGCGCCGGGCGCGACATGGCCCAGACGATGCACGCTCTCCCCCGCGTCGGACAGCAGCGCCGCCAGCGCCTCGGCCCGATCCTCGGCCACGACCAGAACCATGCCGATCCCGGCGTTGAAGGTCTTGAGCATCTCGGCCTCGGCCAGCCCACCCTCGGCGGCAAGCCACTGGAACACTGGCGGCAACGACCAGCTGCCAAGGTCGATCTCGGCCCCCAGCCCCTCGGGCAGGACACGCGGCAGGTTCTCCGTCAACCCGCCGCCGGTGATATGGGCCAGCCCATGCACGCCCCCTGCCCGGATCGCGGCGAGCGCCGGCTTGACGTAAAGCCGCGTCGGCGCCAGCAGCGCGCGCCCCAAGGGGCCATCGGCAAAGGGCGCGGGCGCATCCCACGCCAGACCCGAGCGTTCCACGATGCGGCGCACCAGCGAATAGCCGTTGGAATGGACTCCGTCCGACGCCAGCCCCAGCAGCACATCGCCCGCCACCACGCCCGCGGGCAACGCCGCACCACGGTTCATTGCACCAACGGCAAAGCCCGCAAGGTCGAAATCGCCGGGCGCATACATCCCCGGCATCTCGGCCGTCTCGCCGCCGACAAGCGCGCAGCCCGACAGGCGGCAACCCAGCGCGATACCCTCGACGATACGCGCGGCGGCGTCGACCTCGAGTTTTCCGGTGGCGAAATAGTCGAGGAAAAACAGGGGCTCCGCGCCTTGGCACACCAGATCGTTCACGCACATCGCGACAAGGTCGATGCCGATCGTGTCAAACTCGCCGGTGTCGATGGCGATCTTGAGCTTGGTGCCCACCCCGTCGGTCGCGGCCACAAGGATCGGGTCGTCATAGCCCGCAGCCTTGAGATCGAACAGCGCGCCGAACCCGCCAAGCCCGCTCATCACGCCGGGCCGCGCGGTGGCAGCGGCGGCGGGCTTGATCCGGTCGACCAGTGCGTTGCCCGCGTCGATATCGACGCCCGCCTCTGCATAGGTGAGGCCATTCTTGCGGTCGGTCATCAAAGGCGCTCCTTCTCGGATTTGGGAGAGGCCCTAGCAAGGCCGCGCGGCCCCGTCCATGTGTCAGTTGCCCGGCCGACCCGGACCCTTGACCGAGCGTTGCCCGATCCACAGAAACAGCGCCATCATCGCGGCCGTGGGCGCGATCAGCAGGGCGACCTGCCGCAGCCCCTCTGGGTCGGCCAGAAGCGCACGCATCGGCGCCAGAAAGATAACCGGCAAGATCACCTGCACCGTGATGAAGATCGACAGGCACAGGCCCCAAATCGCTGCCCAATCCTTGAGGTGCAAGGCGCGGGTCGCGCGCCGGACAGCCTGCATGCCGACATCGGTAAGCGGCGCCGCGGCAAGGATCACGCCCGTCGCCGCCGAATTGGGCAGGCCCGCGACCTGAACCAGCAAACCGAAGAGCACGCGCAGACCGATCAGCCAGGCCAGATAGCGCAGCGCGAGCAAGGACAGGGGCGGCATCGGCGGGGTTCTCCGTCTGGGGCGCATTGCCCGAGGCAATAGGTCAGGATCGGGTCCGGAGCAAGCGAGGGGCGCTTGACGGGGGGGGAGCGTCTGGTAATCCGTGGCTTGGGGGGCCTGTAGCTCAATTGGTTAGAGCAGAGCGCTCATAACGCTTTGGTTGCGGGTTCAAGTCCTGCCGGGCCTACCATTCCCCTCGGGTGTTGTGTGTTCCTGCGGGGGCAACTCTGCCAAATCGGGCGTTTCGGCCAGTCTTTTCCGGGGGTGTTTTCTGCCACTTGTCGGTAAATCTTTGATTCAAAACGATCTACCCAAGGGCTGCATGGCACCGGCGGGTAGGTGTCCGCCGCCCCTGTCCCACGGTCGGACCTACATTCCTGAGCATGGGCGCGACCGCGTCCCAAATGCTTCGGCGCCCATGGCGCGCAGGCAGCAGATGGGGCGATGGCTCTGGCCGTTTTCGACTCGGGTTATCTGTCCCGTTCCTTTCCATTGCTGCTTTTGGCTCCGCCGTGATCGCCCGCCGTATCACCGACGCCATCGTCTGCATCTCGGGTGACAACGGCATGTCACCCCGCTGGAACGCTTTCTCAAGGCCGTGGTGTGCCGCTGATCGATATGCGGCGCGCGCCCGCGCTGACCGTGCACCCTGACCGAAGCACAGAGCTGCACGGAGCCCTGTCGCCTTCTTCCACGAGGTCGGGAAGGCCGGGGTCATGCCTCCGCATCCCCTCGGGCCCGCGGCCCAGACGCCGCCGGGTCGCTCTCCTGCCCGAGCTGACCGGCTGCAAGTCGTTCAGTTTCTCCCAACGCCAGATCCGCAAACTCGGCATGGATGAGTGCGCACTGGAGGGGGTGGCGCCATCAGGAAGGGGACGCCTGAGGGGCAGGTCGATCTGTGCCAGCCCGGCAACCTGTGCATTCGCGGCGATCTTGAAGCCTTGGCCGAGATGGCGCGGGTCTGCGCGACCCGTGGGTCGCCAAACAGCCGTTCCCCTTTGCCCGCGCAAAGGCCGCGCCCCCCGGGGGACGCGGCCTTTCGGTCACGATCGTGCCGGGCACCCAAGGGCGCCCGGGCCTCGCGGCTGTCAGAGGGCCCCCGCCGACATCTGCCGCGCGATATGGTCTGCCTGCCGGATCGCCAAGGCCACGATGGTCAGCGTCGGGTTCTCGGCTGCGCCGGTCGTGAACTGCGAGCCGTCCGAGACAAACAGGTTCGCAATGTCATGCGTCTGGCCCCAGCGGTTCACCACACCGTCGCGCGGGTTCTCGGACATGCGGTTGGTGCCCAGGTTATGGGTCGAGGGATAGGGCGGCGTCGGGAAGGTGCGGGTCGCGCCCACCGCCTCGTAGATCGCCTGACCCCGCGCATAAGCGTGGTTCCGCATCGCAACGTCATTGGGGTGATCGTCGAAATGCACATTGGCCACAGGCAGGCCCCAACGGTCGGTGACGGCGTGGTTCAGGGTCACGCGGTTGGTTTCCTGCGGCATGTCCTCGCCCACGATCCACATGCCCGCCATGTTCTCGTAGCTGTCCAGCGCCGATGTGAATTCGCGGCCCCAGCCGCCCGGATCGAGGAAGGCGGCCATGAAGGGCAAGCCCAGCGCCAGCGTCTCCAGCTCATAACCCGCGACGAAGCCGCGCGACGGGTCGTGGCGCGATTCGTCCTGAACGATGCCCGCCATGGTCGTGCCGCGCCACATCTTCACCGGCTGGTCGAACACGCCATAGACTGACCCGGTCACATGGCGCATGTAGTTGCGCCCGACCTGACCCGAGGAATTCGCCAGCCCGTCCGGGAACATGGACGAGGCCGAGTTGAGCAGCAGTCGCGGGCTTTCGAAGGAATTGCCCGCCACGGCGACGATGCGCGCGCGCTGGAACTGAAGGTTGCCGTCGCGGTCGAAATATTCGACCCCCGTGACCAGCCCGCGGTCATCATGCAAGATGCGCGCGACATGGGCGTTCTCGCGCACCTCGAGGTTGCCGGTCGCCTCGCCCCGCGGGATGTCGGTATAGGCCGCCGACCACTTGGCGCCCCATTTGCAGCCCTGAAAGCAAAAACCTGTCTGTTGGCACGCGGGCCGACCGTCGAAATCGGCCGCGTTGATCGCCATCCGGCCGGTATGAACCTCTTCGTAACCGAGCGCGCGGGCGCCCGCCTCGAAGACCTTGTAGTTGTTGTTGCCGGGGAGCCCTTCGCGCCCGCCGGTGCGGGTCACGCCCAGCTTGGTCTCGGCCAGTTCGTACCATGGCGCCATCTCGGCATCGTCGATGGGCCAGTCGAGCAGGTTGGCCCCCTGCACCCGGCCATAGGTGGTGGCCGCCTTCCACTCATGCGGCTGGAACCGGATCGAGGCACCCGCCCAATGGGTTGTGGTGCCGCCGACCGCTTTCACGATCCATGCGGGCAGGCCCGAGAAATCCCGCGCGACGCGCCAGTCTCCGCTCGTGGTGCGCGGGTCGGTCCAGGCAAGCTGCCCGAAACTGTCCCACTCGTCGTTGAGGTAATCCTCGGGCAGGTAGCGCCCGCCTGCTTCTAGTGCCACGACGCTGACGCCACGCTGGGCCAGTTCGTTGGCCAGAACGCCGCCGCCCGCGCCGGTGCCGATGATGACGACCACGCCGTCGTCGTTGAGGTCGAATGGAGCTGCCATGGTGTGTTCCTCCCTTTCAGATCACAGCCAGGTGATGTCGTCGAAGCCACGGTGGAGATATCCACCCTGGCTGTAGCTTTCGCCCTCGTAGCCGAAGAGCGGCCAGACCTCTTTTTGGTTGTAGAGGCCGGTCACCAGTCCGCCGCGGATCTGCTGGAAGAAGGCGCTTTCTTCCATGGCGCGCAGGATGTCGACGCGGTCGCGTTCCCATCCGGTGCCGAGATAGCTGGGAAAGCCGCGCCCGCGCGCCGCCGCGTCCAGAGCGGCAATGCCCGCGGTGATCGCTGCGGCCTGTTCGGCGCTGTCGTAGCCGCGCAAGGCGATGACGTAGTATTCATCGCCGACGTGATCGTGCGGGTAGATATCGCGGGCCATCTGCACCAGCGTCGCAAAGGTCTCGGGGTCGAGATGGGTTGTCTCGATGGCCCAGGCCGCGTCGGGTGCTGCGACAAATCCCGCCCCGAGGACAAAGGCCCCCGCGGCGCTGGCGCGTGCCAAAAGCTGGCGACGTGTCAGACCTTGGGTGGTCTGTGGCTTGCTCATGGTAGTTCCTCCCTTTGAATGTGGCGATGCCTCCCCGCACCGCCATTGGCCGGTTACTGGAACCGGCCGCCTCTTTGCAGAACCTCGATCTGGTAGCCGTCCGGGTCCGCGACGAAGAAGAAGCGCGCGATCACCTCGCCCGCGGGGGCGAAATCCACCAGCTTGCGCGGGGCAAGCCCGGCAGCTTCGAAACGGGCGTGTTCGGCGGCGGCATCGACGACCGAGACCGCGAAATGGCCATAGCCGTCGCCCAGATCATAAGGGGCGGAGCGGCCCTTGTTGACAGTCAGTTCCAACTCGAACGCGCTTTCGTCGTTCGACATATAGACCAGTGTGAATTCGGGAAAATCGAGCCGGTCCGCCACCGTCAGGCCAAAGGCCTCGCGGTAGAAGGCGACCGACCGCGCCTCGTCCAGCACGCGGATCATGCTGTGGATTGCCTTGGCCAACACTCACTCCTGTCCGTTGTCTTGTCTCGGAACAGGATAGACTCAGGCGGATCCGGGCCGGGTAGTATCAGGATACTACCCCGCATGACCCGCCGCAGGCCGCGCTATTCGGCGGCCAGTTGCGCCGCTTGGGGGCGGGTGCCCGAGGCCATGAACACAAGGCAGGCCGTGCGCAGGAGAGAGGTAAAGTTCTGCGGCTCGCCGCGCAGGATCAGCACCTCGGAATGCAGTTGCGAGATGAAGGCGGGCGTGCTGACCCCGTCGTGGGTCGAGATCTGGTCGAGGATGTCCCAAAAGGCGTTTTCCAGCCTGATGCTGGTGCTCTGGCCATTGATCCTGAGCCGTCGCGTCGTCAGGGCATAGCGATGCGGGTCCTGTCCGGCAAAGACTTCACACATGGCTTGCGCCCCTCCCCTTGAAAGATGGATGGCAACCGCCGGTCTGGGGCGGGTGCCGCAAGATGACGCGCTAAGGTTGGTGCGGGGACGGGCGCTGTCCAGAACATTCGTCGCTGCACCTGCAAAGGGTCAGTCGAACCTGTCCCGCTGATCGATCAGCAACTGGTTCCAGATCGTCGGGAAATGCAGCCAGCCGATATGCTCGCTGCCCACACCTTCGCGCGAACAGCGCGCGCGGTCAGGCGTCTTGCGTGATCGGCTCTACTGGCTGGCCCGTGTCGCACCATGCCGTGCGACAGATGGTGTGGAGGTGATGCGGGGGGCTAACATCTGGCACGCCCCGCAGTCCGCGACGGGCGGCTGGTAAGGCCTTTGCCCGATCACGCCCTCGCCCGACGACACCGACTTTCCGGCCGCGTTCCTGCCCGACCGCGCGATGGTTTCCCGCATCGGAGGCTTTGTCGACATTCCGTTCGCAGCCTTTCGAGCACCGGACCGGGAGACGGATCGACCCTGACCGCGGGGCTGAGGGAACCACCGCCGTGGAAAACTTGCTCGGATGCCGCATCTTGGCTGTCCACAAGCAGCCGCTCGTTTGGCTCGGCCCTTGAGGAGATTGGCGGCCGCGCATTCCCGTTCCCACAGACGGCATCCTGCGCAGCGCGCGAAAACCGTTGAAGGCGCTGTGGAGACGTCTACTGTCGCTGACATGACGAAACGGGATCACATGCGCGCGGTCCTTCGGCGCACCAAGATGCTTGTGGCCTTCGTGGCCCTGCTCTGGGCGGTGCAGCTGGTCAATTGGATCACGGGCTACGGTTTGAACCCGGCCTTCGGCCTGATCCCCCGGCAGGTCAGCGGGTTGGATGGCGTCATCGCAATGCCGCTGCTGCACGCAAGCTTTGCGCATCTGATGGCCAATACGCCGCCGCTGTTGGTGATGGGTGGACTGCTGCTGGCCACGACCACGCGGGCCTTGCTGGCGGTGAACGCTTTGGTGATCGGCCTCGGCGGCGGTCTTGTCTGGCTGTTCGCAAGCTCCGCCATCCATATTGGCGCGTCAGGGCTCGTCTTCGGCTGGTTCGGTTTCCTCGTGGCGCGCGGCCTGGTGGATCGCTCCCCGGTCACGCTGGGCGCGGCACTCGTGGTGGGTGTCTTGTATGGCTCCCTTCTCTGGGGCGTTCTGCCGGGTCAAGCCGGCGTCTCCTGGGAGGCCCACCTATTCGGTGCTGTCGCCGGCGCAGTTGCTGCATTCCTTGTACGAACACAGGTCCATGCTCCGCGCCTAGGCGGCGTCAATCTAGAATGAAGCCGTAAACCCCGGCCGAGGCTGTGTGGAAACGCGGATAGGATGCAGAGTTTGGGGCGCTTTTTGCCAAGATTGCGCGAAAGCGTGACCGCATCTCGACAGATTGCAAATGCAGTGCACACCAGAACCGGTCTCGGGATCAGTAGGCTTGAGCGGGTCAAGGCATGGCGGCACGGCCCCGGCGACCGCGACGGTCGCAAATGGGATGGACGTGTCCGGGGTGAAGATCTACCGGGGGTCCATGACAAGCGCCGTCTCCGACACATCATCCCCTGACCGCGTCCTTGCCGGTGTCGCCTTGATGCTGGGCTTTTGCGTGACCGCGCCGCTGCTCGATGTAGCGGCCAAGCTTGCCTCGGGCAGCGTGCCCGTCGGGCAGGTGACGGCGGCGCGTTTCGTCGTTCAATGCGCGCTCATGGCACCGTTCGTCTGGATCATGGGTCTGTCGCTCAGGGTGCCGCGCGCGCACTGGCTGGCGCTGGTGTCTCGCGCGGTGTTGCTGATGGTGTCGACATTCTGCTTCATCGCCGCGATCAGCGTCATGCCACTGGCCGATGCGCTGGCCATCGCTTTCGTCTCCCCGTTCATCGTGCTTTTGGTGGGCAAGTTCTACCTGCGCGAGGATGTCGGCCCGCGCCGTGTGGGGGCCGCGATTGTGGGCTTTGTCGGTGTGCTGTTTGTGATCCAGCCCAGTTTCGCGGCCTTCGGCGCGGTGGCGCTACTGCCGCTTGGCACGGCGGTAGGATTTGCGTTCTACATTCTCGTGACACGCGGGCTGTCGCGGCGGGTGCATCCCGTGACGCTGCAATTCCACACCGGCCTCATCGCCAGCTTGCTGTGCCTACCGGCCCTGATGCTGGCCGAGGGCACGGGGTCCGCGCTGCTTGATCCTGTCTGGCCCCAAGGCGCCGCATGGCTCTGGTTGCTGGGGGTCGGGTTCTTCGCGGCGCTCAGCCACATGATGATGACCTATGCACTGTCGATGGCCCCCTCGGCCACGCTTGCGCCGATGCAGTATCTGGAACTGCCGGTGGCGACCTTGCTGGGCTATCTGGTGTTCCGGGATTTCCCCAACGCGCTGACGCTGACCGGCATTGTCATCATCATCGGCGCGGGGCTTTACATGATCCACCGCGAACGGGTCACCGCCCGAAAGCTGGTCACCGAACGGGCGGCCCCGCCGATCTGAGGCGGCAGCGGCGGCGGACCGAAGGGGCCCGCCGCCTTGATCCTCAAAGCCCGTATTGCTCGCGCGCGTAATCGCCAAGGCCGACGGCGTCGAGTCGGGAGAGGGGCGCAAGAAACGTCACCTGAATGACACCCGGCGCGCGCCCGATCTCGATCGCGCCGTTCACGGTGGCGCGGTTGCGCACCTCGGCGACCGTCATCCCCAGCAGTTGCGCGGCGCGCGCCAGACCGTTGTCGATTGCCGCGTTGAGGTTCGCTGCGGTCCCGATCACCGATATCGGCGCCAGCGGCTCGATCTCGGTCACGCCCCATTTCGCTGCCAGCCGCTGACCCTTGGCCTTTTCAGCCTCGGAAAAGGGTCGCGCCATAGGCGGAAGATCCTCGACCAGCGGGAACAGAACCGGCCCGTCGATGGGGTAATCCTTCACCACTTCGACCTGCAGGGTCACGCTGCCCGCCACATCCATCGTGTGGCCCGCGATCTCGCCATCGCCCTGGCCTGCGTGCATGTCACCCATGTAGATGCCCGCACCCCGCACCTTGACCGGCGCCACGAGAATAGCGCCTGCGCGCACCGCGTCGATGTCCATGTGACCGTCGGTCTTGTGCTCGGCCAACTGTTCGGCGGTGATCGCATAGGCATGGGGGGCGCCCACCAGAAAGGCTCCGAAATCGCCCGCGTTGTGGCTGTCGGGCATCGCCATCGACGGACAGGTGCCCAGCTGCCCCATGAAGGGCCGCACCCGCACCAGCGTGCCCGGCATGTCGGAGGGCGCGAAGGTCAGGATGGAATGTTGCCGGCTCTGGTCCGGCAGGGCGGCATAGTGATCGGCCTCGCGCGCGATGATGTCTGCGGCGCCCTGCGGCAGCGTCAGGCCCACCGCGCGCGTTTCGTCAAAGGTGACGGTGTAGCCATGCACAATGGCAAAGGGCTTGACCGCATTTCCGCAGGTATCGCATTTCACCGCGTCCTGCCCGATCCCCTCGACATGGGTTTCAGGCCAGACGGTATCGCAGACGGGGCAGCGCGCGGCGACGTAGGGATCGCCGAGGCAAAACCCCTCGGGCGAGCTGTCATGGCCGGATGCGGTGGCAATGGAGGTCACGGTGATGTCGCGGATGCGGATGGCGACGGCGTCGCCGACCTCGGCCCCCTCGACAAAGACGGGGCGCGTAACCTCATGGCCGCCCCTCAGACGAGGTGTGATCATCGGACCCCAGCACCCCGGCGCGGTATTGGCGATGATGGTCCCGCCATTCTCGACCGGGCCGAGCATCGGCTGACCGGGATCGAGAACGCTGTTGGTAAACTCCGAAACCACGACGCTGCGGCGCGACGGCGTGTTGCTTCCATCAGGCATGATGCCCTCCCTCGAGTCTAAGCCCATTGCGTCAGCATAGTTCTTGACGCCGGATCGGCAATCTCAATGACCCCTGTGATGCGGGTCATCGAACTGCCGGTCCCTTGACCTGTCGACAAACCCCGACAGGCCTGCGAACGTGGCCCGGTGCGGCGGTGAAGGGGTGCATCCATGACGGCGATCTGGGAGATGACGGCGGGCCTCATCGCGGCCGAGGTGCGGGCGCGGCGGCTTTCGGCGGTTGAGGTGACACAGGCCCATCTTGCCCGGCTCGAGGCGGTAAACCCGACGATCAACGCCGTGGTCGAAGAGTTCCCCGAAGAGGCGATGGAAGCCGCAAGGCAGCTCGATGCCGCACTGGGTCGCGGCGAGGACCCCGGCCCGCTTTGCGGCGTGCCTGTCACGATCAAGGTCAACGTCGACCAGAAGGGCCATGCCACGACCAACGGCCTGCGCCTGCTCAAGGACCATGTCGCGACGGAAGACAGCCCGGTCGTCGCCAACATCCGCAAGGCGGGCGGCATCATCGTCGGGCGCACCAACACGCCCGCCTTTTCGCTGCGCTGGTTCACCAAGAACGATCTGCACGGCCAGACGCTCAATCCCCGCAACCGACTGATCACTCCCGGCGGCTCGTCGGGCGGGACGGCCGCGGCGGTGGCTGCGGGCATTTGCGCCGTCGGGCATGGCACCGATATCGCCGGGTCGATCCGCTATCCCGCCTATGCCTGCGGGCTGCACGGGTTGCGCCCGACACCCGGCAGGGTGCCTGCGTGGAATTCCAGCGCGCCCGACCGGTTCATCGGAGCGCAGCTCATGGCCGTCTCGGGCCCCCTTGCGCGCAGCATCGGGGATGTCGAGCTTGCCTTTGCGGCCATGTCCGCGCCCGATGCGCGCGACCCGTGGTATGTGCCCCAGCCCGCGTTGACCGATGTCCCGCGCCGCGTGGCGCTTATGTTGGCCCCCGACGGCATGCCGGTCAGCGACGACGTGGTGGCAGCACTGCAAGATGCCGCCGCCCGGCTGCGTGCCGCTGGCTGGACGGTGGATGAGGTGGATGGTCCGCCGATGCGGACTGCGGCCGCGATCAACGCCTGCCTCTGGATGGCGGAGGTGCAGTTCGGTGCGGCCGACATGGTGGCCCGCGAGGCCGAGGCGGACGCGCAATTCGTCTTCGCCCGCATGTCCGAGGATGCGGGCGATGTCGGCTTCGGTACGCTGATGCAGGCGCTGCAGGCCCGTGCAGGCCTCATGCGCGAGTGGCAGCGGTTCCTTGGCGACTATCCGGTCGTGCTCTGCCCCGTCTCTGGCGAATTGCCTTTCGATCAGCAACTCGATGTCCAGTCCGAGGCGGCTTTCGCCCGTGTCTTCGAGGCGCAGCTGACGCAACGGGCGCTTCCGGCGATCGGCATGCCCGGGCTGACGGTCGCGACCGGTCAGGCAAAGGGACGGCCCGTGGGCGTGCAGCTCATCGGTCCGCGCTTCCGCGAGGATATCCTTCTGGCCGCAGGCCGCGATATCGAGGCGGCCGGGTCCCCGATCATCATTGCCGAGCCGGTCTAGGCCGGCAGCGCGCGACCCGGCGCGGTCGACCCTGTCATCACGCGCGACATATCGGCTGCCCCCACGGCGCTTTGACAGGCCATGGCGGGGGGCCATACGCAGATCAGGCTCAGCGCCAGCCTGCGTTCAACAAAAGGGTAACGTGACTTGTTTCGCGCATCGGCGGCCCATGCCGGCCTCTCAAGCCCGTCCCTTGCCGCGTAGCCAGCTTCGCCCAATCCGCCATTGCGGCTTTTGGCAACACATTCGGGTTCTGAGCGTCCGCCGGTCCGCACAAGGCGCCGTTCGCCGACAAGGGGCGAACGGCAGGTTCGCTCACAGGCCCAGTGCGTTGGCAATCGCGGTGATGATCGTGGCACGCACCGCTGCACGGTCCGTGCCGGCCGGGTCGGTGCAGACAGGGTCATCTTGATCCGCTTCCAGTATCGCGGCCCCTGCCAATTGGCACGAAGGGGTCGCCGTAAAGTGGAACGCCGGAGCAAGCCGCATGACCCGCGCGTCGGCGACCAGAGCGGCAAACCGTTTTCGGTGAAGTCCGTGGCCATTATCTGCGTCTCACTGTCCCCCAGCCCGATCAAAAGCGCATCCGGCACAAGCGCGGCCGCATCCCCGTCATCGAGGCCCCAGACGAACCCAGGATCGATCGCCGCCACCCTCGTGACGCGGGGGTCGAAATGGCTGGCATTCCACAGTGCCGGGTCCTGACGCGGCAGGCCGACCTCGTCGGGCAGCAGCATGTCGCAGGCTTCCATCGTTTCGACATGGACCGTGCAGGCGGCAACGAGCCCAGCGACAGCGCCGTCCAACCCCCAAACGGGAACCCCGCCGCCATCACCTGCATGGCATCCAGATGCCGGCCGAGATCCGGACCTTCGCCCAGAAGGTCAAGCGCCCTCGACAGATCGGCGGCGCGGGTCCGGTGCCGCACATCTTCGGACATGTCGACCTCGCGCCAGGTCGAGCTGGGGTGGTTCAAACATCACGACGATGGCGCCCAGATCCGCAAGGCCCGCACCCAGCCAGGCCTGCGCCCGGTCGGTGCCGCCCATTCCGTGGCTGAACAGCACGACCGGAAACGTGCCCTGCGCCGGGTCCGCATCGGCGAAGGCCTCGATGCCTTGGACCACTGCGTCTTCGGCATGGCGGGTCGGCGTTCCGCCCGCGCCGCGCGGATACCGGACCGCGACGCGGGCCTCGGCATCGTGATGGGGTATGTGGATCCGGGCGATCCTGAGGCCGGGACCTTCGGCCGCGGCGCTGCTGGCAAGGGATGAAAGGGCAATGGCGATTGCAATGGTCTTCATGACAGGTCTGCGCTCGGTCTTGCGATGGCCCGTTCTGTCCCGCCGCCGTCGTCTTCGGCGTCCTGTTTCCGGCTTCAGGTCGCCTCGATCCGGATTTCGGACTGACGCTCGGGTGTTGCCAACCGCAACGACCCGCCCATGCCCACGCTTCCCATCCCTGTTTTTGTGGCGCTCCTCCTCGCCTTCACCTGCCTGCGCCTGTGGGTGGGCGAGCGGCGGCTGACCACGCTCGGACTGCTGCTGGCGCTGTGTGCCGTCCAATCTATGATCATCGCCTTGGCGCAGCACTACATGGTGCCGGGGAGGCGCTGGGCGCAACCGATCGGCTCCGCTTGATCCCGCCGCTGGCCTGGCTTGCCTACATCGTCCCGGCGGTCCGGCCCGCCTCCCGGATCGACCTGCTGGACGGTCTCGTCCCGCTGGCGGCGGTGGCTGCGGTACTGGTGGCGCCCAAGTCGCTCGCGGATCTGGCTTGTGATCGGCGCGGCCTTGGTCGCATCGGCGCTGAGTGATGTGCTGATCGTGCTGGCACAGGTGATGGGGCGGGGCGTTGCGCGGAGCCACCTGCCAAGAGTATCGAACCGGATGCCGAACCGTGGGTGCGTTTCGTGACCTGCATGGCGCAGGAAAAGCCCTATCTCGAACCCAACCTGACCCGACGCAGGCCCCAGCAACCGCTCATGGCACATGGAACTGAGCGCGGTCTTTCACCGTGACGTGGACCGTCGTTGATTGTGGATTTCGGCTCATTCCGGGGTCAAATGCCCTGCCCCCTGCGAATTGGAGTGAGCGCCCGAGCATGTGGTGTGATTTCAACACCGCCGAGGGTGTGATCCCGGGTGGTCATCAAGCTGTCTGGTTGAGGTGGGGTTGGGCGGAACGGAAATTTCCGGCCATCTCCCGCGCCGCCCGAACGAGGCCGAGGCGCGGGCGGCGATGAAGGCCGTGGCGGCAGATCCGCGGCTCTCCACGGTGCAGCATCCAGCCCCGATGGGCTTGGACCGGACATGCGGAGACGCAAGCTGGCTGCGTTGATCCATTGATGTCACCCCGTGAGATCACCCTCGGCCCATGGGTGACGGCCGTGACGATCACGACGCCGCAAGGCAGCTGCCCCAAAATCGCCGCCCGATACGGGGTGAGTGCTGCGCTCCGGCATGTTCGAGGCAGGCGAGAAGACTTGCGACTTGATCGGGCCGTTTTGGCCACCGCGTTGAAGTCCCCACCAAGGGGCGGTTTCGTCAAGACCGCCAGTCCCGGTGAAAGCCCCCGGCGCAGGGACGCCGGGGGCCAGATCGTCAAAGCTTGGCTCAGCGGTGCCCTACTTGCCGGGCATGCTGCCGCCGCCATGGCCGGCCAGACCGCCCGAGACTTCTTCGGTCGCCTCGGCCGCGAGGTCCTTGGGCAGCAGCAGGTTCAGCACGATGGCGATCAGGGCCGCAGGCAAGATGCCCGAGGTGGCCAGCACCTTCACCGTCTCGGGCAGGTATTGCAGCGCCTGCGGTTCAAGCTGCAGTCCCAGCCCCAGCGACAGGGCGATGGCGAAGATCACCATGTTGCGCCGGTTCCAATGCACATCCGACAGCATCGAGATGCCGGCCGCGACCACCATGCCGAACATCACGATCACGCCGCCGCCCAGCACCTCGATCGGGACCGTGGAGATGACCGCCCCCACCTTGGGCACGAGGCCGCACAGGATCAGGAAGACGGCACCGATGGTCACGACATGGCGGCTCATCACGCCGGTCATGGCGATCAGGCCGACATTCTGGCTGAAGGAGGTGTTGGGCAGCGCGCCGAAGACACCCGAGATGGCGGTGCCGAAACCGTCGGCATAGGTCGCGCCCTCGATCTCGCGGTCGGTGGCCTCGCGGCCCGCGCCGCCCTTGGTGATCCCCGAGACGTCGCCCACCGTCTCGACCGCCGAGACGAAGGCCATCAGGCAAAAGCCGATGATCGCCGCGACCGAAAACTCGATCCCGAAATGGAAGGGATCGGGCAAGGCCACGATCGCCGCGCGCCCGACTGCCGCGAAGCTGACCATGCCAAAGGCCCATGCCACCGCATAGCCCGCCAGAAGACCGAGCAGCACGGCCGAGACCGACAGCATCCCGCGCGCGAAGAATTTCAGGCCCAGCGTCGCCACGATGACGGTGCCCGCGACGGTCCAGTTCTGCAGGCTGCCATATTCTGGTGTGCCGATGGCGGGCACGCCGCCTGCCGCATACTGGATGCCGACCTTGACCAGCGCCAGACCGATCATCATCACCACAAGCCCCGTCACCAGCGGCGGCAGCGCAAAGCGGACCTTGCCAATGAACAGCCCGAGCACGGCATGGAACAGTCCACCCACCAGCACGCCGCCCATAAGGACCGACATCGCCTCAACGCCCTGGCCCGCGACCAGCGGGATCATGATCGGGATGAAGGCAAAGGACGTGCCCTGCACGATCGGCAGCCGCGCCCCCACCGGGCCGATGCCGACGGTCTGAAACAGGGTCGCGATACCCGCAAAGAACATCGACATCTGGATCATGTAGATCATCTCGGGGAAATCGGGTGAGTTCGACCCGAATCCGAAACCCGCCGCCCCGCAGACGATGATCGCGGGCGTGACATTCGAGACGAACATCGCCAGCACATGCTGAATGCCCAGCGGCACGGCTTTGGCCAGCGGCGGGGTGTAGTTGGGATCGCGGAGCTGCTCCGGCGTCCCGATGGACCTGTCTGCCATGGTGTTTCCTCCCTTGTATGGCGCCCCGGCACGCGGGGCTGTCGTGTGACGGGGTCCGGCTCCTCCTTCCGGGCCCCGTCGCGGGTGTCGTCTCAGCCGAAGCGGCCCGGCAGGTCGACGTGCCGGTTCACATCCTTGTAGAGCAGGTAGCGGAACCGCCCCGGCCCACCGGCGTAGCAGGCCTGCGGGCAAAACGCGCGCAGCCACATGAAATCACCCGCCTCCACCTCGACCCAGTCGCGGTTCAGACGGTAGACGGCCTTGCCTTCCAGCACATAAAGCCCGTGCTCCATCACATGCGTTTCCGCAAAGGGGATGCAGGCGCCGGGTTCGAACGTCACGACGTTGAGATGCATGTCGTAGCGCAGATCCGCCGGGTCGATGAACCGCGTAGTGGCCCAGCGGCCTTCGGTGCCGGGCATGGCGCTGGGGGCGATATCGGCCTCGTTGGCGAAAATCGGATCGGGGCGGTCCAGCCCCTCGACAGCCTCGAACCGCTTGCGCACCCAGTGAAACAGCGCAGCCGTGTCGCCCGCATTGCGGATCGTCCAACCGCTGCCCGCCGGAAGATAGGCAAAGCCGCCGGGCGTCAGCGCGTGATCCTGCCCGTCCAGCGTGACGGTCACACTGCCCTGCACCACGAAGAGCGCGCCCTGCACGCCCGTGTCGGGCTCGGGCCGGTCGGAGCCCCCGCCCGGCGCGATCTCGACGATGGATTGCGCGAAGGTTTCGGCAAACCCCGTCATTGGCCGGGCCAGAACCCAGGCCCGCGTGCCGGTCCAGAAGGGAAACGCGCTCGTAACGATGTCTCGCATCGTACCCTTGGGGATGACCGCATAGGCTTCGGTGAAGACGGCGCGGTCGGTCATGATCTGCGTCTGCGGCGGGTGGCCACCAAGGGCGGCGTAATAGCTGGCGGGGGCTTGGGTCATGCAGGCAACATCTCCGATATGCGGTGGCGCGCGATGCGTTCGACCTGGCGGCAGGCCTCGGCGAATTCGGTGTCGCGGGAATTCTCAAGCCGGGCCTCGAAGGCCCGCAGGATGCCCGCCTTGTCGTGGTCGCGCACGGCGATGATGAAGGGAAAGCCGAAGCGCGCGACGTAGCGTGCGTTGAGGTCGGTGAAGGTGGCCCGCTCTACGTCGGTCAGCGCGTCAAGGCCCGCGCTCGCCTGTTCGGCGGTGGATTCGGGCGTCAGCCGCCGGGCGGCGGCCAGCTTGCCCGCAAGGTCGGGGTGCGCCGTCAGCACGCCCAACCGGGCAACGTCATTGGCCATGCGGAACACGCGCGTCAACGCCGCATGAAGCCCGCGCGCGCTGTCGTTGGCGGGGCCGATCCCTTCGTCCCAGGCGCGTTCCGCAACCCAGGCGGAATGCTCGAAGACGCCGCCGAAGCATTGCACGAACCCCTCGCGCGTCAGATCGGACGGGATCAGCGCCGGACGCCGCGGCGGATGGGTGCGCGCCCAATGCTCCGCGATGTCGATGCGGCGGGTGATCCAGACGCCTTCGAACCCCTCGATGTAGTCGAGAAACCGGCGCAACGCTGCGATGCGCCCGGGCCGCCCGATCAGGCGGCAATGCAAACCGATCGAAAGCATCTTGGGCGCGCCGCGAAAACCCTCGTCGTAGAGCGTGTCGAAGCTGTCGCGCAGGTAGGCCTCGAACTGGTCGCCCGCGTTGAAGCCTTGCGGCGTGGCAAACCGCATGTCGTTGGCATCGAGCGTGTAGGGGATCACCAGCTGGTCGCGGTCACCAACCCGTAACCAGTAGGGCAGATCATCGGCGTAGCTGTCCGAGACATAGGCAAATCCGCCCTGTTCGGCGATCAGCCGCACGGTATTGGCCGAACAGCGCCCGGTATACCAACCACGCGGCGCGGTCCCGGTGACGGCTGTATGCAGGCGCACCGCCTGCGCAATGGTCGCACGCTCATCGGCCTCGGTCATGTCCTTGTGCTCGACCCATTTCAGGCCGTGGCTGGCGATTTCCCACCCGGCATCCTGCATCGCGGCGACCTGATCGGGACTGCGGGCCAGCGCGGTGGCTACGCCATAGACCGTCACCGGCAGGTTGCGCGCCGTGAACAGGTCATGGACCCGCCAGAACCCCGCCCGCGCGCCATACTCGTAGATCGATTCCATGTTCCAGTGGCGCTGCCCCGGCCAAGCTTGCGCCCCCACGATCTCGCTCAGAAAGGCCTCGGATGCGGGGTCACCGTGGAGGGTGCAATTTTCTCCGCCTTCCTCGTAGTTCAGGACGAATTGCACCGCGATGCGGGCCCCGCCGGGCCAGTCGGCCACGGGCGGTTGCCCGGCATATCCCCTCAGGTCGCGTGGATAGGGTGCCAAAATCATCCTCCCCGAATTCACCTTATGGATAAACCAAGGTGAATATTCGGTCTTTCAAACGAATCTTGAAAGTGTTTCGCAATGTCCGCGCTTCTGGCCTGCGCGGAGCTGCGGCACAGGGATGGCACAACGGGGGAGAGCGCGATGACCGGATACCTGACCACCCATGTCCTCGACACCGCGCGCGGGCTGCCGGCCGCCGGGATGCGTATTCGGCTCTACCGGCTGGATGGCGACCGGCGCGAGGCGCTGGCCGACATGACCACGAATGCCGATGGCCGGACGGACACGCCGATCTTGCCCGCCACTGCCTTCGCGCCCGGCGACTACGAACTGGTCTTCGAGGCTGGCGCCTATCTGCGCGCGGCAAAGGCGCCCGATGGTTTTCTCGACCTGATCCCGCTGCGGTTCCGCATGGAGGAGGCCGCGCATTATCATGTGCCGCTGCTGCTCTCGCCCTTCGGCTATTCCACTTACAGGGGCAGCTGACCGGCGGGCGCATCGCTGCGCAGCGATGCCTTGATCCGGGCCACCATGAAGTCGATGAACAGCCGCGCCTTGGGGTCCTGGTTGCGTTTGTGCGGATAGAGCACGGCGAGTTGCGCGCGCGGCGGCGGCGACTGCGGGCAGACTGCCACAAGGCGGCCCGCCTGCAGATGGTCGGCCACGTCAAAGACCGGCTTGTTGATGATGCCTCGACCGTCGAGCGCCCATTGCGTCAGCACATCGCCGTCATCGCAGCTGGCCGGCCCCGATACCGCAAAGGATTGCGGCCCGTCCGTCGTTTCCAGCATCCAGCGAAACTCGGTCGATCCGGGGAAGCGCAAGAGCAGACAATCATGCCCGTCGTTCAGCAGGTCGAAACCCCGCTGCGGCGCGCCGCGCCGGGCGATGTAGTCCGGTGAGGCGCACAGCACCCGCGGGCATTCGTCGATCACCCGGATGCGATGCGCGGAATCGGGCGGGTTGCCCAGCACGAAGGCAAGGTCCAGCCCTTCGGCCATCAGGTCGATCTTGCGGTCCGACAGGCGCAAGCGCAGGTGTATGTCGGGATATTCCCTCTGAAACTCGGCGATATGGGGCGCGACCAGTCGCCGCCCGACACCCAGCGTTGCCGCCACGAACAGCGAGCCGCGCGGCTTGCGGGTGATCTCATGCACCGCCGCCTCGGCCTCGTCGACGGCATCCAGGATCGCCACCGCCTTGTCGTAGAAGATGCGGCCCTGTTCCGTGGGCTGGATCGACCGCGTGGTGCGCGTGAACAGGCGTACGCCAAGGTGTTTTTCCAGTTCGCCGATCCGGCTGGAGGCGACGGCCGCCGACACCCGCAGGTCACGCGCGGCGGCCGACATGTTCTCAAGCTCGAACACACGGACGAACATGCGGACGTTGTTGATGTTGTTCATGCCGTCATTCTTTCGGATTTCTTGAAGGTCCTGCAGATAATCAGGAATTATCACGGAATTGAGCTTGGGCCTAGTCTGGTGCCGGAACCGGACCGGGGATGGAGCCCAGCGATGTATGACCTTGCCATCATGACCGACTGGATCGCCTTCGCGGTCCGCTGGCTGCACGTGATCACGGCGATGGCCTGGATCGGGTCGAGCTTTTACTTCATCGCGCTCGACCTTGGGCTGCGCAAAGCCGACGACCTCCCCGCGGGTGCCCATGGCGAGGAATGGCAGGTCCATGGCGGGGGGTTCTACCACATCCGGAAATACCTCGTCGCGCCCGCACAGATGCCCGAGCACCTGACCTGGTTCAAATGGGAAAGCTACAGCACATGGCTGTCGGGGGCAGCGCTCTTGGCGCTGGTCTACTGGTCCGGGGCCGAGATGTTCTTGATCGACTACGACAAGGTCGATCTTGCGGTCTGGCAGGCGATCGGCATCTCGGCGGGCTCGCTGGCCGTTGGCTGGCTCATCTACGACCAATTGTGCAAAAGCCCACTGGGCGAGCATCCGACGCTGCTGATGCTGATCCTGTTCGTCATCCTGGTTGCCATGGCCTGGGGCTATGACCAGGTCTTCACCGGGCGGGCCGCGATGCTGCATCTGGGCGCCTTCACCGCCACGATCATGACGGCGAATGTGTTCGTCATCATCATGCCCAACCAGCGCATCGTGGTGGCCGACCTGAAGGCGGGCCGCAGCCCCGACCCCAAATACGGCAAGATCGCCAAGCTGCGCTCGACCCACAACAACTACCTGACGCTGCCGGTGGTCTTCTTGATGCTGTCGAACCACTATCCCATGGCTTTCGGCACCGAATATGCGTGGCTGATCGCCAGCCTTGTCTTCCTGATGGGCGTTTTGATCCGGCATTACTTCAACACCCGCCATGCGCGGGGGGGCAACCCGCACTGGACATGGGGGGTGACGGCCCTGCTGTTCATCGCGATCATGTGGCTGTCATCGGCCCCGATGCACCGCGGGATCGACTGGGAGGCGGAGGCCGTGGTGCCTGACCACCTCGTGCCCGTGGTCGAGACGGCAGGCTTCGACGAGGTGGCGGGCATCGTGATGGGTCGCTGTTCCATGTGCCACAATGCCGAACCGGTCTGGCCCGGCATTCACTGGGCACCGCGCGGCGTGCGACTGGACACCGAGGCCGAGATCGCCCGCTATGCGACCACAATCTACCTGCAGGCGGGCATCAGCCACGCGATGCCGCCGGGCAACGTAACCCAGATGACGCCGGAAGAGCGCAGGATCATCGCCGACTGGTACAGAACCGAACTGGCCGTGCAGCCTTTTGCGGCCATCGCCGGCCAGTGATCCGGCGGTTGATCTGCGCCGCGCGGCCCCGTCCGGGCGTTTACCTGTAGCCGACCCAGCCGCGATCGTCGGTGAAGGGGCGCGCGACCGAAATCTGCGCCGGCGCGTAACCCTCCGGCAGGAAATCCAGACCTGCAAGCGGCGTGGGCGCGGCGGCCAGCATCACATTGCCCCGCCCGTTCGGCCCCGTCGGTCCGCGCACCGCGACGACATGGGGATAAATCTCGCGCAAGATGGCGTAGGTGCCACGGGCCAGCGGGCCGTCCGGCGCGTCGATCAGGTTGACGTAGACAGGTCCGTCCACGATCGCACGCAGCCGAGCGAAGGTCTCGCGTGTGACGAGGTGGGCGGGCACCGAGGCCGACGAGAAGGCGTCCATCACCGCCGCGTCGTAGCGGCGCGTGGTCTCGTTGAGATAGATGCGCCCGTCCGCGTGCACGATCCCGAGCCGTCCGGGCGGCGTCCCGCCTTCCGGTGCCCCGGTCGTGGCGTCATAGCCCGCGCGCGCGATCATCTCGGCCGCCTGTGGCAGGTTCTGGCGCACGACCTCGGTGATCAACGGGTCGATCTCGACGGCTACGGCATGCGCCTGAGGCCGTGACGACAGCAGCCGTGTCGGCAGCGTGTAGCCCCCGCCCCCGATGAACAGGACCGAGGGCGCGGGTCCAAGATCGGCGTCCATGCGCGCCCAGATCCACTGCGCATACGGGATCACAAGGTCCATCGGGACGTCGGTCGCACCGCCCGCGCGCGTGATCGGCTCGGCTGCCTGATGGGTGCGGTCGGAATAGAGACTGATGGCCCCTCCGGTCCGGGTGATGTCGATGCAAGACAGCCCGGATTCGTAGCGGCAGACCGGACCGAGGGCTGCGCTGGCCACGACAAGGGCCGCGATCGGCAGGAGCGGTGCGAGCGACGGTGTCTCCGACTCCTCTGCTCCGGGCCTCGGGCCACCGCCCTGCCCGGTCTCTCGCAGGAACGGCACACACAAAAGCGCCGCCGCACCGCAGGCCGCGAAGGTCGCCACGGACCCGGCAAAGGGCAAGGCCAAGAAGCCCGCAAGAACCGCCCCGAGGATCGCGCCAAGCGACCCGGCCGCCAGCACCATGCCGAGCGATGACCCCTCGCGGCCGGGCCGGGCCTCGACCGCGAGCCGCGCAAGCAGCGGCGAGGGGGCGCTGATCAGGACGGAGGCCGGGAAGAAGGCCACCAAGACGCTGATCAGCATGCCCGCCGTTCCGCGCGCGCCAAAACTGTAGACAAGCCCGAGAATGGTTGGCGACAACGCCGCCAGAACCGCCGTCGACACAAGCACCGCGCGCACGTTGCGCAAGGCGACGCGCCGGTCGCGCTCGGCCATGAAGCCCCCCAGCGCGTTGCCTAACGAAAAGCCCGCCAGCACCGTCGCGATCACCGCTGTCCATGTCACGAGCGAGGTGCCGAAATATGGCGCAAGAACCCGCCCCGCCGCGATCTCGTAGGTGAGACCGACCGCCGACAGGACCAGTATCAGGGCGATGGCCGTCCAGAATCGCATCATTCACTTCCCGCTTGAGGCTCCGGCGCCTGCGCAACCCGATGGCGCCCGCTCTAGTCGAGATGGCCGCGCATGTCATGCAGATGAGCATCTGGCGCGGTGCTTTGTCGTGCGGTGTCTTGGTGCGGCAGGCAACCAAGGGGCCTGTCGCCAGTGGCGCCGTGACAGGTAAGATCGCCAGTGGCCAAAGTCTTGTCGACCTCTGCGCCATGGCCCTTGCGTCGGTGTCCTGTGCGCCGCCGGTTTCGGCTCATAGCCGATGTGCTGGCGAACGCAGCCGATGACCGCGCCTGGCCCAAGCCCCAACATTCGCCGTTCGGCGTCGAAAATCATGCACGTTGGCACGAACCCTCTGCCGGGTTTTGGCTTGAAGGGTGCGTGAGGACAAGAGCAGTCCAGCCGCCCGCGCGCCCCAGCCAGAATGTGATCGCCGGAAAGGCCGGCAACCCGCCCAGACGGATCCGGGCACAATACCCTGAAGATGCGGGCAACCGGCGTCTCGGGGCAGAACGACCTTCAGAGCCGGGAGGTTCATGCCGATTGGCGGCGTGATCGGCGCGGTCTCAGTCACGGCGATGACGATGATCAGAACGGCGGTCAGCGCGCACCACCAGCCAATCCCGCGCGGGCCGTTCAGCCGGTCGCACAGCTCGACGATCAGATACGCCCCCCGAGCTGCGGCAGGTCACGGAACACGACCAGCGCCATCAAGTGTTTGGTGAGGTCAAGCGCGCCTTGGATCGGCGCGGCAAACTGACGGCGGCCGATGGCGGTGGCAAAGGTCCGCCCGACCATGGCCATCAGGAACCGGGCCATGATCGTTTCACCCGCGCACTGTAGAATTTCGGCATTACCAAGCATGTGGGCATCCTCCCCGAAATCGGGGCGGGGGACAGCTATCGGGTGCCGACAGGCGTTGCGACCTCGGCGCGCGATAAGGTCGCCCTGCTGACGTTCAATCCCGAAAACACGCGGCGCCGCATGGCCTTTGCGCGGCGTCTGCTGGTGGTGCAACCCCGGGATTCCATGAGGTTTCGTGCCACGGACCTTGGCCACAAAAGCGCCCCGCCCGAAGGCATGGCGTCCGAGGGTGTTGCGCCCCGGAATGTTTGGGTCCCGGAAGAGATCGCAGTGACCTTCGGCTGTGTTTGCACACCGCAATCCTCGATCGCCATCATCGGTGCGATGGTGATTCCGTCGGTGGCCTGATCGACGATCCCCAAACGGCCCAAGCCGTGACCCATGGCAAACGCGCCCAAGCCGCCCATGACGACATCCCGACAGATGTCGCGGAAGCGGGAAAACCCACCTCAACGTGGCAAGACCAGATCCACCCGCAACCCGCCCAGATCGGCACTGTCGCGCAAGGAAAGACTGCCGCCGTGGCGCTGCGCGATGTCGCGCGCGATGGCCAGACCGAGGCCGACGCCCGATCCCTTGTCCTGATTGCGCGCCGCATCCAGCCGCGCGAAGGGCTTGAGCGCTTCGGCGCGGCGCTCGGGCGGGATGCCGGGCCCGTCATCCTCGACGGTGAAGCGGATCGCGCGATCCGCAAGCACCACGGTCAGCCGTGCATGGACACCATAGCGCAGCGCGTTCGACACGAGGTTGGACAGGCACCGCCGCACCGCCTGCGGCCGCAACAGCACCGGCTCCGACAGATCCGGTGCCGTCAGGCTGATCTGCCCGCCGATCCGTTTCGCATCGGCCACGATCTGGTCCGCCAAGGTGACGGGATCGGTAAGCACGGGATCATCCAGCGCCTCGCCGCGGGCGAAATCGAGGAAGGTCGCCAACAGCGCCTCCATCTCTTCCACGTCCCGCAGCAAGGCCGCGACATCGGCATCTTGATCCAGAATCGACAGGCCCAGTTTCATCCGCGTCAGCGGCGTGCGCAGGTCATGACTGACCCCCGAGAGCATCAAGGTGCGCTGTTCGAGCATCGCCTCGATCCGGCCACGCATGTCGAGAAAGGCACGGCCCGCGCTGCGCACCTCGGTTGCGCCCGAGGGATGATATTCGACCACCTGCCCCTTGCCGAACGCTTCGGAAGCCAGCGCAAGCCGTCGGATCGGCTTGAGCTGGTTGCGCAAGAAGATATAGGCCACCCAGGTCATGAAGAGACCGAAGAACACCATAAGCACCAGCAATTGATGCGGGTTCGACGCCGACATGCGCCGCCGCGGCACCGACAGCGCCACGATTTCGTCGCCCGCCCTCAACGCCACGACAGGAAAGCGTTCGTCGGTCATCAGATCGACCGCGACCAGATCGGGCAAGTCGCGGCGCAGAACACGGATCGCTTCGATTCCGGTCAGGTCGTAGACCAGCCGCCGGTCGGCGGTCAGGCCCTCGGCAGCCGGGGCAATGGTGATCTGCAGGGCAAGCGCCGTGTCTTCGGCCGGGCCGCCACTGGCGATCTGGTCGCGCACAAGCGCCAAGTCTAGCACCAGCGCGGTTGTCATCTGCGCCGCCACATCACGGAAATAGCGTTGCAGGATCTGGCCCGAGACGACAATCTGCAAGGTGACGATCGGCACAAGCAAGATCAGCGCGGCCCGGCCATACAGCCCCCGCGGCATCATCCGTTTGAGCCAACCGAAATCCATGGGACCAGATAACCGGGCGGGCGCGAGGATGGAAAGCGAAAGCGGCGTAGTGTGGCTGGAACCCGGGCTCAGGCGGCTGACGGCTCCCAACCCGTCGCCGATGACCTTTCGCGGAACCAACACCTATATCGTGGGTACGGGTGAGGTCGCAGTGATAGACCCCGGCCCCGATCACGCAGGCCACATGGACGCGATCCTAGGCGCGCTCACGCCGGGCGAGCGGATCGGCGCAATCCTCGTCACCCATTCGCACCGCGACCATTCCCCTCTCGCCCGGCGCCTGTCGCAACAGACCGGCGCGCCCGTGCTGGCGGCGGGCCCCTCGGATTGGGGCCGCAGCGCGGTGATGGCGGCCCTTGCCGCATCGACCGGTATCGGTGGTGGCGAAGGGGTGGACCGCGATTTCGTGCCCGACGCCCGGATCGCGGAGGGCGATATCGTAGCGGGAGACTGGGGCGAGATCGCAGCGCTGGAGACGCCCGGTCACATGGCCAACCACCTCAGCTTTGCCTGGAAAGGCGCTGTCTTTACAGGGGATCTTGTGATGGGGTGGTCGACCTCCCTGGTCTCGCCGCCCGACGGCGACATGGGCGCCTTCATGGCATCTTGCCGCAAACTGGCCAGACGGGAGGACCGCGTCTTTCACCCCGGTCACGGCGACCCCGTGACGGCACCGCGGTCGCGACTGGCCGACCTCATCGCCCACCGCGAGGCCCGCGAGGCGCAGATCCTGAACGCCCTCTCCACCACCGCGCCAACCACGGCCAGCGCCATAGCCTTGCAGATCTACACCAACATCCCCGCCAACCTGTTGCCCGCGGCGGAGCGTAATGTCCTTGCCCACCTCATTGATCTTGAAGGAAGAAATCTTGTGGTCGCGACCGCGCAGATCGGTGTCGCCGCGCCATTTCTCAGACGCTGATCGCGGCGGGATTTTTTCCATCCCGCCCTCTGGACGCTGCGAATCCCACTTGCTATACGCAGCCTCAGTTCCGGCGTAGCTCAGCGGTAGAGCAGTTGACTGTTAATCAATTGGTCGTAGGTTCGATCCCTACCGCCGGAGCCAAAAATACCGCAATGACAAGACATCTCAGGTGGCCTCCACGCCACACTGGGATACATGGCGCGTGACTTGCGGAGGATCACTGCGGGGTGCTCGTGATGCCCGCAGGTTGCGCCTTGATCAAACGCGCGCTGCCAGGGCGAGAGACGCGGGACGGTGCGCAGCGCGGTTGTCACCTTGCATCAGGAGGTCCCAAGGCGGCCGGGTTCGCGTGCGGCTACCATTGCAATCCGCGCATTGGGATGCCCTGACACCGCTTCATTCCATGCGTTCCACATGACGACCTTCGTTTCCGGAAAACCGAGACTTCCGAGAATGTGTCGCAAGACGGTCGGCCCGCTTGGAAGCCAGGCAAGACCATGCACACCAGACATCACGGTCTCGGTCGACTCGAACTTGAGAGACAGGGCCGGACGGTCTTCGGGATCGTTCGGGCCTGTGGCGACGGCGGTGTTCACGACGATCAGATCGCGGGTCTTGTCGGCCGCGATCTTCAGGCCGCGGACCGGATCGGGCAGATGATAGAGCAGCCCCGAAAACCAGGTCACGTCGAACATTTCCTCCATCGCCTCCAGATCCAGCAGATCGGCGACCTCGAATTGCATGCCATCGCCGCCTCCTTCCCGCCGGGCGGCAACGAACCTGGCCTGATCTATCCAGTGCTGGCGCACATCGAAGCCATAGGTCCGATCCGCGCCGGCATCCTTGGCCGCAAAGCAGTAGCCGCCCGCGTTGCACCCGCAATCCAGAAAGGAGCGGCCCGCCATGCCGTCGGGAAAGAAACTGTGCATCTGCTTTTCGAAGACGTCCAAAGGCCGCGTCACCGAGACATTTCCATTGTCCGACTTATCATGAAGGGCAAGGCCGGTTGAGACCTCGGTGTTCAGGTCGATGTCATGGTGCCAGGGGCCATGCGCCTCGACCTCTCGAAGCAGCGACACTGCCTTGTCGGACAATGCCGCCCTACGCGCCGCAAAACGGGCACGTGCCACCGGAACCACGAGGTTGAACGGGGCGTCGCCCCAATCAACTGCGGACAAGGCCTCGTACAGAAGGATGTCGTCGGAATTCTTCTGGATCACAAGCGGGCCGAATCTTTCAAGCAGGTCTTCGATCAAGGCCTTGTTGGGGCTTTCGTTGACGCGGGCAGGCGGCGCGGGCGCAAGGTCAAGACGCCGCACAAACCGGTCGAAATCGGCATCGAAGGTTTCGGTAAAGGCGACGTGGTCGAAGTTTTGCAAAACGTGTTCGATCGTCTCCTCTACAGTGGCTCCCTTGAAGGGCCGCAGGTATTTGACCTGCTTGTTGCTCTGGACCGGGTCTTCGAGGAACGTCGTGAAGCTGGGATACCTTTCGACAAAAGCGTCCCTGTCGCTGTGGCGCGCGGACGTGCTGTAGGCATAATCCGACAGCATGCGGATGACGGGATCCCTCAGTGTCGTTGTCACGATCAGGTCGTCACGCCTTGCGGCGATCAGATCGGCGATAGCGGTGTAGTGATAGTGACCGGTGACGCATTTCGGAAAGCTCGGGTCGAGATCGTCGAAGACGGTCATGGCCAGGGCCCGCAGCTGCGCCTGCCTCGGCAAGCCCCTGTGATGGGGCGCATCTATCCCGATCAGGTTGTCCTTGCGCAGCACCTTCGGCAGCGTCTGGCCGATTCGTCTACGGAAGGTGGAGCCTGCAGTCTTGGGGATATGGATGTTGACGATGGTGGATTTCACGCAAGACAAGACATCATCCTCCGGGGACACGGAAAGGGTTAGAGTTCAGGCGGTCGACCCGCCGGCTCGACAGCCACGCGCGGATCGGTCCGGCGATCAAGAGCGCCTTGGGCGGATGCCGGGTCTTCATGGCGGGATGCGATCATGGTCTATCGCGGGAAACGTCGATGCCGGGCCACCGCGTCATAAAGCGCGATGTCGGGTGCCAGGATCTCTTCAAGCAGGGCGCGGTGCCTCTCGTAGGCCATATCGGCAGGGTTGCGGTCCACGCTGACATTTTGTGCCGGCTGCGGAAGGTAGGGCGCATGGATCGCGTCGAAAAGCTGGCCCACATCGGCCTCGAACCGTTCTGTCAGGCCAATGAAATCAATATTTTGCAAGGCATTCGCAATCGTCAGGTCAAGTGGCGCGTTCTCGAAGGGCCGCAGGTAATCGACCTGCTTGTTCATCTCGCCGCTGTTGCGGGTGTAGGCTTCAAGGGTCGGATAGGCATCGCGGAACGCGTCGCTTCCGGGATGTCTGCCGGAAGCGGAATAATAGTAATCCGAGAGGGTCCGGCGCACCGGGTCCCGCAGAAAGGTGATCACCGAGACCTTGTTGCGACGTTGACCCAGCAAAGGCACGATGTCGCGATAGCGGAAGTGACCGGAGATGACCTGAAGGCCGTCCTCGAACAGTTCGGGCAGGCGTCGCGCGGCCGAGGCTGCCAGTCCTTCGAAATACGGCAGGCCCTTTTGCGGGTCGTCAACGCCTATCAATTTGCGGGATGATCCATGGACGCTGCCCAGTGCATGGGCCAGCACGGCGCGCAAGCTGGACCCCGCCGTTTTCGGAACGTGGATCAAGACGACCTTGCCGTTCATCCGTCGCCCTTCGCCATTCGACCGGCGGACCGTTCGCGTGTCGCAGTATTACGCTATGCAAACGATAAAGGAATTGACCCACTTCGCAATAGCGACAATGCTTGAGCCATTAGAAGTACCCCTGTGCACGGCATCATTGCTGCATGGCGGCGGTCCGACCCTTTGGTGTGAGTACGGGCGCGTGAAAATATTGGTGACGGGTGCTGCCGGTTTTCTCGGATCGCACTTATGCGACCGTCTGCTTGCCGAGGGGCATGAGGTCACCGGCATCGACAATTTCCTGACCGGACATGCGCGCAATCTCGAAACGGCGCTGCAGGATCCTGCGTTCAGCTTCGTCGAGCATGACGTGATGGCCCCGTTCGACGGCCTCCATGACCAGATCTACCACCTTGCGTCGCCGGCCTCGCCACCGCTCTATCAGCTCGATCCGATCCGGACGGCCAAGATCAACTTTCTGGGGACGCTCAACGCCTTGGAACTCGCACGCAGGACTGGCGCACGGATGCTGCTCGCCTCGACCTCGGAAACCTATGGCGACCCCGAGATCCATCCACAGCCCGAAACCTATAATGGCAATGTGAACCATACCGGCCCGCGCGCCTGCTATGACGAAGGCAAACGCATTGCCGAGACACTGACCTTCGATTTCAATCGCCATCACGGCGTCGATGTCCGCGTCGTGCGGATCTTCAACACCTATGGCCCGCGGATGAACGCGGAAGACGGGCGCGTGATCAGCAGTTTCATCAGTCAGGCGCTTTGCGGGCAGGATATCACCGTCTTCGGCACCGGCATGCAGACGCGATCTTTCTGCTACTATGACGACCTTGTCGACGGTCTGTGCCGGATGATGAACACCAAGGAGACCCTTGGACCGGTGAACCTCGGCAACCCCGAAGAGATCACGGTCCTCGAGCTTGCCCGGACCATCATCGACATGACAGCGTCCCTCTCGGGCATTGCATCAGCGGCTCTGCCGCAAGACGATCCCAAACAGCGCCGCCCCGACATCACCCGGGCGCGCATGCTCTTGGGATGGGAGCCGACCGTGCCACTCCGGACAGGACTGGCTAGAACCATCGACCATCACGTGAGGCTTGCCGGGCAGAACCGCCAAGCGGCGGGGCACGGCGCATGAAGACGGTGATCGTGTTCGGGGGCGCCGGATACATCGGCAGCCATACCTGCAAGGAGTTGCATCGGAACGGATTTGCGCCCGTGGCGTTCGACAACCTCAGCGAGGGGCAGGCGGAGTTCGTGAAATGGGGCGAGCTGATCGAGGGCGACATCCGCCGTCCCGACGAGATCGCCGCTGCCCTTTTGCGCGCGCGTCCGGTGGCAGCGATTCATTTCGCGGCCCATGCCTATGTCAGCCAATCGGTGCAAGAACCGTCGGTCTACTACAGCAACAACGTGTCGGGTTCGCTCAATGTTGCTGAAGCGCTGCGCGCGGCGGGGGGAATACCGCTGATCTTTTCGTCGACCTGCGCAACCTATGGCGCCCCCGGAACGGACCGGATCACCGAAGCGACACCACAGGTGCCGATCAATCCCTATGGCCGCTCGAAACTGATGGTAGAGCAGATCTTGCGCGACTTTTCGGATGCTTACGGCCTTCGATCGGTCGCGCTTCGGTATTTCAACGCCGCCGGTGCCGACGCCGACGGGGACATCGGCGAAGCGCATCGCGACGAGACACACCTTATCCCGCGGGCGATCCTTGCCGGGCTGGGGGATATCGAGGATTTCCACGTCTTCGGCACGGATTTCGACACGCCTGACGGCTCGGCGATACGCGACTACATCCACGTCGCAGATCTTGCCCGTGCCCATGTCGCTGCCTGCCGATACCTGCTGGACGGCGGCCGGACGGACCAGTTCAACCTTGGCGTCGGGCGGGGGTACTCCGTCCTTGAGATCATCGCCGCAGTCCAGCGTTGCCTCGGGCGTGCAGTTCCCCACATGATCGCGTCGCGCCGGGACGGCGACCCGCCACGGCTTGTGGCTGATGCCTCGAAAGCCTCGGAAGTTCTGGGTTTTTCTCCCCGGCATGTCGATCTTGACACTATCGTCCAAAGCGCTGTCGCATGGCACTCGGCGCGACGGGGCACCGGCGTCAGGGTCGCATAGGCGGATGGCGGCGCTGGCGATGACCCCTCTCTCCTTGTTCCAAGCGCATCGCGGGTTCTTCGAGTTGGACCATGCAAGATCCACCGACGCCGCGCTGTCGGAGGCGCGCGATGCCGTGGTGATCGAAGCCCTGCTGGACCCAGACCGGATAGATCCGCCCGCACCCAACCGCATCTTCGACGCGGGTCACTACACGCTGGAGCGCATGAGGCTGGGCATGGACGGGCCGGTCAATCCGGTGACGCATTACCTGACGCTGGGGGCACTGCAGGGGCGCAGCATCAACGCCCTGTTCGATCGGGTCTTTTACGCCAAGACCGCGCGTGTTGCCGACCCTTCGCCGCTTGGTGCAGTCCTGCACGCGCTTGCGCATTTCGACACCGGGCTTGTCCGCTTCAGTCCTTTCGTCGATCCCGGTTTCCTGAGCGCGAATACTGGCAGAGGCATCGGGCCCGATTTCCTGTGCGATCTTTTCGCCGGGCGGCTCCAGCATGATCGCCCGCACCCGCTGATCGATCTGGCCCATATCCGCACGCAGGTGGAGCAGCGGTTGGACACCTTGCAAGACGCGATCTTGCACTATTGGAACTGCGGCAAGGACCTGTCGACACACCCGCTGTTCGATGTCGATTTCTACCGGTCGCAGGTCGCGGGCCGCGATCATCTCGCCCATTCCGTCTATCACTACCTGACCAGCCAGACCCCGCCGTCGCCCCATCCGCTGTTCGATCCGGATTTTTACGCAGAAAGAGCGCGGGCTGTTCTGGGGCGGGTGCCAAACCCATCGCTCGAGCATTTCCTCACCATAGGCCAGGCAGCAGGTCTGTCACCATCGCCCTATTTCGAGGCGACCCATTACAGGGCCCGGTCGGGCTGCGACGAGAGCGCGCTTTTGCATTATCTCACAGGCGGGCACCGGCACTATGAGCCGCATCCCTTGATCGACATTTCGACGGCCCAGTTGCTTGAGCGCGCGCAACCGCCCACGGGCAAGACCGTGGCCGAATTGCTTGCCACATCGCCTGCGGATGTTCCTTTGTCGGTAACACCTGATTTCAGTCCCAGCCACCATGCCAAGATGTACCTGCCCACCGAGACGAGCCCGCAGGTCTTGCGCGAGCATTACTTCCGGTTCGGCTATCGTGCCGGCCGCCGCCCGAACGGTCTTCTCTCGATGCCCTATATCAAGGCCCAGGCGCAGCTCTTGGCCGTGGATCACCCGGACCCGCTGGCGGCCTATTTCGAACGGGGCTGGCAGCGGCGAAAGCGCCTGCTTGTGGTGCTGCCGACGATGGAGGACACGACGGTCAACCGGGCCTTCCTCGGCCTGTGCGCCGCCCAGCTTGCGAACTCCGATCTCGAGATTGTCGTCGCCACCGCCATGCCCGGCCCGATGTCGGCATCCTTCTTCGAGGTCGCGCATGTCTGGCATCTGGCCGACCCGCCCCTTCACACGATGGACCCGGCGGTTCTGCGCTCAGCCGTCACGCAGCTGGGCAGGGTGCTGGCCGCGAACCCGGCGCTCGTCACGCTTGTCGACGCGGGCGCAGGCGCTTCGGTGGTGGCGGAATTTGCGCAGTTTGGGCCGAACCTCGCCGTCTTCGGCGACACCGGGCTGTCGCGGCTGTCGCTGGAAGACGCGGCGCAGCTTGTCGATCTGACCGATCTGATCTTGTGCGATGGGGACGCGGTCCGGCAGTTGCTTTTGACGATCAAGGAGACATCGCGACACAAGCTGGCACCCGGGCTGATGGCCGAGACAGTCAGCGTGGCACCGTCGAGCGCACGGCGCGACCGGGTGCGGCAGGCGCTGGGGCTGGATGACGCTGCTGTCGTGATCTTGTCCAGCGGCACCGGCACGCTGGCGGATGGCGCGGACTTGTTTGGCGCGTTGGCGGGCCTGTGCGGCGACGGCGGGGACGCGTTTCAAGACGCGACGTTCCTGTGGCATGGCTCCACCGCGTCGCACCCCAACACGCCGCTGTTCTACGCCGCACATTTCGCGGGGCTTGCCGAAGGTGGCGCGGCGCGGTTCAGAAAGATCGACGCACCAGCGATCGATGCGGTGCTGTCGGCTGCCGACATCTACGTCAACCTTGGCCGCGACGGGGGCGGTGATGGCGGCGCGGCGCGGGCGGCACGGGCCGGGTTGCCTGTCTTGATGATGGAGCAGCCGACCGATGCGACTCTGGCCCATGTGATTGCGCAGAACCCTGGTCTTCTGGTCGGCCGCTACGATCTTGCGGCGGCACGCGACGTGCTGCGCCGACTGGTCAGCGACCCTCAGGCACGGAGATTGCGTATCGTGGATGCGGAGACAACCGGGCTGCCCGGGTTCATCGCACGCACCGACGGAGCGATCAGGCGCCTTGTCCCCGACATTGGCCTTGTTGACGCGGACCATCCCTGCATGGGCAAGATGCTTTTGATCGTGCCTGACAAATCGTTTATCGACGCATTGGCCGAGCATGCCACGCGCAAGACGACCGGGCGCGGCATGCCGATCCTCTGGTTCGATCTGGCGCGCGCGCGCGTGCCGGATATGCCACAGGGAATCGCCGCGCTGATCCATGACAGCGGGTGCCGCGAGATCGCGATTGCGGGCGCGGTAGAGGCTCTGGATGCCGCCGAGATCGAGGCGTTCGACCGGTCGGTCTTGCTGGCGCGCGGCAGCGCGGCCGAAATGGGTGTGCTCTACACGCTCGGTATGACCTTCGATCGGGTCCTGACCCGTCGACCGTCCCAGATCGAAGAGATGTCCGCGATCAACCCGCGGGTCGCGGCGTCGATGTCGGTCCTCGACTGGGGGCGTCCATGATCGACAAACTGCGCAAGCGTGCAAGGAACCGCCTGCGGACCATGACCCCGCAACCTGCCGTCGAGATGCCCCCCGTGCTTGACCTTGCGTTCTATGGAAAGACCAATCCGGACGTGACGGCGGCGGGT
This sequence comes from Roseicyclus mahoneyensis, assembly GCF_003148775.1. Classification (GTDB taxonomy): domain Bacteria; phylum Pseudomonadota; class Alphaproteobacteria; order Rhodobacterales; family Rhodobacteraceae; genus Roseicyclus; species Roseicyclus mahoneyensis. The sequence goes on from NZ_QGGW01000001.1 coordinate 980,095, forward strand.
GTCGACCCAGCAGGGCATTTCTGGACCTACGGTGCTGTGGAAGGGCGCAGCCCCAACAGCTTCTTCTCCCACGGATACGTCCATTCTCATCTCGACCAAAGCAGCCTCAGCGGTCCGTCCGAGGTTTCCGCCTACATTCGGTCGGGGCTCTTTGCCAAACCCCGCCTGATCTTCGTCAGCCACGACGCCTCCCGGACCGGGGCACCTGCCATTATCTTGCGCCTGCTGGAGATGTTCAGCCGCTCGGGCCTTTTCGAGTGCTTTTCTATCCTCGACGAAGGCGGCGAAAGACTGCCCGAGTTCAAGGCGCTGTCCCATACCCATGTGATGACCACATCACGCCGGGGCAAAGCCTGGTCGGATGGATACGCAAGCCGCGAGTTGCAGGACGCTTTCGGGCCCGACGGCCTGTTTCACGGCAACATGCCGGTCTGCGCGCTGGTCAACTCGACCGAGAGTTTCCACATCGGCAGGGCGCTGGCCGAGATCGGCGTGCCCGTCGTGTCTTTGATCCACGAGATCGCCAGCTACTATCCGCCCGAGGTCTTTGCCTCGATCGTCAGTTATTCGCGCAAGTCGGTCTTTCCATCGCAATTCGTCAGTCGCGTCGCCGCCAGTCACGCCGCCCTTGACCTGTCGACGACCACCATCCGGGGCCAGGGCCTGCTGGAGGATGATTTCGGGGTGGTCGACCGTCACAAATGCCGAAGGCTCCTGCACGAGCGACTGGGGGTTGGGGATGACGCCTTCATCGTCTTGAACGTGGGCACGGTCGATATCCGCAAGGGGGCCGACATGTTCATCGAGACGGCCCGCCTCTTCCTCGAGGATGAAACGCGCGACAGGCCGGTCTATTTCGTCTGGTTCGGGATGCGTGACGCCGCGTTCGGCTATGTCGACGACGTGCTGACGCGTCACGATCTTTCCGACCGCATCCGGTTTCTGCCTTCCACAGCGGCGATCGAACAGGTCTTTGCTGGCGGTGATCTGTTCTTTTTGTCGGCGCGGGCCGACCCCTTTCCCTGCGTGATCCACGAGGCGATGGCCTGCGGCCTTCCGGTCATTGCATTCCGCAATGGGGGCGGTGCGCCCGAACTTGTCGGGGATGCCTGCGGCACCGTCGTGGAGATGGGCGATCTTGCTGCCGCGGCCGCTGCGATCGGGCGCTATGTCGACGATCCGGACCTGCGTGAAAGGCAGGGCGCCGCTGCGCGGGACCAGATCCGGTCAGATTGGGACTATCGCTCCTATTGTGACGACATCTACCGGATCATCCGGGACACGGCGGGTCGCGCCCCCAAATGCGGTTGGCCGGACATGCCCGCCCTTGCACCCGAGGATCACCTCGTTGTCATCGAAGGGTGCTTGCGCGACCTGCGGCTGCTGGATGATCTGCACCGCGAGATGCCGATCGACGAGGCGCGTATCGTCTTGATCGACGGCCGTTTCGGACAGGAAGCCGATGAGGTGATCGCCGGCCTGACCGCGCGCAGGTGGCGCTACCGGGTCTGTCAGCCGGAACACGACACGACCGAGGCACGACGGACGCGGCTTCTTGCGCTGTTCAAGAACCCCAAGCCCCGGCGCGTCACACTTGTTAACACCTTGGGATGTCTGACCGATCACGACATCGGCCCCCTCGCCTTCCCGATCAGGGCGGTCGAGACGGCAGGCACCTTGTCGGCTGGCGCGGTCTACCCGATGCTGCCCCATCTCGAGCAGCTCAGGCTTTCCGATGCACAGGCCGCCGCCCAGCTCTGGTCGCTCAATCCCTTGGCGGAGGGGCGTGTCTCGATCTGGCCGAACGTTCACAGCAAACAAGCCGAGGGCGCCTGATGACATCGAAAGAAACAATCAGCGAACAGGTGAACGCGCTTGGCCCCTGGCATCACAGGATCAGGCTTGGGGACGGCAGCTTCACGGATTCCGACATCGTTCAGGACGAAAGCGGGGCGCAGATTGTGAGCCATGACGCCGATCGGGCTTTCGAGAACGCAACACGGCAGATCTACCCCGACGGCCTGCAGGGGCGGTCTTTTCTCGACTGCGCCTGCAAGTCCGGTGGATATGTCTTTGCCGCCACCGACCGGGGCGCCGGACGGGTCCTTGGCCTTGACAGCCAAGCGCATTGCATCGCGCAGGCCCGGTTCGTCGCAAGACATCGCGAAGGCGATGCGTCGGACATCTTGTTCGAGGTCGGATCGCCCGATGATCTGGCGAGGTCTGCAGAAACCTACGATGTCACCTGGTTCAAGGACATCTTCCATCGCCTTGCCGATCCGATCGCGGCGCTCAAGCAGGCCGCGGACCACACCGGCGAGGTGCTCTTCATCGATACGGCATGCGCATGGTTCGATGTGAACCAGCCCGAAAAACCCGAACTGGTGCTTCGGCAAGCCGCCGCAAAAGATGCCGGGTCCGTGGTCGCTGCAACGTCTTGGTTGCCGAGCGGCCCATTGGTTTTGCGTCGCATCCTCCGTTGGATGGGGTTCAGCGCGGTGCGCACATATATCTGGGTGCAAGACGACATGCCCGATGATGGCGCGCCCAGGACCGGGACAAGACCCGGACGCATCGCCATGGCTGCCGCCCGCGACGCGGCAAGCCTGCGTGACATGATCGACCTCAAGGCGCCGAACGCCAAGCCCAGACAGCGGGCGGCGGCCCCCGTAGCCCCGTCATCGCGGCCGGCCCCGGCCCCGGCCCCGGCTGCCGGTTCGGCCACCGGCAGGGCCGAAGAAACGCGCCCGCTGCGCTGGGAAGATGATCTTTCGGCCCATGCCCTCGACACCGCCCCATTCGAGCTTGTGCCGCCTGTCGCCGAATGGGAAGTCGATGCCTTCGGGATGATCGGCGCAGGACGCGGCCTGGAGGATATCGGGGACCTACCGCTTCTGGACATGGCAAGACGTGACACGGCACCCCTGCCCGTCCGTCAGGACCGCGAAGGCTACGGGGATGACAATCACGAATTCTACTGGCTCTCGGGACTGCGCGACTACCATCTGACATCGCAGATCGTCGCGCGTCACGGTGTGACGATCAACACGATGATGGATATCGGTTGCGCGTCCGGTCGTGTACTGCGCCATTTCGCCTTCCAGTCGGGCATCCCCGAGATCTGGGGCTGCGACATAAACCATCGGCACATCCGGTTTCTCGAAACCCACATGCCCCACCATGTGCGCCCGATCGTCATGCCCGCCCTGCCGCATTATCCGGTCGAAGACAATTACTTCGATCTCGTCACCGCATTTTCGGTCTTCACCCATATCGACGTGTTCGAGACAGCTTTCCTGGCCGAGGTGCGGCGCATGCTCAAGCCCTGCGCCTTGGGCTATCTGACGGTATCGACCGAAAGCCACTGGGCCCGTCTGCAGCAAGGCGAGGGACAGAACGCGAAGCGGCTGTCCAGTCGTCTTGCAACATACTCCCCGGAAGCGGCAGAAACGCTCAAGGGCCCGCTGACCGCCGAGAACCGCTATTTCCGCCACACGCAGACCGGTCCTTATCGCGGCGTGGTCTTCACGCCGGAGCAGCACATCGAAAGGGTCTGGAGCCGGTTCTTCAAGATCGAGGAGATCATCCCCTTCGGTCATGCCGATCAAGCGGTGGTTGTGGTCCGAAAATAGCACGGCGCGCAGCCCCGGCTGCCCTTTGTGCATGGTGTCATCGTGACGCCGAAAGACCGGGGGCGCGCGCGCATGGCCCTTTTTTCACAGGCCATTCCGCTGGTGACGCATGGGTCCGGCGTGACCGCTTTGCCGAGGGCGCTGCTTTTTTTTGGGGGGTCGTCTGCGCTCCCCGATCATGGACACGGTCGTGGTGGCTTGAGACAGGGCGGCGGAACTGTCGGGTTTGGACCGATGACGAGACGCCGATGATCTGCGGTGCGGACACGTGACGCTGCTGTGTCGGCGGGCCCGGTTGCGCGGCGCAATGACGTGAGCGCCGATCTGGTCGTGGCGGGGGCCTGCGCGGCGGGCCCCGGTCCCCCCGCGCGCCCGGCAGCCGCCGATCAGACCTCGGACTTCATTGCGGAATAGGATCCAGAAAGTAGCCCGGCACCCAGCCGCCGGCCTGCGGGCCGCGCGAGGCTTCGCACCAGACGGCATCCAGCATCTGACGGCGCAGGGTCAGATTGGCCAGTTCCCAGCTCAGGCTGTCGATCTCGGGCGTGCAGCCCGTCACGACGATATCGGTCGCCCAAGCCTCGAGACTGCCTTGTGTGGGCGCGTCCGAGCGCGGCGCGCTGCGCAAGACGACGCCGCCGCCATTGGTGTTGCGCAGACGGTAGGGGGGACCGTAGACGCCGACGCCGGGCAGATCGAACAGCTCTTCGTCGTGGTGGGGTTCGGGCTCGATGCGCGCCAGCGTGACAAGGTCCCAACTGTCGCCGCGCACGAGGGTGCCGGTCAGCGGCGCGCCGGGGGACATCTGTGAAAGGGTCACCAGCAGACGTCCGGCGGGCGAGGCCGGGATGGTCGGGCGCTCGAGGGTCAGATCCACGGCCTCGGCCGTCAGGGTATTGGTCCAGACGCCGATATCGACCGCTGCGCCGGTGGCTCCGGCGGGAACCAGCCATCCGCCGCCGATCAGTGTCCCGTCACCGCGCGGACGCAGCTCGAGGGCGCCCAGCATCTGGCCGTAACCATCGGTGATCGCAAGCGTGCCCGAGGTGAGCGCGGCAAGCGACGCGGGACCGCTTGTTTGCTGCGGCGGCGCGGGCGGCGTGGGCCCCGTGCCCTGTCCGTGAGCGGCGGCGCGCAGGTCGGGCAGCGCGAGATAAGAGGCGACAAGGCCCGGATCGGCCAGCGGGCCCGCACCCGAACGCTCGGCCGCGCTGCGCCATGGGCCGCAGGTGCCCGCGTCACAGGGGTGCGGCAAGGACAGGGTCACAGTGTCGAGGTCAAGGCCGCGCACGGGGTGGTAAATCGTCAGACGCTCCCGCAGGTCGCCGCCGCCGATCCCCTCGCGCGTCAACAGCATGAGGCGCGGCGTGGCGTCGCCCGCCAGCGCAAAGACCACGGCTATCCGCTGCGTCTCGATCCGCGCGCCCAGCAGGTTGATCGCCAGCAAGCTGGGGTTGGCGATATCGGGGCTGAACCGGGCGTGAAGCTCGGCGCAGAACTGCGGATGCATCTCGCGCGGGCAGCTGTTGCGGGCGGCCTGCGGGCTGCCGGAAGGGGCGAAGAAGGCAAGGTCGATGATCGCCTGACCCGGGCCGTCGAGGTCGTCGATGGAGAGAGAGACATTGTAGCCCGAGGGGAAGAGGTCGGTGTCGTATCCGCCATACCATCCGCCCACCGGATCCACGGCCGGTGGGCCGATTGTCCCGCCCTGATGGGGGTCGCGCTGGTCGGGGCCGAAGATCCAGGTGGCGTAGCGGCCCGCGGGCTGGCCTGCAAAGGTCGGCGGCCAGAACGGCCCCGGCCCCACCGCATGGATCAGGACAGGCGGGGCGGCATTGGTGCGGGCGGTGGCGTTCCACGCGGCGTCACCCGGCTGCGGCACGTCGTTCCAGCGCCACGCACCTTGCCAGCCCGCGCCGGAAAGGGTGAACTCGATCAGGCCCCACCCCTCATCCGCGCGCAGGAAGGTTCCGTAAAGCGACAAGCCGTCGGGGCTTGTGCGCGCCTCGATCACACCGGATTGATTGATGTAGTCGCCCCAGACGCGCGCACCATCTTGGCGCAGGCGCAGCTCGCCGTAGGTGGTCGTCCAGGTCCCTTCCCATGGGCCGGTGGCGCGGACGGGCCCTGCCGCCATCAGCATGGCCAGCACAAAGCAGGCAAGGACACAGGCGCGGCTGCGCCAAGAGGAAAATTGCATCACGGCCAATCCAGATGTTGCGGTCGCATCGGTGGTCCCCGACGCCTCGGCGGGTAGCGTCGCGCGGCGGGGCCGCCCCGGCATCCCCCGTTTGGGGGAGGCGGGCAGACCAAAAGCACGCTGCGGGGTCACAAGCCTGTTGCTCGACCCAGTGCAATATCGCTTTATGTCTTTGGGACAGATTGACATTAATCGAATTGGCAACACGCAGTGACAGGCCGCCCCGGATGATGAGACGCGATCCGATCTCGTGGCGCGGCCACCCGCGAGCCGCGCGCCGTCACAAAGGGTGCCACGCGTGAAATCCGGAAGGGAGACCGACCCGGCGATCACCTCGACTTCGATGATCGCGGCGGCGGACGGCATGCCGCTGTTGATGCGGCATGTCTTGCCCTCGGGGCGACGGACGGTCTTCAGTGCGGTGATCGGGCATGGGCCGACGGTTCATTCGGGGCATATGACTGGGCTTGCCGAAGCGCTGGCGCAACAGGGCATCGCCTGTCTGGCGGGCGATCTGAGGGGCCATGGCGGGTCGGTGACGGAACGGCAGCCGCTGGCGCATCTGGACCCCGACACAGGCTGGAGCGACTGGCTTGAGGACATGACCGCGCTTGCGCGTGTCGCCTTCCGCGGCGTGCCGCGCAAGGACCGGGTGCTGATCGGGGGGGCGATGTCGGGGCACCTCATGACCCAGATGCTGCACCGCGACCCGGACCTTGCCGGCAACCTCGTGATGGCGGCGCCGATCCCGCCGCAACCGGGGTTGAGAGCGCTGGTCATGGCCTTCTTGCGGTTCCGTCGGATGACCCATCCGCTCGACCGGCCCGATCCCCAGATCCAGCATCACCTCTACGGCTTTTTGCGCGCACATCTGCCGCCGGGCAGCCAAAACCAGGATACGATCAGCGCCGACCCCGACACCGTGGCGCGTGTGTTGCAGGACCCGCGCGGTTTTCCGACGCCGACGCTGGGCTACTGGATCGCCATGTTGCAAGGCATGGACGCGATCTGGACCGACATCGGGCCGGGAGAAATGCCCGCCGACCTACGGGTGTTGATCCTGAGCGGCCCGGATGACCCGCAAACCCGCGGCGGCCGCCTGTCGGGCCGGTTGCGTGACTGGTGGCACAGTCGCGGGGTGGCGGATGTGACCCTGCGCTCGATCGAGGGGGTGCGCGCCAACATCTTGATCGACGCCCCCCGCCTGCCGGTCGCGCCCGCGATCACGGAATGGCTGTCGGGCACTTCAGACGCCACCCCCCTGCCGCAAGACGATGCGGTGCCCTATCAGACGGCGCTGGCGCGGCTGGGGGTCTCCGTAGGCGATCCGGTGAGCATCCCGGCCCTGATCGACCTGTGCTACGCGGCGTTGGAGGATGACGAACGCTGGGTCGAACTGCTCTATCGCCTGCTCCTGAGCAGCGATGCGGACCCGGCCGGAATGGACGCGCTGATGCAGACCGTTCAACCCCATTGGCAGCGCGCCTTCGAGCTGCGCGAGGAGTTGCGGCAGGCGGCCGCGATGGGGCGGCTCTATCATGAGCTGATCGACCGGATGGCGGTGGGTGTCGCGGTGCTGGACGCGGATTTCGCGCTGAGGGACTGGAACAGCGCTTTTGCCGGGGCGGTGGCGACGCTGTCGGGCCAACCGCTGGAGCGGTTGGACCTGCAGCGGGCGGTCGCACGCATCCTTGCGGCGGGACCGGCGGGCGGGCGCGACGGGCGGCGCGCATGCGACGAGGTGCCGGTGATGCACGAGGGGCATGTGGTGGGCGTCTTGCTGCAGCCCGTCGGGCTGACCGCGATGGCGGGCGGCATGGCGCCGCCCGGTCGTCTGCTGGTGCTGCGCGCGCCAGAGACACGGGGCGCGGACCGGCAGCACCGGGCGGGCCTTCTGTCGCTGGCCTATGGCCTGACCGGGCAGGAGGCGACGGTGGCAGTCCATCTGGCCGAGGGGATGACAACCGAGGCGATCGCGCAGGCGATGGGCGTGGGTGACGCGACGGTGCGCAGCCACATCAAGCGGACCTTCGACAAGATGGGGGTGAGCAGCCGGCCCGAGTTGATCCACCGGGTGATGTCGGGGCCGCTGGGCTGGTTGATGGGCGAGGACCGGGCGCGCGATGCCTCCCCCCCGAGGCTGCGCTAGGGGATGGCACCCTGGGTGGTGCTGATCGGGCTTCTGGCGCCCGTCGCCTACGCGCTGGTGCGGACCGGCGGGATCGGGCGTGAGGCCTATCTGTTCAACGGCGGCAAGACGACGCTGGGGCTGACGCTGGCCAGCGTGGTCTGCGGCAACATCGGGATCGGCACCTTCGTCGCGCTGTTCTTGTTCACGGCGCAAAGCCCGGTGATCGGCTACACCGTGGCGGGGAGTTACGCGGCCGGGCTTGTGCTGTGCGCGGCCCTGTGTGGAACGATCCACCGCGCCTCGCGCGCCACCGACAGCTACGGGATGATCGACTATGTCGCCCGCGCCCATGGCGTGCGGCACGTTGGGCTGATCTGGCTGCCAGTGGCGGTTGCATTCTCGCTCAGGATCATCGTGCAGCTGATGGCGCTGGCGCTGATCGTGCAGGGCGCGCTGGGGCTGGATCCTTGGGCGGCGCTGGCCCTCGCGGTGGCGGTGATGGGGGGCTACACGGCGTTAGGCGGCTACCGGGTGGCGACCGAGACGGATCTGGTGCAGGCGCTGGTCATTCTGGCAGGCATGGCGCTGGTCGCTGCGGGCCTGTGGCAAGGCGGGGTCGCCGAGGCCGCGGGCAGGGTCGCGGTCTTCGACCTTGGCCCGTGGGGGCTGCCCTTCTTGATCGCGGTCATCGTGTTCTTGCCGTTTTCGGCGGTGCTGGCGGTGGACAACTGGCAACGGATCGCCACCGCCGAAAGCGCCGCGACTGCGCGGCGGGCCTATCTCGCGGCGGCGGCGATCTGCGCGCCGGTCTATCTGCTGCTGGCCCATGTCGGGCATCTGAGCGGGGCTGCGGGCGGCACGGAACTGGGCGACGTGCTGGCGGTGCTGCGCGCGCTGATGCCACTGGGCCTGCCCGTTCTGGCCGATGTGATGGTCATGATGGCGGTGATGTCGTCGATCGACACCTTCGTAATGCCGCTGATGACGAGCCTTGCGCGCACATCCCTCTCGCTGGGGCGGATCCGGGGCGTGGTGCTGGCCTTCTTCGCGGCGCTGGGGCTGGTGGCACTGGGCCTGGGCGACGCGCTGACCGGGATCATCGCGGCCTTCAACACGCTGGTCGTGTTCCTGCCCGCCGTTTTCGGCGCGCTGATACTGGGGGACCGTGCGCCGCGGGCGGCAGCCCTGTCGATGGGGCTGGGCGTGGCGGTCACGCTCATCCTGAGCGCGCTGGCACTCGACCTTGCGGCGCTGGCGGGCTTCGCGGTCAGCATGGCGCTCTACGGCGTCGGGCGGCGGATGGGCTGAGGCCCACCCGCCCGGACCCCGCATCAGCGCGACATCACCCGCTCCATCCAGCGGTCGGCAAGGCCGCTGGCCTGTTCACGCGCCGACCATTCCATCGGATCGCAGCGCAGCAGGGTGCGGCAGCCCTGCCCGGTGGCGCAGACGGCTAGCGTGTCGGGGGCGCGCAGATCGAGCGACAGGACGACACCTTGCATGGAGGGCGCGGGGAACCCTTCGCGCGTCACGACCCGGCAGTCCTGCATCGAGGTGCAGGACAGATAATCGGTGTCGGGCAAGGGAAGCCCCGCCGCGTCGAGGCCTTCGGAGAAGACGAACATCCGCCCGTCGGGGTGCAGGACTGCGGGTGCGTCGTAGCAGGAGGCGGCATGTTCCGCCGTGGGGGCCTCGGGCGACCAGATGCCTGCGGCGGCAGTGAAGTCGGTGCCGGACATGGGCGCTGGTGCCGGGCCGGGCGCAGGCGCGGGGACGGGCGCGGGGCCAGGCGTGCCGCCTGCCTCGGTTCCGATGAACTGGCCATCGGGGGTGATGGTCAGGCCCGGGCCGCCATCGGCGCGGGCGACCACATGCTGCCACATGGGCACGCCGTCCGGGGCCATCTGGCTGGCGGACTGGAACCCGTCGGGCCCGAAACAGGCACGGTGCAGGTAGCGTTCGCCCTCAAACGAGAGGGCGAAGCTGCCCCGAGGGCCCGAGGTGACGGGCATGATGTAGCGGTCGACCTCCTGAGCCGTCTCGGGCGGGCCATCATAGGCGATGCAGGACAGGATCGGGCCGGATTGCTCGCAGCGTTCGTGGAAGGTCGTCTCGTAGGGCGAACCGCCCCGCGCCGCCCCGGCAGGGTCGAGCGACCGCGCGGCGCTGAGACCGTCGGGATAGATCACCGTGGGGTTCTCGGCACAGGCCGCCGCAAGCTCGGCCTGCACTGCGCTGTCGGTGAAAAGGCTGTCGAAGGCCAGGCCGAGGGGGACGCTCTCGGGGACGATGACGGAGGCGAAGACACCGATGGGCAGCACGTCGATGGTGCCGATGGTGACGGGATCGGCGACCGGCATGGGTGCCGGGTCGATCAGCACGCCCCCTGCCCCGCCCGGCAGCGCGGGCCAGCCGGTCATGCCGGGGGGCACCTGCGCCACAGGAGAAAAGCTGCCGAAGGTCCGCGCGATCAGTTCGCGGTTCAAGCCCAGTTGCGCGCCGTCCGAATAGATTTCATCGATGCCATGAATGGTAAGGCCTGTAGGCGTGACCTCGAACACCAGTTGACCGATGGCGGCGGAATAGGCCGGGAACAGCCCTTCGCGGTCCAGCCGCACATATGCGTTGGGCACGTCGTCGCGGTATCGGCCACCGACGCGCAGGATTTCTTCCGGGCAGGTCGGGCCGCACCAATCCGCGCGAAGCCATGCGAAACCTTCGGCGTAAGAGCCGGTGTCGCCGCCTTGCTGGACCGCCGAAAATGCAATGCTGATAACGCTTTGCCCGGTCGCGTCCGCAAAATCGCGGCGCAGGATCGGCGCGAAACCAGGGTTGAGGTCGGGCCCCGCGACAAGGCCGGGTGTCGGCATCGGCGCGGGCGGCTCGATCGCAGGCGGGGTCGGGGCCGGGGTCGGATCGGCGTCGCGCACGGCCTGCATGAACCCATCGAAGTCAGGCCCGGAGGCCCCCGGTGGGCGAGCCATGGCAGTCGCCTCGGGTCCGCTCAGGGGGGCCGGAAGGTAGGTTTGGCGGGTGCCGGTCCAGCTGCCACCCCGCAGGTCGGGATCGGCGCCGCGGCCCCAGCCCCCGGTGAAAGCCTGACGCTGCGCGTCGAGCACGAATTCGAACGTGCCCCAGTCACCGCCCGTGGTCCAGGTGCCGCGCAGGGTGGCACCATCGGCCGAAACCTCGCCCTCCAGCACACCGCGGGCGCGTTCGCCCCAGACCCGGCGACCTTGCTGATGGAGCGTGAGTGTCTGGTGGCTGGACGACCACACCCCGGCAAAGGACGGGTCGGACGCGGGCGTGGTCGGGGCCATGGCCGGGGCACGGGCCGGGGCCATGAACGCCTCGAACCCGGGCGAGGCGGCGTTGCGATAGGCCTCGGGCAGGTCCATCTCGGTGCCGGTGGCGCGTGCCAGTGGCGGCGTGCCTGCGCTGAGCCGCCGCCCGGTGATCGCCGTATTGCCAAGGTTGGGATCGAGCCCCCTGCCCCAGCGCCCGGCCATCGACTGACCGTCGGTGGAGAGGCGCAGCTCGACCAACCCGTTTCTCCAAACACCGCGCAGCGTCAGGCCGTCGGCGGCAACCTCGCCGGTCAGTACGCCGTCGGGCACGTCGCCCCAGACCCGGCGGCCGTCCTGCACCAGAGCCACGGGGCCGCTGGACGTTTGCCACGTGCCGGTGAAGCTCAGGGCAAGGGCAGCTTGCCCCTCGGCGCTGGCGGGGTCGATGCCATCGAGGCGGAGGAAGTCAGCGGGCGACACGGCCTCGACCAGACAGCCGTATTCGCCGCCCAGATTGGCAATGCAGCCGGGCCTGACCCCGGGCGAAAGGCGGGCGAGATCGGCATCATTGGCCCGGGCCCCCTCGCGCAGCGACAGGGTTATATCCTCGCCGGGACGGGTGACGTCAAAAACCGCCTGCGCGCGGCGCTGTCCGCCACCCGTGGCACCGGTGTCGACACGCCACGTGCCGACCGGCAGGTAGAAGGGCAACAGGCCTTCGGCGCTGCGACCGCCACCGTTCAGGAAATCGGTGCCGCCGGGGCCATCGTAGAAATAGGTGCTGAGCCGGTCGACCGGGAAACCCTGCGCATCGCGGATGTCGACAAAGACGCGGGCGGCCTCGAAATCGAAGACATATTCGGTGATCTCGCCCGGCAGGACGCGCACCAGCCGCTCGCGCGAGAAGGACCGCGACAGGCCGCCCCGGATGAAATAGTCGCCCGGCGGCAGGGCAACGTCGAGGCTGTTCCAGCCGCCATAATCGACCGAGGTGTCGATCGCGCCGTCGATCACGGGATGGACCACGAAATGCGCCCGCCCTGCGCTGGAGCCATAGGCGGCAAAGGGCAGGTTGCCGCCACCGGGCGGCATCGGCAGGCCGGCATGGGCCATTGCCGTCAGGCGCAGCCGCGCGCCGATGACAAGGTCGATGGCATGAGGGCCTGTGCCCTCGGGCACCTCGAGAGTGACTTGCAGCGACACAGGCGTAGAGCCTGCGGTCGCGCGGCGGATGTAGGCGGTGTAGAGGCCGGGCAGGAACTGGCCTGTGGCCGTCACCGGCTGGTCTTGCGTCACGCGCAGGCCCTCGGGCGCGGTGCCGCCGGGGGTTTGCGGCTCGACGAACAGGTCGATCTGGCGGCCGTTGATCGGCGCGCCGCCCGCGGTGTCGCGGAGCGTGAGGCTGACAGGCCGCAGGATCGGGCCGGGATCGGGCAGCGGGGCAGAAATGATGGTTTCGCGCAGCGCGCGGGCAAGATCGTCGGCATCGTTGGCTGCGATGAACAGGCCCCCCGTTTCATCGGCGAGGCAGGCAACCGTGCGCTGCTCCGCGTCGGTCATGTCGAAGCCCACGACATGGGCGGTGAAGTCGATGCCTTGGCTTTCCAGCATCCGCCCCAGCGCGCAGGGGTCACCGCCGCAGGTCTCCACCCCGTCGGTCAGCAGCACGACCGTGGCCGCCTGTTCGGAGAACCTGAGCTGTTGGGCCGCCTGCAGCACCGACTCCGTCAGCGGCGTCATGCCCAGCGGGCTGATCCGCCCCGCGGCGCCGAGAATGGCGGGCACGCTGGCGCCCGCCGGGCCGGTCGGCACCATCAGCTCGATGTCGCTGCACTGCCCGCGGACCCGGTGGCCATAGGCAAGCATACCGATCTGCATCTCGGCCGTAGCCTCGGACAGCACCTGGCTCAGCGCCTCGCGGGCAAGGTCGATCTTGGTCCTTCCATCCACCTGCCCCCACATGGAGCCGGACCCGTCGAGCACGATGATGAGGTTGGGCTGTTCTTGCGCACGCACCGGCGCGGTCGCCAAAAGAAAGGCTGTTGCGAGCCAAAGCCAAGTGCGGAAAATGCGGCGCATGGGGGCGTTCCCGGGCTGAAAATACAGCCTTCACGAAACAGGTCCTGCCCGCCGCAGGCCACCCCCATATGGGGTAGAGCCTGCGGCTCAGCGGTCGGGCATGCGGCCCTTTTCAGACGGATCGGATTGACAATTGTGGCACGGGCGCGCCGACGTTCCTTGACTGCGCGCGCCGCAACCGGGGCTTGGGGTGCGCATCTTTGAGGCCGCGCGCGATCCGTTCCCGAACCAAAAGAGGCGATCCGCAATGTGAAAGACGAAAGGCCGTGCCGATCCGCACCAAGTTCACTCGGCCGGGTTTGGCGAAGCTGCGGTGGCGGCGTCAAGTTCCCGCATCAGGCGCGCCTCTTCCTCGGCCTTGGGCTTGGACAGGCCTGCCAGCAGCAGATAGGCCACCGGCGTGAGATAAAGCGTCGAAACGGTCGCCAGCCCGAGCCCCCCGACGATGATCCAGCCCAAGGCCTCGCGCGCCTCGGCGCCCGCGCCGAAGGACAAGATCAGCGGCACGCCGCCCAACACGGTCGAGATCATCGTCATCATCACCGGCCGCAGGCGGATCGTGCTGGCGTCGAGGATCGCATCGCGCACCGAGGCCCCGCCGTCGCGCAGCTGGTTGGCAAACTCCACGATCAAGATGCCGTTCTTGGCCATGATGCCGATCAACATCACCAGCCCGATCTGGCTGTAGATGTTAAGGCTGAGGCCGGTCAGCACCAGCGCGAAGATCGCGCAGGCGATGCCCACGGGGACGGTTGCCATCACGACGACGGCCGAAACGAAGCTTTCGAACTGGGCCGACAGCACAAGAAACACCACGAGGATCGCAAAGCCGAAGGTCAGCAAAAGCCCGGCCGAGGTTTCATCGAGCGTCGCCGCCTCGGCCAGCGGCACGATCTGGTTTTGCGGCTCCAGCACCTCGGCGGCGAGGCTTTGAACCTCGGCCAGCGCCGTGCCCAGCGGCAGGTCGTCGGTCAGCCCCGCCGAGATCTCGACCGACCGGTTCTGCCCTTCGCGTTCCAGTTCGGGGGCGACCGCGCGTTCTTGCAGCCGCACGAAGGAGGACATCGGGATCATCAGGCCGTCGCCGGATTGCACGAAGACATTCTCAAGATCGCCCGGGTCATTGACCGGATTGGCGGTCGACAGCATCTGGATGTCGTAGCTGGTGTCATCCAGAAACACCGTGCCGACGCTGCGCCCGTCCAGCACCGCGCGCAGCGCCTCGCCCAGACCCGCGATCTCGACGCCGAGGTCGGAGGCGCGGGTGCGGTCGATCTCGATGAAAAGCTGCGGCTGGGTCGTCTCGTATTCGAGCCGCACCTGCCCGAAACCGGGATTTTCCTGCATCCGCGCGACCAGATCGCCCGCCACCTGTTCCAACTGGGCGTAATCATTGCCGGTGACCGCAAAGGTCAGGCCGCGCCCCGCGCCGCGAATGCCCAGCGAATTGGGCTGGATGGCAAAGGCGCGCACGCCCACCAACTCGCGCAGGGCACCGTTGATCTGGCCCACGATCTCTTGCTGGCTGCGCGCGCGGTCGTTCCAATGGGCCAGCGTCATCACCATGAAACCGCGCGAATTGGACCCGGTGCCGGTGATCGAAAACAGGTTCGTGATCTCGCCGCTGTCGCGCAGGGGCTGCATCAGCGCCTCGATCTCGCGCATCTTGGCCGCCGTATATTCCAGCGATACACCTTGCGGCGCGCTGACCGACAAGAGCGCCACGGCCCGGTCCTCGGGCGGGGTCAGTTCCTGCCTTATGCCGCCGGCCATCATCACGGCGGTCGCTGAAAAGAGGAGCGCGATCACGACCACGACCAGCGCATTGTCGAGCGCAACCCGCAGCGTCGCGGCATAAAGCGCGGCCAGACGATCGCCCAGCCAGCCAAAGAACCCGCCCGATGCCTCGGCCGCATCATCCGCCTGCAACAGGCGGCTTGCCAGCACGGGACAAAGCGACAGCGCCACCACCGAGGAGAGGCCGACGGCCATCGCCAGCGTAAAGCCGAACTCGCGGAACAGCCCCCCCGCCTGCCCGGGCAGAAACGACAGCGGGATGAACACCGCCGCCAGCGTCGCCGTGGTGGTCACGACGGCAAAGAACACCTGCTGCGTGCCCAGCACGGCGGCGGCGCGCGGCCCCATCCCCTCGCCCCGGCGTCGCACGATGTTTTCCAAGACCACGATGGCGTCATCCACGACCATGCCGGTCGCCAGCACCAGCGCCAGAAGCGTCAGGATGTTGACCGAAAAGCCCACCAGATAGATCGCGGCCAAGGTGCCGATCAGCGCGACAGGCATGGTCAGCGCCGGGATCATGGTGGCGCGGACATCGCGCAGGAACAGAAAGATCACTACGACCACGATGGCCACGGCCAGCAGCAGCGTCTTGACCACCTCGGAAATCGAGCCGCTGATGAACACCGCGTCGTCCGAGGTGATGAAGATATCCACATCCTCGGGCAGCGAGGCGCGCAACTGCTCCACCGCCGCGCGCACCCCCTCGGAAATCGCCAGCGTGTTGCTGGTGGCCTGCCGCACGATGCCAAGGCCAAGGCCCGTCTCGCCATTGGCACGCAGGATGGATTCATTCGGTGCCGGGCCCAGCGTGACGCGGGCCACATCGCCGACCCGGACATTGTCGCGGATCTGCAATGCCTCGAAGGCCTCGGGCGAGGCGACGGTGGCGGTGGTGCGCACGTTGATCGACTGCCGGGCCCCGCGCAGATCGCCCGCAGGCGCGTCAAAGGCCACATCGGCCAAGGTCGCGCGCAAATCCGCCAGCGTCAGGCCGCGGCTGGCCAGTTCCATCAGGTCGATGTCGACCCGAAAGATCGGCGAGCGGTCGCCGTAGACCTGCAGATCGGCCACCCCTTCGATGGAAACCAGCCGGTCGGCGATTTCCTCCTCCACCAGCCGCGTCAGATCCTGCGCGCTGCGCGTGGCCGAGGTGACGGCAATGCGCAGCACGGGCTGCGCGTCGGCATCGGCCTTGACGATGCGCGGCGTCTCGGCCCCGTCGGGCAGGGCGTTGGCGATGCGCGCCACGGCATCGCGCACATCCGTGGCGGCCACGTCGATATCGGCGCCTTCGGCGAATTCCAGTGTCACCCGGCTGCGCCCGAAGCGCGAGTTCGACGAGATCGACCGCACACCCGCGACCCGGCCCACCGCGCCCTCGATGCGGCTGGTCACCTCCTGATCGACGGTTTCGGGTGCTGCGCCGGGAAAATCGGTACTGACCGAGATCACCGGCCGGTCGACATCGGGCAGTTCGCGCACCTCGACGCCCAGAAGGCTTGCAAGACCCGCGATGACGATCAGCGCGCTCAACACGAAGGCAAGGATCGGGCGGCGCACGAAGATGGCCGTGCCCGATTGCCCTGCGCGTTCTGCCGCTGCCTGTTTCATCGCCCTGCCCCCGTCTCAGGCATCTTGTTCGCGGGTCGGGCGCGCCTCCGCCGACGCACCGCTTTCCACAATCTCGACCGGGGCGCCCGGGCGCAGGGTCTGCACGCCCTCGATGATCACCTGATCCCCTGCGTTCAGATCGCCCTCGACCAGCACGCTGTCGCTGTTGCGCTGGCGGATCGTGACCGGAATGCGCACCGCCGCGTCCTCGCGCGCGACCCAGACATAGGACCCGTCGCCCGACCACTGGATCGCCAAGGGATCGACCGAGGGCAGCGTGTCGCCAGGAAAGCTCAGCGCGACCGAAAACGCCTGTCCCGCGCGCAGGCTGTCGTCGGTGTTGGCGACCTGCCCTTGCACCCGCAGCGTGCGGCTGGAACGGTCGACCACATTGTCGAGCGCGACGATCTGACCTTCCAGCAGATGGTCGGGGCGCGCCAGCGTCGTCACCTCGATGGTCATTCCGACGGACAGCTGCCCGATGAAGCGTTCGGGCACGCGGAAATCGATCTGGATGCTGGAGCGGTCGGTCAGAACGGCAATTGCATCCTGCGGGCCGATCCGGTCGCCCTGCGACACCTCCAGAAGGCCCGCCCAACCCGCGATTGGCGCGGTGATCCGGCGCTGGCCCAGATCGAATTCGGCCTGTTCGACCGCCAGCTCGGCCGTGCGCAGCGCCAGTTCTGCCTCGCGGATCTGCACCGCCGACACGGCACCGGACGCGCTAAGCTGTTGGGACCGTTCAAGGTTGCGCGTGGCGTCCAGCACCATCAGCCGCGCGCGCTCCAGCGCGATGCGCTCGGCGTCATCGTCAAGTTGTGCCACCAGCGCGCCCGCCTCGACATAGGTGCCGGGGCTGACGGCGAGCTCGCGGATCATCCCGGTCGCTTCGGCCCGCACGGTGACCGAGCGCAGCGCCCGCCCGTCGCCGATCGCCGTGACGCGCGCATTGGCCTGTCCGGTCTCGGCGGCCGCCACCACGACCCGCGCCGTGCCGCCGCCAAAACCGCGCCCGCCCGCCTGCTCGGCCGGGGCGGGCGGCTCGAGGCCCAGCAGGTCATAGACGCCCGCGCGCTCCAGATAGGGTGCGGCCGACGGCACATAGACCACCCAGATGGCAAGCGCCGCGGCAAGCGCGACCAATGTCAGCAGGCCTTGTCTGAGCAATTTCATCGCATCTTCCGCCATCTTGCCCCGCGGCCGGCACGACCGCCTTGCCCCATACATAGCCTTGACGATGGCAGTCCAAGGAAAAAAAGCGTGACCGGGCCACAGCCTGCCCGACCGCCGCATCGGTCGCCGCGCTTGATCGGACCCGACGCGGCGTTATCTGCAGGGTGTGGCGATCGGCGGGTCGGGGCCGCAAAAGGATCAGACAGGCGTGACCACGACAGCAGCAGAGTTTTCCTGCGTCAGCTGGAACATCCACCGCGGGCGCGGCAATGACGGCGTGATCGACCCGGCCCGCACCGCGCGGGTTCTGCGCGAGGAGGTGGCGACCGGGGCGCCCGACGCGCTGATCTTGCAAGAAGCCGACGAGGACTGCCCGCCGCATCGCGGCTTTCTCGACCTGCAGCGGGTCACACGCGACACCGGGCTGGTCCCTGTGCATACCGATGGCACGCACAGGTGGGGCGCGCAAAGCCACGGCTTTCTGGGCACGATCGTGTTCCTGCACCCCGATGCGCGGGTCGAGGATGTCACCTTGATAGACCTGCCCGGCCATTGCCACCGGGGCGCGGTCATCGTCGATTTCATCAACGAGGGTCGGGCATTGCGGCTGGTCGGGCTTCACCTGTCACTGGCGCAAGGGCTGCGGGTGGCGCAGATGCGGACGCTGGGCCAGCATCTGTTCCGGCGCGAAGCACGGGTGACCGTCCTTGCAGGCGATCTAAACGAATGGCGGCCATGGGGCGGTCTGGCGCTGTCGCGGCGGGTGACGGGCTTGCCGCTGTCGGGGCCCGCGCACGCCACCTTTCCGGTGCGCCGCCCGTTCCTGCCGCTCGACCGGGTGTTGGTGACGCCACCCGCCCGCGTCATCGCCTGCGAGGTGCTGGACGGGCCGGGCATCCGCATGGCCTCCGACCACCGGCCCTTGCGGGCGACGATCGCCCTGCCCCGCTAGACCCCGCCGTCGCGCGCCCGGGTCCAGCGGTAGATCCAGACCGGGCTGACCGCCACACCGCCTCCATCGCGCAAGACCAGCCGCAGATCGGCAAGGTCCACGCCCTCGGGTGCCAACAAGAAGGTCACGCGCGTGCCGCGCCCCTCGGGCAGCGCGAACAGGCTGGCGCCCGACACCACGCCCGCGCTGGCCGACAAATCGACGCCCAACTCCTCGCCCGTGCCCGCGAAATCCACCACGAAGCGCCGCGTGCCGGGGCGGTCATGCTCGCGCCCGCTGCGGCTTTGGCGTACAGGCAGGGCGTGACCGGCAAACGGCGCGGCCCGCGTCCATGTCAAGCGATAGGCAAAGCGATGCTCGCTGCCCGCCGCCAGCGGCGCCTCGGGCCGCCAGAAGGCCACGATATTGTCCATGAACTCGTCGCCGGTCGGGATTTCCACCAGCACCACCCCACCCCGGCCCCAATCGGTCAGCGCCTCGACATAGGCCGAAGGGCGGTCGTGATAGCGCGCCTCGCTGTCCTCAAAGTCCTCGAAATCGCGCGGCGTCTGCCACAGTCCGAACCCCGCCGGGCCGTCATCGACGAAGACCGAGGTCTCGACCCGGGCCGGGTTGGCGATGGGCCGCCACAGCGTTTCGCCCGCGCCATTGTCGATCACCAGCACATCGCTGTCATGCACGCGGGGCCGGAAATCATCCGACACGGCGGCGCGCATCGGCCCCTTGAGATACATCGAGGTCAGCGGCGCCACGCCGATATCGGCGATCTCGCGGCGCGTCAGGATCGTCACCGCAACCTCCATCACCGTATCAAGGCCCGGGCGCAGCACCATGTCCAGATGCCCCGCAAGCGAGGGGCTGTCGATCACCGCCTCCAGCCGGACGGCATCGCCTTGGGCGGGATGAAGGCGCAGATGGGTGAAGCGGGGGAATTCCTCGGGCGCGGCGCCGCCGGTGCCCAGCGCCACGGCGCGCGCCGACAGGCCGTAGACCATGGCCTGCCCGATGGCGCGGAAATAGCTCGCACCCTGCACCACCAGAACCTCGTCCAGCAGGTCGGGCGCGTTCAGCGGATGGCGCAGCCGCAGGCCGGAGAACCCGGCCCCGGGGGCGGTGTCGGGGATGGCATCGAAATAGCGCGCGTCGAAATCGAACAGGTCTGGCGTCAGCGGCACCGGGGCAAAGCCACCGTCCGCAGGCAGGTCGACGGTCACCGGATCGGGAAAGAACAGGCCCGGCGGCAAAAGATCGACAGCGAAACGCGGGCCATGCGGCAAGATCGCGGCCCGTCCGGGGATCGGGCGGATGCCGCGATAGGCGTCATAGCTCAGCCCCGCAAAGGGCGGCGGCAGCATGCCAGTGCCGGGGGTGTAGGGCGTTGCCGCCAGCGCGCGCGCCGCCTCCAGCAAACTGGGCGGGGCCGCATCGGGCAAGCTGTCGGCCCGCAGGCGCAGACCCGGCGCCATCATGACCGCGGCCAGAGCGCCCGAGATCACCAAGCGCCGGGCGATCATGCAACGCCGTCCAGCACGGGCACCAGCACGGGTGCGGCGACCAGCGGCAAGGCGACGGGGACAAGCCACCAGACCGCTGCGGCCTGACCCGCCGCCACCGCCAACGCCATGAGCGCCACGCCCGTCACCGCCTCGGGCAGGCCCTTGGGCAGGGCGCGGCGGGCGGCTTTGCCCGATTTCCAGCCGCAATCGCGCCCGATCAGGACCGAGGCGACCGCCCCGCTCTGGCGCAGCATGATAAGGGGTGCGACCAGCGTCGACACCACCAGTTCGACCAACCCGGCCCGCAAGAAAACCAGCCGCCGCGCCATGCCGCGCGCCCTTACCATCCAGACCGCCAGCGCGCAGAGCTTGGGCAAGAGCAAGACCGAAACGATCAGGGCAAAGGGCAGCGGCCCGCTGACCGGGACAGCCCCGGAGCCGAACAGCGCCAGCAGCGCCAGCCAGATCGGCGCGGCCAGATAGCCCATGATGCCCGAGGCGAAATGCACCCGGCTGAGCGGATCGAGGCCGGGCTCGCCCAGAAGGCGCACATGCTGAAGGTTGCCCTGACACCAGCGCCGGTCCCGGCGGTGAAATTCGGCGAGCGTTTGGGGCCCGTCCTCGGCGCTGCCGGCGGTGGCGGGGTCAAGCTCCACCGCCCAGCCCGCGCGCACGATCCACGCCGCTTCGACGAAATCATGGCTCAGCGGCACGCCGCCAAAAGGCGCGGGGCCAGACAGGACCGGCAGATCGGCGGCGCTGCGAAAGGCCACCACGCGCATGATCGCGTTATGGCCCCAATAGTTGCCCGCCTCGCCCGACCATGCCGCCATCCCGCGCCCGAAATTGGGCGAGAGAAGCCGTGCCGACAGGCGCTGGTGGCGCCCGAAGCGGCTTTGCGCGGGCACCAGCGTCATGCCCGCTTGCAACAGGCCCGTGCGCGGCCGCGTCTCGAGGCTGTGGATCAGGGCGCGGATGCGGTCCGCGCTCATCCGGCTGTCGGCATCGAGCACCATCATATAAGCGAAACGGTCGCCGTGGCTGTGCAGCCAGTCGGCGATGTTGCCGGGTTTGCGACCCGTGTTGACGGCGCGGCGGCGGTAGATCACGCGCCCATCCGCCATCAGCGGGGCCAGCGCCGCCTCCTCGGCCGCGATCTTGTCGTCACGAGAGGTGTCGGACAGCACGAAGATCTGCGCCTTGTGATGCAGCCCCAGACGGTCCAGCCCGCGCCGCAGATCGGCGAGAGCCGCAGCCAGCGGGGTCGCCTCCTCGCCACACAGCGTGACCAGCACGGCCGTGCTGCCCTGCGGCAACCAGCCTGCAGGAAGCGCCCGCACCGCGCGCGCGGGCAACAGCAGCCCCAGAACCGCTGTCGCGGCGCCACCCGAGATCCAGATCGCGCTGAGTGTCACGAGGACGAGCGCCAGACCCGAGGCAAACGTCCACTCCGTGACCGACAGCGCCACCGCCGTCACCAGCCCCCCCGCCAGCATCGCCGTCAGGGCCGCATAGGCCCATAGATGCCAGTGTCGCCCGGCAGGGCGCGGTCCGACGAACGGTCCGATATGGCTTTCGGCGAGAGACATGATGGAAAGTGGCCTTTCTGGGAAAAAAACGTGCGACTCAACGCCTTTGGCGTCGCTGCGCCGCGGCATCTATCCCAAGCATTGGCGGATGCAAGGACCTCCTAGCGGCCTTTACCACCGACCGGCGGCCAGATGCGCGAAAACACGCCATCGCGCTTCACGATGCCGTGAAACAAGGCGGCTCCGATATGGGCGGCCAGCACGGCGACGATGGCAAGTCCCGCCCCGTAATGGATGGTCTTTGCGACCTCGGCCAGCGCGTCGGATCGCGGCACCAGCGACGGTATGCCGAGCGCATCAAGGGTCTCGATCGGAAAGCCCCCGGCCTTCACGCGGACATAGCCCGCCACAGGCAGCGTGACCATCAGCGCATAGAGCGCCATATGGCTCAGCCCGGCGATGCGTGCCTGCCACCCCGGAACCGTTGCAGGCAAGGGCGGTGCGGGATGGCCAAGTCGCCACGCGGCGCGCAAGACCACCAGCGCAAGCAAGGCCACGCCAATGTTCTTGTGAAAGATGAACAGCGTATTTTGCAACCCGCGGTCCAGACCCGGCTGGACCATGACCATCCCCGCCGGGATGGTCAGCAAGATGAGCAGAGCCATGACCCAGTGGATCAGGCGGGACGGCATAGAATATCGCGGTTCGCTCATGTCGTGCTCATCCTTTGCGCAACAGCAGTTAGGGCCACCGGTCAGAGCTTCAAGGATTGTGACAGGACCTTGACAGTTGACCCGCCAAGCTAGACTCGGCTTCATGGACCAGATCAATCCCGACCTTCCCCGCGTGACGCGCCGGTCGCTCGCATCCAGCCTGCGCACGCCGGGTGGTCAGCTTGTGCTGTACGGGGCTGTCGGGGCGGCTGTCGTGGGGCTTGCGGCCTTCGCGCTGGTGGGCGCGGAGGCGCGCGCCATAGGCTTGTCCTTTGCGGGCTACACGGTCGGTCTCGCCCTTGTCCTTGTCCTTTTGCGCCGCGGCTTTCCGCATGACAGCATCGGGCTGTGCAACAAGGTGACGCTGGCCCGTCTGGCGCTCACCTCGGCGCTTCTGGCGCCGCTCGCGGGAAGCGCCGCGCCTTGGGTGGTCTTTGCCATTGCCGCCCTGGCTCTGGGGCTTGACGGTCTCGACGGCTGGCTCGCGCGGCGTGACGGGCTGTCGTCCGATTTCGGCGCAAGGTTCGACATGGAGGTGGACAGCGCGCTTGCGCTCATCCTCGCGCTCAACGCTTGGGCGGCGGGCACGGCGGGGGCCATCGTGCTGCTGATCGGGCTGCCGCGCTACGCCTTCGCGCTGGCGGCCCGCGCGCTGCCATGGCTCGACCGCGCAGCACCCGAGCGCTTCAGCCGCAAGCTGGTCTGCGTGTTGCAGATCGCCACATTGATCGCGCTGCAACTGCCGCTGGTGGCCGCAAGCGTTGCAAATCCCGTGGTGGCGCTGGTGGCGGCGGCCCTGATCTGGTCCTTCGGACGGGATATCTTGTGGCTGTGGCGGACGAAACCTTGAGCGCCTTGCCGATCCGCCCTGCCCTGCGCCTGATCCTCGCCACGCTGGTCCTTCACATCTTGTTGGTTCAGCCCAATCATCCTGCCGCGATGACATGGGGCGCGCTGGGGCTTTTCCCGCTGGAGTTGCCGGTCATCGTGCTGGGGTTGGTGGCGCTGGGGGACGGGCGCGCGGGCCAGCTCGTGCGCGGCGCGCTGGTCGCCGTGTTGATGCTGATCGCAGTGCTGAAGGCGGCGGATTTCGCCATGTTCACGGCTCTGGCGCGCGGCTTCAACCCGGTCGCTGACCTTGCGCTGATCGAGGCGGGGATGCGACTGCTGGTCGGGGCGATCGGGCCGGTGCTGACGGGGCTTGTGGGACTTGGCGCCCTGCTGGCCGTCGCAGGGGTTGCGGCAGCATTGTGGTGGGCGACCGGGGTCTGGGCGGGGGTGCGCGTCGCACGACCGTTGGCGCGCGGCGGTCTGGCCATCGCGGCGGTCCTGTCGGCGGGCGTCGCCACGGCCGAGATCGGGGGCACCATGGGCCGCTGGACCCTGCCCGCAGCGCCGCCCGGCGCGGCCTTCACTGCGCGCGTCGGGGTCGAGCGCTGGCAGATGGCGCGCGCAACGCTGGCCGACCTGCGCGCCTTCGAGGCCGCCGCCGCCGCCGACCCTTGGTCAGGCGCTGTGGGCCTGTTCGACCAGATCGACCGCGACGTGATCGTGGTCTTTGTGGAAAGCTACGGGCGCACCAGCATGGACACGGCCCTGTACGCCGATCTGCATCGGGCGACATTGCAGGCGGGCGAGGCCGATCTGACGGCGCGCGGGCTGGCCATGGCCTCGGGGTTTGTCGCCTCGCCCACGCGGGGCGGTCAAAGCTGGCTGGCGCATGCGACCTTCGCTAACGGCCTGTGGGTCGACGGGCAGACGCGCTATGGCGCGGCGCTCGCCTCGGGGCGGCAGACGCTGTTCCATCTGGCGCAGGACGCGGGCTTCCACACCGCCGCGGTGATGCCGCAGATCACGCTCGACTGGCCCGAAAGCGGGCTCATGGGCTTCGACACGGTGCTGGCGGCGGCCGATCTAGGCTATGGTGGGATGAATTTCAACTGGGTGACGATGCCCGACCAGTTCACCTTCGCCGCGATGGACAGGCTGTTGCGCGACAGGCCGCGTGATCGGTCGGGCGATAGGCACCTGTTCATCCAGATCGCCACCGGCTCGTCGCACGCGCCTTGGGTCCCGGTGCCCGAGATGGTGGATTGGGACGCCATCGGCGATGGCCGCATCTTCGACGCCATGGCGCAGGCGGGCGATCCGCCCGATGTGGTCTGGCGCGACCGCGACAGGGTGCGCGCGCAATACCGGCTGGCGGTGGATTATGCGCTGCAAAACGTTCTGTCCTACGCCACCCGCCATGCCGAGGACCCGCCGCTGATGATCGTGTTGGGCGATCATCAGGCGGCGGGGTTCATCGCGCTCGATGACCGGCGCGACGTGCCGATCCATGTGATCGGCCCCGCGCATCTGGTGGCGCTGACGGACGGCTGGGGCCTGTCACCCGGCCTGATCCCGCGCCCCGACGCGCCGGTGACCGGGATGGACCGGCTGCGCGACATGATCCTCGGGTCCTTCACCACCACCGTCCCTCCCGGGGCCGAGAGCTGAGCCATGCGCCAGCGCCCGCCCATCCCCCCTGCCCTGATCCGCACCGTCCAGATCACGGTCGCGCTGGCGATGCTGGTGTGGCTCTGGCACGCCGCCGACGGGGCCGAGGCCGCGCGCAGGCTGGCAGGTGCCGATCCGCTGTGGCTGATGGCGGCGCTGCTCACCTTGAGCCTGCAGACCGTCCTGTCGGCGTTGCGCTGGCGGCTGACGGCGCGACAATTGGGCATCGTGATTGATCGGCGGACGGCAGTGCGCGAATACTATCTGTCGCAGATCGTGAACCAGACCTTGCCCGGCGGCGTTCTGGGAGATGCGGGGCGCGCGCTCAGGGCACGCGCGCAGGCAGGGTTGCTCGCCTCGGGGCAGGCCGTGGTCTATGAACGGCTGGCCGGCCAGATCGCCATCTTCGCCGTCATGGCACTGGCGTTTGGAGCAACGCTGGCCGCGCCGGGCGGGCTCGTCTGGCCGGGCTGGCTGGTCGTGCCGGTGGCCGGCCTTGTCCTTGCCGGGCTGGCGCTGCCCGCCGTGCTGTGGCTTGCGGCGCATGTGCTGCCCGGGCGCATGGGACGGGGTCTTGGCGATCTGGGGCGCGGATTTGCGCGGGCGATGACGGGGCGGAGGGTGCTGGGGCGGCAACTGGGGCTGAGCCTTGCGATCGCCTTGGCCAATATCGCGGCTTTCGCCTTTTGCGTCCGCGCCATCGGAGCCGATCTGCCAGTCACGGATGCGCTGGCGCTGGTGCCGCTGATCTTGTTCACCATGCTCGTCCCGATCACCGTCAGCGGCTGGGGCCTGCGTGAAGGGGCGGCGGCGGCGATCTTGCCCGTCGCGGGCATCGCTGCCGCCGAAGGTCTGGCGGCCAGTGTCGCCTTCGGCCTTGTCTTTTTGGCCTCCAGCCTGCCGGGGGCCGTGGCCCTTGTGCTGTCACCCAGCGCCAGTGCAATGAAATCATGAGCGAAAAGGGCAACCCACCGCGACGAAACGGCCCGCCGCCCTTGCCAAGCCACCCAGACACCTTAGCCTTGCCGCACGAACAGGAGAACGACATGACCCGATATCCCACCTTCACCCGCCGTGGCCTGATGGCCACCGGTGCCGCCGGCCTTGGCGTTGCCGCCCTTGGCCTGACACCCCGCGCCGCACGCGCGCAGAGTTCTGTCGCGCTGCAACTGTCGTGGCTGCATTCCTCGCAATTCGGCGGCAGCTACATCGCGCAATCGCGCGGCTGGTGGGCCGAAGAAGGCCTCGACGTGGCGCTCCTGCCGGGCGGGCCGAACGCGCCGGTGGAACCGCCGGTCGTGTCGGGCACCGCGCTGGTGGGCATTTCGGCGGCAGATTACACGGCCGCCGCCGTGGAACAGGGCGCGCCCTTCAAGATCCTTGGCGTCGCGATGCAGAAAAACCCCTTTGTCATCGCCTCGCTGCCCGCCAACCCGGTCAACACGCCCGCCGACATGGTCGGCAAGCGGATCGGCATGGCATTGGCCAACACACCCGTGCTGCAGGCGCTGTGCACGCTCAACGGCGTGGACATCGGCGGCATCGAGATCGTGCCGACGCAATATTCCGCCCAGCCCATGCTGGCCGGTGAGGTGGATTGCCTGCTGTGCTGGGAAACCGACCTGCCGGTTGCCATGGCCATCGAGGGCATCGAAAGCGTCACCATGCTGATGGCCGATTTCGGGTATGCGCTGCATTCCCAGACCTACATCGCGACCGAGGACAGTCTGGCCAACCGCCGCGCGGAATTGGTGGGCCTGATGCGGGGCGAGGTGCGCGGCTGGAACGCCTACCGCGAGGATACCGACGCCGCCGCCGCCCTGACGCTGGAGCTGTATCCCGATGCTGGTCTCGATCTGCCGACGCAGCAGATGCAGGCCGCAAGGCAGGTGCCGCTGATGTTCTCGGATCTGACGGACGCCAATGGCTTTGGCTGGTGGACCGATGACACCGTGGCCGCCAATATCGAAACCCTTGCGCTTCTCGGTCGGACGGTGACGCCCGACCTGTGGGATCGCTCCATCCTCGAAGAGGTCCATGGCGCCTGAGATCAATGGCCCCCCCGGCGTGATCTGCGCCGGGCTGGCCAAGACATGGCCGGGCGGCGTGGATGCCGTCCGGCCGACGGACATCCAGTTTGCGGCGGGTCAGACCACCGCGCTTGTCGGGGCCTCGGGCTGCGGCAAGTCCACTTTGCTGCGCATGATCGCCGGGCTCGAGACGCCCAGCGCAGGGACCATCGAGATCGGCGGCGAGCCGCCCGCCCAGACGCTGCGAAAGGCGGGGCTGTCCGTCGCCTTTCAGGACCCCTCGCTGCTGCCGTGGCGCAGCGTGCGAGGCAATATCGAGCTGGCCCTTTCGCTTGCCCGCCGCCCAGTTGACCGCGCCGCGATCGACCAGCTGATCGCGCTGGTGGGGCTGGAGGGGTTTGCCGACACGCGGCCTGCGCAACTGTCGGGCGGCATGCGCCAGCGCGCGGCCATCGCGCGGGCCTTGGCGACCGAGCCACGGCTCTTGCTGCTCGATGAACCCTTCGGCGCGGTTGATGAGTTGACGCGCCAGCAACTGGCCCAAGACCTCCCCCGCCTGTGGGAGGCACGGGGGACGACCACGATCCTTGTCACCCATTCGGTGACCGAGGCGGTGATGCTGTCGGACCGGGTCATCGTGCTCTCGCCCCGCCCGGCCGAGGTGGTGGCGGACATCGCCATCGACCTGCCCCGCCCCCGCGCGCCCGAGGATGCGCGCAAACCGGGCTTCGCGGCCCATGTCGACGCGGTCTTTGCCGCGCTGTCGCAGGCTGGCGCCTTGCGCGACCGGCCGCTGGCCGCGCAGTGAGCGCGGTCGCTGGCTACGCCGCCCCGGCGACAGGTGGGTCGGGACGGGGAACGGCCATCGGGCTGTTGCTGGTCGTGCTCGGCTGGGAACTGGCGGCGCGCGCGCTGGTGGGCGCCTTCGTGCTCGCCGCACCCTCGCAGGTTCTGGCCTGGCTGATCGAGAACCGCGGCCTGATGGGTCGCGCATTGGCCGAGACACTGGGCAATGCGGCGGCGGGTTTCGTGCTGGGCAACTTGGCTGCGCTGGCGCTGGCAGGGATCGCGCTGGCCTTTCCGGCGAGCCAGCGCATCGTGACAGGTGTGGCGCTGGTCGTGTTTTGCCTGCCGCTGGTGGCGACCGGGCCGATCTTGCGCGTGATCTTTGGCCCCGGCGACGGGCCGCAGATCGTGCTGGCGGCCCTCGCCGTCTATTACACCACGCTGATCCCTCTGCTGGTCGGCATGCGTGCGGCACCCGCGACATGGTTCGACCTGATCGCCAGCTACGGGCGCGGCCGGGTGTCCGCGCTCATCCATGTGCGGCTGATGGCGTCACTGCCCTATCTGTTCGCGGGCCTGCAGATCGCGGCCCCGGCCGCCTTTCTGGGGGCCATGGTGGGCGAGTTCACCGGCGCCGAGCGCGGCATGGGCGTGCTGACCATCCGCGCCATGCGCGCGCTGGATGTAGAGATGACATGGGCGCTGGCGACAGTGGCCACGGCGGTGGCGGTTGCGGCCTATCTGGCCGTTGGGGCCATCGCGCGCCGGGTGCTGCAAGATGCGCCGCCGATCATCCTTGCGCCACCCCGCGCGGAAGGGGCCGAGGCGGGGATCGGCCGATTGCTCCTGTCGCTGGCGGGCGTGGCTGTGGCCATTCTTGTGCTGTGGTGGGGGGCCATCGCGGTCTTTGACCTCAACCCTTTCTTTGCTAAGGGGCCGCAGGATGTGGCACGCGCGCTGATCTGGGCCCCCAACGCCGCCATGGCCCGCGCCAGCCTTGGCGCGGCACTGGGGGAGACGGCGGTGTTCCTCTTGCCCGGATATCTTGCGGGGCTGGCGGCGGGGGCGGGTCTGGCGATCCTGTTCGTGCTGGCGCCCGCCGTCGCGGGCACGGCCATGCCGCTGGCCATCGCGCTGCGGTCCGTGCCGATCGTGACCACTGCGCCGCTGATCGTGCTGCTGCTGGGGCGGGGCGCGCTTGGCACCATCGTGCTGGTCGCGGTCATGGTGTTCTTTCCCACGCTGGTGGCCTGCATCCACGGGCTGAAACAGGCGCCGGGACAGGTCATCGACGTCTTCGACAGCTATGCCGCGGGCCGGTTGCAGCGCCTGATCCGGGTGCGCATCCCCGCGATGCTGCCCGCCTTCTTCGCCGCCGCCCGCATGGGGGTGCCGGCCTCGGTGCTGGCTGTCACCGTGGTGGAATGGCTGGCGACCGGCGCGGGACTGGGCAGCATGATGGCGATTTCAGCCTCGGTGTCGGACTACAATCTGCTCTGGAGCGCCGTTGCCCTGACCGCCGCCCTTTCGGCACTGGGCTATGCCGGCGTCGGCCTGATCGAGGTGCGCATCTTGCGCATCTATGCTCCGGAGCAACTGACATGACCTTGCGCCCCACAGCCTTCGCCATTCCCGGCGATATCGAGACGCTGACCGGCGGCTACATCTACGAACGCCGCCTGCTGGAGGGGTTGCGCGCGCAAAGACGCGACGTGGATCACATCCCGCTCGGGTCTTCCTTTCCGGGTCCGACGGCGGGCGACATGGCCGATGCGAGCGCCCGCCTGCGCGCCATCGACCCCTCGCGCGCGCTGATCCTCGACGGGCTGGTCTTCGGCTCCCTCGACACTGCGGTGCTGGCCACCCTGCCGATGCCTGTCGTGGCAATGCTGCATCATCCGCTGGCGCATGAAAGCGGGCTGGAGCCTGCCTTGCGCGACCACCTTTACCGGACCGAGCGTGACAACCTGCGCCACGCCGCCCATGTGCTGGTGCCAAGCCCGCACACCAAGGCGCTGCTGGTGTCGGATTATGGCGTGGCGTCGTCGCGCATCACCATCGCACGCCCCGGCACCGACAAGCCGCTTGGCAAGATGCCCGCCGCCGATCCGCCGATGATCTTGTCGGTCGGCATCCAGCACCCGCGCAAGGGGCATGACATCTTGCTGCGCGCGCTGGCGCTTTTGCCGCCCGAGGGCTGGCAGGCGATGATCGTGGGCACGCGCTATGACGCAGACCATGCCGCCATGCTCGACCGGTTGCATGCCGATCTTCGTCTGGGCGACAGGGTGCGTCTGGCGGGCCGCCTGCCCGGCGAGGATCTTGGACGCGCCTATGCGCAGGCCAGCATCTTTGCGCTCGCCACCCGCTACGAGGGCTACGGCATCGTCTTTGACGAGGCGATGGCCCATGGCCTGCCGATCGTGACCTGCGCCACCGGCGCCGTGCCCGACACCGTGGCCGAAGGCGCAGGACTGCTGGTGCCCATCGACGACCCCGAGGCCTTTGCCGAGGCGCTGCTTCGCGTGCTGTCGGACGCAGCGCTGCGCGGTGCCATGGCCACGTCCTCGGCCCGGGCGGGCGCGGCGCTACCCGGATGGGCGGATACCGCCCGGATCGCGGGCGCGGTGCTGGACAGCCTGCCCGCCTGACAGAATCGCGGGGCGGACCTGCGCCTGTCCCGAAACCGCCTGCGTCCTGCCCCATGCTGCGGTGCAGAGCGCCCGAAAATCAGGCATCGGCGAAATCTCGAGGCATGACAGGCGGTTGCCACTTCCCCCGTGCTGCACTGCCGCACAGACTGAACCCAGTCAGACGGTAATCGCGTTTCTCCTCCCTTCCTTCCCGCGCTGTCCGAATGATGAGAAAACCCTGCTGGCGGCCCGCCTCCTCGTCTCTCTTCCACATGGTCGGGTCGCCAGCTTTTTTCACCGTAGCGGTAGCGTGCAGCGGCACATCGAGCGGGTGATCGGACCTAACCCGGTTGCTTGCGTATCTTGCGTTCGGTCCATGCTGGTCCGATGGCCATCCCCAAGCCCGGACAAAGCCGACGGTCTGCCACAGTCCCGCCACATTTCCGGTCCGTATCGGCCACATTTCCCCGGCAGGCTTGTGCAACCACAGGCAAAAGACAGGGGAACCCCGCCATGCCGAGCAGCCCGCAGGCCACACCCGCCCCCGCCCCCGCCAAGGGCGCGAAACCCGAACAGGTGCCGCCAGCACCGATCCGCTTCAAGGATTGGGCCAGCATCTGATATTCTGCGGTCATGACCGACCCGCAGACACCACGCGACGACACCGACCCCGTCACCGCGATCCGCCACATCGGCCCGGCGCAGGCCGAAGCCATGGCACGCGCGGGCATCCTCACCGCGACCGCCCTGCGCCAGATGGGTGCGGATGCCGCCTATCGCGCCATGGTTTCAGCCGGCACCCAGCCCCATTTCATCGGCTATTACGCGCTGCACATGGCCTTGCAGGGCCGCCCGTGGAACGACTGCAAGGGCGATGAGAAGACCGCGCTTCGGGCCCGGTTCGACGCCCTGAAGGCCGACCTTGCGGACCTCGGCGACGATGGCGCGCTGGAACGGTTTCTGGACCAGATCGGCACCGGAAACCGGCGTTGAAAGGACTTGGAGCCTGTCGCCCCCCACGTGGGGCGACAGGCTGCCGCAGCCTGCCGGATCGAAACAGAACGCAATGTTGATCCATGTCAAATATTCGGCCCTCGAAATGATCCATGTCTGGAGTCGTTCCAATTCCGGACGAAAGACGACGCGAGAGTATCGGAGACACGATCATGAGACATGTGACCCTGACAGCCACACTGGCCTTGGCGACCGCGATCGCGGGACCGGTGCTGGCAAATGATGAACTCCGGTCCTATGCCAACGAGTTGTTCGACCCGATCCCGCTGACCACGCCCGATCTGCCCAACAACATCATCACCCGCCCGCGCGTAGATCTGGGCGCGATGCTGTTCTTCGACCCGCGCATGTCGCGCTCGGGCCTGTTCTCGTGCCAGTCGTGCCACAACGTGGGCCTTGGCGGTGTCGACGGCCTCGAGACCTCGATCGGCCATGGCTGGCAACAGGGTCCGCGCAACTCGCCCACGATGTACAACGCCGTCTTCAACATCGCGCAATTCTGGGATGGTCGCGCGGCAAACCTCGCCGAACAGGCGATGGGCCCCGTCCAAGCAGGTGTCGAGATGAACAACACGCCCGAGCGGCTGATCGAGACGCTGAATTCGATGCAGGGCTATGTCGACGCCTTCGCCGAAGCCTTCCCCGGTGAGGCGGACCCGATCACCTTCGAGAATTTCGCCCTCGCCGTCGAAGCCTTCCAGGCCACGCTGACCACGCCCAACTCGCGCTTCGACCAGTTCCTGAACGGTGCCGAAACGCTGACCGAACAGGAAATCCGCGGTCTGAACGCCTTCATCGACCAGGGCTGTGCCGCATGCCATGCCGGCGTCAACATGGGCGGGCAGGATTACTATCCCTTCGGTCTGGTGGAACGCCCCGGTGGCGCCGTGCTGCCCGAAGGCGACCGCGGGCGCTTTACCGTCACGGAAACGGCTGCGGATGATTACGTCTTCCGTGCCGCACCGCTGCGCAACATCGAACTGACCGCCCCCTATTTCCACTCGGGCGTGGTCTGGTCGCTGGAAGAAGCGGTCGCCGTGATGGGCGTGTCGCAGCTGGGGGCCGATCTGACGGATGATGAGGTCGAAGATATCGCGGCCTTCTTGCGGACGCTGACCGGCGAAATCCCGCAGGTGGTGCACCCGACGCTGCCGCCCAGCACCAACACGACGCCGCGCCCCGAACCGATGCAAGGCCGGCCATAGGGTTTCGGCGTCGGCCTCTCTACACCCTCCTCCCGGTGGGTCATGGCAGGCGCCGGACAGGGGGCGCGGGCTTACCTCCCTTCGACCGCGACCCCGACACATCCGAAGGGCCGCCCCCCTGGGGCGGCCCTTTTCCGCGTCTTGCAGGCGACAGTTTGCCGATGCCGCTCCAGCCTCGGGCAAGAGCCGCAGTTTGATGCTTGACGGATACGGCGGCTTGGCGCACTGCCCCATCTGCCCGCGCAACGTCGCAGGGCTTGAGCAGACCCGCACCACACCAGACCAGGCACAGACATGAACACCCCACGACCCGGCGCGCAGATCGGCGCGACCCAATCCTCTCAGACGCAGGTTCAGGCCGGCACCGGTACCACCCCGACCCAGCAGGGCAGCCAGCAGTCCGGTTCAGGCCAGATCCAGCAGACGGGCGCGAACGGCGCCCAGTCGCCCAAGACGCGCTTCACCGACTGGGCCAGCATCTGACACTGGCGGGCGCCGCCTCTGGCGGTGCCATACCGCGCGCGCGTCAGATCAGGGCGCGCTCGCGGCTGATCATCACCGCATGGGCGCGGTTGCGCGCCTCGAGTTTGCGGCAGATGGCGCGCATGTGCATCTTGACCGAAACCTCGCTGATCGCCATGTCGCGGGCGATTTCCTTGTTCGTCAGCCCCTCGGCGGCGCGGCTCAGGACGAAATGTTCCTTTTCCGACAAGGGTGTGTCGCCGCCGCCCGGTCCCGCCTTGCTGTCGACACCCTGCATCGGCACAAAGATCTGACCCGAAGCGATCAACTGGATCACGCTCAGCAACGATTGCAACGGCATGGTCTTGGGGATGAGGCCGCGCACCCCGAATTCCAGCGCGCTGTTAAGGAAATGGCGGTCGACCTGCCCGGTGAAAAGCACGACCCGAGCGGACCCCGCCTTGTCGACCACGTTCTTCACGCTCGACAGCCCGTTCATCCCCGGCATCTTCAGATCGAGCAGGACCACGTCATGCCCGCCCGCCTGCAGCGCGGACATGGTGGTCTCATAGGTCTCCGCGATGGTGACCGAGTATCCCGCCGACGTACGCAGAAGGTTTCCGACCGCCTCGCCGAGCAGGCGATGGTCATCGCCGATCAAGACATTCAGACTGCTTGCGGTATCGGATGACTGTGTCAACATGGCTCTCGTTCACTCCAAAGGTCCTGCGCAGACGTCCAAACGATTCTTCCGGAATGCTGAACGACTATTCGGCATACGGGAGATCGCTTGATCGCACCAAAGGCATCTTGACGATAGTTGCAGCAAAACACTTTAATCTGACAAGTAATCCTTTGCTGCTCTGCATGCGCATGCGGCAAACACCTGTATCCAAATATACACCTCTCTATCTTTCGATAGCAGAAAAAAAACCGTCGGGATGTTTAGGTAGCGGGCGCAGTTCCGCAACCAGCCGAGGTTTTTCATGATTCGACGGAATTTCATCAAGATCGCAGGCGCGGCCAGCGCCGCCGCGCTGCTGGGCGTGCCCGCGCGCGCGGATGAAGTATTGCTTACCATCACAGGCAACGTGACCGATGGGGCGCGCGCCTTCACCGACGCCGACTTGCTGGCGCTGCCGCAGATCAGCTTCGAGACATCGACGATCTGGACCGATGGCGTGCTGCGCTTTTCCGGTCCTTCGGTCGCCTCGGTGCTGGAAGCTGCCGGCGCGGGCCCGGGCGACATCACCTTCGCGGCGGTCAACGACTATGTCGTGTCCATGCCGCGCAACGTGGTCGAGGCCGGGGCGCCGATCATCGCAAACCGCATCGGCGGCGAGCCCTTCAGCCGCCGCGACAAGGGTCCGCTTTGGATCGTGTTCCCCTATGACAGTGACGCGCGGTTCCGGGCCGAAAGCCTCTATGCATATAGCGTGTGGCAACTGGTCGGCCTGACTGTCGGCTGAGGCATGATCCCGGCCGGCCCCAAAGATCCGCTTCGCCCCCGCCCGCTTCGGGGGCAAGCCACGCGGCTTGACCGCGCACGGCTGGGTGGTGTGATCTTGCTTGGCCTGTTGATCCTGTCTTGTGGCGCGCTGATCTTCAGCGCGGCGTCCTTTGACCGGCGCCTGAACGCGGTGCGCGATGCAGACACGGACAATCAGGGCTGGATCGTCTCGCAGCTCGAGGTCGATCACATGTCGCTCGTCATCGCGACGGCGGACGCGCTGGTCAGCGCGTCCGAGGGCGACGGCACTGTGGATGCGGAGGTCTGGCGTGCCATGCAGGCCGAGTTCGACATCCTCTACAGCCGCATCAGCGTGTTCACGGCGGCAATGCGCAATATCGACCTTTCGCCCGAGTTCGAAGCAAGTCTTGCGGCACTTCAGGACGCACGGCGTGATCTGACGACCCGGATCGATCAGCTCACCCCGCAAGATGTCGAGGGGCTGCGCGCCTTTGCCGCCGAATTGCGGCAGCGCGAAACGCTCGTGCGCAGCCTTGTCACCCAAGGCCTGCAGGTGTTTGTGATCGAAGCCCAGATGGCGCGCGAGCGCGAGCGTGAAATCTGGCTGTTTTTCCTCATCGAAACCTTGGTCCTCCTGTCGCTTGTGCTGGTCGCAAGCTTTTTCGCCGTCCGGCTGAGCCGCGCGCTGCAACAGCGCACGATGGAGGCCGAACGCGCCGCCTCGACCATCACCAAGGCCTATGAGGCCTCGCTCAGTGCCGTCGTCGTCACCGATTTCGACGGGCGGGTGCTGCTGTGCAACAAGGCGGCGGAAACCATGTTCCGTCTGCCCATGTCCGAGATCACCGGCATCGACGCCATGCGGCTCGCGCCCGCCCGGCTGCGGCCCGCACTGGGCGCGACCTATGACGAGATGCGCCGCTGCGCCACGCGGCACGCACCTTGCCGGGTATCACGCCGCACGCTGGCGATCCGGTCGAACGGCACCGTGTTTCCGGTCGAACTGGCCCTGACGACTGATACCGACGCCGATGGCATGCCCATCGCCATCGCCTTCGTGCGGGACATCTCGGCGCAGGTGCAGGCCGAAGGTGCCCTGCGCGGGGCCGTGGATGAGGCGCGGCGTGCGGCGGCGGCGAAAAGCATGTTCCTGGCCACGATGAGCCACGAGATGCGGACCCCCCTGCACGGACTGATCGCGGCCCTCGACCTGATCGAACGCGACGGGTTCGATGCCGACAATCTGGCCCTGCTCGATACCGCGCGCGATTGCAGTCAGCGCGCGCTGGCCCAGGTCAACGACGTGCTGCAATTCACCCGCGCCAGCGCCACGCGCGAACCCACGGCACCGTTCCGACCCGCGCGCGTTGTCGATGACGTGATCGGCGAATTGCGCCCCTTCGCCCGCGAGAACGGCAACACCATCACCCTGACCCTGACGGGCCCTTGCAGCGGCGAGCGTGTCATCGGGCATCCGGCCGCCTTTTCGCGGGCGATCTACAACCTTGTGGGCAACGCGGTGAAATTCACCGCCGGGGGCAAGATCACCGTCACCCTCGACTTCTCAGCCCCTTATGACGCGGCCCCCCTGACGCTGCGCGTCTCGGTGGCCGACGATGGGCCGGGCATTGCCAAGAGCGATCAGGAGCGGATCTTTCAGCTGTTCGAGACATCGGCCGAGGCGGGCAGCGCGATCATGGCCGGGACCAGCCCGTCCGGCACCGGGCTGGGCCTGCCCATCACCAAGCTGGCGGTCGAACGGATGGGCGGGCAGATTCATCTCGACAGCACACCGGGACAGGGCAGTTGCTTTTGGTTCGAGATCGTCTTGCCGCGCGCAACGGGCCAAGAGGAAAAGCCCGCAGCGACCCTCCCGCTGGCGGCCGCGCCTGCCGACGCACCGCAGATGCCCGAGGGGCTGGTCTGGGACGTTCTGGTCGTCGACGACAACGAGGTGAACCTGACGTTGATGCTGGAAATGGTGCGCAGGCTTGGCCACCGCACCGCCGCCGCCCGCAACGGACAAGAGGCCGTCACGCAGGCCCGCGCCCGCGCCTTCGACGTGATCTTGATGGATGTCAGCATGCCGGTGATGGACGGGCGCGACGCCACCCGCGCCATCCGCGCCGAGGGCGCGTCGCAAGGCGCGGCGATCGTGGGGGTGACCGCCCTGATCGAGGCGGAAGACCCCGACAGCTTCCGCGATTGCGGCATGGACCGCGCCTTGGTCAAACCGGTGCGTCGTGATACGCTTGCCGCCGCATTGGCCGAGGTTGCGCAGGCGCAGCTCGGACCGGAGCACAGGGCGGAGGACCGAGGAATGGATGACACCGACAACGTCCTAGCTCGGGAACAAAACGCCGTTTAGGGCGTCAGATCACGGGGCATCCGAGCGACCGGATACCTTCTGAATAGTTGCCCAGGCGGGCT
>NZ_QGGW01000002.1:0-397809 GCF_003148775.1 Roseicyclus mahoneyensis
CCTGCGTTTCGACATATTCTGATCTCCTCGTCTTGGGGATCAGCAGACCTCAGATCGTAGCTTCCGTCACTGTCCAATTTTCGGGGGGTAGCTCAGATTTCCCATCTTTTGACGAGAATCCACTATCACTCAGCTCCTTGGTCGAAATAGAATTTCGCAACGCAGTTACTTTGTGACGCTTGTGAACCGTGCGTTTTTGTTTCGTCAACGTTTCGGCTCCGGTGCCTTTGTCATGCGCTGCTTCGCCTTACCTGTCGCGGCTTCCTTCAACCGGCTGTCAGCCTTCTTTCCGATTCCAAGGTCTAATGGGGCCGACCTGGCGCCGAAAGCGGCACGAAGCGGCCCACCTTGGCTGTCAACCTGCTGTTCGAGGGACGGTTTGAAGGCTGTTCTGGTAACTTCTTGCGTTCTCTGCCATGCTTGTTTGTGTCGTCGATCTGTCTGAATCGGCTGCCGGGAAATTGCTAAATGGATTTCCGGCGCGATTTCTGATGTTTACGAGGCAGGGCTCACCTAACGGTCGCTTTTCTGGTTTTTTTGGTCCAAGATTGTATCTAAAGTTTCCAAAGCCTAAAATTCATCGCATGTCGCTCCAAATCTGGCTAACGGTGTTTTCGTGTAATTTTGTTCATCGGTTCTGTCCCCCACAGAACTGCGTATCCTCACCATCCCTGTCAGGAGCCTTTCGATGAAAATTCTCATCGCCGATGACCACGCGTTGCTTGCTCAGGCGATTTGCGATACCCTCTGCCGCTCACCTGATTTCGAGGTAACGACCTGCTATACTCTCCAGGGCACACTCGACGAGGTGAACGCCACACCTCATGACGTCGTGCTGCTCGACCTGAGGATGCCAGGCATGCACGGGCTCGCCAGCATCACGGATGTCGTCGCGCGCGCAGGGGATGCAAACGTCGTCCTGTTCACAGGACAGGTGGACCGGCAGTTCGTCGACGACGCCATCAAGTTGGGCGTGAAGGGTTACATCCCCAAGACCATGCCTCTGAAGTCGCTCGAAGTAGCCCTTCGTCTTATCCAGACGGGTCAGACCTTTATCCCGCACATCGGCTCGACCGCAGCTCCGCAGCCCGACGAGAAGCGCGCACCCTTGACCGACCGCGAATTGCATGTCCTCCGCCTGGCGGCTGACGGCGAAACAAATAAGGAAATCGCCCGGGAAATCTCCAACTCGGAGACCCAGGTCAAGATGATTATGCGCAACATCTGCATGAAATTGGCAGCTCGCAATCGAGCCCATGCCTGCATGATCGGGCGCGAACGCCTGTTGATCTGACGATGGCGCCGCGCGTGCGTGCGTGCCGCAGCTGGCCAACTGGTGGCTGCACGTCTGCGGAGCCCCCGACCTACTGCTGTCCCGCACGCGCGTAAATGCGCCAACTTGATCTTGCCTGCGTCTTCCGCGCCGAATCTCGCAGGAAGGATTGAGGTTCAGCTACGCCCGCGCGGTCGGGGAACTGGGCGGAGTGGTATGTCGGGCAACCAGTGCTCGGCGAACGCACGCAGGGCAAGGCTCGGCCAAGGACCGCCCGCCGGGCATTCTACCCCCAAAGTTTGGCTTTCCGTCACCACCTCAGGCCACAGCTCTGGCCACCGCTGGCGGAAGGCGGCGGTCAAAGCGGCCGCAACCCGCGGCCGAAGAGCATCGCCAATGCCCCGGGTGTAGAACAAACTGCACAGTGCACCTTCGGGATCATCCAGAATCTTTCGCAAGGTATGTTCGCGGAAGAAGTCCGAATTGAGCAAACTGGGCCGGATACCCCAATCCACGTAGACGTCTTGAAACAGGACTGACAGAGGTACGTCAAGATCGTCAGGACAAGTCGACAATTTTTGCAGCCCCCTCGTTGGATTGGCTCATTTGAGACTGCGCGGCACGATCACGACGAAACGGTTTTGTGAACCTAGGCACTTGGTGCCCGCCGGAGTTTCAATGTGACATGTGAGAAGGCCGTGCCATATCAGCGACGGAACCCGTGATCTCAGGGCCAGCGACATCGTCTGAACCAAGCAAACTGGTTCCGAGACGTTTCCGTACAACACGGTGATTGGTAACAGCCGCACCAAGCGCAAGGGCAATCTGGGGCCGCGAAGCCGGAAGCCTGATGCTTGCGTCTGCGATCATCGCCCGCTCACATGACAAGTCGGGCCGTGCAAAACTGGTGGACGCAATGACGACAGGCAGGTTGCTGGTGGTTGCCCGGAAGCGCCCCAATGCATCGACAGCTACGTCGAGATCCTGAAAATAATCGATTCCAACAAGCACGATAAGTGGCTCGGCAAAATGCGCAGCTCTCGCTTTTGCGTCAGATAGGCTGCTACACATCTCTACACCGAGTGTGAACCGATCCAGCCATGAAACGTGATCGAGCAGCTGACAGGATGGATCGGCTACGATCAATATACGACGCCGAACGATCTGCGCGCCAAGGATATGTTTGGACGCACCTTCAAGGCCTCTATTCAACGGGTCGATCGAGCCAGCCGACTCATACGCGGCATTTCGACCGATCTCGACTTTCCGGGAATCTCTGGAAAACGCCGCCATCCAAACCTTGATGCCACCCCAAGCTGCCATTTCGCTTCGTCTCCTACGCCATTGTTTGATCTATAGCGGAGCAGGACGATTATTGCGACGTATCGGAAGTGACGCTTCGCACCAACGCCAAAATTTTCTTTTGCTGATGTCGTTATCGAGGGCGTTGCAAAGGACGCGCAAGCCTACATTGCAAGTTACTTCGGATAGACACCCGGCCGTTTTGAAGCTCTTTCGGTAGGCGGCGGTTTCGATTTGCCGGCCATCCGCAGTCGCAGTTTGTGAAACATTATGCTTTTGCCGCGCTTAATACGGCCTCAATGTCTCGTAAGATCACATCTCGATCATCGGTCATTGCAGCATTTCATTAAAATTCGACTATTATTTGGTGCCGGGCGCGTCCATTCGGAGCATCAGATGCAAGAGGGAGAACTCGAACATGCAACATGTTGACGATTATCAGAAGGCGATCGTACGCGAAGCTGCTGCGTCGGAACTGGAATATGTACGCAAGTTAGGTACTCGAAACGATCTGATTCTTGCATGCGCAAATCCTGGTGCCTTCGAAGCCGTGCTTTATATCATGTGCGCCGGTGAAGGCGGTGCGCCTGTTTATAATGCGGTGGAGAGTGTCGAGTCGCGGTTCTCAAGCCCATCCGGCATCATCGGTCGCCTGCGCGCCATGCGTGCCGGTGGCCTTTTCGAGGAGCGTGCGGGACGAAAAAGGTCGCAGGTTTGCCTTGTCCCGTCCGAGCGGTTGCTGAGCCAGCTTGGTCCTGTTCTACTCAGCAAATACGCAGGAAATAGATGAAGGATCTGCATGCTATGGCTGAGCCCATCGCCGTCGTTAAAGATCGGACCGAGCCAGAATTTCACCGGGACATCGATGCGGTGGGCCTGTTTATGGCATGTCTGATCATGATAATCGGCATGTTCCTCGGACTGTGTCTGGGATACCTGATCTGGGGCATCGTGCGCTAAATATGGTCAACCGGCCCGGAGAGGGTTACGCATGCTGTCCAGATCCGGCACCATGAAAGGCTGACACCCTTGCAAAAGATAGAAAAGTAGCAAGGCGATGACCGTAAAGGCAGTCAGCGTAACCCCGCGTGGCATCACCCCTCAACCTTTTCCAACTCAGCCTTGAGCGCGAGCGCGTATGAAGCGCGCGCGGTTTGGTACACGGCGATTTCGTTCTTCAGTTTCAGCATTTGAACTTCGAGAAATTGCAGACTTGCGAGTTGGGCTTTACCATTATCGGTCAAGTCTTCCGTGTTATACTCGAGTCCGTCGACAGTGATCTTGGGCATCATTTTCTCCGTTGCTGTCAGTCTTCAAACAGTGTGCGCAGGTCAACACCGCTGCTTTCCCTGACCATTTCGTTTTTGAGATCGGCAATATACGCGTTTTTTGCCTTTGTGAGCAAAGCCCGCATGTTCGCGCAGTCACGCAGCCGCTCAGAAGCGTGTCTGAAGGCGGACAGATTGCTGCGCCCTTTCTCGCTTGATGCAGGACCAACATAGTCCTTGCGACCGAAGCCGAATGTTTGTGTCACGGATCAGATCTTGTGCTTTTCAACCTCGCGCCGCAGCGCG
Organism: Roseicyclus mahoneyensis; assembly: GCF_003148775.1. GTDB lineage: Bacteria > Pseudomonadota > Alphaproteobacteria > Rhodobacterales > Rhodobacteraceae > Roseicyclus > Roseicyclus mahoneyensis. Next base: position 4,150 of record NZ_QGGW01000002.1, read on the forward strand.
TTTGCGTAACCAAGGCGGGCCGTATCTGCGATGGCCCACTCGTTTTGCAACTGACGGATCTGCTGGTCACAGAACCGGATGTTCTGGATCTGCAGCCGGGCCTTCTCGGTCAGGTTGTCGAGGTTGTAGTCGATTCCGTCGATTGTGATGATCTGGGTATCTGACATAAGCTGGTTCCTCTTTTTGCGACTCCGTTCAGGAAGCGCGTCGTATGGGCACCTGCGTTCGCTCAAGCACGCGCATTTGCATGCATGCCCCAGATTTATCCAGAGCTTTATTCCAAAATATCATCTTTTAATTCTGACGATCAGCGCCGCGTTCGCGCAATGTCAGCAGATGCGGCAGCGGTCAGACCCAAAAACGAATGGGGTGGGCCTAAGCCCACCCAATCCGGATCACAGAGTTCCGAAAGATCAGAACGACATCGCAACGCCGAGCGACCAGGTGGAGCCGGCATCAACGCCAAGTACTTCGCCGTCACCATAGCCGAGGTGGAGCGAAGCACCGCCGCCAAGGTCGTAGGACGCAGCGAGGCCGAAGCCGTCAGTGTCCCCAAGGGACGTGTCGTAACGACCCCAGTTCGCATGAACCGTGAACGCGTCGAACTCGTAGCTCGCACCAAGACCGACGTGGTCGACATCAAAAGGCAGCTGAGAATAGTTCACGGTCGCCGTCAGGCCCGTGTCCAACTCCACGCTGGCCGAAATGCCGATGATAGCGTCGGGAGCAGTGTCGGAGTCCTGATAACCGAGGCCAAGTGCGAGAGAGCCACCAGCGAAGTCGAAGCCGTAACGGAAACCGAGGCCAAGGATCGCGTCATCCGCTCCGGTCTCGTCGATTTCGGCCGACACTGCGACGCCCAAGTCGCCGATCGAGTAATCGTAACGCAGAACCTGACCATTGAATCCGCCATCGTAGCCGGAGTTGCCGTTGAAGCCGGCATGGCCGGTTTCAGCGTCGTTGATCGAGCCCGGCGAACCAGCGTTCACTTCGGTCATCGCCCAGTCGAACGCACCGTCGGTGTCGCCCATGGTCAGGGTGCCGAACGCGCCGCGGATGAACACGGTGAAATCAGCGGTTCCGCCGTCGACGTCGACCAGACCCTGGCGGGTGGAGCCAGCGCCGGATTCGATTGCATCATCCAGATCGATGGTCGCGCCAAAGGACAGGCCGTTGTCGGTTTCACCCGTCAGCCGGAAGCGCACGTCGACCGACTGGAAGAACACGGTTTCGGCATCGGCTCCGCCGGCAATACCCATTTCGGCGGAACCCGACAGCGAAACATCGGCACTCGCAATTCCAGCAGTAGCCACTAGCGCAGTAGTAGCGAAGATACTATTGTCCGAATTGTGGGCAGGAAATGTTCCACTCTTTGGTCTGGAAATGAAAACTATAGTTGCATTAATTACTGATGATCTGTCTATTCCGGTAGAAGCCAGAGCTGTCGCTCTATCGAGCGTAGTTTGCGGCCCTTGGGATGCCAATCCGAGCCGAAAAGATTTCGGGGCGGGAAGGAATGGACTGCGCCCGAGTTTCCATCCGTATCCGGCACTGTGACGTGCCCAAAAGACAAAGGTGACACCCGATGCTGATGAACCCCGTGATGTTTGGCGACGCGCCCACGACGCTGAACGCCTTTTTCGACGAACACTACCTGCCCCACTGCGAAGCGACCACGCGGGGGCATCGGCACGTCCGCCTGACCTACGAAAAGCACCTGCGCGACACGCTGGGGCCAATGCGATGGCAGGAGATCACGCCGCTGATGGTGAACGCGTGGCTGCGCAACCAGCTGCAAAAGAAGCTCAAGCACACGACGATCAACAAGCACATCTTCCTTGTGAACCGCCTGTTCCGGACAGTGCGCGATTGGGGCGCCCTTCCCGAAGGCGCCAACCAGCCGCCATCGCTGCGCAAACTGCCCACCGGCGACCACAGACAGCGGTTCCTCTCCAAGGAAGAGATCCTCCGCCTGCTTGCGGAATGTGGCAAGATCAACCATCCGTACCTGCAACTCTTCATTCGCTTCCTCCTCCTGACCGGCGCGCGCAAGGGCGAGGCCCGCACCATGCGCTGGTGCGATATCGACGTGGCAAGCGGGGTCTGGCGGGTGCCGGTGTCCAAAAATGGACGGTCGCGCCGGATCATGTTGAGCGCCGCTGCGCTGGATACGCTGGAGCAGGTCAAGCGGCGGACACTCATCCTGGGACAAAGGGTCGGGCCCGAGCATCATGTCTTTCCGAACCCCAAGACCGGCACCTGCTACCATGGGTTCCATCTTGCCTATTTCCGGGCGCGTGACGCTGCCGGTTTGCCCGAAGTCCGCATCCACGATCTACGTCACACCTATGCATCACTGCTGATCAACAACGGCGTGAGCCTCTACGAAGTGCAGGAACTGTTGGGCCATTCCTCCGTCGCAATGACACAACGCTATGCCCACCTGGCGCCGAACAAACTGCGATCGCGCACTCAGATCGTCGCATCAATCGTCGATGGCGGTATGGTCGATGGTGGTATGGAGGTGGCAGTGCAATGACGGCGCTGCGCTTGCGCCCCTGCAGGCGCACCAGACCGCAGCGCGTCCCACAGATAGCACCATTCTCAGCGCCTTCGACGGCACGAAACCGCGATTTGCAGAACGTCCGGACCAGCCCGACGGCAGGGATCATGCTCGGGAAGTTGCAAAAGCGTCACAGGGTGCATGGCTCGTTGGTTCGGATCGAAACGACCAACGGGACAGCCCGGCGTGTCTGGTGCGATCCGAAAGGCCGGGTGGTGATGGAGGAATACATCGTCGGGCAATGGGTCACGGCAGGCCTGGAACCATGAAAGGGACGGACAGTCTGAGCAAGCAAGACAAGTACTTGCGGTTTGTCGACATCTCCTCGACCAAGGCCAATGCACAGTTCGGAGGGCTGACGCAAAAGGGCGCGTGATGATCGCGACAAGGCCCTGACGATCCTGCGGGGGCTGCCGCGCCAGCTGACCCTGGTATCGGTCAGGACGGGTGCGACCCGGTCAGGGGCGTCTGCTGGTGCATGATCCGCAGCCATGTGCCGTCATCGTTCAGATAGGACGAGGTGCAATAGGCCTCGTACCCCGGTTCCCCCTCGCGCAGGGCCGAGGCGCGATAGGCAAGGACAGCGATATTCCTTTCCCGGCTGTCGCAGCGCTCGGAGAACTCGACCGAGCGCCATCGCTGCGCCACCAGATCCTCGCGCCAGATCCGGTCGCCCTGCAAGATGCCCACTGGGTAGGGAAAGACGAAGACAGCGCCCTTCGCCGTCATCGCCCGCGCGCTGTCGGCGCCTTGCGTCCAGAACAGTTCCTCGGTCGCCCAAAGCGTGTCTTCCGTCGTCATCATGGTCCACCTTTCTTCGATTGCTCCCGAAAATTGTCCGGTTCAGCTTGCATCGGCCTGAAGCAGGTCAGCGATGCTCGGCCAGTTTGCCCAGCGTCGTCTCAAGCAGGGCCTTCATCTTGCCGGCTGCCTCTTTCGTGGCCTTTTCAACGGTTTCCGATGCGGCCCTCGTCACGACAGGCCGCTGCCCCCTGAGCCGCACCTCAAGGGTGCATTCGATGTCCTCGGGCCCTGACTTGCCCGCATTCCAATCCTGAAGATGGGCCTCGACCCGGGTCACATGCGCCTCGAAATGCGCGAGGCCGTGCCGGATCGTGGCGGTCAGGGCCGCGCTCAGATCGGCACTGCCGTTGATCGTGTTGTCCGTGCTGATTTCCACATGCATGGCGGTTCATCTGTCCTTGTGTTGCGCCAAGGAGTCAGCCCAAGGCCACATGGGTATGCTGGCACATCACGATCAGGGCCGCCCCAACCTGGATCAAGAGGCAGCACAGAAGCCGGGCGCCCCCCTCACCCCGTGACCAGACCATCGCCAACCACGACCTGACGGCGACACAGGCCCGCGATCTTCTCGTCATGGGTCGAGATCAGAAAGGTGGTGCCCTCGTCGCGGTTGATCTCGGCGATCAGCTCCATCACCTGCATGGCGGAGTCGCGATCGAGATTGCCGGTCGGCTCATCCGCCAGCACGAGTTCGGGCCGGTTCATCAGCGCACGCGCCACCGCCACGCGCTGTTTCTGCCCGCCCGACAGCTTGGTCGAGGGGAAATCGACCCGCGCCTCCAGCCCCATCCGCACCAGCAGCTCCCGCCCTCGGGCGCGCGCCTCTGCCGTCTCGCGCCCCTCGCGGACGGCGGTGGGAAAGACGACGTTTTCCAACGCGGTGAAATCGGGCAGCAGGTTGTGGAACTGGAAGACGAAGCCGATGTGAAGGTTGCGAAACTCGGTCAGCGCGCGGTCGTCGGCGGCGACAAGGTCCCGGCCCAGCATCTCGTAGCGCCCCGATGTAGGCTTCATCAACGTGCCCAGAATGGTCAGGAGCGTGCTTTTCCCCGACCCCGAGGGACCCAGCAGCGCCGCCATCTCGCCCGCCGCAAGCGTAAGGGACAGGCCGCGCAGGACGCGGGTCTCGGCCTCGCCGCTGCCGAAGGTTTTGTAGAGATCGCTGACCTCGAGCAGCGCCGTCATTGCCCGATCGCCGTAACCGGATCGACCCGTGCTGCCGCGCGGGCGGGCAGGATCGAGGCAAGGATCGCGCCGATCACCGTCAGCGTGATCGCCAGACCGTAGGAGCCTTGGGTGATGTCCATCGGCAGGGTTCCCGGCTCGAAGGCGTCGCGCGACGGAAAGGGCAAAAGCGCCAGATAACCCATCGCCGCGCCGAAAAGCCCGCCCAGCAAGCCAATCAGCGCGCCTTGAGTGACAAAGACGAAGATCACAAAGCCCCGCCCCGCCCCCATCGCCCGCATGATCCCGATTTCCGGGCGGCGGCGGTAGGTCGACAGAAGCAGCGCCGAGGCGACGCCGATCACGATGGTGATGAGCGCGAAGGATTTGAGGAAGTACCCGGTCTGTGCCTGGGCATCGAGCGCCTCCATCAACTGCTCTGCCCCATCGGTCCAAGGCACGGCGTCAAGGCCCGTCAACGCCCGGATGCGCAAGGCCGTGGTATCGGCGGCGTTCAAATCCGAGAGCCTGATCTCGATCCGGGTGACACCCTGCGGCAAGGCGAAGAGCGTGCGGGCGGTGGGCAGGCCGACAAAGACGCCGCTGGCGTCGATCATGCCGTTGCCGGTGTCGTAAATGCCGCCCAGCGTGAGCACCGTCGCCACCCCGCCCGAGGATTGCAGCCGCACCGTCTGGCCCAGCCGCAGGGACAGGTCGTCGGCCAAGCGCCGCCCGAGCAGGATCGTGCCCGAGCCCAGCCGTTCGGACCCTTCGACCATGTAGCCGCCGAGGTTCAGGATCGCGGATTCGCGCCCCGGTTCCAGCCCCGTAACGCTGACCTGCGCCACCTGCGCGCCGCGCGTCAGGAAGCCAGCGCCGCCGATCTGGGGCGAGACGGCGACCACGCCCGGCACGGCCTCGATCAGCGGCACCCATGTGGCGGCCTCGGCCAGTGTGGCCTGCCGCGTCCGGCCACGTTCGATCACGGCCAGAAGCGCGCCGCCGGGCGCGATCAGGATGTCGGGGTCGCGGTCCTCGGCCTCGATGGTGACATGGCTGATGTCGCCCACCGTGCGCGACAAGATGAATTCCGCCAGCCCCCCGATCAGGGCCGACATGAAGATGAAGATGAACACGCCCACCGCCACACCCAGCACCAGAAGCGCGGTCTGCGCCTTGCTGGCGGTCAGGTAGCGGGTGGCTATCTTGAGCGCATAGAGCATCAGGGCACCGCGACCCGAACCACCTGTCCGTCGGCAAGACCGGTGGCGTCGGTGATCAGCACCTCGCCGGGGACCAGGCCGTCCGTCACGATCAGCCTTGCGGCGGGCCAGTCGATGACCGTGACGGCGCGCGCCGCGGCTATGCCATCGCTGACGATGAACACGGTGGCACCTTCCGCGGTCTCGGCGATCGCGGCGCGGGGCACGGTCATCGCGGCCGCCCGCTCATCGACGATGATGTTGGTCGTCACCGTCAGCCCAACGGGCGCACGCACTCGCGTGTCGAACCCCAGCCGCAGCGACAGCCCGCCGGTCGCGGCATCGACGCGCTGCGAGACGAAATCGACCCGGCCCGGCCGCGGCGCATCCTCGCCCGCCAGTTGCAGCAGCGCGGGCAGGCCATCGGTGATCCGCGTGGCATAGGCCTCATCCACATCGGCCTCGACGATCAGGTCGCCGAGGTCCGCGATGGTCATCAGGATCGTCGCGGGGTCGATGGCCTGACCCGGATCGACGTAAAGCGCAAGGATCGTGCCCGTCATCGGCGCGCGGAGTGTGTGGTTGTCGAAGAGAACCTGCGCCTGATCGACCTGCGCCGTGGCGCGCGCCACATCCTGCATCGCTGTCTGAAGCGCGCGCCCGGCGGCCTCAAGCTCGGTGCGGGCGATGTTGGCCCCCAAGGCCTCTGCCCGCGCCAGCGCATCCTCGGCGCGGGCCTGCGCGATCAGGGCGGCATCCAGAACGGCGACCGCCTGCTGCACGCTGGCCTGTTGCCCCGCCGCGTCGATCCGGGCTAGGACGTCGCCTTGCGCCACGCTGTCGCCCTCTTCCATCGTCATTTCTGCCAGCCGTCCGCCGACAAGGGCGCGCACATCGACCGAATGGCGGGCGGCGATCTGTCCGTTGACGGCCAGCACGCGGGTGGCGGGCCCCTCGGTCACGATCTCGACCAGCACGGCCACGGGCCGCGCGACCCAAGGCTGCAGGTAGAGCGCAGCCCCGATCCCGGCCACGACAAGCGCGGCCGCCGCCCAAAGCCAGACACGCCGCGCGGGCGCAGATGGCGATGGCATCGTCGCGGTGCGCAGGGCAGGCAGGCCAAGCCCGGCCGCGGCGGTCGGGGCTTGCGCGGCCGCGTCGGTGTCGTGCTCTTCCACTTGCGGAGCCATGTCCTGTTCCAGCTTGGTCGGTGGGCCGCTTGAAACGGCACAAGATCGTGCCTCCTGATACGGTCCGGCTGCGCGACCATCTCTGATCTGGATCAGGACGGAGGACTTCACCCCTCATGACGCAGATCAGCAAGGCAATGCCGGCAGGGTGATACCCTTAGGCTTGTCTGGCGCAACCGCCTGCCGCGTTCCGCGCAGGCCCCGCCAAGGAAAGGACGCAAGATGGGCCACCATGGAAACAGGATCTCGATGGCGCTTGTCGCGGGCTCTTTGGCACTGGCGGGCTGCGCCAACCCCGACGGCACCAATTACCAGCCCGGCACAGGGGCGATCATCGGCGGCCTGACCGGGGCGGCGGCCGGGCAGATTATCGGCGGCGACACCCGTGCGACCGTGATCGGCACCGCCGTGGGCGCCGCGGTCGGCGGCGCGATCGGCACGCAATTGCAGGCGCAGGAGCGCGAGCTGCAACAGTCGCTGGCCGGATCGGGGGCTGTGATCACCAACACCGGAAGCGACCTGCGGGTCATCTTGCCCGAAGGCGTGACCTTCCGCACCGCATCGTCCACCGTCGATCCCGCCTTCCGTCCCGCGCTGCGGGCAGTGTCCGACAGCCTGCGGCGCCATCCCAACACGCTGGTGCGCGTTGTCGGCCACACAGACAATGTCGGCGGCGCCGCCTACAACACCCAGCTCAGCGAGGACCGCGCCCTTGCCGTCGCGCGCGAACTGATCGTCAACGGGACCGATGCAAGGCGCATCGTGGTGTCGGGACGCGGCTTCTACGAGCCCGCAGCCTCGAACGCCACCGCGGCCGGGCGTGCCCAGAACCGGCGGGTAGAGATCATCATCACGCCCAATTGACCATCTTTCCCGCACGTGGGCGCAAAACGGGCCGGGGACATCCCTTGCCCGTTTTCTTTTGTCAGCCGCGCCGGGTTTTTTGTGAATATTCGGGGCGCCACCAACCTGCATCAGTCCATGCACCGCGCCGTTGACCCATGGTCGGGAGGACGGCAGAGCATCTCGCCGTTGCGTATCTGTCTCGAGTTTCGGCGCGGTTCCCCGTCAGGCAACTGTACCAATCAGGCCATCTTGTCGGGGGGCCGCGCCTGTTCGAGCAGGTCAGGAAAGGACAAGTCCGATGGACAACAAGACGCCCGCACCGAAGACCGCCGAGAAGATGAAAACGGTCAAGGCCGCTTGGGATGCAGCACCCGCGGGTCCCAAGAAGGACGCGGCGCTGACCCATTTCAAGGCGGCCGAGAAGGCCCGGACCGAGCACAAGGACGCCGATTGCAACCGCGAGCTTGATGCGGCGCAACACGCGCTCGTCTGAGCAAACGAAATGGCGACGCGTACTCCCCGGGATGAAGGCCCCGGGGGCGATCAGGGCAAAAAGGGCCGCGGCTGGTCAAGATATTCCGGATCGAAGCCCGCCAGTCGCGTCAGCCGGGGAATGTCGTCGAAGTCGACGCGTCCCTTCTGGAAAGTGACCAGCCCGTCCTCGCGCAATTGCCGCAGCACGCGGTTCACATGCACCGCGCTCAGGCCCAGCACATCGGCCAGATGGTATTGCGTCAGTGGACACTCGAAACCCGCGGCCTCGCCCACCCCCACCAGCCGCAACCGCGCGCCCAGTTCCAGAAGGAAATGCGCCGTGCGGATCTCGGCCGGGCGACGGCCCAGATTGACCAGATGTTCGACTACCATCGCCTCGTCGCGCGACGCAGCCCAAAGCACGGCCGTGGCCAGCCGCGGGGCGTGGGCGAAGCTGTCGAGGATATCCGAGGCCAGCACCTCGGAGGCCTCTATCCGGGTCACCGCCTCGACGCTGTGGTCGGAGGTGCGGAACAAGATGCTGCGAAGCCCCAGAAAATCGCCGGGGATCTGGAAATCAACGATCTGGCGTTCGCCATCGGGCAAAAGCTTGTAGGAACAGGCCCAGCCCTCGGCGAGAACAAAGGCCGACTGGTTCTTTTCGCCTTCGTGAATCAACTCGTGGCCCGCCTGAAAAGTCCGACGCCGCCGGTGAAACCGCGCGAGCATCTCGAGGTCAGGCGCGGATAGTGCCACGAAGGCCGAGAGTTTGCTTGCCAGCGGTGTCTGGAGGGTCAGCATATCTGTTTCCCTCATGGGTCAGAACGGGTTTGCGTGCTTCCACCGGTACACGGGGGAAAAATGCGCCATGCTGCTTTGTATCAGTCCAGCATACGCGATTTTGTTCATTGTCGCGAGACGTTCCGATCCGAGCGCGCCACATCGCCCGGTCCCTCCATCAACAGAAAGCGATATCGCCCATGCCAGTGCCCACAGACATCGCCGGATCAGCCGCCTTGTCCATCTGTGAATCGCTGCTTCTGGCGCTGAACGATGGAAAGATCCTGCCGGAACGGGAAATCCTGGGGATCTTGCGCGACGCCGCTGCCGCCCATGAGGGCGTACCGGAGTCCGACAAGTCCGAGATGCACCGGGCCGTTGCGGCCCTCATCAATGGTATCCTTGCAGGCGGAAATTCGGTGCGCCGACCCTGAAATGCACGGATCCCGCCGCTGGCATGCATGCCGTCGTCCAAGCAAAGCCCCCGCCACCCGAGGAACGGGTCGGCGGGGTTTTCTTTCGGAGGCGTGATGCACCGTTGCGCCGGGATCTCTCGCGTTGTGACCGCCCCGGGCGTCATGATTTCCGCAGCGCATCCTTGGCCTTGCCGTAGGTTTTCTGGATACCGCCCTCGGCCTTCTCGATCTTGCCCTCGACCTCCAGCGCGGCGTCGCCTGTCAGCTTGCCGATACCTTCCTTGGCCTTGCCGGTGGCCTGCTTGACGGTTCCCTTCACGCGGTCCTTGTCCATGATCCGAAATCCTTTTCTTTGGTCTGCAAAAGCGCCGTCAGCCGGGCGCGGGGTGGTCGCGGGGAATTGCGCAAAACTCCCCGCCCGCGATCTTCGGCGGTTCGATGGAAGGCGTCGCCGACATGCATCAGCCCGGCACCGATTGGCGCGGCCTTGGCGGCATCAGCCGCGGCGTGCCAGCAAGAAAGCGCCCAGAAAGGCCACAACCGGAAGGATCGGTCGGGCCGTGCGCACAAGCGATCGGGCCAAGGCCAGATCGGCCGTGGCGCGTTCCGTCGCCAGGGCGATCCGGTCCGCCCTGCGCCGGGCCCGCGCGCGACCCGCAAGCTGGACCAAAAGCGCTAGCCCGGCGAAAGCGGCGCCCAGCAGGCAGGCCGCCAGCGGAAAACCGATGACGCGCGACAGCGCCACCAGACCCGCCGACAGAAGTAGCCCCGAGGCCACTGCGACCAGTGCCGCTGCAACAAGCGAAGTCATGGCCCGCTCGCCCGCATCCGCCAGCGCGGTGCGCGCGGCCTCGCGCAGCGGGTCCCAAAGCGGCAGGGCCATGCTCCGTCAGCCCTTGCGCGCGATCATGCCCAAAAGCAGACCTACGCCCACGGCGATGCCGACAGCGGTTAGAGGATGCTCGATCACGGTTGTCGTGGCCGTGGCACGGGCGTCGCGTCCGGTCTGGCCGATCTGGCGGCCGGTCTTGCCCACGCCATCGGACAGGTCGTCGGACAGGGTGGACACGAGTTTCGCCACATCCGCCCGAAGCGCCTCGAGCTGATGGCTCAGATCGGTGTCGGCGACGGGCTCGCTGCGGTCCTTGGTGATGGCGGCATTCATGGGATATTCCCCTGTGGGTCGGATGCCCCGGGACGTGCCGGGGCTCACATGGCTTCAAGGTCCCGTCGCAAAGCGATGGGTCGGGCGCTTCAACGCAGCCCGAAAAACCCGAGGATCACGATGATGACCACCACCAGTCCGACGATGTAGATGATCTGGTTCATGCGCTATCCTCGCTGATACAAGGCAGCCCGGAGAAGACCACCATTCCCTTGTCACCTTGCCTGCCTTGCGCGGCGCGCGCCGCAACATGGATCAGTCCGGGCGGCGATCCGGGACCCTCCACCATTCCGGGCAGGGCGCTAGCCACCCGACCCGGACGACCACGTGAGCAAGGTGCGCATCAGCAGCAAGATGGCCACAATCAGCGCAAGGATCGGGCCGATGTTTCGCAACCTGACGCGCGACATATCCTTGAGACCCGCGCCGATGGGGCCGACGTCGGACCGCGGCAGTAGCCCGATCAGCCGGGGCAGGACCCCGTCACCGATCGCCCCGAGGCCTGGCATGTCGTGGAGCCGCGCCAGATGACCGCCAAGCTGCGCCATGGCGCCATCACGCGACAGGTCGGACAGCGCCTCCGCCTCATCCCAAGGATCGAGGCCGAGGCGCGCAAGGGCCGACAGGACGGTGACGGAATTGCCAGCGCTGTCCTCGCCCAGTTCGGCGTAAAGGAACCCGTCAAAGGGCGTGCCGCCCTGGCACAGGAAATCCATTCTGGACATTGGGCCGTTCCTTTCGCGGAGGGGCAGCTCGGCGGCGCGGGCCTGTTGCGCGTCAGCCGCGCAGGCGTGCAGGACCGCCGGGCTTGGCTTTCGCGTAGCCCTACAGGAACCGCGGTGCTGCCTCACTAACCCCGATCAGTGCGGCCGATGCCGGCCCGGCATAGGGTGCAGATCGATCCGGTAACCGCGTGGCCGTCATGGCCCGCACAGGGAAAAGGACCCCTCCATGCCTCTCATCAATCTTGTCGTGACGCTGATCGTTGTCGGCGTGCTGCTATGGCTCGTCAACACCTACATCCCCATGGATCGCAAGATAAAATCCATCCTGAACGCGGTGATCGTGATCGCGGTCATCTTGTGGTTGCTCACCGCCTTCGGTGTGCTGGACGGGCTGCGCGGCGTGACCGTAGGCGGCTGAGGCATGCGGCACTCAGGCTGCCGTCACGCTGACCTCGACCGCCATCCCCAGCAGGTCGGACGATGCGCCGTGGAAACTGCCCGCGACGGGCACGATCTGCGACATGCGCCGTCCGACCGCAACCGGGATCAGGTTCGCCGCGCCGACAGCCCGGTTGGTCGGATCGAAGGTGATCCAGCCCGCGCCGGGCACAAAGACCTCGACCCAAGCATGGGTGGACCCCGACCCCGCCGATCCAAGGCTCATGCCCTGCGGATCATGCAGGTAGCCTGACACCAGCCGCGCGCCGAGGCCGAGCGTGCGGCAAGCCTCGGCCATCAGAACGGCAAGGTCGCGGCACGACCCCCGGCCCCGATCGAGCGTATCGAGCGGGCCCTGCGTGCCTTCGGTTTCGCGCGCCTCGTAGGCGATGCGTGTGGCGATACCCGTGCTGACATCCTTCAGCAAGGACAGCGTATCTGTCGGCCGGCCCCGCACGAAGCCCGCGACCCAAGCCCCAAGCCGACCCGAAGCATCAATGTATTGCGGGCTCGTCAACGCGCCGAGGTCGGTCCATTCCTCGTCCGAATAGAGGAACGGGTAGTCGATCGCCGAGGCGGAGATGGCAAAGACCGGCCAGGCCGGTGCGCTCAGATCGACCGTCGTGCGCGCCCGGATGTCGATGGTGTCGGAGGAGGCCAAAAAATTCGCTGTGGCAATCGCGTTGCCTGCAACGTCATGCGCCCAGTCGATCCGCGCGTCGGGCGTCACCCGCAGATCGAAGGCAATCAGGCCGAGGTCGGGGGTTTCGCGCGGGCGCAGCATCAGGCGATGTGGTCCGGGAATGACCGGGTCGCGGTAGCGATAGATCGTGGCATGGCTGATGGTGACGCGCGCCATTTCTGCATCCTACTCCGACCGGCCCCGCATCTGGCCACCACCCGCAGGCAGCACGGTGCGCCAGATCGTGCTGGCCTTGCACCTGGCGCAGATGCGTTCTCCGAAGCCCTCGCTGAGGAAGATCGTCCTGCAGCGAAGGCAGGGACGCTGCCCGGCCACATCACGGTGGGCGGATGCGACAGGCGGGGCGGTGTGTGACCTGGGTCTCATGTCTTTTCCTTGTGATGCGCCAGCAGCTGCGGCGGCGCGGCGCATGGTGCGGTTTTGCCGGTTAGCTGATAGCCCGGCGCCCGGCCGGTCCTTGCAGCCTTGCTGGCGATGGTCGGCATGCCTTCGTTCTCGGCCGTCTGGACGGGACAGGCATCCGGACCCGTTTCCTGAGGGTTCGTCATGGCAGGGAACGCCTGAGCAGCGCAGCGGCCGCGTGCGCGGGTTCTTCTTGATGGTAGTCGCCGTGAAACCCGCCATCCATGCGGACCTGCCAGATGCCGTGATGCATGATGACCTTCAGGCCGGTATTCGTCTCTGCCTCACGAAACCGATCGCTGCGTTGCACTGCGTCGCGCCGGAGCCCGGCTCCCGGTCCATCGAAGTTGCTGAAGCGCCCCGTCATGCCCACGGTGCCGCGCGCCAGATGGGGTCAGTCGGATCGCGCTGTCCAACTTGGGCATGTCCCCGCCCTGCATGGATCAAGAGGGGCTTGGAGCGCGATGATGAACGCATGGTCATATTGGCTTTCCGATGAAGGGGTGGATGGCCGCCGAAGCCGACTGGCTTTGTCTCCTTCACGGCCACTGCCGCCGTGCGCCTCCGCATCGGTCCGCGATGAGGCAGAAGACCTGCCCCTCGCGCCCCGGAACGACCCGGCCGATCCGTTCAGAACGCCCCCACTGCCTAACGCCTGTGCGCGGATACCACCCTAACCCACGTCAGGATTGCCGGTCATTACGCGCAAGCCGAACTCGACGGCGGGCTATGCCCCAAATTCCTTCGAGATCTCAATTCAATCAGTTCAAATGTTTTGCCCGCCTTGAGGCCGTCAAACGCGCGGTTGGGGTTTCTGGGGCGCAGGCAGTCGCCTTGAAGTGGGCAGGATGCTCTGCCCCGCTCCTCGCCCTTTTCAGCGGGTCGGCGCGGATCCCCGAAACGGCGCACGGACACCGGGTGCCAGTTCAATGGACCCGCCCACATGCCTGTGCTGGTTGAGGAGCTGTGGAGCACCGGACAGCGGGATCGGCCCCGGAACGGCGGTGCCGCCAACCCATTGATCCAGAGAGGACAGCGACCTCCAGGCCACCCAGCCTCTCCGATCACCAGCAGCACGAATGAAGCACCAGGTGCCTTCACACAAATCGACCTCGACCCTCTCGCCCGTGCGGAGCATACCAATCCGCCTCTGATCAAGACCCGGCGCCTCGAATATGACGGCGTGGTTGATCGCACCGGAGAGTTCAGCAGACGCTGGCGTCACCATGGCCTGTGTGGTGGCAAAAACGGCAAGAACAGCAACAGTTTTGGCAAATCCGAACATCTTGAATACCTCCTTGATACTGCAAATTGGCACAGCGCTTCACCGGCGGCTTCCTTCAAACGAAGGAGACAGTTTGCCTGTGCCCGCGTGCTTCGACCATACGGTTCGACACCGTGTTCGAGATTGCCACCCTCCCAAGGCATCTCGCAACGAAACCGCGCGCCACGAAACAGCACCGGGTCAGGTCGCATGACCCGGTGTGGCCCCTCCTTCAAATGGTGGATGCACGGGTCGGCAAGACCGCACCACAATCGAGCATCACCTTTCACCATGGGAGCCTCGACATGACGAGTTTCACGCCGACCGGAATTGCACTGGTACTTCTGGCATTCGCAACACCGGCCGCGTTCGCGGCCGATCCGGACACCGATGCAATGCTGATCGCCGAGCTAGCCTGTGAGGCGCCGCCAGACCCGATCTTTGCGCTGAGACGCTTGATCGAGAATGAACGTCTGGTTCTGGATGAGCCGCTCTTGGCGGACAGTTCGACCTGTTGGCCGCTCGATCCGCAAATCGAGGCTGGCACCGTCGGTTTCAGCCATATCTGCGCGGCATCGGAGGATCCGGGATTGATTGCGCAGTATCCGCACCTGTTCTGGCGCGGACCGGGCACCTCGCCCGGCGAAGAACTGACGCTCGTGTCCGATGACAGTGAGAAAGCCCTTCGGGACTGGGCGATGGCAGAGTTTGCCGTTGGCAACCCGGCCTACAACATCATGCCGAGCCACCGCTTCGAAGGCGCGACAGAGATTTCCTGCAACAGCCTGACCTTTACCTACTGAACGCGCGCTGGCCGCACTGGCACGGATGGTTCAGCCGCGCCAAGTGGCGACAAAGTGCACAAGTTCGCTCTGGCGTGATGTATCCGTCTTGGCGAAAACGCGCTGAAGGTGCGACCTCACCGTGCTCTTTGCCACGCCCGAGATGCGGGCTGCTTCGACGGTGCTGAAGCCCTTGTAGATCAGGCGCAGGACTTCGCTTTCAGCCTTGGTGAGTCCACAAGACTCGCTCACAAGGCTGACGGCGTCCTCCTCGACCTCGGTCACCCGCGCCATCAAGATAGCCTGCCGCGTCGTGTTCATGCCATCGGCCGCGCGGAGCGGGGTCAGGGTCAGGACCACACCGTCACCCAGATCTAAAGAGCCGCCCGTGCCGCCAGAGGTGATGCACTCCTTGAGCCGCATGTTCCGGTTGTGGGAGCCGGTGCAGATGTGGCCAAGGCTCAGCCTCAGGCAATTGTCGCGCATCAGCAACGCATGGCCAGCCGGATCGGCGCTTATCAGACGCAGCGTCTCGTCAATGACGATCAACGCGGTGGTCGCCTCGGCCAGATCCTGCACAGGAAAGGGAGGGCGTTCGACATGTGTGGCGGTTTGCATCGCGGTGTCCTCATGATGGTCTCATAAGGGAAAACGGAACCTCGCTCTGGAACCGGACACGCCGATGCGCATAATGGCCAAGATTTTTCTCTGGCACGGACAGGCGACATGACATCGGAGGATGATGCGCTGCCTGGCAGCACCGAAAAGCTGATGGAAAGCCTGTATGATGCGTTGCGGCAGTTGGCTCATCGCGAGCGCGTGCGGGTGGGCCGACCGCAGACATTGCAGACCACGGCACTGATCAGCGAGACCTATGTGAAACTCGCCCATCATCCGACGTGGAAGGACCGGCCCCATTTCCTCGCCACCGCCGCCACGGCAATGCGCCACATCCTCGTCGACGCGGCCCGCGCCCGTCTGGCCCAGAAGCGGGGCAGCGGAAAAGTCGCCGAAAGCATCGAGAGCGCATTTGACATCGCAGGACCAAGCGACAGCGACGTCGTGCGCATCGACGAGGCCCTCGCCGAACTGCGCGGGATCGATCCACGTATGGCAAGCGTCGTGGAATGTCGATTCTTCGCGGGCTACAGCGAGGAGGAAACAGCGCAGATTCTCAAGGTGAGCGATCGCACAGTGCGGCGGGATTGGCTGCAGGCTAAGGCGTGGTTGTATCGTGCCCTTCAGGAAGAGGCAGAGCGGTAGCGCGCTCTGCCGGGACACCCATCATCTCTTCGAGCGCATGAACCACCTGCATCTGATGGGCCCCTGCAGGGCCGAGCTGCAGGAACAACGAACGCGCACGCTGAAGGTAAGTGCTGGCCCGGGCTGCGTTTCCAGCGAACAATTCGACATTGGCGGCCGCTGCCAGACCACTTCCGAAAATCAGGCTTTCGGGCCCGAAATTTTGCTCGGCGGCGGCAAGGGCCGCCTGCATGTCTGCCCGTGCCGCATCGGGACCGTGCGTTGTGAGGCGCGCCAGACCCCGGCTTTGCAAGAGCATGATCCCGATCATTCCGCCACCGCCGGTTGCCTCGTTCGACATCTCCAGCGCGTCGTCGAGGATGCTCACCGCACGATTGGCCTCGCCCAGCGACAGCAGAACCCGCGCGTGATTGAGTTGCAGTGCCGCCAGCGCCTCGGATGCGCCGTAGATTGACCGGCGCGTTTCGACGGCTTGGGACAGCAGCTGGTCTGCCTCAGCGGGGTTGCCATCTTCCAGCGCCAAAAGTCCGCGGTGCATCATGACGGCAAGGGCGGCCGGAGAGTTGGCGCGCCCCGCCGCCTCGAACGCCATAGCAAGGGCATCGAACTCGGCGCGCGCGTCGCTGGTCTGTCGCATACTCAACAAGTGCGTCGCCAGGTTTTGCCTCAAAGCCAGCGTATCGAGGCCGTCTGGCCCGAACGCTGCGGTTGCCTCGTCGACAGCGTCCCGGATCAGGGACAGAGCGCGTTCGGTGTCGCCTTGCTGGCGCAGGAGGGCGGCACGGATGCCCCTTTGCTGAATCAACTCACGCGTGAAACGCGAGGGCATTGCCTCCCACACGGCATCCGACTGGGAAAGTAGATCCTCTGCTCCCGCCAGATCGCCACGTCGGATTGCCACGACCGCCAGAAGCTGGCGAGCCTGTGCCGCTGCCGTGACGTCGCCCGCCGCGGTCGCCGCTGCGAGGTGGGCATCGAGGAACGTGGCCGCGGCACTGAATTCCTCGAGTTCGATATAAAGCTCACCCATCTGGCGCAAAAGATCGGGCGATGCGACGCCCGCCGCGACATCGTTGCGGAGCTGATCGGCGGTGAGATCAAGCAATTGCCGGGTCGTGACGCCGGTTTCCGGCTGATCGGCGGAAGCACGGAACACGAGGTCCATTGTGGCGCGCAGCGTTTCGACCCGACCTGCCTCGGCTCGCGCTACCGCGCGCCCTGTCTCGGCGTCACGCATGGACGACAAGGTGGCGCCCCCGCCGATGACACCCGTCACAACGACAAGAACCATCGCCGAGAGCGCGAGGGTATTGCGGGCTGCAAACCGGCGCAGCCTGTAAATCGATGATCCGTTGCGGGCGAGCACAGGCCGCTTCGTCAAATGCCTCGTGATGTCGTCCTGAAGCGCCTGGACCGTCTGGTAGCGCATCATCGGATCGGCACGAACCGACTTGGCAACGATCGCGTCAAGGTCGCCGCGCAAGAGCGCCTTTCGCTCGGGCACGGCCTTGCTGCTCATCAGTGGCGGCTCGTCATGCAGCAGACGCGTCGCCCATGAAACCGGGGTGTCCCCCACCCGCCACGGAGTTGCCCTCGCAAGCAGTTCATAAAGCAAGACGCCAAGCGCATAAACGTCGGTTGCAACCGTTGCGCGATGACCGGCCAGTTGCTCGGGCGCGGCATAGTCAGGGGTCGAAAGCGCCGTCGTCAGACCGCGCAGCGCGGTATCGGCCGTGAGGATGCGTGCGATACCGAAATCCAGCAGCCGAGGCTGGCCGGTCGCATCCACCAGAACATTGCCCGGCTTGATGTCGCCGTGAACGACAAGCCTGCCATGTGCGTGGGCCACCGCATCGCAAAGAGCAAGCATGAGGTTCAGGATCGCAGCGATATCAAGCCCTCGCACACTGCAAGATATGTCGATGGCCTCGCCCTCGACAAATTCCATCGCAGTGTAGGGCCGACCGTCGGGCGCTATCCCGCCGTCGATAAGACGTGAAATTCCCTTGTGCTCAAGGTTGGCAAGGACCTGTCGTTCGAAGCGGAACGCATCGAACCGCGAGACGGCCTCCGGTCGCAGCAGCTTTAGCGCGACGCGCTGTTCGAACTGCCCATCGTCGCGGAAGGCCTCATAAACTTCCCCGTGCCCGCCGCGTCCGACAAGACGCTCCACGCGGAACTGCCCCACCCGTGCGCCTTCGGCCAGCGAACGGTAGTCCTGCCCCGCTGCCTCAAGGGACAGGGCCGGCGGCACTTCCATGAAGTCTGCAGCATCTGTGGCGGCATTCAGCAACGTATCGATCTCGTGGCGAATACCCGGGCTCAGCGGCATCGCAGACAAAATGCGCCTGCGCTCTGCCGGGGCGCGATCCAGCAGGTCGTCAAGCGCATCACGAACAAGCGACCATTCATTTGCAGACAAGGCGGACATCGCGGCGAACCCCCGACAGTAAACAGAAGCGCAGCCCAGAGATTTTCAACCCCAGAACTTGCAGTGCCTTTTTTCGACCACACGAAACACCAGCGTCGCCACGAGCGGACCGTCGGCACAAATTGGGCGAACGCGCTGGCAAGGGCAAATGCCGCCACCCCGCTTTTCGTGATGAAGATCATGCAGGCTCTGTCGATCGAACCCATCCTTCGAACGAAGGAAGCGTGGCTCGCACGGCCGTATAGGATGTCAGGTCAGAAGAGGAGTTCCAACATGCAAAAGTCTCAATATGCCTTGATGGCCTTGTCGTTCCTTGGGTTCGCCGTGCTGTCTGACACCCCGGCCGCCATCGCCCAGGTTCAACCGCTTCCTCCGATTCCGCAGGCGCATGACCGCTTGGTGATCGGAGGGAGTTTCGGCATCCGCTATATGCCCGTGATGTGTATCCGGGCGCAGTGCCCGACAGGAAATTACTCCGTGACCCTTGAAGGCGTACGGATCGGCACCTTTAGGACCCTGATCCTCGTCAGGACCGTAGACGGCCGGGTACAGTCGACCCGATTTGAGGGGCGACACCTGAGTGACGACTTAGAGATCGAAGGTCGGCTGCAGGTTGATGGTGACACGGCGACGATCGACGTGTGGCCAACGGCGGAGGCAGCGCAGAAGCCGTGAGGCGCTGCCCGACCCCGTCTGCTGCGCCACATGCCGTGGCTTGCCTGCAGGACCACCGCGAAAATGTCCTTCAATCGAATGAAGCGCCCAAAGCGACAGCGATCCAAAGTTGCAGCATCACAATGCCGCAGTGGCATCCAGCAAAAGGAAAAACGACCATGATATCCAAGAGAAACTTGATGAGCTTGACCCTTGGCGCCGCAATCAGCGTGCTCTCCTCAGTCAACTCCGGGTCAGCGCAGATGCAGAGCGGTCCGCTGCATGTCCAGCCGTACGACCATATCATTAGGGGCGATTCCACCGGTCGGACCATGAGGGACCTGATCAGGATCGTGCCGACCCAGCTTCGCAACAGAGGGTGCTGGTTCTACATGGACCCAAACGGCCAAGGGCAGCGCATGCGGCAGGTCGTGACGGATTTCGTTCCCGGCAGCGAAGGCGCTGCGCTTTACCACACCATCACCACGCGTCTGGGCAACACGTGGAACAACAGGATTTCCTCCGTCCAGTGCGACTTCGACGCGAGCGTCTACTGCTACGCAACGCTGTATCGCGAGGCGGACTTCGTCGGCCAGAGCACAACGATCCGGGGTGATTCAAATCGCGTGGTCAACCTGACCGGAGCTACCGGGTGGGACAATGCCGTCACCTCCTTCAGAGTCGTCTGCTCGGCAAGAAGCTGAAAATTGTCGCATGTCCGCGGGCCGAAGGCACGTGCCCTCAGTCGACCAATAAAGGTTCAAAACCCGCCGCGCCGGTCATTTCGCCAAAGTCCGGTGCGCGGGGCCGTAATGCCGGGGCGCGCAACGGCTCATGCCCTTGCGGGCTGGGCAATGGCGCAGACCGGCATGCCGGATGATCCAGCGCCTTCTGGCGCGGCCAATATGACGGCTGCGATGCTCGACCGTCTCATCCGTCACCGCGACATCGTCGAAACCGGCACCGACGGCTGGCGCCTCAAGACCCGCACCTAAGCCCGGTTGAAACGCTGACCCGAGACGGCGGCACAGCCTGAAAGGCCACGCCGCCTCGGCCCAGCTCCCGTCCCGCAAGAGGGGTTCATTTTGCGCGCCGATGATGGGGGGCGTCTGGATGCCGATTGGCAGTTTGCGAGTTGGACCCGGCCAAGAGATGGTACGACCGCCTCCCTCCGCCTCCGCCGCCGCACGCCCGAAAATATGGTGGATAGCGCCGGATGCTGCGCCGATCCATCTGCGCCACAGGCCGCGCCGGTTAACAACGCTGGCGGCACCAAGCCGAGGGAAGACCTCGGAGGTTGACGGAAGTTGATCCGTCAGCGACGCTCACTTGGCCAATTGGAGCGTCGATGCGGTGGACGAAACTCTAATCGAGAAAATCTACGAAGCGGCCTTCATCCCGGAACGCTGGAATGACGTACTTCAGAAACTGGCAGACGTGTCCGGTGGCGTCTCGGCGGCAGTGATCGTTTATAACGGGCTCATTCAGCCTCGGTGGCGCAGCACCCCGTTGATCGACGAGGTGTTGACAGGATATTGCACATCCGATGCGTGGAAAGTCAGCGAGCTGACCCCGTATATGTTGAATGTCCCGCCGGCAGCCTTTTTCTACGATGCCGACTATTTTCCCGGAGAGGTACTTTCCCGGGATTTGATGCGTGCACCGCTGAAAGCCCTCGGGATCGGAAATCAGCTTGGCACCTTGATGCGCATGCCCACCGGTGAAAACGTATGCATCACGATTGAACTGTCAGTAAATTCCACGCGCCCGGGGAACCAACTGATGGACGGCTTGGCGGGGCTGCGTCCGCATCTTGCCCGCACAGGGCTTATGGCAGCGCGATTGGGCCTTGAACGTGCGCAGGCAGCCGTTTCCGTTCTTGCCTCGATGGGACTGCCCGCTGCCGTCCTTGCGCAAAACGGACGCGTGCTTGCCGCAAACACGTTGCTGGAGAGCGCCAACGGTTCGGTGATCTTTACCGCGATGGGAAAATTGGCGCTCCGCCATCGCGCTGCAAACATGCTGTTTCAGGAAGGGCTAAGCCAAGCTGCTCGGAACACAGTGGTCCGTTCCATACCTGTGCGATCAGACGGCGGAAATGCGCCCTGCATCGTGCATATATTGCCAATAACGGGAGCGGCCCACGATATTTTCGACAATGCCGCGACGGCGGTTGTCATCACTCCGGTCAATGGCGCCAATGCACCGGATACCGTGATGTTGCACGGCCTGTTCGACCTGACCCCGGCCGAGGCGCGATTGGCTCAGCATCTTGTCGAAGGCCGCTCAACGGGGGGGGCTGCGGATGCCCTGGGGGTGTCGATTACCACGATCCGCAGTCAGCTCAGTGCAATTTTCTCCAAGACCGGTACGAAGCGTCAGTCCGAATTGACAAGCCTGCTTTCGTCGCTCGGTTCCATCAAGGGCGGAGAAGGGTCGAAACCGCGCTCAGGCTAGGGTCAGGAACGCGGATCTCAGCGCACCCCAATTCGACAACCTTTGACCGATGGCCTCGACCCTGCGTTGCGGTTTGTGATGTGGCCATAGGCTGAGCTCAAAGGGTCGCCCGATGTCCGCATGTCGCCGTCCGACCGTCAGGCCCATCCTGCGATGCCTGTGAGGAAGGGGTCAGACGGCTGTTCCGGGGACAGAGGCAGGCGAAATCATGCAAATGAAGGATGCAGCATCATTGCCGGGCGCCGAAGATGGCTGACAACGCTTCGGCGGCTTCTGACATGCAACGGCACGGCAGCCAAGACACTGCGCGCTGCCCGAAATCGGGGGATCTGCAAATGGACACACCAACACACAACGACGGCAACATGCGTGCTGCGCCTCCGTCTGAAGATATGCGCCGCAACCGACTGTGGTTTCGATGCAAGCGTGGGGTCCGCTGGCTTGCGGCCGCCGCCACTGTAGCGATCGTTGCATCGGCGGCCACGACCGGTGCCAATGCCCAGATCAGCGAGCCCGGATTAGTAGGGGCTGGCAGCATGACACAAGATCTTCGATGCCCACCCCGATCCCTTCTGATCGGGTTCAACATGCGCACCGGGTATCTTCTGGACGCCATCCAGCCGATTTGTGACGAAGTGAACCCCAGCGTCTCAGGCCTGCAAGGTAGTCCAGTTGTCCTCAGCTTGGTCGGTGGCACGGGTGGGGGTTGGCAACAGATCCGGTGCCCGGCGGGCCAAGCAGTCCATATGCTGCTTACCTACGTCAACGAAAATATCCGCGGAAACGGGCAGACTTTGCCACCAGCCATCAATCACGTTCGCCTGGGCTGCACTCGTGTTCCCTACAGGGACCATTATCGTGAAGTGACCCCCACCTTCAGCGGCAGTTATACCAGCCCCGGCCGTCTTCGCTGCCCGCCCGGCGAATGGATTACTGGAATTCGCTACGGCTCCGATGCCCATTTGCACCTTGAGCGGCCCGAAGTCATCGATACGCTCGGGGTTCTGTGTGGCCAGCTTCCGCCGCGCATCCTCGTCGATGCACGCCCGGAAATCTCGGACATGCCAGTAGATCTCACACGGCCAATTGAGATTGAGACAACTCTGCGCCAGACTCGCGCCGTGAGACTTGCCACGGACGTCTATGATCACCCAGGAAGCCGCCGGATCGGCGTACTGCAAGTCGGTGAGACGGTCACCCTGCGCGAGCGCTGCCAGACGGACAACTGGTGCCGCATCCGCACCGCACAGTTCCCCGATGGCTGGGTCTACAGCGGGCCGGACTACAATTCGCTTGGTCTGTAAAGCGTATCGCCGCCGCCGGCGGGGCCTGCCCCCAAGGATACTGGCCCGCCTGCTCGGCCCTTAGACCTTACTGCAAGGCCTAAGGGCAGTTTGGGTTAGGATGGCGATAGAGATCCGTTCCCGTCAGATACAGGCGCTACACCAAGGATCGCTGCCTCGCTGGCATCGGGGAGCAAGCCGACGCAATGTTTGCGCAACGGAATGTCATGGCCCTTTCCCGGCCCGGCCACATGATCTGCGTGCCACTGTGCGTTGACAAAACACCAAGCGAAATATTCACCACAGCTCGACCGGTGCCGCCGTTGCCGGTTCCGTGACTTTGGCCCTCCGTGTCCGGATTGTACGCCCAAGAAACAAGCTACTGTTAAGCTTTGTCCGCCTTTGTTGGCAAGTCTTGCCCCTCATGGGGCGACGGGGCTGGTTCTCAGAGCGCATCAGCAAGCACACGGACCACATGCAGCGCGGCGCGCCCGGATCCGTCCACGATCTGCTTTCGACAACTCGTGCCGTCCGCCACAATGACGTCACCTGCCGAAACCGCACGCACCGCCGGCAAGAGCGACAGCTCGCCCATGGCCACTGACGTGTCATAGTTTTCCGCCTCGTGGCCGAACGCGCCGGCCATCCCGCAACAGCTCGACTCGATGGTCTTCACCACAAGACCGGGAACATGGGCCAAAAGGGTCTGGGCTGCGCTCAACCCGCCCAGCGACTTCTGGTGACAATGCCCATGAAGATGGGCAGTCCTTTGCCCCCGGTCCAACAGCGGCAGCGTCACACGTCCGGCGGCGATGTCGGCGGCCAGCACCTCTTCGACGAGGAATGCGGCGTCCGCCAAGGGTTTTGCTTCTTGTGCCGGGAGGAGAACAAGAAACTCGTCTCGCATGGTCAAGAGACAGGACGGCTCAAGGCCAACGACCCGTGCTCCGGCGGCGACGAAGGGCGCAAGGGCGTCCAGAGTGCGCCGCGCCTCGGCGCGTGCCTGTTCCACCAGCCCGGAAGACAGAAAGGTCCGCCCGCAACACAGGGGGCGCCCACCGGTCGTTGCAACGTGGTGAACGCGGTATCCGGCTGCAGTGAGCACGCGCAGGGCCGCCGAAAGGTTCTCGGGCTCGAAGTAGCGATTGAACGTATCGGCGAACAGCACAAGATCCAGCCCGTCACCCCGCACGTCGGCAGGCGTCGAGTGACCGGCCTCCCGCCATGGTGATTGCCATTTCGGCAAGGGTCGGCGGGCTGACAAGCCGAGGACCCGTTCACTCAGCCATGGCAGGCCGGGCAGCCGATCCCGCAGGTTCGCCAGCCCGCGCAGCCGCGATGCAAGCGGGGCATAATGGGGCAGAAAGGCCACGAGGCGGTCGCGCAGGCTCAGCCCGTGGCGCAACTGGTACTGATAGTCGACTTCGACCTTCATCTTGGCCATGTCGACGCCGGTCGGGCATTCGTGGCGGCACGCCTTGCATCCGACGCAAAGCGACATGGTCTGCTTCATCTCGGCGGATGTAAGGGCGTCCGGGCCGAGTTGCCCGGAAATGGCCAGCCGCAACGTGTTCGCGCGCCCGCGGGTGAGGTGCTGTTCGTCGCGGGTGACGCGGTAGCTGGGACACATCGCGCCACCCGCCAGCTTGCGGCAGGTGCCATTGTTGTTGCACATCTCGACGGCGCCGCCGAAGCCACCTTTTTCCGACCAATCCAATCCGGTCCGAACTGGCATCGACACTTTGTAGTCTGGCGCAAAGCGCATCAGGTCTGGGTCATCCATCTTGTAGGGACGCACGATCTTGCCCGGGTTCAGACGTGCGGCGGGGTCGAACTCGTCCTTCACGGTCTCGAATGCGCGGACAAGGGTCGGGCCGAACATCCGTTCGTGGAACTCCGAGCGCGAGATGCCGTCACCATGTTCGCCCGAATGCGAGCCCTTGAAATGGCGGACGAGATCGCAGGCCTCCTCGGCGATCGCGCGCATTGCGTGCAGGCCGCGCGGGTCCTTCAGGTTCAGGATGGGACGCACATGAAGGCATCCGACGGATGCGTGCGCGTACCAGGTTCCCCGAGTTTGATGGCGTTCGAAAAGATCGGTGATCGCGTCCGTATAGTCCGCAAGATGTTCGAGCGGCACGGCGCAGTCTTCGATAAAGCTGACGGCCTTGGCATCGCCCGCCCCGGACATCATGATGTTCAGACAGGCTTCGCGCATTTCCCAGATGTCGCGCTGAACCGCAACATCGGACACTTTCACCACAGCGTCGGGATGGCCGTGATCCGCCATGCAGGCGTCGAGACGGGCCAGCTCCGCGCCCAAGGCGGAGGCATCCGGACCGGCGAATTCGACCAGAAGCAGGCAGTCGGGCCGCCCACGCGTAATCTGACCAAGGATCTTGCGGAACAACGGGATGTCGGCGCCGAGCGTCAGGACGTTGTTGTCGACAAGTTCAACGGCGGTCGGCCCGAGTTCGACCAAGTGGCGCGTCACCTCCATCGCGGTCCGGAAGGACGGGAAATGACAGATCCCCATCACACGATGTTCGGGAAGTCGGGCCAGCTTCAGCGTGACCGCGCTGGACAAGGCCAGAGTACCCTCCGAACCGACCAAGAGACCGGCGTAATTCGGCTCGTCGGCAAGCAGTTCGTCCAGATTGTAGCCGCCGACCCGCCGCTGGACCTTTGGGAACATCTGGTCGATTTCCGCACGCTGACGTTCGGCAAGCGAGCGCATCGCATGGGCAAGCGTCCAAGAATTGGCCGACGTGCCCTTGCGATCAAATGCGATGGGTGTGCCATCAGCCAGCATCCCTTCGATGCCAATCACATTGTCGACCATCTTGCCATACGCGAGCGAACGCGCCCCGCAGGAGTTGTTCCCGGCCATGCCTCCGATCGTGCAGCGTGACGCGGTAGATGGTTCTACCGGAAAGAACAGGCCGTGCTCGCGCAGGCGCGTGTTCAAACTCTGCAGCACCGTACCCGGTTCGACCCGTGCCGTCTGCGCATCGAGGTCGATCGAGAGCACATTGTTGAAGTGACGGCTGAAGTCGACAACGATCCCGGGTCCGATGGGCTGCCCGTTTTGCGACGTGCCGGCACCCCGCGCGATCACCGGAACGGAATGGCGCGCGGCCACCCCGATCACGGCGGCCACGTCCTCGGCATCACGTGGAAAGGCCACAGCTGCCGGCATGATCTGATAGATCGATGCGTCTGTCGCGTACCGGCCACGCGTGAAGGCATCGCCCGCGGCCGAGCCCTTCATAACTCCGTTCAGTTCCCGCGCAAGCGCAACAGCGTCTCTCTCCGTTACGGCCGGTGCTGCCGCCATGGTGGATCTCGCTGAGAAAGCGCGCTGAGTGTCGGTCATCCGGGATTTCCTCAATTTCAGTGAGGCAAGAAAGAATCGCTTGCCACAATTGTATACATTATGCTTGTCTTGAGGATACGCAAGACCCGGTCATCGGATGCCATCCTGGTCACCGGAAACACAAACGAAAGAAATCAGCATGTATTCAGCCGGACGCCAATTCCTTCAAATTCCGGGGCCAACGAATACGCCGCTGCCCATACTCGCCGCCTTGGCAAAGCCCACGATCGATCACCGCGGACCGGAATTCGGCGCGCTGGGTCGCGAGGTTCTGGAAGGTGTGAAAGAGGTCTTTGCAACAGAGCAACCGGTTGTCATCTACCCGGCATCGGGAACCGGTGCATGGGAAGCGGCCCTCGTGAATACGCTGTCGCCGGGCGACACGGTGCTGATGTACCAGTCCGGCTGGTTCGCGACCCTGTGGCGCAAAATGGCGGAGAAACTGGGCCTCAAGGTGGAGTTGCTGGAGGGGGACTGGCGTTCTGGTGTTGATGCTGCCCGCATCTGGGCGGTTCTCGCCGAGGACAAGGCGCACCGGATCAAAGCCGTTTGCGCAGTTCACAACGAGACATCGACTGGGGTGACATCGGACATCGCCGCGCTGCGGCGGGCGATGGATACCACTGGGCATCCGGCACTTTTGATGGTGGATACGATCTCGTCGCTGGGGTCGATCGACTATCGGCATGACGAATGGGGCGTGGACGTCACGGTCGGCGGATCGCAGAAGGGTCTGATGCTGCCCCCCGGCCTGTCGTTCAACGCGGTATCCCAAAAGGCGCGCGCTGCTGGAAAGACAGCACGGATGCCGAGGTCTTTCTGGGATTGGGAAGACATGATCGCGGCCAACGTGAACGGCTTCTTTCCCTACACTCCGGCGACCAACATGTTGCAGGCGCTGAAGGTCGCCCTCGACATGCTCCGGGAAGAGGGGCTGCCGAACGTATTCTCGCGCCACAAGCGCGCAGCAGAAGCGACGCGGGCTGCCGTGCGCCACTGGGGCTTCGAGACGCAATGCGCGGTCGATGCCGAACACTCCCCCTCGCTCACCGCCGTTCGCCTGCCCGAGGGTCATTCGGCCGACGCCCTTCGCGCTCAGATCCTGACCAACAGCAACATGCCTCTCGGGAATGGCCTCGGCCAATTGGCCGACCGTGTGTTTCGTATCGGTCACCTCGGGGATTTCCACGATCTGATGGTCACCGGCACGCTCAGTGGTGTCGAGATGGGGCTTGCGGCGTGCGGAATCCCGCATCGGGCGGGCGGTGTGGATGCTGCAATGCGCAGCCTGGCAGGTAACAATGCGCCGGGCGGCCTGCTCAAGGGATCGGCGGCATGAAGATCGCAAAAGTCACGGCCACCGTCCATGCCTTCGATACGGTTCTGCCGATAGTTGGCAAGCCGGCGGGCGACTCGGTGAGGGTCATCTGCGAGGTCGAGACGACCGAGGGGCACGTGGGCATCGGGATGGCCTCGCGCTTTCTGCCCCACGCGGTAGCCTCTGCGGTGGTCAACCATTTGGGGCCAGTGGTGATCGGCATGGACCCCCGCGATCTCGAGCGGATCCACGACCGTCTGCACAAGATCGTCTCGGAACGAGGCCAAACCCTCGGCGTCAACATGCTGGCGCTGTCCTGCATCGACCTCGCCCTATGGGACATCGCCGGAAAGGCAAGCGGCCGGACTGTCGCACAACTGCTCGGTGGGCACAGCGACCATACGGAGGCCTACTGCACGTTCGGGTTCGGTGCTTTCGACCGCGACCAACTTGTCGAGGTTGCTCGCGACCTGCAGGGCAAGGGCCATCGTCGGTTCAAGATGCTTGTCGGTGTGGCCAAGGGCGGCATCCGGGAGGATGCCCAGCGTGTCCGGCATGTTCGGGATGCGCTCGGCCCCGATACGCCGCTTGCCATTGATGCAAATGAAAGCCTGACCCTCGATGAGGCGATGCGGTTGTCCAAGATGGTGGAGGATTGCGACATCGCCTGGTTCGAGGACCCGGTCTTGCGAAACGACCCAAGGGATCTGGGGCTTTTGCGCAAACGCACGACGATACCGTTGTCCGCCGGTCAGATGGACGGCCATTCCGATCGGTTCCGCGCCTTTGTCGAGCATGACTCGATCGACATCTTCATGCCCAACAGTCTTTACAATGGCGGCATGACCGAGACCCGGCGCGTTGCGCATCTGGCCCAGATCTACAATCGGCCACTCTCGGACGCAGGTGGCGGGGGGATATTCTGTCTCCATCACGTTGCGGGCTTCCGCAACGGAACCCTCAGCGAAAGTCATCTTGGCGTCGATCAAGTCGAACGCCAAATCTTCAAATCGATCCCCGAAGTCAGGGAGGGGCGCATCGCGGTACCCGATGCGCCGGGCTTTGGGGTGGAGCTCGACAGGGACGCGATGCGCGCAACTCTGAAGGCGAACTGATCAGGCGGCACTGAACGGCACGATAACAAAAACAATGTGCCGGAACGTTGAGACAAACCAAGGGAGAGAACATAAGATGACCATCTACAAGACATTCGGAAAGCTTGGCGCCGCGCTTGTGCTCGGCGCAGCAATGGTAATACCCGCCCTTACCCAAGCGCAGACGCTCGAGCTGCGCATTTCGGGCGAAAACCCGATGACGGGTCTGGATCTCCAGATGGCCGAACGCTTTGCCCAGAACCTCCAGACGGCATTGGGTGATGGCTTCGCCTTCGAATTCTTTCATACGCAGGCGCTTGGCGATGAAACCGTCCATATGCAAATGATCCGCACCGGCCAGATCGATGTCTATCCGATGGGCTCGGACGCGGTGTCACTGGACAGAAGCTGGGCGATCTTTGACATGCCGTTCCTGTTCAGCGACCGCGAAACCGTCGCCCGGCTCCTCGACGGCGAGGTCGGTGAGATGCTGCGCGCCTCGATGCGGGAGTCGGCCGGGCTCGAAGTGCTGGCCTTTGGCGAGCTCGGGTTTCGCAACATCACCAACAATGTCCGCCCGATCGTAGTTCCCTCTGACCTCGAGGGCGTCAGACTCCGCGTTCCCGGCAGCCAAGCACGTATCCTCGCCTTCACCGCGTTCGGGGCTCAGCCGATCTCGATGAACATGGGTGAACTCTACCTTGGCCTGCAGCAGGGCACGGTCGACGGTCAAGAAAATCCTCTGATCACGATCAGAAACCGGTCGTTCTTCGAAGTGCAGGACTACATGTCGCTGTCGCGCCACGTCTATTCGCCGGTGACGCTGGTCATGAACGGGGCCCGGTTCGACTCGCTCACAGACGAACAGCGCGCCGCAGTCATTGCGGCCGCACAGGAAGCGGCGGAGTACACCCGCGGCCTCGGTGCGCAAGCCGATGCGTCTCTCCTGGAAGAGCTCGGGCAGAGCATGGAGATCAACGAGATCGATATCGAGGCTTTCCGGGCCGCTTCGGTTCCGATCTGGGAAGCCGTCGGTGACATGGCTGGCAGCGAGTTCGCCGCCCAAGTCGTGGCCGCAGCTTCGAACTGATCCCGCAAGGAATGCCGCACGCAGCGACCCACGCTTTCGCTGTGTGCGGCGTCATGTCCTCCGAGACCAACTGAATGGACCATCCAATGCAGGACCGGCTACCGGAGGGCAGCGTTCCCATCAGCGATGCCGAACTGGCGCGTCAGGTGGATGAAGCTGCCCGAGCGACCGAATTCCAAGACCTCGACATCGGCCGGAGCCGCCTCGACCGTGCGATCAACGCTGTCGCCGAAGCGCTGGGCGTGGCCGTCCTGCTCACCATCGTGACAGTGGTGTTCCTGAACGCACTGGGGCGATACGCGCTTGGTTTCGTCTTTATCTGGGGGGATGAGCTGGTCCTGTCACTGCTGCCCTGGTTGGGCATGCTGGGTATGTTCCTGTCGATCCGCCGGCGGCAGATCATCCGCATAGACTTCTTTGCGCAGCGCCTCGGGGCCAGGATGGAGACCGTGCTTGCGTTCGCGACACATCTCTTCTCGGCTGCGATCTTCGTCTGGCTGGCGATCGTGTCGCTGAAGTACCTGCAATTCTTCGGCGGGGATCAGATGATCTATGTCGGTCTGCAGAAGGGTTGGTTCATGGCGGCAATGGTCGTTGGTCCCGCGATCGCCGCCGTCGCGTATCTCGGCTTGCTGGTCCAGGACTATTTCAAGCGCAACCGCTCTGACATCGCATGACCGCCAGTCTCAGACGCAATCCCAACCCCGGAGTGACATCGTGATCATTGCCCTGCTATCGATATCGATCCTGCTGGTGTTGCTGATCCTCGGCACTCCCATGGTCGCCGCCCTGTTGTTCGCGGTCGCATTCAATTTTGTCATGAACGGTCAGTGGAGCATGATGGTGCCACAGACCATGGTCTCCGGTGTCAGTCAGTTCACCCTGATCGCCCTGCCGATGTTCGTTCTTGCCGGTACGATCATGAACGCCGGGGGCGTCTCAGGCCGTCTCTTCGATTTCGCGCGCGCTCTGGTGGGCTGGCTACGCGGTGGGCTCGCACAGGTTAACATCCTGACCAGCATGTTCTTTGGCGGGATGATCGGATCTTCCACCGCCGATCTTGCCGGATCGGGATCCATCGTCATTCCGGCCATGAAGCGCGAGGGGTACTCCTCCGAAGTATCGGCCGCGATCAGTGCATCCTCGTCGGGGATTGGCCCGTTGATACCGCCGTCGTCGCCGATGATCCTGTATTCCGCCGTGACCGGCACGTCGCTTGGCGCGCTGTTCATCGCGGGACTCATTCCTGGCCTCATTTTGGGCGCCATCTTCATGGCTCTGGTGTCCTACCTTGCAATTCGGCGCAAATGGCAGCGACACGGAAGCTTTTCCACCGCCGAGATCATACGGACTGGGCGCAGGGGCATCCTTGCATTCGGACTGCCTGCCATCATCGTGGGCGGTCTCGTGTTTGGGGTATTCACACCGTCCGAAAGCGGTGCATTCGCGGTGGTCTACGCGATTATTCTGTCCATGTTCATCTTTCGGAGCCTTAGCCTGAAGGGTCTGTACCGCGTCTTTGTGGTCGCCTTGACCATGACGGGCGAGCTTTTGGTGATCGTCAGTCTTTCCTTCGCCCTCGGGTCGAGCCTTTCCAGCGCCCATGTCCCCCAAGCTCTCGCCGAACTGATCGATCTCTTCACCTTCGGCGACAACATGTTCATGCGACTGGCGCTTCTGATGCTGCTGGCCATTATCGCGGGGATGTTCTTGGACCCGCTGATACCGGTTCTCGTTCCGGTGATCTTGCCTACCTTGATCCTCTACGATGTGGACCTGCTGCACTTCGGTGTTCTGATGGTCATGGCAGTCGTCATCGGCCAGCTGACACCGCCCCTTGCGATCGCACTCATCATCACGTCGAGGATAGCGAATACTGACCAAATGCGGATCTTCGTGGCGAACCTGCCGTTCTTCGGTGCAATCTTGCTGTTCACGCTGATGCTTTTGTTGTTCCCCCAAATCGCAACCTGGTTGCCATCGCAGATGCGCTGAGACGAGCGCCGCAGGAGAGCCTTTCCGCATGACCAACAGTTCAAGCTATCAAGCCAATGACGGTGCAGCGTACGAACGCTTCATCGGACGCTGGAGCCGCAGGGTGGCGGACCGCATCGCGGAGAGTGTCACATTCGAAGGTGGTGGCCCGCTTCTCGATGTGGGATGCGGGACAGGAAGCCTTTCCGCTGCCCTCTTGGCGCGGCACCCGTCCCGTCGGGTCGTGGGTATCGACGTCGCCGAACCCTACTTGGAATTCGCGCGCGCACGCCCTGACCTGTCCGGCGTCGAGTTGTTGAACGGAGATGCTCAGAACATCGCCTTTCCCGATAACACCTTTGATGGCGCGGGGGCCCTGATAGCTCTGAACTTCATGTCGGACCCGCTCAAGGCCGCGCAAGAGATGGCGCGCGTTGTGCGCCCCGGCGGAGTTCTCGTCGCTGCCGCTTGGGATTTCCGGGGCGGTCTCGTCTACCAGCGGCTACTTTGGGATACGGCTGCCGCGATAGACCCGGTGGCGTCCAAAACCAGGGACAAGATCTTTTCCAATCCGCTCGCCTTGCCCGACGGCATGGCCAACCTCTGGCGGTCGGCAGGTCTTGCCAATGTGGAACGTCAGTCAGTTACCGTGCGGATGGATTTTGCAGACTGGGATGACTACTGGCAGCCGCTTTTGGGCGGACAGGGGCCGGTTGGCGGATATGTGGCAGCGCTTGAACCTGATCTTCAGGCGCGGGTCTGCGACGCGGTGCGGGCGGCATTTCTATCGGGCGATGTCGATGGTCCACGGTCGTTGACGGCGACATCCTGGGTCGTGACGGGCGAGGTGCCGGCATGAGGGGGAATGAGGCCGCCGGTAAGCCGCTTTTCGAACGCATCGGGATGGATGTGGGCCGTGGCCTCGCGGTCGAGGATGCGATCCGCTGGGCCGCCGCGAACGACGTGCGGTTTCTCGATGTCCAGACCGATCTGGCGCCCAATGCTATGGCCACGATGATGGCGCGCGCGCCCGCCATCCGTGAGCTGTGCGAGCAAACCGGTGTGGTTTTGGGCCTGCATACCCTGTCCGCCGTGAACGTGGCCGAAGTGTCGCCCTTTGTGACAGAGGCCGTGGATTCCTATCTGCGCGCCTATGTGGACTTGGCCAAGGCGACGGGCGCGGGCTGGGTGATCGTGCATGCGGGCAACCATTTCACAGCCGATTACCAGATGCGGCGCGAGGCGGGGCTGGAGCGGCTCAAGCGCACGGTCGGCTATGCCGAAAGCCAGGGCGTCCTCCTGCTTTTGGAGAACACCAACCGCGAGCCCCAGCATGCCGAGGTGAATTACCTGTGCACCACGCTCGAGGAATGTCTGTGGTATTTCGACAACCTTAGGTCCGAGCATCTGGGAATGGCGTTCACCGCCAATCACGCGCATCTTTATCCCGAAGGTGTAGCGGGCTTTGTTGAGGCGCTTGATTTCACCCGTTGTCGCGAGGTCCGCTTGGCCGATTGCCACGGCACATACGAAGAGCACCTGAACCCCGGGGAAGGTTCGATGGATTTTGCGGACATGTTCCGACGGATCGAGGCCAAGGGCTTCACCGGCCATTACATGAACCAGTTCGGCAGCCTTGACGACATGTTGGAAGGGCGGCGCTATCTCGTGGATGTAGCCCGCCGGGTCGGTGTGGTCTGAACCGCGCTGTTTTCCGCTGATACGTCGTCTTGGCTGGCCTTGCTCGCGTCGAGCGACGCGATGAGAGTGGTAAAGCGCTCTCCCATCAGGGCCACATGGTCGCGCATTTCCGCCCCGGCGCTGTCGGCATCGCCCGCCGCGATCGCATCTGCGATGCGCTGGTGTTCCTGGAGCGAGGCGCGGATGCGATCGCGCGCACGCAACTGCATGCGCCGGTAGGGCTTAAGCCTTTTTTGCAGGTTGGTCGCCTGCTCCATCAGGAATTCGTTCTGGCTGGCCTGCCGTATGCGGGCGTGAAACACCTCGTTGGTGTCGTAATATTCGTTGATGTCTTTTTCGGCTGCCGCCTTGAGACACGCTTCATGCGCGGCGGTGATCTGCTCCAGCGCGTCATCGGTTACGCGCCGCGCAGCGAGACGCGCGCACATCGACTCAAGCTCAGCCATCACATCGAACATTTCCATCAGCTGGCGCGGGCCGATCTCGACTACGATGGCTCCGCGACGAGGCCGGAACTCGACCAGGCCATTGGCGGCCAGTTGGAGCAAGGCTTCGCGGATCGGAGTTCTGGATACGCCGAAGCGATCCGCCAGTTGAGCCTCTTCCAGCCGTTTGCCCGGTCGCAACACGCCCGTGAGGATTTCCTCTTCAAGTTCGTCGCGCAATTCATCTGACCGTTTCAAAGACCGAAACTCCAAGGACATCCAGCTTTCCGGGCACATTCTATGTTGAACAAGGTACAGGTGCAAACCTCCTCTTGTGCGCAAAAATGCATATTTATGCATACACAAAAATTGATTTTGTGTGCAGCATATGTCATGTTGAAAAGGCTGTGCATGACACCTCGCCGTCACATTGCGCCGGCCGCAACCCAAGAGACGAACCGGACATGAGAGCATCCAGCCTTTTCACTGATTTATTGTCCCGCGTCGCGGATGTCGGGCGGGCCCTGACCTCTAGCGATGTGGCAACTGCCAGCCTCGTCGACCAATGTGCGGCACTTTTGGCAGGCCGAGGAGAAGCAACCGAGCTTGCCTTGGCACGCCAGATCCTCGACGGTTTCGGGCAACTCGACATGGCCGGGAAACGCGCAGTCTTCACCGATATCGTTCAGCGCTTTGGCGTCGATCAGACAGCGCTTGATCGCGCAATGACGCAGTACGCGGCGGATCGCAGCGCTGCCAACGCGCGGGCTCTCCACTTTGCCAGCGAACCCCGCAGCCAAGAGCTGATCCGGCGGCTGAACCGCGCGCCGGCGGCCACGCAGGACGTGGTCGCGATGCGCGACGCGCTGTTGACAGCGATCCGGTCCGATCCGTCGCTACGCCCGCTCGATGCGGATTTCCAGCATCTGCTTCGTTCCTGGTTCAACCGCGGCTTCCTCGAACTGCGCCGGATTGACTGGTCTACACCCGCCGAAACCCTCGAGCGCATCATCGGCTACGAGGCGGTGCATGCGATCAATGGCTGGGACGACCTGCGCGGCCGTGTGGCATCGCCCGACAGGCGGCTCTACGGGTTCTTCCATCCTGCGATGCGGGCCGATCCCGTGATTTTCGTCGAAGTGGCGCTCGATCATGAGATCCCCGCCGCCATCGGTCCCATCCTTGATGCGGGCCGGACGCCGCAGGACCCCGCGAAGATGACGACCGCGGTGTTCTACTCCATCTCGAACTGCCAGAACGGCCTGCGCGGGGTGTCCTTCGGCAACTTCCTGATCAAGCAGGTTGTTGAGGTTCTGCGCCTCGAGTTTCCGGCTTTGCGCACCTTTGTAACCTTGTCGCCCTTGCCCGGTTTGCGGCGCTGGGTCGCCGGTGAGCTCGCGAGGCCGCGCTCGGGCATGCTGACCGAGGCGCAGGTCGCGGCCGTGTCGGACCCCGCCGGGGAGGGCACCTTGAACTCCACGCCCCCGCCTGCCGATATCGCACTCGAACTGGCAGCACGCTACCTTATGCTTGCCCGCACCGAGACCGGACACATCGTCGATCCCGTGGCGCGCTTTCACCTCGGCAACGGGGCGCGGCTCGAGCGAATCAACGCTGATGCCGACACGTCCCTCCGCGGGCAGGAGCAGTCATGGGGGGTCATGGTCAACTATCTCTATGATCTCGGCACCATAGAACGAAACCACGAGGCCTTCGCCAACAAGGGTGAACTGATCGCAGCGCCGGTTGTGCACAAGCTGGCGCGCAAACCGTGACAGAAGGTGCGGCAGTGTCAGGCAGCAACCGTCTTTTGAAACCCCGTGCGTGGGGTCACTAGGCTGCGACGACGCAGTCTGCTCTCGACGGTTTGCGCAACAGGGCGGTCACGGTCGTGCCACAGCCAGACTTCGGAAAGGAGGTGGTCGGGTCGTCGTGCGTGAGGCCAGCGCCACTTTGGAAACGATGCCAGCCGTCAGCCCCTCGCAGGCCGGCTGGCGCGCTACAAGCAGCCGATGGCGGTGTTCCTCGCTGCGGCACTGCTCTGGGACGCGATGGGCAAGGTGCTGAAGGCCGGGCCGCGCGCGAACTACGGGCAGACAATGCTTCTGCCCGCTACCGGGCCTCTCTTGCCTTCGGGAAGGGCTTTCACAGGTCCCTAAATCCCTCCACTTGCGACAGTGGCGGCGCACTGCGGAGCGCGCCAAGATCAGGAGGAGGCAGGTTCATCACGCTATCGGATGCGAACACCGCCGCGAGTTCGCGCGCCACTGCGAGAACTCTGGCATCGTCATGGCGCCGTCCGACCACCTGAAGACCGAAGGGCATGCCGGCACTGTCGCGCCCGCAAGGGATCGAGACAGACGGGAAACCCGCGATCGTGGTCGCGTATGCCATGGCAAGCCAATGATAATAGCTCTGCATCGGCTGGCCGTCGATCTGCGT
The DNA here is from genome assembly GCF_003148775.1 of Roseicyclus mahoneyensis. Lineage (GTDB taxonomy): Bacteria > Pseudomonadota > Alphaproteobacteria > Rhodobacterales > Rhodobacteraceae > Roseicyclus > Roseicyclus mahoneyensis. The sequence goes on from NZ_QGGW01000002.1 coordinate 40,576, forward strand.
CGGGTAAAGCTCACGCCAAGGACGCGGACTGATCGTGACTGCAGGGCACAGAAGGATATCAACAGTTTCGAAGAAGTCCGTCCACGCGCGAAAATAGGTTCCCTGAAGTGCAAGCACCCCCGCCACGTCCGCGGCGGAATAGCTCAACCCCTCCTCGATATTGGCATGGACATTTGGGCCGATCTTTTGCGGGAACAGCACCTGCCGCTCGCGGTGCTGCCCGAGAAACCCTACGGCGCGCAGGACGGCGAAGATACGGTCCGCGCCGGAGCAGTCCGGCGCGCCCTCATGGAGCGGGCCAAGATATGGGCCAAGCCGGTCGATCCGGTCGCGCAAGGTGCTGCGCACAATGCCTTCGGTAGGCGCAAACCCTAAATCCTCGCTCGAGGCAAACCTGAGCGATGCGAGGTCAACCAAAGGCAGGTCTGGCGACAGGAAACCTGCCGCGGGTGACCACGGGTCTCGCGGATCATGGCGCGCCAGCACGGAAAGCAGCAGGGCGGCATCTTCAGGCGTGCGCGCCATCGGTCCGTCGGTCGACATCGGCAGCAGGGCCATCTCGCGTTTCGGGCCCGGCACGACCCCCGGGGTCGGCCGGAAGCCCACGACGCCGCAGAAGGCGGCCGGGTTGCGCAGGCTGCCACCGAGGTCCGAGCCGGTCGCGAGGGGAGCCATTCCCGTGGCAAGCGCCACGGCGGAGCCGCCCGATGAGCCCGCGCAAGAGCGTGTGACATCATAGGGGTTTGCGGTGACGCCATAGACGCGATTTCGTGTATTTGCCCCCGCCGACCATTCAGGAACATTCGACTTACCGAGGATCAGGCCACCGGCTGACCGCACCGCCCTGACGAGGGAGTCGTCATGTTCCGGCACGTTGTCGGCAAAGATTTCCGAGCCGTATGTCGTTGGAAGACCCGCGACATCATTCATGTCCTTGATCGCAACCGGAAGACCATGGAGCGGGCCCAGCGTCCGCCCCCCCCATTACCGCCGCCTCCGCAGCGCGCGCCGCATCCCGCAGCTGGTCGAAATCATTTGCTACGATCGCGTTTACAGCATGATCCAAGGATTCGACCCGCGAGATACAAGCGTCGGCGAGCTCTACCGGAGACAATTGACGCCGGGCAATCAAGCGGCGCGCCTCCGTGGCGGTCAGGTCAGCTGCGTCGCTCAATTCCACTCTCCTGTTTTGTCAAAGGCTTCGCTTGCCATCCGATGCCCTTTCGTAGCCGCGCCTTGCCGCGCGTGCCAGTGGAGGAGGGTGCAAACCATGCAAGGCGCGAAAGACCTTTCGGCGCTTTGATCACTCAAAACTGGGCCGTTTGGCGCTGGCGTTTTCCGCGGAATCTGCTGTTGGCCGGGAGAGGAGCGCAATAACCCGAGGCAATCGCAATACAATCGGCGCTTTTCGGCGGAAAATGGGCCGTGGTTCACCCTTCCTCAACATGCCCTGCCACCGAAGTGGCATGATCCCGCTCGCATCCAGGCGATCGCGGGCACATTGGGACCATCACAAACGCGCCCTTGGCGGCGTGTTTACAGAACAGTTGTACCAAAATGCTGGTAGCGGAGGAGGGACTCGAACCCCCGACACGCGGATTATGATTCCGCTGCTCTAACCAACTGAGCTACTCCGCCAAGCCGAGGCGGAGGTATGACAGGCGCACCTGTCCGTCAACCTCAAAATCATGGCTAACCGCGCGGCAGGCGGGCGGCGGTGACTTCCACCTCGACCTTGAACTCCGGGCGGGTGAAGCCCGACACAATCACCAGCGTCGAGGCGGGAAGGCGTGCCATCCCCGCACACCAGGAATCTCGGGCGGCCATGTAGGCAGGCATTTCGGCGCGGTCGGTCACGAACGCGTTTATGCGGACGGTATCCGTCTTGTCGAACCCGGCCTCGGCAAGGATCGCGGTGCAGGCCGCAAAGCACAGATCGGCTTGCGCCCGGACATCCGCAGGGACCTGCTCATCGGGTGAAATGCCCAGCTGCCCCGACGTGAAAACCCACTCCGCCCCCGCCGGCACATGGGTGCCGTGGGCATAGGCCGCGAACGGCGGGCGAATCGTGGGCGGTGCAAGGGAGGTCAAACGAGGGCAGTCTGGCATCGTCTTCTCCTTGGTATGTCGCGAACAGACAAATGTCCTGCCGACCCGCTGTCCAGAGGATGCGCAGGGACCATGCGGCTGGCGCCTAATTTTCATGCAATGCCCAAAGGTCCGCCGTAAATTATGGCGGCAGCGCTGAGCCCGACAAAGGCCGACCAGCTAACCCCTTTCCACATTGCCGAGCCCTCATAGGCTCACGTCTGGTCCTACACACCGCCACCTTATCGGGGAGATACCAAGGATGTTTCGCAGTTCGACACTTGCACTAGTGGCGGCCCTGGCCGCCGGCACGGCGGGGGCGCAGGATCTGACGCCGGTCACCTTCGGCACCAACTGGCTGGCGCAAGCCGAGCACGGCGGGTTCTACCAGTCGGTCGCCGATGGCACCTATGCCGAATGCGGTCTGGACGTCACCATCGTGTCGGGCGGCCCGCAGGTGAACAACCGCGCCTTGCTGCTGGCCGACCGGATCCAGTTCCACATGGGCGGCGACCTGCTGCAGGCCTTTACCGCCGTGGAGGAGGATGTGCCCGTCGTGGCCGTCGCAGCGACCTTTCAGAAACACCCGCAGGTGATCATTGCCCATCCCGGTGTCGCCGACACCTGGGAAGAGCTGCGCGACCTGACGCTGCTGATCGGCGACAACGGCTTTGCCAGCTACTACCAGTGGATGATCGCGGCACATGGCTTCACCGTCGAACAGCGCCAGCCCTACACGTTCAACCCCGCACCCTTCCTCGCCGACACGCAGGTCGGCATGCAAGGCTTCTTGTCGTCCGAACCCTATCTGGTCGAACGCGAAGGTGGGTTCACGCCCAATGTCTTCCTGATCGCGGACGCAGGCTACGCCACCTACGCCACCACGATCGAGACCATGGCCGCCACGATCGAGAACAGCCCCGAAGTGGTGGAATGCTTCGTCAACGGATCGATCCTCGGCTGGTACAACTACCTCTATGGCGACAACGCAGCCGCCAATGCCCTGATCCTGGAAGCCAACCCTGACATGACCCAGGACAAGATCGATTATGCCATCGCCAAGATGATCGAATACGGCATCGTCGACAGCGGTGAGGCTCTGACGCTCGGCATCGGTGCCATGACCGAGGAAACCGTCGAAGTCTTCTACCGCTCCATGGTCGAAGCGGGCGTTGTCTCGGACGGGATCGACTGGCAGGCTGCATTCACGACCCAATTCGTGAATCAGGGCCTTGGGATGGAATTGCGTCCGCAGTGATGTGGTGCTGACACAGGCGGCCCGCCCATCCTGGCGGGCCGCATTTATCTTGCACAAGAAGGTGCCGCCATGGCTGTCCGCCGCAATGACATAAAGCCGCTGGGGCAACGCGCGCCGCTGTTGCGGCTGAACCATGTCGACAAGATCTTCAACGGCGACGTCGTGGCGCTGCGCGACATGACTTTGCAGGTCAATCAAGGAGATTTCATCTCGCTATTGGGTCCGTCGGGTTGTGGCAAATCCACCGCTCTGCGTCTGATTTCCGATCTGATGCACCCAACGCGTGGCCGCATCGAATGGGAGGGCGACCATGGCCGTGGAGACCTCGGCGTGGTGTTCCAGGAACCGACCCTGATGCCTTGGGCAACGGTGGCCCAGAATGTCTGGCTGCCCTTCCGCCTGTCAGGCAAAGGCTATGCAGAGGTCAAGGATGACATCCTCGAAGTGCTGCGCCTCGTCGGGCTCGAGAAATTCCTCAACGCCTACCCCCGCGAATTGTCGGGCGGCATGAAGATGCGCGTCTCCATCGCGCGCGCCATCGCCACCAATCCCCGCCTCATCCTGATGGACGAGCCCTTTGCCGCGCTGGACGAGATCACGCGGCACAAGCTCAACAACGACCTGCTCAGGCTCAAGGACAAGATCGGCTGCACGGTGATCTTCGTGACCCATTCGGTGTTCGAATCCGTCTTTCTGTCGGATCGCATCGTGGTCATGGCCGCGCGCCCCGGCCGCGTCCTGACCGAGCTGGAGGTCGACGCGCCCTACCCGCGCGGCGAGGATTTCCGCACCTCCAACGAATACGCCGCCCACGCGCGCCGCGCGTCCGAGGCATTGCGCGAAGCGATGGGAGAACCCGCATGAGCCTTGCAGACGACCAGCCCATCGCAACGCTCGACACGCGGGACGAGGACGAGATTCAGCGCGCCCGCGCCGCCCGGATCGAACGCATCGCCAAATGGGCGCTGCCCGTCATCATCATGATCCTGTCGATCGCAGGCTGGGCTTGGATCGTCACCGCCAACGAGATCCCGCATTACATCCTTCCCGGTCCCGACCGTGTCTGGGGCAGCCTGGTCGATGATTGGGCCATGCTGATCGACGCGGCCTTCCTGACCGGCAGGATCACGCTGCTGGCCTTGCTGCTGGCGGTTATCGGCGGGGCGGGCCTTGCGATCTTGTTCAACCAGTCGCGCATGCTGGAACTGTCGTTCTACCCTTACGCCGTGATCTTGCAGGTCACGCCCGTGGTCTCCATCGCGCCGCTGATCTTCATCTATGTGGACAGCAAGGTGGCGGGCATGTTGCTCTGTGCGTGGCTGGTGGCCTTCTTTCCAGTGCTGTCCTCGACCACGCTGGGGCTCAACTCTGTCGATCACAACCTGCGCGACCTGTTCCGCATCTATGGCGCGACGCGCTGGCAACGGCTGCGCTACCTGCAATTGCCCTCGGCGCTGCCGTATTTCCTCGGTGGCCTCAAGATCGCGGGTGGCCTGTCGCTGATCGGGGCGGTCGTGGCCGAACTTGTGGCGGGAACGGGCGGCATCGGATCGGGCCTTGCCTTCCGGATTCAGGAGGCGGGGTATCGTCTGAACATCGCCCGCATGTTCGCAGCCCTTGCGCTGGTCGCCGCCATGGGCGTTTTCATCTTCGCAGCGCTCAGCATCCTGTCGCATCTCTTGCTGCGCAAATGGCACGAGAGTGCGCTGAGCCGGGAAACATGATGGACTTCACACACTTGCCGAACGGCGACGTGACGCTCGCGAATGTCACAGTGCCCGCCTGTCTTTTGGGCCAGCCCGGCGATCTGGTCACGACCGACATCTCCATCGCGGGCGGCCGGATCGCAGCGCCGCAACCCATCGCCGTCGACATGAAGGGCGCGATGGTTTTCCCGGCCTTCGTCGACATGCACACCCATCTGGACAAGGGCCATATCTCGCCGCGCAGCCCCAACCCCGACGGCAGTTTCATGGGTGCGCTGACCACCGTGCGCGCCGACAGTAGCGCGCGGTGGACGGCCGAGGATGTGCGGACGCGGATGACATTCTCGCTTCGCGCGGCCTATTCCCACGGAACACGCGCGATCCGCACCCATCTGGACAGCATCGCGCCGCAAGATGGCATCAGCTGGCCCGTTTTCCGCGATGTCCAGGCCGATTGGGCGGGCCGCATCGACTTGCAGGCCGCCTGCCTGATCGGTTGCGACAGATGGACCGACGACAGCGGCACCTTTGGCCGTACGGCAGATCTGGTGGCGCAGACGCGCGGCGGCGTTCTGGGCATGGTCACATACCCCATGGGCGACTTGCGCGACCGCATCCGCGGGTTGTTCGCGCAAGCGGCTGCCCGCGGCCTCGATACGGATTTCCATGTGGACGAGACGATGGACGCCAGCGTGGAAACGCTGCGCGACATCGCCGAACTGAAGCTGGAAACCGGCTTTGCGGGCAGGGTCGTCGTCGGTCATTGCTGCTCACTCTCGGCGCAGGACGAGGCGCGCGCGCTGGACACGCTCGATCTGGTGGCGAAGGCCGGCATCGACGTGGTCAGCCTGCCGATGTGCAACCTTTACCTGCAGGACCGCAGCCCCTTGGGCATCGCCCGCACACCCCGCCGCCGCGGCATCACGCTGGTCCACGAGATGCGGGCGCGCGGGATCCGCGTCAGCTTTGCCTCGGACAACACGCGCGATCCCTTCTACGCCTATGGCGACATGGACATGCTCGAGGTGATGCGCGAGGCGACGCGGATCGGCCACCTTGACCATTCGCGCACCGACTGGGTCACGAGCTTCCTGACCGACCCGGCCGCCACCTGCGGCTTTGACGCGCCCTCGCTGATGCCCGGCGCGCCCGCCGATCTGGTCATCGTCAAGGCGCGCAGCTGGTCCGAGCTGTTCTCGCGCCCGCAATCCGACCGGATCGTGCTGCGCGACGGGCGCCAGATCGATCGCAGCCTGCCGGACTACGCCGAACTTGACCCCCTGATGAGGACCTGATGCAGCCCAACATCGCCGCCGCCAAGGCCGCCCTTGCCCATATCGAGCAAGACGAGAACCCCGCCACGATCCGCGCCAAAAGCCGCGATTTCTTCTGGTATTCACCCGTCCTGAAGGACGCGATGGATCATCTCGAGGCCGATTTCGTGGTAAACCCGAAATCCGAGGCCGAGGTGATCGAGGTGCTGCGCGTCTGCTATGCCCATGACGTGCCGGTCACGACCCGCGGCGCGGGCACCGGCAACTACGGGCAGGCCATGCCGATGCGCGGCGGCTGCGTCATGCACCTGCGCCACATGGCATCGGTGAGGGAGGTGCACCCGGGCCGCGTGATCTGCGAGCCGGGGATATTGCTGAAAGACCTCGACGCACACTGCAAGGCGCATTCCGGGCAGGAGATCCGCATGTTCTCCTCCACATGGGCCACGGCCACGATCGGCGGCTTCATTGCCGGCGGGTCGGGCGGCGTGGGGTCGGTCCATTGGGGCAGCTTGCGCGATCTGGGCAACATCATCCGCCTGCGCGTGGTGACGATGGAGGAGGAGCCCCGCGTTCTGGAATTCCGCGGCGAGGAACTGGCCCGCGTCAGCCACGCCTATGGCACCAACGGCATCATCACCGAGCTGGAGCTGCCGCTGGCGCCTGCCTATGACTGGGTCGAGATCTTTGTGGCGACCAAGGATTTCATGGACGCCGCGCGGTTCACCGACAAGCTGGCGAACCAGGATGGCATCTTGCTGAAGCTCGCCAGCGTCTACGAGGCGCCTGCACCCTTTGACTACTTCACGCGCGTGAAGCCGCATATCGAGGCGGGCGACACGCTGATCGGCCTGATGGTGGCGCCCCATTCCATGGACGGCTTTCTGACCTTCCTCGGACGCCACCCCGAGGCGCGGATGATCTACCGGTCCGACGCCAGCGACTGGGACCGCACGCCCGGGCCGGTATTCGAATATGGCTGGAACCACACGACGCTGCGCGCCCTCAAGATCGACCCCTCCATCACCTACCTGCAGGTCCGCTACGGTTTTCCCGAGCATCTGGCGCTGATCGAAAAGATGCGGGACGCGCTCAGCCCCGAGGTGCTGCAGCATCTGGAAGCGATAAAGATGGAGGGCAAGATCGCCTTCGCCGGGCTGTCGCTGGTCAAGTTCACCACGCAGGAGCGTCTGGACGAAATCGTGCGGATGCACGAGGAAGCGGGCGCGATGATCTTCAACCCGCACCGCTACACGCTGGAGGAAGGCGGGCGGCAGTCGGCCGACAAGCGGCAGCTGGAGTTTAAGCGCGAGGCCGATCCCAAGGGGCTGCTCAACCCCGGCAAGATGGTGACCTGGGACACGCCCGATTTCGATTATGCGCAGATGTACCGCTACGCCGCGATGACGCCCAAACCCGAGGCCGCTGAATGAGGGATTTCGCCGCCTTCGGCGTCGACCGACCGGGGGGCCCTGCCCCCCGGACCCCCCGGGATATTTTTGAAACAGAGAAGGGATAGAGCGTGCCGCGTGCGCTTGTCCTTTTCGCACATCCCTGCCCCGAGAGTTTCTCGGCGGCGCTCCATGGCTGCGTTGTGGAGCGGCTGGCACGGTCGGGGTGGGAGGTCGATGATTGCGACCTCAACGCCGAGGGGTTCTCGCCCGTGCTGACCGAAGCGGAGCGGCGCGGCTATCATGAGGTGGGGGCGAACATAGCCCCGGTGGCAAGCTATGTGGAGCGGCTGCGCGCCGCCGATGCGCTGGTGATGGTGTTCCCGGTCTGGAACTTCGGCTACCCCGCGATCCTGAAGGGGTTCCTTGACCGGGTCTTTCTACCCGGAGTGTCCTTCCGGCTGGAGGATGGAAAGGTGAAGCCGAACCTCACGCATATCCGCAAGCTGGCCGCGGTCACGACTTATGGCGGAACGCGCATGCGAGCGATGCTTGTGGGCGACCCGCCGCGCAAGTCGGTGACGCGCGCGGTCTGGCACGTCTGCCGTCCGGAAAAGATGAAGTATCTGGCGCTCTATGACATGAACCGCGCCGATGACGCAGCACGGGCGGGGTTCCTCGCCCGTGTGGCCCGTGAGATGGAGGCCTTCTGATGCGGGCGCTTGTCGTCTATTGCCACCCGCGCCGGGGCAGTTTCACGCAGGCCGTCCGCGATGTCGTTCTGGAGAAGCTGGCCACGGCAGGAGCCGAGGTGCGGCTGCGCGATCTCTATGCCGAGGGGTTCGATCCCGTGCTGTCCGCACACGAACATGAAGGCTACGAGGACGAGGCCACAAACAGGGCGTCCGTGGCATCGCATGTGGAGGATTTGCAATGGTGCGACACGCTGATCTTTGTCTATCCGACCTGGTGGTATGGGTTGCCCGCGATGATCAAGGGCTGGCTTGACCGCGTGCTGTTGCCGGGCGTGGCCTTCGTGATGCCCGATGCCCAGAATGCCAACATCCGCCCGGGCCTGACGCAGATCACGCGTTTGGGGGTGTTCACCACCTGCGGGGCAAGCTGGTGGCTGACCCGGCTGATCGGGGCGCCAGGGCGGCGAACCTTGATCCGGGGCGTGCGCCTGATCTGCGCCAAGGGGTGCAAGACCGTCTTTGCCGCGCATTATCTGATGGACAGTTCCACCGAAGCAAGCCGGGCGCAGCACCTTGTGCGAGTGGCGGCACGGATGAACCGGCTGATCGGCACAAGCCCGCGCGCGAAGGCGGCCGTGGCATGATCCCGGTGCTGGATTTCAAGCGGTTCTCCGGTGGCACCGACCGCGCGGGCTTTGTTGCCGACCTTGGGACGGCGGCACGGGGACCAGGGTTCTTCCTTTTGACGGGCCACGGGATCGACCCGGACCTGCAGGCGCGGGTCCTTGAACAGGCCGACGCGTTCTTTTCCCTGCCGATGGCGCAAAAACAGAAAATCTCCATCCTCAACACACCGCATTATCGGGGCTGGGCCCATGACGGGCTGGAAAGTCTGGACGAGACAAGCGGCGTGAAGGATCGCAAGGAGAGCTTCAATATCGGCCTCGATCTGCCGGCCGACGATCCGCGGGTTTTGGCGGGGGCACCGTTTCGGGGCGTGAACCAGTGGCCCGACTTGCCCGGGTTCCGCGAAACGATGCTGGCCTATTACGATGCGGCGCTGGACCTGGGCGTGCGGTTGAGCCGAGCGATCGCGCTCGATCTTGGCCTGCCGGAGGATCATTTCGATGACCTGTTCCACGATCCCTTGGCTGCGTTGCGGGTGCTGCATTATCCGCCCGCAACCGGGGCTTTGGGCGAGATCGGGGCGGGGGCGCATTCGGATTACGGGGTGATCACCTTGTTGATGACCGATGGCGAACCGGGGTTGCAGGTGAGGACGCGCGGCGGCGACTGGATGGATGTGCCGCATGTGGCGGGGGCCTATGTCGTGAATATCGGCGACTGCCTGATGCGCTGGACCAATGACATCTATGTCTCCACCCCGCACAGGGTCTTGCCGCCACGGCGTCAACGACGGTCGGTGGCGATGTTCGTCGAGGCGAACCCCGATGTGGTCGTCGCCGCATTGCCCGGCACGGGGGTGCCGAAATACCCGCCGATCCGCGCCGCCGATTACCTGCAATCGCGGCTGGATGCGACCTATAACGAGCCGGTCAAGGGCGGCGCCGTCTAGGGCACAGGCTCAGGTCTGGCGGGCCACGCCCGCAGGCGGCAAGATCATCCCGTCGAATTCCACGCTGTCCGGCCCATGGTTGAACACGAAGCGTGTCGCGCCCGCCTGCCGCAGACGGATGTCGGGCGGCAGGTCCAGCGTTGCGATACCCGCCTCGGCGCAGGCCCTGAGCAGAAGGTGGCGCAAGAAATCGGCATCGGGCCAGCCGCCCAGATAGGTGACATGGCCGTCGCGCATGCTGACCGGGTGGCCGGCGGCGTCGCGGTCCATGACCTTGGCGGTTCCCTCCAGCGTTTCTTGCCAAAGAACGACATGGCCTGCGCCCTCCATCGGGACGGGCATGTCCCGCCGCAACGTCTCGACCCGCGACACGGTCACGTCGAGACCGGGAAACGCGGGCGGCAGCGGCAGAGGAATGGACAGGGTTCGGGTCTTGGCATTGCTGCGCGGACCAAGCAGGACCTGCGCGTCGGTGTCTTGCAGCGCCTGTTTCAACGCATCGGATAGGGTGATGAGGCCGGGCACAAGAACCAGCCCGTAGCCATCAAGGCGCGCGGTATCGGGCGGCACGATGTCGATGGAAAGGCCCAGCTTGCGCAGCCCGCGATAGACCTCGAACACAAGCCTGAAATAATCACAACCCTGCCCTTGCGGCTGCACCGCCCAGGCCCAGGCCGAGGCGTAGTCGAAGACCAGCGCGACCGGGGCCTGTGCGATTTCGACCTGCGGGGCGGCGCGCAGCTCTCGCGCGACCTCGGCCGCCTCGTGGAACCCCTCGGCCTCCACGCTGTCGGGGCGCAAGAGGCCTGCATGATATTGCTCCTGCGCAAAGGGTGCCTGCCGCCAACGGAAATAGCTGACGCATTCCGCGCCATGGGCAAAGGCCTCCCATGTCCAGAGGCGGACCATACCGGGCAAGGGCGCCGGGTTGTGCGGGGCCCAGTTCACCGGGCCGGGCTGTTGTTCCATGACCCACCAGCGCGCAGTTTCGTGATCGGGGAACCGGGCCGCCACTGCGCGGTAAAGGTCATGGTGAAACGCCTGGAAATCCGGATCGCCCTGCCGGGCATAGTGGCGCTTGAACTCGGCCGTTTCCTCCAGCCGATCCTCAAGGAACCCCAGCGGATAGCTGTCCCAAGTCGCTATCTCCATCTGGGCCCCAAGCGCGAAATGGTCGAATTCGACGATCCGGCCCATGTAGTTGTGGCTGATCGGCGCGTCGGAATGGGCGCGTATGGCCGCCACCTGCGCCGCGTTGAACCGCGCCACTTGGTCCGAAGAAAACCGCCGGAAATCCAGCGCATGGGATGGGTTGGGTTCTGTCACGGTCAGGTTCGGCAGGTCGATCTGGTCGAAGCTGTCATAGTCCATCGACCAGAACACATTGCCCCAAGCCCGGTTCAACGCCTCGGGCGACTGGTATGTCTGCGCCAGCCAATCACGGAAGGCGCGGCGGGCGGCCTCGGAATGGCTCAGGATCGTGTCGTGGCAGCCATACTCGTTGTCGGTTTGCCAAGCCTCCACCTTGCGTCCGAACCGCTCCGCCAGAAGTGTCGTGATCCGCACCGCCTCGGACCGATAGCCGTCATGCGAAAAGCAGTAGTGGCGGCGCGACCCGAAGCCGCGCGGGCGCCCATGTGCATCCACGGCCAGCATGTCGGGATGCCGGTCGAGCATCCAGCGCGGCGGCGTGGCCGTGGGCGTGCCCAGCACGACCTTGAGACCGGCACCATGCAAAATGTCGATCGCGCGCTCCATCCAGTCGAAGCGAAGATCGCCGTGGCTGGGTTCCAGCCGCGACCATGCGAATTCGCCGATCCTGACCCATGTCAAGCCAAGGTCCGCCATGCGGGTGGCATCCTCGGACCAGATCGCTTCGGGCCAATGCTCGGGGTAGTAGCAGGTGCCAAGCGTGCGGTGCAGGGTCACAAGATCACCCTGTGCTCAAGCTGCCCACGCCAATCCGTTTCGATCACCAGCGTCTGGCCCGACAGGGGGGTAGCGTCCATTGCATCACCCGGAAGGCCTTGCCGGGCGGATGTGACGTAAAGGACGGACAGATCCGACCCGCCAAAGGCCGGGCAGGTCGGTTGCGGCACAGGCAATGTAATTTCTTCTACAAGATTTCCGTCGTGGTCGTACCGTGCCACCCGCGACCCGCCCCATTCGGCCACAATCAGGTGGCCGGCTGCATCCACCACCGCGCCATCGGGGTTGATGCCGCTGTCGCGGTGATCAAGAAACACCTCCCACTGCGCCACAGGCCAGCCGTCGGTATCGAGCGCCACGCGCCAGACCAGATGCGCGGCGGTATCAGCGAAATAAGCGATCCGGCCATCGGGCGCGAAACAGGTCGCGTTGGGGATCGTGATGTCGTCACGCAGGCGGCGCAATTCGCCCCGCCAGTAGCGATAGAGGCTGCCTGCCCGCGCCTCGGCATTCTTGCCCATCGTGCCGATCCAAAACCCGCCCATCGGATCTGCGCGGCCATCATTCGACCGCGTGGCGGGCTTGTCGGCCTCCAGAGCCACCAACCGGTCGGATTGGCCCGTAGCCAGCGAAAAGCGGATCAGATCTGTCTCGGTCGCGATCAGAAGCGTATCATCATCGACCCATCCAGCGGCAGACACATGGCGGTCGAAATCCCACGCGCGCGGCCCGTCCGAGTCGCGCGTCATCAGGCGCTTTCCCATGATGTCGAACCAGAACAGGTGTTCACGAGCAGGATGCCACAACGGCCCTTCACCCAGAATGCACGGGCGGTCGTCGTGGACGGCCACGCTCATGCCGCGACCCCTTTGGTTGCATCATCCCATGCCGCCACCATACGGCGGGCCCGGGTGCCGACCTCATCCGCCGACAGCCCCGGCCTGTAGAGCGAGGAGCCAAGGCCAAAGCCGCTCGCCCCCGCCTTGAGCCAATCGTCAAAAGCCTCGGGGCCGACACCGCCCACCATGTAAAGCTGCGCTGCCTTGGGCAAGACCGCGCGAATGGCCACCAACCCCTCGATCCCCATCTGAAAGGCCGGAAAGATCTTGAGTCCGTCACACCGCGCCTTGAGGGCGGCGAAACATTCCGATGGGGTCAGCACGCCGGGAAAACTGAGCAGTGCAAGGCGCTTGGTCTCGGCCACAACCTCGGCGTCAAAATTGGGCGAGACGATCAGTCGCCCGCCAGCTTCGGCAACCTCGCGCACGGCCTCAGAGGTCAGAACCGTCCCCGCCCCGATCAGCGCATGATGGCCCATGTGGTCGGCCATCAGTCGGATGCTGTCGAGCGGGCGGGGGGAATTGAGCGGCACCTCGATCCGCGTGATACCGGCCGTGACCAGCGCCTCGGCGACCGGCAAAGCCTCGTCCGGGGTCAGGCCGCGCAGGATGGCGATCAGGTTGCGGTCTTGTGTCATGTCGGGCTTGGCTCTTTCTGGGTCATGCGAATGCGGGCTAGGCCCGCGAGTGTCAGGGAGGCGGCATCCATCGCGCGGGCCGTCGTACCCTGTGTGGCCAGCGCGCGGGCGTAAAGATCGGCCAGCGCAGGCGCGCCCGCGACCACGATCTGCTGGCCCAGCCAATAGGGGCGCGTCGCCGCCAATTCTGCCCCGATCAGAGCACCTGACAGCCGGGCACGCGCAACGGCTGCACCAGTGCCGTTCAGCGTGGCATCCGCCCGGATCGAAAACAACCGCTGCGCCAGCCGTTCCGGCCGCGACAGGGTGTCGGACACGGCGTCTGCAAAGCTGTCGGCATTCAGCGCCTCACCCGCCACCGAATGGCGCAGGACGCTGTGGTTGGACAACAGATCGAACATTTCGCCGGTCATGCAGGTCTGGAAACTGACGACCTCGCCCGCACTCAGATGCACCCATTTCGTATGGGTGCCGGGCAGGCACAGGATGCCGTCGAAACTGGTTTCGCGCGCCAGAAACCCCGCGATCTGGGTTTCCTCGCCGCGCATCACGTCGGGGGGATTGGCTTGGCTCAGGCCCGGCACAATCGACAAAGACAAGCGCGCGTCGTTCACGGCAGTTGCGCGCATCGGCATCATTTCGGCGGGTTTTGCGGGGATGCGCATATAGGGCGCTTCCTGCCAGCCCTGTTTCGCTCCAACCATGCCGCAGGCCAGCACAGGGGTCGGCCCGGCGCCCAGCCAATCCTCTACAAGATCGAGAAGCGCCGGTTCGAACTTGTCCCGCGCCAGCCCGCCCATGCCCTTGGCCGATACCGCCTCGGCACGGATCATCCCATCCGCCCCGATCGCCCAAGCCCGCAGATGCGTGGTGCCCCAGTCGACCGCAATCCAGTCGGCATATGTCGCGCTGCCACTCATCCCGTCGTCACCACGCCCCCGTCGATCACCATCGCCTGACCGGTCATCGATTTCGACGCCCGCGAGGCGAGAAACAGCATCCCCCCCACGATATCTTCGGGAACCAGATGTTCCTTGAGGCACATTTTGTCCAGATGCGCCGCCAGATCCTCGGGTTTGGCCCACATGTCGAGCTGCTTTTGCGTCAGCACCCAGCCCGGCATCAGCGCGTTGACCCGGATACGGTCGGGCCCGAATTCGCGCGCAAGGCTGCGGGTCATCGCCGTGATCGCGCCATTGGCGGTCGTATAGGCCGGATAGCCCGCATTCCCCATCATGTAGGAGATCGACGAGACATTGATGATCGCCCCACCGCCCGCCGCGCGCATGCCGGGGATCACGGCCTGACAGGCGAAGAAATAGCATTTCAGGTTGATGGCCTGCATCCAGTCCCAGAAGTCTTCCGTCACCTCTTCGGTCGTGTGCCGCTTGTCGTTGGCGGCATTGTTGACCAGCACGGTAACTGGCCCGTTGACCTCCGCCGCCTGGGCCAGCGACGCCTGCAGGGCCGGCGTGTCGGTGATGTCGCAGCGCATCGCATGGGGCCGCCGCCCGGTCGCCGCCTCCATCGTGTCGCAAAACGGCGTGGCATCGGATCGCTGAACAAAGGCCACTTTTGCACCCTGTCGCAAGAACCCCTCGGTCAACGCGGCGCCAATGCCAGACCCGCCGCCGGTGATGAAAACGGATTGCCCGTCGAGATCGGGAAAGATCGGGGTCATGCGGCCCTCCGGTTGCGCGCAAAGGCAGGGAGCATGTCGCCATGCGCCACCAAAAGGTCCGTCACAAGGCTGCGGATCTGGCGTAGATCAAGTTCGGCGGCGGTATGCGGGTCCAAGTAGGCGGCGTGATAGACGTGATCGAGGTTCTCCTCGACCAGCGCGCGCACCACCAGTTCCTGCACGTTGATCTGGCTGCGCATCAGGGCCACCAGTTGCGGCGGAATATCGGTGACGACGCTGGGCTGCACGCCATTGCCATCGACCAGCGCAGGCGTTTCCACCGCCGCGCCCATCGGCAGTTGCGGGATCTGCCCCCGGTTGGGCAGGTTGGCGTAGGCGACATAAGGGGTGTCGGTCACAACCGCATTCATCATCTCGGCGGCGAATTCATGGGATTTCTTCACCTCGATCCCTGTTGCCGCCTCCAACGACTTGGCCTGCGCGGCCCATTCCGCCATCTGGATCTCGCAGCGCGCGGGATATTCATCCAGTGGGATACCCATCGCGGCGATGATGTCCTCGCGCCCGTCCTTGATGAACCAAGGCACGTATTCGGCAAGATGTTCGGAGCTTTCGGTGCAGAAATAGCCCAAGTGCTCCATCACCTCGTACCGCACCTTGTTGCTGCAATGGGGCCGCTGCAAGGGCGTTTTGGGCAGCCGCCCGGTCCGGTAGCCCTCGCGCAGCAATGGGTAAAGATCGCGCCCCTGTTGCTCCAGCCGCAAGAAAAAGGCCACATGGTTGACCCCCGCCACCCGGTAGCGGATGTCATCACTCGGCACGTCGAGGTCATGGGCGATTTCCTCGACCGTATTCTGAACCGAATGGCACAACCCTGCCTGTCGCAGACGCGGGAACCGCTCGGCCAGGGCCATGGTGTTGATCGCCATGGGATTCACATATTGCAGCAGGGTCGCATCGGGGCAAAGCCGCGCCATGTCCTCGGCCACGGCCCAGAGATGCGGCACCGTCCGCAACCCCCGCATGATGCCCCCCACGCCCAGCGTGTCGGCAATGGTCTGGCGCAGGCCATACTGTTTGGGAATGTCGAAATCGATCACGGTCGACGGACGATAACCGCCGATCTGAAAGGCCGTCACCACGAAATCCGCCCCATCCAGCGCGCTTGCGCGGTCGGTTGTGGCCTCGACGCTTGCCCCGGTGCCCATCGTGGCGATCATCTTTTCCGCCACCATGCGGGACTCGGCCAGCCGCTGCGGGTCGATGTCCATCAGCGCGATCCGCGCGTCCCGCAGCGCCGGGAAATGCAGCATGTCGCCCACGATGTTCTTCATGAAGATCGTGGACCCGGCACCGATGAAGGCCAGCTTCACACTCATTTGACAGCCCCCAGCGTCAGCCCCGCGATGAAGTGGCGCTGCATCAGGAAAAAGATCGCCACCGGCGGGATCGCCGCCACGATGCTGCCCGCGCTCATCAGGTGGTATTGGGCCACGAATTGCGAATTGAACGACGTGATGCCCGCCGTCACAGGCTGCGCACCGGGGCCTTGGGTCAGCACCAGTGCCCAGAAGTAATCGTTCCAGATGAAGGTGAAGATCAGCACACTGAGCGCCGCGATGGCGGGCCGCATCAGGGGCAGCACCACGAACCAGAAGATCCTCCATTCCGCCACGCCCTCGACGCGGGCGGCCTCGATCAGCTCATAGGGAAGCGCCCGGATGAAGTTGCGCATGAACAGCGTGCAGAACCCGGTCTGGAACGCGATGTGGAACAGGACAAGGCCCAGTTTCGTGTCGTAAAGCCCCATGCTCACCGTCAGGTCGCGCACCGGCACCATCAGGATCTGAAAAGGCACGAAATTGCCCGCGATGAACATGAAGAAGATCAGCAGGTTGCCCCGGAACCGGTATATGCCCAGCGCAAAGCCCGTCATGCACGACAGCGCAACCGCGCCGATCACCGTGGGCACCGTGATCAAGACGGAATTCAGCAGGTAGCGAGGCATGTCGCTCTCGAAAAACACGCGCCCGTAATTGGTGAACAACTCGAAGCTGGACGGCACGCCCCAGTAATTCCCCGCCCCGAAATCCGAAAACGGCCGGATGGAAAACAGCATCACCGCGATCAGCGGCAAGAGCCAAAGGATCAAGGCGACAGGCAGCAGCGACTGGTAGGTGATCTGCGCCGCGCGCGACCGCTTTTCGATGGGCGTGGGAAACATCGCTACCCCCTCAGCCGTGCCGCGCGGCGCGTTCGTCGCGCCACATCTGCCACAGGAAATACGCGATGAAGACCAGCATGATCCCGAACAGCACCACCGCGATGGCCGAGCCATAGCCCATGCGGAATCCGTACTCGCCCAGCGCCTGCTCGAACATGTAGAAGGACAGCACCCGCGTCGACCCGAACGGTCCGCCGTTGGTCATGATCGAGATCAGGTCAAAAGACCGCAGCGCTCCGATGATCGTGACGACAAAGGCGATGAAGGTTGCGGGCTTGAGCTGGGGCAAGATCACATACCACAGCATCTTCCACCCCTTTGCGCCATCGAGCCGCCCGGCTTCCACCTGCTCGGGATCGACCGCATTCAGACCTGTAAGGTACAAGATCATGCAATAGGCCGTCTGCGGCCAGAGACCCGCGGCGATGATGCCATAGGTGGCGAGGTCGGGATTGCCGAGAATATTGACCGTGCCAAGACCGAAAAACTGCAGCGCGGCGTTCAGCAGCCCTTCGCGCGGCAGATAGAACCAGCTGAAGACCAGCCCCACGACGACCTGGCTCAGCACGAAGGGAAAGAAGAACAGTGATTTGTACAGGCGGATGCCCGTCACCGTCTGGTTCAGGAACAGCGCGATGAACAGGCCCAGCGGAATGGCCAGCAGATACAGCACCAGCCAGCGCAAGTTGTTCCAAAGCGAAATCTCGAAATTCCGGTCGGTGGCCAGCTCGCGGTAATTGTCCAGGCCGATGAAACGTGCCTCTCCCAGCCCGTCCCAGCGGTAGAGCGAGATGTTGAAGCTCTGGAAAATCGGGCTGATGACATAGACAAGGAAGAACAGCAGCCCCGGCAGCAGGAACAGGATCGGCGTCACCGTCATTCGGTTGCGCTGCATCCATGTCGCCTCAAGGCGCGGCTGGTGCAGGGGTGTGGCGGGTGCTGTCATCTCCGGCGCTCCGGTCGGGCATGGGTGTGCCCGCGCCCGGAACAGGGCGCGGGCCAATCTTGTATGAGATCAATAGACGCGCTGGCGCGCCGCCTCGAGCCGATCGAGAATATCGTCGAGGCGATCGGGGAAGACCATGAATTCCTGCAGGCCTTCCATGCCCACCGACGCCATTTCCGCCGGCCAGTCGCGGTCGAAGAACTGTGCGATTCCGCCCGTGGCGTTCTGGCTCAGCATCTCGAAGCCCTGCTGGATGAACTCGTCGTCCGCGACCGAGGCGTTGGCGTTCACCGGCAGTTGCCCCAGTCCCTCGGGTCCATTGATGCGCGTCTGCACCTCGGCTGACGTCACGAACTGGAGGAAGGCGCGCGCCGCCTCAACGTTCTGCGCGCCTGCGGCGACATGGAACGTGTCGGTCGGAGCGTCCTCGCCCATGGCGGTAACTTCGGGGTTGATCATCGGGAACTGGTAGAAGTCGAGTTGGTCGTCGGTCAGCCCGCCACTGCGCATCAGGTCAACGGCGAAGTTGCCCATCAGGTAGGCGGTGGCCTCGCCATTGATCATGAGGGGCAGCGCCTCTTGCCAGTCATAGGTCTGGTGGTCGGGGATGAAGCCGCCCATGTCGATCAGCTGCCGCCAGTTGGCAAAGGTCGCGCGTACACGGTCATCAGTCCACGGCACCTCGCCCCGGGCGAGCGCCATGTGGAAATCGAACCCGTTGGTGCGCATGTTGAGATAGTCGAACCAGCCGCCCGCCGGCCACAGAAACCGGCTGCCGATGGCGTAGCAATGGCGGCCGCTGTCGATGATGATCTGGCAGTTGGCGAGCTCCTGTTCCCAGGTCTCGGGTTCCGACAGGCCGAGCTCGTTGAAGATGTCCTCGCGGTAGTAAACACCCCACTGGTAGTATGTATAGGGCACACCCCAGACGCGGTCGTTCTGGGTCAGCGCGCCGCGCACGGACTCAAGACCCGCGAAATCGCCGGCATCCCACCACTCGGTGATGTCCATGAACAGTCCGGCATTGACAAAGGGCGCCATGCGGTTCGCGGCATACCAGTTCACCACATCGGGCGGGTTGGCCGACAGCGCGTTGCGGATCTGGGTCTTCCAAGCCTCGCGATCAACGACCGTCAGGTTCACGGTGAGGTTAGGGTGCATCTCGTCGAACTCGGCGGCGAGACCCTCCATGACCGCGCGGGGCGCGGGGTCCGACATGTCCGAGATGATCCGCAGCGTGCCCGAAAGATCCTGCGCAAATGCGGAGCCGGCAATAATGGTGGTGACCGCCAGCGCTGCGGCGCCGGTCTTGAAAATGGATCGCATGGTGTCCTCCCTGGTGATCCTTGAGGGTCGTTCAGTTTCATTATGTGAAACTTGGTTTCTTATGTTGAAATCCTACGCCGAGTCAGCCTAGGTTTGTCAACAGCAAACCCGCGACGGGGATCGTGGGCACGGGAGGGACGGACAGATGACGGAACGCGGCCAGGGCGACGGCACGGTCGCCAAGGCATTGGCGGTGATGGACGAGGTGGCGGGCTTTGGCCGCCCGGTGCGGTTTTCCGAATTGCTTGATCGCTCGCCCTATCCAAAGGCCACGCTCTACCGATTCGTGCAGGTCCTGACAAAACAGGGGATGCTGCATTTCGATCCCGACCGGCAGACCTATGCGCCGGGGCTGCGGTTGGTGCGTCTGGCCCATGCGGCTTGGCAGACCTCGGCGCTCGCCCCTATCGCGCGGCGTCATGTCGACGCTCTGTCGGACGCCGTGGGCGAAACCGTTCATCTCGCGCAGCTCGACGGTGCGCAGGTGCTCTATGTCGACAAGCGCAACGCCCGCCAGCCGATCGAGATGTTTTCGGCCGCGGGCAAGGTGGGCCCCGCCTATTGCACCGGCGTGGGCAAGGCGATGCTGGCCTTCTTGCCAGAGGCGGATCTGGCCCGCGCCATCGCCCAGCAAAGCTTTCACCGCTTCACCGACCACACCTACACAACCGAAGCCGCGCTGCGGTCCGAGCTTGCCGCTATCCACGCCCGGGGCTTCGCCTATGACCGCGAGGAACACGAGCCGGGGATCATCTGCATAGCCCACCCGATCCTGACCCGCGGCGGCCGGGTTCTGGGCGCGATGTCGGTC
Organism: Roseicyclus mahoneyensis; assembly: GCF_003148775.1. Classification (GTDB taxonomy): domain Bacteria; phylum Pseudomonadota; class Alphaproteobacteria; order Rhodobacterales; family Rhodobacteraceae; genus Roseicyclus; species Roseicyclus mahoneyensis. The sequence goes on from NZ_QGGW01000002.1 coordinate 60,919, forward strand.
ACCTCCACAACCGCCCGCGAAACGCTGGAAGGGCTTGACCGCCATCTGCCACGCATCCGGGCGGCGGCCGAGGCCATCGCCGCGGAGGCGCAGGATTGGCGCTTTCCCGACGCGGCAGAATGAGACGGGGAGGGTAACAGCCGATGTCAGGTCTGCAACTGCAACAGGTGACCAAGCGCTACGGCGCGACACAGGTGATCCACGGGGTCGACCTGACCATCGAGGATGGGGAATTCTGCGTCTTTGTCGGCCCCTCGGGCTGCGGAAAATCAACGCTCCTGCGCATGGTCGCGGGGCTGGAGGACACGAGCGAAGGCCAGATCCGTATCGGCACCCGCGACGTGACCCGCCTCGACCCGGCCGAACGGGGCGTCGCCATGGTGTTCCAGACCTATGCGCTTTATCCGCACATGACGGTCGAGGAAAACATGGGCTTTGGCCTCAAGATGACCGGCCACACCCGCGCCGAGGTCAAGGCCAAGGTCGACGAGGCCGCCCGCGTCCTGAAATTGGGCCCCTACCTCGACCGCAAGCCCAAGGCGCTGTCGGGCGGGCAGCGCCAGCGCGTCGCCATCGGGCGGGCCATCGTGCGCGGGCCCGAGGTGTTCTTGTTCGATGAACCGCTGTCGAACCTCGACGCCGAATTGCGGGTGGAAATGCGGGTGGAAATCGCCCGCCTGCATCAGGAGATCGGCGCGACGATGATCTATGTCACCCATGATCAGGTCGAGGCGATGACGCTCGCCGACAAGATCGTGGTGCTGCGCGCGGGCCGCATCGAACAGGTCGGCGCCCCCCTCGATCTCTACAACGATCCCGACAACCTGTTCGTCGCGGGCTTCATCGGCAGCCCGGCGATGAATTTCTTCGACGGCAACGCGGGTGAAGGCGGCGTGCATGTCCCCGGCCTTGGCGATGTCACCCTGCCCGCCCCACGCAGCGCAGGGACCAAAGTTACCGTCGGCCTGCGCCCCAACCACATCGCGCTGACTGATGGTGACAGCCATGTGGTGGAGTTGAGCGAGCAACTGGGCGGCGTCAGCTACCACTACCTCAAGGGCCCAGACGACCGGAAACTGATCGTCGAGGCGCATGACCAGCGCGCCCCCAGACCCGGCACCCGCGTGGGCTTGGGCTTTGACCCGGCCAAGGCGTATTTCTTCGACGGCGGCAACGGCCTGCGGCTTCGGTAGGGGGGCCATCCTACACCGGCAACGCCGTCGTCTTGAACACCGTCTTCAGCGCGAAGCTTGACTGCATCTGCGCCACCCCCGGCAACCGCGCCAGATGCTGGCGGTGGATGCGGGCGAAATCCTCGCTGTCGCGGGCGACAACCTTGAGCAGGTAATCCGCCGTCCCCGCCATCAGGTGACATTCCAGCACATCGGGAACCCGCGCCACTGCCTTCTCAAAGGCGTCGAGGATCTCGTCCGACTGCCCCTGCAGCTTGATCTCCACGAAAACCGTCGTCACCCGCTCCACCGCGCGCGGGTTCAAAAGCGCGACATAATCCCGGATCACCCCCGCCTGTTCCAGCCGCTGCACCCGCCGGTGACAGGCCGAGGGCGACAGGTTCACCCGCTCCGACAGCTCAGCATGGGTCATACGCCCGTGCCGCTGCAGCACCCGCAGAATGGCACGGTCCATGTCGTCAAGCACAGTATCGGCGCGAAAGTCTTGCATCAAACGCCCTCGAACCGGGAAAATCCTGCGCTCCAATGCCGGAACCTGCGGAAAAGATCAAAGCAATTTCACCGTGTAAGGCGCATCATGCCGCCACAAGGAACAGGAGGATACCCCATGCTGATCGGCTGCCCGAAAGAGATCAAACCGCAGGAATTCCGCGTCGGCCTGACGCCCGCCGCCACGCGCGAGGCTGTGACGCGCGGCCATGCCGTCATCGTGGAAACCGGCGCCGGGATCGGCGCGGGCTTCGATGACGCCGCCTACACCAGCGCCGGCGCACAGATCGTCGACACCGCCGCCGATATCTTTGCCCGCGCCGACATGGTGGTCAAGGTCAAGGAACCCCAGGCGGTCGAGCGCAAGCAGCTTCGCCGCGGCCAGATCCTGTTCACCTACCTCCACCTCGCCCCTGACCCCGACCAGACGCGCGACCTGCTGGCCTCGGGTGTCACCGCGATCGCCTACGAGACGGTGACGGATGCCCGCGGCACCCTGCCGCTCCTCGCGCCGATGTCCGAGGTGGCGGGCCGCCTTGCCCCGCAGGTCGGCGCATGGGCGCTGCAAAAGGCCAATGGTGGGCGCGGCGTGCTGATGGGCGGCGTGCCCGGTGTGCGCCCCGCCGACGTGGTCATCATCGGTGGCGGGGTCGTGGGCACGGCCGCCGCACGGGTCGCCGCCGGGATGGGCGCGAATGTTACCGTCATGGATCGCTCGGTGTCGCGCCTTTCCTACCTCGACGACATCTTCATGGGCCGCCTGACCACCGAATACGCCAGCGCCGAAGCCACCGCAGAGCGCGTCGCTCAGGCCGACATGGTGATCGGCGCGGTCCTCATCCCCGGCGCCGCCGCGCCCAAGCTGGTGACGCGCGCGCAGCTGAAAACCATGAAACCCGGCGCCGTGATCGTGGACGTCGCCATTGACCAGGGCGGCTGCTTCGAGACCTCGCGTGCCACCACCCATCAAGATCCGATCTATGACGTCGATGGCATCGTGCACTATTGCGTCGCCAACATGCCCGGCGCCGTCGCGCGCAGCGCCACCATCGCGCTGGGCAACGCCACCATGCCCTACATGATCGCACTGGCGAACAAGGGCTGGAAAAAGGCGTGCCGCGACGACGCGGGCCTGATGGCAGGGCTCAACACCCATGATGGTCAGCTGACCAATGCCGCCGTGGCCGAGGCGCTCGGGCTCGACGCGATCACCCCGACGATGGCGACAGCGGCCTGAAACGGAACAGGGCCGCCCCGATGGGCGGCCCTGCCCTGCGACACGCCAGCGATCAGCCGCGCTTCAGCGCGTCGCGGATCTCCAACAGCACTTCCAGCTCGGTCGGGCCCGCAGGCACGGCCTCGGCGGCGGCTTCTTCCTTCTTGATGGCGGCGTCCTTGATCCGGTTCACCATCTTCACCAGCATGAAGACGACGAAGGCAATGATCAGGAAATTGATCACGGCCATCACGAACTTGCCGATGGCGAAGACCGGCGCACCGGCATCGATGGCGGCGGTCAGCGAGGGGTAGGTTTCCCCGTTCAGCGCATAGAACCAGCCCGAAAAGTCGATCCCGCCGGTCAGCAGCGCGATGATCGGGTTGATCAGGTCGCCCACCATGGAGCTGACGATCGCGGTGAAGGCCGCCCCGATGATGATGCCCACGGCCATGTCGACGACATTTCCGCGCGCGATGAAATCCTTGAACTCGTTGATCATGTTGGTCGTTCCACCCTGCCGTGACTAAGACTGCGCCCGGCCCGACCGCTACAGGATCGCACAGCCGATGGCGCAGCGCTCAACAGAGCGCAGCCTCGATTCCCGCGCAAGAGATTGTAGGTTCAGGCGAAAGAGTCATGCGCGCAAAGGGTTTCCCATGCCACACCTCGCCGATTTCCCGATCACCGCCCGCTGGCCCGCCACCGACCCTGCGGTGATCCAGCTCTATTCTTTCCCCACGCCCAATGGCGTCAAGGTCTCCATCGCGCTCGAGGAACAGGGCCTGCCCTATGAGGCGCATCGCGTCACCTTGTCGGACGCCGATGTGCGCAGCGCCGAATTCCTGTCGCTCAACCCCAACAACAAGATCCCCGCCCTGATCGACCCGAACGGACCGGGTGGCGCCCCCATCGCGCTATGGGAGAGCGGCGCGATCTTGATCTATCTGGGGGAAAAGACCGGGCAGCTGATGGGCCGGACGGCCACCGACAAGTATCAGGTCCTCAAATGGCTGATGTTCCAGATGGGCGGGGTCGGGCCGATGTTCGGGCAGCTGGGCTATTTCCACAAATTCGCGGGCGCCCAGATCGAAGACCCCCGCCCGCGCGAGCGTTACGTGACCGAGGTCAAGCGCCTGCTGGCCGTGATAGAGGGCGCGCTGCAGGGGCAGGATTGGATCGCGGGCGAGTATTCCATCGCCGACATCGCGCTGGCACCCTGGCTGCGCGGTCTTGATTTCTACGGCGTCAAGGACCTTGTCGGTTGGCACGACCTGCCCAACTGCAACGCCTATCTCGACCGCTTCCTCGCCCGGCCCGCCGTGCAAAAGGGCCTCGTCACGCCGCCACGCGACGGCTGAGGGGCGTCAGGGCAGCGTGCCGGTCTGAACGTAGCGCAGGATGTGCGCCACCTGCACCGGCTGGTCGCACACGGCCAGCGCAGCGGCATGCACCTCTTTCAACGCGTGCTGCTGGTCGGGCAGGCTGACCACGATCAGGGGCTTGCCCAAGGCGGCGGCATAGCCCGCGTCGAAGGCCGCGTTCCACTGCCGGTATTTCTCGCCGAAGCGCACGACGACGATATCGGCGGACTCGATCCCGTGGCGGGTGCGGATGGCGTTCAGTTTCGCGCCCTTGTGGTCGTGCCAGAATTTGTCGGGCTCGGCCCCGAGAATGGCCACACCGCAATCATCGCTGGCGGCATGATCCGTGACCGGAGCGGTAAAACTCACATCCAGCCCATGGCAGGCCTCGGCGATCTCGTCGCGCCAGTCGGTGTGGATTTCACCCGACAGGTAAACGGTCAGCATGATGTCTCCTTTCACACTCAAGGTTGACTGAATTTTCGCACGAAATTCACACCTTGTGTTGTTCGTGCGAACAATCAGCTTAACCGCGCAATGTGCCGCCTGAGGCCTTTTCGACCTTCTCCACGATCTTGCCCGCGACGGCCTCGATCTCTTCCTCGGTCAGGGTCTTGTCGCGCGGTTGCAGCCGCACGGTCAGCGCGATGGATTTGCGCCCTTCGCCCAAGCTGCCGCCAAGGAACTCGTCGAACACGCGCACCTCCTCGATCAGCGCCTTGTCGGCGCCTGCGGCGGCGTTGACCAGAACGGCCGCCTCGACCTCCGCGCCGACGACAAAGGCGAAGTCGCGCTCGACCGCCTGATACCCGGCCATCTCGACCGCGCCACGGCTTGCGGTGGTGACCTTGGGCAAAGGCACCTCGTCCGGGAAAAGCGTAAAGGCCATTGCCGGTCCCTTGAGGTCCATCGCCCTGAGGATGCGCGGGTGCAATTCGCCAAAGATGCCCAGCACCTTCTTGGGTCCAAGGCAGATCACGCCATGCCGCCCGGGGTGCCACCAGTCCGGGCCACCGCGCAGGATCTGCGTCTTGGCCGGTGCCCCCATCGCGGCCAGCACCGCCTCGGCATCGGCCTTGACGTCGAAGACATCGACGCCGCGTCGGCCCCCGTGCGGATCGCGCGGGCCGGTCTGGCCGATCAGGAGGCCCGCGACCTGCAGATGTTGCTCGCCCGGCTCACCGCCGTGAAAGGCGTGGCCGACCTCGAACAGCGCCAGATCCATCATGCCGCGTGCCTGATTGCGGGCAGCGGCCTGCAACAGCCCCGGCAAAAGCTGCGGGCGCATGTGGCTGAGATCGGCGGAAATCGGGTTTTCCAGCCGCACGTCGTCGGTGCCGCCGCCGAACAAACCCGACGCGGCCTGATCGATGAAGGAATAGGTGACGCATTCATTGTAGCCCAGCGCCGCCGTGGTCCGCCGCGCGGCGCGCTCGCGCAACTGCGTGGGCGTCAGCACGGGTTTCGGCACGCCCGCCATCGCGCGCGGCAGGGGCTTGGGCTCCAACTTGGTCAGAGACGCGACGCGGGCGACCTCTTCGACCAGATCGGCCTCGCCCTGCACGTCCCTGCGCCACGACGGCACCCAGACTTCCAGAACCTCGCCTGTGCCGGTGGCTGAAAACCCGAGGCTGGTCAGGATGCGCACCTGCTCTGCCTTGGGGATCTCCATCCCAACCAGCGAGATCACCCGCGCGGTATCCAGCGGATAGCTTCGCGCCGTCTTGAGGGGCGCGCCCGCCTCCACAACCTCGGATGCCTCGCCGCCGCACAGATCAAGGATCATCCGCGTCGCGGCCTCAAGCCCCGGCAAGGTATAGTCGGGATCCACGCCGCGCTCGAAGCGGTAGCGCGCGTCGGAATTGATCTTGAGCTCGCGCCCCGTGTGCGCGATCCGGATCGGGTCCCACCATGCGCTTTCGAGAAAGACGGTCGTCGTGCCCTCGGTGCAGCCGGTTTCCTCGCCGCCCATGATGCCCGCAAGGCTTTCGGGGCCGCGATCGTCGGAGATCACGACCTGACCGGCGCGCAAGCTGTAGGTCTTGTCGTCCAGCGCCAGCAGGCTTTCGCCGCCCAGCGCGCGATGCACCCGCAACGCGCCCTGCATCTTGTCCACGTCGAACACATGCAGCGGTCGGTTCATGTCATAGGTGAAGAAGTTGGTCACATCGACCAGCGCCGAGATGGGGCGCAGCCCGATGGCGCGCAGGCGGTCCTGCAGCCATTTCGGGCTGGGGCCGTTGGTCACCCCCCGGATCACGCGGCCCGCGAAATGGGGGGCGTCGTCCAGCGTGTCGGCGTCGATGGTCACGCTCACGGGGCACGGAAAGCTGCCCTTGACCGGTTGCGGTTCATGCGGCTTGAGCGTGCCAAGGCCGCGCGCCGCCAGATCGCGGGCGATGCCGTGGATGCCCAGCGCGTCCTGCCGGTTGGGGGTGATGGCGATCTCGATCACCGGGTCGACCTTGGCCGGGTCATGGGTCGCCAGCCAGTCGATGAATTTCTCGCCGACCTCGCCCGACGGCAGTTCGATGATGCCAGAATGCTCGTCCGACAATTCCAACTCGCGCTCCGACGCCATCATGCCATGGCTTTCGACACCGCGGATCTTGCCCACGCCCAACGTCGTGTCGATGCCCGGAACATAATCGCCGGGCTTGGCCAGAACCACCGTGATCCCCGCCCGCGCGTTCGGCGCGCCGCAGACGATCTGCTTCACGCCCTCGTCGGTCTCGACCATGCAGACGCGCAGCCGGTCGGCATCGGGGTGCTGCTCGGCCGAAACGACCTTGGCCAGCGTGAAGGTCTTGAGCCGCGCCGCGCGATCCTCAACGCCTTCGACCTCGAGGCCGAGGTCGGTCAGCGCCTCGGTGATCTCATCGACCGTGGCGGAGGTTTCCAGATGCTCTTTCAGCCAGGAGAGGGTGAATTTCATGGGTTGCGGCTCCGTCGCGGGGTTGTCCGCGTTCTAGCGTCTCTGCGCGCGGTGTCCACCGGGGAAAGGGGCAAGCCCGCAGCTGGGGGCGCGGCGCGAGCCAGCGTTGCCCGCATGCAAAAGGGGCGCCCGAAGGCGCCCCTTTCGTCTTGGTGGTCCGATCTGATCAGCCCTTGGTGAAATCCGGATAGGCTTCCATGCCCAGTTCCGACACGTCGAGCCCGTTGACCTCGGCCTCTTCGCTGACCCGCAGGCCCATGACCGCCTTTAGAATGACCCAAACGATCAGCGAGGTAACGAAGACGAAGGCGCCGATGGCCGCAAAGCCCAGGATCTGTGTGCCGAAGGATGTGCCCTCGGTGTAGAACGGCACCGCCAGCGTGCCCCAGAACCCTGCGATCAGGTGGACGGGAATGGCACCGACCACGTCGTCGATCTTGAGCTTGTCGAGCATCGGCACGGCGAAGACGACGATCACGCCACCGATGGCCCCGATCCACAGCGCCCCGAAGAGCGTCGGGTCAAGCGGACCTGCGGTGATCGACACGAGGCCGGCCAGCGCGCCATTCAGCACCATGGTCAGGTCGACCTTGCCATAGACGATCTGTGTCAGGATCAGCGCCGCGATGGCACCGGCAGCCGCCGCCATGTTGGTGTTGGCGAAGATGATCGCGACGGCATTGGCATCCGCCTCGGTCCCCAGTGCCAGCTGCGAGCCGCCGTTGAAGCCGAACCAGCCCAGCCACAGGATGAACGTGCCCAGCGTGGCAAGCGCAAGGTTGGACCCCGGCATCGGGTTGACCTTGCCGTCCTTGCCGAACTTGCCGATCCGCGGTCCAAGGATGATCGCACCGGCCAGTGCGGCGAAGCCACCTGCGGCATGAACAAGCGTCGAGCCCGCGAAGTCGGAGAAGCCAGCCTCGGACAGCCAGCCGCCGCCCCACTGCCAAGATGCCTCGATCGGGTAGATGAAGCCGGTCAGCACGACCACGAAGACAAGGAAGGGCCAAAGCTTCATCCGCTCGGCCAGTGTGCCCGAGACGATGGAGGCGGTGGTGGCGCAGAACATCAGCTGAAAGAAGAAGTCGGAGCCGGTGGCATAGCCCACGTCGACCGCCGGATCGCCGCCTAGGTTGGCGACGGCGAAGAACGGGCCGACCCAGCCTTCGACCAGCCATGAGGCCGGATACATGATGCCGTAGCCGATCAGCCAGTACATGATCGCGGCAATCGAAAACAGCGAGATGTTCTTGGTCAGCTGCATGGTCACGTTCTTGGACCGCACGAGGCCGGCCTCGAGCATGGCAAAGCCCGCAGCCATCCAGAACACGAGGAAGCCGCCGATCAGGAACAGCAGCGTGTTGAAGATAAAGGCGTTGTCGACGGCGGCTGCGGCCTCGACCACCTCTTCGACCGCCTCGGTGGTGTCCTGCGCGAGGCCCATCGTCGGCAGCAGCGCGGCGGTTGCCACGGCGGCCAGAGGAAGGAGATACTTCGTTTTCATCTCTTCGGTTTCCTTATGTCGAAAGGGCGCGCGGGGTCAGACCGCGTCGTCGTTGGTTTCACCGGTGCGGACGCGCACGGCGCTTTCCACATCGAGGACGAAGATCTTGCCGTCGCCGATCTTGTCGGTCTTGGCGGTTGTCTGGATGGTCTCGACCACCTGGTCGGCCATCCCGTCCGAGACCACGATCTCGAGCTTCACTTTCGGCACGAAGTTCACGGCATATTCTGCGCCACGGTAGATTTCGGTGTGTCCGGACTGCGAGCCAAAGCCCTTGATCTCGGTCACCATCATGCCGCGCACGCCAATGGCGGTCAGCGCCTCGCGGACCTCCTCCAGCTTGAACGGCTTGATCGCTGCGATGATGAGTTTCACGTGTTACCCCTTCCGGTAGTTGGTCCGGTTGTCCCGCCGGCCCTTGGACCGAGCGAGTGTCACGCGCCCAAATCAGGGGCAGGCGGGCAGGGGAGCAACGTAACTGGGCATGTCCAGCACAACCCAGGGCAGAATATGGCTAACATTTGTGCGTTTTTTTTCAGATGCACTCTTTTTCAGCCACGGAAAAATGCGGCGGCGCGGCGAAGGGGGTCTACAAGCGACTCGTTTTTCCCTATCTTTGGCGAAAAAGAGGCAGGCCATCGTCATGAGTTCTTCCGGATCAGGTCGCAGATCCACGCCCGGCGGGCGTCGTAGCCTTGTGGCCGATCGCCGTGCGGCACCGGCAGCCCCAAAGGCCCCCGCACGCGGACGCAACCCGGCCCCGCCGGGCGGCGGTACGACACGCCCGCCACGACGGCGCAAGACGCGCGCGCCGCGGCCAAGACCGCGCGGCCCGCTGGGCTGGATCGCGGCCTTCTTCGGGCTGATCTGGCGCATAATCTGGGGCCTGATCTGGCGCGGCACGGTGGCGGTCATGCTGCTGCTGGGGGCCGCTACCGCCTATTACTACGCCCAACTGCCCGATCTGGCGGCGGCCGTCGATGCACGTTCGCGCGGGTCGGTCACAATGCTAGACCGCAGCGGCAACGTCTTCGCGTGGCGCGGCGACCAGTTCGGCGGCGTGATCGACCCCTCGACCGTCAGCCCGCATCTCGTCAACGCCATCGTCGCAACCGAGGACAGGCGGTTCTACCGGCACTTCGGCGTGTCGCCGCGCGGCATCGCCAGCGCGATCCGGATCAACCTGAGCGAAGGGCGCGGCCCCTTGTCGGGTCACGGGGGTTCCACCATCACGCAGCAGGTCGCCAAGCTGATGTGTCTCGGCGTGCCCTATGTCAGCTCGGACTGGGAGAGTGAGGGCGCCTACGAGCAGGATTGCCGCCGCACGACGCTGTGGCGCAAGATCCAGGAGATCCCCTTCGCCCTTGCGATGGAGTTCCGGTATTCCAAGGACGAGATCTTGTCGATCTACATGAACCGCGCCTTTCTGGGCGCAGGTTCGCGCGGGTTCGAGGCGGCGGCACAGCGCTACTTCGCCACCTCCTCGGCCGATCTGAACCCGCAGCAATCGGCGATGCTGGCCGGCCTTCTGGTCGCGCCGTCCTATTATGCACCGACCCGCAACCTCGAACGCGCGCAACGCCGGGCCTCCACGATCATCCGCCTGATGGAGGATCAAGGCTATCTGACCGCCGCCGAGGCCGCCGCGGCGCAGGCCAACCCGGCGACCCTGTCGGCAGCGGCGCGCCAGGAAACCGGCGGCGCCTTCGCCGACTGGATCATGTCCACCGGCCCTGATTTCCTCACCCGCGAGACGACCGAGGACGTGTCGATCCGCACCACCTTCGACCCCGCCATGCAGGCCGCGGCCGAGGCGGCGATGGCAAATGTCTTCGCCACGCAGGTACGCGAGGGGTCGGCGGCACAAGCGGCAATCGTGGTGATGTCGGCCGATGGCGCGGTGCGCGCCATGGTCGGCGGCCGCGATACGGCGGGCACAGGGCTGTTCAACCGTGCGACGCAGGCGATGCGGCAGACCGGCTCCAGCTTCAAGCCCTTCGTCTATGCCGCGGCGCTGGATCTGGGCTGGCGCTTCGACGACATGATCCTCGACGCGGCCCTGACGATCAACATCCCCGGATCAGGGCCTTGGTCACCCGAGAACTACACCGGCGAATTCTACGGCGACGGGACCCTTACCGACGCCTTGCGGCGGTCGCTCAACACGGCCGCGGTGCGCCTCTCCGAAGAAGTGGGGCGCGATGCGGTGCGCACGGTCGCTGAGCAATTCGGCATCGAAAGCAGCCTCGCCGACGGCCCCGCCCTCGCGCTGGGAGCGTCGGAATCGACGCTGATCGAGATGACCGGTGCCTATGCCGGCATCTTGAACGGCGGATCGGCGGTGCAGCCCTATGGCGTGCAGGAACTGCGTCTGATCGGGGACAGCGTGCCGCTGTTCGAGCAGACCAGCGGCATCCAGGAGCGGGTGATCTCGGAGAACGCAGCGCGACAGTTGACCTACATGATGTCGGTCGCCGTGGCGCAGGGCACGGGCGTCCGGGCGCAATTGCCCAATCATCCCGTGGCGGGCAAGACCGGCACGACCAATAGCCAACGGGATGCGTGGTTCGTCGGTTTCACAGCCGATTACGTTGCGGGCGTCTGGATGGGCTATGATGACAACACGCCCCTGTCCGGCGTCACGGGCGGCGGCCTTCCGGCCGAGTTGTGGCGCCAGACAATGGAGCGCATCCACCGCGACCTGACCCCCCGCCCCTTGCCGATGATCGACCCTACGGTCGAGGGGCGTCCTGCGCCGCAGATCGTGGAGTACGGGCCCGGCGACGGCAGCTGGGAAACCGTGCCACCGGAATGGGCGCAGGGCGAAGCGCCGCCACGCGGCACACTGCTGGGCCCGGCCCCACAGGATGACGCCGACCAGATCATCATGAGGGTGCTGAACGGGCTACTGGGCCGGAACTGAGCGGCGCAGCAAAAAAGGCGCCCCAAAGGGGGCGCCCTTTACCGCTGAGCGGCAGGCTGGATCAGACCGCTTCGTCGATCCACTTCTGCAAGGCGGCCTTGGGGGCGGCGCCGATCTTGTTGGACACCACCTCGCCACCCTTGAACATGAAGAGCGCCGGGATGCCGCGCACGCCCATCTGCATGGGGGCCTGCGGGTTCTCGTCGACGTTCACCTTCACGATCTTGACGCGACCAGCGTATTCCACGGAAAGCTCTTCCAGCGCCGGGCCGATCTGCTTGCAGGGGCCACACCATTCGGCCCAGAAATCGACGACGACGGGGATATCGGACTGGCGCACTTCGGCATCGAAAGTGGCGTCGGAGACGGAAACGGTTGCCATGGCGTCGGGCCCTCCTGGCGGTGTGGGTGTCGGGATCGGAAGGTAAGGATGGCCCATGACAGGGTCAAGCAGTGCTTGCGCGCGCCAGCGCCGCAGACACGACATCGTGTGGCAGGGGCATGAGCCTGGGCGTCCGCGTCCACAAGATCGCCGTCTCGATCCGGCGACCGGGGTAAAGTGGCGCCAGCATCGCCGCATAGGCCCCCATCTGGCGCAAGATGCCTTCGGGAACAGCGGCCACACTGTCCGGCACCACGGCATTAGTCTTGAAATCGACGGCCAGTACACGACCCTCCGATACGATCAGCCGGTCGATCACGCCCAGCATAGGCCCGCCCAGTGCGGGTGTGTCACCCGTCAGGGTCACCTCGGCCAGTGTCTCGGGCGCAAAAAGCGGCGCAAGCTCGGGCGCGGTCAGCACCCGCGTAGCCTCGGCCAGTAGCACCGCCGCCTCGGCCTCCGGCACCGCGCCGGCTTCCAGCGCCAGAATGCCGGGGGCGGCGGCGGGCCAGGTCGCGGCCGGGGTTTTCGGCAGATTTTCAAGCAACAGGTGCATCAGCCGCCCGCGCCTGAGCGCCGCCTGTTCCTCAAGCCCCTCGGTCGCGCCCGCGACCACCTTGGCCCCGCCCAGATCCGACGGGGTGCGCATCTGGACCTCTCGCCGGGCGGATGGCGCAGGCTCGAACGCCCAATCGGGCAGGTCGGGCAGCGCGCGGGCACCCGTGTCGGCGGGCGTCAGGCAAGACCAGTCTCCGCGTTGCAGGCGCAGGCCCGTCGCCTCGATGCCCGGCAGGGCCAAGAGCGCGGCCCCCGTCGCCTCCATCGCGTCGGCGATGGCGGTGTACCAGCTGGAGGCAGGACCACTCTTTTCGGTCTCGACCTTGCCCGCGGCGGTGACGATCAGCCAGCTTTCAGCGCGCGTGATCGCCACATAGAGCAGGCGGTTGCGTTCCTGCGCCTCGGCCTCGGCGCGGGCGTCCAGTGCCGCGCGCACGTCCTCGGGCGCATCGGCAGCGCGCGCCCAGACCAGTGGCCCCCCTTCGGGCGTGACCAGATCGATGCGCGGACCACCACCGCCGTATTGCAGGCCGGTGTCGGGCAAGATCACCACCGGCGCCTCCAGTCCCTTGGCACCATGCACGGTCATCACCCGTATCTGCCCGTTGGGCTTGGCAAGATCGCGTTTCACGGTCACCTGCCCGGACTCCAGCCAGCCTACAAAGCCGGTCAGGCTGGGAACCTCCATCGCCTCATAGGCGAGTGCCTGACCCAGCATCGCATCGATGGCATCCTCGGCCTCGGGGCCAAGGCGGGCGATCAGGCGCTGGCGGGCACCATGGCGGATCAGCACCCGTTCGAGCAGGTCATAGGGACGCAGGAAATCGGCCTGTCCGCGCAGATCGCCCAGCATCTCCACCGTCTCGGGCCAGTCGGTGCCGCGGTTGCGCAGCTCTGCCCATAGCGCGCGCCCATCGCGGCCATGGGCAAGGCGGAACAGCGCATCCTCAGACCAGCCGCCGATCGGCGAGCGCAGCACGCAGGCCAGCGACAGGTCATCCTCGGGCAGAGCCAGAAACCGCATCAGGGCGATCAGGTCGCGCACCGCCAGAGGCTCGGCGATCTGGGCGCGGTCGACGCCCGCGACGGGCAGGCCTGCGGTCTTCAACGCCGCGATGATCTTGCGAAACAGCGGCGAGCGGCGCTGGACAAGGATCAAGATGTCTTGCGGCGTGATCGGCCGGGGGCCGTTCTTGGTGGGGATCGGCTCACCGGCGGCGAGCATGGCGACGATCCGGTCGGCGATCAGACCCGCAAGGATGCTGGTGTGGTGATCGTCCGACACGATATCGCGCGGGTCGTCCCAAGCCAGATCCTCCGCGCCCGTCGCGGCAGGCTCCACCACCGGCCAGAGATCGACGCGGCCCGGCTTGGTGTCAAAAAACGCCCGGTGCGACACACCCGGACCGACGCCCGGCGCACCCGCGCGATCGGCCACGGTATCGACCAGCGACAAGATCACCGGCGAGGAGCGGAATGAATGCACCAGTTCGGCGGGTTGAAACGGCAAACCGGCCTCGGCATGGCGGGCGGCGAAGTGGTCGCGCATCCGGTCGAAGCCTTCGGGATCGGCACCTTGAAAGGAATAGATCGACTGTTTCTTGTCGCCCACGACAAAGATCGTGCGCGCCACATCGGTCCGCGCGCCCTGCCCGGTGGCGAATTCTTGCGCGAGCGTCGCCACGATATCCCATTGCTCCGGGCTCGTGTCCTGACTTTCGTCGACAAGGATGTGGTCGATCCCGCCGTCGAGGCGGAACAAGACCCATTGCGCCATGTCTCGGCTGGTCAAAAGACGGCGGGTCGATCGGATCAGGTCGTCGAAATCCAGCCAGCCGCGCTGCGCCTTGGCCTGTGCATAGCGCGGCAGAAAGGCCGTCGCGAAACGGTGCAGCGCCTGCGTGCGCCGGGCGGTCAGATAGGCCAGACGGAGCGAACGGGCCTCGGCCACACGCTCGGCCAGCGCGTCGTAGGCGGCGACCAGATCGGGGCCCATGGCGGCCCGCACAACGGCATTGGCGATAGCCTTGGGCTGCCCCTCCTTCGGGCCCGACATGGTCAGGCACGCCGCCTCAAGCTCCTCCAGATCGGGCATCGTCATCGCGGCCCATGGCATCATGCGCAGGCGCTCGGCCAGTTTGGCCTGCGTCTTGGTCTCGGGGTCGAGATGGGCGGCCAGCGCAGTCGCCAGATCGGCCTCGGACCCGTCGAGCGCGACAGACAGGATCGCCGCTTCATCCGTCCCGGGCACGATACCCACCCAATCGCAGATCGCCGCCCAATCCCATGGCTCGGCCAGCTCATCGGCATGGCCCGCGATGGCGCGCGCCAATCGCAACAGCCCGTCATCATCGCCCAGCGCACCCGCGACGGTGTCGATGGTCCCTTGCGCCTCCGGGTCCTCGGCCATGCGATCCAGCAGATCCGTGATCAGGCGGGTCTGCACCCGCTCGTCGATTTCGGTGAAGCCGGGGCTGACGCCGGCCTCCAGCGGAAAGCGGCGCAGCACGCTCGCGCAAAAGGAATGGATGGTCTGGATCTTGAGGCCACCCGGCGTCTCGATCGCGCGGGCGAACAATGTGCGGGCGCGCGACAAGACATCGGCGGACAGGCCGGTCACGCCGATATCGGTCAGGGCGGTGGCCAGCGCTGTGTCATCCTTCATCGCCCATTCGCCCAGACGCTGGAACAGGCGGTTCTGCATCTCCATCGCGGCGGCCTTGGTATAGGTCAGGCACAGAATGTGTTCGGGGCGCACGCCATCGAGCAGCAGCCGCGCCACACGGTCGGTCAGAACGCGGGTCTTGCCCGACCCGGCATTGGCCGACAGCCATGTCGAGGTGCCGGGATCGGCGGCGCGGACCTGTGCGCGGGTGGCATCATCCATCCTGCGGCCCCCCGTCATCGCGCCCCACCGGGATCAGCAGCGGCGTCTGCGTCTCGTCCCATTCGCCGTAGCGGGCGAGTTGGTCATAGTCGCCCGCATAGCGCGTGTCCTTGATCGCGCGCCGCGAGGGGAAGCCGCTGGCGGGATCGCCCATGTGGTGCAGGCGGCGGATGAATTCGCCCGTGACGATGGCAAGCTCGGCCGGGTCGATGTCATGGGCGCGGATCACCGGCTTGGCCCCCAGACCGACATAGGCGACATGGCCGACACTGGCGCCTTGCGGCAGCCCAAAGGCACCCCCCTCGGCCATCAGCGCCATCAGCCAAAGCTGCTTGGCGAAATGGCGTTCCTCCTTTTCGGTCGGTGGCGCGCCGGTCTTGTAGTCGTAAATCGCAAGCCGCCCGTCGTGCAGCCGGTCGATCCGGTCGCCCTTGCCGCGCAAGGTGACGCCGGTGCCAGGAACCTCCCATTCGCCCAGCCGTTCGATGATCTCGGGCAACCCCCGCGCGCGGCGCTCCACCTCGGTGTCGAGGATGAACCCCGCGACACGGCCCATGCGCGCGCGCCAGAGGCGGCGGGCGGCGGGCCATGGTGCCTCATCCTCCAGCACACTGTCGGTGATGCCCAAAAGCTGCGCCAGCGCTGCATCGCGGTCTGGCAAGCCGGTCATCGTGGCCTCGATGAAGTCTTGCATCACCTTGTGCAGGACCGAGCCACGCACCCGGGCATCGGCCTCGGCCCTGAGCGGATCGAGCTTGCGCAAGCCCAGCACCCGACGGGCATAGACCGCGTACGGGTCGCGGATCAGGGTTTCCACCTCGGTCACGCTCAGGCGGCGGGGCCGCGCCACGGCGGGCGGTTGCGGGGCGGGGCGCGGCTCGAACGGGGTGGTGTCTTGCGGGGTCAACTGTCGGGTGGCCAGCGCGATGTAGAACTCGCCCCGCGCGGTCATGCCCGCCAGCGCCTGTTTCGCCTCGGGCCCCGACCCCGCCAGCAGGTTGCCCAGACGGTTCAGCCAGCGAGACGGCACGGTGTCGGTTTCGGCATCGCGCCTCGCCCGCGTCAGCCAGACCTCGGGCGCGGCCATGCCTTGCTGGAAATCATGCGCGGCAAGTCCGATCACCCGGTCGGGCAGCCGCAGACCCGCCTGCGCGCGCAAGGCGCGGTTCAACCACGGATCAGCAGGCGGCGGCGCGGGCCATGCGCCTTCGTTCAGGCCCGCAAGGATGATCAGGTCGGCGCCCTGAACACGGGCCTCTTGCGTGCCCCAGATCAGGATATCGGCATGGGGAAACAGCGGCTGGCGCACCTCGCGGTCCTGCGTCAGCGCCGTGAAGAGATCGCGGTAATCGCTGGCGCTGATCGCGCCACCCACGGAGGCCTCGGCGATCAGGTCATCCATCAGCTTGCGTGCGGCCTCGCCCGGTTCCTTGTCGAACAAGTCGCCTGACCCTGCGGCATCCGGCCCGGCGGCCAACGCCTCGGCCCGCACAAGGTGGCGGGCGACGCGCGTGTCCATCGGCAAGGCGCCGGGGTCGATGGGCGACAGCAGATGGTCGGTCAGCCAGCCCACCCAGGCCATCGCGCCGGGATCGTCGCGGCGTTTGTCGGCCCATTCCACCAGCCGGGCGCGCGACGGCAGGCCGGGGCGGGCGCGCAGGACCTGAACCTCAAGATCGCGGGCGCGCAGCAGGTGCAGGCCCCGTTCGCTGCCGGTATGGCACAGCGGGTGTTTCAGGATAACGGCCAGCGCCTCGGGGTCGGCCGGTTTCGCCTCGATCTCGGCGACATGGCGCAAGAACCGGCCCGGCGGGCTGAGCGACAGGGGCTGGCCCGCGCTGTCGTCGGGCGTGATGCCCCAGCGCGACAGGGCGGCCGTGACCTGCCGCGTCAGCGTGCGGTCCGACGCGATGACGGCGGCGCGCTTGCCCTCGGCCACTGCCTGCCGCAGGCGCAGCGCGATGGCCGTCGCCTCCACCTGCGGATTGGGCGCCTCCAGCAGCGTGACACCCGCCATCGCCTCGGCCAGCCCGGTCAGGCGCGGGCCTTCGGTCATCCACTGGTCGGTGACGGGCGCGGGCCTGAGCGCCAGCGACACGACCGCGCCACGCCCGCCGCGCGGTCTTTCCGCGCCGGGCCAATCGGGAATTGCCCAAGGGTCAAGCCCAAGGCGATCGGCGAATCTCGCCAGCCTGTATTGCGGATGATCCTCGCCATCCAGACCCTCGCGCCGATCCTCCAGAAGGCGCGCCCAGATCGCCTGCGGCATGTCGCGGTCGATGCCCGGCAGGATCACTGCGCCTTGCGGAAGGCGGGCCACGGCCTCCATCAGCTGCGCGGTGGCCCCCCGCGACCCGGTGGAGCCTGCGACGATGACAGGATGGGCGGGCGGCTGGCTTTGCCACAGCCGGGCCAGCCGGGCCACGATCCGGGTCTGGCGCGCCTCGCGCGTCAGGGCGGCGTCGTCTTGCAGGAAATGCGTCACCAGATCGAGAAAGGCCTGCGCGCGCTGCCAATGGATCGCGTGATCGCCCACGTCGAGACCCGCGATGGCCTGGGGCGTCACACCTTCCTCGAACATCTCGCCCATCAGGTCGGCAAGGCTGTCGGCCAGATCATAAAGCGCCGATCGCGGTGCGAGCTTGGGCTGGGCATCGAGCAGCTTGCCGATGAGCTGCACCAGTTCCAGCCGCAGGCGCAGCGGCGGGATGGCAGGCGGCAGATCGGACAGATCCACGCTGTCGCCCAGCGCCTGAACCGGGCGGATGCGGGGCAAAAAGCCCGCGCCACGCGCAATGTAGAGCGCGCGCAGACGGCGTTCCATCCGGGCATTGGCCACGTAAAGGTCGACGCGCGCGATGGCCTCGGGCGACTGGCCTTGCAGCATCGCATCAAGGCCCGCGACCAGCGCGGCGCAGAAATCGACGCCCAAGGGCGTGGCAAGGACCCGTGGGCCCGCGACAGGGGGGAAGAGATCACGCATCGGCCAGCATCGCCTCGGCCTGCGCGATCCCGTCCGGATGGCCGACATCGGCCCAGCGGCCCGGGTAGATCACGCCGAACACGCGGCCCCGGTCCATCTGCTCCTGCCAGATGTCCAGCAGCGAAAAGACCGTGGCGGGATGGTCGGCCACCAGCGCGGGGTCGATCAGTTGCGCACCGGTGTGGACCAGACCGGCCTCGGACCGGTCCCATGTCAGGCGGCCTGCCGCGTCCATCGCCACATCGCCGCCGCCCAGACGGCCAATGGCGCGGCCACGCGGCACCAGCAGCATCAGCACGCTCATCCGCGCGGCGTCCCATGCGCCGGTGAGGCTGCGTAAAGGCCCCGGCCCCGCCCAGACGGCATCGGCATTGAGCGTGGCAATGGGGGTGGTGCGCAACTGCGGCAAGGCGCGTTTCACACCACCGCCGGAATCGAGAAGTGCGGGCGTCTCGACCGACAGGTGGATGTCGGCATACTGCGCCAGATGGGCCGCGATCTGGTCGGCGCGGTAATGGGCGTTGACCGTGATCCGGCCCCCACCGTCGCGCGCCGCCTCCAGAGCATGATCCAGCAAAGGACGGCCCGCCACCTCGATCAGCGGCTTGGGCCGGTCGGCGGTCAGCGCGCCCATGCGGGTGCCGAAGCCTGCGGCAAGGATCATCACATCGGGGCGGATCATGCGGCCCAGCCTTGCGTTTGGCGGCGCAATTCGGCCACCGGCGCGCGCAGATCGGCCAGCGCGGGATGGGCCACGGCACGGTCGATCAACAGGCCGGTCCGGGGCAGAAAGGCGCGGTACTGCGGCTTGCCCATCTGTGTGGCAAGACGGTGGAAGATCCCGAGGATGCGCAGGTTGCGCAAGAGCGACAGGGTGGCCACCCGCGCCTCGACCTCAGGCAGCGGCAAGCCCAGCGCGGTGGCGAAACGGTCGGTCAGGTCGGCGCGCCAACCCTCGGGCAGGTCGCGGCGCGGATCGTCCAGCAACGAGGCAAGATCGTAGCCCAGCGGCAGAGCGACTGCATCTTGATGATCAAGAAGGCCGATCCGGGCGCTCCCCTTCCGGTCCGGCAGCCAGATCAGGTTGTCACCATGGCAGTCGCGCAAGGCAAGCACGGGCGGGCCCGGGCAATGGTCGGCAAGGGCATTGACCAAGGCCGGGCGCAGGTCCGTGACGGCCTCGGGCGCGGGCAGGAGCGTGAGCGTCAGGTCGATCATGGCGGCCTGTGCGGCGGCAGGCGGGCGGGCGGCCCAGTCGGGCACAGGCGCGCGGGCAAGATGGGGCAGAACCTCGGCCACGGTCACGCGATAGGCGGCTTGCGCGGCGGCAGGGTCGGCCTGCAACAGCCGCGCCAGCGTGGCGTCGCCGAAATCCTCCAGCAGGACAAAGCCTTGCGCAGGGTCTGCGGCCAAGACGCCGGGCGCGGACAGGCCAAGGTCGCAAAGGTGCGCGCCCACGCGCAAAAACGCGGCAAGGCTGTCGCGGTCGGCTGTCATGTCCACGGGCGCGCGCATCAAGATCGCGCTGGCGCCGGTGCTGGCGACAAGGCGTCGGTAGGACCGCGCCGAGGCGTCGGCGGTCAACGGGGCGGGGCGTGCGTCGGCCCAGCCTGCATCCGCAAGGAAATCGCCTTCCCTGTCGGTGGCGGCCACGCTCACGGGCGGATCATCGGCGCAAGCAGGCGCCGCGCCAGATCGCTGCCCTCGGGCGCGATGAGGGTCGCCTCGCGGCCCTCATGGAGACCGGGCAGCGTCTCAAGACGCAGGCATACCGCCCTCGCAGGCCAATCGGGTGCAATGCGGTCGGGCCATTCGATCAGGCAGATCGCGTCATCCATGGCGATATCAAGCCCAAGCTCCACGATCTCTTGCGGGTCAGAGAGGCGGTAAAGATCGGCATGCCAGATCTCGCTGCCCGCGCCGTCATAGCTTTGCACGAGGGTGAAGGTCGGCGACGGGATCTCGCCCTGTCCTTCCTCGATCCCCAGAAGGGCGCGGATCAGGGCGCGGGCGAAGTGGCTTTTTCCGGCCCCAAGCTGGCCCTGAAGCAAAAGCGTGTCACCCGGCGCAAGCCGGGGCGCGACGGCACGGGCCAGCGCATCGGTGGCGGCAGGGCCCGACAGCAGGCGGGACGACCGGGCCGTCCAACCGGGGGGCGGTGTGGCAAGGTCGGGGTCACTCGGCGGGGCAATGGCGGTCATGGCAAGCGAGAGTTTAGCGACTTGCCTAGCGGCTGCAACGCAGGACCGCGCGTCAGGCGGTCCTTGATGCGCTCAATCCCCGGACAGGCGCTGTCCCCGGAACAGAACCTGATCCTCGGCGACCTCGTGCAGGCCGGAGGCGGGCGAGGGACGGGCTGCGCGGGTGAAGCGCGCGATGCCGGTGGCCGCATCCGCATCGGGATCGAGAAAGCGGATGGACATCGCACCGCCCGCCAGCGGCGCCACCCGCAAGATCAGGCGGCGGCCATCGCGCAGTGTGATATCCTCGGCCCATGAGCTGCGGTCGGTCTTGTGGGCGGAAAACTGGCGGATATCGCCCCAGATGCCGGTGGGCACGCAGGCGGCCTGCCACAGCCGCGTCGCCTCGGTGATCGACAGGACGCCGATTTGTTGGGCCGGTTCGACCGACCACAGCGCGCCATAGCCCTTGTTCGCCAGAACCAGACGCCCCTCGCCCGAGAAGATCGCCATGGCGCCGGGAAGATCGTCGAAGACAGAATGATACAGGTCCAGTTCGCCCCGGAATCCGCGGGTCAGCGTCACCTCGGAGGTGATGTCCTCGAACATGAAGGCGACCGCCCCATCGGGGTGCGGACGGCCGATGACCCGAAAGCTCTGCCCGCCGGGCAGGGTCCAAAGCTCTTGATAGGTGCCTTCCTCGGCGCGCTGTTCCAGCCGGGCGATCTCGTCGCGCCAGCCACGGTAGTTCTTGGGCTCGGGCATGCGCTGGCGGTCGCGGAGCGCATCGAGAAAGGCGACAAGGCCGGGGCGGCGCGACAGAAATTCGGGCGATAGCGTGGACAGCGTGACAAGCGCCGGGTTGAACAGCATCAACTCGCGCCGCCGGTCAAAGATCGCCAGCCCGATCGGAAGGTGGGCAAAGGTCTTGGACAAGGTCTGCACAAAATTGCGCAGCGAGGTTTCCGCCGCGACCAATCTGTCGATGGGGGTGGCACAGCACATGTTTGCCACCCCCTGACGCTGCACCGCGACCTCGAACCACAGCCCGCCATCGGCGGTAGCGATGCGGTCCACCGCGTCGCCTTCAGGCAGAGGCAGGCGGCACCGGCGCAGGCTGCCGGGTTCCGGCATCGGGTCAAGCTGGTCTGCAAAGAGATGCGGCACCGGCCAAGGCAGCGGGCCGCCCTCTGTGCCCGACAGACGTTCCACCAGCGCAAGATAGGGACCGTTGGCCCACAGGACGCGGCCCTGATCGTCCTCGGTCCAGATGGCAGCGCGGCCAAGGTCGAGGGCATGGCGCATATCTTCGGCCTCGGCCTGAAGCGCCTGCAGGACGGGGCCATCGATGACCTGCCGGCCCGTGCCCCCTTCGGTCGGGCCGAGGGTCAGCACCATCCTGTCCCCCTCGGCACGGCCGGCAATGGACAGCGCGTCGGGCCCGAAACTGCCGCACAGCACGAAGGCCTCCCCCCGCCGGGCGAGCGCCGTGAGCCGGGCGGGCAGGTCGGGGTTCAACGGCGCAAGCCCACGCGCAAGATCGGCCAGCGCCGCGCTGCGGTCGACATCCGATGGCAAGAAGGCATCGTCAGGATCGATGGGAGAAATCAGATACCCCTCGCGGAATTCGTAACGTCGGGGGGCGTCGGCGAAGATCGGGCGCGCATCGTCGCGACGCCGCACCGGTGCGCCACCGCCCCAATACCCCGTAGCCATCAAGGCCAGCGCCGCGCTGAGCAAGCTCACACTGCCATATAGGCCGAGGTTCATCGCAAGGTCCTGCATGCCCGCGTCTTTCCGATATGCCCCGGACAGACCCTGCGGCAAAAAGGGTTAACGCTGCGTTAAAGCTGAAGTTCCTGACGACACGCGGCAGGCTCAGGAGGCGATGGGGCGGTTCTCGCCCAAGGGGCCGACCGCTTCGTCGAGCGGCACGCCGATGGCCGAATGCGGCCAGACCACATCAACGATGGCACCGCCCCGCTCTTCCTTGTCCTCGGCCGACAGGAAAGGATCGGAGGCGTTGAGAAAGCTCACCCGTGCGCCCGACCTTTCCAGAAGGGTCTTGGCGATGAACAGGCCAAGACCCATCCCCTCGTAGCCGGGCCGCGCCGGGCTTTGGGCGCGGGCGCGTCGGCTGAGGAACGGGTCGCCCAAGCGCCCCAGCAAGTCCTGCGGATAACCCGGCCCATCATCGGTGATGCGCAACCGGATCTCTCCCCCGCCCCAGCTCGCATCGACCCAGATTTGGGTCGCCGCGAAATCAACGGCATTCTGCACGAGGTTGCGCAGACCATGGATCACCTCGGGCTTGCGGCGGATGATCGGCTGGCCTTCGGGCGCGCCGGGATCGGCAAGGAAATCGTAGTGCACCGCAATGCCGCGCGTAGCATGGGGTTCGGCGGCCTCGCGCACCACCGCGCCGAAAGGGGCCTGTCGCATGTGCAGGTCGTCCTTTCCAGCCCGGCCCATCGACCGCAGGATGTCGCGGCAGCGGTCGGCCTGTTGACGGATAAGGCGGGCATCCTCGGCCAGTTCGGGATGGTCCTGCAATTCCTCGGCCAGTTCGGTCGACACCAGCTTGATGGTGGCCAGAGGTGTGCCAAGCTCATGCGCCGCGGCGGCCACGACACCGCCCAGATCGGTCAGCTTCTGCTCACGCGCCAGCGCCATCTGGGTCGCCAGCAAGGCCTGGCTCATGGAGTGCGTCTCGGATGTGATGCGTCGGGCATAGGCCGACAGGAAGACGATTCCGATCACGATAGAGATCCAGAAGCCCAGAACGAAAAGGTCGGGCAGTTGCAAGATCTCGCCCGCCTCGGTCGTCAGTGGCACATGGAACACGCCCAGAAGCGAGATCATGGCGATGGCAAGCAGCCCGAGGATCGCGGTCGACCGCACCGTCAGCGCCGTGGCCGAGATCGTCACCGGCGCAAGGATCAGCAGCGCAAAGGGGTTGTTCAAGCCGCCGGTCAGGAACAGCAGGAAACTGAGCTGCGACAGGTCAAAGAGCAGCGTCAGCATCGCGTCGCGGTCGCTGAGGCGCTGGTTCTCGGGAAAGATCGTCATCGCGATCAGGTTCGAAATGACCGATGCCCCGATGGCGAGGAAACACAGGCCCAGTTCGACCCTCAGCCCCAGATGCAGCGAGGCAATGACTACCGTGACCGTCTGCCCCAGAATGGCCAGCCAGCGCAGCACCAGAAGCGTGCGCAGCCGGACCCAATCGCTGCGGGCATCT
Source organism: Roseicyclus mahoneyensis (assembly GCF_003148775.1). Classification (GTDB taxonomy): domain Bacteria; phylum Pseudomonadota; class Alphaproteobacteria; order Rhodobacterales; family Rhodobacteraceae; genus Roseicyclus; species Roseicyclus mahoneyensis. Next base: position 84,774 of record NZ_QGGW01000002.1, read on the forward strand.
TGGCTGACGAGGTCGAGCGCGGGGTCTTGGATGGCATTTGCCATGGGGGGGCTTTCTGTCACAGGCGGCGGATCGTGAATTGATAGGGCGCAGGGCTTAGGTATTCAACTTGCACCGCCGACCGGATTGGCGCGCGACGCGCCCCACGCCATTGAGGACCTCTTATGACCCGCGCCTATGCCATCGCCTCCGCCGCGCTGATCGGGATCTTGCTGATCGGTGCTGCCGTCGCCGTCTACCTCGGGCAGGCCGGGCAAAACGCCTCGGCTGATCCCTTCGGTCAGTGCCGCGAAAGCGTCGTGGCGGGCGGGGCCGGTCAGATCGGCGGGCCCTTCACGCTGGTCACGGAAACCGGCGAGACGGTGACCGATGCTGAGGTCATCACGGAACCCACGCTTTTGTATTTCGGCTACACCTTCTGCCCCGATGTCTGCCCGCTGGACACTGTGCGCAACGCGGAGGCCGTCGATATTCTCGAGGCTGACGGCTACAGCGTCCAGCCGGCGATGATCTCGGTCGACCCCGAGCGCGATACGCCCGAGGTTATGGCGGCCTTCACCGAAAACGTGCATCCGCGCATGCTGGGCCTGACCGGTACGCCCGAGCAGACCGATGCGGCCGCCCGCGCCTACCGGGTGTTCTACCGGATCAACCGCGTGGGCGATGACCCCTATTACCTCGTGGATCATTCGGCCTTCACCTATCTGGTCCTGCCCGGCCACGGCTTTGTGGAGTTCTTCAACCGTGAAACCACGCCACAGCAGATGGCCGAGCGCACGGAATGTTTTGTCGATGCAGCCGGTTGAAGGCTGGACAGACCGCCATCGCGTCGCAAATTGACCCTTTGTGACGATTGCCTGTAAGAAGGTTCAACCGCTTAACGGGTGGAAGGAGACGCCGCATGTCGGAGGAGCACAATATGAGGGATATCGGACCCGATAAATCCCTGCTGCTCGTCGACGACGACGAGCCGTTTCTGCGCCGTCTGGAACGCGCGATGGAAAAGCGCGGCTTCGAGGTCGAGGCCGCGCTTTCGGTCGCGGCCGGCAAGGCCATCGCCACCGCCCGCCCGCCCGCCTATGCGGTGGTCGATCTGCGGCTGGAAGACGGTAACGGGCTGGATGTGGTGGAAACGCTGCGCGCGCGGCGGCCCGATTGCAAGATTGTGGTGCTGACCGGCTATGGCGCGATCGCCACGGCCGTGGCGGCCGTCAAGATCGGGGCCACCGACTACCTGTCGAAACCGGCGGATGCCAATGACATCACCTCTGCCCTGCTGGCGACCGAGGAAGAAATGCCGCCGCCGCCCGAAAACCCGATGTCGGCGGACAGGGTGCGCTGGGAACATATCCAGCGTGTCTACGAGCTGTGCGACCGCAACGTCAGCGAAACGGCGCGGCGGCTGAACATGCACCGTCGCACGCTGCAACGTATTCTCGCCAAGCGCAGCCCGCGCTAAGAGAACCCCCGAACCGCTGCCCTGAGTCGGGAGAGACCGATGCACCTTCGTGCCGTAATGACCTTTGCCGTGGTGCTGGCCCTGTCGGCCTGCGTGACCACCCCGCGTGAACCTGAGCCGCCCGTGTTGACGCTGGATGCCCGTGGCATCCAGCCCACTGTCAGCCAGTTGCGGATCGATTTCGGCCGCGCGCAGGCGGGCGTGATCGACACTGTTTCGCGGCTCCTGGACGAGGGGCCTGATACCATCACTACAAATGCGGAATGTGGGGCGGGGCCGGTGACGTCAGCGTCATGGGATGACGGGCTGACGCTGAATTTCCAAGATGGTCAGTTCGTCGGCTGGACCAATGGCGACCGCAATCTGCCGGTGGCGGGTGGGTTCCGCGCGGGTCAACCCCGGCTGGAGATGCCGCAGGTCAGTTTCCAGATCACATCGCTGGGCACGGAATTTTCGCGCAGCGATGTCTTCGGCCTGCTGACCGAGGATGACGCGGCAATCCGCCTGCTATGGGCCGGGACAACCTGCTTCTTCCGCTAGGCGTCACTCCTCAGGCATGCGGGGCGGCGGGTCATCGACGCTGAGCCGGTCGCGCGGATGCGACACGCCCGCAAGCCCGAAGCCAAGCGCATCAAGCAGCTTGCGCCAAAGCGTGCAGTCCGCGGGCAGGTCAACCTCATCTTCGTCCTCCTCCGGGCCGAAGGGGGCATCTTCCAGAACCGTCATGGTCTCCGTCTGGATCGACCTGAGCAAGGCGCGGGCGGTTTCGGCATCCGCCTCGGGCACAAGGATCGAGATCGGGCCGAAGGCAAAGCTGCGCTGCGGCGCCATGTGGTTCAAGATCAGGCCCGGCGTGATGGCGATATAGCCCGCCCCCTCCAGCGCCGCCACGGCGAGGCGGATCTCGGTCGCGTCATAGGCCGAGGCGACGCGCTGAAAGCCCTTGATCGTCGTCATGGCACCACGGTGTCAGGCGCGGATGAGAGCGTCAAGCACGGCTTCAGCGCAGATCGTAGCGTTTCAGAATCTTGTCGACCACGTGGCCGTCGGCCATGCGGTAGCGGTCGATCCGGCCGTAATCCTCGAACCCGCGGGACTGGTAATAGGTCAGGCCGCTGGTGTTGTCGGCCCGGATGTTGGCGTCCATCCAGCGGTAGCCCAGAACACGGGCGGCGGCTTTTGTAGCTTCGAACAGTTTGGACCCGATCCCGATGCCTTGCCGGCCTGGTTTGGCGAAGGTGGCGATGCTGCAGGCCTCGGGCGGAAGAAGGTCATGCGGCGCGATCCATTGGAAGCCCAAGATCTCGCCTTCGGGCGTCTCGGCGACGTGCCAGGCCGAGGCGTCGGGTGCGGTGCGCATCCGGCCGAGGATGTATTCGCTGTCGATCTCTCCGGTCATGGCGGTGGTGCCGCCAATGGCGATGATCTGAGACAAGATCGCGGCCATGTCCCGCGCATCAAGGTCATGGGCCGGACGAATGTGGATCACAGGGCCTCCATCAGGGTAGCGTGGCGTGCGGTGAAGGCGTCGCGGGTTTCGACCGGCGGGCGCAGCACCAGAGACAGGCCCTCGGTCAGGGCGGGGTCGGGGTGGCCGAAAAAGCGGTCAGCCTCGGGCGGGGCGAAGCCTGCCAATTGTGTCGCCTCGAGCCAGGCCGAGACCTTGTCGGCGCGCTTGATCAGCGTCTTGACCTGAGGGGGCAACATCGCGGGCAGGCCGAAGCGCAGGTGGATCGCCGCCGTCAGCCGGTCGTCGAGCGCGCCGTAGCCGGGGCCGACCGCGGATTTCACCGGGCTGATCATGTCGCCGATCACGTATTCGGGCGCGTCGTGCAGAAGCGCCGCCAGCCGCCATTTCGCGGGCCAGTCGGGTTTGAGCCGACCGCAGATCTGTTCGACCAGCAAGGAATGCTCGGCGACGGAATAGGCGTAATCACCGCGCGTCTGACCGTTCCAGCGCGCGACGAAGGCGAGGCCATGGGCGATATCCTCGATCTCGATGTCGACCGGCGTGGGGTCGAGCAGGTCGAGGCGGCGGCCCGACAGCATCCGCTGCCAGGCACGGGGGGGCGATTTGGGCATGGCGACCTCCGGGCTTGGCGCTTGATAGCATCTGCCGGATTGGGGGCCAGCCCCGTCGTCATTGTCTCTCGGACCAATGGCGCGACAACGACGACCCCCGAGGTATTTGGAAAGCAAAGATGGGAGGCGCGGGGTCAGCCGCCCCAGCCGTTTTCGAGACCCCGGCACCTGTGGAGCGCCGCGACCGCAACATGGCCGAGCGCGGCGAGAACGGGGAGCGCCACAAGGAGGCTTGCGGTGCGCCCGTGACGGGGCCAGATCGCGACAAGGACAAAGACAAGCGCGGCCAGACCGAGGGCGGGCGGCAGGAGGGCGAGACCGGGGTCCATGCAGGCTTCGAAGCGCGTCAAATGGCCGTCGGGATAGCCGCGCATCGCGTTCTGGCGGGCGACAAGGAGGGTCGCGCCAAGGCAAAGGGCCGCGGCGACAACCGCCGGGGCCCGGTGTCGGAGCGGATTGGGGTGCGGACCGGTCATCGGGCGAGGATGGCGCGCGCGGCCACGATAGACAAGGGATGTCAGATCTCCATCACGACGCGACCGTCGATGGTGCCCGAGCGCATGCGGTCGAAGATGGCGTTGATGTTTTCCAGCCGGTCCCAGGTGAACTGGGCGGCCACCTTGCCCTCGGCGGCGTGCAGATCGGTGTGGCAGACGCCCGAGGCGCGGACCCGCATCAGAACCTGACCCGGCCCGATCTGCGGCACCGGCACCTCGCGGATGTCGAGCGGTTGACCCAGCGCGGGCACGACGGCGGCTTTCATCGTCTTGGGAAGGGACATGGCGGTCATCTTCTGCGGGGCGACCGAGCCTTCAGGATGCACGGCCCCATTGTTGGAACCATGACACGGATCAAGGCGCGCGCGCCGCCTGCCATTGCCGCATTGCGGAACGGGTGCTAAGTCGCGGCTCAAAGTTTACAGTCATTCGAGGACAGACGCCCGTGACCGATTACATCGTCAAAGACATCACCCTGGCCGACTATGGTCGCAAGGAACTGGACATCGCCGAGACCGAGATGCCCGGCCTGATGGCGCTGCGCGAGGAATACGGCGCGAAAAAGCCGCTCAAGGGCGCGCGGATTGTGGGTTCACTTCACATGACGATCCAGACCGCCGTCCTGATCGAGACGCTGGTGGATCTGGGTGCCGATGTCCGCTGGGCCTCGTGCAACATCTTCTCGACGCAAGACCACGCGGCGGCCGCCATCGCCAAGGCGGGCATCCCGGTGTTCGCGATCAAGGGCCAGACGCTGGAAGAGCATTGGGATTACCTCGACAAATCCTTCATGTTCCCCGAGGGGCCGAACATGATCCTCGACGATGGTGGCGATGCGACGCTGTACATCTTGCTGGGCGCGCGCGCTGAAGCCGGCGAGGAGATCATCCCCGTGCCGCAATCGGACGAGGAAGTGGTCATCAAGGCCCAGATCAAGAAGCGGATGGCGGCAAGCCCGGGATGGTTCACCAAGATGAAGAACCAGATCAAGGGCGTGTCCGAGGAAACGACGACGGGCGTGCATCGCCTGTATGAGCTGCAGAAAACCGGCGGCCTGCCCTTCCCGGCGATCAACGTGAACGACAGCGTCACCAAGTCGAAATTCGACAACAAGTATGGCTGCAAGGAATCGCTGGTCGACGGCATCCGCCGCGCCACCGACACGATGATGGCCGGCAAGGTCGCGGTCGTCTGCGGCTATGGCGATGTTGGCAAGGGTTCGGCCGCCAGCTTGCGCGGCGCGGGTGCCCGCGTGAAGGTGACCGAGGCCGATCCGATCTGCGCGCTGCAGGCCGCGATGGACGGCTACGAGGTCGTGCTGCTGGAGGATGTGATCGACAGCGCCGACATCTTCATCACCACCACCGGCAACAAGGACGTGATCCGCATCGAGCACATGCGCGCGATGAAGGACATGGCGATCGTCGGCAACATCGGGCATTTCGACAACGAGATCCAGGTGGCCGCGCTGCGCAACCACAAGTGGACGAACATCAAGGAACAGGTGGACATGATCGAGATGCCTTCGGGCAACCGGATCATCCTGCTGTCCGAGGGGCGTCTGTTGAACCTCGGCAATGCCACCGGCCACCCGTCCTTTGTGATGTCGGCCAGCTTCACCAATCAGGTGCTGGCGCAGATCGAGCTGTGGACGCGGAACGAGGCCTATGAAAACAAGGTCTATGTCCTGCCCAAGGTGCTGGATGAAAAGGTCGCGCGGCTGCATTTGGCCAAGATCGGGGTCAAGCTGACGCCGCTGAGCAAGGATCAGGCCGATTACATCGGCGTGGCGCAAGAAGGGCCGTTCAAGCCCGAACATTACCGCTACTGAGCGGGCGGATGCGGGTCATCATCTACGGGGTCGGCGCCATCGGTGGCGTCGTTGCAGCAGCCCTCGCGCGGGCCGGTCACGAGGTGATCGGCATCGCGCGCGGGGCGCAACTGGCGGTGTTGCAGTCGGGGCCCTTGCAGTTGCGCACGCCCGATGGCGATGTCGAGGCACAGGTGCCCTGCGTCGCAGACCCCGGCAAGATCGCATTTCGCGCCGATGACCTGATCTTGCTCACGATGAAGACGCAGGATTGTCTGGATGCGCTGCAATGCCTGCGGCTGGCCGGGGTGCGGGACCAACCGCTGTTCTGCCTGCAAAATGGCGTTTCGAACGAGCCGATGGCCTTGCGGCTGTTTCCCAACGTGCATGGCGTGACGGTGATGATGCCTGCCGGATTCACCGATCCGGGCGAGGTCTTGTGCTACGGGACGCCCAAGCTTGGGCTGTTCGACATCGGGCGGTTTCCTGGGGGCTCCGATGACGATGACGCGCGGCTTGCGGCGCTGTTCGACAGTGCGCAGATGCGCGGTTTCGTGCATCAAGACGTGATGGCCAGCAAACGCGGCAAGCTTTTGGTCAACCTCGGAAATTGCCTAGAGGCGGCGGTCGGGCGCGGTGCGGATCGCGGGGATTTCCCGGCGCGCGCAAGGGCCGAGGCGGAGGCGGTGTTTCGCGCCGCCGGGCTGGCTTGGGACGATGTCGGGATGGACGATCCCCGGCGCAAGGCCTTGATGCGGATGGGTGATATCCCGGGGGCTGCGCGTTCCGGTGGATCGACCACGCAAAGCCTGCTGCGCGGCACCGGGCGTGTGGAGACCGATTATCTCAACGGCGAGATCGCTTATCTGGGCCGGCTGCACGGGGTCCAAACCCCGGTCAACGCCTTCCTGACATGGCTTGGCGCGGCCATGGCCGATGCGCGCGTCGCGCCCGGACATGTCGATGCCGCCGGCCTCGCGGCGCTGTTTGCGGATTGGTGCGCAGGGCGCAAGGTTGCGTTGTCGGCCTGACCCAGGCCGGACGGCAACTTGCCCAACATCGAGACGCAAAACGAAGGCTGGAAAATAAACTCTTTGGACAGCCCTCCGCCTCGGGTAACGTCTCGCCGGGGTTGGACCGGCACGGGCCGCCCGCGACCAGTTGCAAGCGGAGTATAGAACAAGATGGGTAAGAGGGACGACTTGATCGCGCGCTACGCGGACGATCTCAAGACCAAGTGCGGCATGGACCCGGACATGGCGCTGCTGACCAAGGTCACGATCGGCTGCGGCCCGGCGATCTATGATGCCGATGCATCGACCGTCGCGGGCAGCCAGCCCGGCGAGATCGAGACGGTGAAGAAGAATTTCCTGGTCAAGAAGCTGGGTCTGAAAGACGGGCCCGAGCTTGACGCGGCCATCGCCAGCGTGATCGAGACCTACGGCAAGTCCGAGCGCAACAAGTATCGCGCAGTGGTCTATTACATGCTGACCAAGCATTTCAAAAAGGAAAGCGTCTACGGCTGACGCCGGGCGCTATCGACTGCCGAAGGGCTCGCACCAAAAGCCGGTTGCGGGCCCTTTTCAGTGCGGCGCGGCGAAGGCGCGACTGGATACCTGAACCGGGTTCTGCGCGGGGTCGCGGGCGTTGGCGAAGTGATAGCCGTCCGCGTCGTGGATCTTGCCGAAGATCAGGCCCTTCGCCGCCGCAGCTTGGCAAAATGCCGGTACATCCGCCACGTCGAACACCAGCTTGACCAGAACCTGTCCGGCTTTCTGCCCCTTGCCCAGCGGGTGCAGCATGAGCGTGACGCCGCCTGTTGCGGGTGGGCGCAATTCGGTGATGCGGTCGCCCGGTCGCGTATGGGCGGCATAGCCGAAATGGGTTGCGTAGAAGGCAGCCATCTCGTCGATCTGCCGCGTGTAGAGGAGGATCCGGCCCAGCGGCGGCGACATGGCATGTCCCTTCGGATGACCGCGCAAGTTTGTGCAAAAAGCGCTTCGAATGCGACGGGCAATTTCTTTGCGCGGCGGGCCTGCTTCGGCTAATCGTTGCCCATGCCTGACCAGGATGGACGGGCCCGACATATCAACACGCGGAGCGAGTGGGCGCGTGGGTGGTGGAGGGTCCCGAGGGGTCGGGACCCTCCGTTTTTTTGGGGGGTTTGCGCTAGGTACCGCCCATCTCGCAGATGATCGCCCATTCGGCCTCTGCCACCGGCTGCACCGACAGGCGAGAATTCTTCACCAGCACCATATCGGCCAGATCCGCGCGCGCCTTGATCTGGTCGAGCGTCACGGGCATCGGCAGGGCGGCAACCGCCTTGAGGTCCACACACTCCCAACGCGGGTCGTCGGTGGTGCTGTCGGGATGCGCTAGGGCGATGATCTCGACGATGCCGACCACCGCCTTGTCGGTCTGGCTGTGGTAGAAGAACCCCCGGTCGCCCACGTCCATCTCGCGCATGAAGTTGCGCGCCTGATAGTTGCGCACACCCGACCATTCCTCGCCCGCATCGCCACGGGCCACCTGCTGGTCCCAAGACCAGGCATCGGGTTCGGATTTGAACAGCCAGTGGCGCATCGGTCTCACTCCGCTTTCAGGGGGCGGTTAAAAAGCATCTCGGCGATATGCGCCACATCGGCCCGACCATCGGCAAGCGCCGCGACGGCGGCGGCGATGGGCATCTCTTCCCCGTAGCGCACGGCGATCTCGCGGGCTGTGTGCAACCCCTCTATCGTCAGATCGTCGCCCAGCGTCTTACCCCGCGCAAGGGCCAAGCCGTAGCGGAAATTGCGGGACTTGTCCGAGCCGCAGGTCAGGATCAGATCGCCCAGACCCGACAGGCCTGTCAACGTCGCATCCTGCGCCCCGGCCTCGACGGCGATGCGCGTCATTTCGGCCAAGCCACGGGTCATCAAAGCCGCCCGCGCACTGTCGCCATAGCCCGCTCCGATCACCGCACCCGCCGCGATGGCGATGACATTCTTCAGCGCGCCACCCAGTTCCGCGCCGATCACATCGGTGGTGCGGTACAGCCGCAGATGCGGGGTGGATAGGCGCGTCTGCAACACGGCACCGGTGTCGTCATCGGCGCACGCCAGTGTCAAGGCAGTGGGCAGGCCCGCGGCGATGTCGACTGCGAAGCTGGGGCCGGTCAGTTGCGCGGGCATTGCAACGGTATGGCGCGCGATCAGGCCCGTGGGGCCAAGGCCGGTCGCAACATCGATGCCCTTGGCGCAAGATATCAGCGTGCGGGCCGACAAGGGCGTGCCCGCCAGAAAGGCCCCGAGCGTCTGCGTCGGCAGGGCCAGAAGGGCGCACTCGGCGGTCAGGTCAGACAGGTCGCCGGTGACGCGCAGCCCCTCGGGGAAAGTGTGGCCCGGCAGACGGCGGACGTTTTCCCGCATAGCCTGCATCGCCGCCGCACCCTCGCGTGCCCAAAGCGTCACCTCATGCCCGGCCTGCGCATATGTGATCGCCAAAGCCGTGCCAAAGGCCCCTGCGCCGATGATGTCGAGCCGCGCGCTCATGCCTTGGCGCCCTTTTTCCCCGACCCGATCATCGGCGCGGCCTCGGTGTCGAGCGGCCAGCGCGGTCGGGCCGAAAGCGTCATGTCATCACGCTGCCCCGCCTCGAAGGCCAGAAGACCCGCAAAGGCGATCATCGCGGCATTGTCGGTGCACAGCGCCAGCGGCGGCGCGACAAAGGGCAGGCCCGCAGCCGCCGCAACCCGTTCAAGACGCGCGCGCAGGGACGCGTTGGCCGCCACGCCGCCCGCGACGGCAAAGCCGGTCAACCGGGCCTGTCCCGCAAGCGCGCGGCGTGATTTTTCCGCCAGCACATCAGAAATCGCGGCCTGAAACGAGGCACACAGGTCGGCGCGATCTTGTTCGGTCATGCCTCCCTTGTCCGCGATGACCCCATCGCGGGCGCGCAGCACGGCAGTTTTGAGGCCCGAGAAACTCAGGTCGCACCCCGACCGGTCCAACAGCGGACGCGGCAGGTCGAAGCGGCGCGGATCGCCCAAGGCTGCGGCACGTTCGACGGCAGGCCCGCCCGGCTGCGGCAGACCCAGCAGACGCGCGACCTTGTCGAACGCCTCGCCGGGGGCATCGTCGATGGTGCCACCAAGGCGCTGAAACGCCTGCGGGCCATCGACGCGCAGGAACTGGCAATGCCCGCCCGAGACCAGCAGCATCAGGAAGGGAAAACCCAACCCGTCGGTCAGCACCGGCGTCAGCGCATGGCCCGCCAGATGGTTCACGCCGATCAGCGGCTTGCCCAACCCCATGGCCAGCCCCTTGGCCGCCATGACGCCCGACAAGACGCCGCCGATCAGCCCCGGCCCGGCGGTCACGGCAATGGCGTCGATCCCGGCTAGCGCCACGCCCGCCTCGGCCAGCGCCTGTTCGACCATCAGGTCCAGTTTCTCGACATGGGCGCGGGCGGCGATCTCGGGGACGACACCGCCAAAGGCCGCGTGCAGATCGGTCTGGCTGGCCACCACGTTGGACAAGATCGCCACAGCGCCGCCCGACCGGCGCAGGATCGCCGCACCTGTGTCATCGCAGCTGGATTCAAGGCCAAGAATGGTCAGGGGCGCAGACATGCAAGGGGCGCTCGTTGTCAGGTCGTCCCCGGGCAGGTAACACTCGCCCCCATGTCTGACAATGCCAGCCCCCCTGCCCCGCTTGTCCTGCTGACCCGACCGCGGGCGGCGTCTGAACGGTTTGCCACGATGCTGCGGGCGGAATTCGGTCCGATGCAGATCGCAATCCTGCCGCTCATGGAGATCGTGCCCTTGGTCACGACGCTGGATCTGGAGGATGTCGCGGCGCTGATCTTCACCTCGGCGGCGGGGGTGGAGGTCTTTGCCGACCTGACCGGCGATCGCAACCTGCCCGCATGGTGTGTGGGCGACCGCACCGCGCAGGCCGCGCGCGAGGCGGGGCTCAAGGCGATGTCCGCAGGCGGCGACGCGGCGGCGCTGGTGGCGCTGATGGCTGACGCCCGGCCCTTGGGGCGGTTGTTGCACCTGCACGGCGCGCACACGCGGGGCGATGTGGCCGAAGGGCTCAACAAGGCGGGGCTGAGGGCTGAGGGCCGCGCGATCTACGACCAGCGGCGCATCTCGCCGGGCCCCGCTTTCACCGCTGCACTGGCCCATGACGGGCCCATCGTCGTTCCCTTGTTCTCGCCGCGCAGCGCCCGCTTGTTTGCCGAGGCCGCGGACCCAGTCGGCGCCAACCTCCGTCCGGTGACGATCAGCGCGGCCGCGCGCGATGCCCTGCCGGACAGGCTTGCCCGGACAGCTACACTGGCCGCAGCACCGGATGCAGAGGCAATGATGCAGGCTGTAGGTGCGCTGATATCACCGCAAACCCCGGCTTGAGGCGCATGTCACGCTGGTCTAGGCTTTGACTGACTCGGCTGTCATGCACGCTGGACAGTTTTGAAATTGACAGATGAAGGACGGGTGACGTGGCACGGGGAAGCTCGAAAAGCTCAGGCGGAACACGCAAAAGCGGCAGCGCGGCGGAGAATGACACCCTCGAGGCGCAATCGCCCGAGACCGTCGAGGCCGCCACCGATTCGCTCACCATGACGCCGGAGACCGACACCATCCGTCCCGATGACAGCGTCGAAGAAAGCGCCGAGGCACGGGCGCCCAGCGACACCGACCCGACGACAGCCGCCGAGCAGACCACGACCGACGCAGACGCGGCAAAAGACAGTGTCACCGGCGGCGCTGGCGATGACAGCATCGTGACCCAAGACACCAGCATCGAGGATGCGGAGATCATCTCCGAACCGGCCGAGACCAATGAAACCCTTGTACAGGCCGAACCCGAGCGGCCCGCACCGCCACCGCCACCCTCGGCGCCTGCGCCTGCGCCTCTGCCTGAGCGTCGTAGTGGGGTCGTGCCGCTGGTGCTGGGGGGCATCATCGCCGCCGGGATCGGCTATGGCGCGGCCTACATGGGCTGGTTGCCGACAGCACAGGGTGACAGCGATCAAAGCGCGGCATTCACGGCCGCGCTCGAAGGTCCGAACGAGACTTTGGCCGCCCTGCAAGCTCGGGTGGCCGAACTTGAATCGGCCACGCCTGATACCCCCGTCATGCCCGAGGTCGACCTGACCCCGGTTCTGGATCAGATCGGCGCGCTTGGCACCCGGATCGACGACGCTGCCGCGACGCTCGAAGCTTTGACCGCCCGCGTCACGACGCTTGAGGATCGTCCTGTATTCAGTGGCGATGTCGACGCCGACAGCGCCGCCGCCGTTGAAGCCGCCGCTCGGCTGGAGGCCGAACTGGAGGCTGAACGCACCGCAGCTGCCGAACAGGCCGCAACCCTGCAAGCCGCCGCCGAGGCCGCACAAGCTGCTGCAGCCGAGGCAGAGGCCGCCGCCGCCGCCGCGATTGCAGAGACAGAGGCACAGGCACAGGCCGCCGTTGCGCGTGCCGCCGCCGATGCCGCCGTGGGTCAGGTGCAGGCGGCGCTGGAAACAGGCGCCCCCTTTGCCGAACCGCTGGCCGCTCTGTCGCAAGTGGTCGAGGTGCCCGAAGGGCTTGCTGCTGTGGCCGATACCGGGGTGCCGACGCTCGACGCGCTGCAAACAGCCTTTCCGCCGCTGGCGCGCGCAGCTCTGCCCGCCGCCCTGCAGGAAACTGCGGGCGAGGCGATGACGGACCGTCTGGGCGCCTTCGTGATGGGCCAGATCGGTGGCCGGTCGGTCGAACCGCGCGAAGGGGATGACCCCGACGCCGTACTCAGCCGGGTTGAGGCCGGGGTCAGATCGGGCGACCTGCGGGCCGCCTTGGCCGAACTGGCCGCATTGCCCGAAAGCGCGCGATCAGAACTTGCCGCATGGGCGGTCGATGTCGAAGCCCGCGCCGACGCTGTGGAGGGTCTTGCCACCCTCGGCGCGGCGCTGGCCCGTGACGGTAACTGAGGGGGCGCTGTGATGCTTTGGGTCTTGCTGAAGGTCGTGATCTTCATGGCGCTGGTCGCGGGCCTGACATGGGGTGCCGGTCTGCTGCTGGAGATGGGCGAGTTGGCCACGCTGACCGTGATGGGGCGGGAGTTTGTGTTGACCCCGCTTCTGGCGGTCTTTGGCGCCATGGTCTTGCTTCTGGCGGTCTGGCTCCTGTTCCGCGCGGTCGGCCTTTTGGTGGCGACGTTGCGCTTTCTCAACGGCGACGAGACGGCGATCAGCCGCTATTTCAACCGCCGCGCCGAGCGCAAGGGCTACGAGGCGCTGGCCGAGGGCATGATGGCGCTGGCCGCCGGTGAAGGTCGCTTGGCGATCCGCAAGGCGGAACGGGCAGAGAAATACCTTGGCCGGCCCGAACTGACCAAGCTGGTCGTGGCTCAGGGCGCTGAGATGGTGGGCGACACGGCGCTTGCGACCGAAACCTTCAAGGCATTGGTGACCGACGACCGCACCCGCTTTGTCGGTGTGCGCGGGCTGATGAAGCAGAAACTGGCGTCGGGTGACACCGAGACCGCGATGAAGCTGGCCGAAAAGGCGCTGGCGCTCCGCCCGAAGAACGAAGAGGTACAGACGACGCTGTTGCAACTTCAGGCCCGCCACGAGGATTGGTCGGGCGCGCGCGCGACACTGGCGGCCGCGCTGAAATCAGGCAACCTGCCGCGCGACGTGCACAAGCGGCGCGACGCGGTGCTGGCGCTGGCCCATGCCCGCGACGCCATGGCCAATGGCAAGATTGCCGAGGCCGTGCGCGACGCCGAGGCGGCGCAGGCGATGGCGCCGGGCCTTGTGCCTGCCGCCGTCATGTCGGCGCGGCTTGCCATCGCCGACAACAAGGGCAAACACGCGACCAAGATCCTCAAGGCCGCATGGGACACCGACCCGCATCCCGATATTGCCGCGGCCTTCGCCGAAATCGCCCCGCGCGAAACACCGGCCGAGCGGCTCAAGCGGTTCCGCCCGCTGATCGCCAAGCACCCCAACCATGCAGAGTCGCGCATGCTGGAGGCCGAGTTGCAGATCGCCGCCGAGGATTTCCCCGCCGCCCGCCGCGCCCTTGGCGATCTGGCCGAGACCAACCCGACGGCGCGGTCTTTGACCATCATGGCAGCGATCGAACGTGGCGCGGGCGCAGAGGACCGGGTGGTGCGCGCATGGCTTGCCAAGGCCGTCACAGCGCCGCGCGGCATGCAATGGGTCTGTGACGCCTGCGGACACATCCACGCCGACTGGCGGCCGGTCTGTGCGCATTGCAACAGCTTCGACCGACTCAGCTGGCAGGAAGTTACGCAAAGCGATGCGGCGCTGATCGGCCCGGCACAGATGCTGCCCCTGATCGTCGGCGCGCTGGGGGACCACAAGGCGCCAGCGGCTGAAGAAAGCGTCGAGGCCGAGGTGGTGACCGATGCGGACACCCTGTCGCCTGAGCCGGCCGACGTACGAAATTAGGACTAGGAAACCCCCGCAGGGCTTGTTAAGAGCCCGCGGCACGCCATCGGTCAGGGTTCGTCCCGATATGGATCTGGTAGGACGGCGACAGAGAAGAATGCCGCTGTAGCTCAGCTGGTAGAGCACGTCATTCGTAATGATGGGGTCGGGGGTTCGAGTCCCTTCAGCGGCACCATTCTTCTCTCCGAAATCATCCGATGACAGCGTGGACGGCCAGTTCCAGAGGGATCATGGCGGTAGCTTCTGCGGTGCGACTCGAGAGCATGCACTGATATGATCGCGCTTTGGGGCGTTCCCGAGGGTGGCGCAGGTCGTAACGCGTGAGCGTGCCCGATAAGCCGGTCCGCGCTCGACGGAACCACTTGACCTTCGCGCACAACCCTGAGACCCATAAGTCATACAGGGGAGCTCCGTACTGCCGGGGCTGAGATGCAGGGCGCAAGCCCTCGGACCCTTGAGCTGATCTGGGTAATGCCAGCGGAGCGAGGTCAAGATGTTCTCAGGCGCACAAGTCTCTGTTTATCCCATGTCCGACGATTTCGTCGACATCATCCTTGGCGCAATCAAGGCGCTGGAGCCGTGGCGCGATCGCCTCAGGCTGGAAACCGACCACCTGTCTACTTTGATGGTCGGACCGCCGGAGGTGCTGTTTCCGGCCATGCGCGATCTGTTTCTGGCCGCCACCCGGTCGGGCGTCCACACCACGATGCACGCCACAGTCTCGCGGGGGTGCCCCGGCGAACCGGATGATCCGATCTGCACGCCCGCCACCGCAGTCGCACCCGGCCTGCCCCTTGCGCAGCGCATTCTGGCATGCCGTGACGCCGTCATGACAGCACCTCGTACCGGGCAGACGATCGCGGCACAGCTGTCGCTTTACCCGCTCGGGTTCGGCCATCACATGGACGAGATCTATGGCTGCATCGAATTCCTGAAGGGATCAGGCACCTTTGATCGATCCAAGAATTTCTGCACGGCGTTGCGCGGCGATGCCGGTCCCGTCTTCGAAACGCTGAACCAGGCCTTTACCGGCTTTGGATCGGGAGCGGGGCACATCGCGCTGGACGTCACCTTATCGGCCAACTCGCCGAGCGCTGCCTGACCCGCCTGCCGCGCCCGCGCGCGGACCGTTCACTCCAAAAACCGAACCCCAAAGGAGGCTGATATGCCGACCCATTCCGTCTGGACTCTTCGTGAAACCCTGATCGTCGCCGTGTTGGGGGCCGTGTTCGGCGTGCTCTATCTCGGCTGGGTTCAGGTCTGGCTGGTGCTGCAGGCGATCTTCGGAGCGCTGACCATGGATGTCGTGATGGGCTTCTGGTTCGTCGTGTCGATCATTGCAGCGGCCATCATTCGCAAACCGGGCGTTGCGCTTGTGTCGGAGGTCATGGCCGCGGCGGTTCAGGTGCTGTTGGGCAGCCCCGCGGGCCTTTTGCTGCTGCTGACGGGCCTTGTGCAGGGGGCGGGTGCCGAAGCGGTCTTCGCCGCGACGCGCTGGCGCCGGTATTCGCTTGCGGTGCTGATGGCAGCCGGGATGGGCGCGGCGGTTTTCTCCTTCGCCTATACCTGGATCAGGTTCGACTACGGCAGCCTTGCTCCGGGCCTTGTGGTGGCAATGTTCGTGTTGCGCCTCGCCTCGGGCGCGCTGCTCGGCGGATTGCTGGGGCATGTGATCGTCAAGGCGCTCTACCGTACGGGCGTCTTGTCGGGGCTCGCCATCGACCGTGACACGCGCGCCGCGCATGTTTGACGCACTGGCCTATGACCGCGTCGCGCTGCGCCATGACGGAGCGGCCACAGACGCTGTGGGGCCAGTGTCGTTGACGCTGCACGGGGAGGAACGGGTGCTGCTTCTGGGGCCGTCGGGCGCGGGCAAATCCACCTTGCTGCAGGCCGCGACGGGGCTGATGCCGGCCTCGATCCCCGGCAGACGGCGGGGCGACATTTACCTCAACGGGCAGCTGGTGGACAGCCGCCGACCCGCCGATTGGGCCGATACCTGCAGCTATCTGTTTCAGGACGCAGGCCAGACCCTTGCGGGCTTTACCGTGCGCGACGAGATCGCCTTTGGCCCCGAAAACCGAGGAATTGCCCCCGCACAGATGCCCGCTCTGATCGCCAAGGCGATGGCACGGGCGGCGATACCGGCAAGCTGGGACGACCGCCGCATCACGACCTTGTCCGGAGGAGAGCGGCAACTGGTGGCAATCGCGGCACTTCTCGCACAGGGCGCGCCGATCACGCTGGCCGATGAACCCATGGCGAGCCTTGCGCCGGCAGCTGCCCGGCGCATGGCCGATCTTCTGCTCGCGCCGGGCGCAACGACCCTTGTGGTCGAGCACAAACCCGGCCCTATCCTCGCCCGGAGCGACCGCTGTGTGGCCATCGGCAGGACCGGTCGGGTGATTGCGGATGGCGTTCCGGCGGATATCTTTCCGGCGCAGGCGGAGGTTCTGGCCAAGGAGGGGATATCCCTGCCGCTGGGGATCAGGTTGCATCTGGCCTTCCCCGACCTGATCGGGCCCTTCGGCGTCTTGGACAAGTGGCGAACCAGTCCGCCCGCCGCGCGGGTGCGCACCCTGCGCGATGCCCTGCTGCCCGCCCCGATACCGCCAGGCGACATTATTGTGACGCTGTCTGACGTGGCCTGCGCGCCCGCCTTCGGACCGGTCGTCCTGAGGGATCTGTCGCTGGCATTGCGCGCGGGCGAGGTGGTTGCGATTGTCGGGCCGAACGGTGTCGGGAAATCCACGCTGGCGGCCTGCCTCGCGGGGTTGCTGCCGCCACGGGGGGGGCGACGCAAAGGTCCAGCGGGTGCCATGGCATTCCAGAACCCGGAGGCCCACTTCAGCCGCGAAAGCGTGCGCGCCGAACTGGAGACAGTGACCGAGGATGGTGCCGGGGTCGCGCGCATTCTCGGACGCTGGGGGCTCGAGCACGTCGCGCATCAGCACCCCTTCACCCTGTCGCAGGGGCAAAAGCGCCGGCTGGCGCTGGCGCTTTTGTCCGAAACCGACAGGTGGCCCGTGCTGATCCTCGATGAGCCCACTGCGGGCCTCGATGGTGCGGCCGAGGCGGCGCTCGGCGCCCATATTCGCACGCTTGCCCGCGCGGGACGCGCCATCGGCGTGATCACCCATGATCTGGATTTTGCCCTCGCCGTGGCCGACCGCGCCTTGTTGTTGGACCGAGGCGGGCTGCGTTTCGATGGCCCCTGCGCCACCTTGATGCGGGATCCTTTGCGTCTGGCGGAAGCCGGTTTGCTGCCCCCGACCGCCGCGCCACTGCTTGACTGGCTGGAGCGCGCATGCTGAAGGGCTTCCATCCCCTGCCAAAGCTTGCGCTTTGCCTTGCCTTTATCCTGGCCTCGCTGCTGATCTTCCGGCTGTCGTTTCAGCTCGCACTGCTGGTCCTCGCGGCGGGATTGCTGGTGATCGACGCGCGCATTCCCCTGCGGCGGGTCCTTTTGCTGATGGTGCCTTTCGCCCTGTTCGGCTTCGGGTTCTTCACCACATCGGTGCTGTTTCGGGCGGAGTCGGGATTTGCGCTGCAGATGGCGCAAGAGCAGGGCGGCGGGCCCGAGGTCGCGCCGGGCCTCGTGCTGTTTTTCCGTGTTCTCGCCTGCGGCATGATCTCGGCGCTTTTCGCGCTGACGACCGATCCAGGTCGGCTGGTCCGGGCGCTCATGGAACATGTGCGCCTGCCCGCGCCCGCAGGCTTTGCCCTGATGCAGGCCATGCACATGGTGCCCGATCTGCGTGACGAAATGGTGCAGATGCGCATGGCCCGCGCGATCCGGTTGGGTCGGCCCTTGCGGCGTTTCCCGTCATTGGCCGAGGCGGTATCGCTGGCGATTCCACTTTTGGCCTATGCGATCCGCCGTGCCACGCGCGCTGCCCTTTCTTTCGAGGCGCGGGGTTTGCAGATAGGCATGTCACGGACCCACCTGCCACAGCCGCCGATGACGCGGACAGATATGATCCTGGCCTCGGTTGGAACGGGCATTCTTGTCGGGATCTCGACCGCCACGCTTCTGGTTGGGGGCTGATCGGCCCTGTCCACGCCGCAGGTCGCGCGCGCCGATCGTCCAAGCCATCTGCCGGGTCCGGGGTCGCGCTGGTGCATCCGCCGAAGCTCAGCCGGGATCGAGGCGCTACCGTCTCGAGTAAGGAGAGATTGCCATATTGATTTCGATTCGCTATCAAAGGCGCATGAAGGATGAACCCCGGACACCGGAACGCATCGCGGAACTGCTGGTCCATGTCGGCCGTGCTGCGCGGAGCGAGGATTCCGGCTCGGACCTCACGGCGGCACAATGGACCTGCCTGCGCTTTTTCTCCCGCGCCAATGGCAGCACAAGGACCCCATCCGGCTTCGCCAGTTTCCAGGCAACGACGCGGGGCACCGCCTCGCAGATCATCAAGACGCTCGAACGTCGGGGGCTGATCGTGCGGACCCGGTCCGAACGCGACCGGCGGAGCGTGTGTTTCGACCTGACGGACGAGGGCACGGCCATGCTGGCGCGCGATCCGCTGCGCCAGCTGATCGGCGTGGTCGGCGCGTTGGCAACGACCGAACGCGACGGTTTTCTGGCGACGCTGTCTCGGCTGTCGAACGCGCTCGCCTTTCGGCGGGACATGCCCGCCTTCGGCACCTGCCGGGACTGCAGCCATTTCGGGACATCGGGTGACACCGCCTTTTGCGCCTGCATGGCGGCGGAACTGGCGGCAGAAGACACGACAAAGCTTTGTGCAAGCTATAGCGGGCCGACTCTGACGAGGCGCAGCGAAGGAAAGCACGACGATGCAGCCTGATCACCCCGCAGGTCCACGCATGATCGCCATCAGCAGCGGCAAGGGCGGCGTGGGAAAATCGACGGTCACAGCCAACATTGCCGTGGCCATGGCCGATGCGGGCCTGTCCGTCGGCGTGGTCGACGCCGACATCTACGGCCCGTCGATCCCACGGATGCTCGGCATTCGCGCACGAAAGCCCGCGATGTCGCCTGATCAGAAGATCGTCCCGGCCTTGGCGCATGGGGTCAAGGTCATCTCCATGGCCATGCTCACCGATGACGACGCGCCGGCGATCCTGCGCGGTCCCATGGTGGCCAAATACCTGCAGATGTTCATCCGTCAGGTGGATTGGGGGGACCTTGACGTGCTGCTTCTGGACCTGCCGCCGGGGACCGGGGACATCCAGTTGACGCTGGCGCAGGCCTTTCCCCTGTCGGGCGCGGTCGTGGTCAGCACGCCGCAAGATGTCAGCCTCAAGATCGCGCGGCGGGGCCTGCGCATGATGGAGCAGGTCAATGTGCCGATCCTTGGCGTGATCGAGAACATGAGCGGCTTCACCTGCCCCGGCTGCGGAACCGTAACCCATATCTTTCACGAGGGCGGCGGAGAGGCCATCGCGCGAGAATTGGGCGTGGCATTTCTGGGCAAGGTGCCGCTCGATCCCGATGTGGTCGATTGCGGCGATGACGGGCGGCCCGTGGTGCGCGCCGCGCCGGAAAGCCCGGCCGCCGAGGCCTATCGCGCCATCGCGGCGGCGCTGGCGGAGGGCGCGCGCGCGCCGGGTGGCATTGCCACGCCATTCGTGTGGTCGATCCCCGAGGGGGCGGGCAAACCAGCCCCGGCGCGGGGCACAACGGAGGCCCCCCCGGACTGCCTGAGCGCGCTCGACCATGACAACGCTGGTCTGGTCCTGCACTGGGCCGACGGCACCGAACAACGGCTTGCCGACCGGGACCTGCGCCTTGCCTGCCGCTGCGCGCAATGCCGAGACGAGATGACGAGCGCCCGGATTCTCGATCCGGCGCGCGTGCCGCTCGACCTGCGTATCACGCGCATCTGGAGCATCGGCAACTATGCTCTCGGAATGGCCTTCAGCGACGGGCACGATACCGGCATCTACACGTTCAAGGCGCTTTACGCGATGCAGGGCCTGGAGCTTGAGGATGTCTGACGCGGCAGCCGGTCGCCGGATCCGCGCGCAAGGCTCGGCCGGCGACGCGGATGTCATGGGTTTCGTGCTCGACGCGCCGGTGCAGGCGGGCCGATCGGCCCGTTTCGATGCGCCCGGCGACGCGCCGCTGGCGCGTGCGCTCTTCGCCATTCAAGGCATCACTCGGGTAGAGGTGCGGGACGCGACGATCTGGGTAAAGAAGGATGCGGCCGCCGACTGGAGGGTGCTGAAACCGGACATCGCCGCCGCGGTCCGCAAGGTGCTGGACGAAACCGTCACGCCCTTGTCGGAGCGAGCCGGTGCTGAGGACCCCAACACCGACGCGGTGCTTTTGCATCGGGTCGAAGAGCTTCTGGACCGGCAGGTCAACCCTTCGGTCGCAGCGCATGGCGGGCATATCTCGGCTGACAGGGTCGAGGCCGGCACGGTCTATCTGCGCATGTCGGGCGGATGCCAAGGCTGCGCGGCCTCTGCTGCGACGTTGCGCGAGGGGGTGGAGCGGATGCTGCGCGCCGCCTTGCCACAGATCGCCGCGATCGTCGATGTGACCGACCATGCCGCCGGGGACAGTCCCTTTTACGCCCGCCCAAACACGCCTTCGCCGACCCTGAACAGACCCGTCCCGGGCGGCGTCATCGGATGGCAGGACGGGCGTGTCACCGTCGATCCCGATTTCCTTGCGCCGCGTCTGGGGCTGACGCCCGAGACACTGCGCGAGGGCTTTCGCACCGGCGATGTCGTCGGCGTCACGGAAACTGGCGAGGGTGCGGATGCCGGAAAGACACGCATCATCCTGCGCAGTCCGACCCGGGCCTGGGCGGCAGAGATCGACGATATGGGCGCAGCCCGCGAAGTTCCGCCACCACGTCTGGTCGAAGCCTCGACCGCACGGGAGCAGAACCTGCCGAACCGCGTCCGCGCGCATCTGGAAGGGCTGGCAGAGGGCGAGGCGCCGATCAGCTACGGGACGCTTGCCCGCTCGCTCGGACTCTGGATGCCGGGATCGGTGGGCAAGGTCACGCGCGCGCTGGAGGCGACGATGCGGGAAGACGCCGCCGCCGGTCGCCCCTTCATCGCTGCGCGCGCGGTCAGTCGCGGGCATGGAACCCTGCCCGGTCGCGGCTTCTTCGATCTTGCACAGGCCTTGTCTCGTGGGCCGCGGCACGGTCAGAGCGATAAGGAGTTTCACCTTGGCGAACTGCGCCAGCTGATCGAGATGATCGCGGTTCGGCCAACGAAGTCCCCGCTTTCCGACAACAGCGGCGCATAGCGGCTGGTCGGGCTGGGCAGGATGCAAGCCCGGTGCTGCGTCCCGGCTTTTCGAACAACATCTTGCACCTGCAGCCAAACCGGAGGGCATTATCCCTTGCGGGATAGGACAGGTTCTCACCGGACTTCGTCGATGTCGGCGAGCACGAGAGCCTCCTGACGGTCGCGTACACGGGCGGCAGGCTACGGAAACGCCGACCTGACCTATGCTGCAAGCTTGATTTACCATGCAAGCCGGAACCGGACCAAGGGGCATGCCATGACCGTGAACCGCATCATCGCCGCTGTCTTGTTGGGCACGGCATCGCTCGTGACCGCCTTCACCTTTGCCGTGGCGGCCAACAACATGGCGTTCACCACCATGATGTCGGGTCTTGCCTGCATCGGGACCGCCGTTGCCGCGCTCAAGGCGCCATCGGGTCGGCGGGCCTGGGGGCGCGGGTTCCTTGGCCTTGCCGCGACCCTTCTCGTGATGCCGTTCTTGCTGGCCTCGGCATTGGGGCAGCAGTTCGACTACCATACGGCGCAGAGCTTTCTCGACGACGAAACCGCGCTCAGCGGGGCGATCGTCTCGGGCCTGCTTGTAGGCGTCAGCACGCTTTTCGGTATGGTCTTCGGGGCCATCTCACTGGTGATCGGGTTGCTCCTGAACCGCGCCCCTGCCCCGCCATGGCAACCACCGCAGGACATGCCACGCGACTGACCGTCTCAATCCACCGCGCGCGCCTCGCTTTCCAGCATGATCGGAATGCCGTCGCGGATCGGAAAGGCCAGATGCGCGGCCTTGGACACCAGTTCCTGCCGGTCTGCGTCATAGCTCAGGGGCGCATGGGTCATGGGGCAAACCAGCGCCTCGAGCATGCGGCGGTCCGTGGGGGCGTCGCCCTCACTCATTGCATCTGTTCCTCGGGGCCGCCGCCGCGCAGCGAGAACTCGATCAAGGTCACAAGCGTCTCTCGCCGGGTGCTGAGCGACGGCGCCTCGAGCAGGGCCTGCTTTTCCTCGGGCGGGAAGGGGCAGAGCATCGAGAGCGAGTTGATCAGCAACTCGTCCTCGGCCTCTTTCATGCTGTCCCAGTCGGTCGACAGCGACATGGCGTCGAAATAGCGGCCCAGAAGATCAAGGAAACGGGCGCGGTCAAAGCTGTGATCGACCTCGGTCGGGCCAAGATCGGCGGCGAACCCGTCCCAAGAGACATCGACGCGGCGGTAAGGCGTGAACCCCGTCACCTCCTGCTTGATGCGGAACCGCGACATGCCGGCGAGCGTGATCATGTAGCGCCCATCCTCGGTTTCCGAGAATTGCGTCACACGACCGGCGCAACCAATGGCATGCAGGCGCTTTTCGGACGATCCGGGCACCTCGCGCGATTGCACCATTCCGATCAGGCGGTGGGGCGTCTTGAGCGCGTCATCGAGCATCGCAAGGTAGCGCGGCTCGAAAATGTGCAGCGGCAGCCGCGCCCGGGGCAAAAGCAGCGCGCCGGGCAGCGGAAAGATCGGGATCGTCTCGGGCAGGTCATGTGCTGTCATCATGGGCATGGAACTAGCCCCCCAAGGCGATCAGGCAAAGATCATCGAGCTGAGCCTGCGCCGCCCGGCCAATGCGATCGGATCTTGCGGCTTGAGCGCGTCAAAGATGGTGAAAAGCTGCGTCTTGGCGGCCGCATTGTTCCACTCGCGGTCGCGACGGAACAGGTCGAGCAATTCGTCGACCGCCTCTTGGACCTGTCCACTTGCGTGCAGCGCCAGCGCGTAGTCGAACCGCGCCTGATGATTGCCCGGATCGGCCTCGACCGCAGCCTGAAGGTCGGCCAGCGGCCCGGCCTTTGCGGCCTGCCGGGCCAGCGCGATCTGGGCACGCACGGCCTCAAGCTCGGGGGCGGTTGCGATCTTGGCGGGGGCGGTGTTCAAGATGCCCTCGGCCTTGTCCAGCTCGCCCATGGCCACATGCGCACGGGCCAGACCACCCATCGCACCCGCATGCTCGGGGTCTTCGCCCAAGATGCCTGCAAAGACCTGCGCAGCCTCCAGCGCGGCACCCTCGGCCAGCATCTGTTCGGCGGCCTCGACCGCCTCGGCCAGCCCGCCGTCGCCCGTCAGCGCGGTCAGCCGGTCGATGAAGTCGCGGATCTGGCTTTGCGGGATCGCACCTTGGAACATGTCCACGGGCCGCCCGTCGAAGAAGGCCACGACCGTGGGAATGGATTGCAGCGGCAGGCCCTGCTGGGCCAGCGCGCCCGCCAGCCGCTGTTCGCGGTCGACGTCGATCTTGACCATCCGGACCTTGCCCTTGGCCGCCGTCACCGCCGCCTCCAGCATCGGGCCGAGCGTCTTGCACGGCCCGCACCAGGTGGCCCAGAAATCGACGATCACGGGCACCTCGCGGCTGCCCTCGATCACGTCGGCCATGAATGTCGCCTCGGTACCGTCCTTGATCAGGTCGGTTGCGGCCGTCTGGCCCTGTCCGAGCTCCAGCATCGTCGTCTCCGTCATATCCATGCGCGTTGCGCCCTATATGCGCGCCGCGGGTCCGCGCGCCAAGGGTTCAGAGGTCGAATGTCGCGAAAACCGGCACGTGATCGCTGGGCTGGGTCCAGCCGCGCGCGTGGCGCAGGACGCGGCTGGAATGCGCGGCGTTCGAGATGTCAGGCGTAGCCCAGACATGGTCGAGCCTGCGGCCCTTGTCGGCGACATCCCAATCGCGCGCGCGGTAGGACCACCAACTGTACAGCAGCCCCTCGGGGATATCCTGCCGGGTGATGTCGACCCAGCCGCCCGCGTCTTGCATCTGCGCCAGATGATCGACCTCGATCGGCGTATGGCTGACGACCTTGAGAAGTGCCTTGTGCGACCAGACATCATCCTCGCGCGGGGCGATGTTGAGATCACCCACGAGGATGGATTTCGCGGGCCTATCTGTGCCGAACCAGTCCCGCATCTCGGTCAGGAAATCGAGCTTGTGGCCGAATTTCTCGTTCACAGTGCGGTCGGGTTCATCGCCGCCTGCGGGAACGTAGAAATTGTGGATGGTCACCCCGTTCTCGAGCCGGGCAGCGACGTGGCGGGCATCGCCCTTGGCGCACATGTCGCGATGGCCGACATCCTCAAGCGGCAGGCGCGACAGGATCGCCACACCGTTGTAGCCTTTTTGGCCTCGCGCCACGACGTGGCCGTAGCCAGCGGCGGCGAACACATCGAGGGGCATCTTGTCGACCGGCGACTTGCATTCCTGCAGGCACAGCACATCGGGCGCCTCATCGTGCAACAGCTGCGCCACCAGATCGACGCGCAGCCGGACAGAATTGATGTTCCAGGTGGCGATGGTGAAGGGCATGTAAGGCAGTCCTTTATTGGCGCTGTAGGGACATTTGGCGGCCCAATCGACCGCCACATGCCACAAGGACTGCGGTGCCGATCAGTCGAACAGCTCGTAGCTGGCCAGTTCGCAGATGTCGACCGTATCGCTCAGCTCCGTGTTGTCGGCGAAGATGAACAGCAGGTCATAGGCACATTCGGTCTGGCCATCAGCGATCGTGACCATGGCGCTTTCGCCGGGAACCAGCACATCGGCGCCCAGCAGGTCTTCACCCCATTCAGGGGCCGTGACGGGACCGGTGTAGAACTCCACCAGAACCGCGGAACTGGAGTTAATCAGCGTGTATTGAATGTCCTGTGCAACGGCGGCGGTCGCACAAGACACGGAAAGCCCAAGACACAGCATGGACAGGCGGAAATGCATTCGGGAAACTCCGGGGTCAAGAAATACCGCAGGGCGCCAAGACCCATTGTGGCACCCCGAACAAAGCTATCAGGCCCACATCACGGCGGCAACGGTCTCTGCATTTTGCCCGGTGCGTGTAGGATCGGGCCGGAAGAAAAAAGGCCCGGTCCAATAAGGCCGGGCCAAGTCCAACAGGGAGGTTGCAGGATCAAGATGCGCTACAACTTTGGGTTGCGCCTTGATCTGAATCAATACCCTCAGGGCGAGCTGTCACGCCACCAGCCGATAGCCGCCGCTTTCGGTGACAAGCAGGCGCGCATTCGAGGGATCGGGCTCGATCTTCTGGCGCAGGCGATAGATGTGGGTTTCCAGCGTATGCGTCGTCACGCCGGCGTTGTAGCCCCAAACCTCATGCAGCAGCACGTCGCGGGCGACCACGCCATCTTGCGCACGATAGAGAAACTTGAGGATGTTGGTCTCTTTCTCGGTGAGGCGGATCTTCTTGTCATCCTCGGTCAGGAGCATCTTCATCGACGGCTTGAAAGTATAGGGCCCCAGCTGGAACACCGCATCCTCGCTTTGCTCATGCGTGCGCAGCTGCGCCCGGACCCGCGCCAGCAAAACGGGAAAGCGGAACGGCTTGGTGACGTAATCATTGGCACCCGCGTCGAGGCCGAGGATGGTGTCGGCATCGCTGTCATGGCCCGTCAGCATCAGGATCGGGCATTTCACGCCTTGCTTGCGCATCAGGCGGCACAGCTCGCGGCCATCAGTGTCGGGCAGGCCCACATCTAGAATCACAAGGTCATAGATCGCCTCGCGCGCGCGCTCCATGCCCTGCGCCCCCGTGGCGGCTTCGAAGACGTCGAAATCCTCGGTCATGACCAGCTGTTCGCTCAGCGCCTCGCGAAGATCGTCGTCGTCGTCCACCAGCAAGATTTTCTTCAGCGTCGCCATGTCCGTGGCTCCTTGTGTCACATGACGTGCACATTGCCGCAGCCGCCGTGTTTGACAACGTCTTGAAAGACAATCTCACGCCGACGTGTCGCGGCGCGAGGGAATGTTTCAAATCCTGTCCGCGGGCAGTAGACAGAGCACATGAGCCTTTTGCCCACCCAGTCAGAGCTTGTGGCGCGCGCGCGGTCCGATCTGCGCGTCGGCCTGCCCGTGGTGATCGGTGCGGGCGCGCAAGGGATCGTCGCGCTGGCTGCCGAGACGCTGACGCAGGGTCGGCTTGACGCGCTGCGCGCCCTGCCCGGCCGGGCACAGGTGGCGATAACCTTGCGTCGCGCCGAAACGCTCAAGGCGCGCGCCTATGACGGCGATCTGGCGCGCGTTGTCCTGCCGGGCGATGTCGATGCCCCTTGGGTGCGCGCGCTGGCCGATCCGGCGCTCGATCTGGCCGCCCCGATGAAGGGCCCGCTGGTCACCGCGCGCGACGGTGAGGCGGGACTACACCGGCTGACGCTGTTGCTGGCGAAATCGGCGCAACTGCTGCCCGCGATGGTGACCATGGAAACCGACCACCCCGAAGCCTTGGCGGTCGAGATGATGGCCACCCGTCTCGCGCCCGGGGCGGCGGCGGCCGATCTGGCGCTGCATCACCCGCTATTGCCGGTCGCTGCAGCCCGCCTGCCGATGGAAGCCTCGGATCATGGCCGGTTGCATATCTTTCGCCCCGACAATGGCGGCATCGAGCATTACGCGATCGAGATCGGCCGCCCCGACCGTGACGCGCCGGTTCTGGCTCGGCTGCATTCGGCATGTTTCACCGGCGACGTTCTGGGCAGCCTGAAATGCGACTGCGGCCCGCAACTGCGCACCGCTTTGGCCGAGATGGGGCGCGCGGGCGCGGGCGTGTTGTTCTACCTCAATCAGGAGGGGCGCGGCATTGGTCTTGCCAACAAGATGCGCGCCTATTCGCTGCAAGATCAGGGCTTCGACACGGTCGAAGCGAACCACAGGCTCGGCTTCGAGGATGACGAGCGCGATTTCCGCATCGGCGCGGACCTGTTGCGGCGCATGGGATTCGGCGCGGTGCGGCTGATGACCAACAACCCCCGCAAGGTCGAGATGATGCAGGCCGAGGGGATCGCTGTGACCGAACGTGTGCCGCTGATCACCGGCACCAACCGCCACAATGCGCATTACCTCGACGTGAAGCGCGCGAAATCGGGGCATCTGCTATGAAGGCCACGGATATGGTCGTGACACCCGCCGGCCTGCGGTTTCGCGGGCGGCTCTTCCCCTGCACATTGGGGCGGGGCGGCGTGATGGCGGCCAAGGCCAAGCGCGAGGGTGATGGCGGCACGCCTGCGGGCACGCATCGCATCGTGGGCTGCCTTTACCGCCCCGACCGCTTGGCCCGCCCCTGCAACTGGGCCGTGCCGATCCGTCCCGGCGACCTGTGGTGCGACGATCCCAAGCACGAGGATTATAACCTGATGGTCCGCGCGCCCTTGGCCGCGAACCACGAGACGCTGCGCCGGGCCGATCCGCTCTATGACATCGTGCTGATCACCGACTGGAACTGGCCGCGCGCCGAACACGGGCGCGGCTCTGGCATCTTTGTCCATGCATGGCGACGGCCCGGCTATCCCACGGCGGGCTGCGTGGCGCTGGCCCCTCGGGATCTGCGTTGGATCGTGGCGCGCATCGGGTTCCAGACACGGCTGGTGATCCCCGAAACCTTGGCGCTTCGGTAGGGCGCCGACTTAAGGCGCAGCTCAGACCAATTCGTAAGCGCGTGTCCCGAAGATCGCCGACCCCACGCGCACATGCGTCGCACCCATGGCGATCGCGATCTCGAAATCCGCCGACATGCCCATCGACAGACCGGTCAGCCCGTTGCGTTCGGCCATCTGGGCGAGCATCGTGAAATGCGCGGCAGGGTCCTCATCGACCGGGGGAATGCACATAAGGCCCGCAAGCGGCAGGCCCAGCTGCCGCACCTCGGCCACGAAAGCGTCCGTCTCCTCAGGCAAGATGCCTGCCTTTTGCGCCTCGGCCCCGGTGTTGACCTGAATGAAGACTTCGGGGCTTTGCCCCCGCTCATCGGACAGCCGCGCCAACGTGGTGGCAAGCTTGGGACGGTCCAGCGTCTGGATCACATCGAACATCTCGACGGCCTGACGCGCCTTGTTGGTCTGCAAGGGGCCGATCAGGTGCAGCGTGATGCCCGCATAGCGCTCCTGAAACGTGGGCCAGCGCCCGGCGGCTTCCTGCACGCGGTTCTCACCAAACATGCGCTGTCCCGCCTCCAGCACGGCCTCGACCCGCTCCGGCGGCTGGACCTTGGAGACGGCGATCAGCTCCACCGAGCCGGGTGCGCGGTCGGCGGCAAGAGTGGCCGCGTCAACGCGGGTGATGATGTCAGACAATCCCATGGAATGAACTTAGGCCAAAAGAACACGGCAGGCGCAAGGCCCGCTTTCTTCCGATCCGACGATCCGGGGGCGCCGGACGGTGCATCCGCAGGATCTGAATTGGGCGCAGGTGCGACCACGCACCCCCGGCAAGGATACCGCGATTGTTCAGAGGGTCGAAAACCCCGCGTCGCGCGTCGCTTTCTGGACCTGCCCGTGACCCGCAAAACCCTATGCTTGGGCATGTTCCTCAGCGTCTTCGACATCTTCAAGATCGGCATAGGCCCGTCCTCCTCCCACACCATGGGGCCGATGACGGCGTCGGCGCGGTTTCTGGCGGACCTGCGGTCGGGCCGCGACAGGGAGCCCGGCGCGGATGAGGTCGCGGCGCTGGCCTGCACGCTGCACGGCTCGCTCGCCTTCACCGGCAAAGGGCACGCAACCGACCGGGCGGTGATCCTCGGCCTTTCGGGGCATGAGCCCGCGACGCTCGATCCCGACCGGGCGGAGGCGCTGGAGGCGGAGGTGCGATCACGCGGGTTCGTCACGCCGCCCGGCCTGCCACCGCTCCGCTTTGCCCCGGACCGCGATCTCGTCTTTGACTATGGTCCGCCCTTGCCGGGGCATGCCAACGGGATGGTCGTGCGGGCGTTCGACGGGGCCGGAAACCTTTACATGGAGGAAACGTACTACTCCATTGGCGGCGGCTTTATCTTGACCGCAAGGGAACTGGCGGCGGAGGCGCAGGGCGGGGCGGAAGCGTTTCACGAGGAAAAGGCGGCAGCGGGCTATCCCTATCCCTTCGGATCGGCGGCCGAGATGCTGGAGATGGGCCGCACCGCGGGCAAGACCATCGCTGAAATGAAATGGGCCAACGAAACCGCGCGCCAACCCGCGCGGGAGGTTCAGGCGCGGCTCGATACCGTGTGGCAGGCGATGGACGATTGCATCGACCGGGGCCTGCGGATGGAAGGGGAGTTGCCGGGCGGGCTGCGGGTCAAGCGCCGCGCGCGGGCGATCCATCAGCAGCTTCTGGCCGAGCGGGGGTCGAACCTGGCCCAGCCGCATACCGTCAACGATTGGCTCAGCGTCTACGCGATGGCGGTGAACGAGGAGAACGCGGCAGGCGGCAGGGTCGTCACCTCGCCCACCAATGGCGCGGCGGGTGTGGTGCCGTCTGTGCTGCGCTATTACCGCGACCATTGCATCGGCGCGACGGAGGAAGGGCGGCGGCGGTTCCTGATGGCGGCCTCGGCCATCGGCGGGCTGATCAAGCATAACGCAAGCATCTCGGGCGCCGAGGTGGGGTGTCAGGGCGAAGTGGGGTCAGCGGCGGCGATGGCGGCGGCGGGGCTGTGCGCGGCGCTGGGCGGGACCAACGAGCAGGTGGAGAACGCGGCCGAGATCGCGCTGGAGCATCATCTGGGCATGACCTGCGACCCGGTGGGCGGCCTGGTGCAGGTGCCCTGCATCGAGCGCAACGGTCTGGGCGCGATCAAGGCAGTGTCGGCGGCGTCACTGGCGCTGCGCGGCGACGGCACGCATTTCATGCCGCTCGACAACTGCATCGAAGCGATGCGGCAGACCGGCCTCGACATGTCGACGAAGTACAAGGAAACGAGCCTCGGCGGGCTGGCGGTCAACCTGCCGGAGTGCTGATACGGGGGCTGCTCAAGGTTGCAGGTATTGAAGATATTGTTTTGGTTTGAAAACTCATTGAGCATTAGGGTTTGGAAAAGCCTTGGGGGCGAGGTGCCGTCCTTGGCTGCAGCGTTGCGGTATAGAGGGGCGAAGGGCGGACAGGCGCAGTGGCTGCGTCGCGGTGTGGTTGAGGCGACAAACTGAGATGCGTCACGCCAAGACGACGCCCAGATCAAGACCTGTGAACGGTGTGAGGGCAAACATGTGGCGTCACACTTGTGGTCCCTGTCGGACAGGGGGTCCTGTCGCCCCTCGGCCTTGACGACGAAATCGCGGTTGTGGAACCGGATCGGGCGGTTTGCCCCACCGAGGGCAGGATCGCCTGGCCCGTGCTGCCGTTGTGCCCGGTCAGCGCCGTGCGGTCGTCTTGGTTGCCGAGGATGAGATGAACCGGGACGGGCAGGCGCCGCAGTGCGACCCGGACGCAGGCATAGGCGTCCGCCCGGCCGATCCTCCAGCGCGCAGATCTGCGCTACCGCCCGGTCAGGCGCCACCGCGGTGTCGGCGCCGCCGGCCACAAGATGCAGATCGGTCAACTGGATGACGTTCACGGCCTCAGTCATGCGCATCGTCCTTAGGGTCCGGCAAAGTCATCAGGGCGCCGCGTCGCGGGGTGAGACCGACACTTTGCCCCGGGCGCACGGTCACGTCGTTGGCGAGGTCCACCATCAGCAGCGACAGGGTCGTGCCCGAGATCTCCAGCCTCAGCCGGTCGCCTCGGTGAAGGGCGCGTCCAGCAATACCACGCGCAGCACGGGCGGCGGTGGCAATGCCCTGAATCCGCAGGCCGCAGCTGACATTCCCGCCACTCTCATGTTGGGAAACAGCGCGAAATGCTGGAACACCATGCCGATGTGGTGGCGCCCCGCCGCTGGCAAGGCCGTCGCGACATCGGCCGAGATGGCGGCCGTGTCAACCGACACAGACGGCACGGCGCTGTCGGCCGGGTTGAATATCAGGACCGCAGGCAGGCAGACTTGGGCGGCCATCCGCGCGGCAGTCTCGCCCTAGCCGTCCGCAATGGTCATGATCAGCCCGTCCACCCGCCGCGCCGTCAGGCTGCGGATCGTGGCGGCCTCGGCGAAGACCGGAGCCGGGATCGAGGGGGCCATAACCCCGATGGCGTTGGACCGGCGCACCCGCAGGCTGCGCGCGACCGGATCGACGGAAAAATCAAGGCTGTCGGCCGCGCCGACCACGCGTCGCCGTACTTCTTCACTGGCCGCCCCGCTGCGATTGAGCGCGCGGGAGGCAGTGGCCACCGAGGTCGCTGCCAACTCGGCCACCTATTGCAATGTCGCCTTGCGCCAAACGGTTGCTCTGTGTCGCGTGGAGTCGTTTTCAACAACACCCTCTGCAGGTGACAGGAGCGTGACGGATCGCGGCAATTGCAGGGCGCAATCACGGGTTCTGCAGGAGCTTCGCCGGGCACTTTCGTCTGACCAGGTCCATGAGCACGAGGTAGGAACTGAACTTGAACTGCTGCGGGTCCGCCAGCCTCAGGGTCAACTCGCCACAGGTCAGCCGGGTGCTTTCCTCGATTTCGCCGTCATGGCAAACGGCCACGAAGTCCTTGGGCAATGCCAGATCGTAGATCACCAGCAGTTCCTGGTGGAACCCGCGCCGCGAGACATACTGCACCGCCATGTCGCCGACAGGCCGCAACCCGGTCATCAGCGCGGGGTCGATGCCCGCTTCCTCCCAGCTTTCCTGTGTTGCGGTCTGGCCGATGCTGTGACCCGAGGCGCGCCCGCCGGCCACCAGCGTGTCCCACCGGCCGGGGTTGGACGGCGCAAGCCCCGAGCGGCGGGAGATCCAGATCGACGGCCCGTCGGGATCGTCCTGATCGACCAGCCCGTTGATATGCACCTTCTGAGCCCAGAACCCGAGGATGCGCAGCGCGCTGCGATCGAGGCGCGCAAGCTCTGCCCCGCGCGGGCCGTCGGTCACTGGCATCTGCTCGTGTCGCGGCGGCTCGATCCAGCCGTTGCAGAACAGGTCATCGCGGATATCCTCGAGCCGCGCGCTGGGATCATCGCCTTCGAGCGACAGGCGCGCGCCATCCGCAAGCAGCCCGCGCCGCAGCAGGTGCTGTGCCACCGGCAGGGAGACAGCGCCCAAAGGGTCGGAGTGGCTGGGAAAATGCAGCGGGCGAAACGCGCGGGCGGCGGGGTCGGCGGTCATCGGGTGGGCATCTCCGGGCGCTGGCATCAGTCGCGGCGAAAGACGACGGCGGCCTCGGGCGGGAACAGGATCTCCACCTGCTCCCCCTCGGCCAGTCGGCGCGGCGACATCAGCGACAGGGTGGCATCCGCCGCAGAGCCAAGTCCGAGCGTGACGCGCCAGTCCCGCCCCTCGAACAGGCAGCGACGGACGCGACCCTGCAGCCGGTTTTCACCCATCGCCCCCGGCGTCGGCTCCAGCCGGATGCTGCCGGGATGCAGCATCACCGTGACGGATGTGCCCGGCTGCGCCTCGCAGGCCAGTGCGCTGCGCGGCAGGGTCACGGGCTGGTCGGCGATGACCACGACGATCTCTGCGGGATCGGGTGACGGGATCAGGTGCCCCGCCATCCGCGTATCATACCCCGCAAGCGTGGCGATCCATGCCGAGCGCGGCCGCGCGAACAGATCTTGTGGCGCGCCCGACTGCTCGATCTCGCCCGCGCGCATCACCACCAGCAGGTCGGCAAAGGAACATGCCTCGAGCGGATCGTGGGTGACATAGAGCACCGTCTTGCCGACGCGGGCGAAGAGATCCGCAAACTCCATCCGCATGTCGAGGCGCAATTGCACGTCGAGGTTCGATAACGGCTCGTCGAGCAACAGCACGTCCGGGTCGGTCGCCAGCGCCCGGGCGATGGCAACGCGCTGCTGCTGCCCGCCCGAGATCTGCGAGGGCAGCCGGTCGGCCAGCGCGGAAATCTGCATCTGGTCCAGCAACGCCGTGACCCGCGCGTCGCGTTCGGCCCGGGTCAGATGCCTGAGGCCATACCCCACAATCTGCGCCACCCGCATGTGCGGCCAGAGCGCATAGTCCTGAAACACCATGTTCAGCCGCCGCTTGCGTGCCTCTACCGCCCAGCCCGGGCGCGAGATCTCGGTGCCGGCCAGCACGATCCGCCCGCCATCCGGCACATCGAGCCCAGCCACGAGCCGCAGGATCGTGGACTTGCCGCAGCCTGAGGGGCCGACAATACAGGCCACCTGCCCCTGCGGCACGTCGAGCGATACGGCGTTCAGCACAGTCTGGCCGTTGAAGTTGCGGGACAGCGCATCAAGCGTCAGCATGGGCGGCTCCTTTCGGGTCCGGGGCCTCGATCAGCCGGGCCAGCGCCAGGCGCGCCGCGGTGCTGATGCCCGCAATGATCGCCACGGTCAGCCCCCCGGCCAGCAGGGTGGCCGCAGTCGCCGCGCCGAACTCACCCTGCTCGAAGGCACGGTTGACGTAGACCGGCAAGACATCGAGCCGGGGGGGGCGCAGGATCGAGTTGATCGCCAGATCGAACATGGCCGCCCCGAAAGCTGTGAGCGTGGCCGAGACCAGCGCCGCCGCGATCAACGGCACGACGATCGTGCCGATGCGCCGCGCCAGCCCTGCGCCTTGCAGCGCCGCCGCCTGCAGCATCGAGGCCGGAACCTGCGCCATGGCGCCCAGCAGCACGCGCACCGCGATGGGAACCGCGCCCGCGATGCCCGCCAGCACGAGGATGGAGGGATGGCCGTAAAGCGACAGGCCCGCGCGATCGACCAGCGGCGCGTTCCAGATGAAGATGTAGCCGATCCCCAGCACGACGCCCGGCACGGCCAGGCTCAGGGTGCAGGTCAGGTCGATCAGGCGGTTCAGCCGGAACCCCGAGAAGGTGACGACATAGGCCGCTGCCGCCGCGATCAGGCCCGACCCGATGGCGGCCTGCGCGGCGATGCCCGTTGACGTCCGCAGGGCGCTGAGAAACGCACCCCCGGTTTCCAGCACATAGCCGTAGTGGCGCAAGGTGAGGTTGTCGAACGCGATCCCGCGCGAGATCCGGTCGGTGAAGGACACGAGGACACTGGCACCGATGGGGATCAGCAACGCCACCGTGAGGGCCGCAAAGGCGACGGCATTGGGCAAAAGCGCCGTGTTGCGCGCCTCGACCGGCGCGAGCTTGGCCTTGGCGCCGAGGAAATCATAGCGGCGGCTGCGCAGCACACGGAAATAGGCGACCACGGCCAGCAGCATGATGACCGTGACATAGAAGGCCATCACCCCGGCAAGATCGAAGCGGATGGGCGATTGGTTGATCGCCACGTAGATCGCGTAGGTGAGGGTCGGGAAGCGGTAGGTCGTCGCCAGCGCCGCGGGCAGGCCGAAGTCGCCCAGAACGTCGATGAAGATCAAGAGCGCGCCCGACAAGACAGCGGGCAGCAGCATCGGCAGGCGCACCGTCAACAGCACCCGCATGGGCCCCGCGCCGTTCAGCCTTGCGGCATGGGTGTAATCCTCCATCCGCCATTGCAGCGCGGCCGAGACGGTGAGGTAGGCGAAGGGAAAGGACTTGAGGCTCATCACCACCGCAAGGCCCCAGGGGTTGAACACAAGGTCGGGCACGAAGCCCAGCCCGAACCACTGGTTCGCAAGGCCCCCACGGCTGGCGAACAAGATCCACCCCTGCGCCAGGATGAACGAGGGCAAGATGATGATCGCCCAAGCCGCCACATCGAGCGCGGGCCCCAACGCCAACCGGGAGGAATGGCGCAAGATCGCCAGCCCGCTGCCCATCAGCCCGCCGATGACGGCGGCGATGGTGGCAAGGAACATCGAGTTCCAAAGCGCGCGCCGCCATAGGGGCCGCTCGAAGATCTCCAGAAGCCCGCCGAAGCCGATCCCACGCGACTGGCCGGAAAAGGCGCCGGGCACGAAGGCCTGCAACAACACGGCGGCCATCGGTGCAAGCACCAGCACGACGAGCGCTGCGACCACCACGATGCCCAGCCAGTCCTCTGGCGCGAGCCGCTGACGGGGCTGGCGTTTCCGTGTGGCAAGGGGAAGGGAAAGGTCGATCATCGCAGGCTCCGGTGACAGCTGTCCGAGGGTGGGGATCACCGGTGGCCCGGCAATCCCCGTCTCAGGATCGGCCCGTCAGTTCAGCGCCTGATCGGCGAACCAGGTCTTGATCTCGGCCTCATGCTCCACCGCGAAGGCGTCGGAGGCGACGAGATAGGTCTGCCCCTCGGGCGGGCCGTCGGGGCGGCGCACGGCGCCGGTCACGGTCGGCTCGAACTTGCCGTCCGCGGGGATCGCCTCGGCCAGATGGGTCTGCGTGGCCGGCTCCAGCAGCCATTCGACGAAGGCCTGAGCCGCGTCGGGCCGCTGGGTCTGGGCCTGGATACCGACGCCGCGCACGACGCCGGGTGCCCCTTCCTCGGGCCAGACGACGCTGACCGGCACTTCGCCGTCGGCCAGCACCGTGTAGGCCACCTGGGAGGTGATCAGGGCCAGCGAAATGTCGCCCGACGCGAGCGCCGCCCCGGTCGGACCATTGGTGCGGAACACCCGCATCCCGTTGTCGAAGAAGCTGGTGAAAAGATCGCGCGCCCCGTCTGCGCCCAGCGATTCAAAGAACTGCGCGACGCAGGGATAGGCGGGCGCGGCGACGGCCGGATCGGCCATGCCGAACTGCCCGTTGAAGCGCGGATCGGCAAGGTCGGCGAAAGCGGTCGGCGGTTCCTCTACAAGATCGGTGCGGTAGAGCATGACGCAAGACGCAGCCAGACCGATCGGGAACCACGAGCGGTTCTCGGGCAGGTAGGTCAGGCCTGTCTCGTTGAGGTTGCCAAGATTGGCCGGCTCCACCCCGCGCAGCAGCGCCTCTTGCTGGTCGAGCATGTGGAAGGTGTAGGACCCGTTGAAGATCAGCACATCCCACTGCGGGTTGGCGGCCTCGGCGGCGATCCGGGCGAGGATCTCGCCACCCGACATCTGCACGACGTCGATCTCGCGGCCGGTGTCGGCCTCGAAGCGCTCGGTGATCGCGCCTTCGAAATCGTTGGTGTAAAGGACAAGCGGGCCAGCGGCATCTTGCGCCACAGCCGGGAGGGAGAACGCGGCTGCAGCGGTCAGGGCCGCCGAGCCGAGGGTTGTCTGGAACGGGGTCATGGGCGTTTCGCTTTCGGTGCTGTTCACAGGAAGCGCCGGGCGGAGGATCGGTGCGCGACGCTCCTTTGGGGTAGGTGCCGAAGACGACAGTTCTGTAACAGATGGCGGGGGCAATATCGGGACGCCCCGTTCCTGTTTCGGAACCCCTTGAACCCCCGCCAGAATGTCGGCCTTTACCTCGGCCGCCACATGATCGGCGCACAGGCGCAAGGTCGCGTTCATGCTCTGCCGCGAGGGCGATAGCAGCGTCACGGCGACGGCGGGGCCAGTCCACCCGTGCAGGACGCGGCGCAGAATGCCCATGGCAAGGTCATCTCGAACGGCGAATTCGGGCAACAGCGCGACGCCCAGTCCCGTCACCGCCGCCGCGCGCAAGACCCCGGCGTTGGCGGTGATCAGGCGCGGCACTGCGCGCAGGGTCTCGATCTGTCCGGCGCCATCGGTCAGGGGCCAGGCATCTTGCCGCGGATCGATGCCGAAGGTCATGAGGTCGAGCCCATCCAGATCGGCCGGATGATCCGGCGCGCCGTGCCGGTCCACAAGGCCGGGCACGGCGACCAGTATGGTGGGGTTGCGGCAGATCCGCCGCTGGATCAGCGCGCAATCCCGCAGGCCCCAGGCATGGGCGCGCAGGATCAGGTCGTTGGCGTCACCGGCCGGGTCGGGGTCGCTTTCCGAGACATCAAGCGCAAAGGACAGGCGCGGGTGCGCCCCCAGCAATCCGGCAAGGTAGGCGGGCAGACGCGGGGCGAGGAGCGACGAGATGCTCAGACCCACCTGCCCGGAGACTTCCCGCCTCTTGCTCAGCAACGTCTCCTCCGCCTCGCGCGCCGCCTGCACCACGCGCATCCCGAACTGGTAGGTCTCCTCGCCCGCGGGCGTCAGGGTGAATTCTTCCCCGCTCCGGATGATCAGGCGCGTCTTCAACTGCGCCTCCAGCCCCGCGAGGCGGCGGCTGACGGTCGACTTTGGCAGGTTCAACGCCCGCCCGGCCTTCAGGATGCCCTGATGCTCGACGATGGCGACGAACAGCCTGAGGTCGTTCAGGTCGAGCATCGGTCCTCCCTTTCGGTCGCATGCCCCGGCGTGGAGATACCTGTTCGGTCTTGCTCGCTCCTCGGGCAATCCACGTGAGCACGGGGAGGCATACGGCCGATGCAGCCGGGGAACAGGCCATCTTGCGAAGCCTGGCCAGCCGTTCTTGTCCCTTGGACGGTGTCGGTTTGGTCCCGGCTAACAACCCGAGATGACAGCTGTATGACAGCTCGAACGGATCAAGCCCGAGATCCTTACGCGAACCTTACGTAACCAGTATCTGACTGTCTCTACTTGCATCACGACCCATGGCCAGAGGTTGACCATCACCTCGTCGGTCACGGTGCCGAATAGGTTCTGAGGAGGTCGCAAAGTCCCGGTTGCCCCGGAGTACAGTCTGATCGTGTCGACCAAGAAACGCAGGCGGGTGTGGGATCACTCAGGCGTTTGAGCGTGGACAGGCGGACGCACTTCTGCGTTTCTGCTTCGCGCCCGGACCGCCGTAGCTTAGCACCAAACAAGCTGCGCGATGCATGAGTGGCCGCTTCGACGAAAGGTGCATTGCAGCATCTAGAGCCTGCGATTGCCCGATCCGGAACGACCCCCGACGGTGCGACCGTCACCGTCGCAATGGTCGGGAAGCGGATGGTATTGGGTGGCCCCGGCATCCGGGCCATCTTGGAACCAACTACGCGAGCAGTCGGACCACACAGGACGGGGTGCCCGGCGCAGCCGACACATGGGCATGGCCCTCGACCACGGGGTGTGACGATCTGATGGTCTTGGCGTTCACTTGGCCATCGGATCAGCGGCAGTGGTTGATCAATACAAGCCCCATGTCATCGTGGCGGCCGCTCGCCGTCGGCCCTTTCAGACAAGAAAAACGTCGGGTTCGTTGAGGGTCTTCCAGATGGACGGTCATGGCCGCCTTGATCCAGCCGTCGACATGCTGGCCCGCCGGCAACAGCCAGCCATCGGTCCAGAGCGCAAGCGCCGCGACGCTGTCGGCCATGGCCTCGACCTGCCAACAAAAGCCATGACCCATGTCGCCCACGCCATCGGCTACGCCGAAGCTGAGCGGATCGCCCGGGGGAGCTGCGCGCATGCCGGCCAGTCCGGCTTGCAGCGCGAGCTCGCCCAGACCGGGGACTTTGGTCAGGATGGGTGCAACGGCCCGCCGCGCAGCGGCATCCGCCTGCGCCAGACCGCCAAGCAGCGCCGTGCGGATGTCCGCCTCGGACTTCTGCGGATCTTCCGCGATCATCGCGGCGCGCCAG
This sequence comes from Roseicyclus mahoneyensis, assembly GCF_003148775.1. Taxonomy (GTDB): domain Bacteria; phylum Pseudomonadota; class Alphaproteobacteria; order Rhodobacterales; family Rhodobacteraceae; genus Roseicyclus; species Roseicyclus mahoneyensis. Next base: position 123,542 of record NZ_QGGW01000002.1, read on the forward strand.
GCGGCAAAGACCGGCTCGGCGGGATGGTCGCGTAGGATTGGGCGGCCATCGTCGATCCGGAGCGCGCAATCCCCGGCCCCGACGCCACGCCACACGCCATCGCGGAGCGAGACGACCGCGAAGGCGGCCCGAAAGCGGCGCGCGGGGTCTTGCGCGGCCTCGGTCAGGCCAAACCGGTGGTAGACAGCCGCGATGGCATGGTCGGCCAATGCCAGTGCCTTTTCGGCGGATGCGAACGGGTCGGCCCCGCCTTGACGCGTGTGTGACCAGGCTTGCGCGAAGGCGGCGGAGATGGCCTCGGCAGCCAGCGCCCCACCGGTCTGCCCATCGAAGCGTTGACCCGTGATGTCCGTCGCCCCGTCGATCACCGCCGCGAAATCTGGCGGCAGGACCAGTATCCGATCCTCGCAGGCCGCGGGGGCCGCGTCATCCTTGGGGAGCAAAAGGCTTTCGAAAATCCAGCCTGTCATGACAGCACCAGCCCCAGCGGCAAGGGCCGGTCGAACTGTGCCGGACTGTCGGGCATGCCATGATGCACGTCGCGCGGTGCGATCAACGCGCCCCCGCCGTGGCAGAAGACCTGCGTCGAGCCGCCGCCGTCAAGGTGGATGGCCTGAGCCGCCCCTTCCTCGATCATGAGCTGGGCCAGATCATGCAGCGTCGCGCCTTGGGCCGTGCCGTCCCGGAAAAACGACGAAGTGCCTTCGACCGCACAAAAGAACAGTCTGCCGTCCCGGGTGATGCCTGCCGACAGGCGCGCGGCCCGCGTCCGGTGCCAGTCGGCCCGCCAGTCATGAGGCGAGACGCAAACGCTGTCAGGACGTGGCGCGTCGTCCGTCAAGAGTTCCTCGACAAAGACATTCCGCCCGGCTTCCATGGTCTGCCCGTCCTCGACGATCAGCGGGCCCGACTGGATACCCTGTTGCAGGGCAGGCAGGCTGTAGGTGAGCGGTCCCGCTGCCACCGCTTCTGCCTCGGACCGGCTGGCGCAGCGCAACACGCAGCCCGCGCGGGGGATCGACAGGCCCCCGCCCTGCGAAAGGGCCACAGCATGTCGACCCACGAAGGCCACATCCCAAAGCCCCTCCGCCACCGGCGTCAGACCCCCGGCAGAGCCGTGAAACAGCGCGAAGGCCGTCCCGGCGGCTACCTGTGTCGCGGGGCCGAAGGGATGCGGCGAAAATGGCAGCCCCTGCACCGTACGGATTTCCGCATGGGCAAAGCCAATGCGTCTGATCTCGGGGCCGGCATCGCCGATCAGTAGACAGCTTCTCGGGATCTGCGGGGGCGTCTCGACGACGCCATCGGCGAGCGTCAGGCCGATCGGGTCGCCATAGGCGTCAAAGGGGCCTGCCACCTCGGGTGCAAGGAACAGGAAATAACTGGCATTCGTCAAGATCTCGCCCGGCGCCAGCCCCGCAGCCACAGTCCTGAAAAGGCGCAGCGGCGCGCAGGCGACGCCGGACCGCGCATCGGCACGGGCCGCGATCCGATGACTGCCATCCAGGTCCCGAGGGGCCATGCGCCGTACAGCGGGCGGCACGGGCACGACCGGCTGCCCCAGCCGCGCCTCGGCGAGGATCACCGCCAGCCGGGTCTCATCGAGGGGCGCATCTTGCGTGAAATAGGGCAGGACGCGGAACCCCCCAGGCTCAAGGCGCACGACGCGCGCCGTGACCCCCGAGGCAAGCCGCCGTTCGAGAAACCGGACGTCGACCATCACAAGGCCGGGCGTGGGGGGCGCGGCAGGGCCTGACCGCTGCTGGCAAAGACATGCACCCGGTCGGCCGGAGCAAATAGACCAACCCTGTCGCCCGGCGCCAATTCGGTGTCTCCCGCGACCACCGCCGACAGGGCCGCGCCGCCCTCGGTGCGGGCGTGAACGACGGTCTGCGGCCCCAGCCGTTCCAACACGCTGAGCCGCACGGGAATGCCGCCTTGCGCGACCACGGCCAGATCGTCGGGCCGGACGCCGATGCTGATCGCCTCCCCCGGCGCAAGGCCGCGCCCATCTACGGCGGCCTCGATGTGCTGGTTTGCTCCGATCATGGCCACTACATGCGCCACATCCGCCCGAACGACCGTGGCCTGCAACAGGTTCATCGGGGGCTGCCCGATGAAACCCGCGACAAATCGCGTGGCGGGCGACCTATAAAGGTCCATCGGTGCGCCGACCTGTTCCACCCGGCCGCCGTTCAGCACGACGATCCTTTCGGCCATGGTCATCGCCTCGACCTGATCATGGGTGACATAGACCATGGTGGTGCCCAGCTGCCGGTGCAGTTCGGCCAGTTCCACCCGCATCTGCCCGCGCAGCGCGGCGTCGAGGTTCGACAGCGGCTCGTCGAAGAGAAACACCGACGGCTCGCGCACGATGGCCCGCCCGATGGCGACGCGCTGGCGTTGGCCGCCTGATAGATGCGCGGGCTTGCGGTCGAGCAGGTCGCCGATGCGCAAGATGTCAGCCGCCCGGTCGATGGCCGCCGCCCGCTCGGCCCGGCCCATCCGCAGCGAGCGGAGCGGAAAGGCCATGTTCTCGCGCACGCTCATGTGCGGATAGAGCGAATAATTCTGGAACACCATGGCGATGCGCCGTTCGGCCGGTTCCAGCCCCGTCACGTCGCGCCCTGCGATGTGCAGGCTGCCCGAGGTCGGCGCGTCCAGCCCCGCGAGGATGCGCAACAGCGTGGATTTCCCGCAGCCCGAAGGGCCGACGATGACGGTGAAGGACCCATCCGCGATCTCGAGGTCGATGCCGCGCAACACCTCGGTCGGGCCGAAGCGGCGAGTGATCGCGTGAAGCGAAACCTCGGCCACTCTAGGCCACCCTCACGACAGCCACACCGGGTTGGTCCAGGCGTGGCGCCCGTGCCGGTCGCGCAGGATGATGCGGAAATACCCGTCCTCCATCCCCGCAAGCGGCAGGCACACACGGCTGGCGATCCCGGTGATCGCGGCACCGGCCCGCCGCGCGCGGCTGCCGACAAGGGCCGCCGTGACGACCGGCGAGCAGTCGATGACAAGCGCCTCGCCCTCTACGCGCATGTCATGGATCATCGGGCCCTGCGTGGCGTAAAACTGCCCGGCGTGAAGGGCGGCAAGGATGGCCTCGGGCGTCAGCGCGCTGGCCTTGACCATGGTCCAGCCGCCGCCAAACACCACGCCCAGCCTGTGCATGTCATCGGTGGCGATGGCGGTCAGGCGACGCCCCTCGTTCAGGGCCATGTCGGCCAGATACCAGCCATCCCCGCGCATCTGACCCATCTCGGTCCCGTGGTTGTAGACCTCGACGGCGTGGACCATGGGAAGTGACCGCACATCCTCGGGTGTCAGGGCGAACCAGCCGGGATGGGCGAAGGCGAGGAAAGCGCCCGTCGCAGCCGCGCGGGCGCAGATGGTCTGCGCCGTCTCCCCCTCGGCGGGGGGCGCGAAATCCCACGGCAGGCCGACCGCGACGATGTGCCAAAGCTCGCCATTGCCCAATCGCCCCTGATGCAGTTCAGCCCCGGCAAGGGTGATGAAGTGATCGGTGTGACTGGCGCGGGTGTCGGTCACCGGGTGCCCGTATTGCGGCAGGAAATGATCGGTCATGGCGACGAAATCATAGCCTTCGCGCGCATAGGCCGCGCAGGCCTCCGCAACGCTGTGGGCCCCGTCGGAGGCTGTGGAATGCATGTGCAGATTGCCGCGCCAGAACCGGCCCGGGGCCGCGAAGGGTAGCTGTTTTTCGATCCAACCGACCATGTTTCCCCGCATCCCGCAGATCGGCGATGTCACAAAAGCATCACCTGGTGCCGCTACCGATGCCACGGCATCCGGGGGGTATCCACCCGCCGAATGATGAAGTTTTGATGACGGGGGACCCCATGAGCTTGAAGAAAACCGCGCTGTGCGCATCCGCGCTGATCTGCATCGCAGGCGCAGCAGTCGCGCAGGAAACCACGCTGACCTACATGCTGTGGTCGACCGACCAGGCCGAGATCGAGGCGGGTGCCATCGCGGCCTTCGAGGCGGCCAACCCGGGCGTGACGGTCGAGGTTCAGGCCATGCCGCCCAGCGATTACTGGCCGCGTGTCTCGGCGCTGGCGGCTTCGGGCGATCTGCCCGATGTGATGGCGATGTCCTCGGGCTTCGTGCAGGAATGGGCTGCGGCAGGCAACCTGATGGATCTGGCGCCGCTGATCGGCGACACCTCGCTTGAGGGCTATTTCGAAAGCGCGGTCGAGATCGGACAGATCGACGGGGCGCAGGTCGCCTTTCCGCAAAACTGGGTGGCCCCGGTTCTCTACTACAACCGCACGGCGTTTGACGCGGCGGGCCTTGAATACCCTGACGCCGACTGGACGTGGGACGATTTCCGCACCGCCGCCGAGGCACTGACCATCGATGCCGATGGCGACGGCACGCCCGAGCAGTATGGCTATTGGGTCTATGGCCGCTACGCCCAGACCGACCCTTGGGTGTTCCGCAATGGCGGGCGCTTCGTCAACGAGGACGGCACCGCGCTGGAGATCAACGACGAAGCCGTGAACGCGCTCGCCTTCCTCGCCTCGATCGTCGATGACGGCTTCGCCCCCCGCCCGCTGGAGCTTGAGGGCATCCGGCAGCAAGACGTGTTCGGCATGGGTCTTGCCGCGATGTGGGTCGACGGATCGTGGAACATCGACAACAACCGCGCCCTGATCGGTGACAGCTTCGAATGGGGCATCGCGCAGGTTCCCATGGGCCCCGACGCAACACCTGAAACCGCCGTCGCCTATGCCTGGGCCGACATGCTGGCCGTGACGACCGACAGCGCGCAGACCGATCTGGCCTGGGCGCTGGTGCAGCACCTGACCGGCCCGACGCTGACCGCGGCCGATTTCACCGGCGGCAAGGTGCCCGCATGGTCCGCCACCGCGATGTCCGAGGAATGGCTTGGCCGGGGCCAGCAGCCCGACAACATGGAGCTGATCCTCGAGATCGGGGCGCAGCCGCTCTACACAGGCTTCACCCCCAACTGGAGCGCGTGGCGCGGCTATGCCGCTGCTGGCTCGGGCGGCCTGAACGGCGAGTTGGACGAGGTGTTCAACGGTCGCAAATCGCTTGAGGATGCGCTGGCCGCCGCCACCGCCTATGGCAACGACATCCTGTCGCGGTGAGCGAGATCAGATCAACGCGCGCCCCCGGCCCCCGGGGGCGCGTTCCCATCTCCGACAACGACCATGCCCCGGCCCGGCCCCGGTCACAGTCACGGTGGAAAACCTGGGGCCCGGCGCTGCTGTTCCTGCTGCCCGCGATCGTCGGGCTTTTGGTGTTTCGGCTGATCCCCATCGGCTGGGCCTTTGCCCTGTCCTTCACCAACTGGCGCATCTTCAACGACATCGAATGGGTCGGGCTGGCCAATTACGCCCATATCCTGACCTCGCCCGTCTCGCGCGAGGTGCTGGGCAACACGCTGTGGTTCACCGCGATGTATGTGCCGGGCGTCATGGTCGTGTCGGTGACGCTGGCGGTGCTGCTCAACAACTCCCTGCGCTCCTCCGCCTTTTTCCGTGGCGCGTTTTTCCTGCCCTACATCACCGCCACCGTCGCCGTTACTCTCGCCTGGCGCTGGATATTTTCGACGCGTTTCGGACTGCTGAACCACCTGCTGGCGCAGGTCGACATCGACCGCATCGCCTGGCTCGCCGATCCGGCATGGGCGCTGCCCGCGGTCGCCATCGTGTCGGTCTGGAAGGATGCAGGCTTCTACATGATCTTGCTGATCGCGGGACTGCAGACCATCGACCCCGGCGTCTACGAGGCCGCCCGCATCGATGGCGCACGCGCCTTCCGGCGGTTCTACGCCATCACCCTGCCGCTTTTGTCGCGCAGCTTGTTCTTCGTGCTGATCCTCGCGCTGGTGCGCTCCACCCAGACCTTCGAGATTACCTATGCACTTACGAATGGCGGGCCGAACCGGGCCTCGACCACGCTGGCTTTCTACATCTACCAAAACGCCTTCGTGCATTTCGAAATGGGTTACGCGTCGGCCTTGGCCTATGTGCTGTGTTTCGTCATCGGGCTGATCACGCTGTTGAATTTCCACCTGCGGCGGAGGTGGGTCCATGAGTGACACCCTGCGCCGCGCCCCCGCGCTCATCGCGCTTTACGTGGTGCTGCTGGCCTATGCGTGCGTGACGCTGATGCCCTTTGCCTGGATGCTGATCACCAGCTTCAAGGAAAGCCGCGATGTCTTCCGCCTGCCGCCCAGCTTCGTGCCGACGCTGCTCTATGGCCCCGACCCCCTGGCCAATTACACCGAGGTGCTGACCCAGCACGATTTCCTGCTCTATTTCCGCAATTCCTTCTTTGTCTCGACCATGGCGGCGCTGGGGCAAGTGGCGACCTGCGCGCTGGCGGGCTATGCCTTTGCGCGGATGGAATTGCCGGGCAAGAACGCGATTTTCGCCCTGATCCTCGCCACCGCTTTCGTGCCGACCGAGGTGACGATCATCCCCGAATTCCTGCTGATGCGGCAACTGGGCTGGATCGACAGCTTCTTGCCGCTGATCGTGCCCTCCTTCCTTGTCGGCTCTTTCGGGACCTTCATGCTGCGCGAATATTTCGCCAGCCTGCCCGCCGAATACGGCGAGGCGGCGCGGATCGACGGGGCGGGGCCGTGGCGCATCTTCTGGCGGATCTATCTGCCGCTCGCACGGCCTGCGCTGATCTCGATCTTCGTGATCGCCTTCATCAACAACTGGGACGAATTGCTGCGCCCGCTGCTGTATCTCAACTCGCCAGAGTTGCGCACCGTGCCGCTGGGGCTGATGCGGTTCGTGGGCGAGTTCGAGGCGGAATGGACGCTGCTGATGGCGGGTTCGGTCGCCTCGACCCTGCCGCTGATCCTGATCTACGTGCTGGGGCAGAAATACGTGCTGCAGGGCTTTGCGGGTGGCGGCGTCAAGGGGTAAAGCATGACCCGCACCACTAAAACCTCCGCACCTTGAGGTTGGTATGTTCTTCATCGCCGGGGACGTAGATGAAGCGCAACAGGTTAACGAAAGAGCAGATTATCGCCGTCCTGAAGCAGCACCAGTCGGGCGTGTGTCAGGGTTGGTGGTGATTGCCTTCTTGCCTCGAAGCAGACCGTTGAGGCCCAAATCGCGCATCAACCGTTCCACCGTGCATCGTCGTGATTGTCTCCGAGCAAGACGCGCCGGATCTTCCGCACTCCAAAGAGCTTGCGGTTATCTTTTCAGGCGGCATCGATTTTGTTGCACAGATCCGCATCGGACTTGGCCCGGGCTGAACTCCGGTCGGGATCATGCGCGATGGCCCGCCGGGCAAGATAAGTCGACTGGGCAATCCGTAGAACCTTCAACACCGGCTCGACCCCAAAAGCCCCACGGTTGCCCCAGATAAAGGCAGTCGCTTGAGAAACGAGCGGTCGAGTTCCGTCTGGGCAAAACAAGCTGACGCTATATGCCCTTGATCCGGGCTTTCTCAGGCGTCGTCTAGCCCGACCGTTCGCCGCCATCACGCTGGGCCTGACGCAGCCAAACACGAAAAACGTCCGGCGACGCGCCCAATTTACCTGCAATCGCCGTCAGCGCGGCAGCTTCGCTCTGATACTGATCGCGGTGTTTCATCGCCAACCGCACCGCATGCTCGCAGAGCTTAAGTGAACACGGCTTCGCGGTTGTCGTCCTAGAGACTGTTCCATAACGGGCCATTCTCCAAGAGTTTTGCCTTCCGAAAAACCCGGCGCAGTTCAAACTATGGCTGCGTCGATGACCGTTGAGGTACCTTCAACGGAAACGCTTGATCCAAAGCTTGCCCTGTCAGGACGAGCAAGGGGCCGGACTGGGCGGGCTTCAGCCGTTCAGACAACACGGTCTCTCATCCTGCAGCATGTCGTAACCTCGCGTCGTGCAAGACGGGAACGACGGGTTTGCCTCCAGTTCGCGCGCGGCCTGCTGATCGGCACCCTCTGGGCGTGGTGGGAGGGATCGGCCGTCCGATGTAGCTCGGTTCGTCCCTCGCGATGACCTCTCCGCTGTCATGCTGCCGCGCGACGCCGGACAAGATCGGCCTGCGTCAGCGTGCCGTGACTGCCGATGTCGGGCTGCTCTCCTGTCACTTTCGCCCGCACGACGTTGAACGCGAAGCTCAACCCTGAGGTCGGCGTGAGCCAGACCTCGGCGGAGTCCGGGACAAGGCCGAGAATGCCGACATCGGGATCGGACTTGCCACGCTTGAACCAACTGTCCGCGACCGTCGACCAAAGCGCATCGCGCAGGGCAGGGTCCTTGTTCTGGGCCAGCGCGCCGCGGATGATGGCGTAAAGCCCCTTGCCGCCCTCGGCCACGACGAAGGAGGCGGGTTGCACGCCATGTTCCACGGCTTCTGCAAGGTCGGTGTCGCGCGCGGTGATGAACCAGATCGTCGGGTCGCCCTCCAGCAGCTGGTGCGACATGGGAACCATGCGGGCCGCGCCGTTGTCGGTGCCGAGAAGGCCTGCGCCGATGTTGGTCAGCCGGTCCCAGAAGGTGGCGATGTCGGTCTCGTTCATTGGGATGTCCTTTTCGGTTGGGTTATTGCCAAACGCGGCATGAAACGGGTTGGTTCCGGGATGATGTTCGATCCGGACAGTCACCCCGTCACAAGCCATGGCAGGATCACCACGAACCCCACCGCGATGAGACCGCTGAGCGCGGTGAAATCCTGCCACGCCCGCGTCAGCCGCAGGTCATGGTCGCGGCGCGGCGCGATATGGCCCGAACGCAGGCGATTGGCATTGCTGATCACGAACAGACCCGCGATCCCCAGATGCAGGCAGACATAGGCAAGAAGCGCAAAGCTGGCGGCGGCGTATCCGTGTGTTTGGGGATCAGGCAACGCGACCGCGATCAGCCAGACAAGGGCGGCAAGCGTTGTCAGCAAGGCCACGGCCTGCGCCGAAAGCCATGGCATCACCGAGCCTTTCCCGCGCAGCGCCGCGGCAGCCCCGCGCGCGGCGATGGGGCCCGCCACAAGGCCCGCCGCCACGATCAGCGGCAGGGCCAGCCCGGCCTCGATCACCTCGGGCGGGGGCCAGTTCGGCGCCACTAGCCACAGGTAGATCACGCCAAAGATAAGTGAGGTGAAGAACGCGCCATCCGCGATCAGCGTGACCCCCATCGCCAGAACGGGCGGCGAGGTCGCGGCCTCGGGGTGGGGCGGGGCGGACAGGCCATGGCCGATGGGCAAGGGTCCGTGATCGACGGGCTGGCCCGATGACCGAGCGCCCCAGACGAACAGGCCCGCCACGGCGATGGCGGCAAGGATCGCAAGGACATAGACCTTGAACAGCATCGACAGCACCGCGACACCCGTGACGAGCGCAAGGATCAGAGGCAGATAGGTCGGCCGCGGCAAGATCACGATCTGGTCCGGCTCCGCGGTGGTGATGTCGACGCCCAGCGTTTCCTGCCAGCCGTTGCGCGCCATGCCCAGATAGCCCTCGCCGGCCGCCAGCTGCTGCCCGATGTCGAAAGGCGACAGACTGTCGGCCCGGACGTCGATCCGGGGCAGCGAGGCGAAGCCATAGGCGGCAGGCGGCGTCGGCGTGGCCCATTCCAGCGTGCCCGCGCGCCACGGGTCGCGGCGGAAGCGGGGGGCGAAACGGCGCTGCAGAAAGATGTCGGCGGCGATCAGCGCAAAGCCCATGGTCAGCACGAAACTGCCGACCGATGACAGCAGGTTCAGCCCGGTCCAGCCCTCATGGCCGAGGTAGGTGTAGACCCGGCGCGGCATGCCCAAAAGGCCGGTCAGATGCATGGTCAGGAAGGTGACGTTGAAACCTGCAAAGATCATCCAGAACGCAGGAACCGACAGCCGATGCACCGACAGCCGTCCGGTGACATGCGGCATCCAGTAGTAGAGCGCGGCCAGCATCGGAAAGACGAAGCCGCCCACCAGCACGTAGTGGAAATGGGCCACGACGAAATAGCTGTCATGCGCCTGCCAGTTGAAGGGCACCATCGCCAGCATCACCCCCGTCAGCCCGCCACAGACAAAGACGGCGATGAACCCGAAGATGTAGAGCATCGGCACATCCCAGCGCGGGCGACCATGGGCCAGCGTGGCGAGCCAGGCAAACATCTGCACCGCCGTCGGAACCGCCACCAGCGCTGACCCCAATGAGAAGAACGCCAGCGCCAGATGCGGGATGCCGGTGGTGAACATGTGGTGCACCCAGATCCCGAAGCTGAGAAACGCCATCACGATGATCGAGGCGACGACGGCGCGGTATCCCACCAGCGGGCGCTGCGCGAAGGTGGGGATCATGGTCGACAACGCGCCTGCGGCGGGCAGGAAGATGATGTAGACCTCGGGGTGACCGAAGAGCCAGAACAGGTGCTGCCAGAGCAGCGGGTCGCCGCCCCGCTCCGGATCGAAGAACGGCAGGCCGAAGGCGCGCTCCATCTCCAGCAGGATCGAGCCGAGGATCAGAGGCGGAAACCCCACCACCATCATCAACGCGGTCACAAGGATGTACCACGCAAAGATCGGCATCCGTGCCAGCGTCATGCCCGGCGCGCGCAGCTTGAGGATGGAGACCGTCAGTTCCACCGCCATGGTCAGCGCCGAGATCTCGACGAAGGTGACGCCAAGAAGCCAGACATCGGCGTTGATACCGGGCGAATACACATCCGACGACAAGGGTGTGTACATGAACCAGCCGCTTTGGGGGGCGACCCCGGCCACCAGTGCCCCGATCAGGATCATGCCGCCGAACAGGTAGCACCAGTAGCCGTAGGCGCTGAGCCGGGGGAACGCGAGGTCGCGGGCGCCCAGCATCTTGGGCAGCATGTAGAGCGCCAGCCCCTCCAGCATCGGGATCGCGAAGAGGAACATCATGATCGTGCCGTGCATGGTGAAGATCTGGTTGTAGATCTCGGGCCCCAGAAAGGCCGAACCGGGCGTGGCAAGCTGCGCGCGGATCAGCATGGCCAGCATGCCGCCGATGGCAAAGAACACCGCCGCCGTCACCATGAAGCGGATGCCCACGACCGAATGGTTCACCGCTGCCAGCCGCTGCCAGCCCGGCCCGGTCGCCCAGATCCGCGTCAGCGCCTTGTGCAGGCGGATGGGGCTTGTCGCGGGCATCGGTGCGGTCATGGCGGCGGCGCGAACACGGGCGTCGTCAGGGCCGCGGCAAAGCCCTCCGGGTCATGGACCTGCACGTCAAAGCGCATGGTGGTGTGATCGAGGCCGCAGAATTCTGCGCAGAGCCCTTCCAGCGGCCCCGGCGCGCCGGCCATCACCCGCAGGACATTCACCCGCCCCGGCACGGCGTCCATTTTCCCCGCAAGGCGCGGCACCCAGAAGGAATGGATCACGTCAAGGCTTGTGATGACGATGTCGACGGGCTGTCCGCTGGGCAGGTGCAAGATGCCTTCGGTCTCGGCCCCGCCATGGTCGGGATAGCGGAAGGTCCAGTGCCATTGCCGCGCCTCGGCCTCGATCCGGGGCACCGCGTCCGAGGGCATCAGGCGCTCGCCCGCGATCAGCGACACCACGACCAGCGGCGGCAGCACCAGCGCGGGCAGGACCAGCCCGCCCCAGATGATCCAGCTCCGCCCGGAAACCTGCGCCGCCCAGTGTGGCCGCCAGATCACCAGCGCGAACAGCCCCACCATAAGCGCGAACAGTGCGGTGCTGCCCGCGATCATGGCCCAACCAAGCTGGGCCAGGGAACGCGCGACCGGACCTGCGGGTTGTAGGGTGGACAGCGGGCCATCGCAGGCCGCCAGCAGCAGCGCCGCCGCACCAAGGCCCGCACAGCGCCACGCCCGGTTCCGACCTGCCCCGAAAGAGACGCCATGCCCGCCGAAAAAGACTCTTCCGACACGGGAACAGGCACCGAAGCGGACACCGCAGGCAAAGAGGGCGGTGGGCACACGCCCGTTCTGGATGCCGTGGCGCTGCATGATACCGGGTCGGCCGCAGCGCTGGTCGGTCATCCGGTGCACGCGATGCTGGTGCATTTCCCCATCGCCTTTGTCGTCGGAACCCTTGGCGCGGACGTGATGTGGTGGTTCGGCGGCGATGAGTTCTGGCAGCGGGCCGGGCTTTGGGCGTCGGGCCTTGCCTTTCTGGGCGGCATCGCAGCCGCGCTTGCGGGCACGGCGGAACTGGTGCTGGTCAAGGGCATCCGTATCCGGGTGGCCAGCTGGACCCATGCCACCGCGGCGATGATGCTGATCTCGATCCTTGGAACCAACTGGGGGTTTCGGCTTGGCGGCGGCGAGATCTTGCCCCACGGCCTTGCCCTGTCGGCGCTTGGCGTGCTGTTCGCGGGTTTCGCGGGCTGGCACGGGGGAAAGCTGGTGCTCGATCATGGCGTCAGCGTCATGGTGTCGCCCAGACGATAGCCGGGGCGAGAGCCTCGGACAGCCCGCCGGGACGGAACAGGTCAGGGTTCAGCACCGCTGCGTCAAAGGAAGGCTTCCACAATACGACCAGCAGCACCCCTGTCACCGACAAAAGCGTCGCCACGGTCAAGGTCGTGGCACCCCCGCGGCTGAAGGAGGCGTCGGCATCGAACACCTTCAAGATCAACAGGCCCGCGCGGACATGCAGCGCCGTGAGCACCCCCACGATCACCAGCTTGACACTGAACCACTCGACGAAGGTGTCGCGCAGAAACACAAGCGCGGTGCCGCTGCCGATCGCCAGGAACGCGGCAGGCGACAGGATCGAGACGTATACCATTCGCGCCATCCGGTGCAGGCGATGCAGCGGCTCGCCCGTCAATCGGCGTCGCTGCAGCAACAGGAAGGGCAGCGCCACAAGACCACCCGCCCAGATCGAGACCGTGGTCAGGTGCAGCAGCTTGACCATCCAGATCATCGGGCAGGCTCGGGCGGAAACAGGCGGCCCATGCCCAGCACCAGCGCGGCGGCCAGATAGGGCAGGATCGCGGGTACCCACATGATCAACCCGGCCAGTTGCTGATCCTCGAGCGGGCTGAAGCCCCAAACCTCGGTCGTGTAGCCATGCGTGGGGTAAAGCGCGCGCGGGGCAAAGGCGATGAGGGCGCCCAAAAGGCCCATCTGCGCGACCATCGCCAAAAGGGCCGCGATGCCTGCGCCCGGATCAGACCCACGCCGCAGCACCTCGCGCCATAGGGCAAGGGCGGTGCCCAGCAGGCTGGCCTGCATCAGCCAGTAGCCCGCCACCGACCCGATGGCCCAAGTGTAGACCCCCGGCACATGCCAGAGCCACAGCACGATCAGATTGACCGCGACCAGCGCGCTCAGCGGCAAGGCGTACCGCGCCGGAAAGGCCAGCACCAGCAAGGGGGCAGCGACCGCGATCAACAGCACATGATGCACGACACGGACCGAGAACAGCGCCGCGCTGAGCGCGCAGAGCGGCGAGAGGAAGATCACCGCAAGCACCGCCACGGCGGCGAATCCGGCGTGTTGCGCGGTGCCGCTGCTGCGCATCCGGCACGTCACCGTCAGCCCGACCAGCCCGGCCATCACCACGGGATCAAGGTTCCAGCTTGTCCAGACCTCCGCCGGGATCGCGGGCGTCCCGCAATAGGCTGTAGCCGGCGCGCTCATGTCTCGGCGATCAGGGCATCGGCCAGCCGCAAGGCCAGCGCCGCGATGGTCAACCCTGAATTGACCGTGCCGCCGGTGCAGAACACCGATGGACCGCCGATGAACAGGTTGGGGTGATCATGGCAGCGGCAATCGGCATCGACCACCGAATTGGTCGGGTCCGTGCCCATGATGGTCGTGCCCATGATGTGGTTGTTGCCGCCATACTCGGCGTTGAATTCCACCTCCGTTCCGCCCAGCAGTTCCGCGATCCGGGCATAGTTTTCCAGTGTCGCCTCGGCCGCGCGGGCCACATAGGGTTCGATCTGATAGGTCAACAGCGGCTTTGGCAAACCCAGCGCATCCACCTGATCGGGATGCGGGCGCACGCGGTTATGCGCCTCGGGCAATTGTTCGAGAAAGCAGTTGATGCCGACCTTGCGCACGACACGGGCGCGGATCTCGGCGTCAAGCTCCGGGCCCTGCAACCCGTCGTCGATCAGGCGCTCAGTAATGCCTTCGAGGTCGGACATGTTGCCCAGATGCAGCTTGCGTCCCGCCATCTCGCCCCGGAAATCGCCATCGCGCAGGCTGATGATCGAGGTCATTTCCTGCGGCCCCCGACCCGGAAACACCGGCTTGTCCCACAGGAACGACACCGAGATGCCGGGGTGATCCATCAGGTTGCGCCCGACCTGATCGGATCGGTTCGCAAGGCCGTTCGGCACTGCATCGGATGCCGACATGAGCATCAGTTTCGGGGTCTCGATCCCGTTGGCCGCCAGCACGATCCGGCGCGCCGTCATGCGGTGGCGCGACCCGTCGGGGTGAAGGTATTGCACCCCCGTCACCATCACCCCCTCGGCATCGGTCTCCACGGCAAAGACCACGGCATCGGGGATCAGGCGCGCGCCCGCGTGCTCGGCCTTGAGCGCGTGGATGTTGCCGGAATACTGCGCCGCGATGGGGCAGATCGGCATGCAGTTGTTGTTGCCGCAACAGGCCGCCCGGCCGTCATAGGGGCGGGAGTTGCGCGCGACGGGTTCCGTCGTCACCACAAACTCGCCGCTTTCGTTCAGCCGGTCGGCGAAATCGCGATCCATGTAGCTGAGCGGCAGGGCCGCCATCGGATAGGGGGCGGACCGCGGTGAGCCCAGATCCTCGTCCGCAGGGTCGGGGCCCGCAACGCCAAGCTCGACCTCGGCCTCAGCATACCACGGCTCAAGATCCTCGTAGGACACCGGCCAGTCGCGCCCGACGCCGTAGAGGCTGAACAACCGGAAATCATTGGGTAGGAAGCGCCATGTCGCCGCCGCCCAGTGCCATGTCGTGCCGCCCACGGCGCGGATGTATTGCACGTTGTAGGGGTAGTCGCCGTCCTGCACGATGTAATCGCTGCCCGCCTGCCCCTGCGGCGCATGGGTGGCGGCGACATAGGGCGCCATGAAGTCGCCCTTGTCGGTGGCGTTGCGGTAAGCCTCGACCAGTTGATGCCGCGCGATGCGAGGCCCGGCCTCCAGGATGGTGACCGACAGGCCCGCAAGGGCAAGCCGGTGGGCGATCAGATTGCCCGACAGCCCCGAGCCGACGATGAGCACATCGGTGTCATGCTCTGTCATGGCTGCGCCTCGCGCAGGGGCAAGGGGCCGGTGTCGGGCGGCAGGGCCCAGAACCCCATGGTGCCGCCACAGTAGCTGCGCAGCGGCAAGATGTCCGCCGTGACCCGGCCCATCAGCGTCTGCTCGTACCCGATCAAATGGGTTTGGCCGTCGATCTCGATCCGCCCCAGATACCAGCCGTGCAAAAGCAGTTGCACGATGTCGTCTTGATCCTCCGGAGCGCCGCCAGACGCCCCGGACGCGCTTGCATACAGGGTCTGGAGCGCTGGCGCCCGGCCCGTTTCGGCAAGAACCTCAAGGAAGCGCGCCCCGAGCGTCGGCGACAGCCGATCATGGCCGGTCATGCGCTGTGACAGGGCCATGAAATCCTCCGCCCCGATCGGTCCGGTCCGCGATGGCAGCGGCGTCTGACCGGGCGCGATCCGGGCCAGCGCCACCGCGTGGAGCGCGACCATCCCACCCAGAACAAGGCGGCGGCTGGGGTGATGGGTCATGGCGTTTCTCCGGGCTGTGCGGGCATCGCGGTCATGGTCGGGGAGGCGAAGCCGGATACCGGACCGGCCCCCGCCCCGGGCACAGGCCCGCCGGCCCGGAGCCGGGTAACGGTGTCCGCAGTGACTGTGTCGTCACGCAGATGCGTGGCGATGGCTGCGATCTGCGCGTCTGTCAGTTCATGGGCAAAGCGCGGCATGTACCCGTCATGGGATCCTGCATCTTGCCCGATCCCCCACAGCATCGCGTGGACAAGATTTCGGGCATCAGGCCCGGCAACGGTCGTGGTTTCCGAAAGGTCGGGAAATGCCCTGCCGCCCGACGGGCCGCCGGCGTGGTGGCAAGTGGTGCAATTGGCCGAGAACAGCTGCGCACCATCCTCGAAAACCGCGCTGCCCATCGCGGGACTGTTGGTGTCGAGTGCGGCGCGCGCCAAACCCAGACGGGCCGCAGGTTCGGTATGGAAGGCATCCTGCCGCGCCATCCGGTCGGCCATGTAATGCGCAAGCGCGGCACTGTCCGCCTCGGGCGCCAACGCCAGACTGTCATGCACCACGGAGGCCATCGGGCCTGCCGCAACACCCTGACCGGGTGCACGGCCCGTATGGAGGTATGCGGCGAGCGACGCCTCGGTCCATACGTTCGGCGCGGGATTTGCCGCCGTCAGCGGCGGCGCCCACCAGTCATAGGCTTCGCCGCCCTCATCGGCCCTGCCCTCCGCCGTGCCGCCCAGCAGGTTGCGGGGCACGTGGCACGCGCTGCAATGCCCAAGGCCTTGAGCCAGATAGGCGCCAGTGTTCCATTGCTCCGACTGCGTGGGATCTTCGGCGAATTGGGTGTTCGAGTGAAACAGCAGTTTCCAGCCCGCAAGCAAGGGGCGGAAACCGGCGGGAAACACCAGATCATTGGGGGGCGTCTGGGCGGCGACAGCGGGCTGCGCCATGTTCCACGCGTACAGATCGGCCAGATCGGAATCCGTGATCCGCGCGAAATATTCATAGGGAAAGGCGGGATAGAGGTGGCGACCCTCACGATCGACCCCCTCGCGCATGGCGCGGGTATAGGCCTCGAGCGACCAATCGCCGATGCCGGTCGCGCGGTCCGGCGTGATGTTGGTGCTGTGAACTGTGCCAAAGGGCGTGTCGATCGGCAGCCCGCCGGCCAATGCGCCCCCACCGTCAACCGTATGGCAGCCTGCGCAATTGCCCAGAAGGGCCAGACGGGCGCCCGCCTCGATCTGCGCCGGATCAGCGGCAGTGTCGGTTGACGCTTGTTCAGGACGCGGCGCGATCTCGCCGCGCCAAGCCAGCATCGCAAACCCGACACTCCCGGCAATCACGACGCCGAGGATGATGAAGAGTATCCATCTCATCGTCGGGCCTTTTGCTGCGCGAGAATAGCCGTGCTCAGCGTGGCTGCCGGCGGGCCGCCCGAACGCGGGTGATTTGGTGATTTCGGGGAGAGGCTTTTGGGGTGGCCCAGTTCCCGCACCGCCACTTCGGCCCGTGCGCGTCTGAGCGCAGCAAAAAGATCCGCAAATCCGAAGTTGTGATCGGTCGCTTCCTCACCGCCAGAGCGGAGTGCCGGCTCATGCAATGCGCTGATCGCCGCAACTCTGGCGGTTTCGCAAGCCTCGTAGAGGCGGAGGATCAAGGTGCGGAGATCCTTTGAGGTGCTCATCCGCAGGGCGTGGTGCCGCGCGGCCTCCAACAGCTCCGCATGGCCCGGAATCGGATCGATCTGACTGGCTTTGTCCTGGCCCAATTCGCGGTCCACCTGCATATGCGGTTCAGGTCCCGACCGGTCATCGCCTTCGGTCGGACATGGCAACGCCCGCCATGTGGCAGGCAGTCCGCCGTTCGGTGATGCGGTGTCGGTCACCGTATCGTTCGCTGACCCTAAGCCTGCCCAGATTTCGATTGCAGCGCCGGAATCTACTCATGCGGGGATCACGGGTCGGCAACATGGCATCCCGTTCAGCGGGACGAAGCGCCCCTGGGGCCGCAATACCGATCAGGCTGGGTCGCGATGCGACAATGGTGGTGGCAACAAAGCTGGGAACGCGGCGATGCGCCCCGACGTTGTTCAGGCAAGGCCCGAAAAGCCTGCCGTCTCTTCCTCTTGCGCGCGGGTTTCCGTTGTTCGGCGAAACGCGCGCAGACCCATCGCCAGAAAGGCCAACCTCATGACCGATGACACCAATCATTCCGGAAAAACCGCCGCGTCGACGGGCGCAAGCGTGGCGTCCGACATAAAGGCTGCGGTATCCCGGACGTATGATCAGACCCTGACCGAAGCCCGGACCCGGGCCGATGACGCAAAGGCGGATGTGGCGACCGAGGTCATGGATGTGGCCACCGCCCTTCGCCATGCGGTGGAAGAATTGCGGGACGGGTCCGCGCAGGAACGCACGCTGGGTCAGATCGCGGGCGGCATCGCCGATGCCGCAGACGCCATCCGCGACAAGGATCTTGGCGAGATGGTCGAGATGGCCAGCAATCTCGGCCGCCGGAACCCGGCGCTGTTTCTGGGCGGTGCCGCATTACTCGGGTTCGTCGCCAGCCGCTATGCCAAGGCCTCTGCCCAAGACGGGACGGCCGGTGCGCAAAAGGCCACGGAACAGAAGAAGCAGGTCA
Organism: Roseicyclus mahoneyensis; assembly: GCF_003148775.1. Classification (GTDB taxonomy): domain Bacteria; phylum Pseudomonadota; class Alphaproteobacteria; order Rhodobacterales; family Rhodobacteraceae; genus Roseicyclus; species Roseicyclus mahoneyensis. The sequence goes on from NZ_QGGW01000002.1 coordinate 141,851, forward strand.
ACACCTTCGTCAGTGAAGGCAACCCCAACACCCAGTCCCTTGAGACTGCTCCATGAGCGCCACGGATACCCCCAAATCCGCCAGCGCGATGATGTCCGACCTGATGGGGCATGTCGGCAACCTCGTGCGCAACGAGGTCGATCTGGCCCGCGCCGAAATCGCGCAAAGCCTCGGCAAGGTCGGTGCATCGCTTGGCGCCATGGCATTGGCTGTCGCCATCGGCATCGCGGGCCTGAACCTTGTGGCCACGTCGCTGGTGGCCCTCGCGGTCTGGGCCGGTCTGCCGCCCCGTTGGGCCACACTTGTCGTCGGCGCCGTCCTGATCGTGGTCGCGCTCCTGATCTTCCGATCCGCCAGATCCTCTCTTCACCAGATCGGCTTTGCGCCGACCCGCACCGCCCGCAACGTCCAGCGTGACGCTGCGGCCCTCAAGGACAGTTTCAATGACAAATGATACCCGCACCCCCGACCAGATCGAGCGCGACATCGTCACCGAACGCGCAGAGATGAGCGACACGTTCCGCGACCTGCAGGAGAAGTTCTCGGTCGAGACCATCTTCAACGACATCAGCGACATGGTCCGTGATCAGCGCGGCGAGATTGGCCGCAGGGTCAGCCACACAGTAGGCCGTAACCCTGCGGCGGTTGCCGTCATCGGTGTGGGACTTGCTTGGCTGTTGCTGGGCAAGGACCGATCCGAGGCGGTGAACGGTGAGGGACGCCGGTCGCGGCAGTCTTCCAGCCGCCGTGACGCTCACGGGTGGTCAAGCGGAGGCCATGCCTCCGAGCGTGATCCGTCGTGGTATGGCAATACCCATGCGTCGCCCGATCGGCGCGCGCAAGGCCGGGGACTTGGACATGACGGCCCGAGCGAGGGTGAAGCGGAGGGATCTGGCGGCATGCTGGGCCGGGTCCGCGACGCCGCCGACACGGCGGGGCATGCGATATCGGATGCCGCAGGCAACTGGCGCGACAAGACCTCGGACCTGACGGCGCGATTGTCCCATGGCCTCGAGGATCTGTCGGAGGAGGCAAGGTCGCGCGTGATCTCTGCCCGCCGCGCGGCACATGATGCGCGCGTCTCGTCAGAGGCCATGATGCACCGGGGAATGCGCGGTGCCTCCAACCTCTTCGAGGATCAGCCGTTGGTCGTGGGTGCCCTGGCCGTGGCCGCAGGCGCCGCCATCGGGGCCATGCTGCCCCATACGCAGCTTGAGGATGACACTATGGGCGAAAGCAGCGACCGGCTGTTCGCAGAGGCCGAAGCCGTGTTCCGCGAGGAACGCGACAGGGCGATGGCAACAGCCCGAAAGGTCGGCAAGACGGTGGCCTCCGAAGTCCGCAGCGACCTCAAGGACATGGGATCGACGCTTGGCGATCTTTTGCCCGAGGGCAAATCCGCCAGCGACGTCATGGTCGATCACGCGTCCAATGCCGCTGGGCGCGTCAGGGACAGCGCCACCGGCACCTCGGGTCAACGGGACACGAGCCGCAGCAAAACCTGATCAAGGCTTGGGGCGGGCTGATTGGACCCGCCCCAAGCGATCGTTCCTGCCTCTGTGCCATCGGCCCGAAAGGATTTCTTGATGACGGACCCCACGCGACAGACCGCCGATTTCGATGCGCTGATTTCGGCCACCGGGTCGGGCGGTGAACTACACCAGCATGCGGCCGAGGGCGGCAGGCGCCTGACCACGGCGCAGGGTGTGGTGATTGCCGACAACCAAAATTCCCTGCGCGTGGGCGCCCCCGGGCCGACCCTGATGGAAGATTTCATCCTGCGCGAAAAGATCTTTCACTTCGACCACGAACGCATCCCCGAACGGGTGGTGCACGCGCGCGGATACGGGGCGCATGGCACCTTCACCTGCACCCGCGCGCTGCCCGACGTGACGCGCGCGGCACCCTTTGACACCGAGGGCAAGGAAACCGAGGTGTTCGTCCGATTCTCCAATGTCGCGGGCAACAAGGGATCGGTCGATCTTGCGCGTGACCTGCGCGGGTTTGCTGTGAAGTTCTACACCGAGGACGGCAACTGGGACATCGTCGGCAACAACATCCCGGTGTTCTTCATTCAGGACCCGATCAAGTTTCCCGATCTGGTCCATGCCATCAAACCCGCCCCCGACCGCGATTTTCCGCAGGCCCAATCGGCGCATGACAATTTCTGGGATTTCATCTCGCTGACGCCCGAGGCGATGCACACGGTTCTGTGGCAGATGTCTGACCGCGCGATCCCGCGATCCTTCACCACGATGGAGGGCTTTGGCGTGCATACGTTCCGTTTCGTGAATGACGCGGGCGCCTCGACCTTCGTCAAGTTCTTTTGGAAACCCCGGATGGGCCTGCAATCGGTGCTGTGGGACGAGGCGGTAAAGACCAACGGCGCCGACCCTGACCGCCATCGCCGCGACCTGTGGGATGCCATCGACCGGGGCGATTTCCCGGAATGGGATCTGGGCGTGCAGATGTTCGACCAGAGTTTCGCAGACAGCTTTGCCTTCGACGTGCTGGACCCGACAAAGCTGATCCCCGAAGAGGACTGCCCGGTCGAGATCATCGGCACCCTGCGGCTCGACCGCAACGTCGACAACTTCTTTGCCGAGACGGAACAGGTGGCGTTCTGCACCGCCAACGTGATCCCCGGCGTGGATTTCACCAATGATCCGCTGCTGCAGGGGCGTAACTTTTCATATCTGGACACACAGCTCAAACGTCTGGGCGGCCCGAATTTCACCAAGCTGCCGGTCAACGCGCCCAAGGGGTGCCCGGTCAGCAACTACCAGCAAGACGGGCACATGCAGACCGACGCCCGCAAGGGCCGCGTGAACTACGAGCCCAATGGCTGGGGCGAAGGGCCGCGCGCTCACCCGCTGGAGGGCTATGTGAGCTACAAGGATCCCGTCAGCGGCGACAAGGCCCGCCTGCGCCCAGCAAGCTTTGCCGACCACTATAGTCAGGCGCGCCAGTTCTACATCAGCCAGACTTCGTCCGAGCAGGACCATATTCTTGCGGCCTTCGTGTTCGAGCTGTCCAAATGCAAGGAGGCCGCGATCCGGGAGCGGATGGTCGCGCATCTTTTGAATGTCGACGCGGCGCTGGCGCAGAACGTGGCGGACCGGCTTGGTCTGCCCGACCTGCCGCAGCCGGCCCCCGCTGCGCGTCCCACGCGGACCGATCTTGCCCCTTCCCCCGCGCTGAGCATCCAGAACCCTGCCCCCGACAGTTTTGCGGGGCGGATCATGGGCGTGTTGCTGAGCGACGGGTTCGACGGCGCGCTTCTCGCCGCACTGGAACAGGCGGTGCGCGATGAGGGCGGCCTGTTGCGTTTCATCGCCCCACGCATTGGCGGCGTGTCGTGCAGCAACGACAATCTGCACGCCGTCACGGACCAGATCGCCGGTGGGCCTTCGGTGTTGTTCGATGCTGTCGGCATCTTGCCCGGCGCCCCCGGCCTTGCCGACAATCCCGCCGCCGTGGATTTCCTGTCGGACGCCTTCGTGCATTGCAAGTTCATCGGCTGGGTTGATGACGCATCGGACCTGATCGATGCTTGCGCCCTCACGGGCAAGGAGGAAGCCGGGCTTTGCAAACTGGATGGCCCGGAGGCGGTGATGCCCTTCGTTGCGGCGTGCAGGTCGTTGCGGCACTGGCCGCGCGAGGATGCCTTCGCGTCCTGACCGGACGAACGGTAATCCAAGTCACCTCCGACACCTACAAAACACGGATAGTCAAAGGCCCCGGTGCGGAACAGCACTGGGGCCTTTGCATTTGAGCGCAATCCATCTCGCCTATCTTGTTTATAGCAGAATACCAGCCATATACCATCCTAGTGGATGGTATGGGAATGATGCGATCATGACACGGCCCGGCACTTCGCCCGTCAAGTTACCCGAGTCCGAGAAGATCACCATCAACCTCGGCCATGTCGACCTCGGTCATATCGAGTTGTTGGTGCAGGAAGGGTTCTATTCCAACCGCAGCGACTTCATCCGAACCGCCATCCGCAACCAGATCGAGCGGCATGCCGACACGCTGCGCCAGATCGTCGTGCGCAAGAGCGTCGATCTGGGCCTGCGCACCATAACCCGCGACGAACTGACGGCCGCGCGGGCGGCGGGCCAGATGCTGGATATCCGTGTCCTCGGCCTCGTCGTCATCGCCCAGGACGTCACCGCGGAGCTTGCCTGCGACACCATCGCAGCCCTGTCGGTCCTTGGCACATTGCAAGCCCCGGCACCGGTCAAGGCGGCGCTCGCCGACCGCATCACCTGACCCGAAATTCCAGAAAGCACCCGATGACCAACCCCTTCACCCGCGGCATGGCCCGCGCCACCGACCTGACCCGATCTGGCAAGCTAACCGAGGCGACGGCCCTGATCCGGTCGCTGCTGCATCCGAAATCCGACCCGCAAAAGACCGACCGTGCAGCCGAACCCGACACGATCGAGGGAAGTTTCACCCGCGTCGACGGGATGGACCCAAAGAAGCAAACCGCCACCGGTCCTGCCCTTCGCAAGGCGCGCAAAGGGCTTGCCGAAACGCTGCGGGGAATCGCGGCGGGCGGCATGCCGCCGCGCGGGGCATGGGCGCCGGTGCCGGTAGATCTGCGCGCCGGGGCACAGTTCCTGTCATTGACGCATTCCGGGCCGCATGGACGGCGGGACTACCGCTTGTATGTGCCCGCGGCCCGGCCGGACGCACCGATGCCGCTGATCGTGATGCTGCACGGCTGCACCCAGACGCCCGAGGATTTTGCGACAGGGACCGGCATGAACACACTGGCCGAGGAATTCGGGTGCCTTGTCGCCTGGCCCGCACAGCCCGGCGGGGCGAATGCCCAGAAATGCTGGAACTGGTTCCGGCCCGAGGATCAGGGGCGCGACCGGGGCGAACCGGCCCTGATCGCAGCAATCGTGCAGGACATCTTGCGCGATCACCCCGCAGATCCGGCGCGCGTATATGCTGCAGGGCTGTCGGCGGGCGGGGCTGCTGCTGCGATCCTTGGCGCTGCCTACCCCGATATCTTCGCGGCCGTGGGTGTGCACTCGGGGCTGCCCGTCGGCAGTGCGCAAGATGTGCCATCCGCCTTTGCCGCCATGCAAGGCGGCGCAGGGGCCGGGGACAGACGCGTGCGTGTTCCCACCATCGTGTTTCACGGGTCAGCGGATACAACAGTGCACCCTGCCAACGGAAAGGCGGTGCTGGCACAGGCCATGCAGAGCGGGTTTGACCACACACAAGTTCTTGTATCAGAATCTTTGGCGGGCGGGCGCAGCTACCGGCAAACCAGACATGATGACCGCTCCGGTCGCAGCATGGCGGAACATTGGGTCATCAATGGCGCGGGTCACGCATGGGCCGGCGGAAACCCCAGCGGCAGCTACACCGACCCCAAGGGGCCCGATGCCTCGCGCGAGATGTTGCGATTTTTCCTGCAGCACAAACGGGTCTGACGCTCGCGGCACATCGGTTGAAATGACCTGATCAGGGGACATGCACCGCTTTGCGGCCAAAGGAACGCAATCAGAGCAGTCGGGTTGTAGGTATGAACACCCAACAGTCACGAGGAGACGACCACGTCATGGGCATCATCTGGACGATCATCATCGGCTTTATCGCCGGCATCATCGCAAAATTCGTGACGCCGGGCGACAACGAGCCATCAGGCTTCATCTTGACCACCATCCTCGGGATCGTCGGTGCGTTCGTTGCGACCTATCTGGGACAAAGCCTTGGCTGGTATGGTCCCGACCAGGGCGCCGGCCTGATCGGGGCGGCTGTCGGTGCCATCATCGTTCTGCTTGTCTGGGGCTTCTTGCGCCGACGTGCATAATGCGGGGCGGTCCGGTTCATGACTGCACCCATCACTTTCAATGGCTGGAAAGGACATTGGCATGTGATGATCGACGGCCGTCCTGCCTGTGCAATCCTGATCATCGGGCTGAGAGCATCGGGCAACCGGAAAGACTGCTCTCTCGAAGGTCGGCTCGGTCGTGATGAAAACGGTTGACGCGAGACAGCTGTCCCACGGGGCCTGCCCTGCAGCATCCTTGGCACGGCTGACATACCAACCAGACACTGTCTCTGCCCACAAAGGCAGACCGGCCCATCCCACTCCATTATGGCCGGACTGCTTCGATGCGTGACTTCATCTTTCGGCGGATCGCACGGTTGCGGCAGAACCACTGGTTCTGGCCAAGTGCGATGACAATCGGTGCCGTGCTGCGCTGATCGCCCACATCCACGATATCCCTTGATCGATCACCATCATGGACCTGACGTCCGAGATCGGCGACAGGCTTCAAGGCGCCATCACCCGGATGCTGGACACGGAAACCGCGCGATCACGATCCGCATGACACGGCCGACGCGCAGGTCATCCGGGCGGAAACAGCCGCGTTCCGGCAGCAGTTCGCCTTCAGTGGCCTCACCAAGATTGCCCACGAGTCCAACACTCGGATCAACTGGACGAGGTTCTTGGCCGTGCGCTGTCGTCCGGCGACAATGACCTGCAGTCCGCCGTGCGGTATCTGGACCGGTCCCTTGACGAGATGCAGCACTGGGTTGCCACAGATCATACCACGACGCTGCATGCCTTGGGGGTGCCTGCGCATGTCGCGCTTGCAGCCTCGCGCGACGCTGTGGTCCATGCCCGTGTCCCGCCGATGCAGGCTCCGGTGATGTCCGCGTGCGAGCTTTTGGCAAAATCCATTGCCGGCAACGAAGTGGAGGCATGTCTCACCCAGGCCTTGGCCCAGATCATGGCACGTCAGAGGGACATGCGGGGCACGCCATGAACCCTGCCGCGCGACCGGCGTGTGCCCGGCACTATTTCAAACGCATCGTGAATGGAATTTGCCTGTCCCCCGACCACGGATCCCCCGGGAACGCGGCCGGGCGGGTTTGCGTTGTCATCACGCAACGCCCAGCGCGCCCACGGCAATCACGCCTGAGGGTGGCCCAGCGGAGTCGCGAGGAGACGTAACGATGTCAATCGACAAGGACAGAGTAGAAGGCTCGACAAAGAACATATCCGGCAAGGCCAAGGAAGCGTTCGGTAAAGCCACCGGCGACCAGAAGACCAAGACGGAAGGCAAGGCCGATCAGGTCAAGGGCAAGGCGCAAAACGCCTATGGCAGCGCCAAGGACAAGGCCAAGGGAAAATAGGCTGCGTCACCCATTGCTGCACGGCGGGGGCGCGCCAGTGCACCTCCGCGGTGCCGCTCGGGCGGTGTTTCGATCAAGCGCAATCAAGTGAGCAGCCATGGGCAGCACGCCGCGCATATTGCGGGCCGGAGATACCTGCTGGCGGGTAGAGACAGCCGCTCGTCTGGCCGTCATCGTGGACGCGGCCGACTACTTCAGGATTCTCCACGAGGTGATGCAGAAGGCGCAGCGCAGCATCATCATGGTTGGCTGGGAATTCGACACGCGGATCGACCTCGATCCCCGCAGGAAACCCGACGCGACCCCGCATAAACTGGGCAGGTATCTCAACTGGTTGGTGCGCCGTAGGCCCGACCTGATGATCCATGTTCTGCAGTGGGACGTCGGCTTGCTGTTCACGCTGGGCCGGGGGTCCACGCCACTCAGGCTTGCCGATTGGCTGATCGGGCGGCGCATCCGACTCAAGCTCGACCATGCGCACGCGAGCGGCGCGACCCATCACCAGAAGGTCATCGTCATCGACGACGTGCTGGCCTTTTGCGGCGGCATAGACGCCACGGCCGAACGATGGGACACATCCGAGCATCTGGACAACAGCCCGTTCCGGGTCAGGCCAACGACGCAGCGCCCCTATCAACCCTGGCACGACGCATCGATCGCGGTCGACGGTGATGCGGCGCGCGCGCTGGGTGACCTCGTGCGGACACGGTGGGTCCATGCCACGGGGAAACGGCTCCCCAGGCCGCCCGCCGTCGCGTCGATCTGGCCCGAGGGTCTGGATCCTTTGCTCAGCGATGCGCGGGTGGCCATCTCGCGCACGGCGGCAGCCTACGGGGGGCGCGCGGCGGTGCACGAGATCGAGGCGCTCTATCTTGGCATCATCGCGGCCACGCGACACACGCTTTACATCGAAAGCCAGTACTTCGCCTCGCGCACCTTGGCGGAGGCGATAGCGGCAAGGTTGAAGGAGCCTGACGGCCCCGAATTCGTGGTCGTCAATCCGCACACGGCGCAGGGCTGGCTTGAGGAAAAGGCGATGGGCGCGGCCCGGGCGCGGCTCCTTGAGCTTGTCAGGCAGGCCGACACGCACGGCCGTTTTCGCATGTATACGCCTGTGACACAGGGGCGCGCGCACATCTACGTGCATGCAAAGATCGTCATCATGGATGACGCGTTGATGCGGGTGGGGTCGTCGAACCTCAACAACCGCTCGATGCGGTTCGACACCGAATGCGACCTGTCGGTCGAGGCGGCGCCGGGTCAGCCCGGCGAGGTCGCCCTGCGGACGACGATTGCAGGCTTGCGCACGGCGTTGCTGGCCGAGCATCTGGATGTCGCACCTGAGATGGTCGCGCGCGCCGTCTCGGCGGCAAATGGGTCGTTGATCGGCGCGATCGAGGCGTTGCGCGGGGCTGGCCGGTCGCTGGTGCCGTTCGAGCCGCCGGAGTTCGGCGCACTGACCGACGCGGTGTTGCGCGAAAACGATCTTCTCGACCCCGAGCGCCCGGCCCACCGCTGGCCATGGTCTTGACGCGGCACCGTCGGGCACAGGCGCGGCTTGCTTGGAACGGTTCCACCCGCTCCGGCGTTCCATACTCACACATGGAGGATCCGACATGGACCGCTTGAGTATCGTTCTCACCCTCATCGTGGGCTCTGTCGTCACGGGAGGGCTGATCATCGCAGTTCTGGCCCTTGGGTGGTATTCTTGGTTTGCCATCGGCACTGCGGCCGCGATCGGCTTTTTGCTGTCGTGGCCGGCAAGCTACCTCGTCTCGCGCCGCATCAAGCGGCAAGACCCCGGCTGGGATGAAACCCGGGCTGCAGAGGTGGACGGATTGGTGCCGGATCCTTCCGCCAAGGAGGTCTAGATCGCACCACGACAGGCTCTGCGATCAAGGCGAAGCAGTACGGCCCGCTACGGGGCGCGCTTTGCCAATTCCTCGACGTCTCCGATTTGGAAGAACTGGATTTCCCGCGCCAGCCGGATCGTCGGCTTGGCCAAGAAGAACAGTGACCCGAACAAAAAGAACCAGCTGGATGGCCCCGCAAGATCGGGCTGGAAAGACAGGATCGACCCGTTCAGGAAGCACAGCGCCGCCAGATAATCGATTATGGTGTGGGCAATCTCGTAGCGTGCATAAAGGCGACGCGCCTCGGCGCTGCGCTCATGATGGCGGCTTGTGAACAGTCGCATGTCGCCTCCTCAATCTTGTACAAGTTCAATCGTGTGACTGCCCCGGTTGAAGGCCGCGTCAATTCGGCGGTGCGGCGGCGACACCACCAAGCGTCACGCGCAGGCTTTGCGTCTGCCCGGATGCACCAGCGGCAAGGGGCACCCGCAGTTTCCCATGGTCTGGGGTCAGGGGCACACCGTCTAGCGTTGCCGCCACGATGCCACGGCCTACACGGTTCGGGTTGTCGATGGTGATCGCCAGTTTGGCCCCGCCCATCCTGACTTGCGCCGTCACCTCCGGCCAGTGTCGCGGAAAGCATGGGTCGAGCATCAGCGCGTCGCCCCTGCGGGTCAGCCCGATCAACCCCTCGATCCCCGCGCGGTACATCCAGGCGGCGGATCCGGTGTACCAGCTCCAGCCGCCGCGCCCGTCATGGGGCGGAACCGAATAGACATCGGCCGCCACCACATAAGGTTCCACCTTGTAGCGCGCCGCGTCGACGGCGGTCAGCGCGTGATTGATCGGGTTCAGCAGGGCAAAAAGCGCACCCGCCGCATCGCCGTCACCCAGTTTGGCATTCGCCAGGATCGCCCACATCGCTGCGTGGCTGTATTGGCCGCCGTTTTCGCGCAGCCCGGGCGGGTAGCCCTTGATATAGCCCGGGTCCCGATCCGAGGTGTCGAAGGGCGGCGCGAAGAGCAGGGCAAGACCGGGATCGGGGCGGATCAGATGCTCTGCCATCGAGGTCATGGCCCTATGCGCGCGTTCAGGCTCGGCCGCGCCCGACAGGACGGCCCAGGATTGCGCGATGCTGTCGATCTTGCATTCGTCCGACGTGGCAGACCCCAGCAGCGCCCCGTCGTCATAGGTGCCACGCCGATACCACGCGCCGTCCCAACCCTCACGCTCGATGGCCTGCGCAACCTTGGCCGCGTGATCGCGCCAGACCCGCGCGCGCGCCGGGTCGCGGGCATCGGCATGGGGCGCCATGGCGTCGATCGTGGCGATCAGCAGCCAGCCCAGCCAGACCGATGTGCCCTGCCCATCTTGGCCCACGCGGTTCATGCCGTCGTTCCAGTCGCCGGTTCCGATGAGCGGCATGCCGTTGGCGCCGGTCAGCGCGATAGCCTGATCGAGGCCACGGGCGCAGTGCTCGAACAGGCTTGCGGTCTCGTCCGACAGGGTGGGCAGGAAGAAATCGTCATGCGCGCCGGGCTCCAGCTTGGGGCCTTCGAGAAACGGCACCATCTCATCCAGAACGCCACTGTCGCCCGACACCGCTACATAGTGCGCCGCGACATGGCCCAGCCAGACGCGGTCATCCGAAATGCGCGTGCGCACGCCCTGGCCCGAATGGGGCAGCCACCAATGTTGCACATCGCCCTCGGGGAACTGGCGGGCGGCGGCGCGGAGCAGATGCGCGCGCGTCATCTCGGGCCGCAGTGCCGCCAGCGCCATGCCGTCCTGCAACTGGTCGCGGAACCCGTAGGCGCCGCTGGCCTGATAGAAGCCCGCGCGCGCCCAGATGCGGCAGGCGACGGTCTGATAGAGAAGCCAGCCGTTCAGCAAGATGTCCATCGCACGGTCGGGCGTCTTGACCTGCACCGCGCCCAGCAGATCGGCCCAATTGTGTTTCACGGCGGCCAGCGTCACCTCTAGGTCGGCGTCTCGGTGGTGCAGGATCAGGGCGCGGGCGGCCTCAGCCGTCTCGGCCTGTCCCAGCAGCATCAGCACTTCGACCGTCTCGCCGGGTGCCAGCGTCACCCGTCGTTGCAGCGCCGCGCAAGGGTCAAGTGCGGGGCCCGTCCGCCCCGAAAGCGGCGCGGTCCCGATGCCCGCCGGTCGCGCCATACTGCCGCCGATGCCCAGAACCTCGGCCCGGTCGCCGCTGTGGCTGTGTGTCTTGGCCCCAAGATCGGCAAAGGCCACGCGGCCCGGAAAGGCGGTGGCGAAGGGGTTGCGCGCGAGTATCGCGCCGGTCTCCGGGTCATGCTCGGTCGCCACATGGCGCAGGGTCGCCCCGCGCGAGGGCCCCAGAACCCATTCCGCATAGGCCGTCACCGAAAGACGCCGCGTCGTGCCCGAAGTGTTGCGGAGTATCAGCCGCGAAATCCGCACCGGGTCCTCCAGCGGCACGAACTGCACCAAGGCGGCGTCGATCCCATGGGCTTCATGCTCGAAGCGGCTGTAGCCGAAGCCGTGGCGGGCAACGTAGAGGCCACCGTCGCGGATCGGCAGGGCGGTCGGCGTCCATGTCTCGCCGCTTTCCAAATCGTGGAGCCAGATCGCCTCGCTTGCCGGGTCGGTCACGGGGTCGTTCGACCATGGCGTGAGCTGGTTCTCGCGGCTGTTCTCGGCCCAGACATGGCCGCTGCCCATGGCTGAGACCTGAAAGCCGAACTGCGGGTTGGCGATGACGTTGATCCAGGGCGCCGGGGTGGTCTGACTATCGCGCAAGACGATGACATACTCGCGGCCCTGATCGTCGAACCCGCCTGTGCCGTTGAAGAATTCCAGCGCTTCGGTGTCGAAGCCCTTGGGCTGTGGCACAGGCTTTGGCGGCGCGATCCGCGTCGCCTGCGCAGTCACACGGACAGGCGGCAGGGCGTCGATCTGCTGGCCGATGCTGCCGCGCGCGGCGCTCAGCACGACGCTGGCCGTGGCCTGCAGCATCGCGCGGGCCTCGGGCAACAGGTCGCTGCGCAGCACGTGCACCGCGCCCAGCGGCCCGCCGGGGGACGGATCGGGATGCGGGCGCGCGCCTGCCGCCCGGACCGCGCCCTCGATCAGGGTTTGCAGGTCCTGCACATAGGACGCCGCGCGGTCGTTCAGGATCACGAGGTCAAAGGCGCAGCCCCGCATCCGCAGGTATTCATGCGCCGCCAAAACCTCTCGCAGGCGGGGGGCATCTTGCGCATCCTCGATCCGGAACAGCACGATCGGCAGATCCCCCGAAATTCCGTAAGGCCAGAGCGCCGATTGCGGCCCGGCCCCCATCGTGATCGTGCGGGAGGGTGCCCTGAGCCGCGCATCGGCGCGGATCAGCATGCCACCCAGCCGCTGGAAATCGGCCGCCGCGCCATGCGTCACACCAAGATGGCGCAACTGCACCTGCGCCTGCGTCCAGGACAGCGTCGCGGCGCGGCCAAAGGCCGAGGGGTCGCGGTGACGATCCACAAGATCGAGAAGCGTGTCGGGATCATCCGCGACCATGGTCCAGAAGGTGACGCGCGCCCGCCCGCCCGCCGGCACAAGGACAGAGCGCCTGATCGCAAAGACCGGGTCCAGCACGGTGCCCGTCGTCTGGGACAGCCTGCGCCCGGCCATTGCCGCCTGCCGGATGCTGCCGTCTTGCCCGATGAAGCGCGCGCGGTCGGTCTCAAAACCCATGGCGGCGACCTCGGCGCCCTCGACCACGGCGATATGGGCGGCCCAGACCTCGGGGTCGCCCGGCGCGCGTCGGCGGCGTGTGGCGATCAGGACCCCAAGCTCGGGCAGGAAATCGGTCACGACGAAAAGCTTGGAAAAGGCCGGATGGGCGACATCGGCCGCCATCGGCGCAAGCACCAGTTCGGCGCAGGAGGTCAGGTCGATCTCGCGTTTGGTGCGACCCGTGTTGGTCAGCGTCACTCGCCGCGCCTCGGCATCGTCTTCGGCCGAAACGACGATCTCGGTCTGGGTCGTCAGCGACCCGGCGCTGTGGGTGAAGACCGCTTCATGTTCGCTGAACACCGCCTTGTGGCTAGCCCCGCTGCGGCCGAGGTCGAGGCCCGGCTGCGCCGATGCGGACCAGCCAGCCCCCGACACCCGGTCGCGCGCGAGGATATAGGCGCCATGCTGCGCGGTGGTTGGGTCGTCGCGCCAGCGGGTCACGGCAAGGCCGCGCCACCGGCTGAACCCCGACCCGCAGGGCGTCAGCATCACGCCGTAGGACCCGTTCGAAAAGAGATGCGCGGTGGGCGTGGCCCTCAGCGGCGTGGCGAAGTGTCGGACAACGGCTGACTGGTTCGCATCGAGCGTCGGCGCGGTCGCCTCGGCGGCGCGGGGCGGTGCCGTGGCGACGTCGCGTGGAACGCGTTCCTGCAGCAGCAACTCCACCGCCATGATCATCGGCTCGGCGTGGAACCGGGCGCGCAGGCGGCCGCCTTGCACGGCATTGGCTATGGCGGTGATGGTCATGCCCTGATGATGCGCCATGAAGCTGCGCACGATGGCGCACTGCGCGCCCGCTGGAAGGCGAGAAGCGGTGTAATCGAGCGCCTCGTAGAAGCCCAGCCGCCCCTCGGCCCCGAGTGTGGCCAGCCGCTCGAAGTTGCGCCGTGCCTCCCCCGGCACCACCATCGCGGCCAGCCCCGTCGCATAAGGCGAGATGACGCGGTTCTCGCTCAGCCCGCGTTTCAGGCCCAGCCCCGGCACGCCGAAGTTGGAATACTGGTAGGTCATCTCCAGATCACGGGCGTTGTAGGCGGACTCGGATATGCCCCAAGGGATGCCCAGCGCCGTGCCATGAGCCTGCTGGTGGGCCACGATCCGACGGTTGGTTTCGGCCAGCACGGAGCCTTCGGGGGCACGCATGACCAGCGACGGCATCAGGTATTCGAACATGCTGCCCGACCACGATATCAGCGCCGATCCCGCCCCCATCGGCGTGGCCGCGCGGCCCAGCCGGAACCAGTGGCGGGTGGGGATGTCGCCCTTGGCAATGGCAAACAGGCTCGCCAGCCGCGCCTCGGAGGCCAATAGGTCGTAGCAGCTGTGGTCAAGCTGGTTGGTGGCGACGGAAAAGCCGATGGACAGGAGTTTCTTGTCTTCGTCGAGAAGAAAGCCGAACTCCATCCCGGTGGCGAAGGCATGGGCCTGATGCTGGAGCGCGGCAAGCCGCTCATCCAGCGACGCGTCTTGGTCCTCGGCATGGCTTGTCAGGCAGCGATGCGCTGCCCCGACCCAGAAGCCGGCCTCGGACCCTGTCATCGCCGTGGCCTGCGCCCGTGTGAGAGCATCGGCGCTCAGGTTCAGCAGCCGGTCAAGCGGGGCCTGTTGCGTCGCCGCCGAGGTCAGGTCTGCCAAAAGGCTGACCAGTTCGGGATCGACGGCGGATCCGTCGTTCAGGGCACGGTCGGCCAACCGCAGCGTATCGGCCAGCCCGGCGCGCCAATCAGCTTCGGACAGCGGTGCGCGTTGCCATTCCGCGCAGGTTTGCGCCACGGCGATCAGGTGCCCGGCCAGATTGCCGCTATCGACCGACGAGACATAGGCGGGGTCCAGAACGCGCAGATCGTCGGTTGCATGCCAGTTGTAGAGATGGCCACGAAACTGCGGCATCCGCCGCATCGTGGCCAGCGTGCGTTCCAACCGGGCCACCGCTTCGGCCCGGCCTATCCAGCCCAGATCATGGGCCGCCGTGGTGGCGAGCAGGTAAAGGCCGATGTTGGTGGGCGAGGTGCGCCGCGCCAGAGCCGGGCGTGGGATTTCCTGAAAGTTGTCGGGGGGCAGGTCGTTGTCGGCGGCGGTCACATGGGTCTCGAAAAACCGCCAGGTGCGCCGCGCGACCAGCCTGAGCGCAATCCCATCCGCCTCGGACAGCCGGGCTGTCTCGGGCGTGGGTCGCGGGCGGCTGACATACAGCGCGATCAGCGGGCTGATCAGCCACAACAGCGCCATTGGCACGACCAGCGGCTCCACGACGGGGTTGAAGGTGTATGCCCCAGCGGCCACGACCAGACCCAGCAAGACGCCTGCGCCCATGTCGCGGTATTGCGCCAGCACACCGGGCCGCCCGCGTTGGGCGGTGTGGGCCGCCGTGGTCCATTCCAGCATGTTGCGGCCGGTCACCCAAAGCCGGCAACCGGTGCGCCAGATCGCATCGCCCATCCGGGCGGCCGTATCGGGCAACAGCGCGACGTCGAGGGCGATGCGCCCGGCCGCCGTCCGGGCATCCCGCGCCAGCGCGGCAAGGTGGCTGTGGGCGGTGATGCCCGCCCGGCCGGGCAAAAGGGCGAAGGGCAGGGGCAAGAGGTAGGGCAGCGCCAGCATGAGCAGCACAAGCGCTGTCCAGATCGCGGCGGCGGGCAAGGGCAGCAGCCATCCCGCGCCAAGGGCCGCCAGCGCCAGCGGCGCGGTGAGCGATCGGCGCAGGTTGTCGATGACCTTCCACCGCCCAAGCGCGGACAGCGCCCCGCGCCCGGTCGCGGCATGGCCGGTCAGCCAAGGCAGCAGCTGCCAATCGCCCCGCACCCAACGGTGTTGCCGGCGCGCGGCGATGTCGTGGCGCGCGGGAAAATCCTCGACCAGTTCGATATCGGACACCAATGCCGCACGGGCCAGATCGCCCTCGAACAGGTCGTGGCTGAGCATGGAGTTGTCGGGCACACGACCCGCCAGCGCCGCCGCGAAGGCATCGACGTCATAGATGCCCTTGCCGGTGAAGGACCCTTCGCCAAAAAGGTCCTGATAGATGTCCGAGATCGCGGCGGCATAAGCGTCGATACCGCCATGGCTGGCGTTGAGCCGCTGGTAAAGCGTCCCTTCGGCGCCCAGGGGCAGGGCGGGCGTCACGCGCGGTTGCAAGATACCGTAGCCGCTGCTCACCCGCCCTGCAGCTGCGTCGATCTGGGGCGCGTTCAGGTGATGGGCCATCTTGCCGACCAGCCTCCGGACCGTGTCGCGCAAGAGCCGCGTGTCGGCGTCGAGCGTGATGACGAAGCGGACGTCTTTTGGAACGTCGCATGGCGTGACGAAGCTGGTGTCGGTGGCGCCGCGCAAGAGGCGGTTCAGCTCGGTCAGCTTGCCGCGCTTGCGTTCCCACCCCATCCAGACGCCCATCTCGGGGTTCCACAGACGGCGGCGGTGCAGGAACAGGAACCTGTCGCCTGCGGGCGAGGGATAGGTTTCGTTCAACCGGGCCACAGTGCGCCGGGCATGGGCGATCAGGTCGGCATCGTGCGGCAGGTCTTCGGTGGCGGCATCGGGGCCGTCAGACAGGAGTGCGTAATGCACCGCGCCCCCGGTGCTGGACAGGTAGTGCACCTCCAACCGTTCGATGCAGGCGGTGACATCCTCGACGGTGCTGAACAGAACGGGCACGGCCACAAGGCAGCGCAAGTCGGGCGGAATGCCTTGGGCCAGATCCAGTCCGGGAAGGCGTCGTGGGGCAACGGTGCGCGTGATCGCCAGATTGACCAGCGCGCTGCCCGCCTCGAAGGCCGGGGCAAGCCCCGTCAGGGCCAACAATACGATAAGCCAGCCCTGTGCCCCGGTCAGCAGCAGCGCCCCGCCGACGATCGTCAGGGCCACCAGCCAGAGCGCCGCCAGATAACCGCGCAGACCGGCGCGCCCCAGCATCCGCCGAAGCCTTGGTCCGGGCTTCGGGCGATAGCCAAGCGCGCGCTCCAATGCGGGACGTCCCGGCCCGATCAGACCATGGCCGGGATCGCGCGCCGCAGGTGTTCCACCGGCGGCCGCGAGGCCAAGGGCCGCTTCGGTCACCGCGATCTCTGTCGCGCCAGATCCGCGCGCCAGCGTCTCGATCGCGGTGCGATAGAGGTCGCGCGACGCGAAATCCATCGCGGCGAAATCCGACGCGGCGCGCAGCTTGGCATCGACCGGGCTGATCGCTTCGAAGACGTCGGGCCAATCCATTTCCGCGATCAGCCGCATGCTGGTGACGATGTTGCGCATCGTGACGTTGGACGCGCCTTGCTCGTTCTGGGCGCGCAGCACCACCTCGTCGACCGTAAGGCCCTGCTGGCTCAGACACTCCTGCAACCAGCCGTGCAGCGGCGTTTCCGCGGCTTCGAAGCCGCGCAGCCGTTGGGCGATACGCGCGGCAAGGGCTTCGGGCAAGGGCGCGCCCTCCAGCGCCTGCGTGGCATCGGCCAGAGCGCGAAACGAAGGATCGGGGAACACGGAGGAGCCGTTTTTGCCCGCGCGGCCGGTGACCCGGTCGACCAGATCATCAGCGGTCTCGCGGTTCTGCTGTTCTGCGACGATGCGGTCCGTGACCCGACGCATGTTCTCGACCAGCACGATGCGCAAGGTGATGGCGACCGCCCACAACTCGCCGATCGTCAGGGGCTCGACCGTCTGGTAGGCGCGCACGAAGCGCGCGAGCAATGGCCCGTTCAACAGGCTGTCGGTATGCGCGACATAGGCCCAGGCGATTCCCATGACGCGCGGGTAGCCCCTGAACGGTCCGGCGGCGAGTTTGGGAAGCTGCCGGTAGTAGCCGGGGGGCAGGTCGCGGGCGATCTGCTGCAACTGCCGTTCGACAAGGTGGTAATTGTCCAGCAACCACTCGGTCGCTGGCGTGACTGTCTGGCCCGATTGCACCGCCAAGGTGCAGGACCGATAGGCCGACAGCAACACAGCCGAGTTTTCGCGCACCCTGACGCTCAACGGCGTCACCCTGACGCTACGGTCGGTGACGCACTGGGCCTGCGCCAGCGAGATGGCGTGATGTTCCAGACGCTCGGCTCCGAAGAGGTCGGCACGGATCGGCGCGTTGTCTGTCCATGGGCTTACCGGGCGTCGTGGCCATGGGAGCTTCGTCCGGGTCAAGGGCCCGCCTCGCCGCCGTTCCGGTCGCGGCGCGTAATCCGTCGGCATCACCGGTCGGGTGTCAGGCTACGATCGTTCCCTGTCCCTCCGGTCGAACGCGTCCGGGACAGACCGTCACGGGGCGCAAGTGTTGGGGGTGTCTGCGTCATTGCCCTCGCCGGAGCGTCATCGACCCGGCTTGCGCCGGGCAGTCGCGCCCCGGTCGGGCTGTCGCTGCGCAGGCGGAGCGCCATCTGGCTCCATTTCTCGGCAATCTGATCCCATTCCATGCAGGTCTCCTTTCCAAACAAGCCGCACAGGGTGTTTGCATGTCGTCGACGCGCTGCCCCTCCAAAAGCAACCGCCCAGAGACCGAAACGTTCCGTCGATCCTCGGGTCCTTGGTCGGTAGCTTGCCGCAGACCTGCACGGACGCGCCGCCCATCGCCAATTGTGCTGGGCTCCTTTCAACCGTGGCGCACTCGGACGCTCAGGTTGCTTGCCACGATAGGGAGCCGTCGCGTGGTGGAGAGGCGACCACACCAAAGGGAACGGACATAGAAGCCGGGCGTTGTCGTGGTGTTGGGTGAGCAAGCGATCGGCAATCGATCCGCACCTCACCTCAGGAGGATTTTCGCATGAAAATGCTACTTTCCACGACAGCCCTTGTCATCGCTCTGGGTGCACCGATCTTGCCATCTGCGCAAACGCAGGCACCTGTCGAAAACCCGGCGAACGCGCAGCAAAACACCGAGATGCAAGGGTTTCTTGACCAAAGGCGCGAGTCGGATCTGTTCGCTTCGGAACTGATGGGACACGAGGTCTACGCACGCCGCACCGCGGAGGGCACGGCACCGGCTGGCGACGGCCCGATGCGGAATACGGACCGAACCCAGTCCATGGCGATGATGGATCGTGATGAACTGGGTGACATGGACAACATCGGCCAGATCAACGAGATCGTTCTGTCTAATGACGGTCAAGTCCGCGCGCTTGTGATCGGCGTTGGCGGCTTTCTGGGTATGGGCGAGCATGACGTTGCGGTGACCATGGATCAGATCAGCTTCGCGACCGATCCCGACGACCGTTCCGAGATGTACATCGTCGTCAATGCCGACGCCGAGAGGATGCGGGATTACCCCTCCTATGATCGCATGGCGATGGCGAATCCGGAAGGTCAGCGGCAGGGTGACAACGTCCGCGAGGGCCAGAGCGGGTTCGCCGCGCCGCAAATCGAACGCGATGGCTACGCCCTTGTCGAAGCCACCGAGGTCTCGACCGAGGTGCTGATGGGCAAGACGGTCTATGACATGAACGACAACGATGTCGGCCAAGTCACCGACATGATCATCAACGAAGCCGGAGAAATCACCAACGTGATCATCGATTTTGGCGGGTTTCTCGGAATCGGCAGCAGCCAAGCTTCGCTGAGCTTTGACGAGATGACCATCCTGTCGACCGAAGGATATGACGACGTGCGCATTTACGTCGATGCCACCCGTGACCAGATCCAGGACCTGCCGCAGTATCAGGCGTCCAACTGACATCTGAGCCCGTCTGACCATTGCGGCGCTTTCCGCGATGGTCAGACCGTGCCGTCTTGATGCCAGCTTACGAGAAAGGCCGCACAAGCAACTTGTGCGGCCTCTTTTGTTCAGAGCGTCAGCAGACCTTGCCGGATCATGCGTTGTAATGCGGCATCGCCTTTAGCTTTTCCTTGGTGGTGTCGAGATGGACCCGCAGGTCCGAGCCGGCCGTTTCACGCAGAACGGTCAGCTGACCGAAAGGGATCGACACGGAATGCGCGCCCATGCCCAGAAAGCCGCCGACGTCGATCACGGCGTCGGTGATCTTGCCGTCCGTGCCGACCTTCAGCGCGCTGATCGACCCGATGGTCTCGTCGTCGCGGCCATAGACGTGCGCGCTTTCGACATCGGCGGTGGTGAGGTCATGGACGTGCGCCTTGGCATAGCCATCGCGGGCGAAGCCGTAGGCGCCGCCGGTGGCCATTCCGTGCGCGGTGGTCGCATGATTTGTCATGGCAATCTCCTTTGATCCCGAGGGTCGGGATATCTGGCAGCAGGTTCCCCCTGCCGGGTCGTGACCGGGCGATGGACAAGCGCGCGCCACGCCATGCCATCGGGCACAGCAGGCCCGTTCCGGACATGATCGGCCACATCAAGGAAACGCATGGTCAGGCAATTGCGTTCCGGCGATGCCGGCTGTCAGCCGGATTTCGTCAGAAAGAAGCGGATCATCTGGGCCGAGGCATCGGGCCCCTTGGGATCGGTGTAGGACCCGCCCGCGCGCCCGCCCGACCAGGCATGACCGGCGTTCTCGATCATCCAGGTTTCGACCAATGTGGCGCCATCGGACCCTGCATAGTCCCGGCGGACATAGTTGCGCCCCCTCGACTCCCCTTTGCTGATCCGGGTCGGCAGGGCAGTCCCACCCACAACTGCGGCAAGGATCATCGCCGCATTGGAGGGGTGAACCGTGCTGTCCTGCGCGCCCTGAAGGATGATCCAGCGGACCGGTCGCGCATGGCGGAGACGGACACCCCCCCCCCGCCCGATGCGCCGACCCGCATCGCTGCCATCGCAGACATCGCGCCCGTCGCGGCCCCGCGGGCCATGCCGGAATGAACCCCTGCCGCCGAGAAGACATCGGGATAGCCATCCGCAAGGATCGCCGCCATTGCCCCGCCCGAGGACAGGCCCGCCACGAACACGGAATCGCGACCAAGCCGCAATTCCCGCATCAGCTTGCGCGTGAGCGAGGCAAGAATGGCTGGCTCTCCCATGCCGCGAACCTGATGCATGGGTTGGAACCAGTTCCAGCAGCCTGCCGCATTCCTGCGCCTAGACTGCGCCGGATAGGCGATGGCCAAGCCATACTTTTCCGCGAGGGCGTTCATATGCGTGCCGATGGCGAAATCATCAGGGGTCTGGTTGCAGCCGTGCAACATGACGATCAGCCCCTGAGGCCGATCGATGTGACTGGCGGGGAGGTGGAGCTTGTAGGTGCTGGAACCCGCCGCGCAGCGGTGCGTCCGGGAAAGATCGCGGGAGGCTGCAGGTGGTCGCGCCGAGGGCTTTCGCCTGACGTTGACGGATCGTGGTTTATGTACCGACGGATTGGCCACGCCCGGGGGCTTCCGCCCGGTCTTGGCGACCGCAATCCCGGCTGGCGGCGCGAATACGGCAAGGGGTGCCAGCGCCGTGGCAAGCATGAGCCCCTTCAGGGCCTTGTGTAGGGACTGGGCGGCCCTGGTTGTCTGGGCGTGGCGTTTGCGATGATTGGTCCGGCGCAACTTGGCCAGTAAGCTGCGTACCATTGAGCGATCCCCCGAGAAAACACTGGCCTTGCACCGCGGCAAAACAGCGGCGGCGGAGGCCATAACCACTAAACGCCGCATCAGGATATTCGTTGCGAGCAACCCGGTGATCGGGGTCCATCACCCTGTCGACAGGAGATGTCGCTATGCGCCAAGCACATCCGCGAACAGAGCCAGCCGAACCAGTTCGGGCAAGGATGTTGCCCCGGTCTTGCGCATCACCGAGGCGCGGTGGTTTTCGACCGTGCGCTGATTGATCCCGAGATCTGCGGCGATGATCTTGTTGGGCGCGCCTTCAAGGACCTTTGCCATGACCTGATGTTCGCGTTTGGTCAGATCCTTGAACCTCAGACGCGCGGCCTTTCGCGTCTCGCCGGGAACGCCGTCACCCTTGCCATCCTTTGAAGCTGTAATCGCCTGCCGCACGCTGGCCAGCAACTGTGCGGCACTGGCCGGTTTTTCGATCAGGTCCGACGCGCCCGCCTTCATGGCGGCCACGGCAATTGCAGCATCCCCATGCGCGGTCAACATCACGGTCGGAATTTGCACCTTCTCGGCCCGTAGGCGGTCGATCAGGGCCACACCCGCCATGCCCGGCAGCAGATTGTCGATAAGCAAACAGGCGGGCCCCTTGGGTCGCGGGGCCATCAGGAAATCTTCGGCGGAGGAATAGGTTGTCACCATGTAACCCTCTACCTCGAACAGTCGGCGCATGGCTTCGCGGATGATCGGGTTGTCGTCGATCACATGAATGGTGGTTCTGGACGTCTGGGGGAAAAGGCCGGCCCTGGCCTTTTCGGAGCGGGCCTTGCGGATGAGATCGGAAATCGTCGCCAGCAAGACCTCGGGCATCACTGGCTTGTTTACCTGATGGCAGGGTGAGGCCGCGATGCTCTTGAGGGTTTCCGAAGTGATATCGCCCGTCAGTATGACCGTGGGTATCGGCACTCCCAGAATGTCGGGCAGATCCTGCGCCAGCTTCAGACCGCTTCTGCCGCCGTGCAGGTCGTAATCCGTCAGCAGCAGATCGGGCACCGGGGCATCACTGCTGGCCCATGCCAGCGCCTTTTTCGCATCCGACATGACGATGACCTTATGCCCTTCATTTTCAAGGACCTCGGCCAACAACCCGCGCAGGGGCTCTTCATCCTCGACCATCAGGATTGTCCCGGTCTGTCGCACGGCACTGGCCAGCGCTGCCGCGTTGTGGAGCGCGTCGGTGCCCGTAAGCGCAGGTTCGACGACGGGCATCGTGATCATGAAGGACGACCCCTTGCCGGGGGATGACAGGACGGTGATCGGATGCTCCATCAACTCCGATAGGCGCTTGACGATCGACAGCCCCAGTCCCAGCCCGGTTCCCGCCAGCGCGGCCGCGTTCTTGCCCTGATGGTAGGCGTCAAAGATCTTCTCGGTTTCCGACGTGGCCACGCCAACACCAGTGTCGCACACCATGATTGTCAGATCCCCGCCGCGCCGGCGGCATCCGAGAAGAATTCCCCCTTTTGGCGTGTATTTCAGGGCGTTGGACAACAGGTTGCGCAGCATCTGCGCCAAGAGTTGTGGATCGGTCCTTACCCAGGCCTTGCACTGCACGACCCGCAATTTCAGTCCCTTCAGATCGCAGGCCGTGCGAAATTCCTCCGCCAGGGTCACCATCAAGGGACCGATGGCGACGGGCCGCATGTCTGGCCGGACGATCCCGGTTTCGATGCGGTTCACATCCAGCATCGAATCAAGCATCGAGGTCATCGAGGTCAGCGTCAGGTCCATCAGCGCGGCCAGACGCTCCCCCTCGGTCGACCGCTTGTTGCGCGACAACAGGTTGTGCAGCAGCGCCATGGATTGCAGCGGTTGCCGCAGATCGTGGCTTGCCGCGGCCAGAAAGCGCGACTTGGCCCGCGTTGCCCGGTCCGCTTCGGTCATGGCGGCCACCAGATCGGCATTGATGCGCTTGCGCTCGGTGATGTCGACATAGGTGATGACAATGCCCTCGACCCTGCCGCCTTCGGCGCGATAGGGCTGAACGCGGCGCGAGAACCACCGCCCCTCCTCGCCTCCGATTTCCCGCTCGGTCGCATCGGATGTGGCAAGGACGGTCCGGCAGTCCGTCTCAAGGTCATCGTTCCGCGAGACCGAGGCGAGGTCTGACAGCGGGCGACCCACATCGGTCGGGATCACCCGGAAGATCTGGCGCGCGGCTGGCGTGAAGAAGCGGATATTGAGGTGGAGATCGAGAAAGAGCGTTGCGACATCGGTGCTGTAGAGCACGTTCTGCAGGTCGTTGGCGGTGGTGCGGTGCCGTTCGAGGGTTTCTTGCAACTGGCTGTTCAGCGCGGTCAACTCCTCGTTGAGCGATTGCAGTTCTTCCTTCGAGGCCAGCAATTCCTCGTTGGTGGATTGGAATTCCTCGTTGACCGACAAAGCTTCGGCGGCGTCGGCGCTATGAGCTTCGACTTCCTGTTCAAGATCCCGCAGCGCATCGGACAGGTCGTTGCGCGTAGCCTCCAGATCGGCCTCCAGATCGTCAGTGTGGCGCGCCCTGTCGGCGACGGCCTCGGCATCACCGGTTTTGTCAACCGGGTGCCGGTTGTCGATGAAGCACGCCAGCAACAACGGTTCCACCCCGGCAGTGACAGAGTGCAGCACGATGTCGAACCCATTCGGTCCCAAGATGCGTCCGCCCGAAACGGCAACCCGGGGGTTTTCCGGTGTGCATGCAGCTGCCGCGGCCCGCACCCGCGCGCGCAGGACCTTTGGAAGCATCCCGATCATGCCGGGATCGGGATGGCCTTGGGTGATGGTCAGGTATTTCTCGGTCGGACCCAGAATGTAGAGAACCTCGAGCCGGGTATTCATCAAGACCGCAGCAGGGGCGTAGTTCTCCATCACGAAGCGACGGCACAAATCGGCCAACGCGCTGCGCCGCACGTGAACAAGTTCGGTCGGAATTGTCGTTTCCTCGCGCTTGCCGTTGGCGAAATGCAAATCGGCTGGCAGGTTCTTTCCGACACGGCGCCAAAGTCGCGCGGCCTTGTCTTCGACGACAAAGTAACCGTCGCCCGCCCCCGGCATCTCGGCTGCGCCAAGCAACAGCAAGCCACCCGGTCGCAGCGCGAAGCAGCAGCGCGCGATCACCCGCTTTTGCGCCTCAGGCCCAAGATAAATCAAAACGTTGCGGCACGATACAAGGTCGATCTTGGAAAATGGCGGGTCCGAAAGAAGGTCGGCCACGGTGAAGACGATGGCGTCTCGTAAGGAGGATCTGACCCGCCAACCGCCCTCTTCCTCCACGAAAAACCGCGCCAGCCGTTTTGGCGACACCGCTCCCGCGATCTCCTTGGGGTAAAAGCCCGCGCGCGCAGTGGTGATGGCCTCGGGATCGACGTCCGAGGCGAGAATCTGCAGACGTCCATGCATTCCGGTGGCGTCCATCGCTTCAAGGCAGAGAATGGCGAGGCTATAGGCCTCTTCTCCGGTGCTGCAGCCCGCCACCCAGACGCGCAACGGGCGATCAGCAGGAAGCGTCTCGAGGAGATCTGGGATCACCTTGGACGAAAGATGGGCGAAGACGGCGGGATCGCGGAAAAAGCTGGTGACATGGATCAACAGGTCCGCCGCAAGGTGATCGCGCTCCGCAGGATCCGCCCGCAACATCGCAAGGTAACCCGCGACATCGTCAGGCCCCAACCCGACAAGACCCATCCGCCGCGCGATGCGACGTTCCAGCGTTCCCCGCTTGTACAGCGAGAGATCCTGCTGGGCGTGATCTCCGATGAAGGCGATCAGGTCATTGTAGCGACGCACGGTGCGCGCCGTCATCGCAGGATTTCCCGGGTGGTCTTCCGCGGAAACGGCAGCGTTGGCGCTGCTCTCGGCGAAGCGTGTGATCGCGCCCACCATCTGCCCGGTAGCCAAGACCTCGGACACATGGCCAGTGGCGATCGCACTCTCCGGCATGCCCGCATATCCGGCCTCGTTGGGGTCCTGCACGAGGACGAGACCGCCTGCGGCGTGGAAGTCCCCGATCCCCGACGACCCGTCCGTACCGGTACCGGACAAGACGATGCAGGCAGTTGATGGCCCCGCGTCCTTGGTGAGGGATTTCAACAAAACGTCGAAGGGTAGTCGCACGGCCTTGCCGCCCTCGGGTGCTGACAGGTGGATAGTCCGGTTGACGACGGTCAGAAAGACGCCGGGCGGGATGACGTGCAGGCGACCGGGCTTCAACGCCAGCCCCTCGGTAGCCTGCACGACCTCAAGCCGGGTCGTGCGGGCCAGAAGGTCGACCATCATGCTGTCATGCGTCGGGTCGAGGTGAAGGATCAAAAGGAACGCCGCCGGCACATCGCCGGGCATTTCGCCAAGCAGGGAGCGGCACGCCTCCAGTCCACCGGCGGAGGCCCCTATGGCGACCACTGGAAGATGCGTCCGTGACTGGCCGGTCAGCACTGGAGTTTCCTTCGGGGGTGACCGCCAGACCCAAATTTTGAGCCGGACAAGATGTCAAAAATCGCCTTGGTCACCCCAAGCGCGACTGAAAGCACAGCTTAGCACATTTCCGGGCGACTGCACATAAGTAATTGCAGTTGCCCGGTATCGCCATGAGCGCAACGTTCGCCGGAAATGAGTAGATTCCGGTTCTACCGGCACCCCGCGCGGGTCCGTAATGTGGACCAAGAAGTGACACCGTTCGCTTCAGTCTGCGATGTAAATGGTAAATTCTTGCTGACGAAGTACCTCGTGAACGGCTGGGTGGCCCATTCGATAACTGATGGAATTTCAGACGGTCTTTGTCCCCACGGCCTATGCTGAAACAAACCGGTTTCGGGCCACCCAGTCAATTCGAACTCTCAACCGGTGCCGCGCGCAAAGCGGGCTCTGTCAACCGGGTTCCTGATCCCCGGAAAGCCCGGACGCAATGCGTTACAGGGCAATGGAGAAACCGTGTTCAATCGAAAGAACCTCTCATGACCCAGATCATCTACATTGTCGGTGCAATTGTCATCGTCCTGGCCTTGCTCAGCTTTGTCGGGCTGCGTTGACGATATGATCCTCTCTAGGAAAAATCCCAATGACCTATGAAAACCAGCCACAAAATCAGACAGCACCGCGTTTGGGTGCAGCGCCCATGGCCGAAGGGTCGTACCTCGATTGGCCGGCCGTTCTTGCCGGCGGCGTTTTCGCGCTTGCGCTCTCGTTCCTTCTGATCAGCTTCGGGACTGGCCTTGGGCTGTCGCTGACCTCGCCTTACAGGGGCGAAGGTGTGTCCGCGTCTTGGCTGGCCATTGCTTCGGGGATCTGGTTCGTCTGGGTCATGGTGACGGGCTTCGGCGCCGGAGGCTACCTTGCCGGGCGCATGCGGCGCCGGATCGGCGATGCAACGCCGGATGAGGTTGCCGTGCGCGATGGCACCCATGGGCTGATGGTCTGGGCCGTCGGCGCATTGGTCAGCACCGTCCTGGCCACCGCCAGCGTGGGCGGATTGTTGAGTGCAGGTGCATCCGCAGTGGGCTCGGCAGTGGGAACGGCCACTGACGTCGCCACTTCGGACTACTTTGCCAACGTCATGCTTCGCAGCGGAGACGCAAGCGCAGAAACGTCAGCAAACACGGGCGATACACCACCAGCAGAAGCAGATGGCAGGGACAACCCGGTGGTCGGCGGCGTGATCAGCGAAACAACGTCCGACGCGGGGAACGGCGCCATTTCTGCAACGACGCCGAGCGGCCAAACCGGCACGGAGCTGACCAACATCGACCCCGCAGTCCAGCAAGAGGTCGCCGGCATCCTCGCGCGCAGTGCGACCAGCGATCAGATGGTTGACCGCGACCGCACCTATCTGGCGCAACTTGTGGCGGCCAACTCCGGCCTTGACCAAGAGGCGGCGCTTGCCCGCGTCGACGACGTCAACGGCGAGATCGCGGATGCCCGCACCGCCGCCCTTGACGCTGCTGAAAATGCGCGGGTTGCCGGGGTCGTGTTCGGCTTCATCGCCGCGGCGACGCTGCTGATCGGCGCTATAGCGGCTTTCTTTTCCGCGACCGCCGGTGGTCGTCACCGGGACGAAGGCCTCGGACTGGATGTGCTGGCCGCACGGAACTGATGTGGCGCCGAATTCACCTGCTGAAAGGATATACCCATGCCTGCCCTAATCGCCTGGCTTCTCGGAGCGCCGCTGCTCGTCGTGATCATCATTGCCCTGCTGCTTTGATCCGCCATTCTCGCTCAAGACTACCGGACGTGACACTTCTGGAAAAGGAATCCCAGATGCCCAAGGAAAATCCGGCTGAACTTTTCATTCGCGTGCTTATGGAGGAATTCGAAAATTTACGGGTTCTCAGGAAATTCGGTTTCCCCAGTCAATACAAGGCTCAGCCAAAGCGATTCAGGCAATTTTCCAAAAACGACCAAGCGGACTGCCGCGGCAGGACGGAACCCCTTGATTGCCTGCAACTGATGTCGACCGCAGGACAGCCGCGTACTGCTCAACTTTTCGAAACGCAATGATCTGACCAAGTGCCGGAACTTTCCGGGATCTACGTCGGCTGTATAGCTGCGAAAATCGCCAAAAGTACAGATCCACCCGTCACAGGAGCTGCCCCAATGACAATCGAAACCCTTGAAGACCTGTTCCTTCATACTCTCAAGGACGTGCTTTATGCCGAGCGCCAAATTCTCAAGTCGCTCCCGAAAATGGAGCGCAAGGCGTCGGATCCAAAGCTAAAGGTCGCCCTATCAGCGCACAGGGACGAGACCGAGGACCATGTCTCGCGGCTCGAGGAGGTGTTCGAGATTCTTGGCAAACCCGCCCGCGGCGCGAAATGCGATGCGATGGTGGGGCTTGTCGAAGAAGCCGAAGCCCTCATGGCCGAAATCGACGACAAGGATACGATGGACGCCGCCCTCATCTCGCTGGCGCAAGCGGTCGAACACTACGAGATTGCCCGCTACGGAACCCTTGTGGCCTGGGCCAAGCAGCTTGGCCACGCCAATGCAGCGACCCTGCTCAAAAAGACGCTCGATCAGGAATACGGTGCCGACAGGGCGCTGTCCAAGCTGGCCGAGACGCGCCTGAATGCCGAAGCCGCCGCCTGAAACAGCCGACGCTTCCATGCACGCCCCCACGCGGCTCAAAGAAGCGCGGGGGAACCGGTCCGGCGCGTCCATCGGCGCGTGCCGGGCGGGACCCTTTCCGACGATCACCCCGCTCGAACCATTCACCCATTTCCGATCCTTTCAGGCGTCCGGTCGCATCTGTGCGCAGGACCGGTATGTCTGCGATCAACCAAAGGCGCGTATTCGATGATCGATCACAAGCATGAATTCCATGACCTCCTGCCGCTTGAGGTCGCGGCCCTGCGACGCCGCGCCCTCAAGCTGACATCGAACGAGCACCGGGCGCAGGATCTGGTGCAGACGACCCTCCTGAAGGCCTGGACCAATCGCGCCAGCTATCGACCGGAGACCAATTTACGCGCGTGGCTGTTCACCATCATGCGCAACACCTTCTTTTCCGATCTGCGCAAACTTCGCCGCGAGGTAGAGGATGTGGACGGCCTTTGCGCGCAAGCGCTTGCGGAGCCGCCGCGTCAGGTGGATGCGATCGCGCTCAAGGAACTGATCGCAGCCATCGGACAACTGCCGCGTGCGCAACGCCGGCCGCTTGTGTTGATGGGGGCTTACGGGTTCTCGCAACTGGAAGCCGCCGATGCCTGCGGCTGCACCATCGGCACGATCAAGAGCCGTGTGAGCAGAAGCAGGGCCACATTGAGCCTGATCCTTGCCCATGACGAAATGGATGCCGGCACCCTATCGCAGCGTGCCCGCCGCAGCGAAGGCGTCTCGCAGCACTCCCGCAGGGCAAATCTGCACGCCTTGACAAGCGCCCGGACACATTGAAGGCAGGACCGGTTTTGCTTGGTCCGCCCCTGCACCAAAGGGGCGCGGGAACGCATTCGGATCGAGCGCGTTTCTCCATCAAGAGATGTTCGAATGGCAAAGGGCCGGGCAAGGTCTGGACGAGTTCCGCCGTAGCAACGGGCATCGGCGGCCCGGATCTGCCGCCTTTGGCGGAGCCCGGGTTGCAAGACGATGGCCGCACCCTTTGCCAGGTGTGAACAGGCCCATCATTCTCCGGCAACGTGTTGCGCACGCCGGGCGCACGCCCGCACTGCATCCCACTAATGGGCCAGTTCCGGGCCAAACCTCAGGAGACACCACCATGTTTGGATTTTTCGTGGCGCTTGCGATCTTCGCGCTGATGCTTTTGACAGTCGTAGTCGGATTCCGCGCGTCCGAAAGGGCAGTCAACACCAATGACAGGACCAGACGGGCGCGTGAAAGCCAGCGCTCCCATGCCGCCGACGACCATACGCGGTAGGGTGGTCAGGGGCTGGTCGATGCAGAGACGACCCGCAAAGGCGCGGTCATTTGCCCTTGACCAGAACCGGGCCGGTCCGTGGCTCAGGCGTGCGCCCGGGCGCCGCATTGGGTTCGCGGTCACCCTCGACGAGCGGGGTGCTGGCGGTGCTGCAGCTCGTTTCGACAAGGACGTTTGCAAGGTCTACGAAAATCTTGAAATCACTCACCTAAAGCGGGACGCGGCTGGTGACGAGCATCCTGCCGTCGCGCCCATCACGGGCAACGACCCGGATGACTGAGGCTGCTTCTCAACTGGTATGACGCGTCCCGGCCCTTTCCATGCAGGCCACCTCGATGAGGTGGTCGCAGGCCAAGAGGCTGCGCAGGCCGTCCTCTGTGACCACATTCGACGCTTGATCGCTCATGACCTTTCCTTGCGTTTTTCTTCTGTCCGGGTGCAGTCTCGGGCGCGGGGGGCGCAACAGCGCGAGCGATGCAAGGCAACATGATCACTATCAATAAGATGATAACAGCTTTCCCAATATCTCCTTGCCTCGATAGTGGTGCTTCGAGAAAAATTCATGGTCTTGAAGGCGACAAGCTATTCAGAGATCAGCATGGGGGTAAACGCATAGCGCCGAGCTAGTTGAGCACCCGATACACCGGGTACCGGCGCCTGCACACAAATCGATGGATTTCCTTCGTTTGGTGAAATCCACTCATGCAGGCGAACGCCACCCGCGACCGCTTACCTAAAGACGCACATTGTCGATGGTGGACACCCAGCAGGCATTCCTTAGCCCGTCAGTGTAGGCACAGCGGATGAATACCTCATGATGATGGTGCACTGAATAAAAACAGCAGGGCAGCGACCCATCGCACTGGTCTTGTAAAGTCAGATGACCGGGTCACACGCCCGCCTATCCCCACTGAACGGCCTCGCAGCCTTAGGCGTATCATTGCCTAAAGCCGCGTAATAAACGCCTCGCGACCAATCGGGAGAAAGCCCATCGCCTAATTTAGGCCGCAGAGCCGATTGAATGGAAAGACGGGCAGGTAAGAAAGCACCTGCCCGCCGCTTCAATTGTGCGAACTATCAGCCGACTGGGCCGCCATTCTCATGACGCTGCCGTATCAAATCATTACGGTGTGCAGCCGCGTCATCCATCAGTTGCACCAACTGTATCAAGTTGCCGTCGCAATCCTTGATGAACTGAAAGCTAAGTCTCAGATCCGTATCCACGCGCTTGACCCAAGGCATCTCGACACCCTTGGCTTCCATATCTTCAATGGCTGCATCCAGATCATCCACTAGGACGGCAAATTGGGATATGCCGTGGACATTTGTGTGATCTGGAGGTTCGTGTCGCGGCGACAAGGTTGGCGCTGCATTTCCCTGTTGAAGAATTTCCAGACGAAAGCCAGCCTGCTCCATCACCGCAATTCGCGTGTTGAATTCAGGGAAATCCTTCCGGGTATACAGTGAATATCCCAATTTCTCGCCATACCATGCGATCATGCGGTCGATATCGGGGGTTGAGATGGTGACGTAAAGAAGCTGGATCGTCGTCATAGCGTTTCCCGCAGTCTTTGTTCGATACGTTTGGTCACCGGGCTCTCTGCGCCCAATGTTGCGGTGGATATATCCAGCACGGTCTTTCCGTCATGACCGCGCAGATCAAGCCGCGCCCCTGCGTCGATCAGAATTTCCGCACATTCGACGAAACCATGCCAAAGCGCGTCATGAAGTGGAGTATAGCCGTTGATCGGCCCTTGAACATCAAGGTCTATACCCGGATGGGCAACCAGCTTGCGCAAGATTTCAGCATTTCCATTATAGGTTGCCTTGTGGATCGGGTGCCCTTTGAACACCCAATCTTCGGCATCCACCTCGGCGCCGGCATTCAACAAAGCATCGATCAGATCCGTCCGACCATCACGCGCGGCAACGATCAATGGCGTGTGGCCGTCAAGGAAGGAATTGATGTGCGGGTGGACCGCGTTCACATCCGCGCCGCCAGCAATCAACGCCGCGGCCGTTTCGTTTTCGCCCTCGGTGATCGCGTAGATCAGTTGCTGCTCTTTTACCTGCTCGACTGTCTTCGCACGGGCATCATCGACAGCTTGCTTGACATATTCAACCTTTTTTCGCTCTTCTCCCTGGTTGACCTTTGTTTCAAATGCGATGTGATCATCAAGCGTAAAGCCGTAATGCGTGGTGAAGTTAAGATTCTGGCCCTTCTGAATTAGGAATTCAACCAGAAGTGGCCATTTATACCACAGGGCGTCCATAATGGGTGTATGGCCCATAGTGGGTGTCACGGCATCAATATGCGCGCCTGCGTCTAGCAACAGCTGCGCAACCTCGACGCTACCACCCTGTCCAGCTTTGTGAAGCGCTGTTGCACCCGTCTTGCTGTCAGTGGTGAAAACATCAGCGCCATGCTCGATCAGAAGTTTCGCAATGGCGGCATCACCACGCGCAGCAGAGATCATCAGCAATGTCAGTCCGGTTTCCTCATCCCTGACATTGGCGTTTCCTTTGTGCAGGGTCAGAAAGGTACGGACCTTTTCTATATCACCGGTCTTGACCGCATCCAGCAGCTTTTGATCGACGCCATCCAAGAAAGCCGCGACGACAGCCGCTGCGTCACAATAGCTTTTCCACTTTACAATCTTGCCATTGCGGACTTCCATCCAGCTTGCGAACAAGATCTCAAACTCGTTCCCCGTAGCAAGAACGGTCGAGATATCATGCACGGTACCAACCGCCACGTTATCCTCAACCACCAGATCAACAGGCTTGAAAACCTTTACGTCAACAATCCCATTGCGCGTGGAGAACTGGGCGAGAACTTCTTCAATTCCATGAGCCGTACCCATCCACGGAATGATATCGGTGACACCTTCAATTTTCGGCAGGTTGACCCATTCGATGCTTTCATCCAATAGGGCTATCGCGGCCGGATAATCCGCACGGTCAAGGGCATCAAACCATGCGTTCGCAATTCGGCGTGTTTCTTCTTGGCTCATTGGTTTTCCAATTCTGTGTTCAAGTCAGGACGCGACGAAGTCTTGAGCCAATACGAGTTCCATACAGCGTTCGGCGATACCAGCAATGGTCAAAGCGGGATTTACGCAGGTGCTTGAGCCCGGGATAAGCGCACCATCGACAACGTAAAGACCGGGATGTCCCTTTACTCGACCGGCATCGTCACAAACAGTGCCCATGCAGGCCCCACCAAGCTGATGTCCGGTAATTTGTGCCGACGGCGGATTGGCAACACCACCATTCGCGTCAACAAATCGCTGAACCAAGTGAATGGCCGCTTTTTGCGCCTCGATGTCAGGATCAAAATTTACGACAAGTTTGTCGTTCGCATCAAGCTCCATCGAACCGCGATGTGGGGTCATCGCGAAAATGAAGTTCGCCATCGAGTCGAGATTTGGATAGTCCTGCTCAAACCGCGGCAAGGGCGCGCGCATCATGACGCAGGGGTAGATCGGGTTCTCATAATTCATCACGACGATTGCTCCGGGACCGCCGAGATGTGGGTTGGTCTTCTCGGGCAATTCGGTCCGGATGGTAAATGTGTCGCCGTCGTTTCCAAGTCCCTGCCCCACGGCTGGATCAAGTCTGCCTAATGAACCCGACTTTTTAGCGCGCAGCAGCAGTTCTGTCGTTCCAAGGACGCCCGCCGCCAGGAACAGCTTTTCGCAAGTCAACTCTCGTACTTCGAGTACTTTCCCCGAGTCGTTGATGACATCCGCGGTAATCTTGTATCCTCCGGGGATCTCGGAGATTGCCGTGGTACGATGGTGGGTTTGGACAGTGACATTTCCGGTTTCTTCGGCACGCCGCAGATAATTTTGATCTAACGTCTGCTTTGCGCCGCTGTTCTGCCCAAACCAGAACTGTGCTCCGATTGTTGAGCCGACCCGTGTTCCGGCTATTTCTTCTCGGACCCGGTCCCAGTCTATTCCCATGGCAAAACGTGCCCGTCCGTCACGCATGTCGTTGGAGGTCGTTTCAACGAGAGGGAAACCGGCCTTCTCGGCTTGCTCCTCAAAAACTTTGAGGCCAAGGTAATATGAAGAATTAAGGATGTCGTCGGGGATTTCGGTGGCGCCAATCTCCTTGATCACCCGTGGGAAATATACGTTCGCCATTTCTTCGAATTCGATATGGGGGAACACTTTTCCCCAAAGCTCTTTGGGAGGTTCGATCAATATACCGCCATAAGCATGGCTGCCACCGCCGACACCGCAGCCGACCAGAAACTTGTATTCGCCAGCTTCGACGATTTCGAGAACCCCGACATAGGGCTCGATTGGGACGCCTTCATATGCGGGGGTGCGGGATACGGAATTCATCCACTCCGCGCGCTTGTCCAAGTCTTGAAAGGTTGAGAATGTGGCATCTATGGTCGGGTCTGCGATGTCCCATCGACGGCCACGTTCCAGAAGCATGGTATTCACGCCGGCTTGACCCAAGCGAAGGGCTGCTACGGCGCCGCCGAAGCCTGCGCCGATAATGATGGTTTCAGTATCCATTATGAAGTCCCGACTGTTGGTCCATTGTGTCGCTTGGCGGCCAGCACCAGACTTGCGGCTGGATCGATGAAATTGATGAGATCGGCCGTGCCTGCCGTCACAACATCGGAGCCGAGCGCGGCTTCCAACGTTTCCATATTTTGAAAATGGAACAGGGAAAGGCAGTCGAACGATGCACCTTCTTCGATTGCATGATACTGTTCGTACACCCCGAGACCGGGCATTTTCGCGTCCATGGCGGCATGAACGTTCAGGCTGTAGGTCGTAAATTCCGACATCGTCAAACCGGGTTTACGACGTACAAATGCTGCAAGGAAAACGCCGCCTTCGGTCGCTGTCCTATCCGCAATGATCTTATGCCTTTTGAACGGTTCGCTGCCTTCGATGTATTCAGCCTCTTTTATGCTGAAACCGTCAAGCTGTGGGGGCCCCTGATCCACGATGCTGGGACAATGCACGAAATCGGTCAGCCCGCTGCCATAATCCCGCATCGTTTCACCCGGCATAACCTTATGTATGTAGACCGTCATCCTGCAGGGCTCGCCGGATCAAGGGTCAGGCACCGGTGATCGTAAAGCCATTTGCCATCGACCTTTGTGATGGTATCGCTGTAGGTGCCAGAACGGATTGTCGGAGACGGGTTTTTGCCAATGTCCAAAGCAATGATGTAGCAGCCGGCTTTGACCAACACATCGCTGACGGGCTGGATAATCAATCCATTGGTCCAGTGGCGGGTCGTTTCGATGTCGGTGAATTTGGAGAATAGCTGTTCCAGATTGTCACGGCCAGACAGCTCCACCACAGTGGTCTTGTCAGACCTTTCGAGCCTAAAGCTGCCATTCACAGTGAATGTTTCTGCCCAGTTTCGCGCGGCGGAACCCGTCACGATCTGGTTCAAACCATCCAAGGCATAGAAGTGTCGGGCCAAAAGTTCGTAGATGTCGAGGCGGTCACCATCACTAATCATGTTTTGATCCTGCATGCCTTGAGACGCCCGTTGAAATTGATACGGAGAACGCACGTCAACGGATACATCTGTGCACGCTGCAAGAAAGGCATGCATTCAGCTAGCTTTGATACCTTTGGTCAAAGCGGGAAATATTGGGCGAAGGGATTGTTTTTTTTGGCATAAACCACCCTTTAGGAGGTTTAAAATATCTTTTTGGACAATTCCCTCACTGTCCGTTACCTGTCCCCGTGCGTCCGTCAATCATAAAAGGGGTCCTTGTGGCACGGTGTGCTTGGCTTCCCAACGTTGGAACGCCCTAAGGCAGAGTTTCCGGCTTTTGCACTGTTTGAGCGGGGACGCTGCGGGGTGAACTGGACCAGATCGCCGAGTTGCGGGGCTATCCCTGCAGGGTGGTAAACGACAACGTCCCTTGTCGAGAGCTTCAACGGC
Organism: Roseicyclus mahoneyensis; assembly: GCF_003148775.1. GTDB lineage: Bacteria > Pseudomonadota > Alphaproteobacteria > Rhodobacterales > Rhodobacteraceae > Roseicyclus > Roseicyclus mahoneyensis. Next base: position 177,386 of record NZ_QGGW01000002.1, read on the forward strand.
CGCCTGCGGGACGAGTGCTTCAACGCTCACATGTTCCCCAACCGTCGTCCGTTGGGCTCAAACCAATGGCGCCCTTATCGGACGACCATTCCCGTCACCTGATCGCGGCATGGCAGGACGACTACAACCATCAACGCGCGGCTACGAGCCGCAAAGGGCTCACGCCGCGGGAGTTCCTCAACCGGTCAGTAAAGCACCCAACCCTGAACAGGATTAACGTCTGAACAATCACAAACTGGGAAGCAGGTCGGGCCAAACCCCAATATTCAGTCTAAGCCCCTGAAAACACACATCGCATCAAGTGGCGAGTGTAGACCCTCCCAAGCGACAGGTTACAGGTTCGCATTCTGTTGGGGTCACCAGCCTCAGCCGATCACGCCCGCGGCGCGCAACTCTGCGATGCGAGTCGGATCGAACCCGGCCTCGGCCAGAACCTCGTCGCTGTGCGCCCCCAGATCGGGGGCGGGATGGCGGACTTGCAGGGGTGTTTCCGAGAATTTCACCGGAAAGCCGACCATTTTGACGGTACCATGACCGGGATGGGGCACCTCCAGCACCATGTCCTGCGCGGCGACCTGCGGGTCGGCCAGCGCCTCGGTCAAAGTCTGCACCCGGCCGCAGGGCACGCCCGCAGCATTCAGGCGGGCGATCCAGTTTTCTTGCGTGTCTTGGGCCAGCGCCGCGTCGATCAGCGCGTTCAATGCCGGGCGGTTGGCCAGCCGCGCCGCGTTGTCGGCAAAGCGCGGGTCGGACAAAAGATCGGGCAAACCGATCTCGGCCAAAAGCCGCTTGACGATGGGAAGGGTCGAGGGGGCGATGGCAATGTCGCCATCTTGCGCGCGAAACAGACCATAAGGCGAGGCGATGGGATGGTCGTTGCCCGTGGGCACCGGGTCGCGGCCGGTGACGAGCGCGTTGGCCGAGAGATAGGCCAGCATCGACATCGTCGACATCATCATCGACGCCTCGACCCTTTGCGCCGGGCCACCCCTGTCTCGACCCGTCAGCGCCGCCACGGCGCCGAGCGCGGCGTAGAGGCCCGCGACCAGGTCGGTGAGCGGCGGGCCGGTGCGCAAGGGGCCGGTGTCCGGCCTGCCGTTGGTGGTCATGTAGCCCGACATGGCCTGCGCGATGAAGTCGAAGGCGGGGCGGTCGGCATATGGGCCGGTCGAACCGTAGCCGTTCACGCTGACAACGATCAGGCGGGGGTTGATCTGCGCCAGCCGTTCGGGCGTGAAGCCCATTTCGGACAGCACACCGGGGCGGAAGTTCTCGGTCAGGATGTCGGCATCCGCCAGCAACCGTTCCAGCACCGCCAGCCCTTCAGGCTTGCGCAGGTCCAGCACGACCGACCGCTTGTTGCGGTTGAAACTGGCGAAATACCAGGAAAACCCATCAACCTTTTCGCCCTGCCCGCGGACATGGTCGCCTCCCGGCGCCTCGATCTTGATGACGTCGGCCCCGAGGTCGCCAAGGATCATGGCGCAGAACGGACCGGAGAGAATGCGGGTAAGGTCGATCACCCGCACGCCGGAGAGGGGAAGCGCCGTCATCCCGCCGCCGTGGCGGTCAAGCCGGGGTCGTAGCGGCGCAGGCGCGGGCCGGATTTGAGGACCTGCCCGGGCAACTCGCGGCCTAGGGTGGCCTGGGTAAGGCGGGCGGCGCCGACAAGGCGGTCGAGATCGACACCGGTGTCATAGCCGCTTTCGTTCAGAAGGTAGATCAGATCCTCGGTGCAGATGTTTCCGGTGGCCCCCGCGGCGAAGGGGCAGCCGCCCAAGCCGCCGACGGAGGCGTCGTAATGGGTCACGCCCTCGGCCAGTCCGGTCATGACACACGCAAGGCCTACGCCGCGGGTGTTGTGGAAGTGCAGCCCGATGCCCAAGCCCGGCGCCTCGGCCCGGATCGCGCGGACGGCGGCGCGGACTGTGGCCGGGGTCGCCATGCCGGTGGTATCGCCAAGGCCCACGGATGTCGCGCCGAGGTCCTGATAGCGCTTGGCGATGCGGGCGACCTGCTCGGGGGGCACGATGCCTTCGAACGGGCAGCCGAAGGCGGTGGCGATGCCGCCCTCGACGGCGATGCCGGAATTGTCGAGCAGCGTGAAGACCGCCTCAAAATCCTTGAGCGAGGCGTCAATGGAGCGGTTCACGTTCTTGAGGTTGTGGGTCTCGGACGCGGAGACGACCGTGTGGACGGCATCGACGCCGCAGCCTGCAGCCCGCTCGGCGCCCTTGAGGTTGGGAATGAGCGCGGTGATCAACGCCCCCTCGGGCCGGTCGATCCCCGCTAGCACCGCCTCGGCGTCGGCCAGTTGCGGCACGGCGCGGGGGCTGACGAAGGAGGTGACCTGCATCGCGCGAATGCCGGAGGCGAAGAGCGCGTTGATGATCTCGATCTTCTTCGCGGTCGGGATGAAGGCGGCCTCGATCTGGAAGCCGTCGCGGGGGCCGACCTCGCAGACGGTGATAGGGGCACCTTCGGGCACGGGCGCGGTCTGTAGCGATGCGGTGGCGGCCATGGAATATCCTTTGCGGGATCGGTCAGAGCAGCGGTTCACACTGCGTCCCGTCCATATTGGCGCGCCGGATTTCACGTCGGCAAGGGTCGTCTCGTCACCGGACCGCCCTGCCGCATCTTGATCCTTTATGCTGCATGGGCAGAAAATTCCCGCCCGGAAAGGGATACACTTGCGTGTGAAAAGACCGCCTAAAGATTAAAAACATAAATTTTTTCAATAAATTATGCCCATTTTCCAGATACTTTTCTGCGATGCAGCTTGATATCGCCAACCATCCGTCTGCCATGAAATATTGCGATGGCAGATGTGAACGCTTGTCATGGTCACTTGCAAAACGCGTTTTGATACCCTTCCCTGCTATTCGTTTTTCCAAGGGAGGATAGACCTATGACCCTTCGCACACTGACATCCGTGAAACTCGGGGCTGTGCTGGCGGCGGCGCTGACCGTGACGGCAGCACCGGCAACGGCCGCCGAATGCATCGCCCCATCGAACCCCGGCGGCGGCTGGGATTTCACCTGCCGCACGATCGGCCGCGTGCTGAGCGAGCTTGGCCTCGTCCAAGGCAACGTTCAGGTGACCAACATGGCCGGCGGTGTCGGCGCCGTTGCCTTTGCCATGGTCGCCAATGATCGCCCGGGCGATGAGGACCTGATCGTCGCCACCTCGACCGTCGGCGTGACGCAGATGGCGCAGGGCCGCTATCCCGCGCCGCTGGAAACCATGCGCTACCTTGCAATGCTGGGTGCCGACGTGGGCGTGATCGCGGTCGACAATGACAGCCCGATCCAGACCTTGGCAGAGCTGACCGCCGCCATGGTCGCCGATCCCTCGGCGCTGGTCACCGGAGGGTCGTCGGGTGCCGGCGGTTGGGACCACATCCGCCTGCTGATGGTGGCGCAAGATGCCGGCATCGAGGATCTCGGCGCGATCCGCTGGGTGCAATTCGATGGTGGCACCGACGCCGTGACCCAGATGATGGGCGGCCAGATCTCGGTGGTCTCGACCGACCTTGGCGAGATCGCAGGCTTTGTGGAATCGGGTGATATCCGCGTCCTTGCGGCGCTGTCGGACGATCCGATCCCGGCCTTCCCCGACATCCCGACCGCGATATCTCTTGGCGTGGACGTGACCGGCTATAACTGGCGCGGCCTCTACACTGGTGGTCAGGTCTCTGACGAAGCCTATGCGGCTTGGGTCGAGCGGCTTGAAACGCTCTACAATTCCACGAACTGGCAGGAAGCGGCCACCTCGGCCGGCCTTGTGCCGATCTGGCGCGGCGGGGCCGAGTTCGAAGCCTTCGTGCGGGAACAGGCTGCCGTCATGGAAGAGATCTCGCGCGATATCGGGATCATTCAATGACACGAATGAGCGTCAGGCTCTTCGGCGCCGCGGTCTTTGCGATCGCGGCGCTCTACACGCTTCAGTCGCAGCAATATCTCATCACCTTTGGTGATGTGCTCGGCCCTTCGGTATTTCCAGTCATCGTCGGCATTCCGATGATGATCCTGTCGGCCTCGCTGGTGGTGTTTCCCACCGGCGATGTCGCATGGCCCGGGCGGGACAGGCTTTGGCGGCAGGCGGCCGCGCTGGCTGCCTTCGTAGGCTACACGCTGGTGATGGAGGAGGTCGGTTTCCCGATCGCTACGGCGGCGCTGATCGCGCTGATCGGTTTCATCATGGGGGGGTCACCCTGGCGTGCGCTGGCGCTTGGGGCCGTGTTCGGACCGGGGCTCTGGGCGCTGTTCGACCAGGTGCTTGGATTGCCGCTCGATTTTCTGGGGACGCTCTTCGGCTAGGGCCGGACGGGCGAGGGGAGACCGTTCATGGAAGTGTTCTCGCTGATCGGCAACGGATTTCTGATCGCGCTGACGCCGCTCAACATCGGCCTTTTGCTGTTGGGCTGCTTTGTCGGCACGCTTTTGGGCGCGCTGCCCGGCCTTGGGCCGGTCAACGGGGTGGCGGTTCTGATCCCGCTGACCTTTGCCTTCGGGTTCGATCCCACATCCTCGCTGATCTTGCTCTGCGCGGTCTATTTCGGCTGCATGTATGGCGGGCGCATCAGTTCGATCCTGCTCAACATTCCGGGCGACGAGCCCGCGATCATGACCACGCTCGACGGCTACCCGATGGCGGTGCAGGGGCAGGCGGCGAACGCGCTGGCGATCTCGGGCGTGGCGTCCTTTGTCGGCGCGACCATCGCGGTGATCGGCCTGTCGCTGTTTGCCCCGGTGCTGGCGCGCGCGGCGATCCATTTCGGGCCTGCGGATTACTTCGCCCTCTACATCCTTGCCTTTGCCACCATCGGCGGCATCGCGGGGGTGGACCCGCGCAAGACGTTGCTGTCCGCCGCCATCGGCCTGATGATGGCCACCGTGGGGATCGACCCGATTTCCGGCGTACCGCGCTATACCATGGACAGTTTCCATCTGTATGACGGCATTCAGCCAATCATCGCGCTGGTGGGCCTGTTCGCCATCTCGGAAATCTTGCTGCTGCTCGAAAAGACCGCCAAGGACCGCCCCAAGGCGATCAAGGTCGACCGCTGGTTGCCGCAATGGTCCGCGATCTGGCCGACTCGCTGGGCGATGCTGCGCGGGTCGGGGATCGGGTTCGTCGCGGGGGTTCTGCCCGGCGCGGGCGCGTCTCTGGGCTCGTTCATGGCCTATGTGTTCGAGAAGCAGAAATCGAACAAGAACGGCACCTTCGGCAAGGGCGACCCACGCGGCGTCGCGGCGCCGGAGGCGGGGAACAATTCGGCCGCGGGCGGCGCGCTGATCCCGATGCTGTCGCTGGGCGTGCCGGGGTCGGGGACAACGGCGGTGCTGCTGGCGATGCTGATCTCGCTCAACGTGCAGCCGGGGCCGCTATTGTTCGAACGCCAGCCCGATCTGGTCTGGGGTCTGGTCGCGTCGCTCTACCTCGCCAATATCGCGCTGCTGGTCCTGAACCTGCCGATGATCGGCATCTTCACCCGGCTGATGATGACGCCGACATGGGCGTTGATGCCGGTTGTGGCGGCGATCACCTTTGTCGGCGTCTATGGTATTTCGAACTCGATCTTCGACCTCAAGCTCATGGTTTTCTTCGGGGTGCTGGGCTACATCTTGCGCAAGCTGGACATCAGCCTTGTGCCCCTCGTGCTCGGCCTGCTGCTCGGCGGCGACATGGAGCGCAACCTGCGGCGCGCGATGTCGATCTCGGGCGGGGATTGGGGCATCTTGATCGCCAGCCCCATCTCGATCACGCTCTACGCCCTGACCATCGGCTTTCTCGCGCTGTCGGTCTGGCTGGCCGTACGCGACCACAAGCAGACCAAGGCCGAACGCCTGACCGAGGGCTGATCGGCCGATGGCCTACGATCTGGTCACGCTGGCGCTGTTTCGCAGCGTCGCGGCCAGCGGCAGCATCGCCCACGCGGCGGCGCTGCACGGGCTGGTGCCCTCGGCGGTGAGCAAGCGGATGGCCGATCTGGAGGTGGAGGTGGGTGCGGCGCTTTTGCAAAGGCATCGGCGGGGCGTCGATCTGACGGCCGCCGGTAAAGACCTTCTGCGGCATGCCGAGGCGCTGCGCGATGCCGTCGACCGGATGGAGGCCGAGATGGGCGCGCACGCCACCGGGCGGCGCGGCGCGATCCGGGTGGCGGCGAACAGTTCGTCGATCTCGCAATTCCTGCCCGAGGATCTGGCCGAATTCGTGGCGGCCCACCCCGATCTGAGCGTGCACCTGACCGAGATGACGAGCGTCGAGGTGATCGAGGCCGTGCGCGCCGGACGCGCGGATCTGGGGATCTATTCGGGCCTGACCGAAGGGTCCGGGCTGACCCTGATGCCCTATCGGCGGGACACGCTGGTGGTGGTGATGCCCTCTGATCATGCGCTGGCCACGCGGCAGGCCCTGAGGCTGGCCGATGTCGTGAACGAACCCTTTGTGGCGCTTCAGACGGGCAGTTCGATCCAGACATGGCTTGACCGCCGCGCTGAAGAGATCGGCACGCGCATCCTACGTCAGGTGGCTGTGCAAAGCTTTGACGGTGTGCGGCGCATGGTGCAGGCGCGGCTTGGCATCGCGGTCCTGCCCTTCGGTGCGGTGGAGCCCTATCTGGATTCCACGCGCCTTGCGATGGTGCCGTTGGACGAGCCTTGGGCAACGCGCGAGTTGGTGCTGGCGGTGCGCGACCCGGGCGCGATCAGCCCGCAGACAGCATGCCTGATCGCCACGCTGCGCGGACAGGCGGAATGACGGAACACGAAAGGGAATAGGATGGGAACCTTTGACGAGGATCTGTTCGAAAAAGGTCTGGAACGGCGCAAGGCGACATTGGGCGATGACTATGTTCAGAAAAGCCTCGATGGGGCCGATGAGTTCACGCGCGGCTTTCAAGACGCGATGACGGCATGGTGCTGGGGCTTTGGCTGGGGCGATGACGCCATAGACGCCAAGACGCGCAGCATGATGAACCTCGCCATGCTGGGCGCGCTAGGCAAGATGCACGAATGGGAAATCCATTGCCGGGGCGCGCTGAACAACGGCGTCACCATGGAGGAGATCCGCGCAATCTGCCATGTCGTGGCGATCTATTGCGGCGTGCCGCAGGCGCATGATTGTTTCCGCACCGCGCGCAAGGTGCTGGAGGAACGCGGGCTTTTGTAGCCCGCGCCCGGTTTCAGGTTTTCAGCACCCGGTAGATCGCCGGGATCACCAGCACGGTCAGGATCGTGGAACTGGCCAGACCGAACAGCAGCGACAGAGCGAGGCCCTGAAAGATCGGGTCACTCAGGATGATGATCGCGCCGAACATGGCGGCCAGCGCCGTCAGCAAGATCGGCTTGAACCGGATCGCGCCCGCCTCGATCAAGATGTCGATCTGGCTTTTGCCGGTGGTGTCGGCGTGGCGGATGAAATCGACCAGCAGGATCGAGTTGCGCACGATGATGCCCGCCAGCGCGATGAAGCCGATCATGGATGTGGCGCTGAAGGGTGCCGCCCAGAGCCAATGGCCCAGCATGATGCCCAGAAAGGTCAGCGGCACCGGCGTCAGCACGACGAGCGGCAGGCGGAACGACCCGAATTGCGCGACGACCAGCACATAGATGCCCAAAAGCGCCACACCGAAGGCTGCGCCCATGTCGCGGAAGGTGACCCATGTCACCTCCCACTCGCCGTCCCACAAGATGGTGGGGGTGCTCTCGTCCGTTGGCTGGCCGTTCAGGCGTACTTCGGGGCGGGGGGTGTCGCCCCAATCGGCGGCCTCCAGCGCTTCGCCGACCGCGATGATGCCGTAAAGCGGCGCCTCGAACCGGCCTGCCAGTTCGGCCATCACCATCTCGGCGGGCCGTCCGTTGCGTCGGTAGATCATCGGGCTGGCGGTTTCCTCGACCACCCGCACCACATCGCCCAGTTCCACGACGCCGCGCGCGCCGGGCAAGAGGTTGGCGGGAACCGGCGTGGACAGGAACGCCTCATCCAGCACGCGCTGGCCGCGATCCGGGCCGATCACGATGGCCAGCGGGTCACGGCCAAGGCCGCGATGGGAATAGCCCACCACGGTGCTGCCGTTCAGCGTGGCGATCGTGTTCAGCACATCGCCCTCGGCCACGCCGTGAAACTCAAGATCATCGGGCGAGATCAGCAGCCGAAGACGCGGCGCGGGCGTGGCGAAGGTGTCGTCGATGTCGACGATGAAATCGACGCTTTCGAAGGCCCTGCGCACTTCCTGCGCAACGGCGCGGCGGGTCTCAGTGTCGGGGCCATAGACCTCGGCCAGCAGGGTCGCCATGACCGGGGGGCCGGGGGGCGGTTCCACCGTTCGGATGCGCGTGCCCTCGGGCAGGGTCAGCGCGGTCAGACGGTCGCGCAGGTCCAGTGCGATTTCGTGGCTGGTGCGCTCACGCTCGCCCAGATTGATCTGCACATCGCCCATATGCGGCGACTGGCGCAGGAAGTAGTGGCGTACCAGCCCGTTGAAATTGAACGGCGCGGCGGTTCCGGCATAGGTTTCGACCGACCGGACTTCGGGAAGGGACAGCGCCACCTCGGCCACGGCCCGCGCCACGGCATCGGTCGCGGCAAGCGACGCACCTTCGGGCAGATCGAAGACGACCGCCAGCTCGTCCTTGTTGTCATAGGGCAGCAGCTTGACGGTGACGTGTTGCGTGTAAAGCGCGGCGAGTGACCCGAAGGACAGCACCGTGACCACGATCAGGAACAGGCCCGAGCGGGCTTTCGTCTTGAGGATCGGCCGCGCGACGGCGGTGTAGATGCGCCCCAGAAATCCGCCATGCGCGCCGTGATCACCATGGATCGGCGCGTTTCCCGAGATTTTCAGCATCAGCCAGGGCGTGACCATGACGGCGATGAAAAAGGACAGGATCATCGCGGCCGAGGCCACGGCAGGGATCGGGCTCATGTAGGGGCCCATCAGGCCCGACACGAACAGCATCGGCAACAGGGCTGCCACCACGGTAAGCGTGGCGACGATGGTGGGGTTGCCCACTTCGGCCACGCCGTCGATGGCGGCCTGAAGCTTGCTGCGCCCGTCCTTCATCGCCCAGTGCCGCGCGATGTTCTCGATCACCACGATGGCGTCGTCCACAAGGATCCCGATGGAAAAGATCAGCGCGAACAGCGACACCCGGTTCAGCGTGTAGCCCATGGCCCATGCCGCAAACAGCGTCAGCAAGATCGTGACCGGGATCACGATGGCGACCACGATCGCCTCGCGCCAACCGATGGTGACCAGCGTCAGCGCCACGATGGACAGCGTGGCAAGGAACAGCTTGACCAGCAGCTTGTCGGCCTTGTGCTGCGCCGTGTCGCCGTAATCACGGGTGATGTCGACGGTCACGCTGTCGGGGATCAGGCTGCCCTGCAGCGCCGCGACGCGGGTCAGGATCTCTTCGGCCACGGTCACGGCATTGGCGCCACCGCGCTTGGCGATCGCGAGCGTCACCGCCGGGCGGCGGTCAAGACTGCCATCCGCGGCGCGCGTCACCTGCGTGACGACGTGATCGGCCATATCCTCGACGAAGGTGATGTCGGCGACATCGGCGACATAGACGGGGCGCTCATCGCGGGTGGTCAGCAGCAGGCCACCGATTTCGGCTGGCGAGACAAGGCTTTGCCCTGCCAGCAACGCCACCTCCTGCCCGCCCTCGAACAACGTGCCGGCGTTCATCATCGTATTGGCGCCCGCGACCTTTTGGGCCAGTTGCTGGAGCGTGACACCATGCAGCGCAAGCCGTTCGGGGTCGGGGGTGACACGGATCGCCTCGGACGCCTCGCCGACGATATAGGTCAGGCCCACATCCTCGATCCGCTGGATCTGGCCCCGCAACTCGCGCGCGATATCGGAAAGCGCGTTTGCGCCAACTTCGGAACCGTCAGTGGCAGTCAGCGTCAGGGTGACGATGGCCACATCGTCGATCCCGCGCCCGATGATCAGCGGTTCGGGAATGCCTATGGGTATGCGGTCCATGTTGGCGCGGATGCGTTCATGCACCCGCAAGATGGCGGCATCCGAAGAGGTTCCGACATCAAAGCGCGCGGTCAGCATGGTCTGGTAGTCGCGCGTCTGGGAATAGACATGTTCCACGTCGGCGATGGCGCGCAAGATGCCCTCAAGCGGCTCGGTGACAAGGTTGACCACGTCATCGGCCACCAGCCCCGGCGCTGCCACGAGAATGTTGACCATGGGAACCGAGATCTGCGGTTCCTCCTCGCGCGGGACGGACAGCAGCGCAATGACGCCCATCGCCAAAGCCGCCAGCATCAGAAGCGGCGTCAAGGGCGAGCGGATGAACCCCTTGGTCAGGTTGCCCGCAAGGCCAAGGCTGACGGGTTGCCCCGGTGTCGGCGCGCTCATGGCACGATGACCATGGCACCGGCAGACACACCGGCAAGGATCTCGACCATGAAGTGACCGTCAATATCATGACGCTCGCCGATCCGAACGACGACCTCACGCGGGTCGGTGTCCCCCACACGGATGTAGTCGAGGCCGAAGCGCTGTGTCAGCGCCGCCTCCGGCACAAGGATCGCGTCGCGGGTGCCAATCGGCAGGCGCACCAGCACACGGGCGTTGACGAAACGGGCGTCCAGCCCTTCGACCTCCACGTCAGCCAGAACGCGGCCGTTCTCGATCTGCGGATAGATGCGGGCAAGCCGACCGGTCGCGGCGCCCGCGCCGGTGTCGATCTCGATCGGATCGCCTTCGGTCAGCAATGGCGCGTGGCGTTCGGGCACGGCAAGCCGCAAGAAGATACCGCCGCCGCCGATGGTCGCCACCGGCTCTCCGGGCATCAGCACGGCACCGGCGGCAACGGGAACGGTCAGCACGCGGCCCGCGATGGGGGCCAGCACCTCGCCTTCGGCGAGCTGCTGGGTGATCACGCGCCCTTCGGACTGGAGGGCGACGATCTGGTTTTGCAACACCTCGACCTGTGTGCGCAGCGCGTCGATCCGCTGGACCGTGGTCACGCCGCGCGCCAGCAATTCCTCGCCCCGGGTCAGTTCGGATTGCGCGTTGTCCAGTTGCGACTGCAGCGCCTCAAGCTGGGCGGCATTGGCGGCAAGCCGGAATTCAAGCGACAGATCGACAACGCGGCCCAAGACCTGACCGGCCTCGACCTCTTGCCCCTCGATGATGTCGAGCATCTCAAGCGTGCCGCCAAGGCGCGCGCGGGCGGGCACTTCGCGGCGGGGCTGGACCACCCCATAGACCGATTTCCAGTCGGTGACCTGTTGCATGACGACCGGATGGGGCGTGTCGGCCATGGCCGAGCACAGAGACAGGCCAAGGGCCAGTGCCCCCAAAAGACCGCGAACGGGCCACCGCCTTATTTCTGCGGATGTCATGGGCGTCAGGCTCCTTAGAGTGCGTCGGCTTGTGATTTAAGACTGTTGACTTTGTAAATCAATGGATATCGGCCGACGGATGGCGTTATGCCGGCCTTTCGGCAACAGCTTTCGCGAAAACGATTTCTTGTCTCTCAAAGATATGCGGCGGGGGACTTGCTGCACGGGTCCGCGTCGGGACGGTTCGATCCGACCGTCCCGCGGGGTCTTGGGCATGTTGCGCATCGTCGCAGTCCCCCAAGACAGCGGTCATTGCAAAGGCGCTTTCGACCTGTCGGCAGGGCAATGGTCAGGCGGGTCGGGCACATGGTGAAGGCGCCTTATGCAGGGCTGATCGATGCCCCCGACAGTTTGTGGCTGCACCTGTGGTCGGCAGACGCGCCTTACAGCTGCCCAACCTGACGCAAGTGGCACTGGTGGATAATTTCGGGCCGATCTGTGTGATGCTCAATCAGACCGGGCATGGACGTCGCCTTGGCGCCATCGGCGGCCAGCCGTAGACTGCGCGGCCGTGCCTTGTCAGCCCTTGCGACGCGGAGGCGCACCGCCACCCTTGCGCGGCGGCTTGCCGGAGCCACCCGGGCTGCGCGGCTTGCCGCCGGGTCCACCGGGTTTTCCCGGACCGGACGGGCGCGGTTTCGCACCCGGGCGTTCCATCCGCTTGGAAGTGTCGGAGGCCCCGGCACGCGGGCCGGCCTCGGGGGGTTTGGGCGTGTGGTCATGCTTGGGCTTGACCCATTCCTTCTTTCCCTCGGGACCGCGCGGCTTGCGCGGGCCGTCCTTGGGCCCGCCGCGGGCGTCATCGCGCGGGCCGGCCTTGGCGTAGGGCTTGCCACCGGTACGGGCCGGTGCCGCGCCCGCTTCTCGCGGCTTGTAGGGTTTGGACGGTTTGTAGTCGGGCTTGCGCGCGGGGGCGGGCGCGTCCTCTGAACGGGGGGGCGCGACGGGGCGGGGGACCACGACATCGGGGCGGGGCGGACGCGGAGCCTCGTCGCGGGGTTTCGGCGTATAGGGCTTGGCCGCATCGGGCTTGCGCGGGCGCGCTACGGCGTCATCGGGCCGGGGCGGGCGCGGGGCGCGATCGGGGCGATCGGGGCGCGGCGGCCGATCCAAGCGCGGCGGCCGCTCGGCATAAGGCGTGCGCGGCTGGGGGGCAATGTCGGGCGTGCCGTCCATCTGACGCGCGGTCACGTCATCCTCCAACACACCACCCGGGCCGATCTGCGCCAAAAACCCCGGCACGGCGGCTTCGGCCAGTTCGACCAGCGTTGTGTCGGCCTGAACCCGGATCTTGCCGATTTGCGCCTTGTCGAGGTTCCCGGCCCGGCACAAGAGCGGCAAAAGCCAGCGCGCCTCGGCCCGCTTGCCTTGGCCAACCGACAATTCGAACCAGACCGAGGGGCCAAAGGTCGCACGCTCGGCCCGGGGGGCGGATGTGCCCGGCGCGTTCAGTTCCTCGGGCGCCGACAGGCCGGCACGGTATAGCCGCAGGCAAGCGGTGGCGATCTGTTCGGGTGTATGCGTGGCCATGAGCTTGGCGGAAAACTCCGCCTCGCCCTCGTTCGCCGGTTTCGTCCAGATCTCATCGGACAACAGCCGCGCCTCGTCGAGCGCGAGCACCTCGTCAGCGGTGGGGGCAAAGACCCACTCCGCCTCGATCTTGGACCATTTCAGCAGGCGCTGCGCCTTGCCGGTCATCTTGTCGGGCACGATCATCGCCGAAATGCCCTTGCGCCCCGCGCGGCCCGTCCGGCCCGAGCGGTGCAGCAGGGCCTCGGTGTTGGTGGGCAGATCGGCGTGGATCACCAGATCGAGCTTGGGCAGGTCGATGCCGCGCGCGGCCACATCGGTCGCCACGCAGACCCGCGCGCGCCCGTCGCGCATGGCTTGCAGGGCATGGGTGCGTTCATCCTGGCTCAATTCGCCCGACAGGGTCACGACCGGCAGGCTGCGGTTGGCCAGACGTGCCGCCAGCCGTGCGACCGTCGCGCGGGTATTGGCAAAGACTATGGCGGTCGGCGCATCGTGATAGCGCAGCAGATTGATGATCGCATGTTCCACATCGGCGGCGGAGACCTGCACCACCTGGTATGCAATATCGGCATGCTGCGCGCCGCGCGTCACGGTCGTCACGCGCACGGCGTCTCGCTGGAATTGCTTGGCCAGTTCCGCGATGGCGGGCGGCACCGTGGCCGAGAACATCAGCGTGCGGCGATCGGCGGGCGCCTCGCCCAGCATGAATTCCAGATCCTCGCGGAACCCGAGGTCAAGCATCTCGTCGGCCTCGTCCAGAACGATGGCGCGGATGTCGGTCAGGTCGAGCGCGCGGCGCGTGATGTGGTCGCGCAACCGGCCCGGCGTGCCGACGACGATATGCGCGCCCCGGTCCAGCGCGCGGCGTTCCTCGCGCGCGTCCATGCCGCCGATGCACGACACCACCCGCGCGCCCGCCTTGGCGTAAAGCCATTCCAGTTCGCGCTGCACCTGCAGCGCCAGTTCGCGAGTCGGTGCGATCACCAGCGCCAAGGGCGCGGCGGGCGGGCTCATGCGCTCGGCCCCGCCCAACAGCGTCTGCGCGATGGCGAGACCAAAGCCCACGGTCTTGCCCGACCCGGTCTGTGCGGAGACCAGCAGATCGGCCTCGGCCAGCTCTGGCGCGGTGACAGCCTGCTGCACATCGGTCAGCGCGTCATAGCCACGTTCGGCAAGGGCTTCGGCAAGGGTCGGGATCATGGCGGCGGTATCCGTGCGGTCAGGCGCCGGCGGGGCGCATCAAAGTCTGCGCTGCTAGGGTATCGCACGGCCGGAGTCCAGCAGATGCGGCGCAATGCGCACAGACTAGAGCGTCGCGGCCAGTCGCATCCCCTGATCGATGGCGCGCTTGGCGTCAAGTTCCGCCGCCACATCCGCGCCGCCGATCACATGGGGTGTGAGGCCTGCCGCGATCAGCTCATCGGCCAGACCGCGTTCCATCACCTGCCCGGCGCAGAGCACCACGGTATCGACCGGCAGCACCGTGGGCGTGTCGCCCATGGTGATATGCAGCCCCTCCGCGTCGATCCGGTCGTAGCTGACGCCCGCGACCATCCGCACCCCCTTCATCGTCAGGCTGGCACGGTGGATCCAGCCGGTCGTCTTGCCCAGCCGCTTGCCCGGCTTTTCGGCCTTGCGCTGCAACAACACGACCTCGCGCGCGGAGGCCTCGGGGCGCGGACCCTCGGGGGCAAGGCCGCCGCGATGCAACTCCGGATCGGCAACGCCCCATTCGCGGCGCCACAACTCCGGCACTTCGGTCGGGCTCTCGCCCTGATGAACCAGAAACTCGGCAACATCGAACCCGATGCCGCCCGCGCCCACGATGGCCACACGGCGGCCAACCGGCGCGCGGCCCGCCAGAACATCGACATAGGACAGCACATTCGGCCCGTCTTGACCGGGGATGGCGGGATCGCGCGGACGCACACCAGTGGCCACGATCACCTCGTCAAAGCCGCGCAAGTCATCGACCGTGGGCGATGCGCCCAGCCGCAGGTCGACGCCGCGCCGGTCGAGCATGGTGGCGAACCAGTCGACAAGACCCACGAATTCCTCCTTGCCGGGGATCGTCTTGGCCATGTTGAGCTGCCCGCCGACCTGATCCGCCTTGTCCCAGAGCGTTACCGCATGGCCACGCTCGGCCGCCACCAGCGCCGCCGCCATGCCCGCCGCCCCCGCGCCGACGACCGCGATGCGGCGCGGCGCAGGTGCGGGATCGTAGCGCAATTCGGTCTCGTGACAGGCGCGCGGGTTCACGAGGCAGGACGTCAGCTTGCCCGAAAAGGTGTGGTCAAGACAGGCCTGATTGCAGGCGATGCAGGGCGCGATCTCGGTCGCGCGACCCTCCATGGCCTTTTGCACGAATTGCGAATCAGCCAGAAAGGGGCGCGCCATCGACACCATGTCAGCGCAGCCGGTTGCCAGCACATCCTCGGCCACATCGGGCATGTTGATCCGGTTCGAGGTGATGACCGGGATGCCCACCTTGCCCATCAGCTTTTGCGTCACCCACGCAAAACCCTTGCGGGGCACGGAGGTAGCGATGGTCGGGATGCGCGCCTCGTGCCAGCCGATGCCGGTGTTCAGGATCGTGGCGCCCGCGCCCTCGACGGCTTTGGCAAGCTGCACCACCTCGTCGAAGGTCGACCCGTCGGGGACAAGGTCGATCATACTGAGGCGGTAGATGATGATGAAGTCGAGGCCCACGGCCACACGCGCGCGGCGCACTACTTCGACGGGCAGACGCATCCGGTTCTCGTAACTGCCGCCCCAGTGATCGGTGCGCTTGTTGGTATGGGTCACGAGGAACTGGTTGAGGAAATACCCCTCGCTCGCCATGATCTCGACTCCGTCATATCCGGCTTCGCGGGCGCGGACGGCGGCAGTGACGATATCGGCGATCTGTTTCTCGATCCCGTCCTCATCCAGTTCCTTGGGCGGAAAGGGCGAGATCGGGGATTTGATGGCCGAAGGGGCCACGCAATCGGGGCTGTAGGCGTAGCGGCCGGCGTGCAGGATCTGCATGGCGATCTTGCCGCCCTCGGCATGGACGGCATCGGTGACGATGCGATGGTTGGCGATATCTTGATCGGTGAACAAGCCCGCCGCACCGGGAAAGACGCCCCCCTCGCGGTTCGGCGCCATGCCGCCCGTCACGATCAGCGCCACCTGCCCCCGCGCGCGTTCGGCGTAGAAGGCGGCGACCCGCGGCCAATCCTTGGTTTCCTCGAGCCCGGTGTGCATGGAGCCCATGAGCACGCGGTTTTTCAGCGTGGTGAACCCAAGGTCCAGCGGCGCCAGAAGATGCGGATAGGTTGCGTGGGTCATACCGGCCCTCCCCTGCCTAGATGACGTGCAGGTAACCTTGCCCGCGCGCAGCTGTCACGCGCTACGCGGCGTCACCGGCGGATCAGCGCGACCCGGTTGCCGCAGCCTGACGGCGAAAGGCGTGCTTGAGCAACTCCAACTCGTCGCGCAAAAGCGCGACCTCGGCGCGGATGTCCTCGTCCAGCGGGTCCCCCGCCATCAGGGTGATCCGGTCAAGCGCCGACCCCGACAGCGTCGAGCGAAGCGTGATGACCTGCACCCCCTCGCCGATCACCGAGGGCGGAAGGTCCAACGCGATCCGAAAGCGCGACGGCGCGGCATCCTCTGGCGTGATTTTCGCCACGGCGATCACCTGACCCTGATGCAGGGCCTCGATACCGACGTCGGGCGGGCCTGAATACAGGCCCTCGTAGCGGCCTCCGTGCAACCGCACCCGGGTCAATGCTTCATCTTGCATGGCGTGTTCCTCGCTCAGATATCCGCCCGCGGCGCGCGCAGGACGACCATGTCCCAGATTGCGAGCCGGTTCATTTCCGGCCCCTCGAAGATCAGGTCGAGCCATGCCTTTTCAAGGCGCTTTTCGTTGATCTTGCTATAGGCGAGGTCGAACTCAGCCCGGCCAATCCCATCGCGGAACTCGAACTGGCGGACGATCTGTTCAAGGTTGGGGCCATGCTGCACGTTCAGCCTTGCATAAACCTCGACCGGCTGTTCGCGCGCGATGCGCAGATGGACGGCGATGAAATGGTTGAGCGTAAGCCCCCGCAATGCCGCCTCGGGCAGATCTTGCACCAGCGACAGGAAGGACCCGTCGAAGCGGTAGACCTCGAACACCAGACCAAAGGCCGGACCGCGGATGCTATCGGGCACCGGGTCCTGCCTCAGGCTCAGCTCTGCCTCGGTGGCGTCGTGAAACAAGGTCAGACCGCCGCCGATATCATGGGGCGAACCGGGTCGCACATGACCCCGCGGCTTGATCTTCTGCCGCCACGGCGTGGCACGCTCGGCCCAGTCGCACTGGTCTGGCCGGTCGATGCCGTCCTCGCCCTGCGCCCGGATCAGCAACTCGGTCTCGGCGGTGGCGGCCAGCGCATCGATCCGGTCGCGCGCGGCCCGCATCTGCCCGTGCATCGCCTTGAGGTCGCGCGCGGCCAGCGTTCCGGGCGACTGCATCGCGCGGGTCCAGCGCCTGAGCGTCTGCGTCAAGCCGAACCTATCCAGAAAACTGGCGCGCTCGTTACCCATGTTCAATCCCATTCACGACCCAACACCCTGCCTAACCCAAGATGCGCCGAAACAGCCCCACATTAAAGAGCCTGCGACCACCGGGAGCCGCCGCCGCTGGCGCAGGTTGGTCGGGGGCCACAGAAACGGCGGCCGGCGGCTCTGGCCCGGCATTGGCCGCCTGAACCGCGCTGATGAACTCGCGCAGGGTCACAAGACTGTCGTCCCGGCTGAGAGCACGATCCTCGAGCGCAAGGACGGACAGCGTCGCGATGCGGTTGCCGACATCGAGATAGGCGCGCCAGTAATCCCCTTGCACGCCGTCAATGGCAGCAGCGCTGCTGTCTGAGGCATGAAGCAAGAATACATCCCCCTCCACGGCGGTATCCAGAACGGTTACCGTCGAGGCATCGCCCGTGCGGCTGATCAGGCGAAGCCCATCTTCGGACCGGAAGAATGTGTCGAGGTCGGCCATGCTGTCCGCCAGCCGGCCACCGTCGGACGGCTCGGAAACGGCAGCGGTCAGAACCGCCGGGACAGCCGGTTGCGCTGCACCGCCGGAATTGGCGATGGCGGCACAATTGCCCAAAAGGACAAAGCCTGTGTCATCAGAATTCCGGGTGGCCGTCGGATCGACGCAATAGCCCTCGGGCCCTGTCACCACGATCAGGTCAGAGGTGACCGCTATTTCCGCAGGCGCCGGTGCCACCGCGCCCAACACGCCACCGCAGCCGGCCAAGGCAAGGCAGAAGAAAAGACAGGCCGCGACACGCGCGGCCTGTCGCTTGATGTCAAAGATCGGCGTAGACATGCTTTTCCTTGGCGCCGCCGGGATGGGTCACCGCCCCGTCGACCGCAGGCCCGACCAGCTGCGCGTATTTCCACAAGGCGCCGGTGGCGTAGATCGTCTCGCGCGGGCCTTTCCACGCCTTTCGGCGGGTTTCCAGTTCGGCATCGGTCAGGGCCACGGACAACTCGCCGGTGATCGCGTCGATGGTGATCATGTCGCCGTCCTGCAGCAGGCCGATGGGACCACCCACCGCCGCCTCGGGGCCGACATGGCCGACGCAGAAGCCACGGGTCGCGCCCGAGAACCGGCCATCGGTGATCAGCGCCACCTTCTTGCCCATGCCCTGACCCGACAGCGCCGATGTGGTCGACAGCATTTCGCGCATGCCGGGGCCACCCTTGGGGCCTTCGTTGCGGATGACGATGACTTCGCCCTCGGCATAGGCGCGGTCCTTGACCGCCTCGAAGGCGTCTTCCTCGCATTCGAAGACACGCGCGGGGCCGGTAAAGACCTGCTGCTCGGGCGTCATGCCCGCGACCTTCACGATGGCACCCTCGGGGGCGAGGTTGCCCTTGAGGCCCACAACACCGCCGGTTTCGGTCAGCGGCGTTGCGGCGGGATGGATCACGCGGCCGTCGGCCTCGCGCTCGATCAGGTCAAGCTCCTCGCCCATGGTGCGGCCCGTGACGGTCATGCAGTCCTCGTGGATCAGGCCGATCTTGCGCAATTCCTTCATCACGACGGGCACGCCGCCCGCCTCGTACAGGTCCTTGGCGACATATTGGCCGCCCGGTTTCATGTCGACGAAATAGGGCGTTTCCTTGAAGATCTCGCACACGTCGAACAGGTTGAAATCGATCCCTGCCTCGTGCGCGATGGCGGGAAGGTGCAGGCCCGCATTGGTCGACCCGCCGGTGCAGGCCACGACGCGGGCGGCGTTTTCCAGCGCCTTGCGGGTAACGATGTCGCGCGGACGAATGCCCAGTTCCAACAGCTTCATCACCGCCTGTCCGGAGGCGACGCCATATTGGTCGCGGGACTCATAGGGCGCGGGCGCGCCGGAGGAATTGGGCAGCGCAAGGCCGATGGCTTCCGACACGCAGGCCATGGTGTTGGCGGTGAACTGCCCGCCACAGGCGCCCGCGCTGGGGCAGGCGACGCGTTCCAGCACCGCCAGCGCCTCGTCGGACAGGTTGCCCGCCTGATGCTGGCCCACCGCCTCGAACACGTCCTGCACCGTCACGTCGCGCCCGTCCAACCGCCCCGGCAGGATCGATCCGCCATAGATGAAGACCGACGGCACATTGAGCCGCACCATCGCCATCATCATGCCCGGCAGCGACTTGTCGCAGCCCGCCAGCCCCACCAGCGCGTCATAGCAATGCCCGCGCATGGTCAGTTCCACCGTGTCTGTGATCGCATCGCGCGAGGCGAGGGATGAGCGCATCCCCTCGTGGCCCATGGCGATGCCGTCGGTGACCGTGATGGTGGTGAACTCGCGCGGCGTGCCACGGGCTTGCTTGACACCGATCTTGACCGATTGCGCCTGGCGGTTCAGCGCGATGTTGCAGGGCGCGGCCTCGTTCCAGCAGGTGGCGACGCCGACGAAGGGCTGGTGGATTTCCTCGTCCGTCAGGCCCATGGCGTAAAAATACGACCGGTGCGGCGCGCGCGAGGCGCCCTCGGTCACATGGCGGCTCGGCAGGTTCGATTTGTCTAGCTTGCCCGTTGACATGGCGGGGCCCTCCCTTTGGCATCTTCATGAAGATCGGCTCGTTTTTTACCGGAATAGACGCGGGCGGCGGGCCAGACAAGCGCGATTGCCGCGCTCCCTCTCGCAGTCTAGACTGACGTCAAGCAAAAGCCGCAAAAGGCAAGATCGATGCAGTATGCCGCTCATTCGGACTTCGTGGCGCCGGCGCGCCTGCGCCCTGCGCTCTGGCGTCTCGGACTTGGCCTGATCCTTGCCAGCGCTGTCTATGGCCTCGGCATCGCGGCCATCTTCGGCCTTCTCGTCGCCGTCAGCGGGCTGGAGGGTGCCACTGCGTGGATGGGGCGCATGGCTGCCGCCGACACGCCCACGGCGACGCTTCTGGTTCTGGCCACCTTCGTGGGCATGGCGCTCGGGCCGATGCTGGCTGCGAAATGGCTGCACCGGCGCCCTGTCGGATCGCTGTTCGGGCCGCGCGCCCGCCTGTTGCGCCACTTCGTCATCGCCGCCGCCATTTGCGCCGTGGCCAACGGCGTGACCGCCCTCATCCCGTCGGGTATCGAGCCGGTGCCCAATCTTGCCCCGGGCCTCTGGGCCGCCTTCCTGCCGCTGGCGCTGGTCAGCATCCTGATCCAGACCGGGGCCGAGGAAATCCTGTTCCGCGGCTATATCCAAAGCCAGCTGGCCGCACGCTTCGCATCGCCGCTGGTCTGGATGGTCCTGCCCTCGGCGCTGTTTGCGGTGCTGCACTACCAGCCCGGCGTCATGGGCGACAATGCTTGGCTGGTGGTGGCGGCGGTGTTCATCTTCGCGCTTTGCGCGGCCGATCTGACCGCGCGCACGGGCACCATCGGCGCGGCCTGGGGGTTCCACTTCGCCAACAACGCGGTCGCGATCCTGTTTCTCGGGCTCGACGGCCCCTTGTCGGGTCTGGCGCTTTATACCGTTCCAATGGACAGCGTGCCCGCCGCCGACCTGCGGCCGATGCTGCTGTCGGGCATGGCGGTCATGCTGGGGATCTGGCTTGCGATCCGCTTCGCCACACGCCGCCGCTTCTCTGTTTCCTAAGTATCCCGGGGGAGACGCGCCCGGAACGGGCGTGGCGGGGGCAGAGCCCCCAAGCCACGATTGCAACCAGCGCCCCGCTCGCTTATCTGCTGCCCTGTCATCGAACGGCGCCGGAGCCCCGCATGAACTGGATCACCAACTACGTCCGTCCCCGGATCAACTCGATCTTCTCGCGCCGCGAGATGCCCGAGAACCTCTGGACCAAATGCGACGAGTGCGGGACCATGCTGTTTCACCGTGAATTGTCGGACGCGCTGAACGTCTGCACCAATTGCGGGCATCACATGGCGATCACGCCCCGCGCCCGCTTCGAGGCGCTGTTCGACAATGGCATTTTCGCCGAGGTCTCGGTGCCCAAACCGATCGATGACCCGCTGAAATTCCGCGACCAGAAGAAATACCCCGACCGCCTGCGCGCCGCCCAGAAAGCCACCGGCGAGGCCGAGGCGATGCTGGTCGCCGAAGGCGAGATCGGGCGCACCCCCGTCGTCGCCGCCGCGCAGGATTTCAGCTTCATGGCCGGGTCCATGGGCATGTATGTCGGCAACGCGATCATTGCGGCCTGCGAACGCGCCGTGACGCTCAAGCGCCCTCTGATCCTGTTCTCCGCCGCCGGTGGCGCGCGCATGCAGGAGGGTATCTTGTCGCTCATGCAGATGCCGCGCTCGACCGTGGCGATCCAGATGCTGAAAGAGGCGGGCCTGCCCTATATCGTCGTGCTGACCCACCCCACAACGGGCGGCGTCACGGCCTCCTACGCGATGCTGGGCGACATCCAGATCGCGGAACCCAATGCGCTGATTTGTTTCGCCGGGCCCCGCGTCATCGAACAGACGATCCGTGAAAAGCTGCCCGAAGGATTCCAGCGCGCGGAGTATCTGCTTGATCACGGCATGCTCGACCGCGTCACGCCGCGCGGTCAGTTGCGAGAGGACCTCATCACCATCACCCGGATGCTGATGGGCCTGCCGCCACCCGTGGCAGGCGACTTGCCCGCCCCCGATGCGCCCGCTGAGGGCAAAACTGACGGGGCGCCGGTCGCACCGTGAGCCTGCCCTCCTCCGCCATCCTGCTTGACAAGATGATGGCGCTGCACCCCAAGGTCATCGACCTGACGCTTGACCGGGTGCACCGCATCCTTGCCGCGCTCGGCCAGCCCGAACGCCGCCTGCCGCCGGTGATCCATGTGGCGGGCACCAATGGCAAGGGCTCCACGCAGGCGATGATCCGCGCCGGGCTGGAGGGGGCGGGGCTGACCTGCCATGCCTATACCTCGCCGCATCTGGCGCGGTTTCACGAACGCATCCGGGTCGCGGGCGACCTGATCGACGAGGGGCGGCTGGTCGCCACGCTGGACCGCTGCCTTGCCGCCAACGGCCCGGACCCGATCACCTTTTTCGAGATCACGACCGCCGCTGGCTTCGTCGCCTTCGCCGAGACACCGGCGGATTATACCTTGCTCGAGGTCGGGCTTGGCGGGCGGCTCGATGCCACCAATGTCGTGGATCGCCCGGCGCTGACGGTGATCACGCCCGTGGACATGGACCACCAGCAATATCTCGGCGACACGCTGGCACAGATCGCCGCGGAAAAGGCCGGGATCATCAAGCGCGGCGTTCGGGTGATCGTGGGCCGCCAGCAAGACGCGGCGCTCGAGGTGATCGAAGCACAGGCCGCGCGGCTTGGCGCACCCGTGATCGCGCATGGCCAGCACTGGCATGTGCGCGCGGAACGCGGGCGGCTGGTGTTCGAGGATGAAACCGGCCTGCTCGATCTGCCGAAACCCGCTTTGCTTGGTGCCCATCAGGTCGAGAATGCCGGGATCGCCCTTGCGGCGCTTCGCGCGCTCGGCCAAGACGAGGCTGCCTGCGAGGCCGCCATGACCCGCGTGTCATGGCCCGCCCGGATGCAGCGCCTGCGCCACGGCCCCTTGGCCGAGGCAGCGCGCGAAGCCGAATTGTGGCTGGACGGCGGGCACAATCCGCATGCCGCCCGGGCCATTGCCGCACTGCTGGCCGACCTGCCCGCGCGGCCCACGCATCTGATCTGCGGGATGCTGAACACCAAGGACGTTACAGGCTACATGATGCCGCTGGCGGGCGTGGCGCAAAGCCTGCGCGCCGTTTCGATCCCTGGTCAGGCGGCGACGCTGTCCGCAGCCGATACCGCTGCCGCTGCGCTTGCGGCGGGCTTGCGCGCGCAAGAGGCGGCAAGCGTCGCCGCGGCCTTGGCCGCCATTCTCGCCGAGACGCCGCAGGCACGCGTGCTGATCTGCGGCTCGCTTTATCTGGCGGGCGAGATTCTGAAGGAAAACGGGTAAGGTTTTCGGCACCTGCAGCCATCGGCCCTTGACGGGCGTGGTTCTACCCCCACACTTTCTTCCATGACCCTGCGCCTCATCGCCCTTGCCGCCGCCGGTCTGCTGACCGCCCATCCCGCCGCTGCGACTGCGCGGTTCCAGTTCTGCTGGATCGGCGCCAACGGCTATACGATGGAAGGCCAGATCGAGTTTCCCGAGGCCTTGCTGGATACCGGGATCATCAACGAAACTCAGGTCACCGGCTTTCGCGTCCAAGGGTTCCATGACGGGCTGCCGGTCGGTTTCTGGTCGCTCGCGATGCTGAAGCCCGAAACCTCATGGCTTTTGCATTTCGACACGCGCAGCCTGCAGTTTCCGACCGGGGGTAGCCGCAGTCAACAGACCTATCAGGAATGGAACGCCAATGGCGAGGTCAATGATTGCGGGGCGGTTGGCGGATTTGGCTTCAACGGCGGCAACTGGGCACAGGATGTCTGCATCGACAACACATGGATCGAGGCAAGCTCGATTGACCCGTTCACGCCCCTGCAGGCCTACCCGATGGACGTGCGCCTGAACTGCGACGCGGTCCTGCCAATCAGCTGACCCCGGCACCCGCCGGGGTCGCTGCTCCTGACCTCAGGCGACACCGAAAAGGAAGGCCGAGCCGACCAACGCAATCGCGCCGCCCGTGCCCCGCACCGCCGTCTTGCCAACCGAGGACTGCGTGAACAGCCCCAGCGCCATGCCTGCGGCATGCAAAAGCGCGGTCGCTACGACGAAACCGGCCGCATAGCCATAGGGCCCGTAGGCCTCAGGCAGTTCGGTGCCATGCGCGTGGCCGTGGAACACCGCGAAGACCCCGACGATCAGAGCGGAAACCCAGACCGGCGCGCGGACAGCCAAGGCGACCAGCAGGCCCAGCACCACGCCCGATAGGGCGATGCCGGCCTCCACCGCAGGCAGCGCAACGCCCATCACGCCCAGCGCGCCGCCGACAACCATGACGACAGGGAACAAGACCGGCAAGATCCACAGCGCCGGACGATCCAGCAGCGCCGCCCACAGGCCGACCGCTACCATCGCCACGACATGGTCAACCCCCATGACCGGATGCACAAACCCGCTGACGAAGCCGGACCCAATCCCATGGCCCGTATGCGCCCCCGCCTGCGCCGCGATCAGCGCAAAGGGAAGGGCAAGCATCAAGGCGCGGCTCGGCACGGAAAACTGGGACATCTGGACCTCCATTACGTCTTTGCACCGACGGTATCCGTCCCCTTTCCGGGGTCAACACCGGCCGGGTGGCCGCGGTCGCACTGCGCTGCAAAACCGCGCGGATCACCTGCCCGTGCCATTTTTTTCGGCGGGTGTGAAACCTTGAACCCTCCGGCACCGTGGTTGATGGCATCGGGGCGCAGCAAGTGCCCCGGCTGACCCGTTGAGACACAAGAAAAGGATGTTCCGATGACCCTCCGCTTTCTGACCGTAGCCGGTGTTCTGGCCCTCGCCTCCGGCCCGACGCTGGCCGACGACCATTCCGGGCCCGCGTTGACGGGCTATGCGCTTGGCAATGGCGGCACCACCCTCCTGGTGATGCCTGACCTCGAGACACCGGGCGAGATCATGGCCCATCCGCTCGCCATGCCGATCGATGCCATCGCCTTTCGCCCGGTCACGGGTGACTTGCTGGGCTACACCAATGGCGCCGTCTACACGATCGACCCCACATCGGGCGCCTTGACCGATCTGGGCGCTGTCGTGATGGACGGCGCGACAGTGGCCGAAGGCGCCATGGTCGGCTTCGACTTCAATAATGCCATCGACGCGGTACGCGTCGTGTCCTCGGCAGGCGACAACCTCGTCTATTTCCCCCAAGGCTTCGGCGACAACGACGACCGCGCCGGATCGCTGCGCCGTTTCACCGATCTGGCCTATGTCGCGGGCGATACCAACGAAGGTGCCGCGCCTATGATCTTTGCCAATGCCTACACCAATGCCATCGTCGGCATGACGGCATCCGGCACGCTGCAATACGCGCTCGATGCCGCCACCGATGCGTTGGTAACGCTGGCCAACAATGACGGGACATTGATGACGGTCGCCCCCGTCACCGTCGACGGCATGGCCGCAGACCTGTCGGTCATGGGCGGGTTCGACATCGTCTCGCCCGAGGAAGGGACCGACATGGCCTATGCGATCTTGCAGATGGAGGGTAGCGACAGCGCGGGCCTTTACAGCATCGAGCTTGCCACCGGGGCCGCAACGCTGCGGGCTGATCTGGGCATGGGCGGGTTCACCGGTTTCGCGGTGTCGATGTCGGGCATGTGAGCCCGGAACTTGCGGCACTGGTTGCCCCCGGTGCCGCAGGCCTTTCCCCCCGTACCGCGCGGGGAGGTTTTTCTGCCCCGGAGGCTTCAGCGCTCCGTCGCGCCCTTCCCATTCAGGATATGCCCCCGCAGCTTGACGATACGCGCCACCCGCGTCTCCGGCCGTTTGGCAGAGGACATCGAGATCACATAGCTCCGCTGCCGCCCCGCCGTGAGCGCGTGAAACGCCTCCGCCAGTTCCGGGTCAGCGTCGAGCATGTCCATCAGATCATCGGGCAGTTCCAGATCCGCGGTTTCCCTCTGCGGCAGGATGCCCGCCTGGGCATATGCACGCGCCTCGTCGAGGTAGGCGCGGATCACTGGCGCCATCGCCGCGACCTGCGCGGACTCGGTGAAGCGCATCATGCCCGCGTGGCGCGTGTTGGGCCCGGCGCGCTCCAGCACGCCCTTGGGGTCCCGCATCAATGCAGGGTTGAAGAAGCTGAGCCGGAAATCCGTCTTTAGGGCGCCAAGGATCACCACGTTGCGGCCGTTCGCCATATAGCAGGGTTGGCCCCATTTCACGGTTTCCATCAGCCCGCCTTCGAGGCAAAGGCGCCGCAGCGCCGCCAGCCCCTCGGCCCAGAGCTGCGTCGCGCAGCCGGACGTGTCGAACCGCGCGCAGCGCCCACAGCCTTTGGCGAAATAAACTTCGACCTCAGTGATCATTGCGGCATCCACCTCCGGCGGATCGTGATGATACCACTAAAGACCCAGAGGCGAAAACCCGGCGGGCGCATCTCAGCCCAGCGCGTCGCGCCCCGCACCCCAATCCGCGCCCTCCATCTCGCGCAAGCGGCTGGCGGTGCGTTCGAATTCGAAACTGCCCGACCCTTCGAGATAAAGCCGTTCCGGCGCATCTTCGGCCGTGCAGATCAGCCGCACATGCCCCTCGTAAAGCGCGTCGATCAGCGTAACGAAACGTTTGGCCTCGTTGAACTTGGTCGCATCAAGCCGGGGGATCCCCTCCAGCACCAGCAGTTTCACCGCGCCCACCAGCGCCAGATAATCGGCAGGCCCAAGCGGCTGGCCGCACAGATCCCAAAACGATGCCCGCGCCATCCCCGCCCAATAGCGCGGCAGACGCACCTCGCGGCCCTTGACCTCAAGGCACAGTTCCTCCTCGCGGGCGCCGGTCAGGTCGCGCCAGATCTCGTTGATCGCGGCTGTAGCCTGCGCCCCCAGCGGCGCGAAATAGACTGGCGATCCGGCCAGCCTGTCTTGCCGGTAATCGGTCATGGCGTCGAGCTGGTCGACCTCCATCCGGTCTTCCAGAAGCTGTATGAATGGCAAGAACAGCTGCCGGTTCAATCCGTCCTTGTAGAGGTCACGGGGCGGCCGGTTCGACGTGGTCACGATCACCACGCCGGCGGCAAAGAGCTTCTCGAACAGGCGGCCCACGATCATCGCATCGGCGATATCGGTGATCTGCATCTCGTCGAAGCACAGCAGTTTGAGGTTCCGCGCGATCCCCTCCGCCACCGGCTTGATCGCGTCATCCACGCCCGTCTTGCGCGCCTCGTGCAGACCCGCCTGCACCTCTTGCATGAAGGCATGGAAATGCACTCGGCGTTTCTCGGTCGTCGGCGCGTGCTGAAAGAACAGGTCCATCAGCATCGACTTGCCGCGTCCGACCCCGCCCCAAAGGTAAAGGCCTTGCTTGCCCTCGGGCAACTCGGGCTTTCGGAACCGCGCAAAGAGGCCGGTCTGCGGCTTCTGCCGCACCTCCAGCCGCTCGCGCAGATCCTCAAGCCGCAAGAGCGCCGCGCGTTGCGCCGGGTCGGGGCGCAACAGGCCCTCGGCCACGCGGGTGTCGTAGATCGCTTGCAGATGCTGTCCCATGGGGCGCGTCCCTACACCCATTCGTGCCGGTCGTTAAGCGGGTGTTGTAGTCCCCATCACAAGCCGTCAATTGACGCGGCTTGCCGCCCGTGCATCTGTGGCCGCGCCACAGGGGACCCGTGCCAATGACCCGACAGGACAGCCTTTTCACGCCGGTGCTGATCGGCGGCTGCATCATCATCGTGCTCAGCTTTGCGGTACGCGCGAGCTTCGGGGTGTTCCAGATCCCCATCGCCGAGGAATTCGGCTGGCTGCGCGCGGAATTCAGCCTCGCCATTGCGATCCAGAACCTCGCCTGGGGGATCGGCCAGCCGATCTTCGGGGCCATCGCCGACCGGTTCGGCAACCGCAAGGCGATCATCCTCGGCGCGCTGCTCTATGCGGCGGGGCTGATCCTGTCGTCCTACGCGGTGACGCCCGGCCAGCACCAGTGGCTCGAAATCCTTGTGGGCTTCGGCATCGCGGGCACGGGGTTCGGCGTGATCCTCGCCATCGTGGGCCGCGCGGCATCGGACAAGAACCGATCCGTCACGCTGGGAATCGCCACGGCGGCAGGGTCAGCCGGTCAGGTCATTGGCGCGCCGTTGGCCGAGGGATTGCTGTCGGTCTTTCCCTGGCAGACCGTGTTCGTGATCTTCGCAGGGATGATCCTCGCCAGCCTCTTTGCCCTGCCGCTGCTGCGTGCGCCGGCGACGGCCCCCAAGCCTGTGACCGAGGAAAGCATGGGCCAGATTGTCGGGAAAGCCATCCGCGATCCGTCCTTTGCGCTTATCTTCATCGGCTTCTTCTCCTGCGGCTACCAGCTCGGCTTCATCACCGCCCATTTCCCCGCCTTCGTGACCGAGCTTTGCGGCCCGATCGACCCCGGCTCTATGCTGCACGGGATCGGCGTCACCACGACCTCGGCCCTTGGCGCAATGGCCATCTCGCTCATCGGGCTGGCCAATATCGTGGGCACGATCACCGCCGGATGGCTCGGCAACCGCTTTCCCAAACGCTATCTACTGGCGCTGATCTACACTGGCCGCACCTTGGCCGCGGGCCTGTTCATCTTGCTGCCCATCACGCCCGAGACGGTCATCGCCTTTTCCATCGTGATGGGCGCGCTCTGGCTTGCCACCGTCCCGCTCACCTCGGGTCTCGTCGGCCATATCTACGGGCTACGCTACATGGGCACGCTTTACGGCCTGGTGTTCTTCTCGCACCAGCTGGGCAGCTTTCTGGGCGTCTGGCTGGGCGGCGCGCTCTATGATGTCTATGGCGATTACACCGCGGTTTGGTGGATCGGTGTCGCCGTGGGCGCGCTCTCGGCCATCGTGCACCTGCCGATCCGGGAAATCCCGCTCAAGGACCGAGCGCCGGCAGCACAACCTGCCTGACATCTTCATCTTTCCACAAATATGCTCCGGGGGAGTGCGAGGGGGCAGACAGCCCCCTCGCCAGCAGAACCCCCTCAGCCCATTCTGTCAAGGATATAGCGTGCCACCATCAGATCGAGATGCGCACCACCGCCGTTCTTGAACAGCGTGATCTCATCGCCAGACCGCCGCGCAAAAGCGCCAGTGCCTAGGTCGTAGTAATCCGCCACCACATCGCCCTCGGTGATCGCGCCACTGGCCAGCGGGATCTTCAACTCCCCGATATGGCCGATGGTCGTCTCCCGGCTGTCGACGAAGATGCGCGCCCGTTGCAAAGCAAGGTCATCTGCCTCGCGCATGTCGGGACGATAGGCCCCGATCAGGTCGAGATGACAGCCCGGGCGCAGCCAGTCACCCGAGATCACCGGATCCGTCGCCATGGTGGCGCAGG
Organism: Roseicyclus mahoneyensis; assembly: GCF_003148775.1. Lineage (GTDB taxonomy): Bacteria > Pseudomonadota > Alphaproteobacteria > Rhodobacterales > Rhodobacteraceae > Roseicyclus > Roseicyclus mahoneyensis. The sequence continues at coordinate 206,738 of NZ_QGGW01000002.1, forward strand.
TGACGATATCTGCGCCCCGCACGGCGGTCTCCAGATCGCGTACCTGCTCGGTGTCCGGAAAATCCTCGGCCATGCGCGCGGTGCTGACGGGGGTGCGGTTCCAGACCTGAAGTCGCGCGGCCGGAAACGCTGCCGCGTAGGCCTGCCTCAGCGATCGGGCCACGGTGCCCCCACCCACGATCAAGATCACCTCGCTGTCCGGCCGTGCGAGGATGCGCGCCGCGCACAGGCTGTCACCGGCGGTCTTCCACTTGGTCAGCAGGTGGAAATCGACGATCGCCGCGAGCGTCCCGTCCAGATCGGAATAGACCGCCGCTGACCCGTTCACGGCCGGTTTGCCATGCGCCACATTGCCCGGAAAGATCGTCGCCGTCTTGACCAGTTGCCCCAGCCCGTCGATCCAAGCCGCCCGGCTGAGCAGCGTATCCTTGCCGCGGTACAGAAAGATATCCGCGATCTCGGCCCTTGGCCGCCTGTGCCCCGCCTCGATTGCATCGCACAGCGCCAGCCAATCCAGCCGCGCCTCGGCCTCGGGCCCGATCATTTGCACAGTCACCCTTCAACCTCCTCAGGGGTCAACAGACCCGCCACAACCAGTCGCGCCGCCCATCCTTGCGGATGCTCGAACAGATGCGTCTGCCAGCCGCGCGCCTGCGCCGCCGCAATGTTCTCGGGCCTGTCATCGGCAAACAAGAGGGCGCCGGGGGCAAGACCCACGCTCTCTTCCACCGCTGCATAGATGGCGGGATCGGGCTTCATCACACGCATCCGCCCCGAGATGAATTCCCGGTCGAACTCGTTGAGAAAATCGAACTTCGTCTGCGCAAAGGCGTAGCTCTCGACCCCGAAATTCGACAGCGCAAAGACTGGAACCCCTTTGGCCCGAAGCCGCCGCAACAGGCTGACCGAAGGCGCGATCACCGGCTGGATCATCTCGATCCAGCTGTCATGCCAATCCCGGATCTCGACGCTCCATTCCGGGTGGCGTTCGGCCATAGCAGTGACCGTCTCGCGAAACGGTGCGCCAAGGTCGATCTGTTCGTTCATACCCTGCAGATCGACCTCGGCAAACAGCGCCCGGCGCCGCGCCGCACCGATGCGGCGATCATAATGCGCCTCGGGGTTCCAGCCGATCAGCACATTGCCGATGTCGAAGATCACCGCCTCTGGCGTCATTCGCGCACCGCATAAAGCGCCTCGGCATGAAAGGTCACGTGATCCTCGATGAAGCTGGTGACGAAGTAATAGCTGTGATCGTATCCCGGCTGAAACCGCAGCGTCGCATGCTGACGCCGCGCCGCCATCGCCTCGGCCAATGCTTCGGTCTTCAGCAGGTCGCCAAACTGGTCCGCCGTGCCGGTGTCGATCAGGATCGACCCCGGAAAGCCGCGCTCGCGCATCAGCTGGCTCGCGTCATGCGCCTCCCACAAGGCGGTGTTGGGGCCCAGATAGGCGGTGAACTGCTTGCGGCCCCAATCGCTCTCCATCGGGTTGCAGATCGGCGCAAAGGCCGAGACACTGGCGAAACGGTCGGGATGATGCATCGCAATGGTCAGCGCGCCATGCCCGCCCATGGAATGCCCCGTGATCGCCTGCCGCGCCTCGTCCAGCGCAAAGCGGCGGAACAGCGCCTGCGGCAACTCCTCTGTGATGTAGCTCCACATCTGGAAATGCTCGGCCCAAGGGTCCTGCACCGCGTTCAGGTAGAACCCCGCGCCCTGCCCCAGATCATAGGCCGGATCATCCGGCACGCCCGCGCCCCGCGGGCTGGTGTCGGGAAAGACCAGCGCGATGCCCTGCTCTGCAGCCCATTGCTGCGCGCCAGCCTTTTCCATCGCATTGGCGTGGGTGCAGGTCAGTCCCGACAGGTACCACAGCACCGGCACCGGCCCATCCTCCGCCTCGACGGGCAGGAACAGGCCGAATGTCATGTCGGTGCCCGTCGCGTCCGAGGCATGGCGGTAGACGCCTTGCGTGCCGCCAAAACTCCGGTTCTCCGAGATCGTGTCCATGGCGCCCTCCTGTTGTCTCCAGTCAAGGCGTAGCCCGGCACACGCCCCGCCCGCAAGCGGATCAGCCGCCCGGCACGATCCCCGCCATGTCCGAAACCCAGGCGATGACGACCGACACCGTCACGATGCTGAGCGCCGTTGAGATCAGGATCGAAGCCGATACCCGCTGCGGCGCGACGCCGTAATGCTGCGCCAGAATGTAGACATTGCCCGCCACCGGCAGCGAGGCGGCGGCGATCATCACCGCGGCGTCAAACACGGGCACGGGAAACAACAGCAAGGCCGCAAAGGCCACCGCCAAAGGGTGCAGCACCAGCTTGCAAAAACTCAACCAGCCCGCGACCTGCACCCGCTCGGCCGATTTGCCCGCCAGCGAAGCGCCGATGGCAAACAGCGCACCGGGCGTCGCCGCCGCCCCGAGGATGGCGAGAAACTCGTTCACCGGCCCCGGCACCGCCCATCCGGTCGAGGACCACGCCAGCCCCAGCACCATCGACACGATCATCGGGTTCTTCACCAGACCCATGCCCACGGTCTTGAGGATGCCCATCGACATCCGCCCGTCGCGGCTGCCGGTGATCAAGATGACGATGATCGAGGAAAACACGATGAGATCGAGCGACAGTACCATCAGCACCGGACCCGCCGCCGCCTCGCCCATCAGCACGATCAGCATCGGCACGCCCAGAAAGCCGGTGTTGCCGATCACGGCGCATTGCGCCTCGACCGCCGCCTCTTCGATCGACCTTCGGCGCAAGAACGCCACTGCCGTGGCAATCGCGTAGACCACGAAACAACCCCACAGATAGGCCGCCACGAACCACCAGTTGAAGATCTCGGACAGCGACAGGTTCGCGGCAAAGCGGAACAGCATCGCCGACAGCGCGAAATAAAAGACGAACTTGGTCAGGTAGGCCGCCGCCTCGGCGGTGAAGAACCCGCTCCGGCAGGCCTGATAGCCCAGCCCGATCAGCGCAAAGAACGGCAGCGTCTTGAGGAATATCTCGATCATGGATCTTGGCTAGACCGGCCCCAAGCCAGAGTCCATTGCCACAAACGCAACGCCCTGCGGCGCGAAATCCTTGCCCAAACTGAACCGAGTGGTTTACATTGTCAGCAGGGGGCAAGGGGATGACCAGATGAATGCTGAGCCGCAGATCAAGAAAGGTCGCAAGTTCGACCAGGTGATCGAGGGCGCGCGCACCGTCTTCATGCGCGAGGGCTATGAGGGTGCCAGTGTCGACGAGATCGCGCGCGACGCCGGCGTGTCCAAGGCCACGCTCTACAGCTATTTCCCCGACAAGCAGCACCTGTTCCTTGCCGTGCTCGAATCCGAATGCGCCCAGCAGGCCGAGATCGAATTTCTGATGGATGCGGGCGACCTGAGCGTCGAGGAAACGCTGCATGTGATCTGCAAGGCGCTGATGACCTTCATCTTGTCCGACTTCGGACAGGACATGTTCCGTGTCTGCGTCGCCGAGGCGCAGCGCTTTCCCGAGCTTGGCCGCACCTTCTATGAAAGCGGCCCGAAAAAATGGGGTCGCAAGATCGCGCAATATCTCGATAGCCCCAGGGCGCGCGCAGCCCTCAACATCGAGGATACGGCCCTTGCCGCCGACCAACTGGCGCAGCTGTGCCGCGCCGACCTGATGCTCAAGGTGCTCTTCGGGATCGAAAAAGACCCGCCCGAGGCCGAGATCGACCGTGTCGCCTCCGAGGCGGTCAAGACCTTCCTCGCCCGTTACCGGCGCCCCTAGCCTTCACCCGAACATCAAGATCAGCGCGCCCGCCCCTGCTTCTTTGTTTCAAAAATATCCCGGGGGGGTCGCCGCAGGCGACGGGGGCAGAGCCCCCGAACCACGGTTCAATCCAGCCGCCGCACCAGCAACTGGTTGCCCGCGCCCCGCTTGACTTCCAGCATCTTCAGGCTCTGCACCAGATCGCTCAACTTGCGCTTGCCATAGGTCCGCGTGTCGAAATCGGGATTCGCGGCGGTGATGAACTGACCCACCTGTCCCAGCGAATACCAGTCATCATCTTGCTCGATCCCGTCCATGGCGCGAAATATCAGATCGCGCGCCTCGGTCAGGGATTGCTTGTCGGCGGGTTTGTCGGTCGAGGCTTCGGACCTCGGATCGGCGGGCAGGATGTTCTCGACAAAGATGAACCGTTTGCAGGCCTTGCGGAAAGCGTCGGGCGTCTTTTGCTGGCCGATGCCATAGACGTCTAGCCCCTGTTCGCGGATACGCTGCGCCAGCCGGGTAAAATCGCTGTCGGACGATATCAGCACGAAGCCGTCAAAGCGGCCCGAATGCATCAGGTCCATCGCGTCGATCACCAGCGCGATGTCGCTGGCGTTCTTGCCCACGGTGTTGGCCGGCTGGTGATGCGGCACGATGCCGAACTCCGCCTGAACGCCCGACCATCCCTTCATGTGGTTCGAGGAGAAATCGCCGTAGATCCGCCGCACGCTGGCTTCGCCAAGGCTGGCTATCTCGTCGAAGATCGCCTTGGCGTGCTTGTGGCTCGTGTTGTCCGCGTCGATCAGGACCGCCAGAAGCGGTGTCTTGTCAGTTGCCATCGGCGAATACCTCCGGCGCCAGCCTGTCACATCGGGTCCGCCCTTGCCAGAGAGCGCGCACAGCTTCACCGCGCGCAGCGGTCGTGTTGGGAAGATACAGCGTACCGGTGGGGTTCGCCTCGGTCACGTCGGTGTCCCGCAGAACGTGGCCGCAGATCCTGACCACCATCCGGCTTCCCGAAGCCAATTCCGTCATCGCGGCCAGCGTGGCGGCCGCCTCGGGTGCAAGTCGTATGAAGATATCGGTTATGCCACCGCTTTCGGACAGGTCGATCGATTCGATATCCCAAGGCATCAGCGCGGTCTCGCGGCCGATCACCGTGTAGCGCAAGGCCGCATCGGGAGGGTCCATCCGCAACAGCATCTCGCGCGCAGGATCGCTCTGGCCGACGGCCGGCGCGGTGCAAAGCGCGATCAGCGCGGCCAAAAGGCACACCCGGCTAGACAAGGGACCGGTACAGGACGAGTGCATCGACATAGCCTTTCGTCGGATGCAGGAAGGCACCGGGCAGGCGGCCTACCGTGTCAAAGCCTGCGCGGGTCCATGTGTCGATGGCGCGCGTGTTGGTCGAGACGACGAAATTGTACTGCATTGCCCGGTAGCCCTGCGCACGCGCAGTTTTCAACGAATGGGCCAGCATAGCGCGCGCGATACCGCGACCCTGCGCGGCCTCGGCGGTGATGTAGCCGCAATTGCACACATGCGCACCGCCGCCAGCCTGATTGGGGCGCAGGTAATAGGTGCCCAGCGCTTCCCCATCCATTTCGGCGATGAAGGTGGTCTTTTCGGCTGACCGCCAATAGGCGACGGCCTCCTCCGCGGTGATCTGCGGGTCGATGGAATAGGTGTCGCCCGCCCGGAATACGGGGCCCAAAAGCGCCCAGATCGCAGCATCGTCAGCCGGGGTAACGGCACGGATCAGCATGACGGCACCGTTTCCTCCAGGCGGGTCAGCCGCCAGTTCACAAGGGACCCGACCATGATCGGGTACAAGACGACCGACAACAGCGCCAGACCATGCCCTGCCATCAGCAACATCGGCGAGGACACATCCGCCCCATAACGTGCGCCCGATGCCAGCAAGGCCAGCGGCAGACCCACAAGTGGCAGCCAGTAGCCAAGCAGACGCTGCCACGGGCGCTGACCTTTCGCAACCCAGAGGTCCAGCCGCAGTTTCGACGGGTCGAGGGTGGACACCCCGTCGCTGCGCACGATCCCACCGCTGCGCACCATACGGCGGTGGATCCGCGGCATATCGATCTGTCCGAGCGCCACGAAGGTCAGGACGAGGGACAAGGCCGTCGCTGCTGCAGGGCCTGCCAGATGGACGGCGTGGGCACCGGCTTCGGTCATCATCGCCGCGCCCGCAAGGGCAAGATAAAACCCGTTCAACCCGGCGATGGCCAGCACCGCGCGCGCCGTGACCGAGTTTCTTGCACGTCCCGCGACCGCGACCAGAAGCAGCGCGCTCTCCAAAACAAGGGCAAAAATGGCAATCCCGATCATGGTTGCGGGCGCAAGGCCACAGATCAGCGCCAGAATCGGATAGAACATCAAAATCCGGATCAAGGCCCCGATGGACCAGAACCGCAAGTGCGACCAGCCCATCGGGTCCTCAGCCAGAACAACGCGCCGGCTTGGCAAATCTACTTGGTTCCCCCGCCCGACGTCGCGCCACCAGATGACAGCGGGCCGCCGTTGGCGACGACCTCGTCCCAGATGTCGCCCAGCCGGTCGGCAATGACTTCGCGCGCGTCGCTGTCATCGTCGCTGTTGTAGACGACAAGGATGGGTGACACCAAACCGGCCTCGTCCGAACAGATGAACAGGCCGTCCACCACTTCGCCGCGCAGGTCGTAGCCACCCACGGTCCATGTCGACCGACCGGTAAAGCCGGGCATGTTGAACCGCTCGCGGTAGGTGCCGAAGGTCGCCTCCGCATAAGTCATGCAGATTTCGCGGGTGGCGACCGAGTTGAAATCGATCACCGACCAACCTTCGGCCAATGCGCCGCTACCAAGCGTCAGGGAGACACAAAGCCCCCCGAACAATGCCGTTCTTGCCATATGGAAACTCCCTTTTCCGAAAGGCTTCAGTAAATCACCACCGACCGGATCGACTTGCCTTCGTGCATCAGGTCGAAGGCGGTGTTGATCTCGTCGAGGCTCATGGTGTGGGTGATCATGGGATCGATCTCGATCTTGCCGTCCATGTACCAGTCCACGAATTTCGGCACGTCCGTGCGTCCCTTGGCACCGCCGAAGGCCGTGCCTTTCCAGACGCGGCCGGTGACAAGCTGGAAGGGGCGCGTGGAAATTTCGGCCCCAGCGGGTGCCACGCCGATGACGACCGACACGCCCCAGCCGCGGTGCGAACATTCCAGCGCGTCGCGCATCACCTTGACGTTGCCGGTGGCGTCGAAGGAATAATCCACCCCCCCGATCTGGTCGATGCCGCGCTTGGTCAGGTTCACGATCTCCTGCACCACGGTGCCTTCGATCTTGGAGGGGTTGACGAAATGCGTCATCCCGAACTTGCGCGCCATCTCTTCCTTGCCATCGTTCAGGTCGACGCCGATGATCATGTCGGCGCCCGCCATCCGCAGGCCCTGGATCACGTTCAGCCCGATGCCGCCAAGACCGAACACGGCCGCCGTCGATCCGATCTCGACGCCGGCAGTGTTGATGACGGCGCCGATGCCGGTCGTCACCCCGCAGCCGATGTAGCAGATCTTGTCGAAGGGCGCGTCGTCGCGCACCTTGGCCAGCGCGATTTCGGGCATCACGGTGTGATTGGCGAAGGTCGAACAGCCCATGTAATGATAGATCGGCGTGCCATCGAGCATGGAAAACCGCGTGGTGCCATCGGGCATCAGGCCCTGCCCTTGGGTATTGCGGATCGCGGTGCACAGGTTGGTCTTGCCCGACAGGCACGAATAGCACTGCCGGCATTCCGGCGTGTAGAGCGGGATGACGTGATCGCCGGGTTTCAGGGTCGTGACACCCTCGCCCACCTCGATCACCACGCCCGCGCCCTCATGGCCGAGGATGGCCGGAAACAGCCCCTCGGGGTCGGCACCCGAGCGGGTGAATTCATCGGTGTGGCAGATGCCTGTCGCCTTGATCTCGACCAGCACTTCGCCAGCCTTGGGGCCTTCAAGATTGACCTCCATGATTTCCAGAGGCTTGCCCGCTTCCAGTGCGACGGCGGCGCGAGTGCGCATGCTGTAATCCCTTCCTGACGTCTTGTTTTGCCCTGACCTTGTGACAATCTGATGGGCGTTGCAACGGAGGATAGCCGCCATGAGACCGATGATCGCCCTTGCTCTCGCCCTGCTGCCTGCCTGCGTGCAGGCCCAGTCTGATGATGCTTGTGGCGCGGCCGGATTTCAGGGGTTGATCGGCCAGACGGGTCAGATCGCCCGCCTGCTGGAGTTGGCACAGCCCGCGCGCGTGATCGGGCCGGGGGACATGGTGACGATGGATTACCGACCCGACCGGATCAACTTCGAGATCGACGATCACGACCGCATTGCGGTGGTGCGTTGCGGGTGACTTGCGCCCGCTGCTGATTCCCCCTATATCGCCTTCAACAGCGGCGCCCCCGGGTCCACACCGGATGGCACCACCGGACAAGTTCGACGGGCCGCGCGGCCCGTTTTTTTGTTTTAAAGGACCAGCTTCCGCCATGTCGGACCTGATCGCAAAGACCGCCATCGACCGGCGCATGGCCGAAATCCTGACCCCCGTGATCGAGGGGATGGGGTTCGAGCTTGTGCGCATCCGCCTGATGGGCGGGCAGACCAAGACGCTCCAGATCATGGCCGAACGCCCCGGTGGCGGGATCGAGGTCGATGAATGTGCCCAGATCTCCACCGCCGTCAGCGCGGTTCTGGATGTCGAGGACCCGCTGGAAGACGCCTATACGCTTGAGGTTTCCAGCCCGGGCATCGACCGGCCGCTGACCCGCCTCAAGGATTTCGAGACTTTCGAGGGCTACGAGACCCGCATCGAAACGACCGAGATGATCGACGGCCGCCGCCGCTTCAAGGGCGTTCTGGCCGGTATCGAGGGCGACGAGGTGCTGCTCAACATCGAGGAAGGCGGCGACACGGTCACCGTCGGCCTGCATTACGATTGGCTCTCGGATGCCAAGCTTGTCCTGACCGACGAGTTGATCCGCGAGATGCTTAAGACCCGCAAGGCGGCGGGCTTCATCGACGAAACCCAATTTGACGATATCGAGGAAGAGCCCTCGGAGGCGGAGGAGTAACGACCATGGCGATCACATCGGCCAACCAGCTTGAATTGTTGCAGACCGCCGAGGCGGTCGCCCGCGAAAAGATGATCGACCCGATCCTCGTGATCGAGGCGATGGAAGAGAGCCTCGCGCGCGCCGCCAAGTCGCGCTACGGCGCTGACCTCGACATCCGCGTGTCGATCGACCGCAAGACCGGCCGGGCGCGGTTCACCCGCGTGCGCACCGTGGTCGAGGATGATCTGGTCGAGAACGAGAAGGCCGAACTGACTGTCGCTCAGGCCAAGCCGTATCTGGACGAGCCCAAGATCGGCGACACCATCGTCGACGAGATCCCGCCGGTGGAACTGGGCCGGATCGCCGCGCAATCGGCCAAGCAGGTGATCTTGCAAAAGGTCCGCGAAGCCGAGCGTGACCGTCAATACGAGGAATTCCGCGACCGCGCGGGCACCATCATCAACGGCGTCGTCAAGCGCGAGGAATACGGCAACATCATCGTCGATGTCGGTCGGGGCGAGGGCGTTCTGCGCCGCAACGAAAAGATCGGCCGCGAGGCCTATCGCAATGGCGACCGCATCCGCTGCTACATCAAGGATGTGCGCCGCGAGGCGCGCGGCCCGCAGATCTTCCTGTCGCGCACCGCGCCGGAATTCATGGCCGAGCTGTTCAAGATGGAAGTGCCCGAGATCTATGACGGCATCATCGAGATCAAGGCCGTCGCCCGCGACCCCGGTTCGCGCGCCAAGATCGGTGTCATCTCCTACGATTCGTCCATCGACCCTGTCGGCGCCTGCGTCGGGATGCGCGGCAGCCGCGTGCAGGCGGTGGTGAACGAGCTTCAGGGCGAAAAGATCGACATCATTCCGTGGAACGAGGACCCGGCGACCTTCCTCGTGAACGCGTTGCAGCCTGCCGAAGTCACCAAGGTGGTGATCGACGAAGACGCGAATCGAATCGAGGTCGTGGTGCCCGACGAACAACTGTCGCTGGCGATCGGTCGGCGCGGCCAGAACGTGCGTCTGGCCAGCCAGCTCACCGGCCTCGACATCGACATCCTGACCGAGGAAGAGGAATCCAAGCGCCGTCAGGCCGAGTTCGAGGAACGCACCCGGCTGTTCATGGACACACTGGACCTTGACGAGTTCTTTGCCCAGCTTCTGGTCGCCGAAGGCTTCACCTCGCTCGAGGAAGTGGCCTATGTCGATCTGGATGAACTGCTGACCATAGACGGCGTCGATGATGGCACGGCAGGCGAGTTGCAGGCCCGCGCCCGCGACTATCTGGAAGAGCAGAACAAGAAGGCGCTGCAAAAGGCCCGCGATCTGGGCGTCGAGGATGCGCTGGTTGAATTCGACGGCCTGACGCCCCAGATGCTGGTCGCGCTGGCCGAAGACGGTGTGAAGACGCTGGAAGACTTCGCCACCTGCGCGGATTGGGAACTGGCCGGCGGCTGGACCACCGTGGATGGCGCGCGCGTCAAGGATACCGGACTGCTCGAAGCCTTCAACGTGTCGCTGGAAGAGGCTCAGAACATGGTGATGACCGCCCGCGTCAAGCTGGGCTGGGTGTCGATCGAAGAGCTTGAAGCGCAGGCCGCCGCCGAGTCGGCCGGTGGCGACGATGATGACGCGGACGACGACGAGGAGGCGGAGGGCTGAGGCCCTCCCCCAAGGGAGACGCGCAGGACATGAGCCGGGGCGGAGCACAAAAGGACCGGGACGACGGACCGGAACGGCGCTGCATCGCGACCGGCGAGGTTCAACCCAAACACGGGCTGATCCGCTTCGTGGTCAGCCCCGACGGAATGGTTGTGCCCGATCTGGGCGAAAAACTTCCGGGCCGCGGCATATGGGTGGCGTCCGAGCGCAGCGCGCTTGAGTTGGCGGTAAAGAAGAACCTGTTTTCGCGCGCCGCGAAAAAGCCTGTGACCCTGCCCGATGGCCTCGTCGATCTGGTCGAGGCGGGGCTTGCCCGGCGCCTGACCGACATGATCGCCCTCAGCCGCAAGGCGGGCGAGGCGGTGGCGGGTTTCGAGAAGGTGAAGGACTGGCTGGCGACCCGCAGGATCGGTGTTTTGCTGCAGGCAACCGACGGGTCCGAGCGTGGGAAATCGAAGCTGTGGACCCCTACTGGCGCCCGCTACTTTAGTGTCCTGACGGCCCGGGAATTGGGTTTGGCATTCGGTCGCCAAAGTGTGATACATGGCGCGCTTGCCGCTGGTGGTCTGGCCCCTCGTGTTGTAGAGGGGGCCGCAAAACTGCAAGGCCTGCGCAAGGCAGACGGCGGACATACCGCCGAGAAGGACGAACGGAACGCATGAGCGACACGGACGGAAAGAAACCCCTTGGCCTCTCTGGTGGCGCGCGGTCAGGCCGCGTGAGCCAGAGCTTCTCGCGCGGACGCACCAAAAGCGTCGTGGTCGAGACCAAGCGCAAGCGCGTTGTGGTGCCCAAGCCGGCACCGCAATCTGCAGCGGCGCAAAATGCCGAGGGTGGCAAGCGTGAAAAATCCCTGCCCGACGCAGAACTCGAACGCCGCCTGAAGGCACTTCAGAACGCCCGCGCCCGCGAGGTCGAGGACGAGGCGAAGCGTCAGCAAGACGAGAAGGACCGCGAGGAAGAGCGGAACCGCCGCCGTGCCGAGGCCGAAGCCAAGGAGCGCGAAGAACGCGAGCGCGAAGAAGCCCTGCGCGCCAAGGAAGAAGAAGACGCCCGGCGTCTGGTGGAGGAAGAAGCGCGCCGCAATGCGCCCAAGGAAACCCCGCCCAGCGACCCCGCAGCCGTCGAGGCCGCAGTTGCGGCTGGCCCCGCCTCGCGCGGCGCCAGCAAGCCCTTGCCGCAAGCACCCCGTCGCAAGACCGAGGAAGAAGATCGTGGCGCCAAGCGCGCCACGGAGCGTGACAGCGAACGCCGGTCCGGAAAGCTGACCGTCAGCCAGGCGCTGACCGGCGGCGAGGGTGGTCGGACCCGCAGCTTGGCGGCGATGAAGCGCAAGCAGGAACGCGCCCGTCAAAAGGCGATGGGTGGTCAGCAGGACCGCGAAAAGATCATGCGCGACGTGCAATTGCCCGAAACCATCGTGGTCTCGGAACTGGCCAATCGTATGGCCGAGCGCGTGGCAGACGTGGTCAAGGCGCTGATGCGCAACGGCCTGATGGTAACCCAGAACCAGGTGATCGACGCGGATACGGCGGAACTGATCATCGAGGATTTCGGTCACCGCGTGCAGCGCGTGTCGGATGCCGATGTCGAAGATGTCATCGACACCATCGACGACAAGCCCGAAGACATGAAGCCCCGTCCGCCCGTGATCACGATCATGGGCCACGTAGACCACGGCAAGACCTCACTGCTCGACCGTATCCGCAAGGCCAATGTCGTGGCGGGCGAGGCAGGCGGCATCACGCAGCATATCGGCGCCTATCAGGTGACGACCGAAAGCGGCGCGAAGCTGAGCTTCCTCGACACGCCCGGCCACGCGGCCTTTACCTCGATGCGGGCGCGCGGTGCCAATGTGACCGATATCGTTGTGCTGGTGGTCGCCGCCGATGACGCTGTGATGCCGCAGACTATCGAGGCGATCAATCACGCCAAGGCCGCCAAAGTGCCGATGATCGTGGCGATCAACAAGATCGACAAATATGAGGCCAATCCCAACAAGGTGCGGACCGATCTTCTGCAGCACGAGGTCGTGGTCGAAAAGATGTCCGGCGACGTGCAGGACGTCGAGGTTTCTGCCGTAACCGGTCAGGGCCTGCCCGAACTGCTGGAGGCCATCGCGCTTCAGGCGGAAATCCTCGAGCTCAAGGCCAATCCCGACCGCCCGGCTGAGGGTGCGGTGATCGAGGCGCAGCTGGACGTGGGCCGCGGGCCCGTGGCCACGGTGCTGGTCCAGAAGGGCACGCTGCGCCAAGGCGACATCTTTGTCGTGGGCGAACAGTGGGGCAAGGTCCGCGCGATGGAGAATGACCGCGGCGAACGCATAAAGGAAGCCGGACCTTCGGTTCCCGTCGAGGTTCTGGGCCTGAACGGCACGCCCGAAGCGGGCGACGTGCTCAACGTGGTCGAGACCGAGGCGCAAGCGCGCGAAATCGCGGAGTATCGCCATCAGGCGTCCAAGGACAAACGCGCCGCGGCGGGTGCCGCCACCACGCTCGATCAGCTTCTGGCCAAGGCCAAGGCCGATAAGAACGTGGCGGAACTGCCCATCGTCATGAAGGCGGATGTGCAGGGTTCGGCCGAAGCCATCGTTCAGGCGGTGGAAAAGATCGGCAACGACGAGGTGCGCGTGCGCGTGCTGCACTTCGGGGTCGGCGCCATCACCGAATCCGACGTCACGCTGGCCGAAGCCTCGGGCGCTCCGGTCATCGGCTTCAACGTCCGCGCCAATGCGCCCGCGCGCAGTGCCGCGAACCAGAAAGGCGTAGAAATCCGGTACTATTCCGTGATCTACGACCTGGTCGATGACATCAAAGCCGCAGCCTCGGGCCTTCTGGGCGCCGAGATCCGCGAGAACTTCATCGGCTATGCCGAGATCCGCGAAGTCTTCAAGGTGTCGGGCGTCGGCAATGTCGCAGGCTGCTTGGTCACCGAAGGCGTCGCGCGCCGGTCCGCCGGTGTGCGCCTGTTGCGCGACAACGTCGTGGTCCACGAAGGCACGCTCAAGACGCTCAAGCGCTTCAAGGACGAGGTCAAGGAAGTGCAGTCCGGTCAGGAATGCGGCATGGCCTTCGAGAATTACGAGGATATCCGCAAAGGCGATGTCATCGAGATTTTCGAACGCGAATCGGTGGAACGCTCGCTGGCGTGACAGGCCGGTTCAGGAAATGCGAAAGGGCGCCCGTTTCGGCGCCCTTTTTCGTTTGCGGGATCATTCGGCCGGTTGGACGGCGTTCGGGTTGCGCATCCAGACGCTGCCGTTCAGCGCGCCCGCGACGGAAACCCAGATCAGATAGGGCACGAACAAAGCCCCCGCGATCCAGTCGAGCTGCAGGAAGGTCACCGTCGTACCCGCCACGGCGATCCAGAGGCCTATCATCACGACGAACCCGGCCTTGATGCGGCGCAGACCAAAGAAAACGGGGGTCCAAAGGGTGTTGAACGCGATCTGCATCGCCCAGAACGCCATCGCATGGGCGCTGCCTTCAAGCGGCGCGACGCGCGCGGCGGCCACGGCCGACGAGATATAGAGCGTCGTCCACACAACCGGAAACACCCAGTTCGGTGGCGTCCACGGCGGTTTCGACAGGGCGCGATACCACTCGCCCGGCATGAACATCGAGCCGGTCGTGGCCGCAGCCCCGCAGGCGGCGAGAAAAATCGCGAATAAACCCCAATCCATATAGGAGAGATAGGGCCTCAGGCGGTCCGCGCCAAGCCATCTTGTGCGCGATCGCGCGCTTCCAGCTGCGAAAGGACGGAGATTACGTTTTCGCCCCAGCCGGTTTTGGCGGTATCGGGATGGGACGCGGCCTCCACCAGAAACGCGACCTCGGGCAGCGGCTTGGCGTAGAGCACCGGGTTGGTCGGAAAAACCGTGACCATGCCCGCCCGCACGACCGACAAACCCAAAAGCCCCAGCTTGTGGGCGCGCGTGGTGTAGGCCCGGCAGGTGACACTGTCATGGCCGCCCCGCGCCAACTTGCGACCGATGGCGTCATAGCAGTGGCGCGCGGCAAAGATGCCGGGACGGGACGACAGCGGCAGCGCCTTTATCCCGGCCTCGGAGCGGTGATAGAGGCGATCGGCCTCGGCCAGCAGACGGCGCACGATCCGGCGGATCTCGGGCGTCGGTTTTGGTTCGGCCAGAAATGCGTCGATATCGATCCCGGCCTCGCTCAACCAATCGGTCGGCAGATACAGGCGGCCGGCGCGCGCATCCTCGCCCACGTCGCGGGCGATGTTGGTCAACTGCATTGCCACGCCCAGATCGCAGGCGCGGGCCAGCGCGCGGGGGTCGCGCACCCGCATCAGCACGCACATCATCGCCCCCACGGCCGAGGCGACACGCGCCGAATAGCTGCGCAGGTCGGACAGGGTCGCGTAACGCCGTTCCATCCCGTCCCAGGCCAGGCCTTCCAGCAGTGCCTCTGGCAATTCGCGAGGCATGTCGAAAGCCTCGATCAGACCCGCAAAGGCACGATCGGCGGGCGCGTTGCGCGGACGGCCCGCATAGGCAAGGTCGAGCCGGTCGCGCAGCGCCAGCACGGCGGCGGGCTTGTTCGAACCGAAGTCGACCTCGTCATCGGCCACGCGACAGAACGCATAAAGCGCCAACGCCGGATCGCGCACATTGGCGGGCAGGAGTTTGGAGGCCGCGTGAAAGGAATAGGACCCTTCGCGGATCGCGTTGCGGCACCATTCCAGATCGTCGGCCCGCATCATTCCGCCGCCACTTTCGTCTCGAGCGGCACATAGGGGCGCGGCGCGTCCGGCACCAGCTGGGTCAAAACCTCCGAGGATGTGACCACAGACGGGATGCCCGCACCGGGATGCGTGCCTGCGCCCACAAGGAACAGGTTGCCGAACTCCTCGGAAATGTTGTGCGGGCGGAACCATGCGGATTGGAAGATGCGCGGCTCAAGGCTGAAGCCCGCGCCATGAGGGCTGAGGTAGCGGCTGACGAATGTATCGGGCGTCAGGATGTGGCTGGCCGAAAGGTGATCCTCGAAACCGGGGATCAGGTTGTCGTTCAGCACACCCGCAAGGTTCTTGCGATAAGTTTCCTCCATCTCCGCCCAATCGACAGAGTTGGCGCCATGCAGATTGGGCACGGGACTCAGCGCATAGAAGGTATCGTCGCCCTTGGGCGCCACGCTCGGATCCGTGACCGAGGGGCGATGCAGATAGACCGACATGTCCTGCGCCAGATGCCGCTTCATGAAGATGTCTTTGAGCAAACCCCGGTAACGCGGCCCGTTCAGGATCGTGTGGTGGCCCACGTCGGCCCATTTTCCCGCCGTGCCCTTGGTGCCGAAATACCAGACGAACAGGCCCATGGACCAACGCGAGCGGTTCAAGCGCGCGGGCGTCCAGCGTTTCTTGACCTGCTTGCGCAGAAGGCGATCATAAGTCGTGCCTGGATCGGCGTTGGACACCACGATGTCGGCGGCCAACCGCTCACCATCGGTCGTGACGACGCCATCGGCGCAACCAGCCGTCACGGTGATCTCGTCCACCTCGACGCCGCGACGCACGGTGCCGCCTTGATCTTCGATCACGCGGGCCATGGCATCGGCCATTTCCTGAACACCACCCATCGCGTAATGCACCCCGAATTCTTTTTCGAGGTGGCTGACGAGAATATACATCGAGGTCACATGCGTCGGGTCACCGCCGATGAAGAGCGGATGAAACGACAGCGCCATGCGCAGGCGCGGGTCACTCACGCGGGATGCCGCATGGGCGTAGACGGAGCGGTCGGCACGCAGCTTCACGAAGCCCGGAAGTTCGCGGATCAGGTCCATCAGCTTGTTCATCGGGCGACGGCCCAACCCTTCAAAGCCGAACTGATACCGCGCCTCGCTGTCCTTGAGGAACCGTTTGTAGCCGGGCACATCCCGGGGCGACAGGCGGCGCACCTCGTCGATCATCGCGCCTTCATCTTGCCGGACGGTAAAGACCGAGCCATCACGCCAACGGATCTCGTAATAAGGGTCGACGGGGCGCAGGTCGACATCCTTGCGGAAATCCCGCCCACATTCGCGCCAAAGCTGTTCGAACACCTGCGGCACAGTCACGATGGTTGGCCCAAGATCGAAGCGATGCCCGTTTTGGGTGATCGAAGATCCGCGCCCGCCCACCTGATCCAGCCGGTCCAGAAGCGTGACACGGTAACCTTTTGCGCCCAACCTCATGGCGGCCGACAACCCGCCAAGCCCCGCCCCGATGACGATCGCACTGGAGGAGCCTGTGGTGTCTGGTCGTGCGGTCATGCGGCGCCTCAAACTGTCTAGTCAGATTTACATTATGGCACAGTCTGACGGTTTGCCAAGACAATCCTATGCCGCATTGCCTTTTGCATCTGCGGGCAATATGTCAGAATAAGTTGACACATGGAGAACCGGCCATGCAATCCGTCACACTCAGCCTGTTTCGCTTCGGGCCATTGCGTGCGCGCCTGTGGGCGCTGTCGCAGATGGCAACGGCACGATTCGCCCTGCGCGCCATACCCGATATCGGCACGGTAAAGCTGTGCGGATCGGGCGTGGGTGAAGGCTTCACCCCGGTTCCGGACACCTCCGTCTATGCGATTCTCGCAACTTGGCCCGACCACAACGCGGGCCGCCGCGCGATGTTCGGCACCCGCGTGTTCCGGCGCTATGCCGAGATGGCCGACGAAACACTGACCATCTTCCTTACGCCCGCCTCGGCGCGCGGCCGGTGGGATGGGCAGACACCCTTCACGCCGCAGGACATCACGCTGGATGGCCCTGTCGCCGCTCTGACGCGCGCCACTGTCAGACTGCGCAGCGCGGGCCGGTTCTGGAAGCAGGAACCGGCGATCTCGCGCGCCATCGGAAAAGACCCGAACGTGCTGTTCAAGGTCGGAATCGGCGAGCTGCCCCTCGTGCGTCAGGCAACGTTCTCGATCTGGCCAGACACACAGACCATGGCCGCCTTTGCCCGCGCCGATGGCCCCCATGCCGATGCCATCCGCGAGGTGCGCGAGGGCAAACTCTTCCGCGAGGATCTTTACGCCCGGTTCCGCGTCGACGCCGTCGAAGGCACTTGGGGCGGGGTCATGCCGGACTTGACCCGGCGGCCGACCTCCATGACCAATCAGATGAAAGTTGCCGCCGAATGAAGGACTTTGCCGCCATGGGCCCGTTTCCCTTTTCCGCCATCGTCGGGCAGGAGGATATGAAGCAGGCCATGATCCTGACCGCCATCGACCCCGGCATCGGTGGCGTTCTGGTGTTCGGCGACCGGGGCACCGGCAAATCCACCGCCGTGCGCGGTTTGGCGGCCCTGCTGCCCCCGATCGCGGCCGTGGCGGGTTGCCCGGTGAACTCAGAGCATGAAGGGCAGATCCCCGATTGGGCCAAGGTGACGGATCGTGAGGTGGTGCAGAAACCGACGCCTGTGATCGACCTGCCGCTGGGCGCGACCGAAGATCGGGTGGTCGGCGCGCTCGACATCGAAAAGGCTCTGACGCTGGGCGAAAAGGCCTTTGAACCGGGTCTGCTGGCGCGGGCCAATCGGGGATATCTTTATATCGACGAGGTCAATCTGCTGGAGGATCATCTGGTCGACCTGTTGCTCGATGTCGCCCAATCGGGTCTGAACGTCGTGGAACGCGAGGGGCTGTCGATCCGCCACGCGGCGCGCTTCGTGCTGGTCGGTTCGGGCAACCCGGAAGAGGGCGAATTGCGCCCGCAGCTTCTGGACCGGTTCGGTCTGTCGGTCGAAGTCACCTCGCCCAAGGACATCGACACACGGATCGAAGTGATCCGCCGCCGCGACGCATATGACCGCGACCCTACCAGCTTTTTGACCAATTGGCGCGGCACCGATATGGATCTGCGCGCACAGATCGTGATGGCGCGGGGCGCACTTGGCCAAGTCGAGGCGGGCGAGGACCGGCTGCGCGATTGTGCGGAATTGTGCGTCGCGCTGGGGTCTGACGGGTTGCGGGGCGAACTGACCCTGCTGCGGGCCGCCCGTGCGCTGGCGGCCTTCGACAGCGACACCAGCGTCACCCGCGACCACCTGCGCCGCGTGGCCCCATCGGCCTTGCGTCACCGGTTGCGCCGCGATCCGCTGGACGAGGCCGGATCGACCACCCGTGTCGAACGCGTGGTGGAGGAGGTTCTGGGGTGAGCGCGGGCGAAGAGCGCTGGCAACGGGTCAACCTTGCGCTGGCTTGCTTCGTGCTCGACCCCGCCGCGATGGGCGGGATCTGGCTGCGCGCACGGGTCGGGCCTGTGCGCGACCGGGTTCAAGATGCACTCTATGCGGCCTTGCAGGGTCACACGCTGCGCCGATTGCATCCCGGTATCGGTGATGACGCGCTGTTCGGCGGCGTCGATCTGTCGGCGACCTTGGCAGAAGGTCGCGTCGTGCGCACCAAGGGTCTGTTGGGCCAACCCGCCGTTCTGATGATGCCGATGGCCGAGCGGGTGAAGGCGGGCCTTGCCGCGCGGCTGGCCGCGGCACTCGATGCGCAAAAGGGCCTGTCGCTTGTCGCGCTCGACGAGGGGGCGGAGCCTGACGAAACGCTGGCTTCGGCACTGGCCGATCGCTTGGCGATTCATATCGATCTGGCGGAACAGGGTCTGACGGACTCTCCGGATCTGGCGCTGGACCTCGAGGCATTGGCGGAGGCGCGGGCCCTCCTGCCGCGCGTGACCATGCCCGACAGCGCCATCGCCGAACTGGCTGAGGTGGCGACACGGCTGGGGATCGGATCGCTGCGCGCACCGCTGCAGGCGCTAGCCGTCGCGCGCGCCAGCGCGGCCCTGTCAGGCGAGGACAGGGTCGAGAGTGCCGATCTGATGATTGCCGTCGAACTTGTGCTGGCTCCACGTGCCACGCAGATCCCCGAAGCGCAGCAAGACAGCGCCCCCGAAGACGAGGCGGAACCGGACAAGCCCGACGACCCGGAAGACAATCCCGACCAGACCGACGATGAGGACCGGATCGACCTACCCCCGGCCGAGATGTTGTTGGAAGCCGCGAGGGCGATGCTGCCCCCCGACCTTCTCGCGCGCCTCGCCGCAGGACGGGCCGTGCGCGCCAGCCAGTCGGCCAGCGGCACCGGGGCTGCAAAGAAGGGCAACCATCGGGGCCGCCCTCTGCCCTCGCGCGCGGGCCGCCCCGGTGGCGATGCGCGGGTCGATCTGGTGGCGACCCTGCGCGCGGCGGCACCGTGGCAACCGATGCGGCGCAAACTTGCCGATCAGCATGACCGGCTGCACATCCGCATGTCCGACATCCGCCTGCGCCAGTTCGAGGAAACTTCGGACCGCGCGATCATCTTCGTCGTCGACGCCTCGGGCTCCGCCGCGCTGGCGCGTCTGGGCGAGGCTAAGGGCGCGATCGAGCTGCTGCTGGGTCAGGCCTATGCGCGGCGCGATCATGTGGCGCTGGTGGCCTTTCGCGGCGAGGGGGCCGAGGTTCTGTTGCCACCCACGCGGTCGCTGGTTCAGACCAAGCGGCGGCTGTCGCAATTGCCCGGCGGCGGGGGGACGCCGCTGGCCGCAGGGCTCAGGGCCGCGCTGGAGCTTGCGCTGCTGGCGCAGGGCAAGGGCATGACGCCGTCAGTGGCGCTTTTGACCGACGGACGGGCGAATGTCGATCTTTCGGGGGCCGCAAACCGGGCACAGGCCGCCGATGACGCGACCGCCATGGCCCAAGCGATCCGGGCGCGGGGCTGGCCGGGCATCGTGATCGACACAGGCGTTCGGCCCACAGCGAGCCTTGGCGCGCTGGCCCGTGACATGGGCGTACCCTACCTGCCACTGCCGCGCGCCGATGCGCGTGCCCTGTCTGCGGCGATCGACGCGTCGCTGACCCCGGCATGAAGGGCGATCTGCCCCCCGACGACTGGCCGGGCCGGTCCGTCAGCCGCATCGTGCCGTCCAAGCCGCACCGCTGGCATGTGCAGGTGACGGGCAAAGGTCCAGACGCTCTGCTGCTGCACGGGGCCGGTGCGTCAAGCCATTCCTGGGCGGCGCTGATCGGCCATCTGAACACATCGCACCGCGTCATCGCGCTGGACCTGCCCGGCCATGGCTGGACCCGCAGCCCGAGGGGCCGGGCGCGGCTGGGGGATGTTGCGGCGGATATCGCCAATCTCTGCGCGCAGGAAGGGTGGGCGCCGGATCTTGTCATCGGCCATTCTGCTGGCGGCGCAGTTTGTCTCGAACTGGCGCGTCAGGGTCGACTTCATCCCCGCCATCTGGTCATTGTGAACGGCGCATTGGAGAATTTTCGCGGTGCGGCCGGTTGGCTGTTTCCGGTCATGGCAAAGATGCTGGCGTTGAACCCGCTTACCGGCCTCCTCATCTCGCAAGGGACGCGGTCGACGCAGCAGGTCCGGTCCATCCTGTCCTCTGCCGGGACCGAACTGGATGAGATCGGGCTGTCGCATTACGCCCGGCTGATCCAGCGTCGCGCGCATGTCGACGGTACGCTTGCGATGATGGCGCAATGGTCGCTCGAGGATCTGAACCGCGCTTTGCCGCAGATCATCACGCCCGCCTTGTTCATCCATGGCGAAAAGGACGGCGCGGTCGCTGTCCGGGTCGCTGAAACGGCGGCGGCGACAATGCCCAACGCGAAACTGGTCGTCCTGCCCGGCATCGGCCATCTTTCCCATGAGGAAGCCCCGGCACGCGTCGCCGGGGAAATCGACCGCTTCGTCACCGGGTCATGAAAAAGGGCGCCCGTTGGGGCGCCCTGTTCTGTCTTGCCGTCAGGTGAACCTTGTCCGGTTCACTCCGCTGCGAGCGACGCGAGATAGGCGTAGAGGTTGATCGCCTCTTCCTCAGACCGGACGCGGAAGGCCATCGACCCGCGCGCGCTGCTGTTTCCGGACGCTTCGCGAATGTAGCTGGTCGGGTCCTGGACATAGGCCACGAAGTTTTCCTCGGTCCAGATCGTCCCGGCCTCGTTCAGCGCGGTCAGGCCCGGCGAATAGCGGAAATCCTCGACATGGGCGATGACTGCGCCCGCGACGCCATAGAGGTTCGGGCCGGTGCGCGAGTTGCGGCCAGCCAGCGTGTCGCCGGCTTCGTTCACGACAACGTGGCACGCCACGCACTGACGAAAGGCGGTTTCGCCCGCTGCGGCGTCACCGGTTGCGTCCTGAGCGAATGCCATCGGAGCACAGAGGAGCGTTGCCGCCGCAGCAAGCACGTATTTGCGACTCATGGGGTAGTCTCCCTTCAGAATGGTCCCGCCGCACATAACTATGTCATTTGCGGCGGGGTCCAGTGCTTTTTTGAAGCAGTCACGCGACGGCGTGGGCAATCGCGCATTGCTTCCAAAGGGTCTTGAGCGCCAGAACGAGGTATTCGATGTCCTCGTCCGTGTGCAGCGGGCCGGGCGTGAAGCGTAGCCGCTCGGTGCCCTTGGGCACGGTGGGATAGTTGATCGGCTGCACATAGATGCCGAACTGGTCCATCAGGATATCGGACAGCATCTTGCACTTGACCGGGTCCTTCACCATCACCGGGATGATGTGGGACGGGTTGCGTTCATGGGGGATACCCTCGGCATCCAGTCGGGCGCGCAACCGGGCGACCTGACGCTGCTGCATCTCGCGCTCGTAGCTGCTGTCTTTGAGGTGACGGATCGAGGCGGTGGCGGCGGCAGCCACGGCGGGCGGCAGGGCGGTTGTGAAGATGAACCCGCTGGCAAAGCTGCGGATGAAATCGACCAGCGCGTTGCTGCCGGTGATGTAGCCGCCGACGACGCCGTAAGCCTTGCCCAGCGTACCCTCGATCAGGGTGATGCGGTCCATCAGACCCTCACGCTCGGCCACGCCACCACCACGGGGGCCATACATGCCGACGGCATGCACTTCGTCGATATAGGTCATGGCATTGTGCTTTTCGGCGACCTCGACGATTTCCTTGATCGGCGCGATATCGCCATCCATCGAATAGACGGATTCAAAGGCCACGATCTTGGTCGCATTGGCCGGCAGGGCGGCCAGCTTGCGATCCAGATCCTCTGGGTTGTTGTGTTTCCAGATCGCTTTTTGGCAGCGCGCATGGCGGATGCCCTCGATCATCGAGGCGTGGTTCAACTCGTCCGACACGATCACCGCATTGGGCAGACGCGCGCCCAGCGTCGACAGCGCGGCCCAGTTGGACACATAGCCGGACGTGAACAGGAGCGCCGATTCCTTTTGGTGCAGGTCGGCCAGTTCGGCCTCGAGCTGCTTGTGATGCCACGCGTTGCCCGAGATGTTCCGCGTGCCGCCTGCCCCGGTGCCACATTCCTGCACCGTGTCGATCATCGCTTGCATGACCTTGGGGTTGTTCCCCATGCCCAGATAGTCGTTCGAGCACCAGACGGTGACTTCTTCCTGGCCATGCGAATGGTTCTTCACGCGGGGGAAATTCCCGCACTGGCGCTGAAGTTCGGCAAAGACGCGGTAATTGCCCTCCTGCTTGAGTTGATCGAGCTGGGATTGGAACAGCTTGTCAAAGTTCATCGGGCATCCTCGCTTGTCTTCATGGCTTGGTTGGGCGCGGCACGCTCGGGAAGCATCCAGCGCCAGAGTTTGGCATCGGGCAGCGGCAGCACCATGAACCAGTGCTCCAGCAGGGCGAGCGCGGCGAGCGCGCTCAAGAGGGCGAAACCGATCACATCGGCCTGCGCGTCAGTGAACCAGACGCGTTCGAGGAAACAGGCCACCGCAAAGCTGAGGCCGGTGACCGAGATCGGGAAAAGCCAGTTCATCCGCGCAATGCGGAAATGGCTGGGCAGGTGGTTCAGGTGTTCGGGGATAAACTCGACATTGATCTGCCGCACCCCAAGATAAAGGTTCAGCTTGGCCGAGACCCGCGCCGCGAACAGCAGCGCAAAGGTCCACATGCCGAACTTGTTGTCCGCTCCATAGCTTGCGACGATCATGCCCAGTAGCGTGAAGGCCAAAAGCATCTCGTGATAGGCGATGGTGCCCCATGCGCGGATGAAGCGTTCCCATTCCGGCACGCCGTCCTTGAGCGGCTGGCGCACCGGGCCGGTGATGATTCCGGTCAGGAACGCCAGTTCGATCCAGCCCCACAGCGCCAGCGCCGACAGGAAGGCGACATAGACGCCCATGACAGATGCGTTGCCCAGCGTGTCGAGAAAGCCGAAGCCCCCCAGGATCAGGAAAGGCAGGTTCCAAAGCACGGCCCAAAGCCGCGCCTTGGCCCCTTCGTGATCGACACGCCGCACGGTCATCAGGATCGCCCCGGTGGAGAACCACCAGAGAAACAGGGCCACAAGGGCGGCGATCCAGGGCGAGGTGAGCATCAGTAGGCCGGCTCCAGCCGGGTAGAGACGGGAACCTGATGCTTGACCGCCGGGATGGTGAACAGGCCGATGAAAGCCGCCGCCGCCCGAACCGTCGCGCCCATGCGTTTGAAGACCTTGCCGGTCTGCTTGGCATCGGCCAGATCGACATTGGCGCGTTGCAGCGCCTCAAGCCCCTTCTGCCAGCGCGGATGGTCGATATCGAGCGTGATCGGGAACACCTGCCTGGAAATTTCCGAGGTCTTGGTGAAGACCTCATGGGCATACCAATCGGGGTCAACGCCCAGCGCCGCGTGGAAGGCTGGCCGCTGGTGGTCGCGCACATACATCGTGGAATAGACCGCCGTCAGGAAGAACTTGATCCACAGCTTGTTCGCAAAGCTCTGGGTCAATTTCGGGTCGGTCTTCATCAGCAGGGCGAATGCCTCGCCATGGCTGAACTCGTCGTTGCACCATTCCCGGAACCACTTGAAGATCGGGTGGAACCGCAGTTCGGGGTTCGCCTCGAGGTGGCGGTAGATCGTGATGTAGCGGGCGTAGCCGATCTTTTCCGACAGGTAGGTGGCGTAGTAGATGAACTTGGGCCGGAAGTAGGTGTATTTCTTCTTCTGCGTCAGAAAGCCGAGGTTCACCGCGATGCCCGCCTCGCGCAGCGCGTCGTTGATGAAGCCCGCATGCCGCGCCTCGTCGCGCGCCATCAGCTGGAACAGCGTCACGATATCCTCGTTGTTGCCGCGCCGCTTCATCTCCTTGTAGAGAACGCAGCCCGAAAACTCGGCAGTGCACGACGACACCAGAAAGTCGATGAATTCCCGCTTCAGCTTGGGCTCCATCCCGTCCCAGTCGACGTGATCCCAGTCCTCGTTCTTCTTGAAATGGCCCTTGTTGGGGTCGCTTTTCATCTGGGCAATCAGCTTGTCCCAGTCCTCGCGGACGGAGGAGACATCGATGCGGTCCATCTCGTCAAAATCGGTGGTGTAGAACCGCGGCGTCAGCAGCGTGTTCTGCATGGCCAGCGCAGTCGCGCCCTCGCTGTCAACCACGCCTTGATGGTTGTCGGCGGCCAGCGCCTCTTCGACAGTGGCGGCGTCGGCGGAATGGGTCATGTCCTTCATGCCGGGACTCCTTCCTTGTGGGCCGCGCGGGGCGCTGCGTGGGGCATGATCTCTTCGCTGAAAGAGAATTCGCAAAGTTCCATGAACTCGAAATCGCCAGTCATGCGGGTCCAGAGTTGTTCGAGCTTGCTGGCGCGGGTGATGCGGGCGATGCGCTCTTCGCGCACGATCTCGCCATAGGGCGCCATCACCGGCGGGCCTTGGACCTGAACCTCGTCACCGGGGTTGATGACGGCGCCGTTCAGGAATTTCACATGCGCGTGCAGACTGTCGAAGCAGTGGCTGACCTCCACTTCGCAGGGTGCGGTTTCAAAATCTTTCGTGAGCCATCCCATGGGTCATTCCTCCAGAAGGCGGGCAAAAACCGCCTCGTTGCTTGCCCCGAACCCGAACAATTCTGCCCGGAAGTCGGTCAGGTCATCGCGAAGCCCGATGCGTCCGTCTGAAAAACGCACCAACCGGATAGGCTCCGACGCATGGCGGCCGACGGCCCCCCGTTCCCGCTCCAGCACGCGGTAGATCCCGGCGACAAAGCCGCCTTCGGTAGGTCCAAGATTGGCTATCACCGTTCCGTCCACGTCAAGCACGCGGGCCGATCCGTCCATCTGGCCGAAGATGCGGATGGTGCGTTCTTGCACCACCGGCACCACGGCCTCGGACGGCGGCATCGCCTCGAGCGGCCGGTCGGTCAGCCGGGCATAGGCCACGATGATGAGAACCGAGACGCAGAGCACGAACATCGCGCGGACAAGGATGGTGGGCACCATTTCCTTGTCGCGTTCGACCAGCTTCTGTTCGGCCTTGGTGTAGCTGCGGTTGTAGCTAGTGGGCATGGGCATGGCGCTTACTCCGCTGCGACGGCACGGGCGGCCGGGATACGTTCGATGACGGGCTCTGACACGGCGGTTTCCGCCGCTTCGGACAAGATCGCGGCGACGCGTCCGGCATCGGGGATGCAGCGCAGCGCGGGCTGTGTCTGCTTCATGTGCCACGGGCGGACATGCGGCCAGGTCATGATATAGGACAGGCGCGCGCCGTCATCTTCCATCAGGTCCAGCGCGATGCTGCCATGACCATCAGGGCGCAGGCCCAGCGAAGCATTGGCGATCTTGCGGAACGGCAGGTTGAGCGTCATCGTCAGGGCTGCGCCGATGCGCATGGCGACCCGCTTGTTGGTGATCGTGTAGACGGTCGATTTTGCCTGCATGATTGCCACGATCAGCAACAAAGCGCAGACGATCAGACCCAGCACAAGAAAGAACGAGGCCGCGGTTGCGCTTTCCGTCCAGCTTTCGGTGGCCGCGCCACCGATGGTGCGCCAGGCGAACAGGAAGGTGAAATAGCCGGCCACCCACCAAAGACTGAGACTTTCCTTGAGCAATGGCCACCACGCGGGTTGCCCCTGCCACAGGATTTTCTCGCCTGCAGGCAAGGCTTCGGGCAGGCCCCAGACGGGTTCACTGGCGAAATCGTCATGGTGTTTGTTGGACATCGGTCGTTTCTCCTTCCTCGGTAGTTAGGACCGGCACGCGGGGTCTGGCCGCGCGCCGGGTCTTTGGGTCACAGCAGCGGGTCGATACGGTCCTGCGAGGCGTAGAGAATGCCACCGCCATAATAGGCCGAGATCTTTTCCTCCTCGAGCAGCGTGATCTGCGTGGTCGACTTCGTCACCGGAACGGCGGCGAAATGTTTGCCGTAGATCGCGTTGATCTTCACCTTGCCGCCCCAGATGCGGCAGAACTGCATTGGCACCAGCCGCTTGCCGCCACCATGATCCGCATCAAGCTCGATCTCGAGGTAGCGGACCAGTTGCTCGGGGGCGTCGACCCACATGTCGCTGACGGTGCCGACAACTGCGCCGTCACCGGCAACGGCCGGCAGACCACGGGGATCACGGCCGGCAGAGACACGGAAGCTTTCGGTCTGGCCCATCGGGACAATCTTGGCATGGCCATGACCATCAAGCTCGGGCACGTCGCGGCGCGGCGTCCAAGATCCGGGACCGACACCGGTCAGCATCGGATCGCCGATGGGGTCCATCGGAAAGCCATTGCCCGGTCCGCTGCGTTCCAGCGCCAGTTCGGTGCGGCGATGCGCGGCCTCGTTCTCGGCCGAGGGCACGGTCACTTCGCCACGGCCATGCATCAGCTTGAAAGTCTTGGGATTGGGAACCGGGAACGGGCCCTGGTTGGGGGCGGCGGTGCCATCCTCGTTCTCCAGAGGATAGCCTTCGCGCATGTTTTCGGTCTGCAGGTAGTAGATCAGCAGCGCGAAAAAGATCCAGAACATCCAGATCGACAGGCTGGCAAGATCGAAGTTGCCGAAGAATGCATTTACCATGGGTAGGGTCCTCTCGGGGTTCGGCGGTTCAGGTGGGAAGGTCGGCGAGCCCGAACTTCCCGGCCCCCCCGTTCCTCAAGCTCGTCGCCGTGCGCACGAGCGGCCCGAGGGCAACAAGCGTGACGAACAGCAGCAGAATTTCGATGTGGTAGACGACGGAATAGCCCGTCGCGGGGTTGGCCAGCGCCTCGCCCAAAGTGCCTTGCATGGCAGCGGCATTGGTCAGGTCGCGCAATCCGCCGCCGATGGCGATTGACACGCCCGCAGCGGTGGCCTGTGCAGCCCCCCAAGCGCCCAGTGCCAGACCGCGACCAGCCTTGCCCGAGGGCATGGTCATCGCAGCCGTCAACGTGGCGACCGAGAAGAGGCCGCCACCGAAGCCGATCAGGGCAGCACCGGCAAAGAACAGTTCGGGCGACGCCATGGGATTGGAAAAGATCACGGCGGAAAAGGCCGCGACACCCGCAAGGATACCGCGCGCGCACATGCGGTAGGGGTTGATGCCTGTGGCCAGCCATTTCGCGGCCAGCGCAAAGCCCACCAGCGCGCCCAGCGCCCAGGTCGCCGTCAGCGTCGTGGTGGCCGACACGCTCAGGCCCAAGATCTCGCCGCCATAGGGTTCCAGCAGCACGTCTTGCATGTTGAAGGCCATGGTGCCCAGAAACACGACGACCAGAAGCCGCCCGGCCGTGCCGCCCGAGGCGTAATCGGCCCAGGCGTCGCGGAAGCTGGGCGTTACCTCCTCACGTTCGGCGCGCGACATCGGACGCACGCGTTCCTGTTTCCACAGCGCGATGACGTTCAGCACGATGGTGACGACGGCGGTGGCCTGCACCACCTGAATGAGCTCGATCGCGGTGAATTCCCGCAAGAACCAGCCGATCACGAGGGCAGACACGCCCATACCGATCAGGAACATGACATAAAGCAGCGCCACGACGCGCGGCCGAGTCTCATCCGTCGCGCGGTCTGCGGCCAGCGCCAGACCGGCGGTCTGGGTCATGTGCATGCCAAGGCCGGTCATCAAAAAGGCGATGCCGGCCAGCGCCTCACCCGCAAAGGGGATGTCATAGCGCACCTGCGTCACATCCCCGCCCAGAACCAGAAGGGCGGCGGGCATGATGGCAAGGCCGCCGAACTGCCACAGAGTGCCGAACCAGAGGTAGGGAATGCGTTTCCACCCGATGGCGGATTTGTAGGTGTCGGATTTGTAGCCCAAAAGCGCGCGGAAGGGCGCGATCAGAACCGGCAGTGCCACCATGGAGGCCACGAGAAAGGCCGGCACCTGAAGCTCGACGATCATCACGCGGTTGAGCGTGCCCAGAAGCATCACGGCAGCCATGCCCACCGACACCTGGAACAACGACAGCCGCAAGAGCTGGCTCAACGGGAAGTCATCCGAAGCGGCATCGGCGAAAGGCAGATAATTGATCGAGATGCGCTTCAGCAGGTTTCTCATGCCCGATACTCCAGGCAGGTCGAGATGTAGAAGCCGCGGCTGACACGCGCGACCTCACGGATCGACCCTGTCGCGCCGTGGCGGGTCGCCTCATGCGACAGACGGCGGGGGTTGTGCGGGATCATCGTGGGCGAGCGGTCAGCGCGCGGGAAAAGCTTGCCGACCGTCCAGAACGCCAAGAGGAACGCCGTGCGCGGGGCGACTGTGAAGACGATGCTGCCCCGCACGCGCGGGCACAGATGGGCCAGCGCGCGGCCCAGATCGGGGGCCTCGTAATAGATCATAGAATCCATTGCCATGACGTGATCGAAACTGCCCAGATCCGACGACAGCATGTCGCCGGAGGTAAAGGTGACGCGACCCGCCAGATCCACCGGCAGGCGTTTGGCCGCGATCTCGACCAGCGCGGGCGAGATGTCTATGGCGACCACCTCCGCCCCTCGACGGGCCAGTTCCTCGGTCATCGCACCGGTCCCGCAACCGGCGTCTAGCACGCGCTTGCCAGTCAGATCCGCAGGCAGTTGTCCCAGCATGGTCGCGCGCATCGTGTCACGGCCTTCGCGCACGGTCTGGCGGATGCCCGAGACCGGCGCGTCAGAGGTCAAGCGCTCCCACGTCGTGGTGGCGGTCCGGTCGAAGTATTCCTCCACCCGGTCGCGCGTCGCGCCATATGTCGGCGTTGCGACCATCAATCGAACCCCAGCAATTCGAATATGTGGCGATCTTCCAGCGGCGCGGGGGCCAGCGCATCCGTGCCATTGGCCAGCAGGTTGGCCAGCCGGATATATTCGGCGCGGCACTGCACGATATCCTCGTCATCGGGCATCTCGAACAGGGTCTTTTTCTTGAGGCGCGACCGGCGGATGGCATCGACATCGGGCATGTGGCCGATGCGCTTGAAGCCCACCGTGTCGCAGTAGCGGTCCACCTCGTCGGTGCTTTTCGAGCGGTTGGCGATGCAACCCGCCAGCCGCACGTTGTAATTCTTGGACTTGGCCTGCACCGCCGCGATGATGCGGTTCATCGCGTAGATGCTGTCGAAATCATTGGCGGTGACGATCACGGCGCGGTCGGCATGTTGAAGCGGCGCGGCAAAGCCACCGCAGACCACATCGCCCAGCACGTCGAAGATCACCACATCGGTGTCTTCCAGCAGGTGATGCTGTTTCAGCAGCTTGACCGTCTGACCCACGACATACCCGCCGCAGCCGGTGCCTGCGGGCGGGCCGCCGGCCTCGATGCACATGACGCCGTTGTATCCGATGGTCACGAAATCCTCGGGGCGCAGTTCCTCGGCGTGGAAATCGACGTCCTTGAGGATGTCGATGACGGTGGGCTGCAAGTGACCCGTAAGGGTGAAGGTGCTGTCATGCTTGGGGTCGCAGCCGATCTGCAACACCTTCTTGCCCAGCTTGGAAAACGCGGCAGAGAGGTTGGAGGAGGTCGTGGATTTCCCGATCCCGCCCTTGCCGTAGACGGCAAAGACCTGCGCCCCCTCGATCTTCATGTCGGGGTCAAGGTGCACCTGCAGCGATCCTTCGCCGTCCGCGCCCTTCAACACCGGGGGCGCGCCAAGGTCGCGTGCGGCCAGACCTGCAGCCTCGCGCATGTTGGCGCGGGCTGCGGGGGGTGATCTTTCGTCCAGCATCGGTTCGGTCCTTCCCTATTCGGCCGCCACGTTGAGACCCTCGAGCGTATCTTCGAGCTCGTCCGCGCCAGCCTGAAGCGCGGCCAAAGTGGCCTCATCGGGTTGCCAGTAATTCCGTTCGAACGCCTCGATCAGGCGGTTGGCCATGCGGGCCGAGGCCTGCGGGTTCAGCGCGGCCAGACGGCGGCGCATGTCTTCGTCAAGCACGAAGGTCTCGGACAGGCGCTGATAGACCCAAGGATCGACTTGGCCCGTGGTGGCCGACCAGCCCATCGTGTTGGTCACCTGCGCCTCGATCTGGCGCACGCCTTCGTGGCCGTGCTTGAGCAGGCCCTCAAACCATTTGGGGTTCAAGCTGCGCGAGCGGGTTTCCAGCGCAACCTGTTCCTTGAGCGTGCGCACCTTGCCCTCGCCGCGGGTCTGGTCGCCGATGAACACCGGCGCCTCGATCCCGCCCTTGGCACGCTTCACTGCGCGGGAAATCCCGCCCAGCGTGTCGAAATAATGGTCGACTGTGGTCACACCCAATTCGACTGATTCAAGGTTCTGGTAGGCGATATCGACGTCCTTGAGCGTGGCCTGCAGCAGGCCCGCGTTCTTGTGCGCCTTGCCATCCATGCCATAGGCAAAGGACTTGCGCGCCTGATAGGCGTCCGCCAGTTCGTCCTCTTCGCCCCAAGCCCCTGAATCAACCAGCTGGTTGACGTTGGAGCCATAGGCACCCTCGGCGTTCGAGAACACGCGAAGCGCGGCCTCTTCCATGCTGACGCCCATCGAGGCGGCATAGTCCAGCGCATGGGCGCGGACGAAGTTCATCTCGACCGGCTCATCGGCAGTGGCGGCTTTCCAAGCGGCCTCGGCCAGCATCCGGGTCTGCAGCGGCAGAAGATCGCGGAAGATGCCCGAGAGGGTCATGACGACGTCGATGCGCGGTCGGCCCAGGTCCACCAGCGGGATCAGGTCGGCGCCACACAAACGCCCGTAGCCATCAAAGCGCGGCTTGGCGCCCATCAGGGCAAGGGCCTGCGAAATCGGCCCGCCATCGGACTTGATGTTGTCGGACCCCCACAAAACCAGCGCCACCGAGTGCGGCATGGTGCCTGCCGCCTCGATCAGCCGCTGCGCCTGCCTTGCGCCATCTTGCAGCGCAAAGGCGGTCGGCATCCGGAACGGGTCGAAGGCGTGGATGTTGCGCCCAGTCGGCAGAACCTCGGGCGACCGGATCAGGTCGCCACCCGGGACGGGTTCGATGAACCGGCCCGACAGCGCGCGCATCAGGCCGGTCAGTTCGGTTTCCTGCCGCAGCAGATGTTCGATGCGCGCCCGCGTCTCGGGATCGGTATGCGCCATGACGCGCAGGTGTT
The DNA here is from genome assembly GCF_003148775.1 of Roseicyclus mahoneyensis. GTDB lineage: Bacteria > Pseudomonadota > Alphaproteobacteria > Rhodobacterales > Rhodobacteraceae > Roseicyclus > Roseicyclus mahoneyensis. The sequence goes on from NZ_QGGW01000002.1 coordinate 238,490, forward strand.
CTTGCAACTCAGCCTCGGCCATCGGGCGACCGACGACATGCAGACCATCGGGGATCAATGCGTTTTCGGTTTCCAGCAGCGTCAGCCAAAGCTTGTCGGGGTTCCGCTCGGTCAGATCGACCGCCTCGGCCTGCGTGGCGATCAGCGCGGCCAGATCGGCGCGCTCATGCGCATCGGGGGCCAGCGCGCGCCACCGCGTCAGGCTGTCCTTCAGTTCCGACAGACCCTTGTAAAGACCAGCAGATGCCAGCGGCGGCGTCAGATGCGTGATCGTGACGGCATTGGACCGACGCTTGGCCAGCGTCGCTTCGGACGGGTTGTTGGACGCATAAAGATAGACGTTCGGCACTTCGCCGATCAGGCGGTCGGGCCAGTCGCGCGCGCCAAGGCCCGCCTGCTTGCCAGGCATGAATTCCAGCGCGCCGTGCATTCCGAAATGCAGCAGCACATCGGCCCGATAGGTGTTGCGAAGCCAGAGGTAGAACTGCGTGAAGGCATGCGTCGGTGCGAACCCGCGCTCGAACAACAGGCGCATCGGGTCGCCTTCATAACCGAAGGTTGGCTGGACGCCTACGAAGACATTGCCGAAATGCTGGCCAAGGATGAACACGCCACGCCCGTCGGACTGGATCTTTCCGGGTGCGGGGCCCCAGACCGCCTCAATCACCTTCAAAGGAGGGGTGTTGCGCACGATGGTGTCGGCATCGACATGGGCGGCGACATTCGCCTCCTGCCCGTATTGCTTGGCATTGCCGCGCAGGACCGCGTGCCGCAGGTCGTCGACATTTGCCGGAACCTCGACCTCGTAGCCGTCGACCTTCATCCGGGTCAGCGTGTTGAACAGGCTTTCGAACACGCTCAGATAGGCAGCGGTGCCGACTGCACCGGCATTCGGCGGGAAACCGAACAGGACGATCCCCACCTTCTTGTCGGCATTCGCCTTGCGCCGCAGGACGGCCAGGCGGCGCGTCTTTTCGATAAGGCTGTCAATGCGTTCCATGCAGGGTGCCATGGCCTTGGTGTCGGACGCACGGAGGCAGTTGTGCGAACAGCCATCGCAGCCATCGGCACCGTGGCGGCCACCGAACACCGTGGGGTTGGTCGCGCCGTCGATCTCGGGCAGGGCGACGAGCATCGTGGTCTCGACCGGGCCAAGCCCCCCTGCGCAAGACGCCCATTGCCCCAGCGTCTGAAATTCCAGCGCGTGCGCCGCGATGTAGGGAACGTCGAGGTCCTTCAGAACCGCGACAGCGGCGGCGCTGTCATTGTAGGCCGGACCACCGATCAGGCTGAAACCGGTCAGCGACACGAGGGCATCGACACGACCCTCGGTGAAATAGGCGGCAATCGCCGGGCGACTGTCGAGACCACCCGCAAAAGCCGGAATGACGGCAAGGCCCGCCGCCTGCATGCGGCGGATGACGCCATCGTAATGCGCGGTGTCGGACGCCAGCACATAGCTGCGCATCATCAGCAGGCCGACAGTTGCGACCGGGTTTTCCGGCTGCGGCAGGTCTGCGGCGCTTGTGGTGATGCGATGGCCCGGCAGGTCGGGGTGATAGAGACCCACCTCGGGATAATCGATTGGCGCAGCCGCCTGAGCCCCCTTGAAGGCGCGGTCGCTGGCATAGCTGCCCACCAGAAAGCGCACCATCTGTTCGACATTGTCGTCCGACCCGCCCAGCCAGTATTGCATGGTCAGGAACCAGGCGCGCAGGTCCTGCGCCTTGCCGGGGATGAATTTCAGGATCTTGGGCAGGCGGCGCAGCAGCTTCATCTGCTTCTCGCCGGAATTCGAGGATGGTTCCTTGGTACCACGCAGCTTTTTCAAAAGCTTCATCGCGCCGGTTGCGGGTTTCATCATGTCCAGATCGCCCATCCGGGTCAGCTGAACGACTTCCTTGGCGGAAATCACACCGATCATCGCGTCGCAGGTGGCGCGCCGGGCCTGCAGGTCGGGCAGGATGGCGGTGATATGTTCCTCGATGAAGAGAAGATTGGCGACGATGATGTCGCCATGGCGCACGGCGATCCGCGCTTCCTCCAGCGCTGCGGGGTTTTCGGCCCATTCGGCTGCGGCATGCACGCTGACATTCAGACCCGGAAACTCGCCAGCCAGCCGTTCGCTCACACGCGCCGCCGGGCCAGCCGCGTGACTGTCCAGCGTGACGATCACGACCCGGTAGCCGGGGATATGATCGCCGTCACCGCGCATAATGGGCTTTCGCCTCATAAAGCGTGTCGACGCTGATTTCGGTTACGCCACGCTCTGCCGCGAATTTCTCGGTGTTGCGCCGCGCCTTGCCGCGCACGAAGAAGGGGATCTTTTTCAGCTCCTTCTCGGCATCGGCGAGCCAGACCATGACATCGGTCCCGGTCAGCGTCGCAGCCTGTTCGTGCTTCTCTGTTTCAGAAATATCCCGGCGGGGCTGCGCAGCAGCGGGGGGCTGGCCCCCCTCCGCAGGTTTCGGCGAATGCCCACCATGATGGCTGGCACCGGCCTCGTCGTGGAACTCGAAATCCTCGCGGAACATCGACAACAGATGCTCCTCCAACCCCATCACCAGCGGGTGGATCCAGGTGTCGAAGATCACGTTCGCGCCTTCCCAGCCCATCTGCGGGGAATAGCGCGCGGGGAAATCCTGCACATGGACAGGCGCCGAGATGACGGCGCAGGGAATGCCCAGGCGCTTGCCGATGTGGCGCTCCATCTGGGTGCCGAGGATCATCTCGGGCGACGCATCCTCGATGGCCTTCTCGACCTCGAGGTAATCATCGGTGATCAGCGCCTCGAGGCCGAAATCCTTGGCGAGCTGACGCACGGCCCGGGCGAATTCGCGGTTGTAGCAGCCAAGGCCGACCACCTCGAAGCCCATCTCGTCCCGCGCGATGCGGGCAGCGGTCATCACGTGGGTGGCATCGCCGAAAACGAAGACCCGCTTGCCGGTAAGGTAGGTGCTGTCGACCGACTTCGACCACCACGGCTGGCGCAGGCGCGAGATGTCTTTTTTCGGCTCTACACCGCAGATCCGGGCCACTTCCGCCACGAAATCATGGGTCGCACCGACGCCGATGGGGACCGTTTTCGTGTAGGGAATGCCCAACACCCGCTCCATGTGGCGGGCGGCGGTTTCCGCATGTTCGGGATACATCAAGATATTGATGTGGGCCGCGCCCAGCCGGGTCAGATCGGCGGGCGTGGCATCGAAGGGGGCCACGACATTGATGCCGATCCCCATTTCGTAGAGCAGGCCCTTTACCTCTTCGAGGTCGTCGCGGTGCCGAAAGCCCAGCGCAAGCGGACCGATCAGGTTGGCGGTGATGTGAGGCGTCTTTTCCACCGGACCGGCCAGCGCCTTGACCAGTTGATAGAACGTCTCGTCTGTGCCGAAATTCTCTTTGCGCTGATAGGACGGCAGTTCCAGCGCGATGACCGGCACGGGAATGTCCATCGTCTCGGCCAGACCGCCCGGATCATCCTGGATCAGTTCGGCGGTGCAGGACGCGCCGACGATCAGCGCCTGCGGCTTGAACCGGTCATAGGCATCCTGGCAGGTCTTCTTGAACAGGCCGGCGGTATCCTCGCCCAGATCACGACCCTCGAAGGTCGTGTAGCTGACCGGCGGGCGGTGGCCGCGACGTTCGATCATCGTGAACAAAAGATCGGCGTAGGTATCGCCCTGGGGCGCGTGCAGGACGTAGTGCAGACCCTTCATCGCGGTGGCGACGCGCATGGCGCCGACATGCGGCGGGCCTTCGTATGTCCAGACAGTCAGTTTCATGCGCGTTCCTCCAGTTTCAGGAGGGCGCGGCGGCGAAGGGGGCGGCTGAACAGGCCCGCCAGATCACCGGCCTGATCGTAGAAATGCACGGGCGTGAAGACCAGTTCGATCGCCCATTTGGTCGTCAACCCCTCGGCCTCCAGCGGGTTGGCAAGGCCAAGGCCACAGACGGTCAGATCGGGGCGGGCGGCGCGGACGCGATCAAGCTGCTTGTCGACGTCCTGCCCCTCGGAGATCGTGGGACCCGCCGGGATCAGGTCAAGATCCGGGCCGACAAGACCCTTGTGGATATAGGGTTGGCCGATCTCGATCGCCTCCATCCCGCATTCGCGGGTCAGGAAACGGGCAAGCGGAATTTCAAGTTGGCTGTCGGGCATGAAGAAAATTGTCTTCCCGCGCAGATGTTCAGACGCATTGGCGATGGCCGTGCGGGCGCGGGCGCGGGGCGCGGCGGTGACAGCCTCGAAGGTGGCGTCATCAACGCCGAATTCCTTGGCGATAGCGCGCAGCCAAAGCGTTGTGCCTTCCTCACCAAAGGGGAAAGGCGCGGAAATCATCCGTGCGCCGCGCCGTTCCAGCGCGGCCGCCGTATCACCCAGAAAGGGTTGCAGACAGGCGAAGACGGTGTTGGGGCCGACGCCGGGCGCATCCGACGACCGGGGCGCGGGCAGAACGCGGATCGGACCGATCCCCATTTTCTTGAGCAGGCCAACGGCCTGATCTTCGACAACATCCGGCAGCGCACCCACAAGCAAAAGCTCGCGGGCCTCCGTCCCGGGGAGGACCGGGACCATGGAGGCGAGGCAGGCGTCTTCACCTTGGGTGAAGGTCGTCTCGATGCCGCTGCCGGAATAGTTGAGCACGCGCACATGGGGCGCGTGGATCTGTGTCAGTCGCTGGGCCGCTCGGGCAAGGTCCAGCTTGATCACCTCGGACGGGCAGGAGCCGACGAGGAATAGTTGCTTGATATCGGGGCGACGCGACAGCAGGCGGCCGACCTCACGGTCGAGCTCGTCATTGGCATCTGCCAGACCAGCCAGATCGGTTTCTTCCAGAATGGCGGTGCCAAAGCGGGGTTCGGCAAAGATCATCACGCCGGCCGCCGATTGCAGGAGGTGCGCACAGGTGCGCGAGCCGACCACCAGAAAGAACGCATCTTGCATCTTGCGGTGCAGCCAGATGATCCCGGTCAGGCCGCAAAACACCTCGCGCTGGCCGCGTTCCTTGAGGATGGGCGTGTCGCGGCAGCTGGTGGCGGGGATATGGACGGGGGTGTTCATGCGCGGGCTCCTTGCGGCCGGGAGCCTTCGAGCCGCGCCATGCGCAGTTTCCAGATGAACTGCGCGGCATTGATGACGTAGGCGGCATAGGCGGCAAGCGCGATCCACATCTGGTCGGCGTGGGACCATCCCGAAAGCAGCGCCCAGACATAGGTCAGGTGCAATGCGATCACGAGGAAGCTGAACACATCCTCCCAAAAGAAGGCGTGGGCGAACAGGTACTGACCGAACACGACCTTTTCCCAGATCGCGCCGGTGACCATGATTGTCAGCAGGATGGCAGTCTTGACCACGATGGAGATCGTCGCAGCGTCATAACCCGCGCCGGTGATCATGAAGCGGGTCACCAGCCCCAAAGACACGAGGAACACAAGGAACTGCACCGGGGCCAGCACGCCCTGCACAGTTGTCCATATCGTGGCATCGCGCCGGGCGCGTTCCTCGGGCGTGTAAAGCTGCCGTGACGGTGCGGATGTCAGGGTCTCGCTGGGCATACGGTGTTCGATTCCTTGGACGATGACCAAAAACTAGCCCCCGCACAGGTAGAGTGTCAATTAAAACTTACACCTTGAACCGCCGTTCAGATGGTGCCCCGGGCGGAGGCGGGTAATGTCGTTCCTGCAGTTTTTCTTAGGTAAATTGGAAAACTCCGAGAAAAAAGGATCGGTGCCTCACCTTGAAACCGACATAATGTCAATTTACTTTGACAGCAGACACGGGATGGGCGACACTCTCCCAAACCATTTGCTGCCCGACCGGCGCGAGACCACAGAATGACGTTGGAGGGGGGCGCAAGCGGTGGCATCACATGAAAGACGACTCGTATAGCAGCGTGCATGCCTCTCTGGCGAACGGGGGGGCCGAGGTCCGGCAGCTGGCGCAACATGCGCTTGCCGTCCTCGCAGCCGACGGCCCCGGCCGAGGAGACGGCTTGGGCCGCAAACTCGAGCAATTGCTCGAGGCGTTCTTGTCGTCCGACGAAGACAAACGCCACGACATGCTGATGCGGCTGCGACAAGACGGTGTGCCCATCGGCGACATCATCGACCACATCCTGCCCGCTGTGGCCCGGATCATGGGCGAGCGTTGGGCAGCGGATCAGATCAGCTTTGCCCATGTGACCATCGGCACGGCCCGCCTGCAGGAGGCGGTGCGCGTGCTAGGCTGGCATGACAAGACCCGGCAGCGCGTCGCCGAAACGGCGCCGGTCATCTTGTTGATCATTCCAAAGCCCGAACACCACACACTCGGCGCCTTCGTTCTGGCCGATCAGTGGCGGCGGATGGGCTTTAGGGTCGATATCGCGATAGACCAGCACCCACGCCAGATCGCGGACATGCTGCGCAAGCGCCGCTATGTGATGATCGGCATTACCGCCGCAGGGCGCAGGACGCTTGCATCGGCAAGGGAATTGGTGGACACAATCCGCCTTACCGCAGCGCGCGCGACGCCTATCTTTGTTGGTGGCGCGGTCCTGGATCGGGACATTGATGTCCTTGCGATCACCGGGGCCGACCACGTCGCGCGCGATGCGGGGTCGGCCTTGCGGGTGTGCGGGCTTGTCGATGCGGGGTGGGAGGCCCCGTCGCTTGTAACGAATGACCATGCCGGTCCACGTCATGACCGGCGGTGAGGACATGGATCGCATGAACACGCGCGTAACGGATTTTCTCGGCCAGCCCTCGGCATCGGCCATCGCGCCGGAGCAGTTCAGCGAGATCGTGACCACAGCCGCAGATCTTGCCATCGTGCTCGACATGCAGGGCACGGTGAAAACCGTGATCGTGAACCCGCTCAACCCTACGCTCGGGCGTCTTGACCACTGGAAAGACCGCGATATCCGCGAGTTCATGGCCGAAGACAGCCTGCCCAAGCTCGAAACCCAGCTGGAAGCCTATCGCAAAGGACAGAAGGGTACGGTCGACGCGATCGAAGTGAACCACTTCGACAACGCGAACTGGGAATTCCCGATCCGCTACACGCTGCACAAGACGGGCAATCCCGACATCATCTTGATGCTGGGCCGCGACCTGCGCCCCATCGCTGAGCTCCAGCACCGGCTGGTCAAGGCACAGCTGGCGCTGGAAAAGGATTACGAGACCCACCGCGACTACGAAACGCGCTACCGGGTCATCATGGAGGCGTCGCGCGATGCGCTGGTGCTGGTCGATGTCGCGTCGGGGCGGATCGTCGACCTGAACGCCGCGGCGGCGCAAGTGCTGGGCGCGGATGCCGATACCCTAACCGGCAGCGCCTTCACGCAGGAATTCGACGGCCGCAAGCGGGGCGAGTTCATCGAAGGCCTCGTGCTGTCGGCAAGCGACGACACTAGCGGTCCCGTTCCGGTCAAGACGCGGCGCGGCAAGCTGGATGTGGCGATCCACCCGATCGTGTTCCGCGCGGCAGGCGACAAATCGCTTTTGTGCCGGATCGAGACGGCGAAAAGCGCCGAGAGCGTTGCCGCGGAGTTGTCCGGCGCGCTGGCGCAACTGTTCCGCGAGGGGCCCGACGCCGTGGTCATCACCGATGCCATCGGCATTATCCGGACGGTAAACGAAGCGTTCCTGAACCTGACCGAGGCGGGCAGCGCCAGCGACGTCAAGGGCAAGTCTTTGGCCGATTTCCTCTCGCGCGGAAGTGTCGACCTGAAGGTGCTGACCGACAATGCGACCCGCGCCGGCAAAATGCGGATGTATGCAACCCGACTGGAAGGGGCCTTTGGCTCGCAACTTTCGGTGGAACTGTCGGCCACGCATCTGAATGCCGGTGGCACGTCGGGCTTTGCCTTCGTGATCCGCGACACCTCGCGGATGGAGGTGGTGCGCGACCCGACCGCCTCGGTGATCCCCGGCCCCGGCCCGGTGTCGGATGATGCAATGCGCAACGTGATGGATCTGGTCGGCTCCGCTCCGCTCAAGGATATCGTCGCGGCCACGACCGATGTGGTCGAAAAGATGTGCATCGAGACGGCTGTGGAGCTGACCGACAACAACCGTGTTGCCGCCGCCGAGATGCTGGGCCTGTCCCGTCAATCGCTGTATGTAAAGCTGCGCAAATACGGTCTGCTCAACCGCAACGACCGCAGCGGCGCCTGACCTTTCCCTGATCTGCGCAGCGTCTTTGCCGCCCTCCAGACGGGGCCTGCGATGTATGCGTCTACCTTCCTTTACACTTGCCGACTCGTAAACTGTCAGGCTATGTTTACACTCATGAGTGTAACGACCGACCTCACCCCGACCCCATCGCACCGAAGCCTGCCCGAACCACGGGCGGTCCTGACGTTGCTGAAACCGATTACATGGTTCCCGCCGATGTGGGCCTACCTGTGTGGCGCAGTCTCGGCGGGCGTATCGCCTTCGGGGCAGTGGCTTGCAGTCATCTTGGGCGTGATCCTGGCCGGTCCCATCGTCTGCGGCATGAGCCAAGCGGCGAACGACTGGTGCGACCGCCATGTGGACGCCATCAATGAACCGCATCGTCCGATCCCGTCGGGGCGCATCCCGGGCCGCTGGGGCCTGTGGATTGCAATCTTCATGTCGGTCGCGGCTGCGCTGATAGGTTTGGCCCTCGGCCCATGGGGTTTCGGCGCCACGCTGGTCGCCATCGCCGCCGCCTGGGCCTATTCGGCCGAACCCGTGCGCCTCAAGCGGTCAGGATGGTGGGGCCCGGGCCTTGTCGGGCTGTCGTATGAAAGCCTGCCCTGGTTCACCGGCGCCGCCGTTCTGGCCGCTGGTGCGCCGTCCTGGCCGGTCATCATCGTAGCCGTCCTTTATGGCATCGGCGCGCATGGGATCATGACGCTCAACGATTTCAAGGCGCTGGAGGGCGACCGGCAGATGGGCGTCAATTCCCTGCCCGTCACGCTTGGCCCGGAACGGGCCGCGAAACTGGCTTGCGTGGTCATGGCCGTGCCGCAGGTCATCGTCTTTGCCCTGCTGTTCTTCGTCTGGGATCGCCCGGTGCATGGTCTGGCCATCGCCGTGTCGCTGATCGCGCAAGCCTACGCGATGCAGGTTCTGCTCCGCGACCCCAAAGGACGTGCGCCGTGGTATAACGGGGTCGGTGTCACGCTTTATGTCTCTGGCATGATGGTCACGGCCTTCGCCGTCCGCACGCTGGAGACATGGCCGTGACGCTATCCTGGCTCCAGATCGTGCGCCTTGGCTTTGTGCAGATGGCGCTGGGGGCCATCGTCGTCTTGATGACCTCGACGCTCAACCGGTTGATGGTGGTGGAACTGGCGCTGCCTGCCGTCCTGCCTGGCGCATTGGTGGCGCTGCATTACGGCATCCAGATCACCCGGCCCCAATGGGGCTACAAATCCGACACCGGGGGCAAGCGGACGCGCTGGATCATCGGCGGCATGGGTATTCTTGCGCTGGGCGGGCTGACAGCAGCCTATGGCGTCGTGCTGATGGAAACCTCCTGGATGGCGGGCTTGATCGTGTCAGTTCTTGCCTATGCCGCGATTGGCGTGGGGGTCGGCGCCTCGGGCACGTCGCTGCTGGCACTGCTGGCCACGTCCACCGCGCCGCACCGTCGCCCTGCCGCGGCAACGATCACATGGCTGATGATGATCTTCGGCATCGCCGTGACGGCGGGGGTGTCGGGCCAGTTCCTCGACCCCTACACGCCCCTGCGTCTGATGGAAGTCGTCGGCGTCGTCACCTTGGGCGCCTTTGTCGTCACCTGCCTTGCCGTCCATGGGATCGAGCGCCGCGTCATCGCCCGGCCCGAAGGCCAGAGCGCCCCGTTCCTTGACGGCATGCGCGAGGTTTGGGCCGAACCCAAGGCCCGGATGTTCACCTTGTTCGTCTTTTTAAGCATGACCGCCTATTTCATGCAGGAACTGATCCTGGAACCCTATGCCGGCCTCGTCTTCGGCTTCACGCCCGGCCAGTCGACCACGCTGTCGGGCGCGCAGAATGGCGGGGTTTTTCTTGGCATGGTCGTGGTCGGCATCGCGGGCACCGCGCTCAGGCTCTTCACGCTCAAGACATGGGTGGTGGCTGGCTGCATCGGGTCGGCGGCGTCGCTTGTGGGTATTTCGGCGCTGGGCCAGATCGGGCCAACCGCACCCTTGCTGCCTGCTGTCGTCACGATGGGCTTTTTCAACGGCATGTTCGCGGTCGCGGCGATCGGCAGCATGATGGCGCTGGCCGGCGAGGGACGCGAGGCGCGCGAAGGCACGCGGATGGGCCTGTGGGGTGCCGCGCAGGCCATCGCCGCTGGCTTTGGCGGATTGGCGGGCGCCGCGTTGGCCGATCTGGCGCGGCTTGTTACCGATGACGCCTCGGCCTTTGGCGCCGTGTTCACGTTCGAGGCCCTTCTTTACCTTGCAGCCGCCGTCATGGCGCTGCGGGTGATGGAGGGCAAAACATCCATGTCGCCCCAGACCGGCGCGACGGTTCCGGGGGAATGACCATGAAATACGATGTCGTTGTCGTGGGCGGCGGCCCCTCGGGCGCAACAGCCGCCGAGGATCTGGCGCGCTCCGGGCACAAGGTGGCGATGATCGACCGCGCAGGCCGGATCAAGCCCTGCGGCGGTGCGATCCCGCCCCGCCTGATCCGTGATTTCCACATTCCGGACGATCAACTGGTCGCAAAGATCACGACTGCGCGCATGATCTCGCCCACCGGCCGCCGCGTCGACATCCCGATCGAAAACGGCTTTGTCGGCATGGTCGACCGGGAGCATTTCGACGAATTCCTGCGGGTGCGCGCGCAAGCGGCTGGCGCGGAGCGCGTGACCGGCACCTATACCAAGATCACCCGCGACAAGGACGGGACGCACGTCCACTACCGCGACAAGGCCAGCGGCGAGGATCGGGCACTGACCACCAAGCTTGTGATCGGCGCCGATGGCGCGCGCTCGAACGTTGCGCGCACGGAAATCAAGGACGGCGACAAGATCCCTTATGTCATCGCTTACCATGAAATCGTCGAGGCCCCCGGCCCCCGCGGGGACTATCACCCCGACCGCTGCGACGTGATCTATGACGGACGCATCAGCCCCGATTTCTACGGCTGGGTGTTTCCGCATGGCAAATCGGCCAGCATCGGGATGGGAAGCTTCCTGAAGGAGGTGGATCTGAAGAAGGCCACTGCCGATCTGCGCGAAGCCTCCGGCCTGACCGATTGCAAGACCATCCGCAAGGAAGGCGCGCCGATCCCGCTGCGCCCGCTGGACGAATGGGACAACGGCCGCGACGTGGTGCTGGCGGGCGATGCCGCGGGCGTCGTGGCACCGTCATCTGGCGAAGGGATCTACTATGCCATGGTTGGCGGCCGCGTCGCTGCGATTGCAGCGGCGACCAAGCTGCAGACCGGGATGATCAAAGACCTGCAACTTGCCCGTAAGCTGTTCATGCGGGAGCATAAATCGGTCTTCAAGGTGTTGGGCGCGATGCAAAACGCCTATTACAAATCCGACGAACGCCGGGAACGCTTCGTGTCGCTGTGCCATGATGTCGACGTTCAGCGCCTGACCTTCGAAGCCTACATGAACAAGGAGCTGGTCAAGGCGCGCCCGCTTGCCCATATCAAGATCGGCATCAAGAACCTTGCCCATCTGACCGGCCTTGTGGCCCCGACACACGTATGACCGACATGATCCCGGCCTGGGTGAACGGCATATTGACCCCTGTGGAAAAACTGGAGGCCCATCAAAAGGGCATCCGGCACAAGGCGATTTCCGTTTTTCTGATGCGCGGCGACAAAGTGCTTCTGCAAAGGCGAGCCATGGGAAAGTATCACACCCCTGGGTTGTGGGCCAACACCTGCTGTACCCATCCACATTGGGGAGAAACGGCATTGGACTGTGCAACGCGCAGACTGGATCAGGAGTTGGGGATTGTTGATATCGCGCTGACTTTTCGCGATACGGTTGAGTATCGCGCCGATGTCGGCAGCGGGCTGATCGAACACGAAGTTGTGGATATCTTTGTGGGCGAAATGCCCCAAGGTCAGGAACCTGCGCCAAATCCCGACGAGGTCATGGACACGATCTGGCAACCCCTGCCCGACCTGATGCGCACGGTGGTCGAGAACCCCAAGGGTTTCACCCCTTGGCTGCAGATTTACCTCCGCGACCACGCCGGCGTGATCTTTCTCGACGCCTGACGCACCGCACCGAAAGCCTGTTGGCCCGCGCTGTTACGCGCGGGCTTTTTCGTGGATCGTTGCCACGCCAAGCGCATCCAGCGCGGCGGCGGCGATATCCTGTGCCGTCAGGCCTGCATCGGCATACATGTCGGCAGGGCTGGCCTGATCGATGAAGCGGTCAGGCAGGTGCAGGGTGCGGATCGCGACCCCCCCGTCCAGTTGTCCGGTCGCCGCCAGATGGTGGAGAACGATGGCGCCAAAGCCAAGCATCGCGCCCTGTTCGACTGTGACAAGCGCGGAATGACCGGCGACCAGACGGTCCACCAGATCGGCATCCAGCGGCTTGGCAAAGCGCGCGTCGGCGATGGTGACGCTCAACCCCCGCGCCTCAAGCGCGCGGGCAGCGTCGGTGGCCTCGGCCAGATGTGCGCCGAAGCTCAGGATCGCGACGTCGCGGCCGTCTTGCAGGATACGGCCTTTGCCAATCTCCAGCACTGCTCCCTTTTCCGGCATGGCCACGCCGGTGCCCTCCCCCCGCGGATAGCGCAGGGCAATGGGTCCGCTGTCATGGGCTGCGGCGGTGGCCATCATGTGGACCATCTCGGCCTCATCGGCGCAGGCCATGACGGTCATGTTGGGCAAAGCTGCGAGATAGCCGATGTCAAAGGCGCCCGCGTGGGTCGGCCCATCGGCCCCCACCAGCCCGGCGCGGTCGATCATGAAACGGACGGGCAGGTTTTGCAGCGCGACGTCATGCACGACTTGGTCATAACCGCGCTGCAAGAAGCTGGAATAGATCGCGCAGAACGGCTTCATGCCGCCTGCCGCCATTCCAGCGGCAAAGGTCACGGCATGCTGTTCTGCGATTCCCACGTCGAAAACGCGCCCCGGCATCGCCTTTTGCAAGATGTTGAGGCCGGTGCCGCCGGGCATCGCAGCGGTGATGCCGACAATGGCAGAATCCGTCTCGGCATGGCGTAGCAGACACTGACCAAAGACATTGGTGTAGGCGGGCGCATTGGGTGTCGATTTCTTCTGCACGCCGGTCGCGACGTCGAACTTGTTCACGCCGTGATAGCAGTCGTCCGACAGTTCGGCAGGGGCATAGCCCTTGCCCTTGACGGTGACGGCATGGATCAGCACCGGGCCGGTGGCGCGCGCCTTGGCCGAGCGAAGCACGTTGAGCAATTGCCCCATGTCATGCCCATCGACCGGGCCAATGTAGGTAAAGCCCAGATGTTCAAAGAGCGTCGCGGATTTGGGGTGGCCAGTGACCAGCTCGCGCGCGCGCTCCGCGCCCTGACGCAGAGGTTCGGGCAGATGCTGCGCGACGCCATCTGCGATGTCGCGCAAGGCAGCCAGCGGCGAGTTCTTGGACAGGTTGGCCAGATAGCTCGACATCGCACCGGTGGGCGGTGCGATGGACATGTCGTTGTCGTTGAGGATGACGAAAAGGCGCCGACCGATATGGCCCGCGTTGTTCAGCGCCTCATAGGCCATGCCCGCGCTGATCGACCCGTCGCCGATGACGGCAATGGCGTCGCCCGTCGCCTGCCCCATCTCGCGCGCCATGGCAAAGCCCAGCGCCGCGGAAATGGAGGTGGACGAATGCGCCGCCCCGAAAGGGTCATAGTCGGATTCCGACCGTTTGGTGAATCCGCTCAACCCGTCCTTCTGGCGCAGGGTGCGGATGCGGTCGCGGCGTCCGGTGACGATCTTGTGGGGGTAGCACTGGTGACCAACATCCCAGACCAGCTTGTCATAGGGGGTGTTGAACACCGCATGGATCGCCACGGTCAGCTCGACCACGCCGAGCGATGATCCCAAATGCCCGCCGGTTTCCGACACGGCCGAGATCGTCTCGGCGCGCAACTCGTCGGCGCATTGCTTGAGTTCGGCATCGGTCAGGCGTCGCAGGTCGGCCGGATAGGTCACGCGGTCAAGAACGGGGGTGTGGGGTCTGTCGGTCATTCTGCGGCCCTCCCGAACCGGTGGAGTGAAGACGAAAGAACCGCGAACAGGGTCTGAACCTGCCCGCGGCTTCAGGAAACTTGCGATGGGACGCAAGGATTGGTCTGAGCCGGGGGCGGGGCGATTCCGCGCCCCCGGTCGCAAGTGATATGGGCCGCGGCCCGCATCATCCCTACTCGAAAGCCGAATAGTCGGGTTCGCCATCCAGAACGGCCAGTTCGGGCCAGTTGCGGATCACGTTCAACCCGTTGAGCGGCTGCTGTTCGCCCTGATGGCAGGTGCGGCAGGCCAGTTTCGGCACATCGGCATAGACCGGACCCAGCCGTTCCGCTGGCAGCACGTCCTGCAACGGCAGGATGTATTCGGCCAGCGTCTCTTGAACCATGATGATCCCAAGACCCGCGGTGGCCCATTGCGGGGTCACCTGGCTGGGGTCGTAGAACGCACGGGTATTGTGGCAGAAGGTGCAGTTCACGCCCAGAGAGTTCGAGAAGTAGTTCATGAAGGCATAGGTACGTTCGGTCTGCTGGATCAGCGGATCGCCCGGCTGGTTGGCGACGCGGCTTTCGAGGTCATGCACGTTGATGGCGGCATAATTCCCGTCGGCATCCGCCAGCAGGTAGGTCTCGAGGTAATCGGACGGCAGCGAGGTGAAGTTCGACACCATCGTCACCCGGTTCTGGTTCGCCGACCATCCGGCCACGTTCGAATTGACCGGGCTGACCTGAAACCAGACGTTGTTCGGCACCGGCTGTCCGCGGTGGCAGGTGTAACAGGTCACCCCTACCTCCGCGTTGGCCTGAACGTGCGCCGCCCAGTTCTGGTTGATGTTCTGGGTCATCTCGATCATCGAGTAAGCGACCGTCGTCTGGTAGCTGTCGTTGCCGGGCTCCAGAAGATCCGGAATTCCGGTCCAGTCGCGCATCGCCGTGACCAGACGCTCGTAGTTCTCGGGCGTCAGGTTGGCCAGCGACGGCGGCACCCCCTCGGCGTCGCCCATAAGGGCGGCACCGTCGGCAGGCACGATCGGTTCCGAGGTAAAGAACCCCTCGACGTCGGGATACACGGCAAGATCCGAGACGAACTCCTGAACATGCATACCCGTACCGCGCGGGCCGGTCTGTTGGCTTTCTGTGGGGAATGGCTGGCCAAAGCCCACGATCATCGCTGCAACAAAGACGGCCGATCCAGCTACCCCGACCGCAATGGCAGGGCCAAAGATGTTGGTCGGATTGTCCTTGTTCCAGTTGTCAAACCACTTGGGAAACATGGTTCAGTTACCTCCCGGCGCGATGCCGCCAAAGTCGGCGTAGGTACCATAGGCCTCATAGCCATAGTCGCCGAGATATTCGGGGGCGAAGTTGTGTTCGATGGCCCAGATGAACCAGTTGTCCACGACCGTGCCGGTCAGAAGGATACCGATGCCGCCGGTGATCGGGGTCAGGACCGCGAACCACCAAGCCCAGCGGTGGATGCCTTCCATCGTGGCGTTGAAGCCCATCGTCCAGCGCCAGAACAGGCCGGCGCGTTCGGATGCCGTGCCGCGGTCGTAGATCTGTTCCAGTTCCCGGTCGCCGCCATAGCGGGAGACGGCAAGGATGGTCGCGCCATGCATGGCGAACAGCAGGACGGAGCCATAGAGGAACACGATCGAAAGCGCATGGAACGGGTTGTAGTAGAGGTTTCCGTAGCGGATCGAGAAGGCGGTCGTCCAGTCAAGGTGCGGGAAGATGCCGTAGGGCACCGCCTCGGACCAAGACCCCATCAGGATGGGACGGAACAAGCCCAGCACGAGGAAGAGCCAGATCGCGGCAAGGAAAGCCCAGGCGATGTGTTTGCCCATCTTGTGCTGTGCCGCCAGCAGGTAGGTGCGGACCCACCACATCATGACCGAGATCAACAAGAAGAAGCTCGAGATGATGTACCAGCCGCCGTCATTGAGCGGTGGCATGCGCAGGCCCCATTCCGGGCCCGGCGGTTCCAGCGCCAGCCAGAACAGCTGGCGCACGAATTCGGGGATCGACCACCCGACCTGTGACAGCATGTTCAGACCGACGATGTTGAACCAGAGCGTGCCGGTGGCAAGGCTGATGACACCGGCCCAGCCCAGATAGATCGGTCCGATCTGCGCATTGCCGAGCCAGCCGGCCAAGTTGGAGAAGGTCGCGGTCTTGGTGCGCTCTCCTCCCTGGATGTTGTCGGCCAGTTCCATGCCCATCTCGGGCTCGCCTCGCACCTGCACCTGAGTGAAGATGTTTTGATATTCGAAGTAGGCCATTACTGGGTCCCCCCGACGACTGCCGGTGCATTCGCACCGTAGGTCTCAAGATAGGTGGAGGTGTGAACCGGGCCGGCGTCGGGCCAGATCGGCAGGGTCAACCACCAGTTCCACCACTCGGGCCAGCCGGATGTCCAGACCGGGCCGGAGATGATGATACAGACTGCGCTCCAGAACCCAGCGTTCAGCGCCAGCAGAAGACCAACGCGGTGAATGCCCAGCGTACCGATCGAATAGCCGATGAAGTCGCGGAAAAAGGTGTCCTCGTGATCGGGCGTCTTGGCTTCCTCACCCTTTTCGGGATTGGCCGCCGACAAGATGAGTCCACCGTGCAACGCAAGTGCGAAGGTCGTCGCGAAGAAGAACGACACCGCGATCATATGCGCCGGGTTGTAATGGAAGTGCAGGTAGGCGTAGCCGACGTTTGACACCCAGTCGAGGTGGCTGAAGATGCCATAGGGAAAACCGTGACCCCAGGCGCCCATCAGAAGCGGGCGGAACACCACGAGTGTTACATAGGCGAAAATCGCAACGCCGAAAGCGATGGGAACATGATAGCCCATGCCCAGTTTGCGGCTGATCTCGACCTCGCGCAGCGCCCAGGACACGAAGGCCCCGATCGCGCAGAAGGTGATGATCTGCCAAAGACCGCCCTCCATGAGCGGCGCGAACCCGAGCCCGTAGCTCAGATCAGGGGGCGCGATGTTGATCGTCCAGGGGTTGAAGTTGCCATCCATGGCAGCTCCCCAGAAGATCAGGATCGTGCCCAAAAGGGCGAAAAACGCTGTCGTCACTCCGAAGAAGCCCACGTAGAAAGGCCCCACCCAGAAATCGAACAGATCGCCGCCAATCAGCGTCCCTCCGCGGACGCGATATTTTTTTTCGAAGCTTAGCAAAGCCATGCGTCTGTCTCCGCGTTCGGCGGCGTCAACGGGCAGTGCCGGTCAGCCGTCAGTCAAATCAATCGGATCGCTGCGGGCGGGACGACATCCGCGCCGCCCGCAGCAAGACTGTTCCGCGCCCATCGGGCGCAGATGCAGGTCAGATCAGCCGCCGAAGCCGGCGGTTGCTGCTGCGGACTCGAACCAGTTCAGGCCCGACGACAGAACCACCAGGTGGATCATCGCCGCGAGAAGGAACAGGAAGACGCCCTGAGCCACGAACACGCGGCGGGGGTCGAAAATGAGCCAGATCTTGTAGAACTTAGCCATGATTTAGCTCCTTCTCAGAACCAGGGTGCCCAGATGTACGTGGCAAGGTGAGCGACAAGGGCGACGGCCGAAAACAGCCAGAGCCCGCTCATGTATACCGCGTGCAGCTCTTGAGCCTGCTCGTCAGTAAGACCTGTGAAAGACAGGTCGGAATTATCAGCCATTTAACTTTCCTCCGGAACGTTAGACCGATGCCGCGAACCCCGCGGCCGGGCCCCGACAAGGCCTCATGCCCTGTCGGCCATTCGCCCCACCCCGGTCGCCCGGGATGTGGCAAATTCAGTATCGGCTCCGGTCGTCACGCCGAGTGTGTCTTGCGGTCCGACTGCCCACCTGTGGTCTGACGACAGGCTCTAGCGGGCAGGTCAGACCCGAAATTCAGGCCGAAAAGATCATCGGTGTGATGATCCGCGCCTGGCTCCAGGCGCGCTTGATCGGTCCCTTGTCGGTCAGGCCCCCCTGACGGATCGCGGCGAGCGCCCAAGTGATGGTCGCCAGCGGCAAGGTCGCCAGGAAAATGATCCCGAAGTAGATCATGAACTCGGTCTTGGGCTGTTTGTGCCGCGCGACCGGGTGGTCGGAGGTGAAGTCCGTCATCTTTCCTCTCCCTCGTTGAAATCGAACCCCGTGGGGGCGAGGGCCCGCACGGTATCTTTGACGACCCGCTCCGCCCCACCTGCGAGCGCTGCCTTTTCGGCAGCGTCCCTCAGCGATTTGGCGGCGGAAATGCGGGTCAATATCGGGTGTTCCTCGACAATCCGGTCGAGCAGCGCCTGCGCGTCGGCATCCCAGGGGAAGTCGCGCCGCAGTGTCGTCGGCGTGGCATCTGCGCGGTCCATGTCGGTGCCAAGCGGCAGGATGTGGAACAGGGCGTCGAACAGGCCGTTGCACACTTCCTGAATGAGGTAGGTCGCGCCGGCATAGCCCATGAAGGGTGTGCCGGTTGCGCGCCGGATGGCGGCGCCCGGAAAGCTGGCCGGCATGAACACGGGCTTTGGCCCATGCCCACCGGCCATTTCGGCGAGATACATCTTTTCGTTGATCGACCCCATCAGGACCAGCGGCCGCTTGCCATGGATCATCGCGCGAACCTCGTCATTGTTGGTCTTGCGACCGGCGATCCGGGCCACCGCAAAGGCGCAAGGCAGGCCCATGTCGGTTTCAAGGAACTGACGCACGCCACGAGCGTAGGTTTCATTCGCCACGATGCCGAAGCTTGCCGTGGCAAAGAAATCCTGCGTGACGGACCGCCACAGATCCCAGACCGGTTTGATCGTGGAATGCTTCTCGCGCTCGATGAAGGGCTCGGGGTCCAGACCCGTCAGCTCGCCCAGCTTGCGCAGGAATTTTGTGGTGGATTCGACCCCGATGGGCGCTTGCAGGTAGGGCTTGCCCAGAACCTCGCACAGGCCGCGACCGAACTCGCGGTACATGCAGATGTTCACATCCGCATTCACCAGATTGCGCATCTCGGCCACATGGCTGCCCAAGGGCATGACCATGTTGACCTCGGCCCCGATGCCTTCGACCAACCTGCGGATCTCGTGCAAATCGGACGGCATGTTGAACGTGCCATACATCGGCCCGAGGATGTTGACGCGGGGCGCATCGCCTTCCTCGCGCTTTTTCTCGGGCGGCATCCGGCCCTTGGTCATGCCGAATTCGGTAAAGATCCAGGTCATCGCGCGGTCGGCGGTCTGCCACTGATCCTCGTCGATGGTGCGCGGCAAGAAGCGTTGGATGTTGGTGCCCATGGGCGTGACGCCGCCCCCGATCATCTCGGAGATGGAGCCGGTGACGACCACGGCGGGCAGCGCCGGATCGATCGATTCCCAAGCACGCTTCATCGCGCCCTCGGTGCCGTCGCGGCCCAGTTCTTCTTCGCCCAGACCCGTCACGACGATGGGCAACTCATGCGGCGGCAGGCCGTCGGTGTAGTGCAGAACGGATGTCACCGGCAGGTTCTCGCAGCCCACCGGCCCGTCGATGATAACCTGAAGCCCTTTGACAGCGGTGAAGGCGTAAACCGAACCCCAATAACCACCGGCGCGGTCGTGATCTTGAATAAGCATCTAGATCATCTCCTCCGCCTTGGCCACGCGGGCGAGTTTGTCGAGCTTCTTTTGGTGGGCGGCGCGGAAATCGGGGCGCAGGTTGGGCGACCCTTCCCAGATGCCTGCGGTATCGCCTTCGCCGACCCCGGCGAAAAATTCGCGCATGTGGTCCATGCGGCCCTTGTTCGCCATGGCGGCGTTCACGACCTGTCCCAGGGAGCCTGCACCGGCCGGACCCATCAGGGGGCGGGCGGAAATCAGGTTGGTGAAGTAGAGCGACGGGATGCCCATCTCCTTGCCCTTCTGCACCACGGGCGTGGTGCCGATGGCGAGGTCAGGCTTGATCGCTTCCATCGCTGCGCAATCATCCTCGAGCGAGGCGCGGAACTTGATCTTGACGCCCTGCGCCTCCAGCCAGGCCACATCGGGCGCGGACCAGCGGGTTTTCGGGCAGGCGGTACCGACATAAGGCACCTCGGCGCCGCTTTCGATCAGCAGACGCGCAACCAGCAGCTCGGACCCTTCATAGCCCGACAGCGTGATCGTGCCCTTGATCGGGTTGGCGGCCAGACCGGCCTTGATCGCGGGCAGGAAGGCGTTCTTTGCGGCGGCCAGCTTGTCCTCGGTCACGCCATAGGCGTTGGCGATCGCATCAAGCCAGTCTGCTGTGCCATCCAGACCCACGGGGGCAGAGCCCACGATGGTGCGCCCGGCCGCCTCAAACTCGCGGATCGCGGCGGTGTAGAACGGGTGGATCGCAGCAACGACTTTGCTGTCCAAAGCAGAATAGAGCTCGCGCCACTCACGGCAGGGAACGACCGGACCTGCCGCCAGACCGAGTGGCGCGAGCATCCCTCCAATACCCAATGGGTCTGCAGGGAACATTTCGCCCAACAGGGTCACTGTCGGACGATCGGATTTGCCCGAGACGGGGGCTTGCACGGCGCCAGCCTCCACTTCCTTGCGGGCATAATTGAGCATGGCTCCGGCCAGAACATCCTTGGCCTCGGCGTGGGTGGGGATCCCGAAACCGGGCACGTCGATGCCGACGATCCGGACCCCGTTGATTTCATTGGGCAACAACCTGAGCGGCACGCCGGACGCGGTGGGCACACACAGGTTCGTCACGATGATGGCGTCGTAACGATCAGGGTCGGCCATGTCGTGGACCGCCTCGCGGATATCCTCGAACAGCTTGCCGGTGACGAGCGTTTCCGAATTGAAGGGCACGTAGCCGACCGACCGGCGCGCGCCGTAGAAATGGCTCACGAAGGTCAGGCCATAGACGCAGCAGGCAGAGCCAGACAGCACGGTCGCAGTGCGGCGCATCCGAAGGCCGACGCGCAGCGATCCAAAGGCCGGGCACATCGATTGCGGCTTGTCATGCGGGCCCTGCGGATAATCCTTGGCGTATTGGTCGAGGATGTCGGACTTGCCCGCCATGCGGGCCGCCTTTTCCATTTCGGCAGCGCCGGCGTGACAGCCCATGCCGTCGCCACCCTGCGGGGCGGAAACGGGTGTCTCGTCCTGCGCTTCGCCGCGGATCACCTCCACCGCTGCGCTGTCGTCGTATCTGATTTCCTCGGTCATCGGATCATGCCTCGTCGTAGATGACTTCGAGGGACGGTTTGATGACCGCGTTCTTGCCGCGCATGTCGGCGTCGGTTGCGGGCTCCAGCACGATGCCTTCGCCGGTTTCCGAGCCGTCGAACAGTTCGAGCAACTGGTCCTGCGACAGGGCGACGGGCTTCATCGGCGGCGCGACGGCAACATTGTCACCAAGCGCCGCGAACAGCGAACCCCATTCACTTTGCGCGGTGCCAACGATCTGGTAGTTCGCCGATTTCTTGCGCAGGTCGTCGTTTTGCGGGATCGCAGCCAGCACCGGGATGCCGACGCGTTCGGCAAAAGCTTGCGCCTCGCCCGAGCCGTCATCCTTGTTGATGACCAGACCGGCCACGCCGACATTGCCGCCGAGCTTGCGGAAATATTCCACGGCCGAGCAGACGTTGTTGGCGACATAGAGCGATTGCAGATCGTTCGAGGCGACCAGGATCACCTTTTGCGCCATGTCGCGGGCAATCGGCAGGCCGAAGCCGCCGCAGACCACGTCGCCCAGGAAGTCGAGCAGAACGTAGTCGAAATCCCAATCGTGGAAGCCCAGCTTTTCCAGCAGTTCGAAGCCGTGGATGATGCCACGCCCGCCGCAACCGCGACCGACCTCGGGGCCACCCAGTTCCATGGCGAACACGCCCGAGCGCTTGAAGCACACGTCGCCGATCTTGACCTCTTCGCCCGCCAGTTTCTTCAGCGTCGAGGTCTCGATGATCGTCGGGCAGGCCTTGCCGCCGAACAGCAGGCTGGTGGTGTCGGACTTGGGGTCGCAACCGATCAGCAGCACACGCTTGCCCTGCTCGGCCATCATGCAGCTGAGATTGGCGAGCGTGAAGGACTTACCGATGCCGCCCTTGCCATAGATCGCGATGATCTGCGTCTTCTTGGTGGGTTCGCCCTGCGGCACCTCGAGCGTCGGCTCGTTGGCTTCTTCGCGCAGTTTGGCGTCGTAATCGCGCAGGTTCGGAATATCGAGGCTCATGCGGCGTTCTCCCAGTTCAAGATCATTTTCAGGCAAGCCGGATCTTCGAACGCGGTCTGATACGCACTCTTGGCTTGGTCTGATGTCGTGGTGTGCGTGATCAGGCCGGACAGGCTCAGCGCACCGTGGTCGATCAGGTCGCGGGTGGCGACGAGGTCTTCGCGCGTCCATTCCGCGGCGATGCGGAACCGCGCCTCGCGCAGGAAGGCCGGCGGGAAGGAAAACTGCAGAGGTTCGGGGTAGAAACCCGCAAGCACGATCTCGCCGCCCTTGGCAAGTCGGCCGACCATAGTGTCAAGCAAGGATGACACGCCTGAAGCGTCATAGATGCAGCCATAGTCGCGGCGCTCATCCGCATCGGGATGGATGACGTTGTAGCCGGTGGCACCTGACTGGCGGTCTTCGTTGATTTCCCAGACAGTCGGGGCTTTGCCACCGGCGGCGATGGTCAGTCGCGCCAGCAGGCGGCCAAAGACGCCGTGGCCAATGATCAGCTCGGGCAGCTTGGTGTTCATGCCGGCAAGCGCGTGGCGCGCGGTCGCGGCCAGCGCCAAAAGCGCGCCCTCGGCGCCCAGCGCGCGGTCGATCCGCACGACACGGTCGGCGCCCGTCACCAGACGATGCGCGGCGCCCCCGAACAAGCCCTTGACGTCGCCGTAGCAATTCGCGCCGGGGACAAAAACGGTATCGCCGGGCTTGAAGCCGGTGCCGGGTGCAGCCTCGACCACCTCGCCCGCGGCCTCGTAGCCGGGGACAAGCGGGTAGCCCATACCGGGAAACGGGGGCATCTGGCCGGACCAGAACAGTTTCTCGGTGCCGGTGGAAATGCCCGAATGACGAACCGCGACCACCAGATCACCGGGGCCCGGATCGTTCAGCGTCACCTCACCCAATCCTAGGGTCTTGGGGCCTTGCAAGATGACGGCGGAGGTTCTCAAGGTCGTTGGTCCCGAGTGGTCTAGGGGTGGGATGTGGAAGAATCCCACCACTGCGGCATTCTGACTGTCAGTTTAACCTGACACTCTCTTATGTCAATCTCAATAGACACAACTGTCCGCCTTTCTTTACAGTTTCCGCGCTTCGACGACGGAGGTGATGAAGGGGCGGGCGGTCTTGCGGATGCGGATGTCGGTGAAACCGGCCGCTTCCAGATGGGTGGAAATCTCGGCAGCGCTGCGCGCCCGTCCCGTGCCCATCGCCAGGCAATACAGGCCGAAATAGGCGTCACCTGGCCGGTCGGGACGGTCGCCGCCCGACATCGGTTCGCTGATGATGATGCGGCCACCATCGGGCAATGCGGCATGCGCCTTGAGCAGGAGCTGACGCACCGTATCGTCGGCGTGATCGTAGAGAACCCTGATGAGGCTGATGGCGTCAGCCCCTGCCGGCAGCACATCGGTGCGGAAACTGCCGCCTGTGGTCTTGGTGCGGTCGGCAAGCCCAGCCTCGGCAAAGCGGGCTGTCGCGGGGTCTATCACCTGCGGCAAATCGAAGAGATGAAGCCTGAGTTCCGGCCACGCCTTGCCTACAGCGGACAAAAACGCGCCTGTGCCGCCACCGACATCCAGCAGCGTGCGGATGCTCTTGAGGTCAAGGACACGCAGGGCTTCTTCGGCCACCAGCGTCTGGCTTTGCGCCATCAGCTCGGAATAAGTTGCCGCGGTGTCCGGGTCGATGTGGCCACCAGCGCCGAAGACATAGGGCCAGAAGGCGGCAAGTTCCGTGTCAGGTGCATCGCGGAAGAAGGCGACCGGGTCGGCCATGTCGCGGTAGAGCACATCGTGGTGACGGATCATCTGCGCGAGCCCGGGAATACCGGGCAGCGCCGCCCCCAGACGGCCCAGCGCAAAACGCCCATCGCGCTGCCGTTGCATCAAGCCCAGCGCAGCGGCAGCCTGACACAACACGCGCATCCGGTGGGGGTTGATCCCGGTGCGCAAAGCCAGCCCCTCGACTGTGCGGGGTTGGGTCAACAGGTGGTCGGCCAGATCAAGCTGGACGAACGCCATCAGGACCTGACTGTGCAAGAAGCCCGCAACCAGATCGAACAGCGCCTCACCATCCTTGCGGGCGATGCGGGCGGCCACCGGCGTCCGCGCGGCCCATGTCTGGAACCGCCGCGACCGCAGGAGACCTGTCTTCCATGCATAGAGCCGGTCGCGCAGGCGCGGGCGGTCAGGGTCGGTCTGGTCGGCCACAGCCATGAATCACGCGTGATGATGGGCGGGAAGAACCGGGGTCAGGCGCTCGGCGGTCTTGCGCACCATGTCGCACAGCATCGCCTCGCCGGGGCAGGACGGGATCGAAGAGATCGCGCCCGAAAGGATATCCTCCAATCGTCGAATCGCGCCGCGCACGCCCAGTTCGGACACCGCGTTGGGGCGCCCGTTGATCTCATCTTGATGGGCGGGCTTGCCCAGCGTCGCCTCGTCGTAAAGCGCGTCGCGCAGATCGTCGGCGACCTGAAAGGCTTCGCCGATGCGCGCGCCAAGTTCGGTCCAGGCATCGGGTTCCTCACCAGCCGCGGCAGCCCCCATCCGCGTCGCGGCGGTAAAGAGCGCGCCGGTCTTGGCGCGGTGATAGGCTCTGAGGTCGATCTTGCTTTCGCTTTCCCAACCCTGCCCTGCACAAATGCCTCCGGGCATCCCACTCGATTCGCCCAGGATGCGGATCAGGTCGATGGCGCGAGCGGGGTCCTGCGCGGCGGCGCGGGCCAAAACCTCGAAGGCCATGATGATGAGGCTGTCGCCAGCCAGCAGCGCCAGTGGCTCGCCATAGGCGCGATGGACCGAGGGCTTGCCACGACGGACATCGGCGTTGTCGAAACAGGGCATGTCGTCATGCACGAGGCTGGCGCAATGGATCAGCTCGATCGCGGTGGCGGCGGCATCCGCCACGGCGGGTTTGCCATCGCCGCAGGCCATGGCGACTGACAGGCAGATGGTTGGACGGATGCGCGCACCACCGGGGCTGACCGCGTAGTCGAGAGCGGAGGCAAGGCGGGGCGGGGCTGACCCTGCCTGACCCATGCGGATGGCGTTGGCGATGGCCGCTTCGATCCGGGGTTTCAAAGGCATGCGCGCCCCCTTCAATGGAAAAGAATCCGTCAGAGTTGACAGGACTGATGTAAACTAGAGTGGACAAATGGCTTTTGACTGTCAATATAAACTGACACTTGTGGGAGAGATTGCCGTGACAGATGCCCCGGTCCGAGCCGTCGTGATCGGCGCTGGCGTCGGCGGATTGTCGGCGGCTCTGAGGTTGGCACATGCGGGGCTGGCAGTGACGGTCGTTGACATGGGCGCCGGGCCGGGCGGCAAGATGCGCACCCGCGACAGCGCGGCGGGGCCGATCGACATCGGGCCAACCGTGATGACCCTGAAGCGCATCTTCGAGAAGCTTTTTGTCGATGTCGGCGCGCGCCTGTCCGATCACGTCACCCTGATCCCCGACGAGATTCTGGCGCGGCACCATTGGCGCGATGGTTCCAGCCTCGACCTATTCCACGATCCGGAGCAAAGCGCCAAAGCTGTGTGCGCCTTTGCCGGGCCCGAGGGCGAACGACAGTTCAGACGTTTCTCGGATCGGGCCAAGCGCCTCTACGACGCCTTCGAAGGTCCGGTGATGGAAGCCGCGCGCCCAAGCCTGACCGGCCTGACCGCGCATGTGTTGAAGAACCCCGGCCTGATCCCGGCCATGGCGCCCGGCCGCACGTTGGCCGCAACGCTGGCGGCTCAGTTCACCGACCCGCGTCTGCGCCAATTGTTCGGGCGCTACGCCACTTACGTCGGCGGTTCGCCCTACCGCAGCCCAGCCGTGCTGTCCCTGATCTGGCAGTCCGAGGCGGGGGGCGTCTGGCGCGTTAAAGGCGGCATGAACCGTCTGGCGCAGGCGATGTGTCGCCTTGCGCAGGACAAGGGCGCGCAGTTCCGATATCGAGCCAAAGCCGCGCGGATCGAACAGCAGGGCGACCGCGTCATCGCCGTGCATCTGGACGATGGCACCCGCCTGCCCGCTGATCTGATCGTGTTCAACGGCGACCCCAAGTCGCTGGTCGAGGGGCATCTGGGCCATGGACCCGCCGCAGCCGTGCCGCGAAAGGGCGTGGCAGACCGCAGCCTGTCAGCCTTTGTCTGGGGCTTTGCAGCCGAACCTGCCGGGGTGAAGCTTGCACATCACAACGTCTTTTTCTGCGCCGATCCCAAGCGCGAATTCGACGATCTGGCCGCCGGGCGCATGCCTGCGGACGGCACGCTTTATGTCTGCGCACAAGACCGGGGTGGCGAGACGCCAACCGGCCTCGAGCGGTTCGAGATCATCCTGAATGGCCCGCCCGGGCACCCGTCGCGCCCGGAGGACGCCTACACATGCAAGACACGTACATTCGACGCGCTGGCCCGGATGGGGCTGAGGTTTTCGCCGACGCCGGACATCACGGCGCTGACCATGCCGGGGGATTTCGATCTGGTCTTTCCGGGGTCGGACGGTTCCCTTTACGGGCTTTCCCCACATGGGATGATGGCGACGTTCCAGCGGCCCACGGCGCGGACCCGGCTCAGGGGCCTCTATCTGGCGGGGGGCGGGGCGCATCCGGGGGCGGGAATACCCATGGCCTGCCTCTCAGGGAGCCACGCGGCCGCGGCGATCTTGAGCGACCTTGCTTCGACCTCGACGTCCCGGCCGACGGCTACGCCTGGTGGTATGTCGACGGGATCAGCGATGACGGGGAACGCGCGATCTCGATCATCGGCTTCATAGGCTCGGTATTTTCGCCCTGGTATCGATGGAGCGGGCGCAAGAACCCCGCCAATCATTGCTGTCTGAACGTGGTGACCTACGGCCGCGGGGGGCGCTGGACGATGACCGACCGCGGGCAGAACGCGCTCGGCCTGTCGCGCGACCGCTTGCAGATCGGGCCGTCGGCGATGGTCTGGGCAGGAGATCACTTGCGCATCGAGATCGAGGAGGTGTCGACCCCCCACGCTCAGCGCATCACGGGCGAGGTGATCGTGCGGCCCTCGGCGCTGACGCAGGTGGAAATGGCGCTGACACCCGATGGCGCCCATGTCTGGCGGCCTTTCGCGCCCAAGGCCGATATCGAGGTCCGGCTGAACCGGCCGGGCTGGACGTGGACCGGGCACGGCTATTTCGACGCGAATTTCGGCACCCGCGCGCTGGAAGCCGATTTCAGCTACTGGACCTGGGGACGGTTTCCTCTCAAGGACGGCGCGGCCTGTTTCTACGACGCGCAGCGCCGGGACGGCACCGAGCTTGCCGCCGCCATCGGCTTTGCCGAGGACGGAACGCCGCGCGCCATCGCCATGCCGCCAAAGGCCAAGCTTAAGCGCCCCGGCTGGATGGTCCGGCGCGAAACGCGGGCAGATAGCGGCTATCAACCCCGGCAGGTCAAGGCGATGCTGGATGCCCCTTTCTACAATCGTGCCGCCGTGAAGACGCAGATCAACGGCGAGGAGACCGTGGGCGTGTTCGAGGCGCTTGATCTGGACAGGTTCCGCGGGCCATGGCTGATGCCGATGCTCGCCGTACGCGTGCCAAGGCGGCGCGGCTGGCCGGGGTGGCTGTGACGGGAGCGCGGTTGCGAGCCGCGCACCCGCCCTCCATATAGGTCCGAAAGCATGCGGAGGCCCCATGGCAGACAGCGATTTCCCCGGCTGGCACGGCACCACGATCATCGGCGTCCGCAAGGGCGGTCAGGTGGTCGTCGCGGGTGACGGGCAGGTCAGCCTTGGCCAGACCGTGATCAAGGGCAGCGCGCGCAAGGTGCGCAGGCTCTCGCCCGGCGGCTATGACGTGGTCGCGGGCTTTGCCGGATCGACAGCTGATGCCTTCACCTTGCTGGAACGGCTGGAGAAAAAGCTGGAAGCGACGCCGGGCCAGTTGCAGCGCGCAAGCGTGGAACTGGCCAAGGATTGGCGCACCGACAAATACCTCCAAAAGCTGGAGGCGATGCTGATCGTCACCGACGGGGCCGAGCTTTACATCATCACGGGTGCTGGCGACGTGCTGGAACCCGAACATGACGTGGCCGCCATCGGGTCGGGCGGCAACTACGCGCTCGCCGCCGCGCGAGCGATGATGGACACCGACAAGGACGCCGAGACCATCGCGCGCGCCGCCATGGCGATTGCGGCCGACATCTGTGTCTACACCAACGGCAGGTTGACGGTGGAACGGATCGCCAGATGACCGGCTTGACCCGCGACGATATCCGCGCGGCCGTGACCGCGGGCGTGATGACCGAGGCGCAGGCGGCTGCGTTGGTGGTCTTGTCCGAACACCGCTCCGGGGTCCGGAAACATATCGACGGGCTGGACGAGCCGTTCGAGTTGTTCAAGGGATTCAACGAGATCTTTATCGTGGTCGGCCTGACCATCCTCTATCTCGGCTATGCCGGGGTTACGGGGATGACCCTGCTGGGCACGACACAGGGCTATATCCTCGGCATTGTCTATGCCGTCGTCGGCATGGGCGCCGTGATCGGGCTGGCCCGGTATTTCACGCTCAAACGGCGCATGGTCGCGCCGTCCATCGCGCTGTCGGTGATGTCCGGCCTGCTGGCGGGTCAGTTCGGGTTCGCCTTCGCCGCCATGCTCGACATGAACACGCCCGGAGCCCTGACCACGGCGGCAGCCATCGTGGCGGTGCTGCTGTCGGTATACTACCTCATGTTCCGCGTGCCCTTCACCGTTGCGCTGATTGCGCTGGCGGTCTTTGCCACCGCCTTTGGCCTCGCCACGCTGGGGGGATCTTTCCCCGACAGCCTGCGCGATATCTTTTTGCTCAGCGCGGGTGGCCCCTTTGCCGTTCTGACCATCGTTCTGGGTCTGATCGGCCTGATCATCGCACTTGGCTTCGACATGTCGGACCCGCACCGGGTGACACGGCGGGCGGCCTCGGGGTTCTGGCTGCATGTGATCGCGGCGCCTGCCATCGTGAACACGGTTGCGCTGACGTTGTTCGATGCGGGCGGGATCGGCGGGCAGCTGCTGCTGGCCGGGTTTCTGGCCTTGATGGCGCTGTTTGCCGTGGTGATCGACCGGCGGTCGTTCCTTGTGGCCGGGGTCGGCTATGTCGTGGCGCTGGCCATCACGGTGGCCGAAGGGCAGGCGTTTTTCATCATCTTGATACTGGGCGCGGGCCTCGTGTTGCTCGGCGCGCAATGGGAGGCGCTCAGGCGCGGCGTCATGCGCGCCCTGCCCCGGTTTCCCGGCAAGGACCGCTTGCCGCCTTATGACCTCATGACACGGGAGTCCCCGCTGTGACCGACCTTACCCCGCGCGAGATCGTCTCGGAGCTTGATCGCTTCATCATTGGGCAAAAGGACGCCAAACGCGCCGTCGCGGTGGCGCTGCGCAATCGCTGGCGGCGCAAGCAACTGGGCGATGACCTGCGCGAAGAGGTGTACCCCAAGAATATCTTGATGATCGGGCCGACCGGCGTGGGCAAGACCGAGATTTCGCGCCGTCTCGCAAAACTCGCCCGTGCGCCCTTCATCAAGGTCGAGGCCACGAAATATACCGAAGTGGGCTATGTCGGTCGTGACGTGGAACAGATCATCCGCGATCTGGTCGATGCAGCCCAGGTCATGGTGCGCGACCTGATGCGCGATGACGTCAAGGCCAAGGCTCATGCCGCCGCCGAGGACCGCGTGATCGAGGCGCTGGCCGGCAAGGACGCCCGCGACCAGACCCGCGAGATGTTCCGCCGCAAGCTGCGCGCGGGCGAGTTGGACGACACCATGATCGAACTCGAGATCGCCGATACCTCGAACCCGATGCAGGGTTTCGAGATCCCTGGTCAGCCGCCGGGCATGGGCGGGGGGATGATGAACCTTGGCGATATCTTCGGCAAAGCTTTCGGGCAGCGGATGGTGCGCAAACGGCTGAGCGTGGCGGCCAGCTACGACTTGCTGATCCATGAGGAGGCCGACAATCTTCTCGATGACGAGACGGTGAAAAAGGCCGCGCTTGAGGCAGTGGAGCAAAGCGGGATCGTCTTCATCGACGAGATCGACAAGGTGGCGACACGGCAAGACGTGCGGGGCGGCGATGTCAGCCGCGAAGGCGTGCAGCGCGACCTGCTACCCTTGATCGAGGGCACAACCGTTTCGACCAAGCTTGGGCCGGTGAAAACGGATCATATCCTCTTCATCGCGAGCGGTGCCTTTCACATCGCCAAGCCCTCGGACCTGTTGCCGGAACTGCAAGGCCGTCTGCCGATCCGGGTGACGCTGCGCCCGCTGACCGAGGGGGATTTCGTGCGGATCCTGACCGAGACGGACAACGCGCTGACCCGGCAATATACGGCGCTGATGGCGACCGAGGAGGTCACCGTGAGTTTCACCGAGGACGGCATCGCGGCACTGGCCAAGATCGCGGCCGAGGTGAATGAAAGCGTCGAGAACATCGGCGCGCGCAGGCTTTACACCGTGATGGAGCGCGTGTTCGAAGAGCTGAGCTTTACCGCGCCCGATAGGGGGGGGGAGGCTGTGGTGGTCGATGCCGCATTTGTCGAGGCGAACCTCGGCGAGTTGACGCGCAGCGCTGATCTGAGCCGTTACGTTTTGTGACGGATCACGCTATGCACGGCACATGATGCGCAGCGCCGCCTTTCGTCCGATTGCCCTTGCGATCTTTTGCCTTGTCCTGGCGGGATGCGCCGGTCGGGCGATGATCGCTTTGGTGCCCGGCGCGGCCGGGGTCGGTACCAGCGAGCCCGTTCTGGTAGCCAGCACGCGCGTGTTTGAGAATGGCGATTGGGGCAATGACAGGCTTGAAGGGCTGAGTTTCGTCAGCTTCGATGTCAGTATTCCCCCCGAGCGCGAACTTGGCGCGGTGGAACCGGTGCGCGCCCGCAGCCGGGCTACCCCCGATCCGATGACGGAATTCATGGTCACACGCGCCGAGGCCCTGGCAGGGCCCTCGGACTTTGGAGCAGAACTGCGACGCGAACTGGCTCAGCGCCCCGCCGATCAGCGCGAGGTGATGGTTTTTGTCCATGGCTTCAACAATACCTTCGCCGATGGGCTGTATCGCACGGCGCAGATCCGGCATGATTTCAACATTCCCGGCGTGGCCGTGCATTTCGCTTGGCCCAGCGCCGGAAACGCGCTGGGCTATGCCTTTGACCGCGATAGCGCACTTTTTGCCCGAGACGGGCTGGAGACGCTTTTGCGCGAGATCGTGGCAGCCGGTTCCAACCGGATTGTTCTGGTCGCCCATTCTCTGGGGTCATCCGTCACGATGGAGGCACTGCGTCAACTGCGGATCGGTGGCCACACCGATGTGCTGAACCGGATATCTGGCGTTATCCTGATGTCGCCCGACATCGACATCGACCTGTTCCGCAGTCAGGCGATGCGCATCGACCCGCTACCGCAGCCCTTCGTCATTTTCACTTCGCAGCGCGACCGGGCGCTGCGCATCTCGGCCGCGATCACGGGGCAGCGGTCGCGGCTCGGCAATCTGGGCACGGTGGAGGATGTGGCCGATCTGGCAGTCACGCTCATCGACATCTCGGAATTCAGGGGCGGCGCGCGGGATGGGCTGAACCATTTCGCAGCCGCGACCTCACCCGCGATGATCCAGCTATTGCAACAGGTTGCCGCCGTGGATCTGTCGCTGCAGGGCGAAGCGGCCCGAAACCTCGGGCTCTTGCCCGGAACTGTCCTGACGGTGCGCAACGCGACACAGGTGATCTTGCAACCGCTGTCTTTGGCGCCCTAGCGCGGCTTTCGCAAATAGACGTAGTAGGCGCCGCCTCCGCCATGACGCTGGTGAGCCTCGCGAATATCAAGCACGATCGACCCAAGCGGTGGCGCATGGAGCCAGCCCGGCACCTGATGGCGCAAGATACCGCGCCGGATCGGGATCGGGTCGGGCGTCTCACGGTCTTTGCCCTTGCCGGTGATGACCAGAACCAGCCGTTTGCCATCGTCATGTGCGTCAAGGATGAAGCGGATCAGCACCGGATGGGCCTGTGCGAGCGTCATACCATGAAGGTCGATGCGCCCCTCGGGTTTCAGCTTGCCGCGCTGCATCTTGCGAAAGGCGCCGTGGTCCATCCGCACCGGCGCATGGGCGATCCGCGCCGAAAGATCCTGCTCCGGGTGCGGCGGATGCGGCTTGTGTCCGGCGCGTTCCCCGATGCGAAACGCAGGCAACCTGTCGCGCGGTCCGACCAGATCGGGAATGCGTGTCTGCGGTGGGGGATCAAGCGGCATCACAAGGCTGCGGGACGGGGCATCAAGCGGCGAGGCGGTCTGTTTGACCCGGTCCCACAACGCTTTGTCCTCGGCACTCAGGCCACGTTTGCCGCGTCGCGCCATCGCTCAGGCGTCCGGAACGCGCTGATGGGCCAGTTCGATCGGCAAGAGTACCACCATCCGGCCGGGATCACGGATCGTTCCCGCGGCCTCGCCCGCAGCATCCCCAAAGCCAAAGAAGATATCTGCGCGCTGCGGGCCGAGGATCACGCCACCGGTGTCCTGGGCGATCATCAGCCGGTGCATGGGGCCGGCGCCGCCTTTCTCGATCCAGACAGGCGCGCCCAGCGGGGTAAACGCCGGGTCGACGGCGATGGAGCGCAGGGGTGTGATGGATCGGTTCATCGCACCCAGAGGCCCGATGGAGGGGTCGGAAATCTGCACCTCGCGAAAGAAGATATAGGACGGGTTGTGATACAATAGCTCCTGCCCCTCGGACGGGTTGCGGCGGACCCAATTCTGGATCACCTGCGCCGAGACTTGATGCGGCTGGTAGACGCCTCGGCGCACAAGTTCTTGCCCGATCGAGCGGTAGGGGTGGCCATTGCGCCCACCATACCCCACCCGGATCACTGACCCATCGGGCAACCTGACCCGTCCAGAGCCTTGTATTTGCAAGAAAAAAAGCTCAACCGGGTCATCGACCCATACGATTTCCAGGCCGCGCCCTTCCAGCAGGCGGCCTTCTTCGATTTCGCGGCGGCTGCGCCAGACGCCTGATTGCGCCTCGGGCGGGGTCCGGTAAAGCGGGTAGCGGTAGACACCGGTCCGACGCAGCGAGCCGTTCAGTTCCGGCTCGTAATAGCCCGTGAACAAGGCCAAGTTGTCGCCGCCGATCAGGACCGGGCGAAAGAAAAGCTCGAAAAACGTCCGTGCGTCAGGTGCGGTGTCGGCGATGGCGCAAAGCGCCTGCCAATCATCACCTTCCATGTCGGCGCAAGTGTTTCGAAAGACCGCAAGGGCAGCGCTGTGGTCATCGTCGGACCAGCCGTGGAGATCGGAAAACGATAGAAGGGTGACGGGTTCGTCAGACACGGCAGGCCCGGCCCAGCTCAGTGCGGCCAGACAAAGGCCAAGGATCGCGCCCCGCCCATCCATGGCTCATCCGTCGGTAGCCACCAGTTCCCAATTCGGGTTGTCGGCGCCCATATGGCGGGCGAAAGTCCAGACATCCCGCTGGCGCTTGATCTCGTTCGGATCGCCCTCGACCACCTCACCCGCGGCATTCTTGACCACCGACGTGAGTTCGCCCACGAAACGCACAGTCACTTCGCCCACACTGGTGGCGCGGTCGAAGCGGGCACTTTCCAGAACCAGTTCGCGGATGCCGATGAACGAGGCCATAATGGTAAGCCCCTGTTCTTCCCGCTGGCGGATCACCGTTTCGAAGGTCTCGAGCACATCGGCCGACAGGAAGGGCCGCAGATCGTCGACATCGCCATTCTCGAAGGCCATGAGGATCATCTCATAAGCACCA
The DNA here is from genome assembly GCF_003148775.1 of Roseicyclus mahoneyensis. Classification (GTDB taxonomy): domain Bacteria; phylum Pseudomonadota; class Alphaproteobacteria; order Rhodobacterales; family Rhodobacteraceae; genus Roseicyclus; species Roseicyclus mahoneyensis. The sequence goes on from NZ_QGGW01000002.1 coordinate 272,530, forward strand.
CGGGCGCCTTGCAGGAATTCGGTGACGGTAAAGCCGGGCTCCGCCATCTTCATGGCCGCCAACGCCTTGGCACTTTCGGTGCCGTCATCGACGTGATCGGTGATGTCGCGGTCGGGCCCGCCCTCGATCACCTCGAAATCACGGCGCGGATCCGGACGGGCGGCGGCGCGGACCACGGGCGGTTTCTCGAACCCCTCCCGGGTTCCCAGAACGCTGCGCAGGCGCAAGATCAGGAAGATCGCGATGCCGGCCAGAACCAGCAGGGACAGAAGAGACGAATTCATCGGAAATCCTCGCACGCGCGGACGGGGTTCTATTCGGGGTCGCAGGGCACATATGTAAGGCAGGGGTGCGGTCAAGTCCATGACCGAGGCCGCGCCAAACCGTCCGTATTCGAAAGGAGCCGTCGGCATGTGGTTGTTTCTCGCGTTCCTCTTGGTGCCGCTGATCGAGATCGCGCTGTTCATTCAGGTCGGCGGCCTGATCGGGCTATGGCCGACGCTGGCCATCGTCGTGGTGACCGCGATTGCGGGCACGATGCTGGTGCGGTCCCAAGGCGCGCAAGCGCTGGACCAGCTGCGCCGCAGCTTTGATACATTGAACGATCCGACCATCCCGCTGGCCCATGGCGCGATGATCCTGTTTTCCGGGGCGCTTTTGCTGACGCCGGGGTTCTTCACCGATGCAATGGGCTTTGCGCTGCTGGTTCCGGCGGTGCGCTCCGTTTTGCTGCGCCAGATTCGCAAACGGGTGACGGTGCAATCCTTCGGTCACAGACCGCCCCATCATGCCCCGACCCATGCCGACAACGTGATCGACACGACCTACACAGTTGAGGGCGACGACGCGCAGGCGCGCGGGCCCTCGGGTTGGACACAGCGATGAAATCGGGGGACACATGCCATTGAGGCAGGCCGCCGGGGCTGATAGACCCCGGCCAACGTTTTCGATGAGCTTTGGAGAAACCGATGTCAGAGACCAATGGCGGCGCAACACCCGTGCAACCCGAGGGCGCGGCGACACAGCCCGTCCTGCCCAAGATGCAGATCCTCGGCCAGTTCGTGCGCGACATGTCGTTCGAGAATATTGCCGCACAGAAATCCGTGAATGCGCAGGTTCAGCCGGACATTCAGGTGCAGGTCGCGCTGGACGCGCGCAAGCGGGAGGCCGATGACCAGTACGACGTCATCATGAAGCTGAAGATCGAAAGCAAGACACGGGAAGCAACGCCCCAAGCCATCTTTCTTATGGAGCTGGAATACGGCGGAATCTTCAAGATCGAGAATATCGCAGCTGAACAGATGCATCCGTTCCTGTTGATTGAATGCCCGCGGATGCTGTTTCCCTTCGTGCGACGCATCGTGTCGGACGTGACGCGCGATGGCGGTTATCCGCCGCTTAACCTCGATACGATCGATTTCCTGGCGCTCTATCGTCAGCAGCTGGCCCAGCGGGCAACCACCCGGAAGGCAGACGCCTGAGGCGCGGTCAGTCGAACCGCGACCAGATCGCACCGTCCCCCAGTTCGGCCACAAAGGCCGCGTGGGCGGCCCGGTCTTGATCGTTCAGACGCGCGGGCAGAGGTATGGACCGGGGGCGGGGTCGCCACTCCGCTTGGCCGGACGACGCCGCGCCCGAACCATGCTGACCTTGTGGGGCCAGCGCGAAATCGGGCTGACGACCGCCCGTCAGTTCCAGATAGACCTCGGCCAGAATCTCCGAGTCCAGAAGCGCGCCGTGCAGGGTCCGGTTCGAATTATCGATGCCAAAGCGGCGGCACAGCGCATCCAATGATGCCGGTGATCCGGGAAACCGGCGGCGCGCGATGGCAAGCGTGTCGATGGCGCGGTCGGTCGGCAGGGTCGGAAACCCCACCCATTCCAGTTCCGCGTTCAGAAACCGCATGTCGAAGCTGGCGTTGTGTATCACCAGCGTGGCTTCGCCGATGAATTCCACAAAAGCCTGTGCGATCTCGGCAAAGCGCGGCTTGTCGGCCAGAAACTCCTCGCCGATGCCGTGAACCGCGAAGGCCTCGGGCGGCATATCGCGGCCGGGGTTGATATATTGGTGATAGGTCTTGCCGGTCGGGACCTGATTCCACAATTCGACCGCACCGATTTCCACGATCCGGTGCGCGGGCGTGTCGAACGGATCAAGACCTGTGGTTTCGGTATCAAGAACGATCTCACGCATCCTGCGCGCCCCCTGACGTCAATCTTTCGACCAGTTCTGCCACGGAGGTGCGTGTCTGTTCTAGAGTGTTCGTCTCGATCAGGTAATCCGCCCGACTGCGTTTTTCCGCATCGGGCACCTGCCGGGACAGAATCTGCCAATACAGATCCTCGGTCATGTCGGGACGCGCCATAACCCGCGCACGCTGAGTTTGCGGATCTGTGCTGACGACAAGGACAGCATCCACGGCCGCCTCGCCGCCAGTCTCGAACAGCAGCGGGATATCGAGCAAGATCAAAGGTGCCGCGGCATGTTCGGCGCAAAAGGCCCCCCGGTCCGCAGCCACCAGGGGGTGCACGATGGATTCGAGCCTTACAAGCAGGTCAGGGTCTTTCCGGATCGCCGCGCGCAAACGGCCGCGGTCGATCATTCCGTCCTGCAGTGCATCAGGAACAAGCGCCGCCACCGGACCGACGGCCGCGCCACCGCGGGCGTAAAGTCGATGCACCGTCTCATCCGCATCCCAAACAGGAATGCCAAGACTGCGAAACATGTCCGCTGTGGTGCTTTTGCCCATCCCGATGGAACCGGTCAGGGCGAGGCGAAAACTCATGACCCGAGAACGGCTTTGCGCAGATCTTCGTCGACCAGCGGCGTGTAGCCAAACCAGCGCTCAAACCCCGGCACCGCCTGATGCAGCAGCATGCCCAGACCGTTGACAGTCTCGCATCCCGCCGCGCGTGCCTGACGCAAAAGGTCGGTTTCCAAAGGGGCATAGACGATATCGGTGACAACGGTCGGCGGCCTGAGGCGCGAGAGGTCGAGTTCGAGAGGCGGTTGGCCGGTCATGCCAAGCGAGGTGGTGTTCACGATCAGGGCAGCCTTGCCCACGAGAGCGCCCAAATGCGTCCAGTCCTGCGGAGCGACGCGCGCGCCGAATTGTTCCTTGAGGCCTTCCGCCCGCGCCCGTGTACGGTTCGCGACAAAGACCTGAGGCGCGCCGTCCGAGATCAGCGCCGACACGATTGCCTTGGCCGCGCCACCAGACCCAAGAACAAGCGCCGGGCCCGCTGCAGCCGTCCAACCGGGAAGGCTTTGGCGGATGTTCGACAAAAATCCCTGCCCATCGGTGTTGTCGGCCTGAATCCGACCATCGCCCAGAAAGGTAAGAGTGTTGGCCGCGCCGATCAGCGCCGCGCGGTCAGTGACATGCGAGGCGAGGGAAAGAACGTATTCCTTGTGAGGAATGGTCACGTTGACCCCAACGAAACCCATCTCAGGCAAAAGTCGCAGCGCGTCGGCTAGATTGGCGTGGTTGATGTGAAGGGGCACATAATGGCCCTTGAGATTGTAGCGCCGAAGCCAGTGGCCATGCAAGCGAGGCGACAATGAATGGCTGATCGGGTCACCGATGACGCCGGCCAACGGGATGGTGGGGCGGATCATTCAAACCTCCAGCCGCGCAGACGCAGATAGGAACATATGTCGAGCAATGGCATCCCCAGCACACTGAACCAGTCTCCGTCGATGCGGGAAAACAGCCGGGCACCAAGAGCTTCCGCCTGATACGCGCCGACTGATGAGGCTACGCCAGGCCAGGCACTGTCCAGATAGGTCGAGATCTCCGCCGGGGTTAGGCTGTGCATGGTCATCCTTGCCACACCGACATGGCGCCAGACGGCTCTGTCGTCTTCATAGAGAACGGCAGCGGAAAAAAGTTGGTGGGTCTGCCCTGACAAACGTTCGAGCTGCGCCTGCGCATCGGCACGGTCAGTGGGTTTGGCAAGGACTTCGGATTTCAGGGCAAGGATTTGATCACACCCCAGCGTCAATCCGTCGCGCGCGGCCCTACGCGCCTTTGCCTCTGCCAATGCATCCGCCATGTCGCGCGCTCCCACGCCCTCGGCCTGCAAAGCGGCACGAATCGCGTCTTCGTCAAGACGGACCGGACGGACGACATGCCTGATCCCGACCTGTAACAAGAGTTGTCGCCGGATGTCAGACGCCGATGCGAGCGTCAGCGTGGCGATGGTTTGAGGAGAAAGCTTGTCCATAGCTATGTGCATAACGGAGGGGCAGAGGCGGGGACAATGGTGTTGGTGGTTTCCGTGCGCGCTGCCTTGGGGAGCTTTGGCCAAGAAACCGATGCCGTCGCGGCAACTTGTCCACGGGGATGGGTTTTCCACCGCTTGCCGGCCCGAACATGCGATTTCGCGGCTTTTCCACATGTCTCCACAAGATTACTCATGGATGAAACAATTTCAAACTACTGTAATGTATACATTTATTAGGTGTACTTGCTCTGCTGTGAGAACCTTCTGAACCAATTATTCTTGTTGGCGCCTCTGGGGATGGATGGCGCTGGACCCACCATCACGCGCTTATCCAGTCCCCTAAAGACAACTACACCCTTTCTATAAATCTTCTTTATTTTATGGGTGACGTGACTGACTTCGCCAAGCTTGACAGGGGCGGCGATGGCGCATATCGCTCATTTTGCCTCCGTCCGGGGGTGTTTTTCCTTTCTTGCTCAGAAACACGGGATGGCCTCGCGCCCCTGTGCCGGGACAGTTCCATGACAAAAACAACGCTGACGCTGGCCGAACTGAAAGCCAAGTCGCCCAAGGATCTTCTGGCCATGGCCGAAGAGCTGGAGATCGAGAACGCCTCGACCATGCGCAAGGGCGAGATGATGTTCGAGATCCTGCGTGAGCGAGCAGAAGAAGGCTGGGACATCATCGGTGACGGTGTGTTGGAAGTGTTGCAAGACGGGTTCGGCTTTCTGCGCTCGCCCGAGGCCAATTATCTGCCTGGGCCCGATGACATCTATGTGTCGCCCGACATGATCCGGCAGCATTCCCTGCGGACCGGGGACACGGTCGATGGTGTCATGACCGCACCCAAGGACAATGAACGCTACTTTGCTCTGGTAAAGGTCCAAAATATAAATTTTGAAGACCCTGAAAAGGCCCGCCACAAGGTCGCCTTTGACAACCTGACACCGCTCTACCCAGATGAGCGCTTGAAGATGGAAATCGAAGATCCGACGATCAAGGATCGCACTGCTCGGATCATCGATCTTGTGTCGCCGATCGGGAAAGGCCAGCGCGCGCTGATCGTGGCACCTCCGCGCACCGGCAAGACCGTGATCTTGCAAAACATTGCCAATTCGATCGAGACGAACCACCCGGAGTGCTACTTGATCGTTCTTTTGATCGATGAACGGCCTGAGGAAGTCACCGACATGCAGCGCAGCGTGAAGGGCGAAGTGATTTCCTCGACCTTCGACGAACCTGCGACCCGACATGTGGCCGTGGCCGAGATGGTCATCGAAAAAGCCAAGCGACTTGTCGAGCACAAGCGCGACGTCGTGATCTTGCTCGATTCGATCACGCGATTGGGCCGCGCCTTCAATACGGTTGTGCCGTCGTCGGGCAAAGTCCTGACCGGTGGTGTGGATGCCAATGCGCTGCAACGTCCCAAGCGCTTCTTTGGCGCTGCCCGCAACATCGAGGAAGGCGGATCACTGACCATCATCGCGACCGCACTGATCGACACCGGCAGCCGGATGGACGAGGTGATCTTTGAGGAATTCAAGGGCACCGGCAACAGCGAGATCGTGCTGGACCGCAAAGTGTCCGACAAGCGGGTCTTTCCTGCCATGGACATCCTCAAATCCGGCACTCGAAAGGAAGAGCTGCTTGTCGACAAGGTCGATCTGCAGAAAACCTACGTTTTGCGCCGCATCCTGAACCCGATGGGTACGACCGACGCGATCGAGTTTCTGATTTCCAAACTCAAACAGACCAAGAGCAATTCCGAGTTCTTTGACTCGATGAACACATAAGGGACGCCGGCGATGCAGACGATTTTCGCCCTGGCGACGGCCCGGGGGAAGTCGGGCGTCGCCGTCATCCGCATTTCGGGTCCTGATGCGCATCAGGTCGCAACGTGCCTTGCGGGCGATTTGCCGCGACCGGGTCAGTTTGCGCTTCGGACCTTGCGGGACGCGTCAGAGCTGCTGCTCGACGAGGGGCTTGTTTTGCGTTTCGACGCACCGCGCAGCTTTACTGGGGAGGATACGGTTGAACTCCAGCTACACGGAAGTATCGCTGTAATTCGCGCCGTTGAACGCGCCATAGCCGAGACTGGGCTGGCGCGTGTGGCAGAGCCTGGGGAGTTTACACGCCGCGCGCTGATGAACGGCAATCTTGATCTTGCGCAGGTCGAAGGATTGTCGGATCTGATCGCCGCCGAAACCGAGGCACAGCGTCAGCAGGCTCAAGGTCTGTTTTCCGGCCGCATGCGAAAGTTTGCGGATCGCTGTCGGGCTGATTTGTTGCGCGCGGCGGCCTTGATCGAGGCGACCATCGATTTCGCCGACGAGGAAGTGCCGGTCGATGTTTCGCCCGAGGTCGGCGATTTGATCGGCAGCGTCTTGGGTGCGATTGATGAACAGATTTCCGGGTTCAGTGGGGCAGAACGGTTGCGGCATGGGTTCGAGGTTGCGATCATCGGCCAGCCCAATGTGGGCAAGTCTACCTTGCTCAATCGTATCGCAGGACGCGATATCGCGATCACATCCGAAATTGCCGGCACGACCCGCGATGTGCTTGAGGTGCGTGTCGATCTCGACGGCTTGCCGGTAACTTTTCTGGACACGGCGGGGCTTCGGGATAGCGACGATGTCATTGAAAAGATCGGCGTTGCCCGTGCCCGGGAACGGGCGGCGGCCGCAGATCTGCGCATCTTGCTGGAGGATGGCGTGGAGCCAACGCATGGTTTCGATCCCGGCGTAGCAATAGATTTTCGGTATGAGACCAAGAGCGACATCACAGGCCGTGGCATTTCCGCCTTCACAGGCGAGGGCATCGATCGTCTCCTTGCCGATGTGTCGGCGGCGCTGGCGGACCGTGTTTCCGATACGGCCATCGCGTCCCATGAGCGGCATAGGCAGGCAATTATGCGGGCGCGGGCTTCGCTGGCTGAAGCGGACCTTGTGTTTCACGCGGGCATCGAAGGTGCCGAGATCCTTGCCTTGCATCTGCGCGATGGGGCGCGCGCGCTTGACTCGCTGATCGGGCGCATGGATGTAGAGGCTGTGCTGGGTGAGATTTTTGCGCAATTCTGCATCGGAAAGTGACGGAGTGTTTCACGTGAAACAGACGCCATTCGACGTCATCGTGATCGGCGGCGGCCATGCCGGGGCCGAGGCAGCGCATGCCTCTGCGCGTGCCGGTGCGCGCACGACGCTAGTGACGATGCGGGCGGACACGATCGGCGTGATGTCGTGCAATCCGGCGATCGGGGGCCTTGGAAAAGGTCACCTTGTTCGCGAGATTGATGCCATGGGCGGCATTATGGGACTGGCCGCCGACCGGTCTGGCATCCAGTTCCGGTTGCTCAACCGGCGCAAAGGCCCGGCCGTGCGCGGACCGCGCACGCAGTCGGACCGTGCGCTTTACAAGGCCGCCATACAGGATTTGCTTGGGCAACAGCCAAACCTGACCATCCTTGTGGGGGAGGTTGCTGATCTGATCTTGCGGGACGGGCGGATCGAAGGCGTAGGTCTGAGTGACGGTTCCGAGCTTCGTGCTGGCGCCGTGGTGCTGACAACGGGCACGTTTCTACGCGGGGTGATCCACATCGGCGATCGCAAGCTGGAAGGGGGCCGGATGGGCGACCGTCCGTCGAATCGGCTGGCCCAACGCCTGCGCGACCTCGACTTGCCGCTGGGCCGCCTCAAGACCGGAACGCCGCCGCGGCTTAGGTCCAGCAGCATCGCCTGGGACAGCCTGGACATGCAGGCGCCTGATGACGATCCGATGCTGTTTTCCTATCTGTCCAAGGCGCCCACGGCGCGACAGATAAGCTGCGGCATTACGCACACGAATGCCCGGACGCATGAGATTATTAGCGGAAACCTATCGCGCTCTGCCATGTACGGTGGCCATATCGAAGGGGTTGGCCCGCGCTATTGCCCCTCGATCGAGGACAAGGTCGTGCGCTTCGCTGACAAATCCTCCCATCAGATCTTTCTCGAGCCGGAAGGGCTGGACAGCGATGTCGTGTATCCCAACGGAATATCGACGTCGCTGCCGGAAGATGTGCAGGAGGCCTATGTTCGGTCCATCGTGGGCTTGGAGCAGGCGGAGATCCTCCAGCCGGGTTATGCCATCGAGTATGATTATGTCGATCCGCAGCGCCTGACCGCAGAACTGGAACTGCCCGATTTACCGGGCCTTTTCCTCGCGGGTCAGATCAATGGAACCACAGGCTACGAAGAAGCGGCGGCCCAAGGTTTGATGGCGGGTCTAAACGCGGCGCGGCGCGTTCTTGGCCACGCCCCTGTGATCTTGGGGCGCGCAGAGGCGTATATCGGCGTGCTGATCGACGACCTCGTAACGCGCGGCGTCACCGAGCCTTACCGCATGTTTACCTCCCGCGCCGAGTACCGGTTGTCGCTGCGCGCGGACAATGCCGATCAGCGCCTGACACCGAAGGCAGATACCTTGGGTGTGATCGCCGAAGATCGCCGCGTGCTTTTTTTCCAAAAGATGGAAGCCTTGGACCGCGGTCGCGTGTTGTTGTCGACGAAAAGATTTACGCCCCGTGACATCGCCGTTACCGGCATCGTCATCAACCAAGACGGCCAAAGGCGCAGCGGAATGGAGATATTGGCCTTCCCCGATGTCGGCGTAGAGCATGTTGATCAGTTGATCCCGGAGTTCGCCGCTTTACCCGACGAAGTGCGGACACAGCTTGCCATCGAGGCGACGTACAAGACCTATGTCGACCGGCAGCAACGTGATGCCGATGCCTTGCGGCGAGACGAAGATCTGATAATCCCCAGAACGCTAGCCTACGCGGAAATCGGGGGACTTTCCAACGAGTTGCGCGGAAAGCTGGATCGCATCCGCCCCGGAACGCTTGGCCAGGCAGGCCGCATCGATGGCATGACCCCGGCAGCCTTGGCTTTGATCCTGACGCGTATCCGCCACGAAGACCGTCGTCGCGCATGACGGAAGATGAGGCAAAAGCCATCCTTTCGGCCCGTGTTTCACGTGAAACATTCACCCGGTTGGAGCTCTATGCAGGTCTTTTGATAAAGTGGCAGAAAACCATCAATTTGGTCTCACCTGCAACCCTTCCTCAGCTTTGGGCACGTCACATGCTGGATTCGGCGCAGGTCATTGACCATGCCCCGCAAGACGCGAAGACATGGCTGGACCTGGGCAGCGGCGGAGGCTTCCCCGGACTTGTTTGCGCTGCCATCGCCGCCGAATCCCATCCGGGACTAAAGATTGACCTTGTAGAAGCTGATCTGAGGAAGGCCGCTTTTCTCAGGGAAACCGCACGGCAGATGGGCCTTTCTGTCGGTGTTTTCAGCCGCAGGATCGAGGACTTGCCACCTCAATCGGCCGATGTCATTTCGGCACGCGCTCTTGCGCCGCTTGTCACCCTGTGTGGATATGCGCATCGTCATCTCTCGGACACTGGCGTCGCCTTGTTCCAAAAGGGCGCCCGCCATGCTGAGGAGCTTGAAACAGCCCGGCAAGGCTGGCAGATGGATGTTACCGTGATCCCCAGCGTAACCGACGCCGAGGCCGTTCTTTTCCGGATCGAGGACCTGACCGATGTCTGACCTCAAGACACCGCGAATCATCGCTATCACCAACCAAAAGGGTGGGGTGGGCAAAACCACGACGGCGATCAATCTGGGTGCTGCGCTCGCGGAGTTGGGCGAAACGGTGCTGATTGTGGATATTGACCCGCAAGGCAACGCGTCCACGGGGCTTGGTGTCTCCGTGCGGGACCGAGATCAGACCACCTATGATCTGTTGCATGAGGATGCGCCGCTTGCGCGTGTGGTGCATAAGACTGGCGTTGAACGGCTGGATGTCGCGCCGGCAACCACAGACCTCAGTTCCACCGATGTGGCCTTGGGCACGCAGGAAAACCGTGTTTTTCTGCTCAGGGATGCGCTGTCGACGGACACCGCGCGGGGGTATGACTATATCTTGATCGATTGCCCGCCGTCATTGAGTCTCTTGACGGTCAACGCTCTGGTCGCCTGTCATGCGGTTCTGGTGCCATTGCAGGCAGAATTCTTTGCGCTCGAGGGTCTGTCGCAACTGATGTTGACGGTCCGAGATGTGCGTGAGACCGCCAATCCCGGTCTGAGAATCGAAGGGGTGGTGTTGACCATGTATGATCAGCGCAACAATTTGAGTCAGCAGGTTGAGGCCGATGCCCGCGCCACCTTGGGCGATCTGGTGTTACACACCCGAATCCCGCGCAATGTTCGATTGAGCGAGGCGCCATCTTACGCCCTTCCGGCGTTGATCTACGACCCGCTTTCAAAGGGCAGTCTGGCCTATATGGACCTCGCAAAGGAAATTCTGGCCCGCCACGCCAAACGCAAGGAACCAGCCTGATGGTCAATCGACGTGAACGCACCGGATTGGGGCGCGGTTTGTCCGCACTGATGGCTGACATCGAAACGCCATCAGGCGGCGGGGCAGAGACGACGGTGTCCGGTCGCGCCAGCCGTGAGGCGCGGCGCGTGCCGATCGATCAGGTCCGGCCGAATCCGGATCAGCCGCGGCGCAGCTTTGCCGAGGGCGCGCTGCAGGAATTGGCCGCTTCGATCCGGGAAAAGGGTGTCATTCAACCGCTTATCGTGCGGCCGGATCCGGTCAACGCGGATGGCTTTCAGATCGTGGCCGGGGAACGCCGCTGGCGCGCTGCGCAACTGGCGCAATTGCATGATCTTCCGGTGATCGTGCGCGATTTTGACGACACCGAGGTGCTCGAAGTCGCCATCATCGAGAACATTCAGCGCGCCGATCTGAACGCGCTGGAAGAAGCTTTGGGTTATCGTCAGTTGATCGACCGCTTTGGCCATACGCAGGAACATCTGGCGCGGGCGATGGGCAAAAGCCGCAGCCATATCGCGAACCTCATGCGTCTTTTGGCCTTGCCTGACGAGATTCAGGACATGCTGCGGGATGGCCGGCTGAGCGCAGGCCACGCGCGTGCTTTGCTCACAGCCGAAAAGCCGGTCGACCTCGCGCGAAAGGCCGTCGCGAACGGCTGGTCGGTCCGCGATGTGGAAAAGCACGCGAAACCGGGCTCGGTGACCGGTAAATCTGAAAAGAACGGCGGATCAAGAAGCGCGAGCGCAGCGAAGGACGCCGATACGCTGGCACTCGAGGGGGATCTGAGCGCTAACCTTGGAATGCCCGTTAGCATTGAACATGATCCGATAACGGGGGAGGGGCGCGTTTCGATCCGGTACAGAGACCTTGGCGCGCTGGATGATCTGATTCGCGTCTTGAGTAGGGTGCAGGGCTAGTCTGCCAAAAGTTCCCGCAAGACTGCATTCAATACACGACGCCCGTCGCGCGTTGTTCGAAGGCGATCGGAAGGTTGCTCGATCATGCCCAGAGTTTCGAGCCTGTTCAGCACGTCAGGGTCGAAATTTCGCCCGTTCAGCCGCCGGTAGCGCGCCGTATCAAGACCCTCGGACAGGCGCAGCGACATCATCGCGTATTCTTCCGCCTGTTCTCGGTGGCTGACCGGCTCGCGGAGCGTTTCGCCACTGCCTGTCTCTTCGACCCGTTTGAGCCAACCCAGCGGTGCCAGTTCCGTCTCCGTGGCGTGGCGTTGGCCGCTCAGGGTGATGCGCCCATGCGCGCCTGGCCCGATTCCGGCGTAATCACCACCGCGCCAATAAATGAGGTTGTGCCGCGACTGCGCCATGTCGGCGGCGTGGTTCGACACTTCATAAGCGGGTAGGCCTGCGGCTTCACACATGTCTTGCGTCAGGTCATACATCTCGGCAGCCATGTCATCCTCCACCAGTCCGGCAAGGCGGCCAATCGCGTGCCGGTCGCCAAAGGCGGTGCCAGGTTCGATCGTGAGTTGGTAGAGCGACAGGTGATCGGCCGCGAGTGCCAGCGCCTCGGTCAATTCGGCGCGCCATTCGGGTAAGGTCTGGAACTGGCGAGCATAGATCAAGTCAAAGCTGACCCGGGGAAAGGTGCTGCGCGCAAGATCATAGGCGCGCCGACCCTCGGCGGCGGAATGGAGTCTGCCCAGACGCTTCAGGTCCGTGTCGTTCAGCGCCTGCAACCCCATCGAGACCCGGTTCACGCCAGCATCGCGGAAGGCGCGAAATCGGGCAGCCTCAACCGAGGTCGGATTGGCCTCGAGCGTGATCTCGAGGTCATTGGCCACGGGCCAAGCCGCGCGCACAGCCGCCAGGATCGCATCCACGGTTTCCGGCGCCATCAGTGAGGGGGTGCCGCCGCCGAAATAGATGCTGGTGAGCCGCCGGCCGGGAAGCTCAGAGGAAACCCTTTGTATTTCAGACAGATAGCAAGAAAGCCACCGGGATTGGTCAATCTCGGCGGCGACATGGCTGTTGAAGTCGCAATAGGGGCATTTCGCCTGACAGAAGGGCCAGTGGACATACAGACCAAAGCCCCCGGCCTCCCAATCCTCAGCCACCAAGAACCTGCCGCAGCTTCTCCACTGCCTTGGCGCGGTGGCTGATCTTGTTCTTCTCCCAGCGATCCATCTCGCCGAAGGTCACATCGTGCCCTGTGGGCTGAAAGATCGGGTCGTAGCCGTGCCCCTGATCGCCGCGCATCGGCCAGACGATCTGCCCATCCATCACGCCGGGGAAAACCTCGTCGTGGCCGTCCGGCCAGGCAAGAACGAGCGTGCAACAAAACCGCGCGGTGCGGGGGAAGGGGGCGCCTTTGGCCTCCAGCAGGTCATGGGTCTTGCGCATGGCCATAACGAAGTCGCGGCCCTGCGGTGTTTCTGCCCAATCGGCGGTGTAGACACCGGGAGCACCATCCAAAGCGTCGATCTCGATCCCGCTGTCGTCGGACAGGGCAGGCAAGCCGGTCGTTTGCGCCGCGGCATGAGCCTTGATCCGGGCGTTTTCGACGAAGGTCGTGCCGGTCTCCTCGGGTTCCGGCAGTCCGTGATCTGCGGCCGAGGTCACGCGGATACCATAGGGCGCAAGCAGCGCCTCCATCTCTTCCATCTTGCCGCGATTGTGCGTCGCGATCAGAAGATGGTCACCCGCGAAACGCCGCATCAGCTGACAGCCGCTTTTTGCGCCGCGACGAGCGCCGCGATACCATGTGCCGCCAAGACATACATCTCGTCGAACTGTGCGCGCGAGAAAGCCGAGCCTTCGGCGCTGGCCTGCACCTCGACCAGCGCACCTCCACCGGTCATGACAAAGTTCGAATCGGTGCCTGCCTCGCTGTCTTCGAGATAATCGAGGTCGAGCACGGACTGTCCCGCATAGATGCCGCAAGACACCGCCGCGATATGGTCTGTGATCGGGTTGGTGGTGATATCGCCTGCCTTGATCAGCTTGTTGACCGCCAGTTGCAGCGCGACCCATCCGCCCGTGATCGAGGCGCAGCGCGTGCCGCCGTCGGCCTGGATGACGTCGCAGTCGATGGTGATCTGGCGTTCACCCAATGCGGACCGGTCGACACCGGCGCGCAGCGCCCGGCCGATCAGGCGCTGGATCTCTTGCGTCCGGCCAGATTGTTTGCCGCTGGCGGCCTCGCGGCGCATGCGGGTGTGTGTCGCGCGCGGCAGCATGCCGTATTCGGCTGTCACCCAGCCAAGGCCCGTGTTCTTGAGAAAGGGCGGCACCCGTTCCTCGAGCGAGGCTGTGCACAGCACATGCGTGCCGCCGCAGCGGATCAGGCACGACCCCTCGGCATGGCGCGTGACCCCGGTCTCGATGGAAATTTCGCGCATTTCGTCTAGGTTTCGGCCGGAAGGACGCATAGATATCTCCCTGATCTACATTCCGCGGGATAGTCCGCGCGCCCCCCCGGACGCAAGCCCGAATGGACCACAGGACCATGACGACGACCGACCGAAAGACATCAAACCAGACCGTAATCGGTGACCTGAACGACCGGTCGCGTGAAGTGTTCCGTCGCGTGGTCGAAGGTTATCTTGAAACCGGCGCACCGGTGGGCTCGCGCACCTTGACGCGCAGCCTGTCGGAACAGGTCTCGGCGGCCACGATCCGCAACGTGATGCAGGATCTCGAATATCTGGGCTTGTTGGGCAGCCCTCATATCTCGGCTGGGCGCGTTCCGACGCAGTTGGGGTTGCGGATGTTCGTCGACGGTTTTCTTGAGGTGGGCGAGCTTGCGGCGACCGACAAGCAAAGCCTCGATGACACGCTCGGGTCCAATAACGGCGATGTGGGCGCGGCCCTCGACCGGATCGGCGCGGCGCTGTCGCAGGCCACTCATGGGGCGAGCGTCGTTTTGACCCCCAAGCGGGAGGCGCCGGTCAAGCATATTGAATTCGTGTCGCTGTCGCCCGATCGGGCCCTCGTCGTTCTGGTGTTTTCGGACGGTCATGTCGAAAACCGCGTGTTCCAGCCGCCGCCCGGCCATACGCCCAGTGCGATGCGCGAGGCGGCGAATTACCTCAACGCGCATCTCGCCGACCGGACGTTAGGTGCGCTGCGCAACGAGATGCAGCATGAGGTGGATCAGCGCCGCGCCCAGATCGATCAGATCGCCAACCATCTGATCGAAGCGGGTCTGGCCGTCTGGGATGCCGAGGACAAGGAACAGGGCAGGCTCATCGTGCGCGGACGGTCGAACCTGCTGTCAGAGGCCGCCGAGGCGGAGGAGCTGGAACGTATCCGCCTGCTCTTTGACGACCTCGAACGCAAGCGCGACATCGCCGAGTTTCTGGAGCTTGCGGAAACCGGCGATGGAGTGCGCATTTTCATCGGGTCCGAGAACAAGCTTTTCTCACTTTCGGGTTCCGCTCTGGTGGTCTCTCCCTATATGAACGCTGACCGGAAGATCGTGGGCGCGGTGGGTGTCATCGGCCCGACCCGTCTGAATTACGGGCGAATCGTCCCGATCGTGGATTACACGGCGCAGCTGGTCGGCAAACTGATCGCCGACCGCGGGTGAGGCGCTGAACTGAAGGATGAAGAGGCACGCATGTCTGACGCGAAACATGATCATATCGCAAACCAGGAACAGCCGGAGGAGGCCGCCACCGCCGCGGTCGACCTGACCGCCGATATGCCGCTGGATGAGCTGGATGCGGTAAGGGCCGAGCGCGATGATCTTAGGGACCGGCTGCTCCGGACGCTGGCGGAATCGGAAAACGTGCGCAAAAGGGCAGACCGTGACCGGCGCGAGGCCGAGAGGTACGGCGGCTCTCGCATCGTGCGGGATCTGTTGCCGGTCTATGACAACCTGCGCCGCGCGCTGAACAGCGCGACGGATGCTGCGGGCGAGGCCGATGCTGCTTTGCTGGAAGGCGTCGAACTGACCATGCGCGAGTTGATCAAGGTTCTGGCCAAGCATGGCGTGACCGTCATCGCACCCGAGATCGGTGATCAATTCGACCCGCAAAACCACGAGGCGATGTTCGAGGCCCCGGTGCCCGGCACCAAGGCGGGCGATATCTTGCAGGTGATGACCGAGGGATTCATCTTGCACGATCGGCTGGTGCGCCCGGCGCAGGTGGGCGTGTCGTCGAACCCCGGCTAACGACGTTCCGCGAGATCCTTCAACTCATAGAGCAACTGCAGCGCATCCCGTGCCGTCAGATCGTCGGGGTGGATGGTCTTCAACCGATCTTCCACCGCCGATGATGCGGTCTGTTTCACGGGCAGCGCCGGCGCGGACGCGAAGAGGGGCAGATCGTCGATCACGGCCTTGCGCTCGCCGCCTTCGCGCTCGCCCTTTTCCAACGCCTTCAGCACTGTTTTCGCGCGCGCGATGACCCGGTCGGGCAGACCGGCCAGCTTGGCGACCTGCACGCCGTAGGACCGGTCGGCCGCGCCCTCGCGGACCTCGTGCAGGAAGATCACGTCGCCCTGCCACTCCGTGACCGCGACGGTCGCATTGGTCAGCCCGTCCAGCCGCGCGGCAAGGCTCGTCATCTCATGGTAATGGGTGGCAAACAGCGCGCGGCATCGGTTCACGTCGTGCAGGTGTTCCAGCGTGGCCCAGGCGATGGACAGGCCATCATAAGTGGCCGTACCGCGCCCGATCTCGTCCAGGATCACCAGCGCGCGGTCATCGGCCTGATTGAGGATCGTGGCGGTTTCCACCATTTCGACCATGAAGGTCGACCGCCCGCGCGCAAGATCATCGGCTGCACCGACGCGGCTGAAAACCTGGCTGATCACCCCGATCTCGGCGCCGTCGGCAGGCACGAAGCTGCCCATCTGGGCCAGAATGGCGATCAACGCGTTCTGCCGCAGAAAGGTGGATTTGCCCGCCATGTTCGGGCCTGTCAGCAGCGTGACCGCGGCGCCGTCGCCCTTGGGGTTCAGCGCGCAATCATTCGCCACGAAGGGCGAACCGTCACGGGCCAGTGCCGCCTCGACAACGGGGTGTCGGCCGGCCTGGATGGTGAAGGCGCGGTCGTCGCGCATCACAGGCCGGGTCCAGTTGCCTTCGACCGCGCGGCGGGCCAGCGCAGCACTCAGGTCAAGCTCGGCCAATGCACGGGCGGTGACGCCGATCACGTCTTGCTGCGCCAGCACCGCATCGCGCAGGGATTGGAAGAGGGCGCGCTCGATCTCCTGCACGCGGTTGCCAGCGTTCAGGATCTTCGTTTCCAGTTCCGACAGCTCCAGCGTGGTGAAACGCACCGCATTGGCCGTGGTCTGACGGTGGATGAACCGTTCGGACAGCGGCGGTGACAGCATTTTCTGGGCGTGGGTCGCCGTTGTTTCGATGAAATAGCCCAGAACATTGTTGTGCTTGATCTTGAGCGAGGAGACGCCAGTCACCTCGACAAATTCGGCCTGCATCGGCCCGATCACGCTGCGCCCTTGATCGCGCAGATGGCGCACCTCGTCCATTTCGGCGCTGTAGCCCGGTGCAATCGACCCGCCATCGCGCAACTGCGGCGGCGGCTCTGCGACCAGCGCCCGGTCCAGCACGTCGCGCAGCGCGTCGTGGCCGGTCAGGCACTCGCGCGCATCCGACAAGATGGGCGGCAGGGCAAGGTCCGCAAGGGTCCGGGCGACCGCCTGTGCCCCGTGTAGCCCGTCGCGGATCGCGGCAAGATCGCGCGGCCCGCCACGGTCGAGCGCCAGCCGCGACAAGGCGCGGTAAAGGTCGGGAATGCGCCGCAGATGTGCCTCGATATCGTCTCGAACAAGCATCTCAGACACGAAAAAAGCCACAGCGTCGTGCCGGTCTCGGATCACGCCCAAATCGGTCGACGGCCCCGACAGCCGACGTTCCAGCAGACGCGCGCCGCCCGCGGTCAGGGTCCGGTCCAGCACGGACAGAACCGTGTTCGCACGTCCGCCGGACAGCGCGTGGGTCAGTTCCAGATTGCGGCGCGTCGCGGCATCCAGTTGCAACACCTGCCCGGCGTTCTGCCGCCGTGGCGGGTGCAACAGCGGCAGACTTCCTTTCTGTGTCAGGCTCAAATAGTCGATCAGCGCGCCCATCGCCGCAATCTCGGGTCGGGTGAAGGCGCCAAAGGCGTCAAGCGACGAGACCTTGAACACATCGCCGATGCGCCCCTCTGCCCGACTGTCGAAACTGCTGGGCGCAAGCGGCGTGACGGCGGCGCCGATCTCCTCGATGATCTGGGTCCGCTCGGGCGCCATCCCATCCGATACCAGCACCTCGGACGGCATAAGCCGCGCCAGTTCCGGGCCAAGCCGCACGGGCGGGCAGGGCATGACCTGGAAATCCCCGGTCGAGATATCGCACCACGCCAGCGCACCCTCGCCCCGGATTTCGGCATAGGCGGCAAGATAGTTGTGGCGCCGCGCCTCGAGCAGCGTGTCCTCGGTCAGGGTGCCGGGGGTAACAAGGCGCACCACATCGCGCCGTACGACAGATTTCGCGCCGCGCTTCTTGGCCTCGGCCGGGTCTTCCAGCTGTTCGCAGATCGCCACGCGAAACCCCTTGCGGATCAGGGTCAGCAGGTAGCTTTCAGCGCTGTGGGCGGGCACGCCGCACATCGGAATATCATCGCCCGCATGCTGCCCGCGTTTGGTCAGCGCGATGTCGAGCGCGGCCGCTGCAGCGACCGCGTCGTCAAAGAACATCTCGTAGAAATCGCCCATCCGGTAGAACAGGAGCGCATCGGCATGCCGCCCCTTGATCTCAAGATACTGCGCCATCATCGGCGTAACCTGAGCCGTCATCCCAACCCCCTTGCGACGCGGCAAACCCTACGCAAGGCCGCGCCGGGTGAGAAGCGCCAAAAGACCCGAGTTGCCGCTGCCACCCGCAATGGATAAACCGGATTTCGGGCTTAGGGAGGGCACCACAGAATGACCGACAGGACCAAGATCACCCGTGAAGAGGCGCTGGCCTATCACCTGGAACCGTATCCGGGCAAGATCGACATTGTGGCCTCGACCCCGATGGCGACGCAGCGCGATCTGAGCCTTGCCTATTCCCCCGGCGTGGCCGTCCCCTGCGAGGTGATCGCCGAACGCCCCGAGGCTGCTTATGATTACACGACCAAGGGAAACCTTGTCGCCGTCATCACCAACGGGACGGCGGTTCTGGGTCTGGGCAATCTGGGCGCGTTGGCCTCCAAGCCCGTCATGGAAGGCAAGGCGGTGCTCTTCAAGCGGTTCGCCGACGTCAATTCCATCGACATCGAGCTCGATACCGAGGATCCCGATGAGTTCTGCAAGGCGGTCAAGCTGATGTCGCCGACCTTTGGCGGCATCAACCTTGAGGATATCAAGGCGCCAGAATGTTTCATCATCGAGCAGCGTCTCAAGGAAGAATGCGACATTCCCGTTTTCCATGATGACCAGCACGGCACTGCGGTGATCTGTGCGGCCGGGCTCTTGAACGCGCTGCACCTGACCGGGAAGAAGATCGAGGATTGCAGGATCGTGCTGAACGGCGCAGGGGCGGCCGGCATCGCTTGTGTCGAGTTGCTCAAGACCATGGGCGCGCGCCATGAGAACTGCATCATCTGCGACACCAAGGGGGTGGTCTATCAGGGCCGCACCGAGGGGATGAACCAGTGGAAATCGGCCCATGCGGTCAAGACTGACCTGCGCACGCTGGCCGAGGCGATGAAGGGCGCGGATGTGTTTCTTGGTGTCTCCGCCAAGGGGGCGGTGACGCGCGATATGGTGGCGGGCATGGCGCCGAACCCGGTCATCTTCGCCATGGCCAACCCTGATCCCGAAATCACCCCCGAAGAAGCGCATGAGGTCCGGCCCGATGCGATAGTGGCCACCGGCCGGTCGGACTATCCCAATCAGGTCAACAACGTTCTGGGCTTTCCCTATCTCTTCCGCGGTGCGCTGGATATCCATGCGCGCGCCATCAATGACGAGATGAAGATCGCCTGCGCCGAGGCGTTGGCGGCGCTGGCGCGTGAGGATGTGCCCGATGAGGTCGGAATCGCCTATGGGCGCAAGCTGTCCTTCGGGCGCGACTACATCATCCCGACGCCCTTCGATCCGCGCCTGATCTACATGATCCCGCCCGCCGTGGCACGCGCGGGCATGCACACGGGTGTGGCCCGGCGGCCGATCGCGGATCTGGAGGCCTATGCCAAGGGTCTGCGCGCCCGGTTGGACCCGACCAGTTCGATCCTTCAGGGCATCTATGCCCGCGCCAAGCAGGCACAGGCCCGGATGATCTTTGCCGAGGGCGACGACCTGCGCGTGCTGCGCGCGGCGGTCGCCTATCAGCGTCAGGGTCTTGGCAAGGCCTCGGTTGTCGGGCGTGAGGCGGATGTGAAGGAAAAGCTGCAAAGTGCCGGGCTGGGTGATGCCGTGCGGGAGCTTGAGGTGGTGAATGCCGCCAACACCCCGTATCTCGAAGGCTACAAGTCATTCCTCTATCAACGCTTGCAGCGCAAAGGGCATGACCGCGCCGACATTCACCGGCTGGCCGCCCGCGACCGGCATGTGTTCGCGGCGCTGATGCTGGCCCATGGCCATGGTGACGCGCTTGTCACCGGGGCGACGCGCAAATCCGCCTATGTGCTGGATCTGATCGGAAAGGTCTTCGATGCGCGGGCGCAGGACGGGGCCGTGGGCATCACCGCCCTGCTGCACAAGGGTCGGATCGTGCTGATCGGGGACACGCTGGTCCACGAATGGCCCGAGAAGGAGGACCTGGCCCTGATCGCCCAACGCGGCGCGCAGGTGGCCCGCGATCTGGGGCTGGAGCCGCGCGTGGCCTTCGTCAGCTTTTCGACCTACGGCTACCCGGTCAGCGAACGGGCCGAAAAGATGCACCAGGCGCCGCGTGTTCTGGACGAGATCGGCGTCGATTTCGAATATGATGGCGAGATGACCGTGGATGTGGCGCTGAACCCTGATGTGATGGCGCAATATCCCTTCACCCGCCTGTCAGGCCCGGCGAACGTGCTCGTCGTGCCCGCGCGTCATTCGGCGTCGATCTCGGTCAAGCTGATGCAGGAACTGGCGGGCGCCACGGTGATCGGGCCGATCCTGACCGGGCTAAAAAGCCCGATCCAGATCTGTTCCACGGTCTCGACCGCCAATGACATCTTGAACATGGCGGTCATGGCCGCCTGCGAGATGGGCCGTCACTGAACGTCGGAGAGGGCTGGCCTCAGTTGGCCAGCCCGTCCCAGAAATTCTTGACCTTGTCGAAAAATCCGCTGGCGTTGGGGTTGGTCGACTTGGCGCTCAACTCCTCGAACTTGCGGAGCAATTCCTTTTGTTCCGAGGTCAGGCTGACCGGGGTTTCCACCGCCAGCTCGATGTACATGTCGCCGATGCCGGGGCCGCGCAGCTGCGGCATGCCTTTGCTGCGCAGGCGCATCTGACGGCCCGATTGCGAGCCTTCGGGGACCTTTACGCGGCTACGACCACCGTCGATCGTGGGCACCTCGATCTCGCCGCCCAGCGCTGCCTTGGTCATCGACACTGGCACGCGGCAGAAAAGGTCTATCCCGTCGCGCTGGAACAGCGTGTGGTCGGCAACCTCGATGAAGATATAAAGGTCACCCGCAGGCCCGCCGCGCAGGCCCGCCTCGCCCTCGCCCGACAGGCGGATGCGTGTCCCGGATTCGACACCGGCCGGGATGTTCACGCTCAACGCCCGATCCCTTTGCTGGCGGCCTGCGCCACCGCAGGTGCGGCAGGGGTTCTTGACGATCTGGCCTGTGCCCGAACAGGTGGGGCAGGTCCGTTCAACCGTGAAAAAGCCCTGTTGCGCGCGCACCTTGCCCATGCCCGAGCAGGTTGGGCAGGTGGTGGGTTCCGCGCCGCCTTCGGAGCCTGAACCGTTGCACGACCCACAGGCCACCGAGGACGGCACCGTGATTTGCTTGTTCAGGCCCGCAAACGCCTCCTCAAGCGTGATCTTGAGGTTGTAGCGCAGGTCCGAGCCCCGGCTGGCGCGGCTGCGCGCACCACCGCGCTGGCCGCCCATGAAATCGCCGAAAAGGTCTTCGAACACATCGGAAAATGCGGATGCGAAATCACCTTGTCCGGGCCTGCCGCCGCCATAGCCGCCCGCCCGCGCGCCGCCTGCCATGCCACCGTCGAATGCCGCATGGCCGAACCGGTCATAGGCGGCTTTCTTGTCGGCGTCCTTCAGCACGTCATAGGCCTCGTTCACTTCCTTGAACTGGGCCTCGGCATCGGGTTTGTCGGCGTTGCGGTCGGGGTGAAGTTCTTTCGCCTTGGTGCGATAGCCCTTCTTGATCTCATCGGCGGATGCGCCTTTCGAGACCCCGAGAACCTCGTAGTAGTCGCGCTTTGCCATGCTGTCCCTTCCCTGGAACGCGCGGACCGGCCAAGGTTGCCCCCGGCCGGTCGCTTGCGGGTCACATCACGCGATCAGCCGCGCTTGCGGTCGTCGTCGAGGTCTTCGAAATCGGCGTCGACGATGTCATCATCCACCGGGCGCGCCGCATCGCGGTCATCGTCGCCGTCACCATCGTCGGCCGAGGCCTTGTAGATCGCTTCACCCAGACGCATCGCCGCTTCGGTCACGTTCTGGATGCCGCTCTTGATCTTGCCGGTATCCTCGGTCTCAAGCTGTTCCTTTAGCGCCTTGATGGCCAGTTCGATGGCCTCGATGGTGGCGGGATCGACCTTGTCGCCATGCTCGTCCATCGACTTTTCGGTCGAATGGATCAGGCTTTCGGCCTGGTTGCGAGTTTCGACAAGCTCGCGGCGCTTCTTGTCGGCGTCGGCGTTTTCCTCAGCCTCCTTGACCATGCGCTCGATATCCTCGTCGGTCAGACCGCCGGACGCCTGGATCGTGATCTTCTGCTCCTTGCCGGTGCCCTTGTCCTTGGCGCCGACCGACACGATGCCGTTGGCGTCGATGTCGAAGGTCACCTCGATCTGCGGCACACCGCGTGGCGCGGGCGGGATGTTTTCAAGGTTGAACTGGCCCAGCATCTTGTTGTCGGCGGCCATCTCACGTTCGCCCTGAAACACACGGATCGTCACGGCATTCTGGTTGTCGTCGGCGGTCGAGAAGATCTGCGCCTTTTTCGTCGGGATCGTGGTGTTGCGGTCGATCAGGCGGGTAAAGACACCGCCGAGCGTCTCAATGCCAAGCGACAGCGGTGTCACGTCGAGCAGGACCACGTCCTTGACGTCGCCTTGCAACACGCCTGCCTGGATCGCTGCACCCAGCGCCACAACCTCGTCGGGGTTCACACCTTTGTGGGGTTCCTTGCCGAAGAACTTGGTCACTTCCTCGACAACCTTGGGCATGCGGGTCATGCCGCCGACCAGAACGACCTCGTCGATATCACCCTTGGACAGGCCAGCATCTTTCAACGCAGCCGCGCAAGGTTTCATCGATTTCACGATCAGGTCGCCGACCAGGCTTTCCAGCTTTGCGCGGGTCAGCTTCATGACCATGTGCAGCGGCTGACCGTTCGAACCCATCGAGATGAAGGGCTGGTTTATTTCGGTCTGGGACGAAGAGGACAGTTCGATCTTGGCCTTTTCGGCAGCTTCCTTGAGGCGCCGAAGCGCCATCTTGTCCTTGGTCAGATCGACGCCATGCTCTTTTTTGAACTCGTCGGCCAGGTAATTGACGATCCGCATGTCGAAATCTTCGCCACCAAGGAACGTATCCCCGTTGGTCGATTTCACCTCGAACAGGCCATCGTCGATTTCCAGAATGGTGATGTCGAAGGTGCCGCCGCCAAGGTCATAGACCGCGATCGTCCGGTTTTCCTTCTTGTCGAGACCATAGGCCAGCGCCGCCGCCGTCGGCTCGTTGATGATGCGCAGTACTTCAAGGCCCGCGATCTTGCCGGCGTCTTTGGTCGCCTGGCGCTGGGCGTCGTTGAAATAGGCGGGGACAGTGATGACGGCCTGCGTCACCTCTTCGCCGAGATAGCTTTCGGCGGTTTCCTTCATCTTTGTCAGGATTTGCGCCGAAACCTGGCTGGGCGAGAATTTCTCACCGCGCACTTCGACCCAGGCGTCGCCGTTGCCGCCGTTGACGATCTTGTAGGGGACAAGGTTCTTGTCCTTCTCCACCTCGGCGTCGCCGAGACGACGGCCGATCAGGCGTTTTACAGCGAAAATGGTGTTTTCGGGGTTGGTCACGGCCTGCCGTTTAGCGGCTTGGCCCACCAGACGCTCATCCTCGGTATAGCCGACGATGGAGGGCGTGGTGCGCGCCCCTTCGGAGTTTTCGATGACACGCGGCTGGCTGCCATCCATGATGGCAACGCAGGAGTTGGTGGTGCCGAGGTCGATCCCAATCACTTTGGCCATATCGGTCAGGTCCCTTTTGCTTCAAGCGAACAGGCGGTGGCGGGTCCGTTCAGGCCCCCGGTGCCGCCTTCGTGATGGTGTTTGATTTGGCCGGGGCTGCACGCCCGACCGGTTCGGACGGTATATAGGGAGGTGGATTTGCCCCTGCAAGCGCTGGACAGGGCGAGAAATCAAGGGGAATTGCCATGACCGGTGCCATAGATGTGGGCGGTGTGACGGTCTGGCCGGGTTGGCTCTCCCCCGAGGCGCAGATCGCCATGGCCGCAGACATCCGCGCGGTGGTCGCGTCGGCGCCGCTTTATGCGCCGGAAACCCCGTGTGGTCGGAAGATGTCGGTCAGGATGACGGCGGCGGGCGATTACGGCTGGATCTCTGATCGGCGGGGCTATCGCTACGAGAGCCGCCATCCCTCAGGCGTCGCATGGCCGACCATCCCGGCCTCGGTGCTGGCGGTGTGGGAGGGCCTTGCGGGCGTGGCCCGGGCGCCGCAGTGCTGCCTTGTGAACTGGTATGACGAGGCTGCCCGCATGGGCCTGCATCAGGACCGTGACGAAGCGGATCTGACGATGCCGGTGGTCTCGATTTCGCTTGGCGATGATGCGCTTTTTCGGGTCGGGGGTGTGGTGCGCGGTGGCAAGACGCAGTCCATCTGGCTGCGGTCTGGCGATGTGGCGGTTCTGGGCGGCCCCGCCCGGTTGGCCTATCACGGCATAGATCGGGTGCGCCCCGGCAGTTCCACGCTGTTTCCGCGCGGCGGGCGCATCAACCTGACCCTGCGGGTGGTGGACTAGACTAGCGCCCTGCGCCCCAGCTGGCCGATGCTTGCTTGCGGGTATACGCCTCGCCCATGAAGCCGATCACCATCAGCACGAGCGTCGCGTACAGCGGATATTCCCAGTTCGAGTGATGTGGGAAATAGTTCACAAAGGTGAATCCCCGCGCTTGGTCGATGATGTGGAACAAAGGGTTCCAGTCGAAAAAGCCAATGATCGCCGTGGGCATCATGTTTGCCACGAACATCTTGCCTGACGCGATCATGTTGGCCCGCACATAGACCAGTTGCAGGATGTTCACGAATTCCGGCATCCAGGGTTTGGCCGCCATCAGCACCAGTCCGATAACGCATCCCGATGCCCAAGCCAGCAGGAACATCATCAGCGCACCCGGCCAGTAGGCAAAGGTAAGGGGCGTGAACATGGTGTGGAGGATCAGCAGCAGCACCAGAAGGCTGACCGTCTGCGTGTAAAGCGCGCTCAGCGCCGAGGACAAGATCGCCACCATCGTGTTCATCGGCGCGTGCTGCATGATCGCGGAAGTGGAATTCTCCGTGCCCATGATCGACTGCACACCCTTGATGTGGGTGAGGTAGGCAAAGATGCCGGTCAGCAGGTAGAGCATGAAATCGCCGCGCACGGCGGCTCCGCGCTGCCCCAGCACCGTGAACATCACGTAGAAGGCCGCGATGAAGAGCATGGATTGCACAACGCTCAGCGCGATGGCGAGCACGGCGTTGCGATGGGTCTGACGCACCTTGCGCGAGGCCGCGTGGAAGGTGAGTTCCAGCATGTTCAGCGCAAGGCTGAAAGTTGATTGCGTGCGTCTTGCCTGAAACATGTGCCGGGTCTGCCGTTGCGCCGCTCTTGCCCCTGAGGTTGGCTCAGAGGATAACGCAGCAGGTTATGGCACACAATCACGGCCAAATGGAGGCGGATTTGGATTACGATCAGATGATGCGCGTATTTCGCGCGGCCGCGATCGAGGCGGGCGAGCGGATCATGCAGGTCTACGACGCCGATGATTTCGAGGTGAAATCCAAATCCGACGCCAGCCCCGTGACCGAGGCCGATGAGGCGGCGGATGCGCTGATCTCGACCCGGTTGCGTGCCGCCTTTCCCGATTTGCCTCTTGTGACTGAGGAACAGGCCGACAGCCACGGGCAGGCTGTGAGCAGTTTTCTGATCGTCGATCCGCTCGATGGCACCAAGGAATTCATCCAGCGGCGCGGTGATTTCACCGTCAACATTGCCTGGGTCGAGAACGGCGTCCCGGTGCGCGGCGTCGTCTATGCGCCGGCACAGGGGCGGCTGTTCTACACTGATGCGACAGGCCAAAGCGTCGAGGAAACCGGGCCCTTCGGTCCAGACGTGATAGGGTCGGTTACGCCCATCAGGGTCGGAAAACCCGACAATGCCGCGCTGTATGTGGTCGCGTCCAAGTCTCACCGCGATGCGGCCACCGATGCCTACATCTCGAAATACGCCACCGCAGACATGAAAAGCGCGGGCTCCTCGCTCAAGTTCTGCCTTGTGGCCACCGGCGAGGCCGATCTTTACCCCCGTTTGGGTCGCACGATGGAATGGGATACGGCGGCCGGCGATGCCGTGTTACGCGGCGCGGGTGGCCATGTGATCGGGTTCGAGGATCATCAGCCTTTCACCTATGGCAAGCCCGGCTTCGCCAACGGCTTTTTCATCGCGCACGCGCCGGGTGTGGACCTGAAACCGGCATGAGTGTCGTTTGCATCATCCCGGCGCGCTATGCTTCCAGCCGGTATCCGGGCAAGCCGCTGGCCCTGCTGCGTGGCGCGACGGGCGAGGCACAGACCCTGATCGAACGCAGTTGGCGCGCAGCCTGCGAGGTCGCGGAGTTCGACGCCATCCATGTCGCCACGGATGATGACCGGATCGCCGACGCGGCCCGGGCCTTTGGGGCAAGCGTGCTGATGACCTCCTCAGAGGCGCGCAACGGCACCGAACGCTGCGCCGAAGCCTTGGAGCAGCTGGGCGATGAGGTCGAGATGGTGGTGAACCTGCAGGGTGATGCCCCCCTGACGCCGCCATGGTTCCTCACCGCCCTTATCGCGGGTCTGCGCGCCCATCCGGACGCGGCGATTGCCACACCGATCCTGCGCTGCGATGGCGAGACGCTGGCGGCCCTCAAGACCGATCGCGCAGCGGGCCGGGTCGGGGGCACCACCGCCGTAGTCGATCACACCATGCGGGGTCTGTATTTTTCGAAGGAAGTGATTCCCTTCACCTCCGAGACCTATGCCGCCGAGGCGCCCACTCCGGTGTTTCACCATGTCGGCGTCTATGCCTACCGGCCCGATGCGCTCCGCGCCTATCCCACATGGAAGGTCGGTCCGTTGGAAATGCTGGAAGGTCTGGAACAGCTGCGCTTTCTCGAGGCGGGTCAACCGCTGCTTTGTGTCGAAGTCGCCGCACAGGGTCGAAAGTTCTGGGAATTGAACAATCCCGAGGATGTGCCCCGGATCGAGGCTATGCTGGCCGAGATGGCCCTGCCCTGATGCCAGTGGCGCGGCTCAGCGTCGTTGTGGTCAGCGCCGGCCGGCCCCGCGCGCTGGCCCGCTGCCTGACCGCGCTGTCGCAACTGCGCTCCACCCGCTTTGAGGTGATCGTGGTCGCCGATGCCGACGGCTTGGCTGTTTCGTGCACCTTGCCCATGTCGGACAGGCTGACTTTGGTGCCGCAGGAGGTCGAAAACATCTCGGCTGCCCGAAACGCGGGCATTGCCGTCGCCGCGGGGGATGTCGTGGCCTTCATCGACGATGACGCGGTGCCGGAACCGGACTGGGCCGAGGCATTGCTGCGGGGGTTCGACCGGCCTGAGGTGGGCGCCGTGACCGGCCCGGTCCTTGGGCGCAACGGCATTTCGTTGCAATGGGGCCGGATGGTAGTGGATCGACAGGGCCGGGACAGGTGGCTTGAGGCGCAGGCGTCGCCCGTCCATGGCGAAGTCCTGAAGCTGCACGGCACGAACATGGCCGTCCGCCGCACATGTCTGACTCTAACGGGCGGGTTCGACACCGGATTCAAGTTCTATCTCGACGAAACCGATCTGGCCCTGCGCCTTGCAGCGGCTGGTGCTCAAACGCGCTACCTGCCCGCTGCGCGTGTTCACCACGGGTTTGCGGCCAGCGCCCGCCGCCGGGCGGACCGGGTGCCGCTCAGCCTGCATGACATCGGTGCGTCCAGCGCGCTTTTCTTGCGCAAACACGCCCCTGATGCACAGGAAACCGCGTTGGACCTGCTGATCGCAGACCAGCGCGCGCGGTTGTTGCGGATGGCGCGGGCGCGGCGCATCGGCCCGGCCGAAATGCGTTCCCTGATGGAAAGCCTTGCTGCGGGGATCGCCGAGGGACGGGACCGGCGCAGCGACGTGCCGACCTGTCCTTTGGCCGAGCCTCATGCCTTCGTGCCGCTCAACATCGAGCTGCCGCCAGAGATGATCCGCCGCGACGGCTGGCTCCACCGCGCAAGAATGTTGCGCGACCAAGCCGCTGTGGATGTCGCTGCCGGACGACCCTCGGCCTTGATTTTGCTGGAGCCGACGCCGCGCAAGCATCGTGTGGAATTTACCGAAGGCGGCTGGTGGGAGCAGCGTGGTGGGCTGTTCGGGCCTTCAGACCGCGCGGGTGCGCGGGTTCAATTCTGGTGCTACCGGTCGCGTGTTGCGGCCGAATGGGCAGGTTTTTTTGCAGCATGAGCGGGGAAACCTGTCGGTGGCTCGTGCATCCGCCGTCGTAATCCGTTAAGGATCTATCGATAGTGCGGTAGGAGCGCGCGTTCGCCTGACGAGCGCGGGGACAAGGCGGCAAGGTTCAGTGATGAAAAGACGCGTGACAAAGGCGATTTTCCCCGTGGCGGGTCTGGGAACCAGATTTCTGCCCGCGACCAAATCGATTCCCAAGGAAATCATGACGCTGGTGGATCGACCGCTGATTCAGTACGCCATCGACGAGGCGCGGGCGGCCGGCATCAAGGAGTTCATCTTTGTCACCAGCCGGGGAAAATCCGCGCTCGAGGATTATTTCGACGCCGCACCTGAACTGGAAAATGCGCTGCGCAAGAAGGGCAAGACCGACCTGCTTGAGGCGCTCAAGACCACAACTATGGATTCTGGCGCCATCGCCTATATCCGGCAGCAAAAGCCGCTGGGTCTTGGTCACGCGGTGTGGTGCGCACGGCGGTTGTTGTCGAACGAGCCCTTTGCCGTGATCCTGCCCGATGACGTGATCGCCGCAGAAAAGCCCTGCCTGCAGCAGATGGTCGAAGCCTATGCCGAGACCGGCGGCAACATGGTCGCCGCGATGGAGGTGCCCGCCGACAAGACCAACGCCTACGGTGTACTGGACATCAAGGACGACATGGGATCAGTCGTCTCGGTCAAGGGGATGGTGGAAAAGCCTGCGCTGGGAACGGCGCCCTCGAACCTTGCCGTGATCGGCCGTTACATCCTCACCCCTGAGATCATGAACAATCTCAATAAGATCAAGACTGGCGCGGGCGGCGAGGTGCAGTTGACCGATGCTATTGCCGAAGAAATCACCGCGTCCGATAACGTTTATGGCTTCCGGTTCCGTGGCCAGCGGTTCGATTGTGGCTCCAAGGCAGGGTTCCTGCAGGCCACCGTCGCCTTCGGCATGGCGCGGGAAGACCTGCGCGAGGAATTCAGCGCCTATCTCGGTGACCTGATGGCGTCGCGCAGCGCGGCCCAATAGGCCGAGGGGTTCCGTCTTGGCGGATCCCGGCCGGACCACGCTCTGGCTTGATGTCACGAGACTGGTCAGCCGGGCGGGGCGCGATATTCTGACTGGTGTCGATCGGGTGGAACATGCCTGGCTTGTGCATCTGATCGAAACGGCCCCCTCCGAAAGCCGGTATATTCTGCGCTCCACCCGGGGCTACCTGTTGCTGGATCGGCGGGGCGCTGCCCGGCTTGCCGCCATTCTGGCCGGCGGTGACATGCGCGAACGGGGCGATCCGCTCTCACGGCTCATCGGCAAGGGCCGCGCGCCCCGCCACCGGGTCGAAGCCGCCTTGCGCGCGGTCGCGGTCGATCGGGCGCTTCCCTTTTGCTTGCCGCGCCTGCTGGCCCGCGCTGCGCCCGGGCGGTTTACCTACCTCAACCTCGGGCATTCCAATCTGTCGCAGGCAACGCTGACGGCCTTCGCCCGCGCTCCGCAGGCGCGGGTCGCTGTTTTGATCCACGACCTGATCCCGACAACCCATCCCGATCTGGTCGCCGACGGAATGCCCGCTCGTTTTTCCGGACGGATCGAACAGGTGCGCCAGACCGCCGATCTGGTGATCTGCAATTCTGACGCAACCGAGGCGGATCTGGCAGCGCATTGGCAAAACGCCCCGCGCCGCCCGCCCACCGTTGTCGCTGCGCTGGGCGTGGATGTGCCGCCGCGGGCGACCGGTCCGCGCGACCCGCGCCATTTCGTGATGCTGGGCACGATCGAGCCGCGCAAGAATCACGCCCTGATGATTGACGTCTGGGAACGACTGGCTGCCGAGCTTGCGCCCGACCAGATGCCCGATCTGCACATCATTGGTCCGACTGGTTGGAAAGTCGGGCCGCTGATGGACAGGCTTGCCCGTCACCCCCTGCTTGGTCGGTCGATCCACCTGCACGGTCCATTGCCCGAGGCCGAAGTTCAGGCCCATCTTTCGCGCGCTGTCGCTTTGCTGTTTCCCTCTCTGGCTGAAGGGTACGGCTACCCTCCACTCGAAGCGGCGCTGATGGGGGCGTTGCCGATCTGCAGCGACCTAAAGGTGCTCCGTAAAACTTTGGGGGACAGCGCCGTTTACCTTAACGTCACAGACGCGTATTCATGGTCGGAAACGATAAAGAAACACGTCTTGGGTATGAGTGCATTGCCAGACTTGCCGCCACCGAAGGTGACGCTTTGGCCGGCGCATTTTGAAATGGTGACCCGTGCCTTGGCCGGGGACGTGGGGAAGGGTCGTTCATGAAGGCGATGAAGCGGTATGCATTGCGCTTGGAGCGCAAGAAATACCTCGTTCGCGCCTGGCGAAAGAGCCGGTCGTTGCGTTCCGTGGCCGACCGTACCGACGCCATCGGCCCGCAAGATGTGCTGTGTTTTTGCACCCTTCGCAATGAAAAGGTCAGGCTCAAGTACTTCCTGACCTATTACCGCGAAAGGGGCATCTCGCATTTCCTGTTCGTCGACAATGACAGCACGGATGGCACGCGCGAGTTTCTGGCCGAACAGCCCGACTGCTCGGTCTGGACCACTCCCGACAGCTACAAGCGGTCGCGCTTTGGCATGGACTGGATCAACCGCCTGCTCAGGCTTTATGGCCACAAGCACTGGTGCCTTGTCGTCGACCCGGATGAATTCCTCGTTTACCCGTTCAGCGACACTCGGCCCATCCCCGCGCTGACCGACTGGCTGGATGCGTCCTCGATCAAGAGCTTCGGGGCGATGATCCTCGACATGTATCCAAAGGGTCCGATCACCGCGCAACCTTATGCCGACGGGCAGGACCCGTTCGAGATCGCGTGCTGGTTCGATCCGGGCAACTACGTGATCGAGCGGAACTGGGACTACGGAAATCTCTGGATTCAGGGTGGACCACGCGCACGGGCCTTTTTTCAGGACCAACCCGCCAAGGCGCCGGCGCTGAACAAAGTGCCGCTGGTCAAATGGCATCGCAGCTATGCCTTCGCTAGTTCGACCCACATGCTGCTGCCGCGCGGGCTCAACCTCGTCTATGACGAATGGGGTGGCGAAAAAACCTCGGGCGTTTTGCTGCATGCCAAATTCCTCGACACCTTCACGGTGAAGGCCGCCGAAGAGCTTGAGCGCAATCAGCATTATGCCGCCTCGGCGGAGTACAAGGCGTATCACGCGGGCCTGAACGCCAACCCCGATTTCTGGACGAAATGGTCCGAACGCTACATCAATTGGCGCCAGCTCGAGATCCTAGGTCTCATGTCCAAGGGGAACTGGGCATGAGCACGTTGGGCTTCGTCATGCTGTGCCACACCGCGCTGCACCGCGCGGCGCAGGTCGCGCGCCACTGGGCCGAACGCGATTGCCCGGTGGTCATCCACGTTGACAGGCAGGTCAAGCGCGACCGGTTCGAGGCGTTTCGAAAGGAATTGTCCGACCTGCCCAATGTCCGGTTTTCCCCTCGTGTGCGCTGCGAATGGGGAACATGGTCGCTGGTCGGCGCGTCGCAGGGCGCAGCCGAGATGTTGCTGCGCGACTTTCCGGGTGTGCGCCATGTCTATCTTGCGTCGGGGTCGTGCTTGCCGCTTAGGCCGGTCGATGAATTGCAGGCCTATCTGGCCGCCCGCCCGATGACCGATTTCATCGAAAGCGTCACAATCCGGGACGTGGACTGGACCGTGGGCGGCCTAAACGACGAACGGTTCAACCTGCGTTTCCCGTTTTCATGGAAGCGGCAGCGCTTCTTGTTCGATAAATACGTCGAACTTCAGCGCAGGCTAGGGCTCAAGCGGCGTATCCCCGATGGGGTTGTGCCGCATCTGGGCAGCCAGTGGTGGTGCCTGACGCGCCAAACATTGACGGCCATCTTGCAAGATCCCCGCCGGAAAGAGATCGAGACTTATTTCAAGCTGGTCTGGATTCCTGACGAAAGCTACTACCAGACCCTCGTGCGCAACTACTCGCGCTCGATCGAAAGCCGGTCCTTGACCCTGTCCAAGTTCGATTTTCAGGGCAAGCCGCATGTCTTCTACGACGATCACCTGCACTTGCTGCGCCGGTCCGACTGCTTTGTCGCACGCAAGATCTGGCCAAAGGCCAACCGCCTCTACAAAACCTTCCTGACCGAGGACGGGGCCACGACGCGCATGGCCGAACCTGCGCCCGGCAAGATCGACCGGGTGTTCTCCAAGGCACTGGAACGGCGGACGCGCGGGCGGCCGGGTCTCTACATGCACAGCCGCTTTCCCAACCCTGATTGGGAAAACGGCAAGACGGCCGCGCCCTATTCGCTGTTCCATGGCTTCAACGATCTGTTCGACGATTTCGAGACATGGCTGTCGCGGCGGCTGGGGTCGCCGGTGCATGGCAACATCTTCGATCCCGGCATGGTCCGGTTCTCGGGCGATGCCACGGTTTATGCCGGTTGTCTTTCCGCGTCTGCCAAGCTGCGCGACTACAATCCCGAGCGTTTCCTGACCAACCTGATCTGGAACACGCGGGGGGAACGGCAGGTCTTCATGTTCGGCCCGCGCGACAACCAGCGGCCGGGTTCCTTTATGGCGTCGGATTCCAATGCTCAGATCTCCGTCATCTCGGGGGCCTGGGCCGTGAGGTTGTTCCAGTCGAACCGCAATTTCGCAGATCTCCGCGAAGAAGCCGCCCTGATGCAGCGCCGCGAGATCGATTTCATCAACACGCTGCGCCATGTCAAAAGCCGTGCAGACATCCGCATCTGGACGCTGGCGGAATTCATCGAGGAACCGATGGAGAACCTCCAGGGCATTCTTGACGCCATGGAAGGGGCAAATGCCTTGCGCCTGACCGAGGCGCCGCGCATGGTCGACCTGACGGGCTTTGCCGCTTTCTTGCAGTCGCTTAAGAACCAGGGTCTGAACCCGATGACGGTCGGCGATTTCCCGCAAGAAGGTCTGACGCATCGCCCGCCGTCCGATAGAAACAGACCCTATTTGGTGACCTGATACATGGCTGACCGCCGCTTCGATGCCTTCGTCTTGTTCGCCGAGATGCGGACAGGTTCGAACTATCTCGAGGACAGCCTGAATGCCCTGCCCGACCTCACCTGCCATGGCGAAGTCTACAACCCCACCTTCCTCGGCCATCACAACAAGTTCGAGCTTTTCGGATACGACATGGACCGGCGCGAGGCAGATCCCTTGGGTCTGCTCCGCGCGATGATCGAGAAGACCGAGGGTTTGCCGGGGTTCCGTCTGTTCCATGACCATGATGATCGGGTGGTCGACGGCATCTTGCCCGATCCCCGCATCGCCAAGGTGATCCTTACCCGCAATCCGCTCGACAGCTATGTCAGCCGCAAGATCGCCACTGCGACCGGGCAATGGCGACTGACCGATGCCAAGAACCGCAAATCGGCCAAAGTCGTCTTTGACGCCGCCGAGTTTGCCGAGCTGATGGACCGGCTAGCCGGTTTTCAAGATCGGTTGCGGCGCGGGCTGCAGGTGACCGGGCAGACGGCCTTTCATGTGCGCTATGAAGATATCAACGACCCCGAGGTGCTGAACGGGCTGGCGATGTTTCTTGGCTCCATCGGGCGGGTTGAGGGAGCTTCGAAAAAGCTCAAGCGCCAGAACCCGGGCGAATTGGCCGACAAGGTGGAGAACTACGACGAGATGATCGCAGCCCTGCGCGACGTCGACCGGTTCGGATTGACGGCCAGTGCCGACGCAGAAGTGCCCCGCGGGGCCTCGGTGCCGAACCTTGTCGCCCATCCCTCGGCTGGCTTGTTGTTCATCCCGCTCAAGGGATCGCCCGAACAGGCGGTGCTGGACTGGATGGGGGATATCGGCGGCGTTGGGCGCGACGCGCTGCTCAGGCGCATGTCGCAAAAGGAGTTGAGGCAGTGGATGAAGGACCATCCCGGCTACCGCAGTTTCACTGTGCTGCGCCACCCGGTGAAACGCGCCTACAACAGCTTTTGCCGCTTCATCTTGCCCGATGACCGTCCCGCTTACGAGGACCCGCGCAAGGTCATGCGGCAACGCTACAAGCTGCCGATCCCCGCCAAGACCCCCGGCCCCGATTGGACCGAGGCCGAGCAGAAGGCGGCCTTCCTCGCCTATCTGGAGTTCCTCAAGCCCAATCTTGATGGGCAGACCAGCGTGCGTGTCGATACCGCATGGGCAACGCAATCGGCGATCTTGCAGGGCATGGCACAGGTTCTGACGCCCCATGCCCTGATCGACGAGGAGGAGATGGCGACAGCCCTGCCCGATCTGGCGCGCGCTGTGGGCGTGAGCGATGTTCCGGCGCTGCGCGACGAGGTTATCCCGACGCCTGTTCCGCTGGACCGCATCTATGACGGCAAGATCGAAAAGGCGGCAATCGACGCCTACCGCCGCGATTACCTGACGCTCGGTTTTCCGCGCTGGAACAAGCGGTAGCCGGTCAGGCTGCCTGGCTTGATTCGTGGTCGGTCAGCAGTGTGTGCAGCGTTGCGGGGTCGGAATTTGCCCGCAGCTTGGCGCATAGGGCGGCATCGCGCAGGGTGCGCGACACCAGCGCCAGCGCCTTGAGATGGTCGACGCCGCTGTCGGCGGGGGCAAACAACGCAAAGACCAGATCGACCGGCTGCCGATCCGCGGCATCAAAATCGATCGGGCGTTCCAGCCGCAAAAAGGCACCGTGCACCTCGGTCAGGTCCGACAGCCGCGCATGCGGCAGCGCGACGCCATGCCCAACACCCGTGGGCCCGAGGCTCTCGCGTTCCTGCAGCGCGTCGAAGATCATGCCCTCGGGTAGGCCGATCAGGCCATGCGCCTGATCGGCGATGGCCTGCATCAGACGCTTCTTGCTGGTCACATCGCTCAGCACCTTGACGGCCCGCGGCTTCAGCAACGAAGACAGGTTCATCCCATCCCTTTCGTGACCCTGATGTCGGATCGGTTGAGCGCGGCGGGCCATTCACTGGCCCGCATCGCGCAATGTGTCTACTGCATCCGGGGATCGACCCAACCGACGTTCCCGTCGTCGCGCCGGTAGACGATATTGACCCCGCTGTGCTTTTCGTTTCGGAACACCAGAAAGGGTGAGCCGGACAATTCCATTTGCATTACTGCCTCACCCACGCTCAGAGATGGGATCTTGGTCTCCATCTCGGCCACGATGATCGGCTGCAGATCCGTGGGCTCTTGTTCCTCTTCCTCGTGCCCGGATGCGGCGAGGACATACATCGGCGCGTCTAGGGTTTCAACGGGCTGCGGACGGTCGCGGTGATGGTCCTTGAGCCGCCGTTTGTAGCGGCGCAGCTGCTTTTCCATCTTCTCGCATGACGCGTTGAAGGCGGCATAGATCTCATGCGCGTGCCCTTTGGCCGAAGCGGTCAGGCCGGTGGACAGGTGCACCGTGGCCTCGCACAGGAATTCGGACCCGGATTTGGAAAAGATCACGGTCGCATCGGTCGGCCGGTCGGAGTACTTTCCGACAGCCGCACCCAGCGTGTCGCGCACATGGGTTTGCAGCGCCTCGCCGATGTCGATCTGTTTACCACTGATTTGATAGCGCATGGATCCTCCGCACTTCGGACACGCGGGGTGCAGGCCCGGCATGGGCTGCCCGTCCCGCGCGAAAAGATGTTCGGTTGTTTCTCGCTAAGGGCGATCCGGGGGCCGTTTTCGCGGCCCTTTGTCCGGGGTGCGGACGTGAAGATCAGGGATGAAGCAAACGCGAACATCACCACCATTAGGCGATGGTGCGTGGTCTGTTGTCAACGCAAAGCGGTGGGGCGGCCTCACGAGATCCGGAAGCTCTGGCCCAAATAGACGCGCCGCACGGTTTCGTCGCGTACCACCTCGTCGGGCACGCCGGATTTGATGATCGTGCCCTCATGCAAGATGTAGGCGCGGTCGACGATCTCCAGCGTTTCGCGCACGTTGTGATCGGTGATCAGAACGCCGATGCCACGGGTTTTGAGATCCTGCACAAGGTGGCGGATGTCGCCCACGGCGATCGGGTCCACCCCGGCAAAGGGTTCGTCGAGCAGCACATAGCGCGGGTTCAAGGCAAGGCAGCGCGCAATCTCCGCCCGGCGCCGTTCGCCCCCCGACAGCGACAGCGCGGGCGCGCGGCGCAGGTGACCGATGGAAAACTCCGACAGCAGTTCCTCCAGCCGCTCAAGCCTGCGCGCGCGGTCGCGTTCCACCACTTCGAGAATCGCAAGGATGTTGTCCTCGACCGACAGTCCGCGAAAGATCGACATTTCTTGTGGCAGGTAGCCGATGCCCGCCCGCGCGCGGCGATACATGGGAAATTGCGTCACGTCCTGTCCGTCGATGGTGACGCTGCCGCCATCGGGCGTGATCAGCCCCGCGATGCAGTAGAAGGATGTGGTCTTGCCCGATCCGTTCGGCCCCAGCAGGGCCACGACTTCGCCCCGCGCCAGACGCAGCGAGACGTCGCGGATCACCGGGCGCTTGCGGTAGCTCTTGCGCAGGCGGTCGACGACAAGGCCCTGACTGCCATCTGTGACGCTGAAGCCGAAGCTGGGCCGTTCGGTCATTGATCGCCACCCAGAACGGTGCGCACGCGCCCGTCGACTGTGCCCGTGCCGGTCGTCATGTCGATCAACATCCGGTCGCCGGCAATCGCCGTCGGCCCTTGCGTGACCAGCA
Organism: Roseicyclus mahoneyensis; assembly: GCF_003148775.1. Taxonomy (GTDB): domain Bacteria; phylum Pseudomonadota; class Alphaproteobacteria; order Rhodobacterales; family Rhodobacteraceae; genus Roseicyclus; species Roseicyclus mahoneyensis. The sequence continues at coordinate 309,623 of NZ_QGGW01000002.1, forward strand.
CATCGCCCGACAGGGTCAATAGCGCGGTCTGAACCGCATAGCGCGCTTCGGCCCCCTCCGCTGCATCAGCCCCGCGTGTGACCAGAACCCCGCCCGTGGCGATGACATCTTGCACCCGCCGTGCACCCGTGTCGGTTGTATAGACGATCTCGATCCGGCCTGCGGTCATGCGAAGATCGCCCTGCATGACGATCACATTGCCCTCGAACACGGCGTTTCCGTTGGATTGGTTCACGGTCAGGCTATCGGCCGTCACCTCCACCGGTTGGTTGGCGTCATGGGCGACACCCCCGAAGCCGACTGCCACCTGCGCCAGCGCAGGCCCCGAAATTCCGAGGATGAAGGCCAAAAAGAACGTTCTGAAAAATGCGGACATGGTCATGGTCTTGGGTCAATCCTGCGGCTGGTATAGCAGCCGAACGCCGCCGGTGAAACTGAGGAAACTCTCACCGTCGAGGCCGGTGAGAGTCATCGCGCCTGCCTCAAGCGTCAGGCCAGGCCCGGTCAAGACGATGGCCTCCGGCGCGGCCAGGTCCATGCTGTCCAGACCCACGGTCAGCCGGTCGGTGGACATCTGGTAGCCTGTGGTCACCACCACGGTGACAGAGCCGTCAAGGACGACGACCTGTCTGGCCAATTCCAGATCGCCCCGGTCTGCCGACAACAGCAGCGCTGCGCCGTCGGACAGGCTGAGGCGACTTTCGACGGCCGTCATCAATATGGTGTTGGGGTCCTGTACGGCCGCGGCGGCAGTTTCGGCCACCAACGTTACCTCGCGCCCGTCGTCCAGCGTTCCGGCAAAGCGTGGCCGCGACAGGCGTTGTTCGCGCACAAGCTGGTCGACATCCACCTGCGCAAAGGGCAGGGCATCCTCGGGGTCGGGCGTCCGCGAAAACAGGAACAGCGTCGACAACAGCGCCAGCGCGATCAATGGCAGGGCCACCTTTGCCCAGGCGACCGTCGTGGAATATCGGTTGCCGCGTGCCATCGGACCCTCGACCTCAATGGGCGAAGATGTCGATCTCGGGCCATCCGGCAAGGTCAAGCTGCGCGCGGGCGGGCAGGAAATCGAAACACGCTTGCGCAAGGTCGGTCCGCCCTTCGCGCTCGAGCATCACGTCGAGTTTCGCCTTGAGCCGGTGCAGATACAGCACGTCCGACGCGGCATAGGATTTCTGTGCTTCGCTCAGCGAAACCGCGCCCCAGTCCGAGCTTTGCTGCTGTTTGGAAATGTCGATGTCGAGCAATTCCTGCAGAAGATACTTCAGCCCGTGGCGGTCGGTATAGGTGCGTACAAGTCTGGATGCGATCTTGGTGCAATAGACGGGTGAGGCCAGCGCGCCGAAGGCGTGATACATCACCGCGATGTCGAAACGCCCGAAATGGAACAGTTTCAGAACCTCCGGGTCACGCAAGAGGCGCGCCAGATTGGGTGCATCTGTCTGGCCCTTGTCGATCTGCACCAGATGGGCGTCGCCGTCGCCCGAAGACAGTTGGACAACGCACAGCCTGTCGCGCTGGGGGATCAGCCCCATGGTCTCGCAATCAATTGCGACAATGGGGCCCAGATACAGTCCGTCGGGCAGATCGTTCTTGTAGAGGTGATTGGTCACGCGCCCGTCCCTTTCAGCATCCAGTCGGAGCCAGCTATGCCCCAACCTGCCCGAAGGCGCCAGAGCGTCGAAGGGATTTGGTGCCCAGGAGAGGACTCGAACCTCCACGACCTTTCGATCACTGGCACCTGAAGCCAGCGCGTCTACCAATTCCGCCACCTGGGCAGGTGTCGTGAGCGGGGCTGATATATCCGCATCGCGGGGCTGTCAACGGGCCAAACCCGGGAAAATCGGCGCTTAGTAATCGCGCTCGAAAAAGACACCCAGCCTCGAGGTTCCATCGGTCGAAAACGTTCCACGCGCGGTGATGTCGGGCGTCAGGTCGATGTTGAGCGAGGCACCCGTGTTGCCGTCCTGGTCAATGACGACGTCCGTATAGACATTGTCCGACAGGTAGCGCCCGGCGCGCAAGGCGGCGTTGCCCTCGGCGTCGGTCTGAAGGTCCAGATCGTCGAGGCCCAGGCCCTCGCGCAGGGTGGCGAAGATGCCGGACTGGCTGGAACCGCCCGCCAGCGAAGCGGCGGCATCGGCCATCTGCAACAATTGCACCGGTGACAGGGCCGAGACCGAGCGCCCGAACAGAAGCTGGGCCAGAACCTCGTCCTCTGGCAGGGCCGGGGTGGACGTAAAGCTGATCTCGGGCGCGCTGATCCGGCCGATCATGTTCACGCCGATGGTATAGCCTCCGTTGCGCGACGTGGCCAACAGGCGGATGTACGGGTCAAAGTTGCCTTGCAGGGTTGCAGACCCATCCGTCAGGTCCAGCCGGTTTCCAAGGATCGCAAGCCGCCCCCGGATCAGATCGAAGCGGCCCGAAGGGATCACATTTGCCGTGGTCCCAGCCAGGCCGAGCGTCCCGCCCAGTTCGGCATCCAGACCGCGACCGCGCAGGAAGATCCGGCCGGGTGCGGTAATGGTCAGGTCCAGACCGATCCTTTGCGATCCACCGCTACCGGTTTCGGAAGGACCGAGGCCCGCAGCGACCCGCGTGCGACGTTCGGCAGCGGTTTCGCCCAGATGTGTGATCGGCGGAATCGGGGCAGACCCGCCCAGCCCGCTTTCGGGGATACGCAGTTCCGTTTCGCCAAGCGCGATGGTGCCGCCCACCTGAAGCGACCCCGCCAGCGACCCGCTGACCGTCACGTCGGCCCGGTTGATGGAGGCGGAATAGAGCGTCGGATCGATAAGCCGCAGGCTCTGCCCAGTGACAGTGATCTGTGCCGGAAGGCCCGGCGTGGTCAGCGTCACCGATCCGTTGGCGCCGATGGTGCCGCCGGTGCCGAGCGTTCCGTTCGCGTCAAAGCTGAGACGCCCGCCCGAAATCTGACCCGACGCCGACAGTCCGTCAATGGATGTCTGCACGATCGGGAGCGTGACGCGCGCGCCGCCGGTCCGGAAGCTTCCGGACAGATTCGCAAGGCTTGGAGCGCCCCGGAGCGTCAGGTCAAAGGCCAAGGATCCGCTTATCCCTCTGGGTGCCAGTGCCCGGTTCGCCAGCGCGAGCGGCAATTGCCCGTTGGCCGTCAGGTCGACCGTGCCCGCCACAGGCTCTGCGCTGCCCGACAGCGTCGCCGTGATGCCCGCGGCACTGCCTACATTGGCCACGATCCGGTAGGGCGCCGCGCTGTCCGGCCCGCGTGTCACATTGAGTGTGCTGGTCACGGCCCCGCTCAGGGCGTCGGTGAACAGGCCGATGTTGTTCAGCCGCACTTCGGCCGACGCGACGGCGCCCGCATCGCTCAGTTGCCCGCTGCCTGTCAGGGTCAATTCAGGGCCCGCCAACCGCAGGTCGCGCAGGATCAGAACGCCATCGTCGCGCCGCGCGGACACAAAGAGCCGGATTTCCCCGGCCGAAAGCTGCGGCGGCAAGGCGGCAGGCAGCGGCAGGTCGGTCGCGGTACCGCTGAGGGTCAGGTCGAAATCGCCTGATACAGGGTCTGCTCCGCCCGTCAGGTCGGCGTTGATGCCGGCATCGCTGCGCAGGTTCGCGGCGATCTGCAAGGTGGCGTCGTCCTCGACACCTTGGGTGATGTCAATCGTCACATTCGCCGGTCCGCTCAGGGCATCGGTGAACAGACCCACCTCGGCCAACCGCGCCTCGGCTGACAGGGTCGCGCCCGTCGAACTCAACCGTCCGTTCGCAGTCAGGGACACCTCTTGCCCCGAAAGCCGCAGCTCGCGCAGGGTCGTGCCGGTTGCGTCGCGCAGCGCCGAGACGGTCAGCGTCGTATCGCCCGCCAAAAGCTCGGGCGGGACGCCATCGGCAAGGACCAGATCGGTTCCGGTGCCGGTCAGAACCATGTCGAAGGCGCCTGACAGGATCTCAGCCTCGCCCGACAGCGCCCCGCTCAACGATCCGGCCAACGGCTGGCCTGTCAGTGCGGCAAAGCGTGACAGGTCGCCCGCCTCCGCCCTCAGGTCGGTGGTCAGGGTCAGCTGCTGGTCGGCCAGCAACAGCGCGGCCATGCCGGACAGGAACAGGTTGCCGGCCTGCGTTTCCAGATCGCTCAGGATCAGTGGCGCGCCTTGCAGCCACGAGATTTGCGCCGTCAAGCGCGCGCTGTCGCCCAAGGCGGTCGCAAGGGCCGGATCATCGTGGCTCAGCCCCCCGATTTCGATGGTGACGGGAGAGCTGACGGACAGCCCCTGAGGGGTCTCGCCGATCTGTCCGCTGGCATCGAGGCTCAGGCTCGCGACCCGCGCCGGTCCTAGGTTCAGCGACGTGACACCGACCTTGGCGGTGTAGCTGTCGCGGTCGGCGGAGTCATAGCTCAGGTTCAGGTCGACTGCTCCGACGGTGACGTCACCGCCGGACACCGGCAGGCGCACCGGGCCCTCGTCCTCCGGGTCGGCGATGCGACCGACCAGTTCGAACGCACGCGGATGCCCGCCGGGTGCCAGCGACAACGTACCGTCCAGCGTCAAGGCCGCTGAGCCAAGTGAAAGGGTATCAAGCTCGACCGATCCATCCGGCAAAAGCCGCAGGTCGGTTTCCAGTGCCACGTCCGGTCCAAAGAACCTGCGGTAGTCCGGCATGAGCAGCGGGGTGATGTCGCCACCCAGATCGGCCTGCACGCGACGTTCGCCCGTGTCAGCCGCCAGCGACGTCACGACCTGTCCGGTCAGACGCGGCTCGCCGTCGCTTTCCAACGCGATATCGGCGGTGAACTCGTCAATCGGCCCCGCGCCGTCGACAGAAAGCCGCACAGGGGGCGCGCCCGGCAGGCCCAGAAGGGTCGTGGCGATGCCGCCGGCCTCTTCCTCCACGAGCAGGGCCAGATCGAGCTGCCGTGTTGTGTTGCCATAGGATGCCTGCAGGTCGAACAGTCCGCGCGGCCCGTCAATCCGTTCAAGATTAAGGTTGGCTGATCCCTCGCCCCCTGCCAGCCGCGCGTTGCCCTCGATCGAGAACGCGACAGCGAGGCCGAGGATATCCTCGCCCAGCGAGACGCGCGCGATGGCGGTGCGCTCGATCGCGATGGACACCGGCAATTCTGGCAGGGAAAACGGCGTCGCCTCGGCGCTGGACAGATCCGGGCCCGATCTTGTGATGGTCGGGCGGCGCGCGATCTCCAGATGCTCGGCGGTCAGCTGGTCGATCTGCAGCGCCCCTCTGAGCAGTGCTGCCCGCGACCAAGTCAGCTGGACGTTTTCCAGCGTCAGCCAGACCCCATCGTCGTCGGCGATGGTCATCAGGTCCATCTGCGCGGTGGAACTGAGCGCGCCGCGAAAGCCGCTGATCGTGACCGTGCGTGCCCCGTCCGAAAGCTGGTCCTCGAGAAAGCGGACGATCCGGGTGCGGTCGTCTTCCTCCTGCGCCAGCACCGTTGCGGGCAGGATGAAGGCCAGAAGGGTCAGACAAAGAGCCAGCGCGCGCATCAGAAGGCCTGTCCGATACCGATGTAGAGATAGGCCTCTGTCCCGGCATTGTTGCCGCTGGCCGGAGTCGCCAGATCGATTCGGATGGGGCCGAAGGGCGTGGCATAGCGCAGGCCAAGGCCCACACCCGCGTGCCAGTCGGCCGCCCCGTCGCCCCATGCGCCTTCGCTGACATAGCCCGCGTCGGCAAAGCCTACGATGCCGAAGTTCGTGTCGCCGATGTCGTGCCGCACTTCTCCCGAAAGGCCGACAAAGCCGCGCCCGCCGCTGGGCACCCCGCCTTGCAGCGCCCCAAGTGATCGGTAGGCCTGACCGCGCACGGTGCCCGATCCGCCCGAATAGAACAGGTCATCAGGCGCGATGTCGATCAGATCGCCGCCGAACAGGCTGCCCAGCTGCACCCGGGCGGCCAGCCGTGTCCGTTCCTCGGCCCCAAGGCCCCAGTACCCGCGCCCGTCCAGTGTGAACCGCGCCCCACCGCCGCCGCCGATGACCTGAAACGGAGTCAGCGTCAGGTCGGCATAGGCCCCGCCGCGCGCGTCGATCGGATCATCGCGGTTCTCGTAGGTAGCGCGCAGCGGGAGGGTAAAGCGGGTGATGTCGCGCGCGCCAAGACCATCCTCGATCTCGGAATAGGTGAGGCCGACGCCGCCCGCGACCGTCACCGTGCGTGACAGGCGATGGGTCAGCGAGGCCTCGACGCCGATGCCTTGTATCGTGAAGGTCGGTTCCTGCAGGAACACCAACGCCCCCTCGACAGCGAGCGAGGTATCGGGCGTAAAGGTCGCCGGACGCTCGAAGCGCGCCCGGAACTCGGCATCGACCCCGTCGCCTTCAAACTCCTGAATGCCCGCGATCTCCAGATCAAAGCGCAGCCGCTCTCCGCCACCCAGAAGGTTGCGGTGCAGCCAGTAGGCGCTGAGCAGCAGCCCCTCGTCGCTGGCAAGCTCCGCCCCAAAGCCCAGTCTGCGCAGCGGCGCCTCGGCCAGCGTCGCGGTGACATCGGCCACATCGCCCGCTTCGGGGTCGCGCAGGCGCAGGGCGACAGCGGAAAACACGCTGGTGTCGCGCAGCCGTTCTTCGGCGCGCTCCAGCGCGGCGGGCGAATAGACCTCCCCGGTGGGGAGGCCCGCTATCTCGAGGATGCGCTCGACCCGCATGCGTTGCTGACCCTCGGGGATCAGCGACCCGAAGGTGATGACCGGCCCCGGATCGACGCGGATCGCCACATCGAGGATTGCGGCGCGGTTCTGGGCGGTGATCTGCTGGCTGGCGACATCGGCGGTGGCATGACCCTGGTTCTGCCAGCCTTCGAGCGCAGCACGCGTGGTGGCGCGCAAAAGCGGTGTGGTCGCGGTCTCGCCGGGGCGGAACCCGTCGGGCAGGTCGGTATTGGCGGCAAGCGGCCCGATCTCTGCGCGGCCAAGCAAGAAGGGAGGGCCGGTTTCGATGTCGATCTCGACGCGCGTCACCTGCGCGGGCGCGTCAAAGGGAGAGATGCCCGCCGCATCGCGTCCGTCGAGCCGGATGGTGATGACAGGCGCAAAGAACCCCTGTTCATAGAGAATGCCGATCAGTCGCCCGTAATCTGCGCGCGCGGCGGCGGTGATATCCTGTCCGGTCCGAACGGTCCCCTCCTCGGGGGTGCGCAGCAGCAGAGCATTCGCCCTGAGCCGGTCGATCAGATCCTCCGAGGCCGATGGCGCGCGCAGCGTCACCTCTTGGCCTGACACGGCCAACGGGGCCATGGCCACGGCAGCGGCCGCGATGGTGGCGCGGATCAGGGCAAAGCTCTTGCGTGACACTGCAGGCATGCTCCAGACCTAGCCCTGACGCAGCCCTCTGGCCAGCGCGTTTGCCGTGATCGGGCAAGACCGGCGGAAAAACGGGACGATTTGCGCCTTGTCGCGCCGCGGCCCCGCTTCTATCACGCATGCAACCGCGACCGGAGGACATCATCCATGTCGAAGCTTGTCACCATTTTCGGCGGCTCGGGCTTTGTCGGCCGCTATATCGCGCGCCGCATGGCCAAGGAGGGCTGGCGCGTCCGCGTAGCTGTCCGCCGCCCGAACGAGGCATTGTTCGTGCGCCCCTTTGGCGTCGTCGGGCAGGTCGAGCCTATCCTTGCCAATATCCGCGACGATGACAGCGTGCGCGCGGCGATACACGGGGCCGATGCCGTGGTAAACTGCGTGGGCATTCTGGCCGAGCAGGGCAAGAACCGGTTCAACACGGTCCAGCAGCACGGTGCTGCCCGCATCGCCCGCATCGCCGCCGAGGAAGGCGTGACGCGCATGGTTCATGTTTCGGCCATCGGGGCCGACCGCGCCAGCAAAAGCGAATACGCCAAGACCAAGGCCAAGGGCGAGGCGGCGGTTTTGTCGGCGGTGCCGAACGCGGTGATATTGCGCCCTTCGATCATCTTCGGGGCCGAGGACCAGTTCTTCAACCGCTTTGCTGCGATGACGCGGCTGGGACCGGTCTTGCCCGTGGTTGGCGGCTCGACCCGGTTCCAGCCGGTCTATGTCGATGATGTTGCCAAAGCGGCGGTGATGGGCGTTCTGGGTCAGGCCAAGCCGGGCATCTATGAGCTGGGTGGGCCGGATGTGGAGACCTTCCGAGAGTTGATGGAGCGCATGTTGCGCATCATCCGACGGCGCAAGCTGATCGTGAACGTGCCCTTCTGGGCGGCAACGATCATGGGCGGCGGGTTCGACCTTTTGCAGACCGTGACGCTGGGTCTGGCGCGCAATGGCGTTCTGACCCGCGATCAGGTGCGCAACCTGCGGCGCGACAATGTCGTCGGCGACGGTCGCATGGGCTTTGCCGATCTGGGGATCGAGCCTGTGGCGATGGACCCGGTGCTGGAGGACTACCTTTGGCCCTACCGGCCCGGCGGTCAGTATTCCGAGATCAAGGAAAGCGCCAAGCACCTGCGCGATCAGGAATAGGCGACCCACAGCAGCACCATGCCCAGCGCGACGCGGTAGATCACATAGGGCGTGAAGCTGACCGATCTCAGCAAGCGCATCATCACCGCCAGCGCGGCCAGCGCCGAGACAAAGGCGAAGGCGGCCGCGATGGCACCGTCTCGGGCGGCTTGCGCATCGGCGGTCATCATCACCTCGCCGCCCAGCAAGATTCCCGAGGCGATGATGGTCGGGATCGACATCAGCATCGACAGCCGCGCCGCGCTGGTCCGGTCAAATCCCAGCAGGCGGGCGCCCGTGATGGTGATGCCCGACCGCGACGTGCCCGGGATCAGCGCGACCGCCTGCCACAGGCCAAGGGTGATCGCGTCGCGGAGTGTCCAGGCTTCGGCCGGTTTGACCTGCTGTCCGCGCTGGTCGGCCCAATAGAGCACCACACCGAACACCAGCATGGCCCAGCCGATCACGGCAATCGAACGCATCACATCGGCCAGCCCGGTCAGATGCACGATCAGGCCCGCGACGATCACGGGCACGGTCGCGGCTAGCAGCAAGAAGGCCAGTCTCGCGCCGACCGTGTCGATCCGCCCGGTCAGCATCCGGGGGATGCCGCCCAGCGCCACCCGGACGTCGGACCAGAAGTAAAGGATTACTGCGCCAAGCGTGCCGACATGGACGGCCACGTCGATGACCTGCCCTTGGTCCTGCAGGCCGGTGAGATTCGGCAAAAGCACGAGATGGCCAGAGCTGGAAACCGGCAGGAACTCGGTCACGCCCTGGATCAGTGCCAGAAGCAGCAAATTCCAGAGCGCCATCACAGACGCCCGGTCAGGTTCAGCCAATAGTTAACAGTCTGGTATTTCATCACAAAAAACTCTATAGGTATGATTTGTTACCTATTTTCGTGTCGAGGGCCGTCTCCGGTGTGCATACCCAGGCCAGAAATCGACAAATAGGTCAGTATTGTTGTCTTTTTATCCCCGCGGCATCTTTGTATAGGGGCGCAGCTAGGATGGGAGATGTTTCGTGGCCAAGCAACCCATGTTGAAATTCGTGACCGTCAGCAAGCAGATGCCCGAAAAGCGTCCGCCCGACCTGCGTCGCGAGGATTTCGATGAGATCTACGGCGAATATGCCCGCGAAAAGGCGGCCGAGCAGGCCGGGCGCTGCAGCCAGTGCGGCGTGCCCTATTGCCAGACGCATTGCCCGCTGCACAACAATATCCCCGACTGGCTGAAGCTGACCGCCGAAGGGCGGTTGCAGGAAGCCTATGAGTTGAGCCAGGCGACCAACACCTTCCCCGAGATCTGCGGTCGGATCTGTCCGCAAGACCGGCTCTGCGAAGGCAATTGCGTGATCGAACAATCGGGCCACGGCACGGTCACCATCGGGTCGGTCGAGAAATACCTGACCGACACCGCGTGGGAACAGGGCTGGGTCAAGCCCATCGCGCCTGCGGTGGAACGCCCCGAATCGGTCGGCATCATCGGTGCAGGTCCGGGCGGTCTGGCTGCCGCCGACATGCTGCGCCGTGCCGGTCTGCAGGTCACGGTCTATGACCGCTACGACCGCGCGGGCGGGCTGATGACCTATGGCATCCCCGGCTTCAAGCTGGAAAAGGATGTGGTGATGCGCCGCAACGCCCAGCTCGAGGCGGGCGGGGTGGAATTCGTGCTCAACTGCACCGTGGGCGAGGACGTCAGCTTTGACGCGATCTACGGCAAGCATGATTTCGTCATCATCGCCACCGGCGTCTACAAGTCGCGCGACCTGAACGCGCCGGGCGTGGGGGCCGATGGCATCGTGCGCGCGATCGATTATCTGACGGCGTCGAACCGCAAGAGCTTTGGCGACGAGGTGCCGGAATTCGACAGCGGTGAGCTGAACGCCCACGGCAAGCGCGTCGTTGTCATCGGCGGTGGCGACACCGCGATGGATTGCGTGCGCACGGCGATCCGGCAAGATGCGATCAGCGTCAAATGCCTCTATCGCCGCGACAAGGCCAACATGCCGGGCAGCCAGCGCGAGGTCGCCAATGCCGAGGAAGAGGGCGTGGAATTTGTGTGGCTCTCGACGCCCAAGGGCTTCACCGGCGACGCTGTCGACGGCGTGATGGTGCAGAAGATGCGGCTGGGCCAGCCCGACGCGACTGGCCGCCAAAGCCCCGAGATCATCGAGGGGGCCGATTACGTCGAAGGGGCCGATCTGGTCATCAAGGCGCTGGGTTTCGAGCCAGAGGATCTGCCGACACTTTGGGGCGCGCCCGAGCTGGAAGTGACGCGCTGGGGCACGATCAAGGCCAATTTCCGCACGCATGAGACGCAGATCCCCAATGTCTACGCGGTGGGCGATATCGTGCGCGGTGCCAGCCTTGTCGTCTGGGCGATCCGCGACGGGCGCGAGGCGGCTGAGGCGATCCTCGAGAAACTGGCGGTCACCGGCGCGGTGGCGGCAGAGTGAGACAGGTACCGGGCATCACGGGTGGGGCCTTGACCGCGGTTTTCGCGGTTCTGACCCTTGCGCCCGTGCTGCCCGCTTCGGCGCAGGATCAGCCCGAGTTGTTCCAGGTGCCGCCCGGTTGCACGGCCTATCTGACCGTGCAGTCGCGCGGCTGCATGGTCAGCCATCACTGGACCTGCGAGGCTGATCCGCCGGGCACGCATTGGCGCGCCTCACTCGACGAGGACAGCCCGTTCTACGTCAGCTTTTCCGACAGCGAGTTTCGTTGGCTGCAAAGCTGGAACCTGCGCGGCGGCGGCACTTCCATCCTGATCGAGCCCGAGGAAGATCCCGCCAGCCTGACGGAGTTGTTGACGACGGGCAGCGACACGATGGTGTTCAGCCTGCGGACAGAGTCGAACTTCGGCAGTTTCCAGCGCGACTATACCGGCTTTGACCGACTGACTGGCGATGAGGTGGTGGTCGATGGCCGCACGCTGGCCGTGACCGAGTTTTCCTATCAATACCCGGTCGACGGCGGGATACGCCGCGTGCAGGGCAACCAGTTCGTACACGAAGGCTGGCGGCTGTTCTTCGGGGGTGTGGAGACCGTCACCGAAGCCAATGGCGAGAGTTTCGAATACAACAACAGCCCGATGGAATTCGCCGAACCCGGCGAACCGGGCTTTCTGACGATGCAACCTATCTACGACTGCGGCGAGATGTTCAGCGGCTTGCCCCGCGCGGCACCGTCGATTTCCGACCAGATTTTCCGGGTACTCGCGCGTGAGGCGGCACCCGGCCCGAACGGAGGGACTGACCATGACGACCTATGACGCCACCTGGGCCGCCGCCGAGGAAGCCAAGCGCCAGTGGATGAATGACAACAGCCTGTTCCGCGAAGAGGATGAACATTCCTCCTGCGGGGTGGGGCTTGTGGTGTCGATCGACGGAACGCCCTCGCGCAAGGTCGTGGAAAACGGCATCAACGCACTGAAAGCCGTCTGGCACCGGGGCGCGGTCGACGCTGATGGCCGCACCGGTGACGGCGCGGGCATCCATGTGCAGATCCCCGCCACGTTCTTCTACGATCAGGTGCGCCGCACCGGGCATGAGCCGCGGATGGACGAGTTGATGGCCGTGGGGCAGGTCTTCTTGCCGCGCACCAATTTCGGCGCGCAGGAAACCTGCCGGACCATCGTGGAATCCGAGGTTCTGCGCATGGGCTACTACATCTACGGCTGGCGTCATGTGCCGGTGAACGTCACCGTGCTGGGCGAAAAGGCAAACGCGACACGGCCCGAGATCGAACAGATCATCATTTCCAATGCCAAGGGCGTGGACGAGGAAACATTCGAGCGCGAGCTTTACGTCATCCGCCGCCGGATCGAGAAAGCCGCCGCCGCCGCCGGCATCAAGGAACTGTATCTTTGCAGCTTTTCGTGCCGGTCGATCATCTACAAGGGGATGATGCTGGCGCAGGACGTGGCCAATTTCTATCCCGACCTGATGGATGCGCGGTTCGAAAGCGCATTCGCCATCTACCACCAGCGCTACTCCACCAACACCTTCCCGCAGTGGTGGCTGGCGCAGCCTTTCCGCATGCTGGCCCATAACGGCGAGATCAACACGTTGAAGGGCAACGTGAACTGGATGCGCAGTCACGAGATCCGCATGGCGTCGACCTATTTCGGGGACATGGCCGAGGATATCAAGCCGATCATCCCGCAAGGTGCGAGCGATAGTGGCGCCCTTGATGCCGTGTTCGAGGTTCTGGTGCGCGCAGGCCGCTCCGCGCCTATGGCCAAGACCATGCTGGTGCCCGAGGCGTGGTCGAACACCGCGACCGAACTGCCGAAGGCGTGGCAGGACATGTATTCCTACTGCAATTCCGTGATGGAACCTTGGGATGGCCCAGCCGCCCTCGCCATGACCGATGGCCGCTGGGTCTGCGCCGGGCTTGACCGGAACGGGTTGCGCCCGATGCGCTATGTCGTGACCGGCGAAGGCTTGCTGATCGCGGGCTCCGAAGCCGGGATGGTGCCGGTGAACGAGGCGACGGTGGTGGAAAAGGGCGCGCTTGGCCCCGGCCAGATGATCGCGGTCGACATGGCCGAGGGGCGTCTTTTCCATGACACCGAAATGAAGGACAAGCTGGCCGCGTCCCGCCCCTTTGGCGACTGGGTGGGCAAGATCGTCGATCTGGCCGCCGAGACCGAAGGTGCCAGCGAAAGGACCCTGTTCGACGGTGCCGACCTGCGGCGTCGGCAGGTCGCGGCGGGCTACTCCATCGAAGAGCTGGAACAGATCCTTGCGCCCATGGCCGAGGATGGCAAGGAACAGCTGGCCTCGATGGGCGACGACACGCCCGCCGCGGTGCTGTCGAGCATCTACCGCCCGCTGTCGCATTACTTCCGCCAGAACTTCAGCCAGGTGACGAACCCGCCGATCGACAGCTTGCGCGAATACCGCGTGATGAGCCTCAAGACCCGGTTCGGCAACCTCAAGAACGTGCTGGACGAGGACAGCAGCCAGACCGAGATCCTCGTTCTGGAAAGCCCCTTCGTCGCCAACGCCCAGTTCGAGGCGATGGTCAAGCACTTCAACGCCGAACACGTCGTCATCGACTGCACCTTCCCGGCCGGCGGCAAACCCGATGCGCTGCGCGAAGGGTTGGAACGTATCCGCCACGAGGCGGAGGATGCGGTGCGCTCGGGGGCGGGCCACATCATCCTGACCGATCAGGGCCAGTCCGAGACGCGCGTGGCGATGCCGATGATCCTTGCGACCAGCGCCGTCCATTCCTGGCTGACGCGGCAAGGCTTGCGCACTTTCTGCTCGCTCAACGTGCGGTCGGCCGAGTGCATCGACCCCCATTACTTCGCGGTTCTGGTGGGCTGTGGCGCCACCACGGTGAACGCCTATCTGGCGCAAGACAGCATCGCCGACCGCATCGCGCGCGGGTTGATCGACGGCACGCTAACCGAGGCGATGGCACGCTACCGGACCGCCATCGATCAGGGCTTGCTCAAGATCATGTCCAAGATGGGGATTTCCGTCATCTCCTCCTACCGCGGCGGCCTGAACTTCGAGGCGGTCGGCCTGTCCCGCGCCATGGTGGCCGAATATTTCCCCGGCATGCTGAGCCGGATTTCCGGCATCGGCGTCAGCGGTCTGCAAAAGAAGGTCGAAGAAGTCCACGCCAAGGGCTTTCTGCGCGGCGAGAGTGTTTTGCCAATCGGCGGTTTCTATAAGGCGCGTCGCTCTGGCGAAAAGCACGCTTGGGAAGCAACCTCTATGCATATGCTGCAAGAGGCCTGCAACCGCGCGTCCTATTCGCTGTGGAAGCAGTACTCTGAGAAGATGCGGAGCAACCCGCCGATCCATCTGCGCGACCTGCTGGACATCAAGCCGCTAGGCAACCCGGTGCCGATCGAAGAGGTGGAATCGATCACCTCGATCCGCAAGCGCTTCGTGACACCGGGCATGTCGCTGGGCGCGCTCAGCCCCGAGGCGCACAAGACGCTGAACGTGGCGATGAACCGGATCGGCGCGAAGTCGGACAGCGGCGAGGGCGGCGAGGATCCGGCGCATTTCGTGCCGGAACCCAATGGCGACAATCCCAGCGCCAAGATCAAGCAGGTCGCATCGGGCCGCTTCGGCGTCACCGCCGAATACCTCAACCATTGCGAAGAGCTTGAGATCAAGGTGGCTCAGGGCGCCAAGCCCGGCGAGGGTGGTCAGCTGCCCGGCATGAAGGTGACCGAACTGATCGCGCGCCTGCGTCATTCGACCAAGGGCGTCTCGCTGATTTCGCCCCCGCCGCACCACGATATCTATTCGATCGAGGATCTGGCGCAGCTGATCTACGACCTCAAGCAGATCAACCCGCGCGCCAAGGTGACGGTCAAGCTGGTCGCCTCCTCCGGCGTAGGCACCATCGCGGCGGGCGTGGCCAAGGCCAAGGCCGACATCATCTTGATCTCGGGCCATAACGGCGGCACAGGCGCCAGCCCCGCGACCTCGATCAAATATGCGGGTCTGCCATGGGAAATGGGTCTGACCGAGGCGCATCAGGTTCTGGCGATGAACAACCTGCGCGACCGGATCACGCTGCGCACGGATGGCGGCCTGCGCACCGGGCGCGACATCGTCATGGCCGCGATGATGGGGGCCGAGGAGTACGGGATCGGCACCGCGGCGCTGATCGCCATGGGCTGCATCATGGTGCGCCAGTGCCAGTCCAACACCTGCCCCGTCGGCGTCTGCACCCAGGACGAGGCCCTGCGCGCCAAGTTCACCGGCAATGCCGACAAGGTGGTGAACCTGATCACCTTCTACGCGCAGGAGGTGCGGGATATCCTCGCCTCCATCGGGGCGCGGTCGATGGATGAGATCATCGGGCGGGCCGATCTGTTGACGCAGGTCAGCCGTGGGGCGGCGCACCTCGATGACCTCGACCTCAACCCGATGCTGATCACCGTAGATGGCGCGGACCGCATCAAGTATGACCGCAACAAGCCGCGCAATGTCGTGCCCGACACGCTGGACGCGCAGATCGTGGCCGATGCCAGCCGCTTCCTACAGGATGGTGAGAAGATGCAACTGTCCTATGCGGTGCAGAACACGCTGCGCACCATCGGCACCCGCACGTCGAGCCACATCGTACAGGCGTTTGGCATGCGCAACGCGCTGCAGCGCGATCACCTGACGGTCAAGCTGCAGGGCTCGGCCGGGCAATCGCTGGGTGCCTTTGCGGCACCCGGGCTAAAGCTCGAGGTGACGGGCGACAGCAACGACTATGTCGGCAAGGGCTTGTCAGGCGGCACCATCGTGGTCAAGCCGATGCAGGACAGCCCGCTGGTGGCGCATGAGAACGTCATCATCGGCAACACGGTCCTTTATGGCGCGACCGACGGATACCTGTTCGCCTGCGGGCGGGCCGGCGAGCGGTTCGCCGTGCGCAACTCGGGCGCATCGGTCGTGGTCGAGGGCTGCGGGTCGAACGGCTGCGAATACATGACGGGCGGGGTCGCAGTGATCCTGGGTCGTATCGGCGCAAATTTCGGGGCCGGCATGACCGGGGGTATGGCCTATCTCTACGATCCGGATGGCGTCGCGCAGGTCAACATGAACCTCGAGACGCTGGTCACCTGTCCGGTCACGGTGGCGCACTGGGAAAACCAGCTGAAGGGCCTGATCGAGGCACATCTGCGCGAAACCGGCTCACGCCGCGCCGCCAGCATCCTCCAGCATTGGGAAGTCGAGCGGGGCAACTTCATTCAGGTCTGCCCGAAGGAGATGCTGGACAAGCTGGCCCATCCGCTGACGGTCGAAGCGCGCGCCGTCCCAGCAGAGTGAGATATCATCTTGTCGGCGGGGCCATCGCAGCACTGCGGTGGCCCTTTGCCATTTCCGGGGCTCAGGCGGCCACGAAATCCGCCTTGGCGTAGCCCTGAATATACAAAAGCGCCGTCAGATCGCCGTGGTTGATCGCGTGCGCCGCCTGTGCCTGCACGACGGGCTTGGCATGGACCGCCACACCCAACCCCGCGCGGGTCAGCATGCCCAGATCATTGGCCCCGTCGCCGATGGCCAGCACATCGGCCGCGGTGATTGACAGTTTCGCGGTCAGATCCTCCAGCGCCGCCACCTTGGCCTCACGCCCGAGGATCGGTTCGGCGACCGTGCCGGTCAGCGCGCCATTCTCGATATGAAGAATGTTGGCGCGATTCTCATCGAACCCAAGCTTTTCAGCCACGTCTGCCGTAAAGGCAGTGAAGCCGCCCGAGACCAGCGCCGCATATGCGCCATGCGCCTTCATCGTGGCCACCAGCGTCGCGCCGCCCGGCATCATCGTGATGCGGGTTTGCAAGACGTCACCGATCACGGTCTCGGGCAAACCTTTCAGCAGGGCGACGCGTTCTTTCAACGCTGCCTCGAAATCAAGTTCGCCATTCATGGCGCGCGCGGTGATCGCCGCTACCCGTTCACCGATACCCGCGGCCGCGGCCAGTTCGTCGATGCATTCCTGCTGGATCATGGTCGAATCCATATCGGCCAGCAGCAGCTTCTTGCGTCGCCCCGCGCTGGGCTGGCAAACAAGATCGACCCCCTCGGCGGTTAGGCTGTAGCGGAGGTCTTCGAGGTTCTTCGGTGCCTTGCGCACAGGGAACTCGGCCGCGCAATTGGGATCGAGCCAAAGGGCGTCACCCCCGCCAAGCGCGTCGCGCAGCGCACGCACCAGCGCGGGTTCCAAGATCATCGCAGGGTTGGTGACAAGCGTCAGGGTATACATCGGCGCCCTCGGTCCGGTTTTTGGGGCATAGACCATGAAGTGCCGCGTCTGGCCAGTGGCTTTGGCTGTTGGCTGTGGCCGGGCTTCGGCTATGTCTTTGACGATACGGGTAACGGATGGGCTGATGAGACAGGCGATTGTGGCGGGGATCGCGGTGCTGTGCATCGCGCTGGGGCTATGGGGGCTGGAGGCGCCGCGCAGCGGGTTGGCGATATCGCACGACCGGGTCGGCGACACGCCCGTGACGGTCATGCGCCTGCCCGACGCGCAGGGGCCGGTGGCCGTGATCGCCCATGGCTTTGCCGGATCGCGCCAGTTGATGGCGGCATGGCAGCTAAGCCTTGCGCGGGCTGGTTTCATCACCGTCAGCTTCGATTTCGAGGGGCATGGCCGCAACCCCGTGCCGATGTCGGGGGATGTGACCAGCATCGACGGCACCACGCGCCTGCTGATGGAGGAAACCGCCCGCGTCACCGATTACGCGACCGCCCTGCCGGGGGCAGAGCCGCGCGTGGCGCTGGTGGGTCATTCCATGGCGTCGGACGTGGTCGTGCGTCAGGGGCTGGCCGATGACAGGGTCGCGGCGATCGTGGGTATCTCCATCTTCAGCCAGGCGGTGACGTCCGAGGAACCCCGCAACTTGCTGATGTTGAACGGCGCATGGGAAGGCGCGCTCCGCACCGAGGCGCAGCGGGTGATGGCCGAGCTGGGCGTCGGCGAAGGCGAGACGGTCGGCACCCCCGGCGACGGATTCGCGCGGCGGGCCGAGGCGGTGCCCTTGGTCGAGCATGTAGGCGTTCTTTACGCGCCATCGGGGATCGCGGCGGGCATCGACTGGATCGCGGCGAGCTTTGGGCTTGTGCCGCAGGCGGGGCTGGTGTCGCTCGGGCCGTGGATCTTGCTGACGCTCTCTGGCGTGGTGCTGCTGGTCTGGCCGCTCGCGCGGCTGCTGCCGGAGGGCCGCGCGCCCTGGCACCCCGGGCGTATGCAGTTCTGGGCCATGGCGGTTCTGCCGGCGGTTCTCACACCGGGTCTGCTCAGCCTGTTCGAGACGCGTTTCCTGCCGGTTCTGGTTGCCGATTACCTTGCCCTGCATTTGGCGCTTTATGGCGCTCTGGTTCTTGCGGGGGCGGCCTGGGCGGGCGGGCTGCCCGCGCGCCGGGGGCTGCTTTTGGGTCTTGGCCTTGCTGTCTATGGCATCGTCGTGTTCGGCGGTGTCATGGACCGCTACGTTGGCAGTTTCTTTCCTCATCCCGGACGTGCCGTGGTGATGCTGGCGATCTTGCCCGGGGCGGTTCTGGCGATGCTGGCCGATGCCGTGCTGCTGGAGGCTGCGCGCGCCGCGCTCTGGCGGCGGATCGTGGCGCGGGGGATGTTCCTGATCTCGCTCGGCATCGCGGTGGCGCTGGATTTCGAGCGCTTGTTCTTCCTCATCATCATTCTGCCGGTGATAGGTCTGTTCTACCTGAGCTATGGTATGATGGGCCGGTTCGTCGGCAAACGGACAGGCTCGGCCGTGGCCATGGGGGTCGGGATGGGCGTGATCCTGGGCTGGGCGTTGGGCGTGACATTCCCGATGTTTGATCCCGGCGTCTGAGGCGTGAAGAGGGGCTCTGCCCCGTCACGGCCGTTCCGGCCGCGCCTCCCCGGGATATTTTTGAAACAGAGAAGGGGTCAGGGCACGATCCACTGTCCCTGCCAGTTCCCGTCGGCACGGTAGCGGGCGCGACGGTGCGGGTCGGAGAGGAGGAGCGCGTCGACCTCGGTCAGATGGCAGAGGATGCGCGTGAAGCGGGCGGGGTCGCCGGCGGCGCGCTTTGCTGGACCGGGCAGCGGCGTCCCCGGGACCGGACCGCCGTAATTCGCCTGAGCCTCGGGCGGGAGATTGGCAAAGACGGCGGGATCGCCCGGTTCGAGCAGGGCCATCGCCCGTGCCCGTATTTGCAGGCGCGGTTTGGGCAGCCAGACATGCAGCGCCACGCGGGGGTCGGCGACGATCTGAACAGCCTTGGGGCTGGCCGCGTCGGTGTGCACCTCAAGCAGCGCTCCGGACCGCTCCGCGCGGCGCAGCACGAGCGTGCGCAGCTCGGGCCCATCCGTGCCAATGGAGGCCAGCGTGGGGTGGCGCGCGGGATGGTGGCGGTCGGCTGTGCCTCGGGCAAGGTGCTGCCAGATCGTATCGAGAAGGCCAGTCAGGGTCTCTTCAGTCATATCCGGTCATCTCCAGGTAGCCGCGCCCGGGATGGGTGCCGGTCATACGGATCGGCCCTTCCCAATAGGAGACGGAGACATCCATCCAAGCCTGTGGGTTGAGCGGCAGGGTGGTGATGTCGAGCCCACGGTCGGGCAACTCGATCCGCCATTCGGTCGGAACCTCACGGCCAGCAACATCGGTAACGGCCAGCGGCGTCATGGTGAGCGCACCGTCAAGATAGGCTTGAGTGCTGCCATCCGCCTCGATCCATGTCGCCGCCGTATAGGCCGTGCCATCGGTCTGGCGCAGCGTGAACCCCATCAGCCGCGCGCCGCTGTCGAACTGGAGCGAGACCCAATCCCACCCCTCCTGGCGTTCCGATAGTGGTTGCGACGACCATTCGCGGTCCAGCCAGGCGTTTCCCGTGACGGCGACGGGGCCATCGGGCAGGGTCAGCGTGCCGGTGACGCTGTAGAAGGGTTGCGAATAGTAATAGCTGGCCTGCCCCTCGGCGGATTTCACCGAATAGCCGCCATCGCCATGAAAGATCAGGGGTCCGGTGGCGGTCAGATCGAGGTCATAGGCGAAATCCGTCCCGCGTGCGGTCAGGGTCAGCGCATCCAGCGCATCGGCGGCCTCCGGGTCGATCGCTGTCATCGCCCAGTCGTCTATCCACGCGCTGAAGGGCGCAGGTCTGGCGCCGGCCTGCCCGATGCCGCCGCGCGCAAGCCGTTCTGCGCTGAAATGCGCCTCGGACGAGGTCAAACCCGCATGGCCCATCCAAAGTTGCGACGCATCCCAGCCTTCGGCCTCTCGCGGGGCAAGAGCGGAGCGGAACAGGGTCCATTGCACGCCATACTCCGCGCCATCCTCGCCGGTCAGCGTCGCGGTCAGATACCACCACTCGATGCGATAGGCCGGGTGCGGGCCATGATCCTCGGGAAAGTTGAACAGCGCCGGGCTTTGCGGCAGGGCGAAACCGTCGGCGGCCGTGCCGAGGCCCGCGAAACCTTGTGCCCAGATCGGCGATGCCAGCAGGCACAGGCCAAGGGTGAGGGTCCTAGCGTTCATGCGCGAACACCTTGAGCAGGGTCGTAGGCGGCATGCGCGCCAGCCGCAGGGCCGGCACGGCCGCGGCGAGGGCGGCAGCCAGCAACGCCAGCGCGAAGAGGCGCAGCCAATCGGCGGGGAACAGCGTCATCGGAAGCCGCCAGCCAAAGGCTTCCACATTCACGACCGCCAGCAGAACCCAAGCCAGACACAGGCCAACCGGCAGGGCCAGCGCAAAGGTCAGCGCGGCAAGGATCAGGCTGCGTGCCAGTTCGAACCACGCAAGACGCGCGCGTGTCAGGCCCAGTGCCCAGACCGGGGCCAGTTGCGGCAGGCGCATGTCGGCCAGCGTCAACAGGCTGGTCAATAGCGCGAAACCTGCGACGCCCAGCGTCAGCACGTTCAAGGCGCCGGTGATGAGGAAGGTCTGCTCGAAGACCTCCATCGAAAACCGCTTGATCTGGGTCTGATTGATGACGGCGTCGGTGGGCAGGCCGAAATCTTCGCGCAGGGCTGTGGCCAACATCGGGGCATCCTCGGGTGCGATGCGCAGGGCAAACCGTGTCTGGGGCACGTCTGGAAACGTCTCTGCAAAGCGGCTCAGGGTCACAATCGCTTGTGCCGCCGGGTTGCCGTAATCGGAATAGACCCCGGCGATGGTGAGGGTCAGATCCGGCGTGATTTCGAGCGGATCGCCCAGTGACAGGTCGGCAAAGCGGGCAAGCTGTTCGTTTATCAGCACGGCTTGGCCGCTGGCCATTATGTCCCAGGCGTCGGGCACGGCCTGCAACAGCGGCCAGTGATCGCGGTAAGTGGCATGATCGATATGGCCGAACACCTCGCCGGGGCGACCGGAAAGGGGCACTTCGGCGCTGACGATGGGCAGGATCGCTTGGGCGCGGGGGATAAGGAAGGCGCGCAGGCGCGCAGCCTCGTCAAGACTTGCGGCGGTGACGTAGAGTTCGGGCGCAAGCCGCTGGTCAAGCCAACCGATGAATGTTCCTCGGAACGACCCCACCATGGTCGATACCCCGATATTGGCCGCCAGCGCCAACAAAAGCGCCATCAGAGCAAGGGACAGGCCCGGCAATTGCTGCCGCGTGTCAGCGAAGAGCCATTGCGCCAGCGCGCCCCGTGCCCCACGCCCGGTCAGGTGCAGCACAAGGCCCAGCGATGCGGGCAAGATCATGGCCGCCCCCAGCAACAAACCCGCCAACGCGGCAAAGCCTGTCAGAAGCGACCCGCCCCAGACGCCAAGGGCAAGTGCGGTGGCGAAACAGGCCGTGGCGACCAGCGCCTGCACCCGCATCGACCGGGCCGAGGCCAATGCCCAAGCCCGCGGGTTGGCTGGTGCAAGGATCGGCATGCTCGCGGTGCGGCGCAGGGCCTGCGCCCCCGCAAGCGCGGCGCCGGCCAGCGTCATTCCCAGCGCCGAGGCCGCCCAGACCGGATCGAAGCTCAGCGTTCCGGGGATGGTCGCGCCGTAGAGCCCGCGCAGGGTGCCCGCGACACCGGGCATGAGCGCTGCGGCGATCCCATATCCAAGCACAAGGCCCAAGACCCCGGCAAACAGGGTCAAAACGGCCAGTTCGAGACTGATGGCGACCAGCAGGCTTCGCAGGGGCAGACCCAGCGCGCGCAAGGTCCGGATCGTCGCGCGGCGCTGTTCAAAGGCCAGACCGATGGCGGCATGGACGATGAACAGGCCCACGGCAAAGGACAAAAGGCCAAAGGCGGTGAGGTTGAGATGAAAGCTGTCGGTCAGGCTTGCGATATCGGTGGTGGCGCCTGGCCGTTCCAGTCGCAGGTCTGTTGCCTGCTCAAGGGGCGGCAGGCCCGCGGGCTGAACCCGGGCCACCAGAAGGTAGCTCGGATCGTGCTGGTCCATCAGCCGCGCCGCGGTTCCGATGTCGGTGAGCGCGGCGCCGGGCGGAATACCCTCGCGCAGAACGATCTCGGGCAGGCCCGGGGGCAACGATCCCAAGGATGTTTCTTCCTCCATCAACAGCAGGCCGGGGGCGGTGAAAAAGGTGGGCAGGTCCAGCGCCTCGCCCTGCAGCGCCGGGGCACCGGCTTCGGGCGGGGCCGTGAGCGGGTCGATGCCAAGGAGGCGCAGGCGAGCCTCACCCTCGCGCAGCTCGCCCGAGATGACCGGGGAGACAAGGTAGCCGGCGCGGCGCAGGGCCACGAATTCGGCCAAGGGCACCGGCCGCCCGGAGGCAGAGACGAGCCGGTCAAGACTGTCTTGACCCAAGGTCGCGGCGGCCTGCGCGTAGGAGGTGCGCGCCTCGGCATTGATCGCCTGCACGCCCGACCAGAGCGCTGTGGCCAGCGCCAGCCCGGCAATCAGGGTTGCGAGTTGGCCGGGGTGACGTCGCCAGTGGGACAACAGGGTCGAAACGGCGGTCTGGATCATGTCATGCGACCAGAGGTGCGGCGGACAGCAGGCCACGCGACAGGTGCAGGCGGCGGTCGAGACGGGCAGCCAGCCGGGTCGAGTGGGTGACCATCATCAGGGCCGCGCCGGTGTCGCGCACCAGATCGAGCAGCAGGTCAAGCACGGCATCGCCGGTGGCCTCGTCCAGATTGCCCGTCGGTTCATCCGCAAGGATCAGCGCAGGACCATTTGCCACCGCGCGGGCGATGGCGACGCGTTGCTGCTGGCCGCCCGAAAGATCCTCGGGATAGCGCGCGGTCAGGGCGCTGATGCCCAAACGGTCGGCCAGCATGGCGCATCGCGCGGGGTCGTGTCGCCCGGACAGGCGGGCCTGAAAGGCGATGTTCTGGGCCACGGTCAGCGACGGGATCAGGTTGAACTGCTGGAACACCAGCCCGATCCGATCCCGGCGCAAGGCGGCGCGACCGCTATCGTCCAGCGTGGCGATTTCGACCCCATCCAGCCTGATCGAGCCTGCATCAGGCTGATCCAAGGCCGCCACCAGATGCAGAAGCGTGCTTTTGCCCGATCCGCTTTCGCCGGTGAGCGCAAGGCTCTGGCCCGCGTCCAGCGTAAGCGACACGCCGTTCAGCACGGACACAGGCCCATAGGCCTTGGTCAGTTCCTCGATGTGCAACAGCAGTCCCATGACCCCCTACCTAGCGGTCGCGCGCGTCAGTGAAAGGGCCTAGCGAAACCGGATCGGCAGGGAAAAGCCGTAGCTCGTCTCGGTCAGGCCCGCGGGGGCGGCGGGAAAGGACCCGGCGCGCCGGACGGCCGTCATCGCGGCTTCGTCCAGCGCCGGGTCGCCCGAGGATCTGGCGACCGACAGACCCGCCAATTGCCCGCTGCGTGAGACCTGAAGGGCCAGCACCACCTGACCCGACGCCCGGACACGCGGGCGGGCGCGTTCGATCCGCGCCATGATCTGCCCGCCCCATTGCGCCATCAAGCTTTGGCGGTCGGCGGCGCTGAGCGTGGCGGGGGCCTGTGTCGGCGCAGGTGATGCTCCTTGTGCGGCCCCGTTGCCGGCGCCTGCGGCAACGCGGGCAGGTTGTGGCGTCGATGGCGGGCTGGCTGTGGGCGCGACCTGTGCCGGTGGCGGGGCGAACGGGCGGACGGGCGGCCGTGGAGAGGTGGCGGTGGCCAGTTCCGTGCTGCCGGGCGGGGCGGGTGCGGCTGTGTCTGGTGCGGGGTTTGATGGGGTTTCGGGCGTGGTCAGCGGCGGCGAGCCGTTGCGCGGTGGCGCGAGATCGACGTGGTCGGGTGCGGCGGGCGGGGTCTCGGGTATCGGCATCGCCGGGGCGATCGGCACGACGGGCATCGCGGGACGCGGGGGGGCTGGCGCCGGGGTCCGCTCGACCGGGGGAGTTTCCGCAGGTGTCTGCTGTGGCAGTGGTGGCATTGCCGGCAGGCGTTGCGGTGTGCTGTCCATGGGCAATTCGACGGCATTTTCCGAGACCACCGGCTGGGCCATGGACGCGGCCGATGTCATCGGGTCGGGCGGCGTCGTCCAGCGGGTGGCCAATGCGGCAAGGCTTTCCGGTGCAGCTTGCAGGCTGATCCGGTCGGCACCCTGCGCACCTTGTCCGTCGGGCCCTCCGCTGCTGGTGCCAAGCCCCGACATCACCCCGGCATGCACCGCCGCCGACAGGCCCAGAAAGGCAGCGATTTCGGCGGCCCGTCTCATGGGCGGACCGTGATCAGGCGAATATCGGACACGCCCTGCGCCGCCAGACGGGGCAAGAGCCGCGCAAGATCGGCGGCGGAAAATGCGGCGTCGGCCAGAACCGGCAGCGGTCCGTCCCTGTCTGCTTCGGCCAGCGCCGCGAGCGCGTCCTCGCCCGTGGTCGCGCCAAAGATCAGTGTGCCATCGGCCATGATGTAAAGCGTCCCCGCCTCCGGGTCGGTCTGTGGCATGTCGGCTGTTGGCGGCGTAAGGTCTTGCGGCGGCGGTGGGGTCAGGCTGGCCGTCATCAGAAAGAAGATCAGCAACAAGAACACCACATTGATCATCGGCACGATGGCCCGATCCTGCCCGCCACGGGGCCGTGAGGGGCCACCGAAGGTCACGGGCTCACCAAGGCAAGCGTGGTGAAGCCCGCCCGCTCCAAAAGGCCCATCCCATCCATCAGGCGCTGCAGGTCAACGCCTTCTGCCGGTTGCACGAGGATGAGGTCCGAACCCGTGTCTGTCAGGCGGCTCAGGGTCTCGATCAATCCGTCCAGATCGGTGATCTGGCCGTTCAGCCTGAACCCCTCCGGCTCGATCCGGACAAGGCGCGGCGGGCCTTGCCACTCCGCGCCGCCACTGGCCGCGATGCGCAACTCAAGCGCGCCTTCCTGCCCGAACCGGGCGGCCAGCATAAAGAACACCAGCAGCAGGAACACCACATCGATCATCGGCGTCAGGCTCGGGCGACGGCGCGGCCGCGCGGGCGCGAAACAAAACCCCGTCATCGTGCGCCCCCGCGGGTGAAGATGCGGGTGGCGTCCCCCTCCATGTCGGCCTGCACTCGGTCGGCGATGCTGTCGAACCATGTGAGCGCCGCGGCGGCAGGGATCGCCACGGCCATCCCTGCGGCGGTGGTCAAGAGCGCCTCCCAGATGCCGCCGGCCAGCGTGGCGGGATCGGTCTGGCCACCGGCCTCCTGCAGGGCCTGAAACGCGGCGATCATGCCAAGAACGGTGCCCAGCAGCCCCAGCAAAGGCGCGATGGTTACGATCAGGTCGAGCGGGCGCAAGCCGGCGCGCAACTCGGCCAGCATGGTGCGTGCGATGCGGGCGGTTTCCTCGCGCGCGGCCTCGTCGGACAGGAAGACATCGCGGTGCGCCGACATCGCGGCATGGGCCAGCCTTGCGCGGACGGACCGGCGCGCGGTCAGCAGCGACAGGGCGCCCACTGCGTCGCCCTGTTGCCACAACGTGATCGCTTCTGTCGCGACATGCCCACCGGACCAGGCCCCGAGCGTGGACAAGCGGTAGAGCTTCCACAAGATCAGGGCGAGCGTCAGAACCGACAGCGCGGCGATGGCCCAGATCACCGGGCCGCCGCGCGTCAGAAGATCGGGCATGTCGGTCATGTCAGCACCTCGAGCGGCTGAAAGATGACGCCGTCGGGTCCGCGCGTCAAATGGGCTGAAATGCCGAAGACATCGGCGAGATTGGCCTTGGTCAGCACTTTCTCGGGCGGTCCGTCGGCATGGATGCGGCCCCGGTGCATCAGGATCAGCCGGGTGCAATGGCGCGCGGCAAGGCCAAGATCATGGAGCGAGACCATGATCGCCTTGCCCCCGGCGGCCAGCTGGGCAAAGGCCTGCATCGTGGCGATCTGGTGGCCGGGGTCGAGGCCCGCGATGGGCTCATCCGCGAGGATCAGCGGTGTGTCCTGCGCCAGCGCGCGGGCGATCAGGACGCGGGCCTGTTCGCCGCCCGACAACTTGGTCGCGGGGCGCGCCTCAAAGCCCGACAGGTCCATGATCCGCAACGCCTCCGCGACGGCGGCGCGGTCGGTTTCGCTCGGGCGCTGGCCCGCCGCCAGATGGGGCGTCCGGCCCAGTGTCACCAGCGTCTCGACACTCACAGGCCAGGCGATCTCGCGCGCTTGCGGCAGCCACGCGACGTGGCGGGCGCGAGTCTGCGGGGCCATATCCGTCAGCGAAGACATGCCCGTATGTGGCAGAAGACCAAGCGCGCCGCGCATCAGCGTGGTCTTGCCCGCACCATTCGGCCCGATCAGGCCGACCAGTTCCCCAGGCGCGATGGCCAGGCTGGCGCCGTCGACCACG
Organism: Roseicyclus mahoneyensis; assembly: GCF_003148775.1. GTDB lineage: Bacteria > Pseudomonadota > Alphaproteobacteria > Rhodobacterales > Rhodobacteraceae > Roseicyclus > Roseicyclus mahoneyensis. The sequence continues at coordinate 336,250 of NZ_QGGW01000002.1, forward strand.
GGGCAGTCGCCGCGCATCACAGTCAGACGGTCCAGCGCCAGATGCATCACAGCGCCCTCCGCGTCTTGTAGATCAGGTGCAAGAACAGCGGCGCGCCGATGATCGCCATGAGGACGCCGAGCTTAAGGTCGCGCTCGGGCAGCACCAGCCGCACGGCGATGTCGGCCAAAAGCACCATTGCCGCCCCCCCAAGCGCTGAGGCGGGCAAAAGGACCGAAGGCCGGGCGCCGACGAGCGGGCGCAACAGATGCGGCACGACCAGCCCGACAAAGCCGATGGCACCCGCGACCGCTGTTGCCGCGCCAACGCAGGCCGCGACGCCCAGAACCAGTTGCAGGCGCATCCGGTCAAGCCTGATGCCCATGGCGGCGGCGGCATCCTCGCCCAGTGTCAGCGCATCGAGGCCCCGGCCCAGCGGCAGCAACAGCGCCCAGCCGACCGCCATGAAGGGTACGGCAAGCCAGACATGGGAAAACGACCGATCCGCCAGAGATCCCATCATCCAGAACACGATCTCCGCCGTGGCGAAGGGATTGGGCGAGAGGTTCAGTACCAGCGAGGTCAGCGCACCGGCCAGCGCCGAAATCGCGATACCAGCGAGGATCAGTGTCAGCGACCCGCCACGCGGCCCGGCAAGTGCGAGGATCAGCAGGACCGCGATCACCGCACCGGCAAGCGCCGTCAAGGGCAGGGCAAGGGCAAAGGCCGCGGCAAATCCGGTCTGGATGGCGATGACGGCGCCCAAAGCCGCAGAGCCTGAGACGCCGATCAGACCCGGTTCGGCCAAAGGATTGCGCAAATAGCCCTGCAGCGCCGCGCCCGACAGGCCGAGGCTCGCGCCGATCATGACGGCAAGGATCGCGCGGGGCAGGCGGATCTCGCGCATCACCAGCGTCACGGCCTCGCCTTGCCCGGTGATGAGGGCTGACACACTTTCGCTGAAGCCAAAGCCCGCAGGGCCGGTCAGCAGCGAGAGGGCAAACAGTGCAGTGGTCAGCAAGCCCAGTCCGGGGAACAGGGCGCGGGTCATGGTGCGCCCTCCATCATCTGACGGGCCTCGACAAGATCGCGCAGCGCCTCAAGGACACGGGGCGTGCCGCAGGCCCAATCCGGCCCCATCTCCAGCCCGTTGCCAGCGGCGATCAGCGCCTGCAGGGCTGGGTGGTGCAAGATCTCCTCTGACCGCGAGGCGCCCGGGTAGCGGGCGGTGCGCAGGATCAGATCGGGCGCGGCCATCACCAGAAGTTCCAGCGCGATCTGGCCGGTGTCGCTGCGCGCGACCTCTGCGGCGATGTTGCGGAACCCGGCGCGGGTCAGGATCTCATGCGCCATGCCGCCTTCGCCCATGGAATAGCCATTGGCCCCGTAAAAGGCGGCGCGCGGACCGAGCGGCAGGGTGCCAAGGGCTGCAAGATCCGTCTCGAACTGGCGGATCAGGGTCTGTGCCTGTTCTTCGCGGCCAAAAAGCGCGCCGACCTGCGCCAGCCGCTCGGGAATATCGGCCAGGCTTTCGACCCCCGGCACCTGAACCACGCTGACGCCGAGGCGGCGCAGCATGGCGATAGCGGTGGGGTCGGACCAGGGATGGGCCAGCACCAGATCGGGCCGCATCAGGTAGATCTGTTCGGCGCTGCCATAGTTGAGCGGATAGGCGGCGGCCGCGTCGGCCATGGGCGAGGTGACGGGATCTGCCGAGACATAGCTGACCGAGACCAGCTGCCCGGGTGCGGCGAGCATCAGAGCGAACTGGTCGGTGCAGAGGTTCATGGACACCACGCGGGCAGGTGCCTCGGTGGACTGCGCGCCCACGGGCCCCGCCGTGACGGTCAGGGCGAGGGCGAGGGCGCGCAGGGGGATCATCTCAGAACCGGGCCCGAAGGCCGAGGTAGAAGGCCCGGTCGGAGGTGCCGTAGCCACGCGTCAACTGGTATTGTTCGTCGAGAATGTTGTCGATCCGCAGATAGGCATCGACATCGTCGCTCAGGGCGTAGGTGAAGGTTGCGTTCGCGATAGTATAGTCGCTCAGAGTCGGGCGGTTCCACACAGATTGCACAGACAACGCCGCTGACAGCCGCTCGGTCATGTCGCCCGTCAGGGTCAAGGACAGGTCGTTCTCAGGGAACTCAAGGTTCCACGCGTTTCCGGCCGTAAGGGGCGGGTTGCGTCCGGTCGTATACGTATAGCTGCCGTCAAGACGCCACGCGTTCGTGATAGGTGCGCCGAATTCCAGTTCCACGCCCCGGCGGCGGACCGTGCCGGGCACCTGCGCGTAGGGAAAGGGGAAATCGATCAGATTGTCGGTCTGGTTGTAGAACAGCGTTGCCCGCACAAAGGCATCCTGCGCCAACCGCCGTTCCACGCCCAGATCGAACGAGTGGCTTTCTTCAGGTTGCAATGTCGGTTCGCCGAAAGGCCCGTAAAGTTCGTAGAGCGAAGGTGCCCGGAAGCTTTGCGCTGCAGACGCGCGAATGATCCACGCCTCGTCCGGTCGCCACGAGGCCGCAAAGCGTGCCGAGGTCAGGCCACCAAATTGCGAATGGTCATCGTAACGCAGGGTTGCCGACAGGTCGAAGCTGTCGTTGGGCGACCACGCCAGCTCCCCGAAGAGCCCGACAGTCTCGCTTTCACCGCCGCCTGGGCCAAAGGTTCCTCCCTGCGAGAAAGTCTCGCGCGTGGCATCGAGCCCGAACCTCAGCGAAGTCGACTGGTCGAGGTCAAGCGCGCCGAGATAGCTCAGTGCGATCCGCTCGCCGGTGTATATGTTCTCCGCCGGGCCGAATGTGGTCGACCCCCGGACATCGCGTTCGATCTGATAGTAGGTGGCGGCAAAAGTGCTGTCGACTGCCCCGGTCGGCAGTTCCAGATAGGCGCGCAAACCGAAGCTGTCATTGTAGGACACCTCATCGGGCGAACCGTCCGATATCGGGAACTGCTCGTCGAACTCCACCCGTGCGCTTTCGACAAAGGCGCTCAGCCCGACGCGGCCGCCATTCGCCAGATCATGCCCGAGCGAAAAACTCAGCCGGTTCGATTCGAACCCGTCAGCTTCGGTATTGCCGTCATTCTCGTCGGCGGCAGAAAATCCGTCGGTCTGCGTGCGCGTCAGGGTCAAGGCATAGTCCAGCGGACCTTGCCGAACCGCAACTCCATAGCTTCCACGGTAGCTGTTGTAGCTGCCTGTCTCGATACTGGCGAACTGGTTCACGCCCTCTTCTTCGGCACGGAGGGTCGTTATGTTGATGACGCCGCCGATCGCCTCCGAACCGTAGATCGCAGATTGCCCGCCACGCAGCAGTTCGATCCGGGAAATGTCGGATGTGGTCAAGCTGCCGAAGTCAAAGGCCGCCTGCGGGCCGGACAAATCGCTGACGTCGATCCCATCCACCAGCACACGGACATAGTTTTGCCCGGCACCGCGGATGGTGATCGAGGTCAGAGACCCGATCGGGCCGCGTGCGCGCACATCGACGCCGGGAAGGCGCGCGATATAGTCGATCACGCGGGTTTCCCCGGTCGCCTCAAGTTCCTCGCGGGTGACGACCGATACGGTCGCGCCGGTTTCCTCCAGCGTGGTTTCGCCGAATTCGGCCGAAAACACGATCTCCCCCAGATCAAATACGGATTGCGCCGGCGCCATGGCCGGGAAAAGCAACGCCAAGGGCAGCGCGGCCGTTATGTGGTGTTTCATATAGCCCCCTCGCGGGCCGTTTGGCCCGATTGGTTCTGATGCAATGTTCTTGAGGGGGGGCAGACAGACCCCTCCCGTGAACGGTGAAGCGTCACCACAACGGAAGGGTCCGTTGCCCATGGCGCCCACCGCGCCCGGACAGGGTGATCACTTCGGCAGGTCTCCTGACTCGCGGGTCATCGCGTGGGCCGGGCCTTCCCGGGGTGTCCCCCAGTGGCATGTGCCGGTCACGCTCGCCGCTTACAGTTGCGGGGGCAGTCGCGGATTTGAACCGCGTTCCCTTTTCACCGGACGATGTGAATCGCCCGGACCGAAGCAGTGTCACGCTAACGTGACAGCCGGTCTTGGCGCAAGACCGGAAGGTGGGGGATGGGGCGGGCAACGAAAGTGCCGCAGGCGGCTTGCATTGCGGGCAGGCTTGCGACTTTCTGGCCTCCGACGACGTGAGGGAGCCCTTGATGCCGATCACCGATTGGGATGATGCCTATGCCAATGCCGCCCATATCCCGGATGCGGAGCGGTTTCTGACGGATTGGCCCGCGCGCACCGCCGCCTTGCGCACCGGTATCACCCCCGGCCGGCTCCGCTACGGGCCCGGCGCGCGGCAGACGATCGACCTTTATCGACCCGAAAGCGCCATTCAGGGTCTCACAGTGATTGTGCATGGCGGCTACTGGATGCGGTTTTCGCCCGATGATTTCGGCTTTCTGGCCGAGGGGCCGCTGGCCCATGGGCAGGCCGTGGCGCTGGTGCGCTACACGCTGGCGCCCGACGCGCGTATCGCCGCCATCACCGCCGAGGTCGCGGCTGCGATCGGCGTGGCGGCGGAGGCTGTGTCGGGGCCTGTCACCCTGACCGGGCATTCAGCGGGCGGGCATCTGGTGACCCGCATGGCCTGTCGCGGGGTGCTGCAGGATGCGCTTGCGGACCGTGTCACGCATGTTGTTTCGGTATCCGGGGTGCATGATCTGCGCCCGCTTCTGCGCACGCAGATGAACGAGACGCTGCAGCTGGACCCGGCCGAGGCTGAAGTCGAAAGCCCTGCTCTGCTGATCCCACGCGACGGACTGAGGGTGACCTGCGTTGTGGGTGGCAATGAACGGCCCGAGTTCATCCGGCAGACCGACCTTTTGGCGAATGTCTGGTGGGGGCTTGGGGCCGAGGTGCGGGCCGTGCATCTGCCCGGCCTGCATCACTTCGATGTCATCGACGGATTGGCCGCGCCAGATGGCGATCTGACCCGGATGCTGCTGGATCAGAGCCTGCCGTAAAGGTCGCCCACTGCGGTCTTGAGGTTGGCGCGATCCTCGGGGCCCAGATTGTCGAGCATGGAGGATTCGACCTCGCGGGCGGCATGGCGCAAGCGCGCGACCTCTTCGGTGCCCTTGTCACTGAGCTGCACGACCAGCCTGCGCCGGTCGGCATTGTCGCGCACGACGTGGATCATCTCGAGATCTTCGAGCCGCCGCTGGGCCCGGCTGACGCGGGCGGCATCCATGGCGGTCAGGGCGCACAATTCATGGCTGGAGCAGGGCTGATGTGCGGGCAGCGCCATCATGATGCGCCATTCGGGCACCTGAAGACCGGCCGCGATCATGATGCGCTGGAATGCGCGCGACGCGATCACCGACATCTGGAACGGCAAGAAATCCGTGAGGTCGAAGGTTAGGGTTTGGGCCTGGTCTCTCACGCGCCTACCGATTGTTTTAGGTTAAGGTCACTCTCCCCTGAGTTTAGCGTCGGGCGTGCGGCGACGGCAAGCAGAATGTCCAGTGAACTGGACAGGTGTTGTGTTTGAATGGCACGACAGAAAGGATTTCTTTCGTGAGATCAAAATCCTATGATGAATGCCGATATTATGGGCGGAATGCCGCAGCTCTGCACGGCAGTCGGTTGAGCCGTGCAAAGAGGACGGCGTTTCCGATCGGCACCGCCGACGCAGGCCGGGTCGCGAAAAACGACGCTTGAGCTGCATTTTCCGTCTTGTCGCAGCGCCGCGCCCGCCGTAGACGCGGCGGTGGGACACCCTTCCCCAACGAAGGGCACATATCTGAGAGGGTATCAGATCATGGCACCGACCAAACCGGCAGCGCGCCCGGACAATGCGCGTTTTTCCTCTGGCCCCTGCGCCAAACCCCCCACATTTGTGCTGGATCAGCTTGCCGACGCGCCCTTGGGCCGGTCGCATCGCGCATCCGTTGGCAAGTCCAAGCTCAAGGCGGCCATCGACCTGACGCGCGAGATCCTTGGCGTTCCAGCAGATTATCGCATCGGAATCGTTCCCGCGTCTGACACCGGCGCGGTCGAAATGGCGATGTGGTCGATGCTTGGCGCACGACCCTGCACCATGATCGCCTGGGAAAGCTTTGGCGCCGAATGGGTCACCGATGTGGTCAAGCAGCTCAGGCTGGATGCCACCGTCCTCAAGGCGGGCTACGGTGAGATCGTCGATTTGACCCAAGTCGATTTCGACACGGACGTCGTATTTACCTGGAACGGCACCACGTCGGGCGTGCGTCTGCCCAATGGGGATGCGATTCCCGTGACCCGCGCCGGTCTGACGATCTGCGACGCGACCAGCGCCGCCTTCGCGCAGGATCTGCCGTGGGACAAGCTCGATGTCACCACCTTCTCGTGGCAGAAGGTGATGGGCGGCGAAGCCGCGCATGGTATGCTGATCCTGTCGCCCCGCGCCGTCGAACGGCTGGAAAGCTACACCCCCGCATGGCCCCTGCCCAAGATCTTCCGCCTGACCAAGGGTGGCAAGCTGATCGAGGGCATCTTTGTCGGCGAGACGATCAACACGCCGTCGATGTTGGCCGTCGAGGATTACCTTGTCGCTTTGGCATGGGGCAAATCGGTGGGTGGTCTGCCCGGCCTGATGGCGCGCGCCGATGCCAATGCGAAGGCCATCTTCGATTTCTGCGAGGCGCGGGACTGGATCGACAATCTGGCGATTGACCCAGCGACGCGGTCGAACACCAGCGTTTGTCTGAAATTCACCGATCCCCGCATCACCGATGGCGCAGCCTTTGCCAAGTCGGTCGCCAAGCGGCTCGAATCCGAAGGCGTTGCGCTGGATATCGGTGCCTACCGCGATGCCCCTCCGGGTCTGCGGATCTGGTGCGGTGCGACGGTGGAAACGGCGGATATCGAAGCCATGCTGCCGTGGCTCGATTGGGCCTTCGTGGTAGAGATCGAGGCGCTGGCGCAAGCCGCCTGACGGTTTGGTGGGCAGATTGCCCACCCTGCCCCCAACACATTCGTCGGGTGGGCAATCTGCCCACCTGCCCGCCATATTCCCATTTCAAGGACCACACCCATGGCCCCCAAGGTTCTCATATCCGACAGCCTGTCGGACGCTGCCGTCCAGATATTCAAGGATCGCGGCATCGACGTCACCTTTGATCCCTCGATCGGCAAGGACAAGGACAAGCTGCTGGCCGTCATCGACCAGTATGACGGCCTCGCCATCCGGTCGGCCAGCAAGGTCACGGAAAAGATCATCGCCGCTGCGACCAACCTCAAGGTGATCGGGCGCGCAGGGATTGGCGTCGACAATGTCGACATCCCCGAGGCGTCGAAAAAGGGCATCATCGTGATGAATACGCCCTTCGGCAACTCGATCACGACGGCCGAGCACGCCATCGCGATGATGTTCGCCACAGCCCGCCAGATCCCTGAGGCCAATGCCTCGACCCATGCCGGAAAGTGGGAGAAATCCCGTTTCATGGGCGTGGAACTGACCGCCAAGACGCTGGGCGTGATCGGCGCGGGCAACATCGGCTCCATCGTCTGCGACCGGGCGCGTGGTCTCAAGATGAAGGTCATGGCTTATGACCCCTTCCTGTCCGAGGATCGCGCGCGTCAGATGGGCGTGGCAAAGGTCGACCTCGACCAACTGCTGGCGCAGGCCGATTTCATCACGTTGCATGTGCCCTACACCGAGAAAACCGCCAATATCCTGTCGGCCGAGGCGCTGGCCAAGACCAAGAAAGGCGTGCGCATCATCAACTGCGCGCGCGGTGGTTTGGTGGATGAGGCGGCCTTGGCCGAATTGATCAAATCCGGCCATGTCGCAGGCGCGGCCTTCGACGTCTTCGCCGAGGAACCGGCGACCGAGAATCCGTTGTTCGACCTGCCCAATGTCGTCGTGACCCCGCATCTGGGCGCCGCCACGACCGAGGCGCAGGAAAATGTCGCCCTTCAGGTCGCCGAACAGATGGCCGATTACCTGCTGACCGGTGCGGTGTCGAACGCGCTGAACATGCCGTCGGTGACCGCGCAGGAGGCCGCGATCATGGGGCCCTGGCTGAAGCTGGCGGAATACCTCGGTGCTTTCGTCGGCCAGCTGACCGACGAGCCGATTGAGACGATCGAGGTGGTCTATAACGGCATCGCCAAGGACATGAACCTGAAAGCGCTGAACTGTGCGGCCATCGCGGGCGTGATGAAGGCCACGAACCCTGACGTGAACATGGTCTCGGCCCCGATCATGGCCAAAGAGCGGGGGGTGGAGCTGTCGACCACCACGCAAGACAAGACTGGCGTGTTCGATGGCTACATCCGTCTGGTGGTGACCACGCCCACGCGCACCCGGTCGATTGCCGGTACCGTGTTCAGTGACGGCAAGCCGCGCTTCATCCAGATCAAGGGCATCAATATCGACGCCGAGATCGGGCAGCACATGCTCTACACCACCAACAAGGACGTGCCGGGCATCATCGGCACCTTGGGCCAGACGCTGGGCGAGAATGGCGTGAACATCGCCAACTTCACGCTCGGCCGGTCTGTGCGCGAAGGTGAGGCGATTGCGCTGCTCTACCTTGACGAACAGCCGCCCGCTCATGTGCTGGCCAAGCTCAAGGCCACGGGCCTGTTCCAGCAGGTCCGCCCGTTGCAGTTCGACGCAGCCTGAGCCGCCAATACCAACGGCCCGCTGCTTCACCTTGCGGCGGGCCTGTCTTTTGCGCATGCTTCGATGCATGTGCAACGATCAGGCGGGGTACCGATGCCCGATCCCTTCGTCCTCGACGGCTTTCTGCCCTATCGTGTCGCGGTGACTGCAGGCCGCCTCAGCCGCGAATTTTCCCGCGTCTATCAGGAACGCTTCGGCCTTAGCCGTGCCGAATGGCGGGTCATGGCGCATCTGAGCCAGGAGGCCGAGGTATCGGTGCGCGAGATCCACGCCCGCGTGGACATGGACAAGTCCAAGGTCAGCCGCGCCGCAACACGGCTGGAAGAGGCCGGGATCATCACCAAACGTATCAGCGACAGCGATCGGCGGCTGGTTGTCCTCGGCCTGACCGACAAGGGTGCTGTGATGATGGCCGAACTGGCCGAAGCGGCGGTGGCTTATCATGCCCAGCTTATCGTGCGGCTTGGGCCGGGGGCGACGGCCTTTCTCGCCGGGCTGGAGGCGCTGGGCGATGCGGACGGAACGCAGCGTCACGCTGGTCACACTGGCGCGGATCAGGGCCAATAGGCCCGAACAAGGGAGGGAAGATCCATGGACGAGATTGTCATCCTGTCAGGCGCACGAACCGCCATCGGCACCTTCGGCGGGTCGCTGGCCGCTGTGCCGCCGACCAAGCTCGGCGCCATTGCCGCAAAAGCCGCGCTGGAGCGGGCCGGCGTCGAGGGCGCACAGGTCGGACATGTCGTGTTCGGCCATGTCATCAACACTGAGCCCAAGGATATGTACCTGTCCCGCGTTGCCGCGATGGAGGCGGGCATTCCCGATACGGTGCCGGCGATGAACGTGAACCGGCTGTGCGGGTCCGGCGCGCAGGCCATCGTCTCGGTGATCCAGTCCCTCGCCATGGGCGACGCGCAGTTCGGGTTGGCCGGCGGGGCGGAAAGCATGTCGAACGGGCCGCATATCCTGCCTGCTGCCCGCTTTGGCCAGAAGATGGGCGATGTCCGCGCGCTCGACATGATGATCGGGGCGCTGCACTGCCCCTTTGGCACCGGCCATATGGGCGTCACGGCAGAGAATGTCGCGGCCGAGCATGGGGTCAGCCGCGAGGCGCAAGATGCTTTTGCGCTGGAAAGCCAGAGCCGTGCCGCCCGTGCGATTGCCGAGGGGCGGTTCCGCGATCAGATCGTGCCGGTCGAGGTGCGGGTGAAGCGCGACCTCGTGCCCTTCGACACCGACGAACATCCCAAGGCGACGACGGCCGAGGCGCTGGCAGGTCTGCGCCCCGCGTTCCAGAAGGATGGCAGCGTCACCGCCGGCAATGCGTCGGGCATCAACGATGGTGCGGCGGCGCTGGTGCTGGCGCGCGCCGAGGCGGCCGAGGCGTCAGGTTTGACGCCCCGCGCCCGCATCATCGGCTACGCCCATGCGGGCGTGCGCCCCGAGGTGATGGGCATCGGCCCGGTGCCCGCAGTGGAGGCGCTGCTGGCGCGCACGGGCCTCAAGATCACCGATTTCCACGTGATCGAATCGAACGAGGCCTTCGCCGCGCAGGCATTGGCGGTGAACAAGGGTCTGGGGCTGGATCCGGCAAAGGTGAACCCCAACGGCGGGGCCATTGCGCTGGGCCATCCGGTGGGCGCGACTGGCGCGATCATCACCGTCAAGGCGATGCATGAGCTTGAGCGCATCGGCGGGCGCCGCGCGCTCATCACCATGTGCATCGGCGGCGGTCAGGGTATCGCGCTGGCGATCGAGCGCATGTGAATTGGAGGGTGGGCGATCTGCTCACCCTGCGCGTGTTTGGTAGGCAGATTGCCCGCCCTACGGCGTCGCCAGTTCCACGGCGACCCGCGCAGCGCGCCCCTCCGCGTCGATCACGGTCAACTCGCCGAACCCCACGCCCGGTGCCTCCAGCATCACCTCGCGGTCGCCCGCGCCGGTGGCCACCGGCGCGCCGTTCCAGAGCCATGTGAAGGGCGGCGCGCCCTCGGCGACGCGGGCCAGCACGGGCAGTGTCGGGTCATGGGCCAGCACGACACCTGGGGGCGGAAAGACGATCTCGGGCGCTGTTGCATCCGCCCCCATCCCTGCGCGTTGCAAGGGCGCGGGGAGAGCGCCCCAGCCCACGGTCAGCGCGCCGGGCGGCGGGCCTGTGCGCGGTGTCATGGGTGCGCCCAGTCGGGCAAAGGCCTCGAACAGTACCGGTGCCGACACCTCTGCCCCGAAGGCGCCCGGCACGGCCGCCCCGTCGGCGCGGCCAAGCCATACGCCCACCACATGCCGCCCGTCATAGCCGAACGCCCAGGCATCGCGGTGACCATAGCTGGTGCCGGTCTTGTAGGCCAACTGCACCCGAGGGGCGGTCGGTGGCGGCGGGACATCGCCCAGCACATCGCCCAGATACCACGCGGCCACCGGCCCCATCACCCGCGCGCCCTCGGCCATCGGGTCATCGTCTCGCCAGCGCAGATCGACCGCCGTGCCACCCCGGGCCAGCGCGGCGTAGAGGCCCATCAGATCTTCCATCCGTGTCCCAAGGCCACCCAATGCGATGGCGAGCCCCGCGCCCCCGTCGCCCTCGGGCAGGCGCACCTCCATCCCCGCGCGGCGCATCGCGGCCAGCATCTGTGCAGGACCCATGGCATCGAGCAGCGCCACGGCGGGAATGTTGAGCGAGGTCTGCAGCGCCTCGGCCACGCTGACCTCGCCGCGAAAGACGTTGTCGAAATTCTGCGGTCGGTAGCTGCCGAAGCCGGTGGGCCGGTCGGCAATCCGGGTCTCGGGATGAGCAAGCCCCGCGTCGAAGGCGAGGCCATAGATCAGCGGTTTCAGGGCCGAACCGGGGGACCGCACGGCCTGCGTCATGTCGACGAAACCCTGCCGCGCCATGTCGGTGTAATCGGGCGATCCGACCGAGGCGAGGATTTCGCCCGTGCGGTGGTCCAGCACCATGATTGCGGCGCTCATCTGCGGCCCCTGCCCCTCGACGGCGCGGCGGGCAAGCTGTTCCATCCGGCCTTGCAGACCAGCCTCGAGCGTCAGACGGTGGGTGCCCTGCGTTGGCCGCTGGGTCAGCGCGCGGTCAGCCAGATGAGCGGCCAGCACCGGGAAATCGCGGCGAAGCGTCGGGATGGGGGCGGCGCGGGCCCATTCCACCTCGGCCTCGGTCAGGCCGGTGAAGCGCACGGCGCGGTCCAGAACCCGGTCGCGGGCGATGCGCGCGGCCTCGGGGAAACGGTCGGGGCGGCGGGAGGATGGCGCCTGCGGCAGCGCCACCAGCAGCGCTGATTGCGCGGCGGTCAGGCGGTGGGGTTCCACGCCGAACCAAGTGAGGGTTGCGGCGCGGATGCCCTCGATATTCCCGCCATAGGGCGCGAGGTGCAGGTAGAGCGTCAGGATCTCGTCCTTGCCGAGCCGCCGTTCCAGCGCCAGCGCCAGCCGGATCTGCCGGATCTTTCCTTGCCACACGCCGGTGCCCGAGTTCTCCAGCAGCCGCGCCACCTGCATGGTCAAGGTGGACCCGCCCGACACCACGCGGCCCGTCGTCACCGCCTGCCAAGCCGCGCGGACAAAAGCGCGCGGGTCGACGCCGTGGTGGCGGTAGAAGCGCCGATCCTCGTAGGCCACCAGCATCTCGACAAAGCCCGGATCGACGGCATCGAGGCTGACGGGCAGGCGCCAGCGCCCGTCCTCGACCGTATAGGCGCGCAGAAGATCGCCGTTGCGGTCCAGCACCTCCACCCCGGTTTGCAGGACCAAGGGCGGGATATCCGTCTCGTCGATCCAGTCATCGAGCCAGAGCGTCGCGCCGGTGACGAACAGCGCGACAAGGATCGCAAGCGTGCCTGCGATCTGGCGGATCATTCGGCCACCGTCACGCGCCCCGATGCGGTCTGGGCACGATAGGCGGGGCGATACATGTCCTCGACGCTGGCGGCGGGGTGGTGGAAGTCGCCGGGCGTGACAGCGCGCACGATATAGGCCAGCCGTAATGAGCTATCGCCCCGGTTGTCGATGGCGGCAAGGAACCGATCCTGCCGAAACTCGGTATGTTCGGCCCATGCGTTCAGGTCGAGCCCCTGAACCGCCCGGATATCGCCCGAGGTCAGCAGGTTGGGGTTGTCGATCTCGAAGCCTGCGGGCAGCGGGTCGGTGACCATCAGCCGCCCCTCGGGCGCACCCAGTGGCGTGACGGTCAGCACCGTGACCAGCCGTGTGCCTTGCGCAACCGTCGCGGGATCGACCGGCTGGCCGTCGAGGTTCAGATAGGCCCGGTCGATCCGGTAGCGGTTACCGAAGGCTTGCGTCGCGCCCTCGGGGATGCCGAAGCGGGTGACGGTAAGCACCTCGTCGCCCGTCCCGGTATTGGTGACCATCCGCGTGGTCGTGTCGCCCGCGCGGACCGCTTGGATCAGCGGACCGTTGATCGCTGCACCGTCGAGCGTCAGACCCTCGGTTGCAGGATTGTCGATCAAGGCATGGGCTGCCAGCAGGGTCCAGACCGCTTCTTGCGTGGACACGACATCGGAGGCTGTGCTCAGCGACGTGTCGGGGATCGCATCCGACCCCGCCGCGGCGGCCAGCGCGATCAGGCCGGCGGCATCGCGCGCCACGGTGCCATAGTCGCTGCGCCAGACCTCGGGCAGCGGGTTGGTCTGCATGCCTTGCAGCATCGCGTAGCCCGCGCGGAACATCGCATCGGCGCGCGGCTGGTCGCCATAAAGCGCGAGCGCCGCGCCCAGTTGGCCAAGGGCCAGCGGGGTGGCGAAATTCCCGGCCTTCACATCGGCGTAGTAGCGCAGGTCGCCCATGCTGGCCTGACCTTCGCGGGCGAGCACCATGAGGACATAGGCCAGCCCTTCGCCGCCATCCTCGAAATCGGGGTGGCTGGCGACCTGATTGGCAAGATTGTCGAGCGCGAGGGTGAAGGCGATGGCGGGTACGTCATGCCCTTCGGCCCGAGCGCGGGAGAGGAAATCGGTGACATAGGCGTCAAGCCACAGATCTCCGTCGCTGGCCCACCAGAGGCCGAAGCCGCCATTGCCCGACTGGTTCACCAGCACGCGGGCGATGGCATTGTTGATGCGCGCATCCAGATCGGCGGCGGTGCCAAGGTCCAGCGCCTCGGCCACCGATGACAGGTAGAGAAGCGGCATGGCCTGACTGGTGACCTGTTCCGTGCAGCCCCAAGGGTAGGCATCAAGCCGCGCCAGCAGCCCCGCCGCGTCGAAGCGCGCGAGCGGACCAGCCGCCAATGTCGCCCGGCCCGTGCCGGGGCGGAAGCCGGACAGGAGCGTGGCGTCGATGGGCAGGCTTTGGCCGGGGGCAAGGGTCAGGCGGGTGGTTTCCGCCACCTCGGGGTCATTGACCTGCACCGGCAACGATAATGTGCGGGTCAGGGTCCGGCCACCCGGCAGAGTGGCGGTGACGGTGATCCGCTCCTGCCCGGTCGCGTCCCCGGCAGTGACCGGGATCGTCAGCCGCGCGGTTTCCAGCGTGCCAAGCGTCACGGGGGCAGTGGATGTGCTCAAAGACAGGCCCGCGGTCGATGAGATCGCAAGCGTCACCTCGCCTGTCGGCCCTTCGGCGTGGGACAATTCCAGCAGCATCCTGCCCGTGTCGCCCGGCGCAAGGAATCGCGGCAGGCTGGCCGTGACCACGACAGGGTCGCGCACCAGCACATCGCCCGACGCTTGCCCAACGCCCGTTTCGGACCATGCCATCGCCATGACCCGCACGGTGCCGTTGAAGGCGGGCAAGTCGAACCGGGCGCGCGCGATACCATCGGCATCCACGGTCAATGCGCCGGAGAATTGGGCCAGCAGCTCCTCGGTCGGCGGCGGGGCCTGCATGCGCAGGCCCGCGCCCGCGTCTCCGCCTTGGCGGATGCGCCCCTCGGCGCCGTCGCGGGCGTCAATGAGGCGACCGTAGACATCGCGGAAGGCGACGCCAAGCCGGCGCTGGCCGAAGTAATGCGCCTGCGGATCGGGGGCGTCGAAGCCGGTCAGGTTGAGAATGCCCAGATCGACGGCGGCAATGCTGGCATGGACCGTCTCACCGGGCCGCGCGCCCTCGACGCGCAGGGCAACCTCCAGCGGGCCGCGCGGTTCTGCGGTCGCGGGCAGGTCCAGCGTGGCGGTCAGCGCGCGGTCGCCCGGTGCCACGGTCGCATGCGCCAGACCCAGCGAGCGGGCGGGCACGGGGCCCGAGACGGTCGACAGCGGCCGGATCAGGGTCGCGGTGACATAGGCGCCGCTGCCCCACTCCTCGGTCACGGTGAGGGGGATGGTCATGGGCTCTTCGCCGACCGTCACGATGCGCTGTTCGATCAGGCGGTTCGACACGACCTGCACCAAGGCGATGCCACCCTGACGCGGCACGATCCGCAGATTGGCGGTGTCGCCGGGGGCGTAGGCGGCCGCGTCCAGTGCAATCTCCAGCACGTCGGGTGTGTCGGTGCCGCTGGCCGCGCCATACCAGCCCGCGTCAAAACCGACAGAGGTAAGCGAGAACCCTTCGCCTGCCGTTTCCACACGCAACTCGTAGCTGCCCCAATCGACGGGCAGGTTCAGGGCCACGGGTTCCGCGCCCAGCACAGCCTCGCCGGTGGCGATGCGTGCGCGAGTGGTGACGGGTTCCCACGACCAGTTGCCGTTTTGCTGATACCATTGGTAGCGCAGGTCGACGCGGTTGAGCGTCCAGCGGGCCGGCAGGGCCTCGGCCCCCACGGCGATCAACTGGAACCCTGCCTCGGCCCCTTCGGGAAGCGTCTCGTCGAACAGCGGGCGGATGCCGATCATCGGCGCATCGGGCAGGACGGGCCGTGTGATCCGGCGTTCGACCGGGCGGCCCGAGCCTTCGGTGATCGTGGCGGTCACGGTCAGGGTCGCGGGCTGAGGTGCGCCGCTGAGGGTCGGGATATCGATGCGGGTATTCCCAGCGCCTGTGGCATCGGTAGCCAGCGCCGCAATCCCCGCGAATTCCGGCTGCGGCTGCTGGTCGTGGCGCCCGAAACGGTAGCCCGGGTGCGCGTCGAGTGTTGTGGCGGGGCGCAGCGCCACTTGCCCCTCGACGGTCAGATCAGCGGCGGGCGCACCAAAGAGGTAATCGGCTTGCACGCCCAGCATGGGCCGGTCGCCGGGGGCAAAGGGGCCACCTGCCATCGACAGCACCATGTCGAGCCGTTCTGGCAAGAAGTCCTCGACCAGCACGGTGCGCGTCGCCAGCGCGGGCGCATCCGGGTCGGCATGCAGCGCCAGCCGCCATGTGCCGCGCGGCACCTGCGCGCCGATGGGCAAGGAAAAGACGTAGCCACCCGCGCCGACCTCGGTCAGGACGTGGCGGCTGTATTCCACGCCATCGGCGCGGGTCAGGATGGCGGTCAGCGGCAGGTCGGTTATGGCCTGCGCCCGACCGTCACGAGCCAAGGCGGTCGCATGGATCACCTCGCCTGCGCGATAGGCACCGCGGTCGGTGGTGAGGAAGACATCAATGGCCCCTGCGGGCGCGCGCCCCTCGACGCCGCGATCCGAGAGATCAAACTCTGCCTCGCGCAACGACAGAAAGGCGAAATCCGTCTCACCATCGCGCACCGACACCAAAGCGGGCGCGGCGCTGCCCTGCCCGCGGGCAAGACCCGCCTCGAACCGGGCATAGCCGTCGGCATCGGTGATGGCCTCGGCCAGCACACGGTTTGAGTCTGCCACCAGCGCCACAGTGACGCCCGCGCGCGGCCCGGCATCGGCCAGCGCGCGCACCATGACATGCACCCCATCCGCGCCCGTCATCACCGACAGGCCCAGATCGCTGACAAGAAACCACTGCGTGGCAGGCGTGCCGAAGTCGCCCGCGCCGCCCACCCGCGCCTGAAGCGCGTAGACCCCGGGCGCAAGCCCGGCCATCACATCGCCCATCGGCAGGCGCGTCGTCACGGCGCGGTTTTGCGCGCGTGCGACATCCGCCTCGCCCTGCCAGACCACTTCGGCCAGATCGCGGGCGAGGAAATCGAACTGCCAATCGCGCAAAGGCTGGCCGAAATACTCGTCTTGCAGGGTGCGCAAGATGTTGCGGTCGGACACGGCATAAAGCGTCAGATCGACCAGATCGGCATTGACCGCGACGATGGGCAGGGCCGCGCCCTCGCTTGCGGGCAGGATATAGGCGCGGCCCGCGAACCGGACCGAGGGCGCGCGGTCGCGGACGTATTGACGGACGGGAACGGGGGCACGCAGCACCTCGCCCGAGGCGGCGGGCAGGCCCGCGCGCAAGGTGAGATCGTAGCGCGACCCATGCTGGACGCCCGAAACACACAGCTGCTGCCCCTCGGCCTCGGCACTCAGGCCGGGCGTGGTGGTCTGGAGGTAATCGTCCCAGACAACGCCGCCTGCGGCCAGCGTTTCGGAAAACACGGCACAGATGCGGGGAAAATCTGTGTCCAGATCGACCAATGTTTCGATCATCCGGAACCCGTAGAGGCCCAGAACCCGGTCAAGCGCTTGGGTCCGCACAGGGCTCGCGGCCTCCGCCACGGCAAGTCTGAAGGTCGGGACCGTGTCGCGCCCGCGGCCCTGACGTTCCAGCGCCTCGGCCAGCACGTCAAGCGCGTTGGCCAGATCCGTTCCCGGTGCGGCGCGCAGGCTGGCGTTGATCGCGGCGGCGAAGGCTTCGGCCTCGCGCTGGCGGCGTTCGCTGCTTGAATTGCTGTCCATGCTCAGCAAAAGCCGCGCGTGATCGGCCCAATCCTGCGCCAGATCGCCCCGCGAGGCTGCGGCCCCGTACATGCGCATCGCGCCGGAGAGGTTCCCTGAGGATTCTTCGCGCAGAGCCGCCTCGCGCCAGTCCTGCGCGCTGAAGGGACCGGCGTAATGCGCGCGGCCCATGCCCAGAGCCTGCTCGCGCGCACTGGCAAGGTCAGCTGAGGTCAGAAAGGACAGCGCAGCCAGCCTTGCGTCGAGCCGGGCCAGCACGGCTGGATCGGTGGCAAACACCTCGCCCGACAGCGCGCCATCATAGGCCACGGGCGCGCCAATGGTGGATTTGGGGAAACAGGACCCGTTGCGCCCGTTGTAGGTGAAACCGACACAGTCCGGATCGGCGCGGCAGGCGGCCTCGCAGGCCGAAAGCGTCGTGTCGAGGATCGGGCGCAGGTCGCCGCCGGGGAAATCGACATCGCGGGTGATCGACACGAAGCGGTCGGGGATCGCTTCATGCGCGGCGGCCGAAAACGGCAACACAAGCAGCGCGGCGAGAACGGCGGCGGACAGGCGCATCGGAACCTCGCTTGGGTGGTGACGAACACGGTTCAGACTCTGGCAGCGCCGCTTCCCGCTGTCGATGATTCCCCCGGCCAAAGGTGCGGCAAGTGGGGTTAACCGCATGTTCAGCGGCGCCTGCCAGATTGCCTGAAAAAGGCGCGGCATTGTGGGAAGCGGGATGAGTATTCATGGGTTCGACGACCGTCTGGCGCGGGAACGGCGCGCGCGGCTGCAGGCTGAGCGCCTGCTCGCCCAACGGTCGGAGGAGCTGTATTCCGCTCATCGCAAGCTGGCCGAACACGCCCACGCCCTGTCGCATACCGTCATCGAACAGCGCGAGGCGAACGCGGCGCTGATCGGCCGCACGACGCAGGCGCAGGCGGCGCTCGAGGTGGCGACCGAAAAGGCCGATGTCGCCGAACGCCGGCTGTGGGATTCTCTAAGCGCGGTGGAGGACGGCTTTGCCATCTTTGACCGCGACTGGCGGCTGGTGGTGGCCAATCCGGCGTGGCTGGGCGCCTTTGACGGGGCTGCCGATGTCGCGCCCGGCGCCAGCTACGAGGCGATCTTGCGCATTGCAGCCGACGAGGGGCTGGTCGATCTGCAAGGTACCGCGCCCGTCGACTGGATCGACCGCATGATCGCCCGCTGGGAGGCGCCGAACGTGCCGCAGACCGACATCCGCCTGTTCAACGGGGTCTATGTCCGCCTGATCGACAAGCGCACGCCCGAGGGTGACATGGTCAGCCTTGCGGTCGACATCACCGACACGATCCGGCGCGAACGCGATCTGGAGCGCGCCCGCGACGAGGCCGAGGCGGCGGCCCGGGCGAAATCCGCCTTCCTCGCCAACATGTCCCACGAGATCCGCACGCCGATGAACGGGGTCGTCGCCATGGCCGACCTGCTGCGCGACACAATGCTGACCGAGGAACAAAGGCTTTTCGCCGACACGATCCGCAATTCCGGCGAGGCGCTCTTGGTGATCATCAACGACATCCTCGACTATTCCAAGATCGATGCAGGCAAGCTGGTGCTGCACCCCGAAAGCTTCGATCTGCAGCAGATGATCCAGGAGATATTCCAGCTGATGCGGCCGGGGCTTGAGGGCAAGGCGCTGGAGCTGCGGCTGGATTACGACATCTTCCTGCCTGACCGGATGATCGGGGATCGCGGGCGCATCCGGCAGATCCTGACCAACCTGATCGGCAATGCGGTCAAATTTACGGAAAAGGGGCATGTGACCGTCCGCGTCGTGGGCGCGCCGCGCGACCATCCGCCGGGGCAGGTGCCTGTGCGCGTCGTGGTCGAGGATACCGGGATCGGCATCGCGCCCGAGATGCAGGCGCATGTCTTCGGCGAATTCAATCAGGTCGAATCAGAGGCGAATCGCCGGTTCGACGGCACCGGGCTGGGTCTGGCCATCACGCGCAAGCTGGTCGCGCTGATGGAGGGCGAGATCTGGCTCGAGTCGGAGGTCGGGCGAGGGTCGAGTTTCGGCTTTGCCGTCAGCCTTGCCGCTGATCCCGATGCCCAGGCGCAGCCGGTGGAACCTTTGCCGTCCGACAGGGCCGAGGTCTGGGCGATCACGGGGGGCCGGATGCTGCCCGACACGATCCTTGCGCATCTGATGCGGTTGCGTGCGCGGCTGACCGAGACGGTCGGCCCGGTGGGCGGGCCTGCCGTGCCGTCTGCCGTGCTGATCGCAGGAATGTCGGGCGATGGCGACGATCCGATCGCGGCGCTGCGGTTGGGCGGTTATGGCGGCCCCATATTGTGCCTGTGCCCGACCGCCCCGCGCGCCGACCCCTTGCCCGGTGTCCGGCCGATAAGCCCGACCCTGTCGCTGCAGGAGTTCCGTGCCGCACTGGTGCCCGACCCCGATCCGGGCAGTCATGCCAACGTCGTCGACGCAGCGGAACACATGCCTGAGCCGCAACCGGAACCGACCCCTGCGCTGCTTGATCCCGCGCCCAGCCGGCGGCTTCGGATTCTTGCGGCCGAGGACAACAAGACCAACCAGCTCGTGTTCCGGACCATGCTCAAGGGTGTCGAAATCGACCTGCACATGGTGGAAAACGGGGTGCTTTGCGTCGAAGCCTTCCGCGCGGCGTCACCGGACCTGATCTTCACGGATATCTCCATGCCCGAAATGGACGGCACCGAAGCGGCACGCGCGATTCGTGCGCTGGAGGCCGCGCATGGCCTGCCGCCCGTGCCCATCATTGCGATGACCGCCCACGCGATGGACGGCGACCGCGACCGCATCCTTGCGGCGGGCATCGACGGTTACATGACCAAACCGCTCAAAAAGGCGGAGTTGCATGCCATGATCCGGGCCTACGCGCCCGAGGCTGTGGGCAAGGTCGGCGGACTTACGGCCTCCAGTCGCCCAGTGCCGGTGTAACGCGGTAGCGCCCGGTCTCTAACTTGCGCCAGTTGCGGATCGGGCCGGTGGTGTAGGACAGCGCCACCGGATCGGCCGGGTCGATCACGCCAAGCGCGCCAAGGATCTGCGTGATGGCGGCCTCGGACGCACGTGTGGTGCCGTCCGCAATCTTGAGCGCGATGCCGATCCGGCGTTCGGGGATGATCGCGGCGAACACCGCCTCCGCCCCGGTCTTGATCGCGGCGCGATTGCCCATGACGCGCATCAGCTTGGTGCAAGATCGCCCTTCGCCCGCGACCAGATGGGGATGGGCCATCATCGCGTTGCGCAGGCGCACCATCGCGGTCTGGCGGGCATCAGCACCCTCGACCGCGGCGGCATACATCGCCATGGCGCGCGCGAACCCCTTGAGCGAGCTTGCGAAATTCGGGGCGGAACAACCGTCGATGCCATAGCCCGGCGTGGTCTCGTCGGTCACATCCTCCCATGCTGCGCGCACCGCCTGCTGCACCGGATGATCGGGATCGACATATTCTGGCCCGGCCTTGAGGTGCTTGGTCAGCGTCAGGAAACCCGAATGCTTGCCCGAGCAGTTGTTGTGCCGCTGGTCCGGGCCGCAATGGGCGCAGATCATCCCGTCGCGGGCCGCCTCGTCACTCGGCCATTGCACGCCACATCGCAGATCGGCCTCGGACAGGTTCAGATCGGCCAGCCAGCGCGTCACCAGATCGGTGTGCACCGCCGCGCCCTGATGCGACGCGCAGGAGATCGCCAGTTGTTCTTGCGTCAGGCCGTGGGCATCTGCCGCCCCGCTTTCAATCAGGGGCAAAGCCTGAATCATTTTGGAGGAGGATCGCGGCAAGATCACGCCATCGACATCGCCCAGACCCCAGATCAATCCGCTGTCGGCATGCCAGACTGCGACATGACCGTGATGCACGCTTTCGCAAAAATCGCCGCGCCAGACCTCGACCAGACGCTCTGCTGCATGTGCCATGATCCCATCCCTTTCACATCCCGGCGATTTTCCGCCACCGGGGCTTTTGCTGAACGGCGGTTTCCTCTAATCTAGCGCACGATAAGGTCTGCCGCCTGGCCTTTACTTGAAGCAAGAACCGGGCGTAGACCAGAGGCAGACGAGAGCGGAGGCTCCTGAGACATGAAACACTGGCTTGTCGGTGCGCTGACGGGGACTGTTCTGGCGGTGTCGCCCAGCCTGTCCTTGGCGCAAGAGGAATCCACGAACCGCGTAAACGCTGCGACGGATTGGTCCGTTTTCGTCGAGGATGATCCGACGCAGTGCTGGGTGGTGTCGACCCCGCGCACGACGGTCAACACCCGCGACGGCCGCGTCGTGTCGGTGAACCGCGGCGAGATCTTGATGTTCGTCAGTTTCTGGCCCGGACAGGAGCGTTTGGGCGAGGTGTCGTTCACTGGCGGCTATCCTTTCGCGGATGGGTCCACCGTATCGATGCGCGTGGGAGAGACGACGTTCGAGCTGTTCACTGATGGCGAAATGGCCTGGGCCGCGTCGCCGCAAGATGACCAGCGCATCATCACCGCGATGAAGCGCGGCGCCAATGCCGTGATGACCGCGCGGTCGGCCCGGGGCACCCAGACGCAAGATACCTTCTCGCTGATGGGTTTCACCGCCGCTGTCGAGGATGCCGAGCAGCGCTGCGCCAACTGACGCTGGCCAACCGGTCATAGCTCAAAAGCTTTGCGCCGGGGCAGAGATGCCTATATCTGCCCCGAGCCACCAAGGATGATGCCCATGACCGCCTCTGCGCCCATCACGCAGGATGTCCTTACCATTCCCCGCAAGCTGCCCGAGGGGCCGATCAATCTGGTCGGTCTGACGCGCGAGGGCATGCGAAACGCGCTGATCGCCGCCGGAACACCCGAGAAACAGGCCAAGATGCGGGTCGGGCAGATCTGGCAGTGGCTTTATCATTGGGGTGCGCGCGAATTCGACGCGATGACGAACCTGTCCAAGGCTTATCGCGCCGAACTGGCCGAACGTTTCGTGATCGAGATCCCCGAGGTGGTGCGCCGTGACGTTTCCGCCGATGGCACGCGGAAATACCTCGTGCGGATCGCGGGCGGCCACGAGGTCGAGGTGGTCTACATCCCCGAAGAAGACCGCGGCACGCTGTGCATCTCAAGCCAGGTGGGCTGCACGCTCACCTGTTCGTTTTGCCATACCGGCACGCAGAAACTGGTGCGCAACCTGACCGCGGGCGAAATCGTGGGTCAGGTGATGATGGCGCGCGACGATCTGGGCGAATGGCCCGAACCGGGCGAAGGCATGGGCCTGCGTCCACGGCTGATTTCCAACATCGTGCTGATGGGCATGGGCGAGCCGCTCTACAATTTCGAGAATGTGCGCGACGCGATGAAGATCGCCATGGATGGTGAAGGTATCGCGCTGAGCCGTCGGCGGATCACGCTGTCGACCTCGGGCGTGGTGCCGGAAATCGCGCGCACGGCTCAGGAAATCGGCTGCATGCTCGCCGTCAGCTTTCACGCCACCACTGACGAGGTGCGCGACCGTCTGGTGCCGATCAACAAGCGCTGGAACATCGCTACCCTGCTGGACGAGCTGCGGGCCTATCCAAAGGCCAGCAACTCGGAGCGCATCACCTTTGAATACGTCATGCTCAAGGGCGTGAATGATTCGGACGATGACGCGCGGCGGCTGGTCAAGCTGATTGCGGGTATTCCTGCCAAAATCAACCTGATCCCGTTCAACGAATGGCCGGGCGCACCCTATACTCGGTCGGATTGGGCCCGCATCGAACGCTTTGCCGACATCGTCTACAAAGCCGGTTACGCTTCGCCCATCCGCACGCCGCGGGGGGAGGACATCATGGCGGCCTGTGGCCAGTTGAAATCAGCGACCGAGCGCGCCCGCAAATCCCGCGCGCAGATCGCAGCGGAAACCGGGCTGGACAGCTGACGCAAACCCAAGATGTGAAAAAGGCGGCCCGTGAGGACCGCCTTTTTCGAAACCAAGCGACTTTCGTCGGATCAGTTGTTGGCTGCGACAGCTGCAGCGATCAGGATCAGCGCCAGGATCGGAACCAGGATGCCACCGGCCGAGGAAGACGTGTCTTCCACGACGATGATCGGGTCGATGACGGGCTGAACATAGCCGCCTGCGAACGCGCCAGTGGCAACGACCGTCAGAACAGCAGCGAGAGCGAGTTTCTTCATTGTATCCTCCAAGATACGCCCCTTTTCGCGCACTATGCGCAAGGTCAGGGCACCCAAGACTGTACCTCGTACAATTTCTTTAAGCAGCAATACCTAGCGATTGCAATCCGTCCGAAATCGTCCTGAGCGCAGGATTGCCCTGTTGTCGTCAAATTAGCAACACCTGAGTGCCCAACCGCGCAAAGCCGAAAAGTTCGGCGATATGTTCGTTGTACAGTCCCACACAGCCGTTCGATGACCGCCGCCCGATCTTGCGTGTGTCATGGGTGCCGTGGATGCGGTAATACTCCCAACTCAGGTGCAGCGCATGGGTGCCCAGCGGGTTATCGGGCCCCGGCGGCACGAATTCGGGCCATTCCGGATTGCGCTGCCGCATCGCGGGTGTTGGGCGCCAAGATGGGCCTTCGACCTTGCGCACCACCTCGGTCCGACCGCGCCGGGTCAGGTCCTCCGACATCGGTACGGAGGTCGGATAGAGACGGTAGATGCTGCGGTCCTCGCTCCAGTAGTGCAAAACGCGCGAGGTAAGATCGACCAAGATCGCGCCATTGCGCGTATCGTCGAAATAGGGGCGCCAGTCCATGGACCGGAAGCTTGAGATGTTGCGCCGCGCGCCTTGATCCAGCGCAGCCTCGAATTCGGTCGAATCGGGAATGGCTTGTCCGATGGCGGGTGCGGCAAGGCCGCTGGCCACGCCACCAAGGACCACGCGACGGCTGATGCCGCCACGGTCTGAGCTGCTCATGATGTCTGCCTCCTTGTAGCCGGGGGCTATATGTTTCTGCCTCGATGGCGTGATCATACCACACACGCGGCCAGCCTGCGCGGCGCTTGCGTCGATTTGGCAACGGATGTGGTGGAATGGTCGCAGCGGCCAAGACGGGCAGTTGTAAACGGATTGGCAAAAGTTTTTCGTTAAACGATGGCACCCATGGATACACGCAGATCATTTCTTGTTTCTCTGGCCGGGGTTCTGGCGCTGTCGGCCTGCGCCGATCCGCTGGCGCGGGTCACCTTGGGCGCTGATGGGCAACCCCTGCCGGTTCTGTATCGAATCGATCCGGCCGATACCTCACGCATCCAGTTCCGCGTGCTCGACAGCGTGAATTCCCTGCGTGCGGCGGCGGGGGTTCCCGCGCTGCAACTCAATGCCGAACTGACCGCGGCTGCCGCCACTCATTCGCGCGACATGGCGTCGCAGAACCGACCCTGGCATTTCGGGTCTGACGGGTCGTCGCCAATCGACCGGGCGCAGACGGCTGGCTACCGCGGCACGGTTCTGGGCGAAAACATCTCGGAAACCTATGAATCCGAGCTTGAGACCATCGCCGCATGGATGACCCAGGCGGATACTCGCGAGGTCATCACCGACCCTGCTGGTCGCGATCTGGGGGTCGCCTTCTTTCAGGAAGACAGCGGCAAGATCTGGTGGACGCTGGTTGTGGGGGATGGCGGCACGTCCGGGCCCGCCAACACGCCGGGCCGCTGAGCAGCGTCAGGGGTAGATGTCGATTGCCGTGCCGTCGCGGACCATTGCATAGATGTGGCGCATCTCGCGGTCGGTGACGGCGATGCATCCCACGGTCCAGTCGTCTTGCCGACGGAACGGGCGCGGCGTCCCGTGGATGAAGATGTCACCCCCCGGGCTGACGCCGCGTTCGCGGGCCTGCGCGCGATCTTCCTCATTGGGATAGCTGATGCCAAGCGACAGGTAGAAGGCGCTGTTGGGGTTGCGCCGGTCGATGTAATAGCGCCCCTCGGGCGTGCGGCCATCCCCTTCGGTGGTCTTGTGGCCTGCAGGGGCAAAGCCCAGTTCTATATCGTAGCCCGCAAGCACCTGATCGTGGTGCATCAGATACATCCGGCGGGCAGATTTCTGCACCTCAATCCGGGTCACTTCAGGACCGTTGTACTCGATGAAGCGTGACGGCTCGCAGCCCGCGACAGCGACGGAGGCAAGGAGTAGCGACAGCGTGGAACGCCGGGTGAAACTGGGGATCATGGTGCTGCTCGGCTCAGGCTTTTTTCGGCGCATACACCAAAACGCCGTGCCCGCGAAGTCACGTTTTCGCGGTTTCCGCAGCCAGCACGGCAGCAAGCCCCGCGCGATAATCCGGATAGCGCAGGGTGACGCCCAGATCCTCCTTGATCTTGCGGTTATCGACCCGCTTCGATTCAGCGTAAAAGCTTGCTGCCATGGGCGAAAGATCTGCCGTGTCGAAGGGAATTTCAGGCGGCAGGGGCAGACCCAGAAGGGTGGCCGCGTGGGCGATCACGTCTTGCGGCGGGGCCGGATCGTCGTCGCAGACATTGTAGACCGCGCCCGGATCAGGCCGCGCCATCGAGGCGAACAGCACCTGCGCGATATCCTCGGCATGAATGCGGGAAAACACCTGTCCGGGCTTGAGGATGCGCCGCGCCGTGCCGTCGCGGACCTTTTCAAACGGGCCGCGACCGGGGCCATAGATGCCGGCAAGGCGGAAGATGTGCACGGGCAGGCCATGCTTGTCGTGCAGGTCCATCCATTCGGCTTCGGCCGTGACACGTGCACGCCCCCGCTCGGTCGAGGGGGTCAGGGGCGTGGCCTCGTCCACCCAGCCGCCCTGATGGTCGCCGTAAACGCCGGTGGTCGACAGGTAGCCGACCCAGACCAGCCCGTTGGCGGCGTTCTCGATGGCCTCGCGCGCATGTGCCAGCACCGGATCGCCCCCGTTTTCCGGCCCGGCGCTGATCAAGACATGGGTGGCCCATGCCAGATCGGCGGCCATGTCGGCGCCGGGAAAGACGCGGGCGGTCAGGCCCCCTGCCTCCAGCCGCGCGGCCTTGTCGGCGCTGCGGGTTGTAACGCGGATCGTGCCGGCGGGTTGGGCAAGTTCGCGCGCCAAAAAGCGGGCGCTGTAGCCATAGCCGAAGATCAGAAGGTTCATCGCAGCCTCTCCACCGCCCAACGCGCCGCATCGGCGACCGTCGCATCCGCATCCTCGGTCAGGCTCTGCGCCACAGGCGCCAGCCCTGCGTCAGCCGAATTGCCGATTGCATAGAGCACATTCCGCACGAACCTGTCGCGCCCGATCCGCTTGATCGGGCTGCCTGCGAAAAGCGCGCGGAACCCCGCGTCATCCAGCCTTGCAAGATCCACCAGACGCGGGCTGACCAATTCGGGCCGCGCGGCATAGCGCATCTCGGTCGCCGTTTGGGCGAACTTGTTCCAAGGGCAGACGGCAAGGCAATCGTCGCAGCCATAGATGCGGTTGCCCATCAGCGGGCGCAAGTCGGCATCGACCGGGCCCTTGTGCTCGATCGTCAGGTAGGAAATGCAGCGCCGCGCGTCGAGTTGGAAGGGTGCCGGAAACGCATCGGTCGGGCAAATGTCGAGGCAGGCGGTGCAACTGCCGCAATGCTCGGCCTCGGGCGTGTCGGGGGGCAGGTCCACGGTGGTGAAGATCGCGCCGAGGAAAAACCAGTTGCCCAGATCGCGCGACAAAAGGTTGGTGTGCTTGCCCTGCCAGCCCAGCCCTGCGGCTTCGGCCAGCGGTTTCTCCATCACGGGCGCAGTGTCGACAAAGACCTTGATCTGATGCCCCGGCGCCTGATCCAGCAGCCAGCGCCCCACGCGCTTGAGCCGTTTCTTGACCAGATCGTGGTAATCGCGGTTCTGCGCATAGACGCTGATCGTGGCCCGGTCGCGGTGGGTCAGCGCCTCCAGCGGGTCGGCGTCGGGTGTGTAGACCTCCGCCAGCATGATGACGGACCGCGCCTCGGGCCAGAGCGCGGCAGGGTCGCCGCGCCATCCCATCCGCTCCGCCATCCAGCCCATCTGACCGTGCCGTCCCCCCTCGACGAAGCCCGCCAACCGCCCGGCGGCCTGCGGGATCGCGTCGGGACGACACACGCCCATCTTTGCGAAGCCCGCCGCGCGGGCCTCGGTCAGAAGGGCTGCCTTCAGGTCGCTCAAAAGTCGAGATTCGCGTAATGGGGCGGCTGGATGAAGCCGGGGATCTGGTCGGCGAGGATCGACCGGAACGCGGGGCGCGATTTCACCTTGGCATACCAGTCCTTGACGATCTCGGACCGGTTCCAGTCGACGTCCGAGATATAGTCGAGGCACGACAGGTGGGCGGCGGCGGTGAAATCAGCCAGCGTCAGCTTGTCGCCCGCCAGCCAGCGCCGGTGATCCAGCAGCCATGCCATGTAATCGAGATGGTACTTGATCTGCTGTGCGCCGGTTTTCACCGCTTTGCCATCAGGATAGCCGCCGCGCATGATCTTCTTGTTGACCCGTTCATAGACCAGATTCGCCGTCACCTCGTGGTGGAACTTGTCGTCGAACCAATGCACCAGCCGCCGCACCTCTGCCCGGCCCTTGGGGTCCGAGGGCATCAGGGGCGGTTCGGGCCGGGTTTCCTCGAGGTATTCGCAGATCGCGTTCGATTCCGTCAGGTGCATTCCGTCGATCTTGAGGACCGGAACCTTGCCTGCGGGATTGCGACGCAGGAATTCGGTCGTGGGCTCCCAATAGCGTTCTTCGAGCAATTCCACCTCGATCCGCTTTTCGGCAAGCACAAGCCGGACCTTGCGGCAAAAGGGGGAGAGGGCAAAATGGTACAGGCGCGCCATGGACTGCTCGATCATGTTAGGCTGACCTTCTATGGCGCGAAAGAGTGTCCGACTTCAATTCGCAAAGCAATCATCGCGCCCATCGGCGGCGATGGTGGCGGCCCCGCCCGCGATGGACCGCGCGCGTCGGTCGACAAATCCCGAGGGCGCCGAGGCGATCCGGTTCTGCGGGCTGGGCAGGACGGCGGCCAGCAGCGAAGCCTGCCGCAGCGACAGATCGGCGGCAGACACACCGAAATGATGCTGCGCGGCGGCCTCCGCACCAAAGACACCTTCGCCGAATTCGGCGACGTTCAGGTAGACCTCGAGCACGCGCCGCTTGGACCAAAGCAGTTCCATCACCGGGGTGAATGCCGCCTCGAGCGCTTTTCGCACCCATGTCCGGCCATGCCACAGAAAGGTGTTCTTGACCGTCTGCTGGCTGATCGTAGACGCGCCGCGCTGCCCGCCTTCGGCGATGGCGTCTCGGATGGCATCCATGTCAAAGCCCCAATGCCGGCAGAAATTCGCGTCTTCCGCCGCGACCACGGCTCGTTGCAGATTGACCGAAATCTCCTCGATCGGGATCCATTGGCGCTCGATTCCGCCCAGCCGACGGCTTTCGCCGATCATGTAGGCCGTCGTGGGTACCGGGATGAAGGCATAGAGAATGACCCATCCAAGCCCAAGGACGATAAGCGCCGCGACCGACCGCACAAGCCAGCGCCGCAGCCATATCGCCGCACGGCGCAGGCGAGAGGGCTGCCGTGCCTGTGCGCGTTTGTGCGGCTTGCCACGGATCGCGGATTTCACCGCGCTGTCCGGATCGGATTTTCTGGCCAATCTGACCTCATGTCGTTCATGCCCTTGCGCGGGCAGGCTAGTTCCTGTGGGGCAGGAAGGCCAATACCCCGGCGGACAGATCCCTTGCCCGTGTTCTCGCCTCGCGTCGACGCCAAATTGATGCGGCACCACGAACGATCCGTTGAATTACCCGGCTTTGGCCCGCCCGCTTCCGCAATCGCGCCGCATTTGGGGGTCAAACAGGAGAAGACCAACAAGCCCGAGCAGGTAGTAAAGATGGATCGACTTACGGAAATGGAAGCCTTCGCCATGGTGGTGGACCAGGGTGGCTTTACCGATGCCGCGAAGAAGATGGGGATTTCCAAATCCGCCGTGTCCAAGCATGTCTCCAGTCTTGAGACGCGTTTGGGCGCGCGACTGCTCAACCGCACCACGCGCCGCGTCAGCCCGACCGAGATCGGCCTAGCTTATTACGACCGCGCCCGCCGCGTGCTCAACGACGCCGGCGAGGCCGACGCGCTGGTAACCGCGATGCAATCGGCTCCGTCGGGCACATTGCGCGTGTCCATCGCCACCGATTTCGGGGTGAATCATGTCTCGCCCATTCTGGGCAAGTTCCTGCACAGATACCCCGATGTCACCGTCAACATGGTGCTCAACAACCGCTATGTCGAACTGATCTCGGAAGGGTTCGACATGGCGATCCGGGTGGGCGAGTTGGAGGACAGCAGCCTGCGCGCCCGCAAGATTTGCGAGACGCAGCGCCGGATGATCGCGGCGCCGTCCTATTTCCAGCGCTATGGCCGCCCGGAAAAGATCGACGACCTGAACGAACACAAGCTCTTGCATTATTCCAACAACGCCAATGGCAACGTCTGGAAGATCACCGCCCCTTCGGGCGAACAGCGGCAGGTGCGCAGCGGTGGCTGGCTGACCGTGAACGACGGCCAGTCGCTGCTCAATGCCGCGATCGGGGGGCTGGGCATCGCCTACCTGCCCAGTTTCCTTTATGCTGACCCGCTTCGTGCCGGGTTGATCGAGGATGTGATCCCCGATCTGCCGGTCGACATCCAAGGCGTATACGCGATCTATCCGCCCGGCCGCTACACGCAGCCCAAGGTAAGATCCTTCATCGACTTTCTTGTCGACGCCTTCAAGGACAAGGGACCCACCGACTGGTGATGCGCTGTCGCGCCTGCCCCGCTGATTTTTTTGCCTGATGCCGTGCCTGCGCCCTGTCTTCTGTTCCGGGGCGCGTGCCTGACTGCGCCCGGATTGGCTCCGCGCCGATCCGGGCGTTTTTTCGTCAATAGGCGATCAAGACGGCCTCGACCCGCCGATTGGCCTCGCGGCCGGCGGTCGTGCTGTTGGAGGCGCGGGGGGCAAGATAGCCGATCCCCTCGGCCTCGATCTGGGCCGGGTCCGCGCCGAGAGCATCGACCAGATATGCGCGTACGGCAGAGGCCCGGGCCCTGCTGACGGCGATATTGGCCTCGCGCGAGCCTTCGGTGTCGGTATGCCCGACCAAAACGATCCGTCGCCTCGGGTCTTCGGCAAGATAGGCGGCCAGCGCCACAAGGCTTTCAATGCGGTCGCCCGCCAAGGCAGAGGCGCCCGTGGCGAAGGTCACGTCACTCAGGACGGCAGAGCCGGTGGTGGTCAGGCGCGCGATCACCCCCTCGGCGTCCGCGGCACCTTCGTGCGGGTCGGTCTGCCGGGTGGAGGATGTCACCGGCACGGCCAAGGCGCCCACCGGGGTCACGCGCGCAACATGCACATAGCCATGCTGACCCCCTTGCGAGATCGTCACGGCCAGATGTTCCACCGCGTCGACCAGCGCGCGCGAGGCGGTCAGATAGTGGAACCGGCCCAGATCGACATGCATCGACGGGCCATCCGCTATGGGCAGGGCAAAGCGGAAATCGAAGCCGCCGCAGCCGATGTCGGCGCAGGCAAACCCGATCGTGTAGCCTTGCGCGGTCAGCTGGCCCTCGATCGTCGCAAAAATCCGGGTCGAGTCGCCTGCTTCGTCGGGCAGGACCCATATTTCCTGCGACAGGTCGCCGGCAAACTCGAGCGTGGGCACGGCGCGGCCGTCGAAGGGGCCCGTGGCGATGCGGAACCCTGCCACCCTGTCGGTCTCGATCCGGACAAGCTCTGCCCCTGTCGGCCAATCCAGATCCAGCCCCGCGGCAGGCAGCACGCCACACAAGGAAACAAGCACTGCGGTCAGACATCGGACAATGGGCTGCGCGCGGCCGTTTTGCGTCATGGGCCTGTCAGGCTTGCGGGGATCGGTAGTGGTATGTTCCCACAGCCTCGAACCCCAAGGAAGCATAAAGCCCAAGCGCCGGCTGGTTTTCGCCGGTGACAAGGATGGCGAACCGCGCAGCGCCCTCGGCCTGTGCCCAATCGGCGGCAGCGCGCATCATGATCTGACCCAGACCCTTCCGACGCTGCGCGGGCGCGATTTCCAGCGCGTGCAGCATGGCGATGCCGTCATGGATGGCGACGAAGGCCGTGCCTGCAGGCTTGTCATCGACCCTGCCGAAAAAGGACATCTTGCGCCCTGTCGCACGGTCCATAACGGCCAACCTGCCGGGGCCCACGCCTGCGGCCGCCCAGATCTCGGTCTGTATGGCCAGCGGCGGCCATGTGGCAAAGCAGGTGACGGGTGGTGGATGGGCGGCAAGTGTTGCTGTGGGCGCGATCATCGCATGGGTCGTGTCGCGGATGGCAAACCTGCGCGCGGACAGCCGCACATCCAGCGCGGTCTGATGATCTTGCACCATGACCAGTGGCGCCTGCCCCTGATCGGCCTGCGCAGCAAGGGCCGCGTCGATCTCTGCCTCGCTGGCGTCGGTGGCGTCGGGATCGGTCAGGCGTGCGGCGCTGACCCGCTGGCCGCCGCCCGCCCCTGTCGGCACCGTGAAGGGCCCTATGGTCCGCACTGCGGCAGGGGGCCAAGTGGCAGCGATGACCGGGGCAAGATCGACGAGCCGCATGCCGCGTCACCCTGTTGCGGGGAACAGGCGCACCAGCGCGCCCATCACGGCGTCGACGGCCGGGCCGTCCTGACTGCGCACCACGATGTTGGACCCGTGCACCCCGTCACGTTGGAACGGGTAGGACCCGATCGAGACCTCGGGATGATCGGCGGCGAGCCGGCCCAGCGCCTCGGCGATGTCGCCTTCGCCGCGGACCACGCGCAGCGATTGCGACAGCATCGGCGGCCCGCCGGTGAGGGTGGGCATGACGCTGGCCACCATCGCCTCGAAGATGCTGGGGACACCTGCCATCACATGGACATTGCCGATGGTGAAGCCGGGTGCCGCGGAAATCGGGTTGTCAATCAGGCGGGCCCCTGCCGGGATGCGGGCCATGCGCAGGCGGGCGGCGTTCAGCTCCTGTCCACGGGCGTCATAATGCGCTTGCAAGATCGCACGCGCGTCGTCGCGGATGTCGATCGGCGCGCCCATCGCATCGGCGACGGCATCGGCGGTGATGTCGTCATGGGTAGGGCCGATTCCACCCGAGGTGAAGACATGGTCATAGGCGGCAGACAGGGCCTGTACGGCCTGTTTGATCCTGTCATGCTCGTCGGCGACGACGCGCGCCTCGGTCAGGCGGATGCCGTGATCGGTCAGCGCGCGGGCGAGGAAATTGGTGTTGCTGTCGCGCGTGCGGCCCGACAGGATCTCGTCGCCGATCACCAGCATCGCGGCGGTGGGGGTATGCATTCTGTGCCCTTCGCTTGTCCATCCCTGCAAGATCGGTATAGGCCCCTGCCCATGCGGTTTCCAAGCCCTCTCATCGGTACGGCCCCTATCCGCCGCCGGTCGAAACGGGCTGGTCGGCAAGGGTTTGGGGCCCACGCGATTGTCAGGCCTGCCTGACTGGAAATTGTCACGCAAGGCGACTAACTTAGCCATCGGCACGCGTTCGGAGGTCCGGGGTTTGGACGATTTCAAGGGCCGTCTCACAAAAGACGGCATTCGCATACACGGGGCAGAGGATTTCGCCGGGATGCACCGCGCGGGACACTTGGCCGCGCGCATTCTCGACGATGTGGCCCCTATGGTGTTCCCCGGCCAGACCACCGAGGAGATCGACGCCGCGATCGAAGGGATGGTGGCGGATGCAGGCGCTGTCTCGGCCACCATCGGCTATCGTGGCTACAAGCATGCGTCCTGCATCAGCGTGAACCATGTGGTCTGCCACGGGATTCCCGGACCCAAGGTGCTGAAAGAGGGCGATATCCTCAACATCGACGTGACCGTGATCGTCGATGGCTGGTTTGGCGACACCAGCCGGATGTACGTCGCCGGAAAGCTGGGCCGCAAGGCCGAGCGCTTGGTGCAAGTCACCCATGACGCCCTGATGAAGGGGATCGAGGCGGTCCGGCCCGGCAATACCTTCGGTGACATCGGCCACGCCATCCAGAGCTTCGTGGAGGCGCAGCGTATGTCGGTTGTGCGCGATTTCTGCGGGCATGGGCTGGGGCAGGTGTTTCACGCACCGCCCAACGTCTTGCATTACGGCCGCCCCGGCACGGGCCCCCGGCTGGAAGAAGGCATGTTCTTCACCATCGAGCCGATGGTCAATCTGGGCAGGCCGGAAACCAAGGTTCTGGCCGATGACTGGACGGCGGTGACCCGCGACAAGTCGCTGTCGGCGCAGTTCGAGCATTCCATCGGCGTGACCGCGACCGGGGCCGATATCTTCACCCTGTCGCCCGGCGGAAAATTCCACCCGACCTGGACCTGATAACAGACCGTTAACCTTTTTTGCGGAGGCTGGTCGCATGTCCGATCAGCCGTCCTTTTCCTTTGGCGAGGTGTCGCCGCGTTTCGTGCCCGCCAAGGCCGACATGCCGCGATCTGCAGCGCGCAAGGCCGGCGGCCCGTCAACAGGGGCCGAGCTGCACCGCCACGCCCATCGTGACCGGCTGCGCCAACGCTTCACCGATGGCGGGGCCGAGGCCGTGCCGGATTACGAACTGCTGGAGATGATCCTTTATCGCGCGCTGCCGCGCGGCGATACCAAACCGCTGGCCAAGGCGCTGCTGAAACGCTTTGGCGATCTCAACCACGTTCTGGCCGCCCCGCCCGCCCGCCTCAAGGAGGTGGAGGGGGTGGGCGAACGGGTGATCTTCGAGCTGAAGCTGATCGAGGCTGTGGGCCACCGCATGGCGCGGGCACGTGTCTTGAAAAAGCCGATCCTGTCATCATGGGATGCGCTGCTGGAGTATTGCCAGACGGCCATGGCGCACCGCGACCTCGAGCAATTCCGTGTGCTCTACCTCGACCGCAAGAACGTGCTGATCGCGGATGAGGCGCAGGCGGACGGCACTGTGGATCACGTGCCGGTCTACCCGCGCGAGGTGGTCAAGCGCGCACTGGAACTGAACGCGTCGGCCCTGATCCTTGTGCACAACCATCCGTCGGGCGATCCGTCCCCCAGTCAGGCGGATATCGACATGACCTTTGCGATCCGCGATGCTGCGCATGTGCTGGGTCTGGTCATCCATGATCATCTGATCATCGGCAAGGCGCGTGAGTTGAGTTTTCGCAGTGAAGGGTATCTGTAGTATGTTGGGTCGTCCGTGTTTTCCCGTGTTTTCCCGTCCACCGCTATCCGAGACCGAGACCGAGACCGAGGCGCCAGCGCCGGTCCGCCGCCCCGATCAGGCGAAAGCCGACGAACAACAGCCGTCTGATCCAAGGCGTAACGCCGCCTGAGGGCTCACTCCAGCCAGACCTCCACCCGACGGTTCACGGCGCGCCCCCAGTCGCTGTCCTCGCAGGCCATCGGCATCGCCTCGCCGAAGGCATCGATGTCGAGCGTCACGCGGTCGGGCTCAGCGGCCTCAGCGGCGGCCTGGATGGCGTTTCGCACCGTTTCCGCGCGGCGCAGCGACAAGCGCAGGTTCAGCTCAGCCTGTCCCTCGCCATCGGAAAATCCGACGAAGACAAGCCGACGCCCGTCAAACGCGCCGCGTTCGATGGCGGCGGCCAGACGCGCGACAGAGGCGCGCGATTGCGCATCTAGGTCGATCGACCCGTCGTCAAACCGAAAGGTCGATGACAGACGTTCGGCCTGTCCCAGTGTTGCGACAAGGCGTTGCAACTCGGCAAGCGGCACCTCGTCACCGGCGGCGGTGATGGCATTTGCGATGCGGCTGCCCTGCAGGGCCATTGGTGTCCGCGTCAGGCTCTGGTTCACGAAACCGGCCGCGGCCACGGTGCGCTCGGCGGCCTCAGATTCGGTCCAGATCAGGAAATCGCGCACCAACTGTGGCAAGCGGCGCGGCGCGAGATACAGGTAGACCGGCGCGGTGAGGGGATAATCCTCGGCCTTGACGGCATTGGCATCAGCCGCCTGCGAAAACCCGCAGCTGCCCGCAAGTGGCAGACTTTGCGCCGGGCCGCGCGCCGATTGCGCCGTGATACCGATGGCATAGGCGTCGCGCGCCACGGCGCTGGCCAGATCGCGGGCGCTGGCGTGGCGGGTCAGCGCCTCGGTGCCGAGCGTGGATATGCCGGGTGGCAGGATTCGGGTCTCGAAGACCTGCGCCAGCCCCAGATCGGCATCCAGCAGATGCAGCGCGATGGGCGCATCCGGTCCACCAAGTGCCTGCCAGTTGTCGATCTCGCCCGTAAAGACTTGCGCCAGTTGCGGCAGGGATATCGCGTTGATCGGGTTCTGCGCCGCCACCACGGGCACCAGCGCTTCAAGCCCGATGACCCGCACCCGCCGGATCAGGGCGGGATCGTCGGGCGCCGCTGCGCGGTCGGCGCGGCGTTCCGCCTCGGACGCCTCTCGCAGGCTGATGGCCAGGTCGGCCTCGCCGTTCAGTAGCGCCAGCATGCCCGTGTCGCTGGTGCCCGCTGCGATGTCAAAGCGGGCGGCCGGGCTGCCATCGGCCCGGATCAGGGCATAGGACAGACCATTGTCGGTGATCTCGGGCGTGGCCAGAACCATGCCGCGGCTTTCGGCGAAGCCCGCCAGCAGGGCGGGCAGCAGGCCTTCGACGACCGTGGCCTCGCCCGCGATGCGCGCTTCGGCCACGAAGCGTTCAAGGTCGGGGCATCCGGGCCCTGCGCACTGCACCCCTTCTGCGGCGATGGTGAGCGGGCCGTAGATGCTGTCTAGACGGTAATAGGCCCCGTCAAAGGCCATGAGGTTGCCCTCCAACGTCACGCTGCCGTCGAGCGAGCGCAGTTGCACATCCTGCGCGATGGCAGTCATGGGGCCGGAAAGGCTGAATAGGGTCAAGGCGGCACAGATGGCCGCCCCCCGGAGATATGGCATGTATGCTGCGCGACAGGCTTCAGTTCGAGGCGAGTCTCAGGTCAAGAAAGAGATTTTGCAACATCAGAAACTCGCCCACGGCTTCGCAACCGGGCAATGTCATCGTCACGGGCCGGATCTCGATCGCCTCGCCGGGGGTGATCTGCAGGCTTTGTGCACGCACGGGCCGGCCACAGGTCGTTTCGGTGATCGGCACCTCGACCACGAGGGACAGGTCGTCGCGCAGGGCGCGCGGGATGGTAAACACCTGCGCCAGTTGCGGTTGCGCAAGACCGGGATCGCCGAGAATGCTCAAGAAGCCCCCCGCCCCGATCGAGGCGTCGGCCACGCTGCCGGGACTGTCCTGCCAGACGTGACCGGTCTGGCCAAAGGTGGCTTCGCCCAGATAGCCGTGCAGTTGCAGGCCGATGTCGCCGGTCCATGTGATCGCCGCCCGCGCGTGGTCGATCAGGTCGGGCAGACCGGCGAGCGTCGTTGCCTCAGCCCCGGTTTCAAGGCGGACGGTGAAGAAGGCGGGTGTCTCGAGCGCCGGAATGTCCAGCGTCAGCAGACCCATGGCATCGGTCCTGCCGCTGAAGCGCAGCGCGCCATGGGTGATGTCGACCCGCGTCTCGGGCGCGCAGGGGTCGATGATGTCGAGGGCGACCATCGCGCCCGGCATGGCTTCGGCGCTGACGTTCAGGCCGCAGGGCAGGCCCAGCGGGCTCAGCGCCACGGCATCTTCGCGCGGGGTTTCGGCGGTCGGAGGGATTGGGCCGCCCTGCTCCAGAGCCTGCGTCGGCGCTTCGGGTTGCGCTGGCGGTGTGCTGGCGGGCGCGGGGCCTGCCGTCAGGACGACCGCGCCGACCTCGGCCCGAACGGGCGTTGCGGCCAGATCGTAATGCACGAAGGCCGCGACCCCGGACCCGCACAGGGCGGCAAGGGTGATGGAGCGCAGCAACAGTTTGCGGACAGACATGAACACGATGCCTCTGGAACTTCTGGTCAGAGGCTTATTGTTCCGAGATTGAGGCGAAACCACGGTCGAATTGGACATTGTTTATGAAACCTGCGCCAAGGCGCAGGATTTTGGCGGTTCAGGTCAGACGTCCGTGGCAATGCTTGAACTTCTTGCCCGATCCGCAGGGGCAGGCATCGTTGCGGCCGGGATTGCCCCAGGTCTCGGGGTTGGTTTCGTCGAAACCATCGCGCGCGGGCCCTGCCGCGTCTTCCGGCGCTTCGGCGGCCACGGGTTCCAGCGCGCGCTGGGCGGCTTGTTGCTGCGCCTGCAACTGGCGGATCAACTGGTCCTGCTGCTCGGGGCTGAGCGGCTGGATGCGCGCCAGTTTCGCGGTCACATCCGTGCGCAGGCTGTCGAGCATGGATTCGAACAGCTGGAAGCCTTCGGTCTTGTATTCGTTCAGCGGGTCGCGCTGGGCATAGCCGCGGAAGCCCACGACCGACCGCAGATGTTCCAGCGTCAGCAGATGGTCGCGCCATTTGGCGTCGATGGTTTGCAACAGCACCTGCTTTTCAATGCTGCGCATCTGGTCCGGGCCGAACTGCGCGGCCTTGGAGGCCATGTATTCGTCGGCGACCTTGGTCAACCGTTCCTCGACCACCTCCTGATCGACGCCATCCTCACCGGCCCAATCGGCCAGCGGCACGTCGATGCCTAGCGTGTCGCGCAGGGCTTGCGTCATCTCGTCGATGTCCCACTGATCGGCGTAGGATTTCGGCGGCATATGGGTGGCGACCAGATCCTCGATCACCTGATGGCGCATGTCGCGCGCGACCTCGGCGATGTCTTGCGCCGCCATGACCTCGCGGCGCTGGCCGAAGATGACCTTGCGCTGGTCGTTCATCACGTCGTCGAATTTCAGCAATTGCTTGCGGATGTCGAAGTTGCGCCCCTCGACCTTGGCCTGCGCGCGTTCCAGCGACTTGTTCACCCACGGGTGCACGATCGCCTCGCCTTCTTTCATGCCCAACGTCGACAGCATCTTGTCGAGCTTGTCGGACCCGAAGATGCGCATCAGGTCATCCTCGAGCGACAAGAAGAAGGACGACCTGCCCGGGTCGCCCTGACGGCCCGAGCGGCCGCGCAACTGGTTGTCGATGCGGCGGGATTCATGGCGTTCGGTGGCCAGAACATAAAGGCCGCCCGCGTCCTTGACCTTTTGTTCGTCGGCTCTGTGATCGGCTTCGATCCGGGCGCGGATGGCGGCGTGATCGCCCTCGGGGTCGGCGGCGATGGCTTGCATGATCTTGAATTCGACATTGCCGCCCAGCTTGATGTCGGTGCCGCGGCCGGCCATGTTTGTGGCGATGGTGATGCCGCCCAGCTTGCCCGCGTCGGCGACAATCTGCGCTTCCTGCTCGTGTTGGCGCGCATTCAGGATGTTGTGGGGCAGTTTGGCCGCTTCCAGCATCCGGCCCAGCATCTCGGATTTTTCGATCGACGTGGTTCCGACCAGAACCGGCTGCCCCTTGGCATGCGCCTCGCGGATGGTTTCGACGATGGCCTCGTATTTCTCGCGGGCCGTGCGGTAGACGGCGTCATCATCGTCTTGCCGCGCGACGGGCACGTTGGTCGGGATCTCGACCACGCCAAGCCCGTAGATCGACATGAATTCCTCGGCCTCGGTCACGGCCGTGCCGGTCATGCCCGCCAGCTTGTCATAGAGGCGGAAGTAGTTCTGAAAGGTGACGCTGGCCAAGGTCACGTTCTCGGGCTGAATCTGACAGCCCTCCTTGGCCTCGATGGCCTGATGCAGACCGTCCGACAGGCGGCGGCCCGGCATCATGCGGCCGGTGAATTCGTCGACCAGCACCACCTCGTTCGAGCGGACGATGTATTGCTGATCCTTGTGGAACAGTTTGTGGGCGCGCAGCGCGTTGGTGACATGGTGCACGATGGTGGTGCTCTCGGGGTCGTACAGGCTCTGCCCCTCGGGCAGCAGGCCCACCTCGTGCAGGCGATCCTCGAGGAAATCATTGCCCTCGTCGGTGAAGGTCGCGTTGCGGGTCTTTTCGTCCATGGTGAAGTGGTCGTCCTTCACCTCGGGGATGATCTTGTCGATGGACAGATACAGGTCGGACCGGTCCTGCGTCGGGCCCGAGATGATCAGCGGCGTGCGCGCCTCGTCGATCAAGATGCTGTCGACCTCGTCCACGATGGCATAGTTGTGGCCGCGCTGCGCCATATCCTCGAGGCTGGCGCGCATGTTGTCGCGCAGGTAGTCGAAGCCAAGCTCGTTGTTCGTCGCGTAGGTGATGTCGGCCGCATAGGCGCGGCGCTTTTCGTCATCGGGCTGGCGCGGATAGACCACGCCCGTCGACAGGCCAAGGGCGGCATAGACCTTGCCCATCCAGTCGGCGTCCCGCTTGGCGAGGTAGTCGTTGACGGTCACGATATGAACGCCCTTGCCCGTCAATGCGTTCAGATAGGCGGGAAATGTCGCAACCAGCGTCTTGCCCTCACCGGTCTTCATCTCGGCGATGTTGCCTTGATGCAGGAAGATTCCGCCGATCAGCTGCACGTCATGGGCGCGCAGGCCAAGAGCACGACGCGCGGCCTCGCGGCAATTCGCGAAGGCCTCGGGCAAGAGCGCGTCGAGCGTTTCACCGTTCTGGGCGCGGGCCCGCAATTCTGCGGTCTTTGCCACGATTTCAGTGTCGGACTTGGCCTTGTATTCGGGCTCCAGCGCGGTGATCTGCGCCACGATGGGGCGGACGGACTTGACCTTGCGGTCGTTCGGGCTGCCGAAAACCTTTTTCGCCAGCGAACCCAATCCAAGCATGTGACGCGCCTTCTGTGGTGGCCATGGCGCGGGACATCGCGCAGGCCGGAAATCTCAAACGATCGTGTGGGGCATCCGGGTTGTTCGGCCCATCGCGCCGGTCTATCAAAGGCGTCAACAGGTCAGGGCACCGTTGCGATCCGTCAAGCGACATAAGGGCCCGCTACAAGTGTGTCAACGCGGGCTGCCCTGTCCGCGACCAAGCAAAAGGACGCGTTCCATGAAGAAGTTTCTCGCCACCGTCGCCGTGACGGCCCTATTGGCCCTGCCCGTCACGGCGCAAGACGCCCCCAATGCCGAAACCGTGCTGGCCACCGTCAACGGTACCGACATCACGCTGGGCCACCTGATCGCCATGCGCCAGATGCTGCCCCCGCAGTATCAGGAACTGCCCGACAACGTGCTCTTTGACGGGTTGCTGGAACAGCTTGTGCAGCAGGAAGTTCTGGCTGCCGTGGCCGCGCAGGACATCACGCGCCGGATGGAACTGGGTCTCGACAATGA
Organism: Roseicyclus mahoneyensis; assembly: GCF_003148775.1. Taxonomy (GTDB): domain Bacteria; phylum Pseudomonadota; class Alphaproteobacteria; order Rhodobacterales; family Rhodobacteraceae; genus Roseicyclus; species Roseicyclus mahoneyensis. The sequence goes on from NZ_QGGW01000002.1 coordinate 376,718, forward strand.
GCGCCGCGCCTTCCTTGCCGCAATGCTGCTTGACCAGATCGGCATGGCCGACCTGCCCGAGGAAGAGGTGCAGGCCGAGTATGACGCGCAATACGGCAGCGCGGGGGCGGCGATGGAATTCAACGCCAGCCACATCCTTGTCGAAACCGAGGAAGAGGCACAGGCCCTGATCACGGAACTGGCCGAAGGTGCCGATTTCGCCGAATTGGCGCAAGAACGCTCTGTGGGGCCGTCGGGGCCGAATGGCGGCGAGCTGGGCTGGTTCACCGCCGGCATGATGGTGCCGAGCTTCGAGGCGGCGGTGTTCGCGCTCGAGGTTGGCGAGGTCTCCGCGCCTGTCGAGACGCAGTTCGGCTGGCATGTCATCGTGCTCAACGACAGCCGCGCGGTGGAGCCTCCGGGGCTGGAACAGGTCCGCGCCGAACTTGAGGATGGGTTGCGCCGCGCCCGTGTCGATGCCGCGATCACCGAGCTTTCGGCGGAGGCAGATGTCATCCGCCCCGAGATAGAGATTGACCCGTCCGTGATCCGGGATTTGGATCTGCTCGGCGACTGACGGCAGGTTTCAGGGGAACACGACGATGGCAAAGGTCAAGGACGACAAGAAGAAAAAGGCCAAGTCAAAGGACAAGGCCGCCAAGAAGGACAAGGGGACCAAGCCTGCGGGCAAGGCGCCGCTCAAGGTCTCGCCCCTTGCGCCCGCATCCTTCCCCGATATGCCGGTGATCGATGGCGTCCGCTTCGCCGCCGGTGAGGCGGGGGTGCGCTACCTCAACCGCACCGATGTGATGCTGGCCGAAATCGCGGCAGGCGCCGCCATCGCGGGCGTCTTCACCCGATCGGCCACCCGGTCGGCGGCGGTGCTGGACGGGCAGGCGAAATTGGCAGCACTACCCGGCAAGTCGAAGAAGGGCTTTGCCATCGTCGTGAACTCTGGCAACGCCAACACCTTCACGGGGGCGCGCGGGGCAAGCGATGTGGCGCTTATCTCCGAGGCCGCCGCCGCCGCGCTCAAGATCCCCGCAGCCCATGTCTTTACCTCGTCCACAGGCGTGATCGGCGAACCGTTGCCCGCCGACAAGATCACCACGATCCTGCCGGTGCTGGCCGACGGGCTGGATGCCGGAAAGGCGGCGGTCGCGGCGCGCGCGATCATGACCACCGACACCTTCCCCAAGGGCGCTGTGGCGACGCTTGAGATCGAGGGCAAGCCGGTCAAGATCGCAGGGTTCGCCAAGGGCTCGGGCATGATCGCGCCCGATATGGCGACGATGCTGGGCTATATCTTCACCGATGCCGCCGTGACGCCGGGTGCGTTGCAGGCGATGCTGCAGGCCGCGACCAACCGCAGTTTCAACGCGGTGACGGTGGACAGTGACACCTCGACCTCGGACACCGTGCTGTTGGCGGCGACGGGCAAGGCGGGCAACACCCCCATTGCCTCGGGCCGTTCGGCTGAAGGGCGGGCCTTTGCAAAGGCGCTCGGCGCGGTGATGCGTGACCTCGCGCTGCAGATCGTGCGCGACGGCGAAGGCGCGACCAAGCTGGTCGAGGTTCAGGTGACCGGCGCGAAATCGGCCCGCGATGCCGACCGCGTGGCGCGGGCCATCGCCAATTCGCCCTTGGTCAAGACCGCCATCGCCGGGCAGGACCCGAACTGGGGCCGGATCGTCATGGCGGTGGGCAAATCGGGCGCGGCCGCTGATCGGGATCTGTTGACCATCCGCTTTGGCGATCTTGTCGTTGCTGAAAAGGGTTGGCGGTCGGAAAGCTATTCCGAGGCTGAGTGCGCCGCTTACATGAAGGGGCAGGAGTTGCTGATCGGCGTCGACCTCGGGCTTGGTCGTGGCACCGCCACTGTCTGGACCTGCGACCTGACGCACGCCTACATCGACATCAACGCGGATTACCGGTCTTGAATGTCGACCCAGAGGGGCGCGGATGAAAACGATCCTTGTCTCGGCCGTCGCGCTGATCGATCGCGACGGCCGGGTGCTTCTGGCGCAGCGCCCCGAGGGGAAATCCATGGCCGGTCTGTGGGAATTCCCGGGCGGCAAGGTCGAGGCGGGCGAGACTCCGGAACAGGCCCTGATCCGCGAGTTGCAAGAAGAACTGGGGATCGACACCTGGACCTCCTGCCTTGCGCCGCTGACCTTTGCCAGCCACAGCTACGACGATTTCCATCTGCTCATGCCGCTCTTTGCCTGTCGTAAATGGCAGGGCATCCCGCAGCCACGCGAGGGGCAGAAATTGGCATGGGCGAAGAAATCCGAACTGCGCGACTACCCGATGCCACCCGCCGACATTCCCCTGATCCCGATCCTGCGCGACTGGCTCTGATCGCGAAACGTCATCAAAGTTTCACATTGGCACAGTATTTGTGCAACATATTGCCGATTGCGCACAAATTCCGCGTGATTTTCGGATGGTTTGCCGTAACATCCCCTCAATCGGTCGTGTTGGGGGATAGGACTGTGCTGGCAACCATCATCATGGGCACTTGCGTTTCCGTTCAGGGGCTTTTCGTGCGGCGCACGGCGGGCGGTCTGGTGACGGTGCGCGTCGGCGACCAGCTGTTCACCGGTCGTCCTGTCAGCGCAAGCTTGGCTGCCTGATAGATCAGCCCAGCCAGCCCCGCAAATTGTCTTCGACCACGGCGGCCAGCGCATCGATATGCGCGGCATCATCGTTGAGGCAGGGAATGTAGGTAAACTCCTCACCGCCGGCGTGCTCGAAGCTTTCCTTGATCTCTTCGTTGATCTCTTCCAGCGTTTCGATGCAATCGGCGCTGAAGGCGGGCGCGACCACGGCGATACGCTTCTTGCCCTGCTCGGCCAGTCGCGCGACTTCCTCGACGGTGTAGGGCTGCAACCATTCCTCGGGGCCGAAGCGGCTCTGGAAAGTGGTTACGATGTCGGTCTTGTCCCAGCCCAGACGTTCGCGCAGCAGGCGCGTGGTTTTCTGGCACTGGCAATGGTAGGGGTCGCCTTCCATCAGGTAGCGCTTGGGCACCCCGTGGTAGCTGCAGACCAGCACATCGGGCCGGTGTTCCAGCCCCGCATAGGCCCGTTCGACCGACTGGGCCAAGGCTTCGATATAGCGGCGGTCCTCGTAATAAGGCTCTACCGTGCGCACGATCGGCTGCCACTTGATGTTCTCGAGGCTGCGAAAGAACTGGTCGCAGGCGGTGGCCGATGTCGCGCCCGCGTATTGCGGATAGAGCGGGAAAAACAGGATCTTGGTGCAACCTTGGGCGACCAGCGCATCGACCTTGGATTTGGTCGAGGGGTTGCCATAGCGCATGCAGAAATCGACCACCACGTCGTCGCCATAACGCGCCTTCATCCGTTCGGCCATCAGCGCGGTCTGCGCCTTGGTGATGGTCATCAGCGGGCTTTCGTTCCGCTCCTCGTTCCAGATCGACTTGTAGTTCGCACCCGAGGAAAACGGCCGCTTGGTCAAGATCACAAGCTGCAACAGCGGCTGCCAGATCCACGGGCTGTAGTCGATCACCCGGCGATCCGAGAGGAACTCGTTCAGATAGCGGCGCATCGGCCAGTAGCTGTAATGATCCGGCGTCCCGAGATTGGCCAGCAGCACGCCGACTTTGCCCATCTTCACCCTGGGGTGATCGGCGGGGGCGTGGGGCAGGTCGGTGGCGGGCTGGGCGGCTTGCGTTTCGGACATCATGTTCATCTTTGCGGCCTCAATCGTCGGTCGGGTGTAGGACCGGTTGCGCGGTCTCGTCAAACTCCGATGTCCCCAGTGCGGCGGCAAGGCGCGCCTTGGCGGCCCCGGGGCGGAGCGGTTTTTGCTGGCTGTCATGCGGCGCCCAACCCGAGAGAAAGATCATCTCGAAGGTGGCGCGGATACGGGTCGGGTCGTCATGGGCGGCAAAGCTGTCGGCATAGATCGCGGCCGCGCGCCCGAACAGGTTGCGCGGAACGGGTGCGCGGTGGCGGTCGGCCAAAGCGTTGGTTTCGCCCATGGCGCGCAGATCGGCCATCAGCGCGATGGCGTTGGCATAGGTCACGGTCTTTTTCAGGCGGTCGGCCACCGGCAGGGCAAGGCCCGCCCGCTGCAAAAGCGCGCCCATGTCGCGAATCTCGGCCATTGGCGCGACGCGTGGCGACAGACCGCCAAGTATTTCTGTTTCCGCAAGCGCAAGCGCCTGACGCAATTCGGTCAGCGTCTCGCCGCCAAAGGCCACTGACAGGAAGAACCCGTCCGGCTTCAGCGCGCGGCGGCACTGCACGATCTGCCCCACGGGGTCATCGGCCCAATGAAGCGCCATGGCATGCACGACCAGATCATGGGCGCCGGGTTGAAGGTCCAGCGTCTCGGACGGTGTCACGATGCGGGCAGCGGGCAGCAGAGCGGCCCAAAAATCGGGAAACGGGGTCACGAGCGCAGGCGCTGTAAACCTTCTGTTAACGTCGATCAGTCTTTCCTGAAGCTCGGCCATGGCCTCGTCATGCAGGAAGCCTGCCACCTCGAGCCGCGCGCGGGACCGCGCCCGTGCAAGGAGGGTTTGGTCCACAAGACGGGGCTGTGTGGTCATCTCGGGCACGGCGGCGCAGGTCCTGTTGCTTGATCTTGTGCTACTTAGAGGGCTGGGATGAGATTGCAAACGTTGCTGCATGCGGTATTTCCGCCGGAATGCTTGTGCTGCGGCGCGCGGGTCGAGACCGATTTCGCCATCTGTGGCGCCTGCTGGCGCGATACGCCCTTCGTTCTGGGCGCGTCTTGTGACCTGTGCGGGGTGGGTTTGCCGGGCCAGCGTGGGAATGGCGCACCCCTCATTTGCGAGGAATGCCATATGGTCGCCCGGCCTTGGGCGCGCGGGCGGTCGGTGCTGCATTACGCGGACAACGGGCGCAAGCTGGTGCTGGGCCTCAAACACGGTGACCGGGCCGAGATCGCGCGTGCCGCCGGTCCGTGGATGGCGCGGGCTGCGTCGGATCTTCTGGCTGATGCCCCCCTGATTGTGCCCATTCCACTGCATTGGCAGCGTTTGGCAAAGCGGCGGTTCAACCAGTCGGCCTTGCTGGCAAAGGCACTGGCCGAGGCCAGCGGGTGCGACTGGTTGCCCGATGCGTTGATCCGGGTGCGTAACACCGGCACGCAAGACGGGCGCGACCGGGACAACCGTTTTGCCAACCTCGACGCCGCGATCTTGGTGCATCCTAGGCGTGCGGCCGCCCTGTCCGGTCGGAGAGTGCTGCTGGTCGATGACGTCATGACCTCGGGCGCGACCTTTTCGGCCGCGACCCAGGCCTGCCATGCGGCCGGAGCACAACAGGTTTGCGTGATCGCACTGGCGCGCGTGGCCCGCGATGTCTAGATCGGCTGCGTTGTGCCAAAAAAGGATGTGCCACGATGCCGACGATCGAGATCTACACCTCGCCGCTGTGCGGTTATTGCCATGCGGCAAAGCGGCTTTTGGCCGATAAGGGCGCGGCTTACGTCGAATACGATGTCGCCCGCGACCCGTCCAAGCGGCAGGAAATGATGGCTCGCGCGAATGGCCGGCATACGGTGCCGCAGATCTTCATCGGCGACACCCATGTGGGCGGCTATGACGATATGGCGGCGCTGGATCGCAACGGGAAACTCGACCCGCTTTTGGCCGCGTCCTGAACCACTTGCGACCCTTCGCCGCTTGCCACGAGGGGCAAGGCGATGGCCTACTGCGCGGCATGGCATCCCCAGACGATCCCCTGTCGGTCGCATTGTTCAGCGAAATGTTCATGGCCGACCAGTTGGCCAGGAACCGGTTGAGCCGTGCCCTGCCCAAGGGCATGGAGCTGAGCCATTTTTCCGTGCTGAACCACCTTGTCGCGTCGAGCGAGGAGAAATCTCCGGCGCAATTGGCGCGCGTGTTTCACGTCACACGCGGTGCCATGACCAATACGCTGAATCGGTTGGAATGGTCGGGGTACATCCACATCCGCCCCGATTGGGATGATGCACGCCGCAAGATGGTGTCGATCAGCCCCGCGGGCCGCCGCGCGCGTGAGGCCGCGGTGTCGGCCATCGCGCCCATCTTGTCCGACAGTGTGCGCGAGATCGGGGCCGACCGTGTTCGGGCAGCAATCCCGGTGATCCGCGAATTGCGCCTGCGGCTGGAGAATGAGGGTTAACTGCGTTTCACCGACGCGGTGACGTAATTCACGCCAAGGTCGCTGTCCGAAATCGACCACGTCCAAGTCAGCTTGTTGAAGACGAATCCCTTGCGGTCAACTGGGTCCAGTCCAGCCTGCCGGATCAGGTCATAGAGTTCGTCGGGCGTGATGAATTTCTGCCATTCATGCGTGCCCTTTGGCAGCCAGCGCATGACATATTCCGCCCCGATGATCGCCATCAGGAAGCTTTTCGGGTTGCGGTTGATGGTCGAGCAGATCATCAGCCCGTCCGGTTTCAAAAGCTGCTGGCAGGCCGTCAGATAGGCCAGAGGGTCGGAGACATGTTCGACCACCTCCATGTTCAGCACCACGTCGAACTGTTCGCCATCGGCAGCCAGAGCCTCTGCCGTCGTGTGGCGGTAGTCGATGGACAGGCCCGACTGCTCGGCATGAACCTGCGCCACCGGGATATTGCGTGGTGCTGCATCGGCGCCCACGACGGTCGCGCCCAGTCGCGCCATCGGTTCCGACAAAAGCCCGCCACCGCAGCCGATGTCGAGCAGACGCAGCCCCTCGAACGGGCGGGGTGCCTTCAGGTCGCGGCCAAATTCCGCGGCGATCTGGCGGGTGATGTAGTCAAGCCGCGTCGGGTTGAGCATGTGCAGCGGCTTGAACTTGCCGTTCGGGTCCCACCATTCGGCGGCCATCGCTTCGAACTTGGCGATTTCGCCGCTGTCGACGGTTTGATTGACCTCTGCCATGGAATATCCCCTCGCATTCTGTCACTTTGGGCCCGACGGACCGCGTCACCCGATCTATATAGGAGCGGCATGGACAAGTTCTCCGGCCAAAAGCGCGCAGTTGCGCACCTGTTTCCGCCGATCGACCCGTTCGATCAGCGTATGCTGGATGTGGGCGACGGGCATCACATCTACGTGGAACAATGCGGCAATCCTGACGGCGCGCCGGTCGTGGTGTTGCACGGCGGGCCGGGTGGTGGCTGTTCGCCGGCGATGCGTCGCTACTTCGACCCGGAACAATGGCGGATCATCCTGTTCGACCAACGTGGCTGCGGCCGGTCGCGGCCCCACGCCAGCGTGCGGTCGAACACGACCTGGCATCTGGTGGCCGATATCGAGCGCATCCGCATGACGTTGGGGATCGAGCGTTGGGCGGTGTTTGGCGGCAGCTGGGGCGCCACGCTGGGCCTGATCTATGCGCAATCCCATCCAGACCGCGTCGCCTATCTGGCGCTGCGCGGCGTGTTCTTGTCGATGCAGCGGGAGCTTGACTGGTTCTATGGCGGCGGCGCGGGGCAGTTCTGGCCCGACCAATGGGCGCGGTTTTGCGCGCTGATCCCCGAGGAGGAACGCGGCGATCTGATCGCGGCCTACAACCGCCGCCTGTTTTCCGGGGACCTGATGGTGGAAACGCGCTATGCGCGCGCGTGGGCGTCATGGGAAAATGCGCTGGCCTCGATGGAGAGTGACGGGGGCGGTGGTGAGAGCCCGGCGGAATATGCGCGGGCCTTTGCGCGGCTGGAAAACCATTATTTCGCAAATAAAGGTTTTCTAGAGGAGGATGGTCAGATCCTGCGCGACCTGTACCGTATTGCGCAGGTGCCCGGCACCATCGTGCAGGGGCGCTATGACATGATTTGTCCGCCGCTTTCGGCGCATAAACTCTTGTCAGGCTGGCCTGCGGGACGGTTGCACATGATCAAGGCGGCGGGTCACGCCCTGTCGGAGCCCGGAATCAGTCAAGAACTGGTTAAAGTGATGAAACAGGTTGGTGAACGCCGTGAGAAATACGGGATGTGAGCAGGCGGGGGTCTATGCCGGGGCTCAACCTGTCGCGGATCAGTGCCACCGGGTGTGACCTGAGCGTCAGGCGCATCGCAACGTAATCCTCCACCACCGCCTCGCCCTCGGTCATCTTTGGCAGGTAGACGGTGGGTTCCACGATCCCCTCGCCGTCCAGATCGCCGGAAAACAGCGGCAGTTCCTTTTTGGGTGTCAGCGCGCGCGCGGCCCAAAGCGCATCGCGCCGCGAGATGCCCAGTGACGCGAAAGCATCGGCTTCCGCCAGGATGGTCAGTGTCTTGGACGCGAGCCCTGCGCGGCGCCACACATCCTCGACCGCCGTGTAGCCGTTGCCGCGCGCCGCCGTCAGCCAATCGGCTTCCTCCTCGCGCATCGCCTTGATCTGGCGAAACCCCAGCCGCAGCGCCAGATCGCCGCGCTCGGTCCGTTCCATAACAGTGTCCCAGCGGGATCGGTTGATGCAGACCGGTCGCACCTCCACCCCATGTTCGCGGGCGTCGCGCACGATCTGGGCGGGGGCGTAAAAGCCCATCGGTTGCGAATTCAGCAGCGCGCAGGCGAAGATGCCGGGGTGATGCCGTTTCAACCATGCGGAGGCATAGACCAGCAGCGCAAAGCTGGCGGCGTGGCTTTCGGGAAAGCCGTAGCTGCCGAACCCTTCGATCTGGGAAAAACAGCGTTCGGCGAAATCCTGATCGTAGCCATTGGCGCGCATGCCGCGCAGGAAACGGGTGCGGAAATCCGACACGCTCCCATGTTTCTTGAAGGTGGCGAGCGAGCGGCGCAGCCGGTCAGCCTCGTCCGGGGTAAACCCCGCGCCGGTGATGGCGATCTGCATCGCCTGTTCCTGAAACAGCGGCACACCCAGCGTCTTGCCCAAGACCCGCCCCAGATCGTCGGAGGGAAAGCTGACTGGTTCTTCGCCATTCCGCCGCCGGATGAAGGGATGGACCATGTCGCCCTGGATCGGGCCGGGGCGGATGATGGCGACCTGGATCACCAGATCGTAGAAGCAGCGCGGGCGCATGCGCGGCAGGAAATTCATCTGTGCGCGGCTCTCGATCTGGAACACGCCCAGCGTATCGGACCGGCACGCCATGTCGTAAACCGCCGGGTCCTCGGGCGGCAGGGTGGCCAGCGTATACTCGGTCTGATGGTGCTGCTTGAGCAGGTCGAAGGCTTTGCGGATGCACGACAGCATCCCCAGCGCCAGAACATCGACCTTGAGGATGCCCAGCGCGTCGATGTCATCCTTGTCCCAGCAGATGACGGTGCGATCCTCCATGCTTGCGTTCTCGATCGGCACCAGCTCGTCCAGCCGCCCTTCGGTAATGACAAAGCCGCCGACATGCTGGGACAGGTGGCGGGGAAAGCCGATGATCTCCTCGATCAGCTGCATCGTCTGCTTCAGGCGCGGGCTGTCAGGGTCGAGGCCTATTTCACGCATCCGGGCGATTTCCGGCCCGGTCTTGGACCATGACCCCCAGATTTGGGAACTGAGAGCCGACAGCACATCCTCGGACAGGCCCATGGCGCGCCCAACCTCGCGCACGGCGCGCTTGCCGCGGTAGTGGATGACCGTGGCGCACAGCCCTGCGCGGTGGCGGCCGTAGCGCTCGTAGATGTGCTGGATCACCTCCTCGCGGCGTTCATGTTCGAAATCCACGTCGATGTCGGGCGGCTCGTTCCGCGCCTCGGATACGAATCGCTCGAAGACCATGGTGCCGATTTCCGGGCTGACCGAGGTGACGCCCAGCGCGTAGCAGGTGATCGAATTGGCCGCCGACCCACGCCCCTGGCACAGAATGCCGCGCGAGCGTGCAAAGGCCACGATGTCGTGGACGGTCAGGAAATAAGGCTCATAGCCCAGCTTGCCGATCAGGCGCAGCTCATGGGCCAGTTGGGTTTGCGCGCGCTCGGGGATGCCCTGAGGGTAGCGCCAATGCAGGCCCGCCTGTGCCAGCCGTTGCAACCGGCCAGCGGCGGTTTCGCCATCCGCGATTTCCGACGGGTATTCGTAGCGCAGGCTGGCGATGTCGAATTCCAGCCTTTCGGCCAGCGCCGCGGCACGGTCCACCGCGCCCTCATGCCCCTTGAAGATGCGCCGCATCTCCCCCTCGGACCGCAGGCGCTGTTCGGCATTGGCCTGCGCGGCGGTGCCCAGATCCTCGATCCGCAACCCTTCCCGGATGCATGTCAGGATATCGGTCAGCCGCCGCCTTGCCCCGTGGTGCATGATCGGCCGGGCCGAGGCGATGGTCGGCAGGCCAAGGGCCACGGCCAGCCGCGCAGCGCGGTCCAGCCTTGCGGCATCCTGTCCGTCATAGGCAGGCGCCATCAGCAGGTGCATCTGTGCCCCCAAGGCCGCGATCAGCCTTGCGGCATCGCGCTGCCAGTCCGCGCAGGGCCGGTCGGGGGCATGGAGCAGCAGGTCCAGCCCCTCGGGAAAGCGCAGGATATCGTCGGGGGTCAGGTGGCAATCGCCCTTGTCCGCGCGCAGCCGCCCCGCCGACAGGATGCGGCACAGGTTGCCCCAACCGGTCCGGTCGCGCGGCAGGGCGGTCAATGTCATGCCACCCATCAGCACAAGGCAAGCCGCAGGCAAGAGGCGCGGCAGATGGTCGATGGGCGCGCGCGGCGGGTCCGGCAGATGCGTGGGTTTCGGCGGGCCGGTCAGATCGGCACGCGCGGCCTGCGCATCGGCGATGTCGGCGGCGATCTTCTTGAGCTCGGACCAGGCGCGCACCACGCCCGAGACGGAGTTTACATCGGCAATCGCCAACGCGGACAGTCCCAGCAGGGCAGCACGCCGCGCATGCTCCTCGGGGTGCGACCCGCCGGTGAGGAAGGTGAAGTTCGAGGTGATGGAGAGTTCCGCGAATCCCATGGAATAGGAGTATATTCACGTTTTGTTCTCACGTGGAGTCCGAACGCGCGCGGGCATCAGCCGCCGCAGGCGCCCCGTGTGTGACATGCCGCGACCGCCTCAAGCGTGGCCGGGTCGACGCCGTAATGCTCATTCCGGCTGCAATACCCCGACTCCAGCACCAAACCTGCCGCTTCACGGCGCAGGAACACCAGCGCCTCGCCACCGGTTCCCAGGATCGGACAGGACAGCGCAGTGCATTCGAACCGCAGCTCGAACTCCAGAGAAACCCGGCGCGCAAACCCGTTGCGTCCCAGTTGGCGCCCGACAACCCGTGCCGGAGCGACGGCAAAACGGCCGGTTTCCCGCTGCTCTCCGGTGACGGACAGGGTGCCGAACACCACGACGTAACTCTCCGGCGCCGAGGCGATGGCCGCGAAATCCCGCACCGGATCAAGCTCGGGGCAGATGAAACCAGCGGCGGGGCCGCAGAGGCCGAGGCCAAGCAGGGCGGTGGTGGCGATGTGGCGCATGGGTTCTATCCTCCGCTCTGTCACCGGGCCAGTGACAAGATCTGCCGCAGTTGCGCCGGGGTCGGATTGCCGAAATGGAACCCGCCGCACAGCCCCGCGATCAAGGCATGGTCATCGGCCCCGTCGCGGCGAAAGAAATAGAGGCCATTCTCGCCCAGCGAGGGGCTGCCGCACCAGACCGAGAAGCATTCCACCTCGACCGTCACATCGAAGCTGCGCGGAATGTCGAAGCCGCGGGGGCTGGCCAGATTGCCCTCGAACCGGGCGGCAAAACTGTAGCTGCCCCGTTCGCCGGGGTTCGGGCCGGGCACGCCCTCGGTGCGGTCGGGGCCGCTGCGGACCAGACGCCCGACGGCAAGGACGAAATCATCCGGGCTTTCGGCAGCCATGGCAAAGCTCGTGGCGATCTCGGGCCGCATGCACGATAGGGCCGCGGCGGGGCCTGCGGCAAGAAGGGCGAAGCACAGGAACAGGGCGCGCATGGCGGGACTCGGGGCGGGAGCAAGCATCGCCACATTACACCGCAGGCCCGGGCCGCCCTAGACGGGATTTCCCGCCCCCGCTCAGGCCAGCCCGAATTCGCCCAGCACAGCCGCGTAGATCGGCCGCTTGAAGGGCACGATCAGCGACAGCAGCTCTGCGCCGGTCATCCAACGCCAATCGGAAAACTCCACATCCTCATGGCTCAGGTCGATCACCTCGTCGCCCGCATCGAGCCGCATCAGCACCCATTTCTGGGTCTGTCCGCGAAACTTGCCGCGGTAAGGCAGCACCTCGGCGGGCAGGTCATAGGGCAGCCATTCGGCCGTTTCGTCCAGAACGGTGACATGGCGCTTTTTGACGCCCGTCTCCTCGCGCAATTCCCTGAGCGCGGCATCGACCGGGGTTTCGCCTGCGTCGATCCCGCCTTGCGGCATCTGCCAGGCGGGCGTTTCCATGTCCGACCGCTGCCCGGCAAAAACCCGCCCGTCTGGGTGCATCAGCACCACCCCCACACAGGGGCGATAGGGCAGGCGGGCGATATCCTCGGGCGTCACGGGTCAGTTCGCGCGCGGGCCCAGCGCATTCAGCCCGGTCAGGATGTCGATGGCGTATGCCAGCTGATAATCCTCGTTGCGCAGAGTCGCTGTCGCCTCGGCGATGGCCTGTTCTTCTTCCAGTTGGCGGCGCTGATCTTCGGTCAGGGTCGAATTCTGGATCGCACCGCGCAGTGACGCCTCGTTGCGGCGCGTCTGAGCCTCGGCCGCATCCTCATCCACTTCGACCGGTTCGCGCTGTTCGACCAAGATATCGGGTGCGATGCCCAGTGCCTGGATCGACCGGCCCGATGGCGTGTAATAAAGCGATGTGGTCAGCCGCATCGCGCCATCACCCGCCAGCGGCATGATCGATTGCACAGACCCTTTGCCGAAACTGTTGGTGCCCACGACGACGGCGCGGCGATGGTCCTGCAACGCGCCCGCCACGATTTCCGAGGCCGAGGCCGAGCCGCCATTGACCAGAACCACCAGCGGCAGCCCCGAGATCAGGTCGCCCGGCGTGGCATTGTAGCGCTCGCCATCTTCGGGATTGCGGCCGCGGGTCGACACGATCTCGCCCTGTTCTAGGAACGCATCCGAGACGCGGATCGCCTGGCTCAGCAGCCCACCGGGGTTGTTGCGCAGGTCTATGACGACTCCGTTGAGGTTCTCAAGGCCACCGACCTCGGCGATCAGGTCGCGCAGACCCTGTTCCAGATTGGGATAGGTCTGGTCGTTGAAGGTCGAAATGCGCAAGATCGCGGTGTTGCCCTCAAGTCGGACACGCACGGCTGTCAAACGGATACGGTCTCGTACGATGGTGATGTCAAAAGGCTGGTCGCGGCCTTCGCGCACCACGGTGATTACGATCTCGGACCCAACCGGGCCGCGCATCATGTCCACCGCTTGTTCCAGCGTCAGGCCCAGCAGCGCCTCGCCATTCACATGGGTGATGAAATCGCCCGCCTCGACGCCCGCCTCCATGGCCGGGGTATCATCCATGGGTGCGATGACGCGCACGAATCCATCTTCTTGCGTCACCTCGATGCCAAGACCGCCGAACTCGCCGCGGGTCTGAACCTGCATGTCGTCGAAATCATTGGGCGGCAGGTAGCTGGAATGCGGGTCGAGCGAGGTCAGCATGCCGTTGATCGCCGCCTCGATCAGAGCGGCCTCGTCAACCTCTTCGACGTAATTGGCGCGGATGCGTTCGAAGATGTCCCCGAACAGGTCAAGCTGTTCGTAAACCGACGCGTTCGCGCGGCTTTCTTGCGCGATCAGCGGTCCGGCCACCTGCGTGCTGAGCAGAACCCCACCCGCGATGCCACCGATGGCGGCGATGATCAGCTTGTTCATGGTGTTCCATCCTTCGTCTCAGTCGCGCCCGGGCGCGGTGAACCATGCGGCGGGGTCGACCGGCACGCCCCCCTCCCGCATCTCGATATAAAGCGTTTCCGTAAGTCCAGCGCCACCACCTTGCGTCGTTGCGACGATCAATTCTTCGCTGTCCGTTTCAAGATCGCCCGGCATAAGCCCCAGCGCCTCGCCCGAGGCTACGATTGTACCGGGGGTGACGTAAAGGGAGCCCAACCCTGCCAGCACCAGCAGATAGTCGGCCTCGGGCTCAAGGATAATGACATTTCCGTAATCAAGCAGCGGACCGGCATAGCGCACGGATGCGGCCCAGGGTGCGGTGACCAGCGCGCGGGGCCGGGTCGCGTGCACCAGCCCGGGTCGTGTGACGCCCGCGGCATCGGCCTCGCCAAAGCGGCGCAGCGCCGTGCCCAACACCGGCATGGACAAGCTGCCGCGCGCGGCGGCGAAATCGGGCAGGTCGAACGAGGTGGCGGGTGTGTCTTGCGACAGGACGGCGGCCAGTCCATCCAGCGAGTCGACGCTTTCCAGCAGTTCCAGCATCGCCGTCTCGTCGCGGACAAAGTTCTCGGGCAGCATCCTGCGGTCGGCGATGGCCTGGCTCAACTGCGTCCGCGCGGCCTGCACCCGGTCGAGCGCCAGCGAAAGACGGTCCAGCGCATCGGTCTGCAGGGCGCGGATGTCGGCCAGTTCCTGCAACTGTCCCCTGAGCGCGCGCGCCTCTGCGGCTACGGCGGGTGTGACATCGGACAAGATCATGCCTGAGCGTGCGGTGCCCAAAGGCCCCTCGGGGTGCAGCAGCAACAAGGGCGCAGGCGCGCCCTCGATGCTTTGCAAGACGCCGAGAAGCCGGGCAAGCCGGTCACGTTCGGCCTCGAAGACGGCAAGGATGGTCTGTTCGCGCAGGGCTGCTTGCCGCATGCCTTCGCGCAGCGCCAAAAGCCCCTCCTCGTAGGCACGGACGGTCTGGGTCAGCGCCTCGACACGGTCACGCGCGCCTTCAGCCTCCAGCAGGGCAAAGGCGGCCTGTTCCAGCATCTCGGCGGCCTGTTCCGTGGTCGCCACGGCATCAAGCTCGGCGCGCGCCGGTGTGGCCAGCAGCAGGACGGCAACACAGGCGGCGCGCAGCATCATGCGATCAGCGACTTTCCGGTCATCTCGGGCGGTTGCGGCAGGCCCATCAGACGCAGCAGCGTGGGCGCAAGATCGGCAAGTATGCCGTCGCGCAGGCGCGCGCCCTCAGGCCCGCCCGCAAGGATCACGGGAACCGGGTTTGTGGTATGTGCCGTATGCGGCCCGCCCGTCGCAGGGTCGCGCATGGTTTCGCAATTGCCGTGGTCGGCGGTGACGATCATCGCGCCGCCTGCGTGGTCCAGCGCCACCAACACCCGGCCCAGCTCCGCATCCACCGCCTCGCAGGCGCGGATGGCCGCCTTGAGGTCACCAGTATGGCCGACCATGTCCGGGTTCGCGTAATTCGCCACGATCAGGTCATAGCCTGCGCCGATGGCCGCGACCAGATGATCGGTCACCTCGCTGGCCGACATCTCGGGCTGCAAGTCATAAGTCGCCACCTTGGGCGATTGCGCCATGTAGCGATCTTCGCCCGGCACCGGGGGTTCCTTGCCGCCGTTCAGGAAGAAGGTGACATGGGGGTATTTCTCGGTCTCGGCGATGTGGAATTGCCTGAGGCCCTGCTTGCCCACCCATTCGGCCAGCGTATTCACGATCTCTTGCTTGGGAAACATCGTGGTCATGTAGCGGTCATGTGACTTGGAATAATCCACCATGCCCAACATCCCGGCCAGCGAGGGACCATGGCCGCGGTCGAAGCCGGTGAAATCCGGATCGCCGATGGCGGCAAGGATCTCGCGCGCGCGATCGGCGCGGAAGTTGACGAAGAACAGACCGTCGCCGTCACGCATCCCGTCATAGCCGCCAATCGTGGCGGGTTCGATGAATTCATCCGTGGTGCCATGGGCATGAGCGCCGCGGATGGCGGTCTGCGCATCCGGTTGGGCATGGCCAACGCCCGCCACCATGACGCGATAGGCCTTTTCCACCCTGTCCCAGCGATTGTCGCGGTCCATGGCGAAATAGCGCCCACAGATGGTGACGATGCGCGCTCCAGCGGGCAGGCCGGCGTGCAGTGCGGCGATCTGGTCGGCCGCCGACACGGGCGCCACGTCGCGCCCGTCGGTGATGGCGTGGATCAGCACCTCAAGACCGGCGTCCGTCAGCGCCCTTGCCGCAGCCGCGATATGGCTCTGGTGGGAGTGCACCCCGCCCGGCGAAGCCAGCCCCGCGACATGCGCCCGCCCGCCCGAGGCCTTCAGCGTGGCGATGAAATCGACCAGTGCAGGGGCCCGGAAGAACGATCCGTCCTCGATCGACAGGTCGATCATTCCAAGGTCCATCGCCACGATACGCCCCGCGCCGATATTGGTATGGCCCACCTCGGAATTGCCCATCTGACCCTGCGGCAGACCCACGTCGCGCCCATGCGTGATCAGCGTCGCATGCGGGCAGGTCGCCATCAACCTGTCGAAATTCGGCGTCTGCGCCAGATGCGGGGCATTGTCGTCCAGCGTCGGGCCGATGCCCCATCCGTCAAGGATACAAAGCACGACGGGCTTGGGCACTTGATCCTTGGGCATGGCGACCTCCTTGGCTGCGGGTTGTAGGCAGCGGCATGGCGTCATGCAAGGCGGCAAGGCTGCCGCGCGGCGGATGACAGAGGCCGTTGCGGCGGGTAAGCAAAGCCCAAGGGCAATCGGGCACAGGATGGCAGAACATGATCGGGCAGGACGCATCGCGCACCTTGAGACGGTTGGGCGGCCGAATGGCGCGCCTGATGGGTCAAGACAGCCCGTTCGACTGGCAGGCGTGGTATCGGCAGGCCACGCGCAAGTGGCCCCCGGCCGAGGTTCTGGGACGGCATGAGAAGGCGGGGATACTGGCCGAGGGGTTCAGCGTTGGCGCCTATCTCGAGAAAAATCCCGATGTCGCCGATGTCGTCGCCTCACCGGGCGAGGCCGTGTTCCACTATCTCGAATTCGGCCTTGCAGAAGACCGCGACGGCGCGCCCGAAGACTGGGACGCAGGCTTCGTACGGCGCTGGCATGGTCTGGACCTCCCGCCCGATCTGACCGCCAAGACCGCCGCCTCCCGTCTTGCGATGGCCGGTGTTACCATTGATGCGGCCGTCCTGAGCGAGGCACATCTTTGGCTGGCGCGCGGGCTGCATGGGCCGGTTCTGGCCAAGATCTTCGAGCATGAGATCTATGCCGCGCTGGCCGAGGCTGCGGGCCATGCCCTGCCCGCGCAGGATCGGTTCAGCGCCATCGCGCATTTTTGCGACATCGGGCTTGCCGCTGGCATCCCGCCGCATCCCGATCATCGGTTGGAGCCCGACTTCTACCGCGCCGCCTGCGCCTTTGCCGGGATCGCCGCCCCCGAAGGCGCCGACCTGCGGACGCTTTTGCGCCACTGGGCGCGGATCGGGTTGCGGGCGGGCGCGCATGCCAATCCGCAGACATGGTTCAAGATGCGCACCGATGTCACCTTGCCGCCGGCGGTTCTGGACCGGCTTGGGGCCTTCCGCGACGCCTCGGCCGATTTGAGCGCCGACGCGAACCTTCCCGCGACGCTGGCCCATCTGGACGCGGTGCCGTTGCCCGGGACGTCGGTGTTCGATGCTGGCGAACCGGGGGTTCAGGCCTTCTTGCTTGATCTGGCGCGGCGCAAACGCAATGGCGGCGACCCCGGCGCGGCCGAGTGGTTGCTGATGCGCGTTCTCGACCGTGCGCCCGACAATCCGCGCGCCAGCCTCGATCTGGCCGATATTGCCTATCGCCAGAACCGGATCGGGACCGAGATCCAGTTGCGTCGCGCAGTGCCTGCCGATTTCGACATCGGAGCCAATGCCATCACGCTGGCAGAACGGCTGGTGGCCCAGGACCGGCTACAAGAGGCGATGGATGTCTGCGACAACCTGCCCGCCGAGATCTTCGGCGATGTCGCGCTGCGGCAGCGGCGACGCAACCTTGGGGCCGCCGTCTTTGGCGCGCTTTGGGGCAAACTCGGCGATCATATCGAAACGAGGCTGGTCTGCGACGTGCAATCCCTGCTGGCGCGTGCGCTGGCGCTCTACACCCCGCCCTTCGAGGCGCCCCGGCGCAGCGCCCCGATCCGGCGGGTCGCCGTGCTGGCCAACGACGATCTCTACCAATGCAAGCTTTACCGCGCCGACCAGAAGATCGACCAGTTGCGCGCCGCGGGCTTTGAGGCCGACCTGTTCCTCCACAGTCTCGATCTGGACCGTTTGCGTCAGCGTCTGGATGTCTATGATGCCGTGATCTTCATGCGGGTCCCGGCCTTTCTGCCGATTATCGACCTGATCACGGATGCCGCCCAGCAAGGGCTGGAAACCTTTTACGACTGCGACGACCTGATCTTTGACCCCGCGCTTTTCCCGCCGCCATTGTCGACCTATGCAGGCCAGATCACCGCCAAGGACCATGCCGCCATCGCTTGCGGTGTTCCGCTGTTCCGGCATGCGATGGCGCTGTGCGCGCATGGCATCGCCTCGACCCCGACGATGCAGGACGCGATGGCGGGTGTGGTGCGCAGCGGCAAAGTCTTCTTGCACCCCAATGCGCTGGGCCTGCCGCATCTGCGCGCGCTGGAAAACGCCCCGACGCGGAAGGACCGCGAGAAGCTGGTGATCTACTACGGGTCGGGAACCAAGGCCCACAAGGCCGAATTCGCAGAGGTGCTGGAACCCGCGCTGGCCGAGGTTCTGGCCAAGCGTCCCGGCAAGGTCGAGATCCGCATCATCGGCGATTTCCCGGAGTTCCGGCATCTCGACCCCGCCCACCCGGATGTGCATCTCGTGCCGCCGATCTGGGATTTCGAGGCGTTCTGCGCCGAGGTGGCCGAGGCCGACATCAATCTGTCGATCCTCTTCCCCTCGCCCATCACCGACGCGAAAAGCGAGATCAAGTGGATGGAGGCCGCGATGTTTGGCGTGCCTTCGGTGATCAGCCCCACCGCCACCCATCGCGCGGTGATCGAGGATGGCGTGACCGGCCTTCTGGCCGAGGGGAAGGACGGGTTCTCTGCTGCAATCCTGCGGCTGGTGGATGATGCCGGTCTGCGCGCCCGGATCGGGACCGCCGCCCGAGACGTCGTGATGCGCGACTATTCCATCGCTGCGATGGGCACGCGCCTGTCCGGCATGTTCGATGCGGTGCGCCCGCCCCTGCCTGCGCCCAAGGCGCGGCTCCTGATCGTCAATGTCTTCTACCCGCCGCAAGATATCGGCGGTGCGACGCGTGTGGTGCAAGACAACATCACCGACCTGATGCGGCTTTACGGAGAGAGCTACGAGATCGACGTGATCGCCACCTTGGACGGCGGGACGACGCCCTACGAGGTAGCTTGTGCGGCACGCGACGGTGTCCGGGTCTGGACCGTCACGGCGCGCACGGCCATCAGCAACATGGACATCAGCGATCACAAGATGGGCGATGTCTTTGATCGTTTGCTTGACCGTGTCCGGCCCGATCTGGTGCATCTGCACTGCATCCAGCGGCTGACCGGGTCCATCGTCGACCGGCTTCGGCGGCGGTCTCTGCCCTATGTCGTGACGCTGCATGACGGGTGGTGGGTGTCGCCCAACCAGTTTGTCGTCGCCTCGGATGGTGCGCCGGAAACCTATGATTTCCGGTCGGGCGCGCGCGGATCCTTGCCCGACCGCGCCAAGATCACGCAGCGCAGCCTCAAGGGGGCGGCAGCGATCCTCGCCGTGTCAGAGAGCTTTGCCGAACTTCATCGCGCGGCAGGGATCGAGCGGGTCGACACGGTGGAAAACGGGGTTTCGGCCCTGCCGGAGTTGCACCGTGTGCCCGGCCCGCCGGGGCGTGTGCGGATCGGCCTCATCGGCGGTGCGTCCCGGCACAAGGGCTATTCCGTCCTGCGGGCCGCGATTGAGGCGCGACGGTTCCGGAATCTGGACCTTCTCCTTGTCGATCACGCCCTGCCGCGGGGCCAGACCCGTCAAGAGGTCTGGAACGGGACGCCGGTCAACCTGTTGCCGCGTGTGCCGCTCCATGCCGTGGGCGAGGTCTATGGTAGAATCGACGTGTTGTTGGCGCCGTCCGTCTGGCCTGAAAGCTATGGTCTGGTCACGCGCGAGGCGCTGGCGCTGGGCCTTTGGGTCATCGCCTCGGACCGGGGCGCGATCGGGCAGGATGTGACACATGGCGAAAACGGTTTTGTCGTCGATGTGAGCGATCATCACGGGATTGCCGATTGTCTGGCGATCCTCGATGCCGAACCGGAGAGGTTCCGCACCCCGCCCGCGCACCGCCCCGCGCTTCGGGGATCCGAGGCGCAGGCGCGCGCCTTGCAAGATGTCTACCAGCGGGTTCTCGGGGGAGTGTCAGAACAGGAAATCTGACGCATCCAGATTGACCAGCGAGACATTGATCAGCCAGATCATGTTACCGCCACCGGTGTCGATCCTGACATGGGAACCGACCTGAGTCGCGGCTCCGTTCGGGCCAAGGATGTCCGAGATGGCGTTCAGCGTCGACAGCCGGGACAGATCGATCTTTTCCAAGGGGTTGAGGGCATCGAAATCCCAGATCGTGTCATTGCCATGCCCGTTGCCGAAGACAAAAGTATCGGCGCCAAAGCTGCCCCACAAGGCATCGTTTCCCGCACCGCCATGGAGGGTATCGTCGCCCATGCCACCGATAAGGGTGTCGTTTCCGGCGTCGCCATGGAGCAGGTCATTGCCCAAGCCACCTAGGACGCTGTCATTTCCGAGCCCGCCGAAGATGGTGTCATTGCCCGCTTCCCCGAAGAGGCGGTCATCGCCCTGCCCGCCGTCGATCCGGTCATTGCCCTCGCCGCCGTGGATCACGTCCCTTCCATCGAAGCCCAGCAGCAGGTCGTTTCCCGCACCGCCATGGAGGGTGTCGTCGCCCAAGCCACCGATGAGGGTGTCGTTTCCGGCGTCGCCATGGAGCAGGTCATTGCCCAATCCGCCGAGGACGCTGTCATTTCCGAGCCCGCCGAAGATGGTGTCATTGCCCGCTTCCCCGAAGAGGCGGTCAGCGCCCTGCCCGCCGTCGATCCGGTCATTGCCCTCGCCGCCGTGGATCACGTCCCTACCATCGAAGCCCAGCAGCAGGTCGTTTCCCGCACCGCCATGGAGGGTGTCGTCGCCCAAGCCACCGATGAGGGTGTCGTTTCCGGCGTCGCCATGGAGCAGGTCATTGCCCAATCCGCCGAGGACGCTGTCATTTCCGAGCCCGCCGAAGATGGTGTCATTGCCCGCTTCG
>NZ_QGGW01000002.1:397906-442407 GCF_003148775.1 Roseicyclus mahoneyensis
TGTCGTTTCCGGCGTCGCCATGGAGCAGGTCATTGCCCAATCCGCCGAGGACGCTGTCATTTCCGAGCCCGCCGAAGATGGTGTCATTGCCCGCTTGGCCGAAGATCGTGTCATTCGCGCTCCCGCCCTGAAGCAAGTCGGCGTTTGGTGTGCCGTACAAGGGCGCGGATGGCGGCGGTTGCGGCGCAGGCGGTTGGGGTGCGGGCGGCTGTGGTGCGGGCGGCTGTGGTGGCGGCGGTTGAGGCGGCGGCTCAGGCTCCTCGATAAAGGTTGGCGTTCGCGTCGGGGATGCGATGACGGCCCGGTGAATCTCGGCTGCCGACAGGCTGGTCCCGTTTAGCGTGTGGATCACCAGTGTCTCGTTGCGCCAGGTTACGATGGCCCCGCTGGCCGTGGATGTGATTGTCAGCAGCGTGGGGTCGTAGAGAAAGGGCCAGTCCGACAGGTCAAGCCGGTCGCGCCCCGGTTCGAAATCGGTGATCACGTCCATCTCGCCATCGGCGCGCAACACGAAGATGTCGCGCCCGCCGCCGCCCGTCAGCGTGTCGCTGCCCGCCCCGTCTTCGATGATGTCATCGCCGAAGGACCCGATCAGCAGATCGTTGCCCGCCCCGCCGATGAGGATGTCGTTGCGTGCGCTACCCGCCAGCGTCTCGCCGCCGTCGCCTGCAATCACGATCATCCCGTTGCGCGACGTGTCGATCGACAGTTCCGTGATCCCCGCGCTGATTTCCGAAGACACGAAGAGATGCAGTCGATTGGCGGTCTGTGCGCTGGCGATGGAGGTGACATTCTCCAGCCCGATGCCGAAGGTGTCGGTCATCACGTCGACAAGTTGGAGCCGCCCGTTGGGCAGCAGGATGAACAGGGTCAGCCCGTCATCGCCGCCCGCCGCGAAGACATAGGTAAAGCCGTTCGCGGTGATGACCTCGAGGCTCTGGATCAGGCCGAAGCGGGTGTGCAGGGTATCGACGACATGATCGGAAGGCCAAAGGCTGCCGTCGGCCCGCAGTTCCATCACGGTGATCGCCGCTGATTGGCCCAGCCCATCACCAGGGGCCGACCCGAGCAGGACGAAGGCCCGCCCCCCGATCTCGGCTGTGGCAAGGGCTGTCGGCACCATGATCCCGATACCTTCGTCGACGCCCAGGTTTCCGGTCGCGACAAGGCCCTGTGCCCCGATCCGGTAGGCCGAGACGCCCCTTTCGGTCTCGCTGGCGCCCAACAGGAAATCAACGCCGCCCAGCGTCACGGTTTCCAGCGCGAAGACCGATTGGGTATAGCTCGCCTGCGTATTGCTGAATGCGAACTGTTGGCTCAGCTGGTTCGAGCCCGTGATGGCGTAGCCCTCGATCGAAGCCTGTCCCTCATTGGCCAGAAACAGCATGTCGCTGCCCCATTGGCCCAGCGTCAGAAGGGCGGAATCCGTGCTGGCAAGGCCGTTGATCGCACCAAAGCCGTTGATGCTGCCATCGGCGCCCAGCTGATAGGCGGTCAATCGTCCATCGCCGTTACTGGCCACGACCATCCGCACGCCGTCGGTGGTGCTGATGATCGACAGCCTGTCGAGCACTCCGGACGCGAAACTGCCATGGTAAAGGGCGAAGTCGAGCAGTGTCAGGCTTCCGTCCGTGCCGATCGCGTGGGCGGTCAGCCCTCCATTGGGTCCTGAGCTCGAATAGAGAACCGCCCCGTTCGGCGTCTGATGGACGACCAGATCCGTGATGCCGTGGTCCAGCGCCGACTGGCCAGTCGACGTCGTGTTTTCGATCACCAGTTGATGCATGTTGACCCCCGCCACCATTCCTCGCGGAGGAAACTGGTCGGCGGGTCCGGTCTGGACGGGGTGGAATTGTGGTCAGGACGGGGAAATTCCGGGGGATTTGCCTCGTCTCGTTTACCCTGACTTGCAGCCTTGGGTTGTGGCCTGTCAGGTCATGTTCTGCTTGTGCACCTCGATCGCGGCGTCAAGATCCTCGAAATAAGTCAGTTTGCCGTGTTCCAGCACCAGCGCCGCGTCACAGAATTCCTTGAGCTCGCTAAGGTTGTGGTTCACCATGATCGCGTCCGATGTCGACATGCGCTCGTGAAACAAGGCTACGCTGCGCGCTCTGAACGAGGCATCGCCCGCGCCGGTCACCTCGTCGATCAGGTAGGTATCGAACTTGATTCCCATCGACAGGCCGAAATTCAGCCGCGACCGCATGCCGGCCGAATAGGTTCTGACCTCCATGAAGAAATGTGGTCCGAGCTCTGCGAAATCCTGAACGAAATCGACAAGCTCCTCGGTATCCACACCATAGACACGGGCGATGAAGCGGGTGTTCTGGGCTCCGCTCAGGTTCGGGTGGACAGCACCCGCGAGACCGACCGGCCATGAGATGGTGCCATCTGTCACGATGCGCCCGGCATCGGGCCGCATGTTTCCCGCGATGATCTGCATCAGGGTCGATTTTCCGGCGCCGTTGCGCCCAAGAAGGGCAAGGGATTGGCCCGTCGCCAGCGTCAGGTTCAGGTTGTCGATCACCAGCTTTCGCTGACCGTTGACGTCGAAACCCTTGGTCAGATTTTCGAAGCGGATCATCGCCCCGACCTCTTACTGCCGGTCGCGGATGCTGTAGTAGACCAACGCCATGATGGCCCAGCCAAGCGTCAGGAACAGCAAGGCCAGCGCGATGATCGATTCCCGCTTGGGGAAGCCTGCGCTTTCGGGCAGGCTGGGGCGGATGTAGACCGCGAGATAGCGGCTTTGCCGTGCGGAATTGGTGCGTGCGACGTCGACGGCGGTCAGGGCGGCGCGGTAGCTCTGCTCGGCGAATTCGCGGTCGACGGTCAACCCCTCGAACTGCGCCATCAGGGTCGGGTAATCCTCGCCGCCGATCCCGACATCGTCCGTGACGAAATTCTCGCGTTCCTGCCGGATACGTTCGCGGATCACCTCGATCCGGCGTGCGGCCTGCACCAGACGCGGGTCGTTTGGATTGGTGGTGTTCTCCGACAGCAGGTCGAAGTCGATCAACGCCTCGGCAAGCTGCTGTTGCAGATTGTTCAGCACTCCTGTCCGTCCCTGAAGGTCGCTTTCCGGGTCGACGATCTGGGTGCGGGTGCGGAACGCGGTCAACGCCTCGCGGGCGGTGCGCAGGCGGACGATGGCCGCCTCGAGGTCGGATTCGGCAAAGCGCATCGCATCGGCGCGCGCCTGTTCGTTCAACTCGTTGATGAGGCTCTGGCTCTCCTCCACAATGGCCAAAGCGATGGTCTGCGCCGTCACCGGGTCGAAGGCCAGAACCTCCAGATCGATCAACCCGCTGCTCTGGGTGTAGGACACGCGAACGACCCGTTGCCAATGGTCCACCAGATCTTCCATCGAGGCGTCGGGCGTCAAGGAAAACACAGGGTCCACATCATGGGGCGCTGCGTAATGCGCGACCAGATCCAGGCGCGCTCTCAGGCGCTGCACCATCTCGCGGCTGGTGATGAACTCGAACAGGATGTCGCCGTCCGATGTCGCATTGGCACCGGCGAAACTGGCCAATCCTCCCAGAAGATCGGTCGCGGAACCCGCCTCGTCGGCCCGCACTGTGAAGCCTGCGTTCGAGGCGTACTGATCCTGCGCGAAGCTGTAGAGGTAGGCCGCGATGCAGAAGACCGGAACCACGACGAGCAGCAAAAAGGACAGCACCAACCCATAGTGACGCCGCCGCAAGCGCGCCGGGCGCGCCACGGGTTTGAACACCGGCTTTTGGGGCTTGGCCGTGTCGGTCACCACGGGCTTCGCGGCGGTCACGGCAGCCGGGCCAACAGCAGGTTTGGCCGCCGACGCAAGTGCAGGTGCTGCAGATGCGGCAATGGAAACAGCCGAAGGCACCGAAGGCGCCGGCTGACCCTGACCGGGTGTCGCTTTCTGGGGTCCTGCTGCGTCGGCCAAGGGCGCGGCCCTGCTCTTGTCGTTTGAACTTGCTCGCCTCGTCATACATAATCGGTCTGGTCAAGGCCAGCAGATTGGAGCCGACGCTGACACCCTCCGACACACCTTTCACGCGCGCGCCGGTCGGTGCCGCCCCAGCGGTGACACGGTCCTTCGCAAGCTCGCGCGCCGTTCTGGCTCTGATGCTGCGCGAGATGTCGACGCGGTATGGCCGCACGCCGGGTGGCTATGTCTGGGCGATCCTCGAGCCCTTGGGAGCGTTGATCGTGATGTCGGTTGTTTTTGCCATCCTTCTGCGCTCTCCACCGCTGGGCAATTCCTTTATTCTTTTCTACGCGTCCGGCTATCTCGTCTTTTCGCTGTTCAACAACATCGCCGGGCAAGTTCAGGGTGCGATCAACTTCTCCAAGCCGCTCTTGATGTATCCCGCGGTGTCTTGGGTCGACGCCATTCTTGCGCGCTTCATCCTGAATTTTCTCACCAATTTCATGGTGATCATTCTCGTCTTCTTCGGTGTGCTGCAGTTCACACCTGCCTCGGCCACCTTGACAATGTGGCCCATGGTTCTTGCGACCTTGCTGTCGGCGGCTGTGGGTCTGAGCTTGGGGACGCTGAACTGCCTTCTCACGGGGCTCTTCCCTGTCTGGGGGCAGCTCTGGGGGATTGCGACACGGCCCCTGTTCCTCGCGGCCGGCGTGATCTTCATCTACGAGAACATGCCGTCGGCCGTTCAGGATATCTTGTGGTATACCCCGTGGATCCATCTGACCGGCCTGTTCCGCACCGGCGTCTATCCGACCTACGCGCCCGATTACATCTCGATCCCGCTCGTCGTGGCGTGGATCCTGATCCCGCTGGCTCTGGGGCTAGTCTTGTTGCGCCGGCACTATCAGGACATCCTCAACCGCTAGGCGCGATGATAAGGCCCGCCCGCAAGGATCGAGGCTGCACGGTACAATTGTTCCGACAGCATCGCGCGCACCAGCATGTGCGGCCAGACCATGCGTCCCAGCGAGATCGCCAAGCCCGCCTCCGCGACCAGTTCGCGGGCAAGACCGTCCGCGCCGCCGATGCAGATCGCAAGATCGGGTTGCCCCGCATCGCGCAAGCCCGCCAACCGGTCGGCGAAGTCGGGGGAGGTCAGCATTTGACCGCGCTCGTCCAGTACCCAAATAGCAGCGCCCCGGGGAATCGCGCGGCGCAGAAGATCGGCTTCGGCCGCCATGCCGCCGCCCTTGCGGTCCTCCACCTCAATGACGCCACCCGAGGTCAGTCCCATCGCGCGGCCTGTCCGGTCGAAGCGTGTCAGGTAATCATCGGCAAGCGCACGCTCGGGCCCGCCGCGAAGGCGCCCGACGGCGCAAATATGGACCCGCATGCAGCGTTGCCGCTATTGTGCAGTGCTGCCCGTCGGCATCCACATCTTTTCGAGCTGGTAGAACTCTCGCACTTCGGGGCGGAAGACATGGACGATCACGTCGCCCGCGTCGATCAGCACCCAGTCGCCGGTGTCCTTTCCTTCCATCTTGCAGGGCAGGCCGAATTCCTGCTTCAGCCGGTCTGCAAGGTTTTCGGAAATCGCCGCCACCTGACGCGAGGATCGGCCCGAAGCCACCACCATGTAATCGGCGATCGAGGATTTGCCGTGCAGGCTGATCTGCACGACCTCTTCGGCCTTGTCGTCATCGAGTGAGTTCATGATCCGCTCAAGCAGCGCTTCGCTGGTCGGCGCATCGTCGTCGGCCGCAAGGGCGGCGCGGGGGGCAATGGTCTGAGCCATCGCATGGGTTTGTCCGGTCAGGACGGTATCCTCCTGGTACATGCGCCTGTGCGATCCCGGCGCCGGAATGCTTCCAAAATAGCATCCCGCAGTCAAAATCTCAATGTCGGTGCGCTCTGTTTCGGCACAAGCCGCCAAGCCTGCCACCTGCCCTGTGTCACAGGTGCCGTCCAGCCGCGAAATCTGTGATTTGTGACGCCAATCTCATCCATGGCTGGGAATATTGCATATATCTTGGGGATAAGGCCGAGAACATACCGATATCCGGTGGCGTGTAGTTGACTCGCGCCGCAGGGGTAGGGGTAGGATGCCGGTCCAAGGCGACGGATCAACACAAGGACCCTGCGCATGCGATTCACCCGGCTGCGGCTGAACGGCTTCAAGAGCTTCGTGGACCCGACCGATCTGGTGATCCGGGACGGTCTGACGGGCGTCGTCGGCCCCAATGGCTGCGGCAAGTCCAACCTGCTGGAAGCCTTGCGCTGGGTAATGGGCGAAAACCGCGCCTCGGCGATGCGCGGCGACGGGATGGAGGACGTGATCTTCAACGGTTCCGGCAAGCGCGGCGCGCGCAATTTCGCCGAGGTCGTTCTGCAACTGGACAATTCCGAACGGCTGGCGCCCGCCGGGTTCAACGATGCCGACACGCTCGACATCACGCGCCGCATCACGCGCGACGCCGGATCGGCCTACAAGCTCAACGGCAAGGATGTGCGCGCGCGTGACGTGCAGATGCTGTTCGCCGATGCCTCGACCGGCGCGCATTCGCCCGCGTTGGTGCGGCAGGGACAGATTTCCGAGTTGATCAACGCGCGGCCCAAGGCGCGGCGGCGCATCCTTGAGGAAGCGGCGGGGATCTCGGGTCTGTATCAGCGTCGGCATGAGGCCGAATTGAAGCTCAAGGGGGCGGAAACCAACCTTGCCCGCGTCGATGACGTGTTGGAGCAACTGGCCAGCCAACTCAGCACTCTGGCGCGGCAGGCCAAGCAGGCGCAGCGCTACCGCGAGATCGGGGCCGAGCTGCGGCAGGCCGAGGGGCTGCTGTTGTGGCTGCGCTGGCGTGACGCGCAAGACGGGGTCGAACGCGCCGAGGCCGTGCTGCGCGAGGCGCTGGGAGGCGCCGCACGGGCCGAGACCGCCGCCCGCGCCGCTGCCACCGCGCGCGAGACCGCCGAGGCGCGTTTGCCGCCGCTCCGCGAGGAAGAGGCCATTGCCGGAGCGATCCTGCAGCGCCTGACGCTGGAGCGTGACAATCTCGACAGCGACATCGCCCGGGCCGAGGCTGCGGTGACGACGCTGGAGGCGCGGCTTGACCAATTGACCCGCGACATCGACCGAGAGGGCGCGTTGAACGCCGACGCGGGCGAGACCATCGCCCGGCTGGAGGAGGAACGCGCCAGCCTGAGTGCCGAGGGGCAAGGCCACGAGGATCGGCTTGCTGCCGCTCTTGCCGCCGCCGAGGAGGCCGCGACCGTTCTGCGCGCCCGCGAACAGGATCTGGCCGACGCCACCGAAGAAGCCGCCCGCCTGTCAGCCCGCCACCAATCGGCCGAGCGTCGCGTGACCGAGGCGCAAAAGGCCCGCGCCCGCCATGCGACCGAGGCCGAAACCGCGTCGCGCAACGCGGAGGAGGCCGCGTTGCGCCTGTCGGCCCTGACCCGCGACGTCACCACAGCCGATGAGGCGCTGACCGCCGCCCGCGATCTGGCCACGCGCGCCGAAGAGACCCTGACCGAGACCGAGACTGCGCGTGCCACCGCCCAGAGTGCCGAGGCCGAGGCGCGCGCCGCCCGCGCCGATGCCGAAGGGCGCGCCGGCACGCTCGAGGCCGAGGTGACGGCGCTGAACCGACTGCTCGACCGCGAACGCGGGCAGGGCGACCAGATCCTCGACCAGATCACGGTGGCCAAGGGGTTCGAGGCCGCGCTGGGTGCCGCGCTGTCCGATGATCTAAAGGCGGGCGTGTCTACGGCCGCCGGCGGTACCGGCTGGACCAAGCTGGACTCTTATGACTCGGTAGCGGCCTTGCCCGCCGGCGCGCGCCCGATCACCGAGGTCGCCAGCGGCCCCGATGTGCTGGCCCGCCGCCTGTCGCAAATCGGTCTTGTCGACCGTGCCGACGGTGCCCGTCTGCAAGCGCTGCTGCGCCCCGGTCAGCGCCTTGTCAGCGCTCAGGGCGATCTGTGGCGTTGGGATGGCTATGCCGTCGCCGCCGCCGATGCCGTATCGACCGCCGCGCGCAGGCTGGAACAGGTCAACCGCCTGTCCGAATTGCGGGCCGAGGCGCTGGATGCCGCCAATATCGCCGCAGGCACCCGCGCCGCGCATGAGACGCTGGCCCGCCGTCTGTCCGATCTGACCGAAGCCGACCGCGCCGCCCGTGCCGCGCGGCGCGATGCCGACACGCGGCTGGCCGATGCGTCCCGCACGCTCAGCCGGGTCGAGGCAGACCGCAGCGTGGTGCAGGGCAAGCTTGAAACGCTGCAGGCCGCCGCCGCCCGCCATGGCGACGAGGCCAAGGCCGCCGAGACCGAACTGGCCCGCGCCGAAGGCGCGATGGCCGAGTTGGAGGATCTGGGCACCGCCCGCGCCCGGCTCGACGATATCCGGACGACGGTCGAGGCGTCGCGGATGACGATGATGGCGCGGCGCACCGCCCATGACGAGCTCAAGCGCGAGGGCGAACGGCGCGTGGCCCGTGTGGCCAAGATCGTCGATGACAGCGCAAGCTGGCAAAAGCGGCTCGACAGTGCCGCCACCCGTCTGGCCGAATTGCAGAGCCGCAAGGCGGAGACCGAGGCGCAACTGCTCGAGGCGCGGAGCAAACCCGGCGATCTGGCTGCGCGCCGGTTGGGTCTGGCCGAAAAGATCACCACCGCCGAGCTGCGCAAGGCCACTGCCGCCGATGCGCTGTCTGCCGCTGAAGGCGCGCTCCGCGCTGCCGTGGTCATGGAACGCGATGCAGAGCGCACCGCCTCCGAGGCGCGCGAAGCCCGCGCAGGGGCCGAGGCGCGCCGCGACGCCGCGCGCGAAACGGTCGAGGCAGCCGCCCAGCGGATCGGCGAAGAGCTTGAGACGACGCCGGAGGGTCTGCGCGACAGTCTTGGCGACCTGCCCGACCCTGTCCGGCCGTCGGACGCGATAGAAGCCGATGTACACCGTCTGCGCCGTCAGCGCGACGCGCTGGGCGCGGTGAACCTGCGCGCCGAGGAAGACGCGGCCGAAGTGCAGACGGAACATGACACGCTGGCCGCGGAAAAGAGCGATCTGGAACAGGCCATCGCCAAGCTGCGCACCGGTATCTCAAGCCTGAACCGTGAGGGGCGCGAGCGGCTGCTGAAAGCCTTCGACGCGGTCAATATCAGCTTCGCCCGGCTCTTCACCCATCTGTTCGGCGGTGGCGAGGCGCGGCTGGTGCTGGTGGAATCCGACGATCCTCTGGAGGCGGGGCTGGAAATCCTGTGCCAGCCGCCGGGCAAGAAGCTGTCGACGCTGTCGCTCTTGTCAGGGGGCGAACAGACCCTGACCGCGCTGGCGCTGATCTTTGCAGTGTTTCTGGCCAATCCCGCGCCGATCTGCGTGCTCGATGAGGTCGACGCGCCGCTGGATGATGCCAACGTCACGCGGTTTTGCGACCTGCTGGATGAGATGACGCGCCAGACCGCGACGCGGTTTCTGGTCATCACCCACCATGCCGTGACGATGGCCCGGATGGACCGCCTGTTCGGCGTCACCATGGGCGAACAGGGCGTGTCGCAACTGGTGTCGGTCGATTTGAAAAAGGCCGAGCAGCTGGTCGCCTGAGCGACCAGCCCTTACCCCTTGAGCCGCCGGTTGCGCGCCGCGATCAGCCGCAGACGCAGAGCGTTGAGCTGGATAAAGCCCTCCGCATCCTTCTGGTCATAGGCGCCGGCGTCTTCCTCGAAGGTCACATGCGCCTCGGAATAGAGGCTGTGATCGGACCAGCGCGCGACGGTCCGCGCGACGCCCTTGTAGAGCTTGAGCCGCACGGTGCCGCTGACATGCTCTTGCGAGGCGTCAATCAGGGCTTGAAGCATCAGCCGCTCGGGCGAGAACCAAAAGCCGTTGTAGATCAGTTCCGCATAGCGCGGCATGATTGAATCCTTCAGATGCCCCGCACCTGAATCCAGCGTGATCTGTTCGATGCCGCGATGCGCTTCCAGCAGAATGGTGCCACCGGGGGTCTCGTAGACGCCGCGCGACTTCATCCCGACAAAGCGGTTTTCCACGAAATCCAGCATCCCGATGCCGTGCTTGGCGCCCAGCTCATTCAGCTTGGTCAGGATGGTGGCGGGCGACATCGGTGTGCCGTCGATAGCGACCGCATCGCCGCGCTCGAACGTCACCTCGATGAATTCGGGTTTGTCGGGCGCATCCTCGACCGCCACGATCCGGCTGGCGACATAATCCGGTGCTTCGACCCCCGGATCCTCAAGCACACGCCCCTCGGATGAGGTGTGCAGCAGGTTCGCATCGACCGAGAACGGCGCCTCGCCGCGCTTGTTCTTGGCGATGGGGATCTGGTTTTGCTCGGCAAATTCCAGCAGCTTGGTGCGGCTGGACAGGTCCCATTCCCGCCAAGGCGCGATCACCCGCAGGTTGGGCTCCAGCGCCGCCACACCCAGTTCGAACCGCACCTGATCGTTGCCCTTGCCGGTCGCCCCGTGCGAGACGGCATCGGCCCCGGTTTGTGCCGCGATCTCGGCCAGATACTTGGCGATCAGCGGCCGCGCGATCGAGGTGCCCAGCAGATACATCCCTTCGTAAAGCGCATTGGCGCGGAACATCGGGAAAACGAAATCGCGCACGAATTCCTCGCGCAGGTCGAGGATGTGGATGTTCTCGGGCTTGATCCCCAGCATCAGCGCCTTTTCCCGCGCCGGTTCCAGTTCTTCGCCCTGGCCGAGGTCGGCGGTGAAGGTCACCACCTCGCAGCCATATTCCGTCTGCAGCCATTTCAGGATGATCGAGGTGTCGAGACCGCCGGAATAGGCAAGAACGACCTTCTTGGGTGCAGACATCGGGCGGGCTCCATCGCGTTCAGGATTGACCGCGCGGGCGATACCGGGTTTTCAATCTCGGGGCAAGGTGACCGGAGGGTGCGATGGATTACGGGTATCAGTTGTTGCGGCACGTCGTGCAGCAGGTTTTCGGCAATCTCAGGCAGGCGGCGCAACTGACGCTGGCGCTGTTTTTGGTTCCATTTGTAGGGTTTTTGTTTCTGGGCGTCGGTAATCCCGCCGAAATGTCGGAGGCGCCGGGCGGCGGCGTCATCCTTGGCGGCCTTTTCCTCGTGATCTTTGCCGTGGTGGCCTATTGCTGGGCGGCCGTCGGCTGGCACCGTTATGTCCTGCTCGAGGAAACCGGCAACGGTTTTCTGCCGGTCTGGCGCGGTGACCGGATCGGTGCTTATTTCGGGCGCGCTTTCATCGTGGGTGTGGTGGTGATGCTGGCCGTTCTGGGGGGCGGGATCGTGGTGGGCATAGTGGCGGCCATCACCCAATCGGTTGGGGTGGCCATCGCGCTTGGCATCGGTCTGGTCTTCGGCGCCTCGTGGGTCGCCACGCGAATTGGCCTCGTGTTGCCGGCTGCTGCCTTGGGCGAGCGGATGACGATCGGTGAAAGCTGGGCGGTCACGCGCCCTGTCGCCAGCCAGATCTTTTTGCCGCTGATCGTGGTCGCGCTGGTCGTGGGCGTTATCCAGCAACTTGTCATGGTGATCTTCGGGCAGACTGTCATGGTCGAGATGTTTGGCGTGATGCAGGACCAGATGGTCCTGTCCTTGCCCGGTCAAGTGCTGTACGGCGTCCTGTCCTGGGTGCAGGTTCTGCTCAACCTTGCCCTGATGACCACGCTCTACGGCAATCTCGTCGAAGGGCGGCAGCTCAACTGACACTGGACAGCGCGGGGGCTTTGGGGCACGCCGGGCGGCATGACCGATTTCGCCGATCACGCCCGGGCCGCGACCCGCGCCTTGCGGGACCTGTTCCCGCCCACGCCGTTGCAGCGCAACCTGCACCTGTCCGAACGGTTTGGTGCCGATATCTGGCTCAAGCGCGAGGATCTGTCGCCCGTCCGCTCCTACAAGCTGCGCGGCGCCTTCAACGCCATGCGCAAGATCCGAACTGCCGATCCGGGGGCCACCCGTTTCGTGTGCGCCAGCGCAGGCAATCATGCGCAGGGCGTGGCCTTTGTCTGCGCGCATTTCGGGGTGACGGGGCGCATCTACATGCCCGTGACCACGCCCGAGCAGAAGATCCTGAAGACCAGAACCTTCGGGGCCGGCACGGTCGAGATCGTGCTGACCGGCGATTTTTTCGACGAGACGCTGGCCGCAGCCAAGGCGGATTGCGCGGCCTCTGGCGCGCATTTCCTGTCGCCCTTCGACGACCCGGATGTGATCGAGGGGCAGGCTTCTGTCGCCGTCGAGATGATGGACGAGATGGGGCGCGCGCCCGACCGCCTTATCCTGCCGGTGGGCGGCGGCGGGCTGTCGGCCGGCATGCTCTCCTACCTCGATGCGGTGGGGGCGCAAACCCATCTGACGCTGGTGGAACCAGCGGGCGGTGCCAGCCTGACCGCGGCCTTGAGGACAGGCGCGCCGCAGACCATCCCCATCACCGATACCTTTGTCGATGGCGCAGCTGTGGCCCGGATCGGCGACAAGACCTTTGAGGTTCTGCGCAAACTTGATCCGCGCGACGTGCTGATCGCGCCTGAAAACCGCATTTGTGTGACCATTCAGGAAATGCTCAACATCGAGGGGATCGTTCTGGAACCCGCCGGTGCCCTGTCGGTCGACGTGCTGGCGCAGATGCGTGACCAGATCGCGGGCCAGACGGTGGTCTGCGTCACCTCGGGCGGGAATTTCGATTTCGAGCGTTTGCCAGAGGTCAAGGAACGGGCGCAGAACTGGCAGGGGCTCAAGAAGTACTTCATCTTGCGCCTGCCGCAGCGTCCGGGCGCCTTGCGCGATTTCCTCGACCTGTTGGGGCCGGGCGACAACATCGCCCGGTTCGAATATCTCAAGAAGAACAGCCGCAATTTCGGCTCTGTGCTGATCGGGATTGAAACCGATGATCCTGCCAATTTCGACGCGATGATCACGCGTGTCACCTCTCGCGGGTTCGGGTTCCGCGACATCACCGGCGATGAAGTGCTGGCCGATTTCCTGATCTGACAGGCCTCAGGCCGCATCGGCGATGCCGGGAATGTCGGCCGCAATGGCGCCGAGCGAGGCGGCAAAGCTGTCGGCAACGGCGGCAAGGTCAGGCGGGGCCCCGGCCACGCAGGCGGCCTCGGCCCGGCGGCAGGCGTCGACCATTGCGACAAAACCCATGTTGGCCGCACTGCCGCGCAGAAAGTGGAAATCGGCGGCCGTGGCATTGGCCGGATATTCGGCGAGACGGTCGAGATGTTCTGTGATCTCGGCCACGAAGATCATGGCGACATCGGCGAAATCCTCTTCCCCGATATCGGCGCGCAGGCCGTTCAGGCGGGTCCAGTCAATCATGGTCGCAATCTCCTTCCCGATACGTCCAGAGTGTCGCCAAAGACTTAACGCGACCTTGCGGGCAGGCCCTGCGATAGATCGGATTTTCCGTTTCACGGCCCGTTAAGACATGACGCGCATAGCGGTGCGATCCTTCGGACTGATGACCCCATGTTGCACCGACCCGACAGATCCAGTTGGCCTGCCGACGCGCCCCCCGCCCCCCCCGAGAGGGTGCTGGTGATTGAGGACAGCCGCGCCCAACGCATGATGTTGGCCGCGCTCTTGCGCCGCTGGGGGCATGACGTGGTGGAATGCGACAGCGCTCTGGCGGCGTTGGATGTGGCCTGCGACCCGTCGATCGGCCTGATCATCAGCGACTGGATGATGCCCGGCCTCACCGGCCCCGATTTCTGCCGCCGCCTGCGTGGCATGCGACGCGACGGCTACGCCTATGTCATCTTGCTGACCTCCAAATCCGAAGAGGGTGCGCTGACCGAAGGGTTGGAGGCCGGGGCCGACGACTTCCTGACCAAGCCTGTGCGCGCGCCCGAGTTGCGCGCCCGCTTGAACGCCGGCGCACGCATCGTGGCCATGCAGCGTGAGGTGATGGACAAGAACCGCCTGCTGACCGATGCGCTGGGCGAGATCCGGACACTCTACGCGGCGCTTGACCAGGATCTGGAGGAGGCGCGTCGCCTGCAGCAGGCTCAGATGCAGGACCGCTTCCGCCGTTTCGGCCCGGTCGAGGTGTCGCTGTGGCTCAAGGCGTCGGGACCCATCGGGGGTGACATGGTGGGCTGTTTCCCGGTCAACGACACAGTGATCGGTGCCTTCGGCCTTGATGTCTCGGGCCATGGCGTCGCGTCGGCGATGATCGCGGCGCGGGTCTCGGGCATCCTGAGCGCCGCGACGCCCGATCAGAACATCGCTCTCACCCGGATGGAGGATGGCAGCCTGCGCCCCCTGTCGCCCGACATGGCCGCCGCAAGGCTCAACAAGATGATCCTGAGCGAGATCCGCAGCGACCGGTACTTCACCTTGTGCCTCGGCTTTCTCAACCTATGCACCGGTCGGATGCGGATGGTGCAGGCGGGTCACCCGCACCCGCTGGTCCTGCGCGCCGATGGCCGGGTCGAAACCGTGGGGGAGGGTGGCCTGCCGATCGGTCTGGTGCGCGAAGCCGTCTATTCCAGTTTCGACGTCGGATTGGGGTCGGGCGACCGGATGCTGATCTATTCTGATGGCCTGACCGAATGCGTCAATGCTGAAGGGGAAACGCTTGATGAAGACGGTTTGGCGCGGTTGGTGGCGGAGCACGCCGATCTGCGCGGCCCTGCCTTCCTTGGCGCATTGGAAGACGGGCTGGCGCGGTTCGCGGGCACCGACACTCTGGGCGATGACGCCTCTGTGGTGGTCATCGACTATGTCGGGCCGGACAGAACCGGCTGAGCCGTCACAGACCAACGGTCAGTCCAAGCTCCCGTAGGCCATCGCGGGCGGCGGCATGATGCGCTTTCGGCACCAGATCGAAGAAGCGCGACAAGATGCCTGGCCATTGCGGTGCCGCCTCAAGGAACATGCAGCGGTGATAATGCAGGATATGCACGTCCGGCGTGTCCACGATGCTGTCGCCGCGATGGGAAAGCGAGTGGTTCCACGTCTCGTCCAGCACATGCGCAGTATAGCCAAAGCGGGCCATGGTCAGCGGCAGGGTGATCTGATCAAGCCATGGCCGCTTTTGCGCAATGGCGCAGCGGTGGTCGAAATCCAGCGCCGTCTCCAGCCAATGGTTGGCAAAGCGCTTGCCGTCGGGCCCGACCTCTTCGGGCATCGCTATGAGCCCTGCGTTGAAATAGGGCAGATGCTCGGGCCGCTTGCCGCGCAGCAGGCGCACGCGCGCCTCGGGCAGGGGCAGCCGGAAATGGTCATAGGCGCGCTGCCAGCGGTCGTCGGGCCCCCATGTCGGCCGCCCCTCGGGCGCTGCAGCGACATGGGTGTCGGGTAGGGCGGCCAAGGCTGTCAAAGGTTTCAGGCAGATCATGTCGGTGTCGAGGAAAATCCCGCGCCCATCCCCCCGCCGGTCGGTCGCAGCCACGATCTTGTTGCCATGCGGGTAGGGCTTTGCCCATTCGGGGGCTTGGGGCAGGGGGCGCAGTTCGACCCCGGTCTCGGAATAGATCGCGCGGGTGACGGGGCCGATTTGCGGCAGCCAATCGGCGCCTGCATAGGCATAGAGGTGCACGCCCGGCTGCCCCGCGTGTGCCTGCGCCAGACTTGCGGCCAGCAGCCAGGATTGCCAATCCAGCCGCGCGCCATCGGCGACGAAAAAGATATGCGTGTCGGTCATGCCTGTGTGGTCCTGCCCGGTTTCGCGGAAACATGCCCGCAAAGCGCTGCGCTGGCCAGATCAGACCTCCAGATCGGCAACGAAAATCCCCTCGTGCCCACCTCGGCAGGCCGCGACCAGCATGCCGCCCGCGCGGAGGTGCTCTGGATGCGCCTCATAGGCGAGATGCGCCGCGCGGTCGCTGAAGATCACCGAAAAGCCATAGGCATAGCGCGCCGATTTCCGCTCGAAATCCCGGTTCGGGCCATGGGTAAAGCCGGTCGCACCGGGCAGCGCGTCGCATAGAGCGACAAGGATCGGCATGGCGGCCTCGATCCGGCGCAGGCCCGCGTCACTGTCGGGTTCCATCAAGACGATATGATGCAGCATGGCTTACCCCTCGATTAGGATGGCGCGGAAATCGTTGACGTTGGTGAGGGTGGGGCCGGTCACCACCTGCCCCTTAATTTTATAGAAGAAATTATGGGCATCGTTGCGGGCCAGCGCCTCTGTAGGATCGACGCTCAGCCCGGCCGCCTGCCCGAGCGTATCAGGCCCGATCACCGCCCCGGCGACCTCGGCTGCGCCATCAACGCCATCCGTATCGCAGGCAATGGCATGGATGCCCGGCGCGCCATCCAAAGCGATGGCCAGCGCTAGCGCATATTCCGCGTTCGGCCCGCCCACGCCATCACCGCGCCGCGTTACCGTCAATTCGCCGCCCGACAAGATCACGCGCGGTCCCTTCGCGGCCCTTGCCAGCGCGGCATGAGTCATGGCCACCTCGCGGGCCTCACCTTCCAACGCGTCGCCAAGGATGTCGACGTCATAGCCAGCGGCCCGCGCCAGATCGGCAGCGGCCGCCAGCGATTGTGCTGGCGCGGCATAGATGACGTTCTTCACGCGGGCGAGGCGCGGATCGTCAGGCGGCAGCGGGTCGCCCCCGGCTGTCAGGAAAGCGGCGATGGACGCGGGCGGCACCACCCCCCACCGCGCCAGAGTGGCCAGCGCGCGCGCCGCATCGCCGCGGTGGCCCACGGTGGGGCCCGAGGCGATATCGCCCGGATCGTCCCCCGGCACGTCGGAGATCATCAGCGCCAGCATCCGCGCCGGATGGGCGGTGGCGGCCAGCCTTCCGCCCTTGACGGCCGAGATTTCCTTGCGGATGCCGTTGATATCCCCGATCGGCGCGCCCGAGGCCAAGAGCGCCTGCGTCAGCGCCTGTTTTTCCGCCAGCGCGATGCCATCCGCCGGCGCGCACAAAAGCGCCGAGCCGCCGCCCGAGATCAGCGCGAGAACGAAATCCCCCTCACCAAGGCCCGCAAGCAGGTCGAGAATCCGCCTTGTCGCGGCCACGCCCACGG
Organism: Roseicyclus mahoneyensis; assembly: GCF_003148775.1. GTDB lineage: Bacteria > Pseudomonadota > Alphaproteobacteria > Rhodobacterales > Rhodobacteraceae > Roseicyclus > Roseicyclus mahoneyensis. The sequence goes on from NZ_QGGW01000002.1 coordinate 414,821, forward strand.
CATCGGGCACGGGGTGCGCCGCCTCAACGATCTCGATCCCCGCGCAGGGTCGCCCGTAGCCGTAGCGCGTGATCACCAGCCCCTCACAGGGTCCCCATGCGGCCTCCACTGCCTCGGCCATCCGGGCACTAGCCTTGCCCGCGCCGATGACGATCACCCTGCCATCAGGCTTGGGTGGCAGGCTTGCGGCAAGGCTCTGCATCGGGTCGGCGACGGCGACCGCACGGTCGAACATCGCGCGCAGCAGGTCGGGCGGCGTCACTCGGTCGGCCCCAAGCTTGAGGCACGGGAGATCAGCCGGACCGGGCTGCGAAACTCGGGCTCGGGCCTCTGACCCTCGACCATCCAGTGCAGCAGGCGCGCGGCGGTATCGCGGGCGAACCCTGAGATATCGCATGCGACCGAGGACAACTGTGGCCAACTTTGCGCTGCTTCCTCGATATCGTCGAAGCCCACGACGTGGAACCCGCTGCCGACAGGCCGCTCCGCGCGGGCAAATCCCGCCATCAGACCCAGCGCCACAAGGTCGTTGAAACACAGCGCGGCGTCCACGTCTGGGTAGTCGGCCATCAATTGATCCGCCGCCTGCATCCCGAAAGCGCGGCTGGATTTGCCGTGCAGCGCGATTTCCTCGATCCCCTCGGCCTTGAGCACCTCGCGCCAGCCCGATTTGCGCTCGCGCGTGATCGCCCGGCCCGGAAGACCACCGACAAAGGCGACGCTGGCCGCACCCTGTTCCAGAAGGTGCCGCGTCGCCTTGGCGCTTCCGCTGGCATAGTCGAAACTGGCAAAGGGAAAGATGCTGGTCCGCTCATCCATCTTGCGCAGCACCTGCAACACCGGCAGGCCGGTGCGGGCCAGCTGGTCGAAGGTATCGCTCGCTGCGCCATATGCGGGCGAGATCACCAGCGCCGACACGCCGTGTTCAATCATCGAGCCGACCAGTTTGGCCTGCAGCTCCGCATCCTCGTCGGAATTGGCGATGACGGTCGCATAGCCCTCGGCGGCCAGCGCCATCTGCAGGCTGGTGGCGAATTCGGTGAAGAACGGATTGCGCAGGTCGTTGATGACCAGCCCCACCAACCCGACCGAGGCCGAGCGCAGATTTGCCGCCGCGCGGTTGTAGACATAGCCGATTTCGGCCATCGCCTTCTCTACCGCCTCCCGCGTTTCCGGGCGCACCTGTTTTGAGCCCTGAAGAACCAGCGAGACGGTGGATTTCGACACGCCCGCGCGGGCGGCGACATCGAGGATGGTGGGGCGGCGGATCATGCCGGCAGGTTAGCCTCCGATGCCGTGCAAGGCCAAGAGCGTTCGCATGCGACCTTCGGCAAGGTCGGGGTTTTGCAACAGACGCGCCTGATCGGCCAGTCGGTAGACCTGCGCGTAATGCGTGATCTCGCGCGAAGACTGGAAGCCCGCGGGCATGATGAAATGCCGCTGCGTGCCGTTCAGCCAGCTCAAGAATGCGATGCCTGCCTTGTAGTATTGCGTCGGCGGTTTGAAAATCTCGCGGCTCAGCGGCACGGTGGGGGCCAGAAGCGCATGATAGGTCGCGCTGTCGCCCTTGGCCAAGGCCTCCAACGCCTGCGCGGCGGCGGGCGCGATGGCGGCGAAGATGCCCAGAAGCGCGTGGGAATGATGCGTGCCGTCCCCCTCGATCAGTGCGGCATAGTTGAAATCGTCGCCGGTATAGAGGCGCACACCCGCGGGCAGTTTCGCGCGAAACGCCTCTTCATGCGCTTGATCCAGCAGGCTGATCTTGATGCCGTCGATCTTGGGCGCGTGGCGGTTGATGAGGTCGAGAACCACGCTGTTCGCCGTCTCGATATCTGCCGCGCCCCAATATCCGGTCAGGGCCGGGTCGAACATGGCGCCCAGCCAGTGCAGGACGACCGGTTCCTTTAAATCTTGTATAAGAATATCATAAACCCGGGCATAGTCCTCCGGCCCCGCCTTGATCGCGGGCAGCGCGCGGGTGGCCATCAAGATGATCTGCCCTCCTGCCGCCTCGATCGCCGCCATCTGCGTGCGGTAGGCCGCGATGATCGCGTCGGTGCTGGTCAACTCTACCAGCGCCACATGATCCGTCCCCGCCCCACAGGCCACGCGCGGACGCATCGGGTGGGCCTTGGCCTCCCGCATGGTGCGCACGATCAATTCCTTGGCCGTCGCCCAATCCACACCCATGCCGCGCTGCGCGGTATCCATCGCCTCGGCCAGCCCCAGCCCCTGATCCCAGAGGCTCCGGCGAAAGGCCAATGTCGCGTCCCAATCCACCGCCGGGCGGCCCTGCCACGGGTCGCGTTCGGCCAAGGGGTCGCTGATCACATGGGCGGCGGCAAAGGCCGTGCGGGTCAGCGTGACAGAGGGCGCGCGCGGCATCAAAGGCTCGCCGGTCAGGCGATAGTCCTCGAGCGTTTTGTCATAGGTCGGAAGCCACATCTCAGCCTCTCGCGTCTTGGCGGATCATGTCGGCGGCCTTTTCGCCGATCATGATCGCTGCGGCATTGGTGTTGGAGGAAATCACGGTCGGCATGATGGAATTGTCCACCACACGCAGCCGGTCGATCCCGTTGAAGCGCAGGCGGGTGTCGACCACCGCCGCCGGGTCCGACCCCATGCGGCAGGTCCCTGCGCAATGGTGCGAGGTCTTGGAATGTTCGCAGATGAAATCGAAATACTCCTGATCGGTCCGCACATCCGGTCCCGGCAGGCGTTCGGCCTTGACGAATTTGGCAAGTGGCGTCTGTCCCATGATCTCCTGCGTCAGCTTGAGCCCGCGAATGGACATCTCGCGGTCGCGGGCATCTTGCAGGTAGTTGGGGTCGATCAGCGGGGCCTTGGCCGGATCGCTGGACGCCAGCCGGACAGTGCCGCGTGACCGGGGGCGCAGGTAGCAGGAATTCAGCGTCACGCCCCCTTGCGGCATCACCGCCACGCCCTTTTCGATCCCGGTGCCAAGGCCAAGATGAAACTGGATGTCGGGGGATCGGGCATCGGAATCAGCATACCAGAACCCGCCGGTTTCAAACAGCGAGGACGCCACCGGCCCCTTGCGCGTCAACAGATACTGCAGCCCCGCCAGCGCGGCCATGTGCGGTTTCGCGTAGCGATCATAGCTGTGCGGCCCGCTGAGTTCCACGATGCAATAGAGGTCGAGGTGGTCTTGCAGGTTCGCCCCCACCTGCGGCTGGTCCAGCACGATGGGGATGCCCAGATCTTGCAGATGATCTGCTGGCCCGATCCCGGACAGCTGCAACAGGCGCGGCGAACCGATGGCACCCGAAGCCAAGAGCACCTCCTGCGTCGCCGTGATCCGCGTGCCGTCCACCAGCTCCACCCCCGTTGCGCGACCGGCCTCCACCGTGATCCGCCGCACCTGCGCGCCGGTCCGCAGCGTCAGGTTCGCGCGGCCAAGGTTCGGCGTCACATAGGCCATCGCGGCAGATGACCGGCGCGCGTGCCTTTGCGTCAGCTGGTAAAAGGCCACGCCGTCCTGCGTTTCGCCGGTCACGTCCATGTTCCGCGGGATGCCCAGCGCCTTCGCCGCTTCGAAATAGGCCTCGCAGATGGGCAAGGGGGCGCTGGGTTGTGATACGCCCATTGGGCCCCCCTTGCCGTGGTAGCGGTTGTCGTGGGTGTCGTTATCCTCGGCCTTGCGGAAATAGGGCAGCACGTCCTCGTAGCCCCAGCCGTCACAGCCCATCTGCCGCCATTCGTCGTAATCTTGCGCATTTCCCCGCGTGTAGATCTGCGCGTTGATCGCCGATCCGCCGCCCATCACCTTGGCCTGTGTGTAGTTGAAGACGCGCCCCTTCATGTGCCGCTGCGCCACTGTCTCCCAACCCCAGGAGCCGATGCCCTTGGTCATCTTGGCGAAGCCTGCGGGCAGGTGATAGAACGGATGCCGGTCGCGCCCGCCCGCCTCCAGCAGCAGGACACGCGTGGCCGGGTCCTCGGACAGCCGGCCCGCAAGCACGCAGCCCGCGCTGCCGCCGCCGATGATGATGTAGTCGTAGCCTTCGGCCATGGTGCTCCCTCAGAGCCGGTGGATGGACAGCCCGCCATCGACGGGGATGACGGTACCGGTGGCAAAGGCGAAATCGCCGCGCACTAGCGGCACGATGGTCTGCGCGATATCAGCGGGCCTACCCCAGCGGCGGGCCGGCACAAGGCCGTCGGCGATGCGCGCGTCATAGCGGTCGCGCACGGGCGCCGTCATCGGTGTGGCGATGATGCCGGGGCGAATGTCGAAGACTCCGATACCATCAGGCGCAAGGCGGGCCGCAAAGGCCTGCGCCATCATCGCCGCGCCTGACTTGGAGATGCAGTATTCCGCCCGGTCGGGCGAGACCATGCTGGCGCTGACCGAGGTGATGAAACAGATCGCGCGATAGGGATCGGCTGGCAGGGCAAGCATCCGCCGCGCCGCTTCTTGTGCAAGAAACATGGCCCCGCGCAGGTTGACGCTGATGCAGCGGTCGAAGCTCTCGACGCTCATGTCCAGCAGATCGCCCCGCACCATCGCCGGAACGCCCGCATTAGACACAAGCGTCGTCACCGGCCCTACCGCGTCCATCAATGCGGCGACTGACGAGACATCCGCCAGATCATGCCGGTGATAGGTCGCCCCCGGCATCGCGGCCAGTGCGGCCTGAACCACCTCTGAGTCGGGTACGACCTCGGCGGCCAGCGCCACCTGCCACCCCGCCGTGTGCAGGGCCTCGGCGATGCCCAGCCCGATGCCTTGTTGTCCCCCAGTGATCAACGCGCGTTTCATGTCGCCTCCTGTGCGATCCGGTCGGCCTGCCTCAGCGCCAGCGCCGCGATGGTCAGCGACGGGTTCACCGCCGCGGATGTCGGCAACAGGGAGGCGTCGCAGATCCAGAGATTTGGGTGATCGTGGCAGCGCCCGAACGTGTTCGTTACGCTTGCCGTCGGATCATCGCCCAGCCTCGCCGTCCCGCATTGATGCGAGGGTGTCGTACGGTCAAAGGCCTTGGCCAGAACAACCGGAAATCCCGCGCGGCGCAGCGCCTGTTTCAAGGCGGCCACCAAGGCCAGATGCGCATCCCAGTTCGACCGCCGCCAATCGAGCACGATGGCGTCACCCTTTACCGTCACGCGGCTTTCGGGATCGGGCAGATCCTCGGACATGGCGTAGAAGTCGATGGCACGGTCTGCGATCACTTTTGCCACAGGCCCTGGCAACCCGGCCTGCGCCGCAAGGATGGGTGCCGAAACCCGACCCAGAAGCTGCACATTGCCCAGCGGTTCGCCCTGCGGCCCGCCGGTCAGGTACCAGTCGTTGATCTGCAGCGTCTTTTGATAGACCGAGCGGTTCCGCCGCCCCGACAGCGCCAGCACGGCCGAGGCGTTGTGGTTCATGAAGTTCCGCCCGACCTGATCGGAGCCGTTCGCCACCCCCCGCTGGTGGTCCGCATCGGCCGAGCGCAGGAGCAGCGCCGCCGTCATCACCGCGCCCGCCGCCAGCACGACGCGCGGCGCCGTCATCGGCCCCGCACTGGTCAGCAGGCGGGTGATCCGCCCCCCCTCCGTCTCCAGCCGTTCCACCGTCACGCCGGTCTGCAGCTGCACATTGGGGTGACGCAAAGCCAGCGCCAGCGCCGCCGTTTCGGCATCGAGCTTGCCGCCCGTGGTGTCGGGAAACGCGTCCCAAGGCGTCGCTGACCGCGCCAGCCAACGGTCGAGGTCCACGGCCAGCGGCAGCGGCGCGGGGTGAAGGCCCGCGGCCCGCAATCGCCGGTCCAGATCGGCAATCGCCGGTTCGTGCGGCACCGGACCGAAGGGATAGGGCGCGCCATGGGCGGGCTCGGTGGGGTCAGGGCCCGCATCGCCCCGTACCTGATAAAGCGCCTCGGCCCGGTCATACCAGGGTGCAAGCGTGGCATAGGGAAAGGGCCAGCCGGGCGTCGTGCCGCCGATGTGCCGGATCGGCGCGAAATCGGCTTCGCGGTAGCGCAGCATCACGGCGCCGTAGAACTTTGAATTGCCGCCAACGAAGGCATAGTTGCCGGGGTTGAACGGCACGCCCTCGGGCGTCAGCCAATTCTCGCGGGGCCGGAAATGCCCGCGCCCGAAGATCGCCACCGGGTCGCGCGCCTCAGGGCAATCGGCCAGACGTTCCCCCCGCTCGAGGATGAGCACGCGCATTCCCGACGGCGCCAGCCCGGCGGCCAGCGTCGCCCCGCCCATGCCGGAGCCGACGATGATGATGTCGGCGTCGCTCATCCGCCCACGATCCTTTTCACTGTCTCTCTCATAACTTTTGGATCGTTCCAATTCCAGCATAAAGAGACGCCCGCTGCCATCCGGCGCGCGGGCGTGGTGTCAGGCGATGCGATCCTCGGTCTTGGGATCGAACAAGACGGCCTTGTCCATGTTCACCGCGAAATCAAACGGCTGGCCCGAGCGCACATCTGCATCGGCCCGCATCCGCGCGATGCAATCCTTGCCGGCCAGCGTCATGGTCACGAAGGTATCGGCCCCCGCCGGTTCCGTCACGCCCACCGTGTTCGTCAGCGCCTGAATGTTGCGCGCGTTGCGGTCGGCGCCTTCGGGGTCGGTGATCGCCTCGGGGCGGATGCCAAGGATCACCTCGCGCCCCTTGTAGGCGGCATAGGCGGCAGACGCATTATCGATCCTCAGTGCCCGCTCTTGCCCGTCGGCGCCGGTGGTCAGCGCGTGTAGCGCGCCGTTGCGATCCTCAAGCCTGACGGTCAGCACATTCATCGCAGGGCTGCCCATGAAGGTTGCCACGAACAGGTTGGCGGGGTTGTCGTAGATCTCCTTGGGTGTTCCCAACTGCTGAACATAGCCGTTGTACATTACCGCAATCCGCGTGCTCAGCGTCATCGCCTCGATCTGGTCGTGGGTGACGTAGACGATGGTGGTGCCCAGCTTCTGGTGCAGCTTCTTGATCTCGGTCCGCATGTCGACCCGCAGCTTGGCGTCAAGGTTCGACAGCGGTTCGTCGAACAAGAACACATCGGGGTTGCGCACCAGCGCCCGGCCCATCGCGACCCGCTGGCGCTGGCCGCCCGACAATTGGCCGGGCTTGCGCGTCAGCAGGTTTTCGATCTGCAGCAGCTTGGCCACGTCGGCCATCGCCTTGTCGCGCTCGGGCTTGGGCGTGCCATGCATCTCGAGGCCAAAGGTGATGTTCTGGCCAACTGTCATGTTGGGGTAGAGCGCGTAGGACTGGAATACCATCGCGATGTTGCGCCGCGACGGGTGGACGCCGTTCATCACCCGGTCCTTGATCTTGATCTCGCCTGAGGAAATTCCCTCCAGCCCCGCGATCATGTTCAGAAGGGTGGACTTGCCGCAGCCGGACGGGCCGACCAGCACCAGAAACTCGCCTTCCTCGACCGAGATGTCGACCTTGTGCAGAACTTCGACCGCGCCGTAGGACTTGGTGACGTTGTTGATATCCAGAAAGCCCATGGCTTCAATCCTCCGGATTGCCCGGCGCGGTGCAGGTGCTCCGCGCGTTCGGAATTTGAAACGCGCCACTGGCGCCTTTAATTTTGTTACACAAAACCATTCCTTACCCCTTGACCGAGCCGGCCATCAGACCGCGTACGAAATAGCGACCAGCGACGATGTAGACGAGAAGCGTGGGGGCGGCGGCCATGATGGCGCCTGCGAAATGCACGTTGTATTCGCGCACCCCCGTGGACGAGTTGACAAGGTTGTTCAGCGCCACCGTCATGGGCGCACCACCCCCGCTGGCAAAGGAAGCCCCGAACAGGAAGTCGTTCCAGATGTTGGTGAACTGCCAGATGAAGCTGACCGCGATGATCGGCCCCGACGACGGCAACATGATCCGCCAGAAGATCTGAAAGAACCCCGCCCCGTCGATTTGCGCCGCCCGCACCAGTTCCGTCGGAAAGGCAGCATAGTAGTTGCGGAAATAAAGCGTGGTGAACCCGATCCCGTAGACGAAATGCACCAAGATCAGCCCCGGCGTGGTGCCCGCAATGTCGAGTATCCCAAGGATGCGCGCCATCGGGATCAGCACGATCTGGAACGGGATGAAGCACGAAAACAGCAAGAGCCCGAAGATGATCGTTGCACCCCGGAAATGCCACTTGGTCAGGACATATCCGTTCAGCGCACCCACGATGGTGGACAGCAGCACGGCGGGCACAGCCATCACGATCGAATTGATGAAATAGGGGCGCAGACCGGTTGGCTCGACCCCGATCTGCGCCGTCGACCAGGCTGACAGCCAAGGTGCGATGGTCCAGTCACGGGGCAGGGCGATCATGTTGCCGCCCGTGATCTCGGACAGAGGCTTGAGCGAGTTGATCAGCATGATGCCGAAGGGCAGCAGGTAGAACAGCGCGAAGAGGATCAAGATCAGGTAGATCAGCACCCTCGCAAAGCCGGAGGACCGCATGGCGTTTTCAGTCGAGGCAGCAGCCATCACTTCTTCTCCCGCAGTTCGGCGTAGAGGTAGGGTACCATGATCGCGGCAATGGTCATCAGCATGATGACCGCCGAGGCAGCACCGATGCCCATCTGGTTGCGCGTGAAGGTGTAGGAATACATGAAGGTCGCGGGCAGCGCCGTGGCATTGCCCGGCCCGCCGCCGGTCAGGGCGATGACAAGGTCATAGGACTTGATCGCCAGATGGCTCAGGATCACGAAGGCCGACAAAAAGGCCGGGCGCAATTGCGGCAGGATGATCCGGCGATACATCTGGAAATTCGATGCGCCATCCATCTGCGCGGCCTTGAGGATCTCGTTGTCGATGCCGCGCAGGCCGGCAAGGAACATCGCCATGACAAAGCCCGAGGATTGCCAGACCGCGGCGATGACGATGGTGTAGATCGCCATCTCGCGGTCCTTGATCCAGTTGAAGGTGAAACTTTCCCACCCCCAGAGGTTCATCGTGTTCTCAAGCCCGATGGCGGGGTCGAGCATCCATTTCCACGCCGTGCCGGTCACGATGAAGGACAGCGCCATGGGGTAAAGGAAGATCGGGCGCAGCACGCCTTCGCCGCGAATCTTCTGGTCGAGCAAGATGGCCAGCGTCAGGCCGATCAGCGTACAGATGATGATGTAGAGCGAGGCGAAGATCGCAAGATTGGTTAGCGCGATGTTCCATTCACGCACGCGGAAAAGGCGTTCGTAGTTGTCCCAGCCCACCCAGTTGTAGGACGGCAGCATCCGGCTGTCGGTGAAGCTGAGGTAGATCGTGAAAGCGATGAAGCCGTAGACGAAGATCAGCATCACGGCGAGGGATGGCGACAGCACCAGCTTGGGCAGCCATGTCTGAAGGCGTGTGCGGAAATCCACGCCCGTGTCGGTCGTTGCGGCCATGGCCCCCTCCCCCCTTTTTGGTGACTGACCCGAGACCCGCAGGCCCGGAATATGGACCGGCCCTGCGCGCGGCAGGGCCGGTCGCGTCTGCGCAGGTTACTGCGCGATCTCGACGGCGGTGACGAGTTCGGCTGCCGCGGTCTCGGCGTCGTACTCGCCGTTGAAATGCGCGGTGATCACGTCATACATCGCGTTCTGGATCGACGGGTTGTTGGCGTGGCCATGCGCCATCGACCCGAACAGGCCACCGCTTGCCGCGGCTTCGGCCAGTTGCGCCATGCCAAGCTGTCCGCAGGCGTCAAAGGCATCCGAAGGGATGTCGGTGCGCGCGGGCACCGAGCCCTTGACGAGGTTGAAGGTCACCTGGAACTCGGGGCTCATCACGGCGCTGGCCATGGCCAACTGCGAGGCCTGAGCCGAGGCATCCGACACGTTGAACATGGCGAACTGGTCCGAGTTGAAGGTCACGGTGCCTTCGGTGCCCGGCACGCGGAAGCACTGGAACTCGTTGCCGGCCGTCATGCCCGCATTGACGAATTCGCCCTTGGCCCAATCGCCCATGATCTGGAACAGCGCCTCGCCGTTGATGACCATGGCCGACGCGAGGTTCCAGTCGCGGCCCGAGAAGTTGTCATCGACGAACCCGCGCAGCGTTTCCATACGCTGGAACGCCTCGACCATGGTGGCCGATCCCAGCGCCTCAGGGTCCAGATCGACCATCGACGCCTGATAGAACTCCGGACTGCCGACGCCCATCACCATGGATTCGAACACCGTCGCATCCTGCCAGGCTTGGCCACCATGGGCGAGCGCGGTGTAGCCCGCATCCTGCGCGGCTTGCATCGCGGCGACGAATTCGTCCCAGCTGGTCGGCTGTTCGATGCCCAGTTCCGCCATCAGGGCGGTGTTGGCCCAGACCCAGTTGGTCGAGTGAACGTTGACGGGTGCGGCAACCCAGCTGCCCTCATAGGTCGAAAACGCCTGAAGGGCGGCGGGCACCACATCGGCCCAGCCCTGTTCGGCGGCCAGCGCATCAAGGTTGGCCAGCGCGCCCTCGGCCGCCCAATCCTGAATCGAGAAGCCCAGCATCTGCACGGCGGTCGGCGGGTTGCCTGCGGTGACGCGGGCGCGCAGCACGGTCATGGCATCCGAACCGCCGCCACCTGCGACCGGCATGTCCTGCCAGCCGATGCCACCCGCGGCCAGCGTGTCGCGCAGCGTGCCCACGGCGGCAGCTTCGCCGCCCGAAGTCCACCAATGCAGCACTTCCACCTCTTGCGCTGTGACCGTCGCGGTCGACAGCGCCAGCACAGCGGCCGACATGTAGAGTTTCTTCATCATGGTCATGGTTAGGTTCCTCCCTTGGTGACCAACGCCCTTGACGGGCTCTGCAGAATTAAAACGTTATAAATCCTTCATCCGTCAACTGGAAATTTCCTGTTCAAGCTCACGAAATTTCAACAAACTTCCTGCAAACGCAGCATTTTTCCGCGCCGCAGCATTTTCAGATGCAACGGAATTCTTGTTGAAACGTTTGAAATGTCGGTCAATATGACCGCGACGGAAATAAGCTGCCGCAGTGACCCATGACCCATGACAGCCCCCTTGCCGCCCTGCATGGGCAGGGCGAAAGGCCCACGCTGCGCACCTTGGCTCACGTCACGGGGTTCTCGGTGGCGACCGTGTCGCGCGCCTTGGCCGATGATCCGCGAATCGCCGTCAAGACGCGCGCGACGGTCGCTGCCGCTGCCGAACGGCTGGGCTACATCCCCGACCGTGCCGCGCGCCGCCTGCGCACGGGCCGCACGCAGGTCATCTCGCTCCTGCTCAACACGGAACACGAGTTTCTTGGCTTCACCCACGAGTTCCTGACCGGCATTACCGAGACGCTTGTCGGCACCGGCTATTCCGTGACGGTCGTGCCCGACCAGCCCGGCGACGACCGGCTTGCGCCCGTCCGCACGATCCTGCGCAACAACCTCGCCGATGGGTTGCTGTTCACCCGGACCGAGGCCTTCGACCCCCGCGTCCGCCTGTTGATGGAGGCCGATTTCCCCTTCGTCAGCCATGGCCGCACGGAATTCAGCGCGCCGCATCCATGGGTGGATTTCGACAACGAGGCCTTTGCCCGCGCCGCCGTCGCCCATCTGGCCGCCAAAGGGCGCAGGCGGATCTGCATGGTCCTGCCGGGTGACCAGTTCACCTTCACCCAGCATCTGCGCTACGGCTTCGTCTCGGCCGCCCGCGCGGCAGGGATCTACCATGAGATCGTTCCGGGCGTGACCCTCGACAGCCCGACCGCCGCAATTGCCGCCGCCCTGACCGCTGCTCGCCACGGCCCGAACCCGCCAGACGGGTATGTCTGCGTCGGCGAGGTGACGGCGCTGGTGGCGCTGGCCGCGCTGGCCGATACCGGCGCGGTGCATGGGATCGATGCCGATATCGTGGCAAAACGCGCCTCGCCGATCTTCGACAACATCCGCCCCCGCATCGACACCGTATTCGAGGATCTGCGCGCCACCGGTCGAGCCATGGCGGAAATGCTGCTGGGCCGCATGGCGGGTGCGCCGCCCGAGACGCTCAACCGCCTGTTCCAGCCCGATCCGGTGGCGTGAGATCATGCGACCCATGTCCCCCGGGTCTGCCCGATGCGCATCTGCACGGTCTTGACCTCCAGAAACTCCTCCAGCCCGTAGCGGCCCAGTTCGCGGCCCTGACCGCTTTCCTTGAACCCGCCGAAGGGCAGTTCCGCGAACCCGTCCATCCAGGTGTTGGTCCAGACCGTTCCCGCCTGCACCTTGCGCGCGAAATCGAGGCAGGTGGAGACATCGCGGCTCCAGACCCCCGCCGAAAGCCCGTAGGCGGCAGAATTGGCCAGCGCGATGGCCTCGTCGAACGTGCGGAAGGTCAGCACCGACAGGACCGGGCCGAACACCTCCTCGCGGGCGATGGCCATGTCGGGGGTGACCCCGGTCACGATGGTCGGCTGGTAGAACTGCCCGCCAAGCCCGCCCACCTCAAGCGCGGCGCCGCCCAAGGCCACATGCGCGCCCGCCGCCACCGCGCCCCGCACATAGCCGTCGATCTTGGCCAGATGCTCAGAGCTGATGATCGCGCCCACCTGCGTGCGCGGGTCCAGCGGATCGCCAAAGGGCACGCGGCGGCTCAGCGCCGCGACCTTGGCCACCAGCGCGTCCGCCACATCCGCATGCACGATGATCCGGCTGCCCGAATTGCAGCATTCGCCCGCGTTGAAATAGACGCCAAAGGCGATGGCATCGGCCGCCTGATCCAGATCCGCATCGGGGAACACGACCTGCGGGTTCTTGCCGCCCAGTTCGAGCGACACCTTTTTCAGCGTCGCACTGGCCGCTGCGGCTATCCGCTTGCCCACGCCGGTCGATCCGGTGAAGGACACCATGTCCACACGGGGATCGGTCGACAGCACCGCGCCCACCGGGTCGCCGTAGCCCAGCACGATGTTGCACACGCCTGCGGGCAGCCCAGATTCTTCTAGCAGATGCCCGAGCATCACGGTGGTGCCCGGCGTCAGTTCCGAGGGTTTCACCACCGCCGTGCAGCCCGCAGCAAGCGCAAAGGGCAGTTTTTGCGACACGATGAGAAACGGGAAATTCCACGGGCAGATCAGCGACACGACCCCGATGGGTTCCTTCAGCACCAGCCCCAGCATGTCGGGGCCAAGGCTGTTGTGGCTATCGCCATGCATCGTACGCGCCAGCGCAGCCGCATAGCGCCACAGATCCGCCGCGCCCTCGATCTCGGCCATGGCCTGCGTGATCGGCTTGCCCGATTCCAGCACTTCGTGACGGGCAATCGCCGCCCGGTCGCGGTCGATCAGATCGGCGACGCGCAGGAGCAATGTCGCCCTGTCCTTGCCCGACGACCGCGACCATGCGCCCGCATCGAATGCAGCGCGTGCCGCCGCAATCGCGGCTTCGGCCTCTGGCCTGCCACCCTTGGCCGCGACCGACACTGCGACCCCATGCGCAGGCGAGCGGCGTTCGCTGGTCGCGCCATCGGCGCTGTCCAGCCATACACCGCCGATCCAGTGCTGCAGGGCGACCGGCGCGTCGGGCAACGCGGCGTTGGTGGCGGGAATGACGGTCAGGTCAGGCATGGGTCATGTTCCGGGAAATTCGGGTTTGCGTTTGGCGGCGAATGCCGCGACGCCCTCGGCCTTGTCGGCGCTGGCGCCGATCATGCCCGCGCCCAGCGCCTCGATCATGGCGGATGGGTCTTCGCCGACGCCTGCATGGATCTGGTATTTCGCGACCTCGACCGCGCGGGGCGAGGCGTTGGCCATGCCCGCCGCGATCCCTTCGGCGACAGTCAGCGGGTCGTCGGCCACCTCGGCGACAAAGCCCAAGGCATGGGCGCGGCCTGCGTCCAGCCGCCGCCCGAACAGCGCCATTTCCTTCAAGACAGGTTCCGGCAGCAGCCGCGCCAGACGCTGCGTGCCGGACCAACCCGGCACAATGCCCACCTGCGCCTCGGGCAGGGCAAGCGTTGCCCCCGGCGCCATCACCCGGATGTCGCAGCACGCCGCCAGTTCCAGCCCGCCGCCAAAGGCATGGGCCTGCAGGACGGCGATGGTGGGCTTCGACAGCCGCGCCAGCCGGTCAAACACCCGATGCCCCTCGCGCACCCAGTTTCGCGCGAATTCGAACGGCGACAGCGGTGCCCATTCGGCAATGTCGGCACCTGCGCAAAAGGCGCGGTCCCCAGTCGCTTGGACAAGCACGCACATCACATCGGCGCTGCGCTCCAGCGTAGCGCAATGCGCGTCCAACTGCGCCAGCATCGCGGGGGTGAAGGCGTTCAGCTTGGCCGGATTGTCCAGCGTCAGCCGCGCCAGCGCCCCTTCGACGGACAGATGCACCCCGCTCACAGGGTCAGCCCCATGGGCGCATCGCGCAGGATCGACAGGGGCAGGGCCGTGGCGTTCTCGGCCACGGCAACACGGCCATGGCTTGCCGCCACGATGTCGCGCGCGGGGTCCATCCCCGGCATGATCTCGGTCGCCACAAGGCCCTGAGCGGTCAACCGGATCACGCAGCGCTCGGTGACATAGATCACATCCTGCCCCTGCTCGACCGCGCGTGCCCCTGAGAAGGTCACGTGTTCGACCTGTTCCACCATCTTGGTGAATTTGCCGGGCTTGGCGACCCTGAGGCCGGTGTCGCTCAAGTCCAGCTCCGCCCCGGCCTCGAAATAGCCGGAAAACACGATCTTTTTCGCATGCGCCGTGATGTCGACGAAGCCACCGCAGCCCGCGGTCAGATAGGGCTTTTTCCCCAGCTTCGAGACATTCACATTCCCTTCCACATCGACCTCAAGGAAGGAGAGGAAGGTCAGGTCAAAGCCGCCGCCCTGAAAATAGGTGAACTGGTTGGGCGAGGGGACGAAGGCATCGGCATTCGACGCGCAGCCAAAGGCAAAGCCGGTCAGCGGCATGCCCCCAACGGCACCCTGCTCGATCGCCCATGTAACCGCCTGCGCATGACCTTCTTCCAGAAGAATGCGCGGTACCATGGCGGAAATGCCGAAGCCCAGATTGGCTGTCTGGCCGCGCCGCAATTCCATCGCCGCGCGCCGCGCGATGATCTTTTCGACGCTATGTTCTGCCAGCGAAAAACTGTCCCATGGCCGCATGATCTCGCCCGAGATGGCCGGATCATAGAGTGTTTCGGTCGTCTGCTTCTGGTCGGGGTCCACCACGATCAGGTCCACCAGATGCCCCGGCACATGCACGTCATGCGGGCGCAAGGACCCTGCTGCCGTCATCCGCTTGACCTGCGCAATGATCAGCCCGCCGTGGTTGCGCACGGCAATGGCCTGATCCAGCGCGCCCAGATAGGCGCCCTCGTGCTCATAGGTCAGGTTGCCGCGCTCATCGGCGGTGGTGGCGCGGATGATGGCGATCTGCGGCACGATGTTGGGGAAATGCAGCCACGTCTCGCCTCCGAATTCCTGTCGCTCCACGATGGGCGCCGCAGCCCCCCGCGCATTCATGGCACAGCCCTCGCGGACTGGATCGACGAAGGTCTGAAGCCCCACCTTTGTGAAAACTCCTGCCCGCCGTGCCGCCACGTCGCGGTGCATGTCGAACATGATGCCGGATGGCACATTGTATGCCGCGACGCGGTCCTCTACGACCATTTTCCAGATCTCGGGCATCGGCAACGACGAGGGTCCGGACGGATAGCTGCCCGCGATGATGCGGTCCAGCAGCCCGTCCTTGGCGATGTGATCCACGCCTTTCACGCCATACATGTCCCCCGCCGCGATCGGGTGCAGCGTGGTCAGCCCGCGGGGATGCCCCTCGGTCGCGAACCTCTCGCCCAGCGCCTTCAGCACCGCATCGGGGCAGCCCAAAGCCGAGGACGACGACACCGTGACGACCGCCCCGTCAGGGATGCGCGCGACAGCCTCGGTGGCGGTGACATGCTTGCCCATGGCGTCAGATGCCCCCGTAATTCACGGCCGTGCGCTGCCCGGTCGCGGCGGCATCGGCCACCGCGGCGGCGACAGCCAGCGATTTGACCCCGTCGATGCCATCGGCCGCAGGCCGCCCGTTGCCCGCGCAAGCATCGTTGAAAAGCCCCACCGCGCGCCCGTAGAGGTTGTGATCGGAGAAACTCAACGCCTCTTCCCCCGACCCCGTGCGCAGCAAGATCTCGCCCACTGGCGCTTGCGTCATCACATTTCGCGCGACGATCGACCCTTTGGTGCCATGCAGCTCGAACCCGGTCTTGGCGAAAGCATGGGTAAAGCTCTCATGCGCCATGACCATCGCACCCGACGGCATGGTCCAGACCGACATGCAGCTGTCCTCCACCCCCTTGCCCATGCCCGACGCACCGGACATCGCCACGACCTCCACCGGGTCCTCACCCAGATGGAAGCGCACGGTATCCGCGTCATGCACCACGATATCGGGGATCACCCCGCCGCCAGCGGCGGGGTTGTCGATGCGCCAACCCCGAAGGAAGGGCGGCAGATGGACAGCATGGAACACCCGCACACTCAACACATCGCCGATGCGCCCAGCCTGCAACGCCGCGCGGATCGCCAGATGCGAGCCTGCGTTGCGCAGATGGTGGTTGGTGGCAAAGACCACGCCAGCGGTCTGTGCCGCGCGCACCATGGTCACGGCATCGCCCACGGTCATCGCCAAAGGCTTTTCGCACAGCACATGCTTGCCCGCCGCGATGGCGGCCATGGCTTGTACGAAATGCTTTTCATTGGTGGTGGAGATATATACGGCCTCCAGATCATCGGCGGCCAGCAGCGCCTCCAGATCGTCCGAGCCTCGCGGGATGCCGTGCTCCGCCGCATAGGCCGCCGCCCGCGCGCCCGAGGAACTCAGGACCGAGCGGATATCGCCGCCCGCTCCGCGGATGGCCCCGATCATGTGGTTTGCGGCGATGTTGCTCGCGCCGATCAATCCCCAACGCATCCGGGTCCCTCCCCTTGCTTCTGACCACCCGACTCGGGGCGATCACTTGTCTACGGGCTTTTTGGAACGATCCAATTCCCCTGTCAACAGGGTCCGGGCAGACTTTCGGCCACAGGCGATGCAGTATCAGGCGACGCGCGCACCGGGCGGGATGGTCGGCGGGGCGGCGTTCAGGGTGTCGATGGCGAACCCGGCGGCCGCCTTGTATCCGGCCATGTAATCGCGCCGCTCGGTCTCGGGCAGGATGCTCTCGATGTCCTCGAACACGCCGCCGCACCGTTCGTCGAGCAAGCTCAGAAGGCCGAACGGCCCGGCGCCCCGGTTACGCAACACCAGTTCCGACACCGGACCACACAATTGCGCATCATAGGCCGCAAGCGCATCGGGTGTCGCACCATGCGCCAGCATCTTGGCCCCGATCACGCGGGCATCCACGATCGCCTGGCTCGCCCCGTTCGACCCGGTCGGATACATCGCATGCGCCGCATCGCCCATCAGCGCCACCTGGCCATCTACCCATGTCGCCACCGGATCGCGGTCGATCATCGGGTTTTCATAGGCGCAATCGGCGGCTTTCAGCATCGCGGGCACGTCGAGCCAGTCGTAGCGGAAGCCCTCAAAATGATGAACGAAATCAGCGACCTCCACGGGGCGGAACCATGCGTCATCGGGCCAACCGCCGGAATTGTCGACCGTCACCTCGGCGATCCAGTTGACCAGCGCGGTGCCGTCGGGCCCCACCGGCGTGATCGGGTAGATCACCATCCGGTGCCGGTGCGTTCCCAAACCCACAAAGGACGACGCGGTCCGCAACGGCCTTGCCCGGACCGTGCCGCGCCACATCACTGCGCCGCCCCAGTTGATCGGCGGCTGATCGGGGTGCATCTGCGCGCGGATGCGCGAATGGATGCCGTCCGCGCCCAGCAGCAGCGCGCCCTTGACCTGCGCGGTCATGCCATCGGCACGCGACACCTCGGCAATCACACCGCCCGCGTCTTGGCGATAGCCGGTCACCCGCGCCCCTAGCGTGATGCACTCCCGCCCCGCCCGGTCCAGCAGGCGGTGATAAAGCAGCATGTGAAAACGTCCGCGATGCACGGCATATTGCGGCCAGTGATAGCCCGCAGCCCGCCCGCGCGGCTCGGCATGCACCTCGCGCCCGTTCAAGCCCACCAGCGCCCATTCCAACGCGGGCAGGCCGACAGTGTTCAGATCGCTCTCGGTGATGCCAAGGTCGATCGGTTCGCGCACGGCATTGGGTTGCAGGTTGATCCCCACCCCCAGCGGCTTCATCTCGCGGCTGGATTCGAAGACATGAAACGGCACGCCGATCTGGTGCAGCGTCAGTGCCATGGTCAGGCCGGCGATACCGCCGCCCAAGATCAGGACCGGGCCGACCGTCATCGCGGGGCCATCCGGATCGCGCCGTCCAGCCGGATGACCTCGCCGTTCAACATCGGGTTGCGGGTGATATGCTCGACCATCGCGGCATACTCATCCGGGTCGCCCAGCCGTGAGGGGAACGGCACCTGCGCGCCGAGCGAGGCCTGCACCTCGGCGGGCAGGCCCTGCAACAGCGGCGTCAGGAACAGGCCCGGCGCAATGGTGCAGACCCTTATCCCCTTGTCGGCCAGATCGCGCGCCATCGGCAGGGTCATGCCCACGATACCCCCCTTGGACGCGGCATAGGCGACCTGCCCGATCTGCCCGTCATAGGCCGCGACCGAGGCGGTGTTCACGATCACGCCCCGCGCGCCATCGCCGTCCATGGGGTCCGCCGCAACCATGCGCGCAGCTACTTGGGACGCGCAATTGAACGTGCCGATCAGATTGATCCTGACAACCCTGTCGAAGAGCCCGGCATCATGTGCCGCCCCGCGGGACACGGTCTTGGCCGCAGGCCCGATGCCCGCGCAGTTCACAAGCACCCGGGGCACGCCAAAGGCCGCCTCCACGGCGTCGATCCCCGCCGCGACCGACGCCGTGTCCGACACGTCGACCGCGGCAAACATGCCCCCCAGAGCGCCAGCTTGTGCCGCCCCGCGCGCCGTGTCGAGATCGAAGATTGCGACCTTCAGACCGCCTGCCGCCAGTCGCGCCGCAGTCGCCGCACCCAATCCTGAGGCCCCGCCGGTCACGATGGCTGCCATGCCTGCCCAATCCTGCATCCCAAAACCCCGTTTGCTGCTGGCCGTTTCTGTGCCCTCCGCGCGCATCCCACAAGCCTTTGCGGGCAGGTGACAAAACCACAAGGTTGCCCTTTCCTGCATTTGGTCCTATTCCGCAATGCAGCGAACATGGACCCGGGCCTTGCCTCCCGGGTGGCTCTTCCGGCCGCCGATCCGCCGGACCACGATGACCAAACGTGCCTCTCGCACGCTGGCCGCGCAGAAATAAGCGGTCGGGTTCGGACAAACATTCCATGATGTCTTTCGACGCATACCGCGCCCAGTGGCTCGGCAGTATACGCGCTGATCTTCTGGCGGGTCTTGTCGTGGCGCTGGCCCTCATCCCTGAGGCCATCGCCTTTTCCATCATCGCAGGCGTCGACCCCAAGGTCGGGCTTTACGCCAGCTTCTCTATTGCGGTCATCACCGCCATCGCGGGCGGACGGCCCGGCATGATCTCGGCGGCCACCGCTGCCACCGCCGTCCTGATGGTCACGCTGGTGCGCGATCACGGGCTGCAATACCTGCTGGCAGCAACGGTCCTCGCAGGTCTCCTGCAGATCGCCATGGGCATCCTGCGGCTCGGCTTCGTCATGCGCTACGTGTCGAAATCGGTGATGACGGGCTTTGTGAATGCGCTCGCCATCCTGATCTTCATGGCGCAACTGCCCGAGCTTGATCCGCGCAACGTCACATGGCTGACCTATCTGCTGGTGGCCGCGGGGCTTGCCATCATCTACCTGTTTCCGCTGCTCACCAAGGCGATCCCCTCGCCGCTTGTCACAATTGTGGTGCTGACCGCGCTGACGGTTGCCATGGGCCTAGACGTGCGCACCGTGGGCGACATGGGCGCGCTGCCCGACACGCTGCCGGTCTTCCTGATCCCCGACATCCCGCTGAATTTCGAGACGTTGCAGATCATCTTTCCCTATTCCGTCGCCGTCGCCGTTGTGGGCCTTCTGGAAAGCCTGATGACGCAAAACATCGTCGACGACCTGACCGACACGAAATCGAACCGCAATCAGGAATGCGTGGGGCAGGGGCTGGCCAACACCGCCACCGGCTTCATCGGCGGCATGGCGGGTTGCGCCATGATCGGGCAGTCGATCATCAACGTGAAATCGGGCGGGCGCGGGCGGCTGTCGTGCTTTGTCGCGGGCGTGTTCTTGCTGATCCTCGTCGTCGGTCTGGGCGATCTGGTCAGCATCATCCCCATGCCCGCACTGGTCGCGATAATGATCATGGTGTCGATCGGCACCTTTTCATGGTCCTCGATCACGAACCTTGCGGTGCATCCCCGGTCGTCCTCCATCGTCATGCTGGCGACGGTTGCCACCGTGGTCTGGACCCACAACCTCGCCATCGGGGTGCTGGTCGGCGTGCTTTTGTCGGGCATCTTCTTCGCGGCGAAGATCGCGCAGCTTTTCACCGTCCGGTCCGTGATCAGCCCCGATGGCCGCCTGCGCACCTACCATGTCGAGGGGCAGCTATTTTACGGTTCGGTCGAGGATTTCATGAACGCCTTCGACTTCAAGGAGGCGCCCGAGCGCGTCGTGATCGACGTCAGCCGGGCCCATATCTGGGACATCTCATCGGTTCAAGCGCTTGATATGGCGATCCTGAAATTCCGCCGCGACGGGGCCGAGGTCGAGGTGGTGGGCATGAACGAAGCCACGGAAACGCTGGTCGACAAGCTGGCCACCCATGACAAGCCGGGCGCCATGGACAAGCTGATGGAGCATTGAGATGACGGAAATGACAGGCAAGATCATCGCGCTGATCGACGGGTCGGTCTATTCCGAAAGCGTCTGCCACCATGCCGCGTGGATCTCGAAAGCAACCGGCGCCCCGGTGGAACTGGTCCATGTGCTGGGCCGGGCCGAGGGAACGGGCAACCGCGACTTGTCGGGGTCCATCCGGCTGGGCGCGCGCACGGCCTTGTTGCAAGAACTGGCCGATCTGGATGCGCAGCGCGCCAAGCTGGTCGGCCAACGGGGCCGCGCCATCCTTGAAGATGCGCGCGCCATCGTCGATCAGGACGGCGTGACCGAGATCACCACCCGACTGCGCCATGGCGACGTGGTCGAAGCCATCGCCGAGATCGAGGAGGACGCCCGCGTCATCTTGATCGGCAAGCGGGGCGAGGATGCGGATTTCGCCAAGGGCCATCTGGGGTCCAACCTCGAACGTATCGTTCGCGCCGCACACCGGCCGGTTTTCGTCGCCTCGCGCGCCTTCCGACCTATCGAAAAGGTGCTGGTCGCCTATGATGGTGGCCGGTCCGCGATGAAGGCGGTCGACCATATCGCCCGCAGCCCCCTGTTTTCGGGTCTGTCGGTGACGGTGGTGACCGTGGGCCCCGACACCCCCGAGACCCGCAAGGGCCTTGAAGATGCGCGGGCGCTGCTCAAGGCCGCAGGGATAACCGCAGACACCCGCATTGTCGAAGGTCGGCCCGACGATGTTCTGGGCAAACTCGTGGATACCGAAGGCTTCGACATGTTGGTGATGGGCGCCTATGGCCATTCGCGCATCCGCAGCCTTGTGATCGGCTCGACCACCACGGAAATGGTCCGGTCGTGCAAGGTGCCTGTTGTGCTGATGCGCTGAACGCCGCCGCGGCAGGCAAGACTGTGCCGAAAGGTTTGACCTCAGCCGCTGACGCGTTAGCCTATGCGTCATGACATATGCCCAAGCCTTGCCCGCCAACCCGTTCCGCTCCCTATCCCGTCTGATCCGTCTCCTGCCTTGGCGCGACGGACTTCTTGCCGCCATCCTCGTATTGTCCGCCACAGCCTTGCTGCAGGCGCAGGACCGTATCGAGGCGTGGACGCAGGATTGGGTTCCTCCGGTCCTCGAAGTCCCTGCCGACGCCACTTTGCTGACGGATCGGGAGATCGGGTCGACCGTGCGCATGTTCTCGTTTTCCACGGGTGCCGATGTTGATGCCCTGTTCGAGGCATGGGAAGCGGCGCTGCGCGACGGGGGCTTTCCGATAGACCAAGGTGCCGACGATCTGCTGGAACGGTCGATCGAGTTCTCAGGCCGGGGCATCAGCAACGCCAAGATCGTCGCGGGCGTGACCAGCGAGGATGGTCGCACCGTCATCGAGATCGACGCGACCTTGCAATAACGCGACCACACGGCGCGTCACACCTGCTTGAACCGGGCAAAAACTGCGGCCCACCCTGCGCGCGGCCTGTTATCCTTTCGCGCAGGAGGATCGTCCATGTTGACACCCAGACCCGGCCGCAGGGCCGCCGCCTTGCCCGTCCTGCACCGCGCCGCCCTCGCGCTGGCCCTATCCCTGGTGGCAGCCGCTGCCCCGGCGCAGACCAACCGTTTCGCCGGTGATTGGCCCCAGACCGATTTCACCCGTCTCGCTGTCGACCTGACCGAGGTGATCTCGGGCGGCCCTCCGCGCGACGGCATCCCCGCGATCCTGGACCCCACATTCGGTCCGGCAAGCAGGGAGCGGGCGCTCCACGACCGCGAGCCGGTGCTGACCTACCAGCCCGCGAATGGCCCCGCCCGCGCCTATCCGATCCGCTACCTGATGTGGCATGAGATTGTGAACGACGTGGTCGATGGCCTGCCCGTAGCCGTCACTTTCTGCCCGCTGTGCAACACCGGCATGGTCTTCGACGCGCGGCTGGGCGGGCAGGCCCATACCTTCGGCGTCTCGGGCCTTTTGCGGCATTCCGACATGATCATGTACGACCACCAGACCGAAAGCTGGTGGCAGCAGGCGACCGGGCAGGGGATCGCAGGCGCCATGACCGGGCGCGAGCTGACCCAGTTGCCCGCATGGATGGAAAGCTGGGCCGCCTTTCGCACAGCCCACCCCGACGGGCTGGTGATGGGGGAACCCGACTGGCGCCGCGCCTATGGCACCAACCCCTATCGCAGCTACGACACCACCCGACCCTTCCTCTATTCCGGCGAGGACCCGCCGCATGGCATTCCCCCGCTGGAACGCGTGGTGCGCGTGGGCGACCGCGCCTGGCCGATGACCCGCCTTTCACGCGAAGGCACGATCACCGAGGCGGGCGTGACCCTGACATGGGCTGTGGGACAGGCCTCGGCGCTCGACACCTCCAACCTCGGGGACGGGCGCGAGGTCGGCAATGTCCGCGTTCGCGACGGCGCGGGACGCGACGTGGCGCATGACATTCCCTTCGCCTTCGCTTTCCACGCCTTCCACCCGAACGGGCGCTGGATGCTGGGGAACTGACCGCCATGGCCACGACCCGCGCCCCCCAGACTGAGATCGCCATTGCCGCCACCGCCGGTTTCCTCCTCGCTGCGGCCACGCTGGCGGGTGCGACCGCGGCGCTTGGCGCGCATCCCTGGTGGGCGATCCAGTCCGGCCTGGTCGGTACCGCGGGGGGGCTCGCGCTTTACGGCGCGTTGCGGGCGCTGGGGGTGGGCGCAGGTCGCCTCGGGCTGGTCGCGGCGATGGCGCTGGTCGCCTCAGCCCTTGCAGCGCATTTCGGAAAGCAGAGCTTCGTCGCCTCCTTCGCAAGCGACGCGCTGGCCGGACGCTTGTGGTATCTCGGCTGGTTCGTCCTCGCCGGGTCTGCGACCGTCGTTCTGACCGTCCTCGCCGCGCGGGTCCTGCGTCGCTGAGGCCCAGACCAACGACCGGTGATCGAACCCGCCTGCAATATGGGGTTTCACGATCTCGAAATAGGGTGACAGGTCGAAATCGCGCGGTGCGAACAGTGAATGGTGCCGGATGTGCAGGATCTCGGCCCGCCCCGCCTCCGACCCTTCGGCGCGCATCACATCGGGCAGGATCGGATAGCGCACTGACTGGAACGCCTGCGCGATCAGCGAGGAACAGATCGCCCGCGTGGCATCCCCCGACCCCAGCGCCAGCATCCGCCGTCGCCAGCGCACCGGCACCGGCGGGGTAGGCAGGAAATACCGCGCAAGGTCGAAAACATTTCGCAGGTCGTATTTCAAGCCGATCTTGGCGATCATGAACCGCGCCACCGCCCGCCGCTCCTCGTCCGACAAGCCTACGGCCCGGCAGATGCGCGTGTTGTGGCTGGCGTATTTCGACACCGGCGCCGACACGCAGCCGTAGCCAAGGTTCACCTCGACGAGCTGGTGCCGCACACCGCCCGGCCCCGGGTCGGGCAGATGTGCGCCCACGAACATCGCCGCATGCGACCAGGTCGATTGCGTCAGATATTTGATCGCAGTCGACACCCGCTCGCCCCCCTCCACCAACAGCACGTCGCCCGGCCGCATGACCCGGCACAGCGTCTCCGTATCGGACGGTGTGAACGGCTTGTAACCCGATCCCGGCGCGTTCAGTTTGGCCGCAAGGCGATGCCCGATCCGGTCCAGCGCGCGATCCAGCAAGGTGTCGTTCGTGTGTGTCATGGACCTGTCTCCGACCCGTCTGCCATCAGGGAAACGCCACCGCCCCCGGGCCGTCCACTCATCTGTGTGCGACGCGCCAAGTCGTGACCGCGCGTGATCGCCGGGTGAAGCGCTCGGCCCCACAACGCGCACCTTTCCCATCCCGGGCGACCGTCCTAGGATGCCCTCAAGGGAGAGGGACATCATGCGCACACAGGTCGCCATCATTGGCGGCGGGCCCTCGGGCCTGTTGCTGGCGCAGCTTTTGCACAAGCGCGGCATCGACAGTGTCGTGCTTGAACGCAAGACCAAGGATTACGTCCTGTCCCGCATCCGTGCAGGCGTTCTGGAACAAGGTCTCGTGCGCCTGATGGAAGAGGCCGGATGCGCCGACCGCCTGCACGCCGAAGGGCACGCCCATCATGGCGCGCTGATCGCCTACGGCGACGAGATGTTCCGCATTGATTTCAGCGCGCTGACCGGCACCCCCGTCATCGTCTATGGCCAGACCGAGGTGACCCGCGATCTCTACGCCGCGCGCGAGGTGGCGGGCGGCGTGATCGAATTCAACGTCGAGGATGTGACGATCCACGAGGCCGACAGCGACGCGCCCCATGTCACTTACAATGTCGCGGGCGAGGCGCGCCGCATCGACTGCGATTTCATTGCCGGCTGCGACGGGTTCCATGGTGTCAGCCGTCAGGCCATTCCGCTGAGCGCGCGACGCGAATACGAGAAGGTCTATCCCTTCGGCTGGCTTGGCATCCTGTCCGAGACCCCGCCGGTGAACGCGGAACTGATCTACGCCAATTCCCCTCGTGGCTTTGCGCTGTGTTCGATGCGCAACGAGAACCTGAGCCGTTACTACATCCAGTGTTCGCTCAGCGACAGGTCCGAGGACTGGACCGATGACGCGTTTTGGCGAGAACTCAAGCGCCGCATTCCCAGTGATCAGGCCGACCGCCTCGTGACCGGCCCCTCGATCGAGAAATCCATCGCTCCCCTGCGCTCCTTCGTGACCGAGCCGATGCGCTGGGGCCGGTTGTTCCTGTGCGGCGATGCGGCCCATATCGTGCCGCCCACGGGGGCCAAGGGGCTGAACACCGCCGCCTCCGATGTCCGGTATCTCTACACCGGTTTGCGCCAGTTCTACGAGAACGGGTCGACCGACGGCATCGACAGCTATTGTGCCAAGGCGCTGGCCCGCGTGTGGAAAGTGGAACGATTCAGCTGGTGGTTCTCGTCGCTCATGCACCGCTACCCCGACCAGTCCGAGTTCGACCTGCGCATTCAGGTGGCCGAGCTGGAATTCCTGCGCTCCAACTGCGCCGCCCAACGGGCGATGGCGGAAAACTATGTGGGCCTACCCTATTGAGACGGCTGAAAGGACCCTGCCCATGACCGACCGCTACACCCAAGGCATGAAGACCCGTCGCGCGGTTCTGGGCGATGCCCATGTCGACCGTGCCGAGGCCGCAAGGACCGATTTCGATACGCCCTTCCAGACATTGATCACCGAAGGCGCCTGGGGCACGGTCTGGTCCGATGACACGATCAGCCTGCGAGAGCGGTCGATGCTGACGCTGGCGCTGCTTGCCGCGACCGGCAATTTCGACGAGATCCCTATGCACATCCGCGCCACCGCCCGCACCGGGGCCAGCCCCGATGACATCATGCAGGCCTTCTTGCATGTGGCGATCTACGCGGGCGTGCCCAAGGCCAACCACGCGATCAAGCTGGCCAAGGCGACACTGGCCGAGATGGAGGATCAGCGATGAAGCCGCCCGCCGAATACTACCAGCGCGACCTGAACCGGCATCCGCCCGCGCTGACGCCCGCATACAAGACCTCCGTCGCACGCAGCCCGCGGCTTGCGCGGATCAGCCTCGAGCAGACGGTCAGCGAAATCACCGGGCCGACCTTCGGTCATTCCGATATCGGTCCGCTCGACCATGACCTGATCCGCAATTACGCCACCACCGGCGATCCCATCGGCGAGAGGATCATCTTGCACGGCCGGGTCTTGGATGAAAACGCGCGCCCCGTGCCCCATACCTTGGTGGAACTGTGGCAGGCCAATGCAGGCGGGCGTTATCGCCACAAGAAGGACACCTATCTTGCCCCCGTCGACCCCAATTTCGGCGGCTGCGGGCGCACGATCAGCGATGCCGATGGCCATTACTTCTTCCGCACCATCAAGCCCGGTGCCTACCCATGGCGCAACCAGATCAACAACTGGCGCCCCGCCCACATCCATCTCAGCGTCTTCGGCGCATCCTTTTCGCAGCGCCTGATCACCCAGCTCTATTTCGAGGGTGATCCGCTGATCCCACTCTGCCCCATCGTGCAGACGATCCCCGACACCGACGCCGTGAACGCGCTCATCGCCCGGCTCGACATGAACGCCTCGATTCCGCTGGACAGCATCGCCTACCGCTTCGACATCGTGCTGCGCGGGCGGCGCTCGACGCTCTTTGAAAACAAATTGGAAGGAAACTGAGATGCCTCACCTTCCCTATCTCAAGGAAACCCCATCCCAGACCGCCGGCCCCTATGTCCATATAGGGCTGGCACCGGGTGCGGCCGGCTTCGACATTTACGAGCGTGAACTGGGTTGGGACATTGCCGGACCCAACGCTGCCGGTCAGCGCATCCGCGTCGAGGGGCTGGTGAT
This sequence comes from Roseicyclus mahoneyensis, assembly GCF_003148775.1. GTDB lineage: Bacteria > Pseudomonadota > Alphaproteobacteria > Rhodobacterales > Rhodobacteraceae > Roseicyclus > Roseicyclus mahoneyensis. Next base: position 441,870 of record NZ_QGGW01000002.1, read on the forward strand.
CGACGGCACGGGCAGCCCGATCAAGGATGTGCTGCTGGAGGCGTGGCAGGCCAATGCCGCGGGCCACTACGCCCATCCCGAGGGCGGCGGCAAGGTCGAGGACGGCTTTCGCGGATGGGGCCGGGTCATCACCGATTTCGACACGGGCCAGTGGGGCTTTGACACGGTCAAGCCCGGCCCGGTACCAGGCCGCAATGGCACCGTTCAGGCCCCGCACATCAGCCTTTGGATCGTCGCGCGCGGCATCAATCTTGGACTGCACACGCGGCTCTATTTCGAGGACGAAGGCGCGGCCAACGCCGCCGACCCGATTCTCAACGGCATCGAGTGGGAAAGGCGCAGGCCTACCCTGATCGCCCGTCGGGCTGACCGTGACGACAAAGCAGTCTACCGTTTCGACATCCGCATCCAAGGCGACCAAGAAACCGTCTTTTTCGAGATCTGACATGACCAACCCTTGCATCATCTGCGTTGCCATCACCGGCTCGCTTCCGACAAAAGCGAACAATCCGGCGGTTCCGATCACGGTTTCGGAACA
>NZ_QGGW01000003.1 GCF_003148775.1 Roseicyclus mahoneyensis
ACAACCACCAGCGGCCCCATGCCGCCCATGGCGGACAGCCGCCCGCCGTGGTCTACTTCAACGCAACCCAAACCGATCAGCAGGTCCAGGCAGTAGCTTAAATCACCCTCGGAATCTGTCCAAGAGTTGGGGAGTAGCTCACCTTGCGGCAAAAGGGGCACGGCCGGGTTTTGCGGGTCGTCCGGTTTCGGCGCATGTCGGAGGTGTTCCTCTGGCCTCATTACGGTCGCCGCCGCCATCCCCAAGCTCTCGCCGATGGGGGGAGTTTACGGCCCCCCCGCGCAGGGCTATCAGGCGCAGGCACGCCAGCGAGGAGAGACGCGCGATGTCCAGCCATGGTGACCCCGTTCCGATGACCGCCCGCAAGGGCACGGCACTGAAAGGCGTGGCCGATGTGCCGGGCGACAAGTCGATCAGCCACCGCTCGCTGATCCTTGGCGCGATGGCGGTGGGCGAGACGGTCATCACCGGCTTGCTGGAAGGGCAGGATGTGCTGGACACGGCCAAGGCCATGCGCGCCTTCGGGGCCGATGTGACGCGCGACGCGGAGGGCGTTTGGCATGTGCATGGCGTCGGCGTGGGCGGCTTCGCCGAGCCCGAGGATGTGATCGACTGCGGCAATTCCGGAACCGGGGTGCGGCTGATCATGGGCACCATGGCAACATCGCCCATCGTTGCTACCTTCACCGGCGACGCGTCCCTGCGTGGGCGGCCCATGGCGCGGGTGACGGACCCGCTGGCATTGTTCGGCACGACCTCCGTCGGGCGCAAGGGAGGGCGGTTGCCGATGACGATCACCGGGGCCGCCAATCCGGTGCCGGTGCGCTACAAGACGCCCGTTCCGTCGGCGCAGGTGAAATCCGCCGTGCTGCTGGCTGGGCTCAACGCACCCGGCCAGACCGTCGTGATCGAGGCGGAAGCGACGCGAGACCATACCGAGCGGATGCTGGCGGGGTTCGGTGCCGAGATCACGACCGAGATCACGCCCGAGGGGCGGGTCATCACCCTGACCGGCCAGCCGGAGTTGAAGCCCCAGACCATCGTCGTGCCGCGCGACCCTTCTTCAGCGGCCTTCCCGGTCTGTGCCGCGTTGATCGTGCCGGGGTCCGACGTGCTGGTGCCCAATATCGGGCTGAACCCCACCCGCGCGGGTCTGTTCGAGACATTGCGCGAGATGGGTGCGGATCTGACCTACGAGAACCTGCGCGAGGAAGGCGGCGAGCCCGTCGCCGATCTGCGTGCGCGCTTCTCGCCCGACATGACGGGCATCGAGGTGCCGCCCGAGCGGGCGGCCAGCATGATCGACGAATATCCGATCCTGTCGGTCGTGGCTGCCAATGCCAAGGGGCAAACGGTGATGCGCGGCGTCAAGGAGTTGCGGGTCAAGGAAAGCGACCGGATCGAGGCGATGGCGGTGGGCCTGCGGGCGGCGGGCGTGACGGTCGAGGACGGTCCGGATTGGTGGATCGTCCATGGCCGGGGCGCGGGCGGAGTGCCGGGTGGCGTGACGGTGGCGACGCACCTCGATCACCGGATCGCGATGTCCTTCCTCTGTGCGGGCATGGCCTCGGCCCAGCCCATCACGGTGGATGACGCAGGCCCTATCGCCACGTCCTTCCCGGTGTTCGAGCCGCTCATGCGCGGCCTCGGTGCGCGGCTGGACCGCACCAACCGCGCCTGAGGCATGGCAGGGCAGGGCGCGGCTGCCGGCGGTCCTAGACTGTCTGTGGCATCACAACCGCCGCGCCTTGGTCTGCCGAGGCGTGAACCACCCGTGTCAGCCCGTCGCGCGGCGGTTCAGAGGCCGGTCCCTTGACGTTCCACGCAAGGCCCGTGGCCGCAAGCGCCCGGATCAGCCAGAACCCGGGGTCGAGCTGCCCGCGCTCCACCCCCAGTTGCGCAGAATGCGGAAAGGCGTGGTGGTTGCCATGAAAGCCTTCGCCGAAGGTGACAAGGCCCAGCCCCCGCAGGTTGTAGCCCTGCACCGGCACCCCCTCGACCGACCAGCCCTGATGCCCGCCCTTATGTGCCGCATGGCCGACGGCCCAATGCCCGATCAGCGAGACCGCGATGCGCAGGCTGACGCCCCAGAGCACCCAACCCAGACCGCCGAGTGCAAACAGCACCGCCGCCGGGATCAGTTGTTGCGCCATCCATGTGCGCTCCATCCAGCGATACCAAGGGTCATCCGCCACCTCGGGTTCGATCTCGAACCGGGGCGGGCGGGTCAGGCGAAACTCGCAATGCAACTGCCACCACGCATCGCGCATCCAGCCCGCCCCATGCGAGGGATGCGGTGGGCAGACCGCCTGCCGCTGGTGCCAGTCGCGCATGTCATGGGCGCGGATCATGCCAAAAGGACCGGCCATGCCCACCAGCGTGCCGAGCCAGACCAGCAGCCGTTCCAGCCTCTTGGGCGCGTTAAAGCTGCGGTGGATCAGCAGGCGGTGCATGCCGATCGAATGCCCGGCCATCAGGGTGAGCGCGGCGATGAGCACGAAGGCCAGCGCTCCGCCCCAGCTTGGGACCCAGATCACCGCAGCCAGCCCGCCCGCGACATGGGCGGTCAACCAAAGCGACTTGGCCGGGGCCCAGACAATCCGCCCATCGGTGCCGGAGGTTTGGGGTGTGGCTGTGACGCGGTCAGTGTCGATCAGGCGGGTCATCTTGCATCTCCCGGTTTAAATGATTAACTCATTAGTGAACTAATGAATTAACTGATTAGCTAAAAGGTGTTTCATGTCAAGCCCGGACAAGGTGTTCGACGCGCTCGCCTCGACCACGCGGCGCAAGATCCTTGCTTATTTGCGAGACCGGCCGCTGCACGCAGGTGCCATCGCCGCTCGGTTCGACATGTCGGCCCCGGCAGTGAGCAAGCATCTGTCGATCCTCGAAGGCGCGGGCTTGATCTGGAAGCGGCGCGAGGGGCAATTCGTGCTGTATGGGATGGATCAGGGCAACCTCGCAGGGCATCTTTGGGCCTTCATGCAAGAGGTCTGCCCGCCGTCGCGCACGCTGCGGCGCGAGGTGCGTGCGGAACACGAGGCGGGCGAGGGTCAGCCTCCCGAGGCCCGGCGCGCCGAGTGATCGCGCATTCGCCCTTGTCGCGGGTGCGGCGGTCTGTTTCAACGCCAGCCCATGAGCTTTACGGTCGCCATTGACGGGCCCGCAGCGGCGGGCAAGGGCACGATTGCGCGCGCGGTCGCCGCGCATTTCGGCTTTGCCCATCTCGACACTGGGCTGCTTTACCGTGCCGTCGGGCGGCGGGTGCTGGCAGGTGAGGTCCCTGTTGACGCCGCGCAGGAGCTGGCACCGGGGGATCTCGCCAACCCGGACGCCTTGCGCAGCGCCGCCATCGCCGATGCCGCCAGCCGCGTCGCCGTCATACCCGAGGTGCGCGCCGCGTTGGTCGATTTCCAGCGTGCCTTTGCCGCCCGCACCGGCGGAGCGGTGCTGGACGGGCGCGACATCGGTACGGTGATCTGTCCGGAGGCGGCGGTGAAGCTGTTTGTCACCGCCAGCGCCGAGGTGCGCGCGCTGCGCCGCCTGAACGAGTTGCGCGCGGCGGGGCATGACACGGATTTCGAGACGGTGCTGGCCGATGTGCGCCTTCGCGATGCGCGCGACGCCGAGCGGGCCATCGCACCGATGATCGCGGCGGAGCGCGCGGTGATCCTCGATACGAGCAAAATGAGCATAGCCGAGGCGGTGGCGGCTGCCATCGCAGTGGTGGAAGCCCGTGGCGGCGCACCGCGCGGCGATTGACGCCGGACAAGGTCCGTGGCCGGGGCGCCCGGACCGACGCGCCTATGGTGGGTCTGCAACGATCCGGTTAGGAACGATGCTTCAATCCGCGCGCGACCTTCGCGCTAGGTGTGGCAAGCAATGACCCCTTCGACGAGGACATGGCATTCGATATCTTCGGGGGCTGCCTGTTCCAGTCCGGTTCGCTGGTCTACTGGGGTGAGCTGGGGTATGTGTCCCATGACAGCCAGTTCATCAATTTTCCGGCCTTTTCCATCAAAGGCATCTTGGAGCTTCGCGGCCGCGTAGGCTATGCGACCGGTCGGCTGCCCGTTTCGGCGTCCATCGGATACGCACGTCAGGAGTATGCGGACGCGTTCAGCCCCCTGAGCATCGATATGGACGGGATTACCGATCGCCTTGGGGTTGAATACGCGGTGACCGACCGCGTGTTCATGGGCCTCGAATATGTCGTGCGCGATATCGAGAGGACAGACCCATTTCCGTCTCAGATGGGCGTCGAGGCCGAGTCGATCCGGTCGTCATGGGTCGTTTTGCGGTTCTGAATTCCACGCCGGATGGCGGGCAACCCTGACGTGAGGGGTTGCAGCTCTCCGACGGTGCCGCTGCGTAGGGCGCGCCGGGGGATGGCGTGTGGCTCGGCACCAGCCAGATGCGTGTGGACGACGTTGTGGCGGCCGGCATCTCTGCCGTCAGACGGTTGCAAGTGTTGGTCTACCGCCCCTGTGCGGTCAGCGCAGGTTCAGAACGGACTTGCGGATGCGGAACGCGATGGCCAGTCCGATCAGGCAGGTGAACATCCCGACAATGCTGCCCGCGAAATACTGGATGACGCCGGTCAGACTGGCGCTGTCGGGCACGACGCTATTGCGGACAAGGTTCAGCCCGATCGCGTTGACCATAGCCGTGAAAAGGCCCGCCGTGACGATGAGGCGCCAGGCAGAGGGTTCACTGACCGGGTGATTGGCCCGGCCGGACGCCCATGCAAGAATCGCAAAGACCGCTGGCGCCGTTAGCGTAAGCACCCCCAGCGTCAGCACGCGTGCGGTTATGGGCGCACCGGAACCGGCGTACAAAACCATCCCGAGCGCAAAACCGGGCGCCAGATAGAGCGCGGCGTGCCAGCGTTCGAAATAGGCGACGATCACCCAGAACCCGAAGGGCAGGTAGAACAGCACGCCTTGGTCAAAGGGATCGCCCAGTACAGTGTGTTCGAACGGCACGATGACGCTGTGTGTGATCACCACAAGCGCCACGAGGATCCCGCTGAGGACCAATGTTTTCACGGGCGGACTATTAAGAACGCGGCGTGTCTCCGGATTTTTTTCCATGGCTGTGCCAGCTGAGGGGTGCAACCGGCACGCTGTCAATTACATCGGTGCCAGAAGCCCCCATATGCGTTTTGACTGCAGTGCATTATGTCGGATCAAGCGGGCTTGTCCACACCGCGTGATGCGCTGGCATACCAGTCGGCGGAAATCCGTCAGTCGAGGTTGAGGTGGTAGGTTCCCGCCGGAAGTTGGGGCAGCCGCCGGATCATCCCGCGTTCGATCAATCGGCGCAGGGCGCGGTGAAAGGTGGGCTGGGAAATGTCGCGGACCGTGGGGTGCTGGCGCACGGTGTCCGTGCGTGCGATTATGCCGTGATCTGGATCCTTCGTGCTCGCGGCAAAGAAGGCAAGCAAGATGTCGCGTTCCTTGCGTTCGAGCGCGGCGAGCCCGAGGTCAACCTCCATATCGTGAACGACTTTTCTCAAATTAGACAGTTGGGCAATCAGCGACAGCTTTTCCATCGTACCAGTAACCATCCACACTTTTTGTCAGTTTGATTAAGAAACCTTCTAGTGGCTGTGATGTTTTTTTCCAACCTGTCCAAAAGGACATGTTTCGCCGCGCGCTGTCATGCGTGCGATGACGGGCCTTCGGGGGTCAAGTCTGTCGCACAGGGCACGCCGCGCGGACCTTCGCCAATGGCGCGGGCCTATGTCGGCAAGATCGTGCCGCCCGTTTTGTGATCCGTCGCCGCTATCCCTATGCTGTGAAACGGTCGGTGCCTTGCGAGGGGCCGGCGTGACCGAACCAGACAAAGGGCAACGCCCGAAGGAGAGATCATGACGCTCAAGACCACGCTCGCGGCGGCCACAACCGCGGTTGCACTGACGGTTGCGGCCGTCCCGGCGCTGATGGTGGGGGCGCAATCCGCCACAGCGCAGACCACCGAGACGGCCTATTCCGCCACCCAGCTTGACGCCTTTGTCGCGGCCTTCCTCGAAGTCAGCGAATTGCGCTCGACCTACACCGATCGCCTTCAGCAATCGACCGAGGAAGCCGAGCAGCAGGCGATCGTCGAGGAAGGCAATGCCGCCATCGTGGCTGCCATCGAGGAGGTCGATGGCATGGATGTGGAGCTGTATTCCGCCATCCTCGAACAAGCGGCGGCCGATCCTGCGCTGAACGATCGCCTGACGCAGCGGTTGCAAGACGCAGCCGAAGGCTGAGCCGGGATGCGATGAGGCGGGGGCAAGGCCTGCGACCGGGGTCTTGCGTCCTCAGGCGGCGTCGCGGCCCGGCGCGACGCCACGCAACCTGTCTTGCAAGGGTGCGGGCACTGCCCGGGCAGTGGTCACGCGGGGCAAATTGAGCTCCGCGATGACATGCCCTTGCCCCCGCCGCGGATCGGCGGTGTGATTGTCGAAAGGATTGCGCCCGGCGTAGTTGATGAAGCTTTCGGCAGGTGCGCCCTCGGCCAGCAGCACCTCATGCGCCTCGGTCTCGACATGGTAGACGGCGAAGGGTGCCGCCACGGGATCGGGCCGGATCGTGGTGCCGTTGACCAGCGCGCCCGCGTTGACCAGCAGGCCGTCCAGCAGCAGCGCGTGATCGGCGGTCAGCCGCAGGGCGCGCAGCGGCAGGCCATGACCCAGCGCGCCCGCCGCGATGCGGATCGGGTGCGGGGTGTCGGCGGTGACGCGGCGCAGCGTCAAGATGCCCAGCCAGACCACCGGCACGGCGCGGCCATCGGCGGTCAGGACCATATCGCCGGGGGCCAGCGTTTCGACCGCGCGGGGGCCGGACGGGCTGGCGATGGCGGTCCCGGCAAGGAAACAGCTGAGGGTGGGGGTGCCCAGCGTGTTGGTGGAAAACGGCGAGGTCTGAGTGAAATCGCCGAGGTTGTCGGGGTCAGGGTCGGTCGTGCGGGACGTGTCGCTGGTCCAGACGGTGTCATCGGGAAGAATCGGGCCCGACCGGACGCCGATGGTGTCGAGGCTTGCAGATACCGGGCGACCATCAATGACATCGTCAGTGGCCAATTGCAGGTACGACAGATTGTCATGCGAAAACCTGAAATCGTTCCCGTTGTCCACGCCGGTGATCGCGCTGTGGCCCAGCACGATCGTTTCACCGGCAGCGATGGATGCCGCAAAATTGGACAAGCTGAGGTTAACGTTGTTGCCGCTCTGCGAATACGCGAGGAGCGTGAAGCTCGTCGTGCCGTCGAACGCGATGGCATCCGGACCGGTGTTCGTGATCTCGACCGCCCATTGGCCGTCGGCGTTGATGGCAAGTTCGGTGATCAGTAGTGGCATGAAGCCCCCTCATTATGCATGAAGGGTACATCCCGACCGTGGAGGGCGACGTTGGGGGCGGATTGCGCATCGGTCAAACGATACTGTCGTTCCACGAAGGATACCCGCTGCGCCACGCCGCCTTGGTCGTCGTGGCGCAGCGCAGACCCTTCGCCCCTTGCGGGGTTGCCTATCGCGCGTCGATGTCGTATGGCGCGCGGGTCATCAAGCAGGCGGTCAACGTCGGATGCAGGCAGGGTCGGGGCAACCTCCGGCCCTTCGTGCTTTCCGGGGCGTTCCGCCTTGGACCAATCCAAGACCGGCGGAGACAACCGCGCGGCCAGCAAAACACCGCAAAGGAAAACTGAACCGCATGTGCGCTAAAACCACGATGGAGGAATTCGAAGCCCTCCTGAACGAAAGCTTCGAAATCGACACGCCCGACGAAGGGTCCGTTGTCCGCGGCAAGGTCATCGCCATCGAGGCGGGACAAGCCATCATCGATGTCGGCTACAAGATGGAAGGCCGCATCGACCTCAAGGAATTCGCAAATCCCGGTGAGGCCCCCGAAATCGCCGTCGGCGACGAGGTCGAGGTCTACCTGCGCAACGTCGAGAACGCCAAGGGCGAGGCCGTGCTGTCGCGCGAAATGGCCAAGCGCGAAGCTGCCTGGGACCGGCTGGAAAAAGCCTATGCCGCCGAGGAGCGCGTCGACGGCGCGATCTTTGGACGAGTCAAAGGTGGCTTCACCGTCGATCTGGGCGGTGCCGTGGCCTTCCTGCCCGGCTCTCAGGTCGATGTGCGCCCCGTGCGCGACGCAGGCCCGCTCATGGGTCTCAAGCAGCCCTTCCAGATCCTCAAGATGGATCGCCGCCGGGGCAACATCGTGGTGTCGCGCCGTGCGATCCTCGAGGAATCCCGCGCCGAGCAGCGCGCCGAGGTCATCGGCAAGCTCAACGAAGGCGATATCGTCGATGGTGTGGTCAAGAACATCACCGAATACGGTGCCTTCGTGGATCTGGGCGGTGTCGACGGCCTGCTGCACGTCACCGACATGGCATGGCGCCGCGTGAACGACCCCAAGGACGTGCTCTCGATCGGCGAGACGATCAAGGTGCAGGTCATCAAGGTCAACAAGGACACGCATCGCATCAGCCTTGGCATGAAGCAGCTGCTGGACGACCCGTGGGATGCCGTTGAAAAGCGCTACCCGCTGGAATCGACCCACACCGGCCGCGTCACCAACATCACCGACTACGGCGCCTTCGTGGAGCTGGAACCGGGCGTCGAAGGTCTGGTGCACGTCTCGGAAATGTCCTGGACGAAAAAGAACGTGCATCCCGGCAAGATCGTCTCCACCTCGCAAGAGGTCGAGGTCATGGTGCTGGAAATCGACACCGCCAAGCGTCGCGTTTCGCTGGGTCTCAAGCAGACCATGCGCAACCCGTGGGAAGTGTTCGAGGAAACCCATCCCGTCGGCACGCAGGTCGAGGGTGAGGTCAAGAACATCACCGAGTTCGGCCTGTTCATCGGTCTGGATAACGACATCGACGGCATGGTCCACCTGTCCGACCTGACATGGGAAGGCCGCGGCGAGGATGTTATCGGCGATTACCGCAAGGGCGACATGGTAAAGGCCGTCGTCACCGAGATCGACACCGAGAAGGAGCGTATCTCGCTCTCGATCAAGTCGGTCGAAGGTGATCCGCTGGCCGAGGTCATCGGCGGCGTCAAGCGCGGCTCTATCATCACCGTCGCCGTCACGGCGATCGAGGATGGTGGCATCGAAGTGGAATATGAGGGCATGAAGTCCTTCATCCGCCGCTCCGACCTGTCGCGCGACCGCGCCGAACAGCGCCCCGAGCGTTTCGGCATTGGCGACAAGGTCGATGTGCGCGTGACCAACATCGACGCCAAGACCCGCCGTCTGGGCCTGTCGATCAAGGCACGCGAGATCGCCGAAGAGAAGGAAGCCGTGGAACAGTTCGGCTCGTCCGACAGCGGCGCATCTCTGGGCGATATCCTGGGTGCAGCGCTCAAGCGCGACGCCGACTGACACCGAACAACCCTTCACCGGGTGACCAAGAAAGGCCCCGCCATCCAGGCGGGGCCTTTTGTCGTTCCGTATTCGGCAAACCATGTCTCACGCGGCGTATTTTGTCGCTGACCAAGCGCCGAAACGGCCCGAACAACCTTTCATGAGCAGGCTTCGGGCCCCGCGATCAGGTGTCGCAAATTTTCCACACTTTCGTCATTCTTCGGGTCATGCTAAGTCAAGATGACTATAATGATTCCACAATTACTTGCGTGAAAGTCATGAACGACAAAAGGTTTGAATGACTGAAATGGGGCGAGACTGGACAAGGCGCAGCATGGAAGGTCGCTCTTGCGCGATCAATCCCACGCGTCGCGCGCTTGTGCTCTTCGATGTCGATGGCACCTTGCTCGACAGCGCGCCCGGAATTTGCGACATCATGGCCGATGCCTTTCTCGCGGCAGGACAGACCCCGCCGAGAGATTCCGATGTGCGGGCGCTGATCGGGCTTTCCTTGCCCGAAATGGTCTTCGCCCTCGCCGCGGACCTAGGCGACGATGTGCAGCAAAAGATCCTTTGCGGCTACCGGTTCCGGTATTTCGACATGGTCGAGGACATGGACATGCTGCCCGTTTATCCCGGCGCCGGAGAAACCCTGCATTTGCTGTCCGGGTTGGGTTTTGCGATGGGCGTGGCGACCGGAAAGGCGCGGCGCAGCACCTGCCATCTGCTCGGCGAAATGAACTGGGGCCCGCTCTTCCACACCGTGCAATGCGCCGATATCAACCCGTCCAAACCCTCGCCCGCGATGGTCTATCGCGCCCTGCTCGAAACCGGGCGCTGCGCTGCGGAAACCGTGCTTGTCGGGGATTCCCGCTATGACATGCAGATGGCGCGGGCCGCCGGGATCAGGGCGATTGGGGTGTCCTGGGGATATACCCCGGCCTGCGACCTGCTGCGCGAAGGTGCCTCGATCATCGCCGAGGATTTCGACCACCTGACCGATATCCTCACCAATATCGAAGTGCTGGCCTGCGCCGCGACTGCCTGAGCGGCCGTCCCGCCTGAGCCCGCCCGGAAGGGCAGGCCACCCTGTCGCACCCTCTTGCGGTTGCCTTGACCGTCATGAACGTTACCTCTGTTTCAGAAATTTCTGAAATCTCTGCGTGAACAGGGGCCTGACCGTGACACTTACACCGCTCCAGCAGGAGTTCGTTCTACATTTCGGGGAAATGGGCAGCCGGTGGGGCATCAACCGCACCGTGGGGCAGATCTATGCCCTGCTGTTCATCTCGTCCGAGCCGCTCAACGCCGAAACCATCACCGACGCGCTGGGCGTCAGCCGGTCGAACACCTCGATGGGCCTGAAGGAGCTGCAAAGCTGGAACCTTGTCCGGCTCAAGCATATCCCCGGCGACCGTCGCGACTATTTCACCACGCCGGACGACCTGTGGGAAATCGTGCGTACGCTCGTGGCCGAGCGCAAGAAGCGCGAGATCGACCCGACGCTCAGCAAGCTGCGGGAGCTGGAACTGCAAGGTCCCGCCGGCGACGACTACGCCGAAGCGCGCATCGCCGAGTTGCGCGAGCTGATCGAGATGATGACCGGCTTCTATGCCGAGATGGAACGCCTCGAGACCGAGCGGCTGGTCAAGCTCATGACTCTGGGCAGCAAGATTGCCGGGCTGATCGACAAGACCGCGGGCATGTTCCCCACACTGACGAACCGCAAGTGAGGCACCAGACCGATGGAAACGCTTGATACCCTCATCCTCAGCCGCATCCAGTTTGCGGCCAACATTTCGTTCCACATCCTGTTCCCCACGATCACCATCGCGCTGGGCTGGGTCCTGTTCTTTTTCCGCGTTCGCTTTGCGCAAACGGCCGACGAGAAATGGATGGCGGCCTATCGCTTCTGGGTAAAGGTCTTTGCGCTCAGCTTTGCCATGGGCGTCGTCTCGGGCATCACAATGTCCTTCCAGTTCGGCACCAATTGGCCGGGGTTCATGGAAACGGTGGGCAATATCGCCGGGCCGCTCTTGGCCTATGAGGTGCTGACCGCCTTCTTTCTCGAGGCGGTGTTCATCGGTATCATGCTCTTCGGCTTTTCGCGTGTGCCGGGCTGGCTGCACATGCTGGCGACCTTCCTTGTCGCCTTCGGCACCACCATGTCGGCCTTCTGGATCATCGTGCTGAACAGCTGGATGCACACGCCGCAAGGCTTCGAGATGATCGACGGGCAGGCCTTTGCCACCGATTGGTGGGCGATCATCTTCAACCCGTCCATGCCCTACCGCTTTGCGCACATGATGCTGGCCAGCTTCTTGACGGTGAGCTTTCTGGTCGCGGGCGTCTCGGCCTTCCGCTGGCTGATCGGTGACCGCTCGCGCGAGGTGCGTGCGATGCTCAAGACCGGTGTGGTGCTGGGCGCGGCTCTGATCCCGGTGCAGATCTTCATGGGCGACCTGCACGGGCTGAACACCAAGGAATACCAACCCGCCAAGGTCGCGGCCATGGAAGGTCTGTGGGAAACGCAGGAAGGTGCGCCGCTCGTCTTGTTCGGTATCCCCGATGAGGAGGCGCGGACGAACCGCGCCGTGATCGAGATCCCGGGGCTTGCCTCCTTCATCCTGACCCATGACTGGAACGGCGAGTTGCGGGGCCTGAACGATTTCGTGGCCGAGGATGGCACCGTGCTGCACCCGCCCGTCGCCCCCGTCTTCTGGTCCTTCCGGGTGATGGTGGCCACCGGCATGGCGATGCTGGTTCTCAGCTGGGCCTCGCTCTGGTTCATGTGGCGCCGCCGCGCCCTGCATGAAGGGCGGATTGCGGGTCACTGGCTGGCTGTCGAGGGGCTGCCCAAGCCAATCCTCTGGGCGCTGGTGCCCATGGCCTTTTCCGGCTGGGTCGCCACGCTGGCCGGTTGGTACACGACCGAAATCGGCCGCCAGCCTTGGCTGGTGCACGGTGTCATGACGACCGAGATGGCGGTGGCCGACGTCCCCGCACCCTTGGTCTTGGGCACGCTGATCACCTATCTCGCGATCTACGCAGCGCTGCTCTTCGCTTATATCGGCGTCATCGCCTATCTCGCCCGCAAGGCCGCACGCGGCGAAGACGGTCGGGCCATCGACATGGATCATTCCGGCAAGGCCGGCGTGATCGCCCTCAGCCCGGCGGAGTGACACCCATGCTGCCCGATTTCACCAACCCCGCCGATTGGCTGCCCTGGGCCTTTGCCTCGCTGATGGGCCTCTCGATCCTGATCTATGTGGTCCTCGACGGCTTCGACCTTGGCGTCGGCATCTTGTTCCCGCTGGCGACCCCGGCGGAACAGGATCGCATGATCGGCTCCATCGGGCCGTTCTGGGATGCCAACGAAACCTGGCTGGTGCTGGCGGTGGGGCTTTTGCTGGTGGCCTTCCCGCAAGCGCACGGCATGATCCTCACCGCGCTTTACCTGCCGGTCTTCATCATGCTGGTGGGCCTGATCCTGCGCGGCGTGGCCTTCGAATTTCGCGCCAAGGCCCGTGACAGGCACAAGCGGCTGTGGAACCGGCTGTTCTTCACCGGCTCATTGATGACGGCGCTGGCGCAGGGTTTCATGCTGGGCCTCTACGTCATGGGTCTGGAACAGACCTGGGCCACCTATGCCTTCGCGACGCTGACGGCGGTCTTTCTGGCCGTGGGCTACAGCTTCATCGGGTCGACCTGGCTGATCCACAAGACCGAAGGGGCGCTGCAACTGAAATCGGTGCGCTGGGGCCGCGAAAGCCTCTGGGGCGTGATCCTGGGCATCGGGGCGGTGTCGCTCGCCACGCCGATGGTTTCCACCCGCATTTTCGACAAGTGGTTGACCTTCCCCGAGATCTTCTACCTTGCGCCCCTTCCGATCCTTTCAGGGCTGCTGATCTTGTGGCTCTGGCGCATGCTGCGCGCCATGCCATACGCCGAAGACCGCCGCTCGTGGCTGCCCTTCGCCGCGGCGACGGCGCTCTTTACGCTGGCCTATCTGGGGATGGCCTACAGCTTCTACCCCTATGTCGTCCCCGACCGCCTCACGATCTACGAGGCCGCATCGGCCCCCGAAAGCCTGTTCATCATCTTGATCGGCGCCTGTTTCGTGGTGCCTGTCATCCTTGGCTACTCGGTGCTCGCCTATACGATCTTTCGCGGCAAGGCGACGGAACTGCGCTACGATTGAGCGCGTTCCAGCACAAAGACCCAAGCCCGCTGAGCATTGTTTTGCTTGGCGGGTATTTCGAGGATGTCGGCGAGCCGGTATTGCCCTCTCCCCCAAGTGAAAATCAGGTAGGGCATGGCCATCGGATGGGCGCCGAACGGGTCCATTTCGCCCGCGCCTTGCGGGGCATGGGCCATGGTGTGTTCAATATAGATGCGGCCGTTCGGGGCAAGCTGCTTGGTCCAGGCTGACAGGGCGTGCTGTGGTTCCATCGCCTGATCGAGGGAATTGGTGTAGACGAAATCGAATTTTCCCGCCCAGTCGGAGTTTTCGTTCTGAAAATCCCAGACATGCATGTTCGGAAAATCGGTCGCGGTTTCCGATATGTCGGTGCCTATCACGTCACCCTGCAGCGTCTTGCGGAACCATTCAACCTCGTAGCCGTTCCGTGCACCATGGCAGATGCCGTTGGCCCCAAGCCCGCGCGCTTTCAGATCCGTTGCGATGACCGACAGTGTCGTGTCGTCGGCCCAGACGTTTTGCAGTTTGCGCTTGTTATGAGTGATCTGCACATCGCGATACTGGGCATAGCCGCCCGAATACTCGTGCTGATACACCATTTCCGCATGATGTGCCTTGATCACTCTCAGGCCAAAGGGGCGAACCACCCGGTCCAGAAGTTTCCGCATCAGTCATTCCCTTCCGTATCGCGTGGCCGCACATACACGGCTGCGCACCGTGGTCACAAGGTCGTTCAAAAATCCACGGACACGCCGGGCAGGTTCAGCGCCCGCATCAGGTCGCGCAATTCCTGCCGTGCCGCAAGGTTCGAGATGTTGAGCCGGTCCACGCCCAACTCCTGCAGGTCCAGAAGCGTCATGCCGGTGGGGAACAGCTCGCGGAAAATCACCCGTTCGGAAAAGCCCGGTGCCACGCGAAACCCGATCCGGCTCGACAAGGTCTCAAGCGCGCGGCCCACCTTGCGCTTGTTGTGCATCTGCTGCGTCGGCAGCCGGTTGCGCACCACGATCCAGTCCATCGGGGTCAAGCCCGCGCGCGAGCGCAATTGCCGGGCGTGCCAGACCATCTCGGAATAGACGCTCGGCGCCTTGATCTCGTAGGTCTCGGAATCGATCCGCGCCAGAAGGTCGAAATCGACAAAACTGTCGTTCAGCGGCGTGATCAGTGTATCAGCCAAGCTGTGGGCCACCTGGCTCAACCGCGTGTGGCTGCCGGGGCAGTCGATCACGATGAAATCGCAGCGACCCTCCAGGTCAGCCACCGCAGCCGACAGGCGCTTGTCGAGGATGTTCTCACCCTCGGCCAGCGTGCCCGCGTCGATCTCGGGCAGTTCCATCAACTCGGGCGCTGCCACGTCGAGGCCGCGCGCAGCGATGGTGGCCTTCCGGTTTTCCATGTAGCGCGCGAAGCTGCGCTGCCGCAGGTCCAGGTCGAGCCCCCCCACCACATGCCCCAGTCGCGCGAGCGCAGTGGCCACATGCATGGCTGTGGTGGATTTGCCCGACCCGCCCTTTTCATTGCCCAAGACGATTATATGCGCCACTGCCCGTCCCCCGACTTACCCCAGATATGGACGCCCTCATTGTTCGGGGCGCGAATTGTAGCGGATTATACGTCGATGTCGCCCAAAGGTTAAGCGTCAATCGCCAAACGCAAACGCCGCCCCGAGAGGCGGCGTTGCAAGAGATGCAGCAAGGTTGCGACGGCTCAGAAGCCGAGGCCCTCGTATTTCTTCTTGAACTTCGACACGCGGCCGCCGGTGTCCATCAGGCGCGACGAGCCGCCGGTCCAGGCCGGGTGCACCGACGGGTCGATGTCGAGCGACATGGTGTCGCCTTCCTTGCCCCAGGTCGAGCGCATTTGCACGATGTCGCCGTTGGTCATCTTGACGTTGATGACGTGATAGTCGGGGTGGATATCCTTTTTCATCACGTCGCTCCTTATGCTTTCGCGCCTTGCGGCTTGTAGGTGTTGTCTTCGGAAATCCGGGCCGATTTGCCGCGACGCGCGCGCAGGTAATACAGCTTGGCACGGCGCACCTTGCCGCGGCGCACCACCTCGATCGAGTCGATGTTGGTGGAATGCAGCGGGAACACGCGCTCCACGCCTTCGCCAAAGGAAATCTTGCGAACGGTGAACGAACCCGCGATGCCCGCGCCATGCTTGCGCGAGATGCAGACGCCTTCGTAGTTCTGCACCCGGGTGCGGGTGCCTTCGGTCACCTTGTAGCCGACGCGGATGGTGTCGCCGGCCTTGAAATCGGGAATGGTCTTCCCGAGGGCGGCGATCTGTTCCGCCTCGATCTGTGCGATCAGGTTCATCTGATCCGCTCCTTCTATCTGCCCACGGTTTGCCCGCGGAGGTCTGGTGGCCTTGCGCCGAGAGCTCTGATCTTCGCCCGGGTCCGCCGTGATCCGCCGATGCGGGGCGCCCGTCAGAGGTCGTCTGACCGTTGCTTGTCGTCTGGTCCGTTCGGAACGCGCGGTGAAGCAACCGCAAAACGGAATCCCGCCGGAGTGACCTCCCGCGGGGATGGGGGGCGTATAGGCGCGGCGGGCCGTGGGATCAAGCCGATTCCGCGCTCACTCGTCCTTGCGGGCAAGGTGCGCGGCCCAGAGGTCGGGGCGTCGTTCCCGGGTCAGCCGCTCGGCCTGGGCGCGGCGCCACTTGGCGATTTCCCCGTGATTGCCCGATAGCAGAACTTCGGGAACGGCGCGGCCTTGCCACTCGCGCGGCTGGGTATACTGCGGGTGTTCCAGCAGGCCAGCGGCAAAGCTCTCGTCCTCCGTCGAGGCGGCATTGCCCAGAACGCCGGGGATCAGCCGAACGGTGGCGTCGATCATCGCCTGCGCCGCGATCTCGCCGCCGGTCAGGACGAAATCCCCAAGGCTGACCTCTTCCAGCCCGAAGGCCTCGATCACCCGTTCATCCACGCCCTCGAACCGGCCGCACAGCAGCGTCATGCCCTCGGCCTGCGCAAAGCGCTGCGCATGCGCCTGCGTAAAGGGTTTGCCGCGCGGAGACAGGTAGACGCGCGGCCAGCGGGCGGGATCATCGGGTGCTCCGGTAGCGGCCATGGACAGCGCGCGGCCCACCACATCGGGCTTCATCACCAGCCCCGCACCGCCGCCTGCGGGCGTGTCATCGACCTGCCGGTGCTTGCCGGTGCCGAAAATGCGCAGGTCGATGGGTTCAAGCGCCCAAAGGCCGCGTTGCAATGCCTTGCCGGTCAGCGAGGCGCCCAGCACGCCCGGAAACAGCTCAGGAAACAGCGTCACCACCTTGGCGCACCACGCACCTTTCAGACGCGGCGTGTCGCTCATCACCTCGCGCGGCTTGGCGCTGGCGGAAATGGCCAGACGGCCGTGGGATTTCGTGGGCGGAACAGGCATGGCGCTGCAATAGGCGGCCCGTCGCAGGGCGACAAGCCCGAAGGTGCGGGTCCGAAGCGCTTGACGCTGGCGCGAGCCAGCCGCAAATCTGTGCGCCATGTTGAAATGGTTTCGCGCGTCCCCCCCACCCGTGCCGCCACCCGCGTCTGTCGCGGCGTCGCCTGGGCCGGGGGCGGGGCCGCGCATGGTGCGCACCCGGTCGCAGGCCACCAGCGGCGTCTGTCTCGTGACCATGGCGCGCGACGAAGGTCTCTTTCTCACCCATTGGCTGTGGCATTACTCGCAGGCGCTGGATGCGCCCGGTTTCCTGATCCTCGATGACGGCTCCGCGCCCGGCACGATCGAGGCCGCTTGCGCGCGCGTGCCCGCGGCAGATGTTCAGGTGATCCGCCTGCCCGACGGGCCCTTCGACGTGCAGTACAAGGCCAACGCGCTTTCTGCGCTGGCAACCGTGGCGGTCGAACGCCATGCCGTCGTGATCGCCAGCGATGCCGACGAGATCGTGATGCCCGTCGGCGCGGCGCGCGCCCGGCCCCTGTTCGATCTGCTGATGGAGGCACCTGCGCCTTTCGCGGCGCCTGTCGGGGTGTCGGTCATCCATGATGTTGCGCGCGAGGCGCCGTTCGACCCGCTGCGCCCGGTGGCGGCGCAGCGTCGGATCGGACGGATCGAAAGCGCCTTCACCAAGCCCGCGATCTGGAAGGGCGAATCCTGGCTGTTCGGAAAGGGTCAGCATACGCTGGTGGAGCGTCCGACGCCGGTCGCGCCGTCGCTGGCGCTGGTGCATCTGCGGCTTGTCGACGTCGGGGAATTCGCCCGGCGTCAGGCGGTGCGCAACACAAGGGAAATTTCGACCGAACAGTTTCGCGGACGGGCGCAGCACTGGCAGATCACGCCCGAGGCCGCGCTCAAGATCCCGGAGTTTCGTGCGCCCCCGGCACAGGGCGCCGTCCCGCGTCTTGAACCCGCGATCCCGGAATTTCTGGAGCGTTTCTGCAAGCCGATCGCAGACGGCTACGCCATTCGCGATCTGGACAGCCGGATGATGGTGGAAATCGACACCTGCCTGTAGCAGCGCCGGACCAGGTCCCGCCCGACCCGGTGCGCCACAGCAGCAAGGCGCTCAGTCCAGCAAACCCTCGGGCGGGTCGATGATGATGCGGCCCGTCGCCAGATCGACCGTCGGCACGATCTCGCGGGTGAAGGGCACAAGCACCGAACCCGTTAGACCGGGGCCGCGCAATTCCAGCAGATCGCCCGCGCCATGGTTCAGGACGGCGGCAATCTTGCCAAGGGTCTGTCCGCCGGTGTCCACCGCCGTCAGCCCCAGCAGGTCGGCATGATAGAATTCATCGTCGGGCAGGCTGGGAAGAGCCGCGCGCGGGGCATAGAGCCGTGTGCCGCGCAGGCCGTCGGCGGCCTCTTTTGTTGTGACACCGGACAGCACGGCGGCAAAACCTTGCGCCACTGGCCGGGTCAGCGTGACCTCGAAAGACCGCGCCCCATCCTCGGTCGTGAGCGGGCCATAGGCGGCGATATCCGCCGCCTCGGCGCAAAAGCTTTTCAGCCGCACCTCGCCACGGACGCCAAAGGCCCCAGCTATGGCACCGACGCAGACCCGGTCCGTCATGGCCGGGCCTGCGTCGTGATCTGTGCGCGGCGCATCATGCGCGCACCGGTTACTCGGTCGCGTCTTCGGCGGGAGCTGCGGCCGGGGCGGCGGCTGCTTCGGCGGCCTTGGCGGCCTTGGCTTCCTTTTCGGCGGCGCGTTCCTTGGCTTTCTTGCCCGGCTCTGCCTTGTTGGGGTTGCTGCGGGTCTTGGCCGGGATCACGCCGGCGGCTTCGAGGAAGCGGGCCACGCGGTCGGTCGGCTGCGCGCCTTGATCGAGCCAATGCTTGATCCGCTCGATGTCCATGCGGATGCGGTCTTCGTTGTCCTTGGCCAAGAGCGGGTTGTAGATGCCCAGCTTCTCGATGAAGCGGCCATCACGCGGCATGCGGCTGTCGGTGGCGACGATGCGGTAGAAGGGGCGCTTTTTCGTGCCGCCGCGGGCCAGTCGGATCTTCATTGCCATGGGGGTATCTCCTTGGGGATGGGATGGGGCGTCAGACCCCGGTTTCCTGGTGTTGTTTGTGGTGCTGGATGACTTCGGCGATGATGAAGTTCAGGAACTTCTTGGCGAAATCGGGGTCGAGGTCGGCCTTGATGGCCAGGTCTTCGAGCCGCGCGATCTGGGCCGCCTCGCGGGCCGGATCGGACGGGGGAAGGTCGTGTTCGGCTTTCAGTTTGCCGACCGCCTGGGTGTGCTTGAACCGCTCGCCCAGCGTATAGACGAGGATCGCATCAAGCCGGTCGATGCTTTCGCGGTGGCCTTTCAAGAGCTCTGCGGCGCGGATTGTGGCGTCGGTCATGGCAAATCCTCCGGGGCGGGGTGGCGCCAGATGTGCATGGTGCCATAGGCGTCGTGAACGAACTGACCCTCCGGGTGGCAACCCATCTTGCGACCCAGCGCAACGGAGCGCTCGTTGGCGGGGTTGATCAGGCTGATCGCGGTGGTCCAGCCTGCGGTGCCGTAGGCATAGGCGCGGGCGGCAAGGGCGGCTTCATGGGCAAGACCCCGGCCTTCGCCGTCCGCGAACATGGTCCAGCCGATCTCAGGCTCGGGCCAGCCCACGGGGAACAGCAGGCCGACCACGCCCAGCGGCGCGTCCGTAGCCGTGTCGGCGACGATCCAGCGGCCATAGCCAAGGATCGCCCATTGCCCGGCAAGGCCCAAAAACTGGCCCCAAGCTTCGCTGCGGGTATTTGGGCTACCGACAAAACGCGCCCGGTCCGAGGCGCGGAATTCCGCGAAGGCGTCGAAATCGGACATCCGCGGCGCGCGCAGGGTCAGGCGTTCGGTGGTGAGGGTCGGGATCTGGAAAATGCCAGCGCTCATCGGCCCCACCCCCCGTGCAGGATTGCTAAAGGACAAGGGAACAGCGCCGCGCCTGTGGGCAAGCCTGTGGGCAGATCGCAGAGATGCATCCAACCCATCACGCGGCCCTCCAATGACGAAACACGATATCCTCGGCGTCCTGTCGGGGTGCATCGCCATCCTCGACCGCGCCCAGACGACGGGCCACCGCTTGCGAGGCGGCGTTGTCGGGGTGCGTGTAGCTGACCAGGCTGTCGAGGGGCAGCGCGTCCCATGCCCAGTCGCGCAAAGCGGCGGCCCCCTCTGTGGCAAAGCCCTGCCGCGCATGGCCATCATAGACCATCCAGCCAAGCTCGGTCTCGGGAAACAGCGGCCCGGCGTTCAGGCCGACCTGCCCAACGGTCTCGCCGGTGTCGTGCCGTTCGAGCATCAGCGCGCCATGCCCGAACAGCGCCCAACAGGCCACATCGTGACAAAACAAGCCCCAGGCTGCTCCCGTGTCGAAGGGACCGCCCATGTAGATCGACCGAGGACCGGCCATCAGAGCGGCATAGGAGGGGAAATCCGTCTCGCGCATAGGGCGCAGCGTCAGCCGCGCGGTCTGGAGGGTCGGGGCCTGCATGGTCACTTCTTCTTCCCGAACCCCGACAGGCCCGGCGGAAGCATCCCGCCGCCGCCAAATCCACCCGGGCCGCCCAGCCCCATCTTGCGCGCGGCCTCTTCCATGGCGGCCGGGTCCATTTGGCTGGGGTCCATGCCCTTGAGCGCAGCCGGTGCGCCCTTGCCCATCAGCGCGCCAAGCCCGCCGCGCATCAGGCCCTTGGCGCCCATCTTGCCCATCTTCTTCATCGCGTCCGCCATCTGGCGGTGCATCTTCAGCAGCTTGTTGATGTCGGACACCTCCTGCCCGGCGCCGGCGGCCACGCGCTTTTTCCGGCTGGCCTGCATCAGGTCGGGATTGGCCCGTTCCTTTTTCGTCATGGAATTGATCAGCGCGATCTGCCGCCGGATCACCATGTCGTCAAAGCCCGCGTCATCGAGCTGCTTTTGCATCTTGGCCATGCCGGGCATCATCCCCATCATGCCCTTCATGCCGCCCATGCGCATCATCTGGTCCAACTGCGCCTTGAGGTCGTTCATGTTGAACTGACCCTTCTGGAAGCGCTTCATCATCCGCTCGGCCTGCTCGGCCTCCAGCGTTTCTTGCGCGCGTTCCACCAGCGCGACGATGTCGCCCATCCCCAGAATGCGGCCCGCGATGCGCGCAGGCTCGAACGTCTCGAGCGCATCCATCTTCTCGCCCAGACCCACGAAGCGGATCGGCTTGCCGGTGATCGCGCGCATCGACAGTGCCGCGCCGCCGCGCCCGTCGCCGTCCATCCGGGTCAGAACGACGCCGGTGATGCCGATGCGGGCGTCGAAGTTTTCCGCCGTGGTCACTGCGTCCTGACCGGTCAGGCCGTCGACGACCAGAAGCGTCTCGCGCGGGTTGGCGACATCGCGGACGGCGGCCACCTGCGCCATCAACTCATCGTCGATCGAAAGACGACCGGCGGTGTCGAGCAGGTAGACATCGTAGCCGCCAAGGCTGGCTTGCGTCTTGGCGCGCTTGGCGATGGCTACGGGATCCTCGCCCTTGACGATGGGCAGGGTGTCGACGCCGATCTGTGTGCCGAGGATGGCAAGCTGTTCCATGGCCGCCGGGCGGTTCACGTCGAGCGAGGCCATCAGCACCTTTTTGCCCTCGCGCTCTTTCAGGCGCTTGGCGATCTTGGCGGTGGTGGTGGTCTTGCCGCCGCCCTGAAGGCCGACCATCAGGACGGGGGCGGGCGGATTGTCGATCTTGAGGCGACCGGGGTCCTCGTCGCCGGACAAAACATGGACCAGTTCGTCGTGGACGATCTTGATGACCTGCTGTCCGGGCGTCACGGATTTGGTGACCGCGGCACCCGTCGCCTTCTTCTCTACCGCCTTGATGAAATCGCGCGCCACGGGCAGCGAGACATCGGCCTCGAGCAGGGCCACACGCACCTCGCGCATGGCGGTGCGCACGTCATCCTCCGACAGCGCGCCTTGTTTGGTGAGGCGGTCGAACACGCCGGAGAGGCGTTCTGACAGGTTTTCAAACATGGGCGGATGCCCCTTTCGCAAGTCTCGGTTGCCCCGAAATGTAAGGGGCCTGCCGCAAACACACCATGACCCCCGTGGGCGAAACCTCGCTGACGGGGGGCGATCCTGATACAATCAGGACCGGAGTGCTGGCGCATTCCGGATTACTGCGGGGCATATGCGGCACGATCGATGGAGTCAAGACATCGCCGGATGGTGCCGCGCCCCGCCACCGCACGATCTGCCACCGCGCGATGCGGCCTTCGGCACATGTCTGGTGGGGTCCATACGCCCCGCTTGCCTTTCCGCAAACCGGCACGCAAGATCGATCTGGGGCAAAGTCGTGTGGGAGAGCGCACAGAAATGTCTTTCGACCACTGGGACGAGATCCGCACCGCCTATCAGGTCGCCCGCGTCGGCACCGTGTCGGGTGCGGCAGAGGCGCTGGGCGTGCACCACGCAACCGTCATCCGGCATATCGACGCGCTGGAGCAACGGCTGGGCGCCAAGCTGTTCCAGCGCCATGCCCGCGGCTACACGCCGACCGAGGCGGGGCAGGATCTGCTGAACGTCGCGGCCCAGACCGATGACCAGTTCACCCAGCTTGCGGGTCGCATCAAGGGGCGCGGCGACGAGGTGACGGGCGAATTGATCGTGACCTCGATCGACGCACTTTCACCGCTCCTGATCCCCTCGATGGCCATTTTCGGGCAGCGCCACAGCGACCTGCGGGTGCGGCTGATGACCGACCAGCGCCTGTTCCGGCTGGAATACGGCGAGGCGCATGTGGCGATCCGGGCGGGCAGCTTGCCCGACCAGCCCGACAATGTGGTGCAGCCCTTCTTCACCCAGACCCTGCGGATGATGGCCTCGCGCGAGTATGTCGCCCGGTTCGGCACTCTGGAAACCGGCAATGTGGCCGATCACCGTTTCATCGGCGCGACCGAGGACACGCCGCGCGCGCCCTATTTCCGCTGGCTCAACGAACATGTGCCGGCCAGTTCGATCTATTTCCGCGCGACCTCGATGATGGCGTCCAAGGTGGCGGTCCGCTCGGGCATAGGCATCGGCTTCATCGCGTCTTGGGACAAGGACGGGGTCGAGGATCTGGTCGAGGTCCTTCCGCCGCTGGAGGATTGGTCGGCCAAGGTCTGGCTGGTCACCCACATGGACCTGCACAGGACGGCCAAGGTGCAGACCTTCGTGCGCTTCCTCAAGGAACAGGTCAAGGCCTGGGGGGTGGACGCCGCGTGAGCACGCTGTCCGCGCCGATGCCCGAAGCGCGGCGCGGCCATCTGGCGATGCTACTGTTCTCGGCGCTGGTGGCGGGGTCGTTCTCGCTGGGCGGGCAGGTCGCCAACGAGATCGCCCCGACGGCGCTGAACGCGGTCCGCTTTGCGCTGTCGGCGGCGGTCGTCGGTGCCGTGATCGGGCTGCGGGGCGGATGGACGGCGACGGCGGCGGCGCTTGCGGCACCGTGGCGCTATGGCATCCTCGGCGGCTTCTTCGCCCTGTATTTCGTCACCATGTTCGAGGGGCTCAAGACAGCCCCACCCGTCTCTGCGGCTGCGGTCTTCACGCTGACCCCGGTGATGAGCGGCGTTTTCGGCTATGTCTTGCTCAGGCAGATGATGGGCGCGCGCATCTGGCTGGCATTGGGCCTCGGCGCGGCAGGCGCGCTGTGGGTGATCTTTCGCGCGGACCTGACGGCGCTCATGGCCTTCGAGATCGGGCGGGGCGAAGCGATATTCTTCTGGGGCTGCATGGCGCACGCGGCCTATACGCCGATGGTGCGCGTGTTGAACCGGGGCGAGCCGATCTTGTCCTTCACCTTCTGGACGCTGACGGCGACGGCCCTGATCATCGGGGTCTTGGGCTGGCGCGACATCGCGGCGACCGACTGGGGAACGTTGCGCCCGCTGGTCTGGGTCACGCTGGCCTATACGGGGGTGGCGGCCTCCTCGATGACGGTGTTCTTGGTGCAATTCGCCTCGATGCGGCTGCCGTCCTCCAAGGTGATGGCCTATACCTACCTGACGCCCAGCTGGGTCTTGATGTGGGAACTGGCATTGGGTCAGCCTGTGCCGCCCCTGCTGGTGCTGGCCGGCGTCGGCCTGACCATCGCGGCGCTGGCGCTTTTGCTCAAAGACTAGGGGGCAGGGTGCGGCTCCGGGCGCAAGGCTGCGCTCCTATGGGGTGTCGAAGGGCTCGGCCCCGAGCTCACGCTCCAAAAACGCCTCGAAGGCGTCGAGGTTCACCGGCTCGAATTGCCCGAACCCCTGCATCCAGACCGAGGCGGCTTTCAGCGCGTCGGGTTCCAGCTTGCACCATTTCACCCGGCCCCGCTTTTCTTGCGTGATCAGACCCGCCCCTGCGAGAATGCCGAGGTGTTTGGAAATCGCGGCCAGCGACATGGCGAAGGGTTCGGCCACATCGGTCACCGCCATGTCATCCTCCAGCAGCATGCGAAGGATCTCGCGCCGGGTGGGATCGGCGAGGGCGGCAAAGACGGTGTCGAGATGAGGTGCCATGGCACAGGAGGTGACAGCGCGGCGCGCGATCGTCAACCGATCGGTTGAATATGCGCAAAGGGTCAAAACCGGCCAGGACCGGGCGTGGGGCTGGACCACCTGCATTCGCGTATCGAGATAAAATCGTTTTTTATCAGATTTTTACGCGAAATTCTCTGCAGCGCGGCATGCGTTGACTCTGCGCCGCGCCCGACATAGCGTCCGCGCAACTTCCTCGAGGGGGTTTTGCGTCATGTCCGGGCCCAGCGAAGCCGAGCGATTGAAGGCCCTTGAGGCCCGGATCGCGGCGGCCAGACAGGGCCAGACGCAAAAACCCCACACAGAGGAACACTATTCACAGGCTCATCTGGCCTGGAGGATGGTGATCGAGCTGGTCGCGGGTCTCGGGATCGGGTTCGGCATCGGTTACGGCCTCGACGCCCTTCTGGGCACGTCGCCGTGGATGATGATGGTGTTTGCGGTCCTTGGCTTCATTGCCGGGGTCAAGACGATGATCCGCTCGGCCGAAGAGGTCCAGCGCAAGCAGATCGAGGCGGCGGATGCCGCAAACGAAAAGAAGGGGTAAGGCCGTGGCGACCGAAAGCACCAATACGCAAGGCAAGTCCGGCGCCAGCCGCATCGTCTTTTTCGTGCTGATCGGGCTGGCGGCCATCCTGTTCGTGCTGGGCCTGACGGACAGCTACACGCAGCCCGGCTTCAACATCAAACCGATGGAGCAGTTCCTTGTCGAGCCGCTCTTCGGCAATGGCCCGGTGCAGTGGTATACGCCCACCAACGTGACGCTGTGGATGGGCCTGTCGATCGCCGCCGTCGCGGCGCTGATGGTGATGGGCACCAAGGGCCGCGCGGTCATCCCCTCGCGCAGCCAGTCGATGGCGGAACTGGCCTACGGCTTCGTCCGCAAGATGGTCGAAGATGTGGCGGGCAAGGACGCATTGCCCTACTTCCCCTACATCTTCACGGTCTTCCTGTTCATCCTGTCGGCCAATTTCCTTGGCCTGATCCCGACAAGCTTCACCACGACCTCGCATTTCGCCGTGACGGCGACGTTGGCGCTGGCAGTGTTCCTGTCGGTGACGATCCTTGGCTTCGTCAAGAACGGCGCGAGTTTCCTCAGCCTTTTCTGGGTGTCGTCGGCTCCGCTTGTTCTGCGCCCCGTTCTGGCAATCATCGAGTTGATCTCGTACTTCGTCCGCCCGGTCAGCCATTCCGTGCGTCTGGCAGGGGCCATGATGGCCGGTCACGCGGTGCTCAAGGTCTTCGCGGGATTTGCCGGTGCGCTGGGCGCGGCTGGCATCGTGCCGATCCTCGGCGTCGTGGCGATCTATGGGCTCGAGGTGCTGGTGTCGGCCATTCAGGCCTATGTCTTCACCATTCTCACCTGTGTCTACCTCAAGGACGCACTGCATCCGCATCACTGACGGAGTGGTGGGCGGATCGCCCACCCTACGGATTTCTCGAACTTCCAACGTAAGGAGATACCACTATGGAAGGCGATATCGCACAACTGGGTCAATACATCGGCGCCGGCATTGCTGGCATGGGCGCGGGCATCGCCGCCCTTGGTGTGGGCAATGTGGCAGGCAACTTCCTTGCCGGCGCGCTGCGCAACCCCTCGGCCGCAGCTGGCCAGACCGCGACTCTGTTCATCGGCATCGCATTCGCCGAAGCGCTGGGCATCTTCGCGTTCCTGACCGCGCTTTTGCTGATGTTCGCGGCCTGATCCGACCCTTCCGAGACCATCCTTGCGTCCGGGGGTTCGCGGCTAAACGCGGACCCCCGGAGTAATCCGGTTCCAGGAGGACGCCCATGGCCGACAACGCCGCCACTGCTGCCGCTGCCCCGGGCATGCCGCAGCTCGACCCGAGCAGCTTTCCCAACCAGATCTTCTGGCTGGTCGTCACGCTGGTCGCCATCTATTTCATCCTGAGCCGCGTTGCGCTGCCCCGGATCGCCTCGGTCTTGGCCGAGCGTCAGGGGACGCTGACCAATGATCTGGCCGCAGCCGAGGATCTCAAGCGCAAGGCCGTCGAGGCCGAGGCCGCCTACAACAAGGCGCTCGCCGATGCGCGGAACGAAGCGAACAAGATCGCCGAGGAAACCCGCGCCGCCATTCAGGCCGATTTGAACGACGCCATTGCGCGCGCCGACGCCGAGATCGCGGCCAAGGCCACCGAAAGCGAAGCCCGCATCGGTGAAATCCGCGCAGGTGCCGTCCAGAGCATCGAAGAGGTGGCGCGCGCCATCGCCGGTGACATCGCTGCCGCCGTGGCTCCGGGCACCTCGATCGACGCCGATGCCGTGGCCGCGGCCGTTTCGGCCCGCGTGAAAGGGTAAGCCATGAACAGATTGCTGATCCCCGCCTTGATCGTAACCTCCGGTCCCGCGCTGGCAGCCGAACCGGGCTATGCGCCGGGCTACGGATTTACCTCGCTCTTCAACACCGATTTCGTGGTGCTGATCGGCTTCCTGCTGTTCCTGTCGATCCTGTTCTACTTCAACGTGCCCGCCATGTTGGGTGGCATGCTCGACAAGCGGGCCGAGGGGATCAAGGCCGATCTCGACGAGGCCCGCGCGCTGCGCGAAGAGGCGCAGACGCTGCTCGCCTCCTACGAGCGCAAGAGCCGTGAAGTCGCCGATCAGGCCGAGCGGATCGTGGCGCAGGCAAAGGCCGACGCCGAAGCCGCCGCCGAACAGGCCCGTGCCGATCTGGCCCGGTCCATCGAACGCAGGCTGGCCGCCGCCGAAGACCAGATCGCCAGTGCCGAGGACAAGGCAGTGCGCTCGATCCGCAACCGTGCGGTCGAGGTGGCCATCGCGGCTGCAGCAGACAGCGTGGCCAAGGGCATGGGCGCATCGGATGCCAACCGCTTCATCGACGACGCCATCGGCGAGGTCGAACGCCGCCTGCACTGACGGTCAAGCAGGCGACACGCAAAGCACCCCGGATCGCCGATCCGGGGTGCTTTGGTTTTCGGGCGATTTACCGGCCGAAGTCCTGCAGCGCGACGAAATCCATCTGTTCCACATGGGCGACCATGTCGTCGATCGCCCCGCCCGACGCCTGAATCAGCACTCGCCCCCCGATCAGGCCGATCAACTCGCCATCTTGATTGACGAAATTCTCTCGGTTGATCCGCACGATCTCGCCCATCATGGCCATCATCGCGCGGTTGCCCAGCATTCCGCCCATCTGCATGACCATAGGATTGTCGGCCATCAGGGTGAGGGTGAAATTGCCGCCCGGACCGGCATAGCTTGCCTCGGCGCTGAACCCGCCGCCGAAAACGGCCATCGCATTGCCGGCCTCGGCGTTGATTGTGCGGGTCCACCCCTCGAGCGCCTCGGGCAAGAGCGCGGACAGCCCCTGTGCCTGCAAGCCTTGCAAAAGCTGTTCGGCATAGGCCATCTCGTCCAACGCATCGGCGATATCGCCCGCCTCGTATGCTTCGATGGCGGCAGTCAGGGCGTCGGTGATGTCATCGGCATGGGCCTGCAGCGGCAACAGCAAGGCGCTTGCGGCAAGGATAGGGGTGAGGATGCGCATGTCGGTATCTCCTTTTGCGGTATGGCAAAAGGCTAGGTGCCAGACGGGCACAAGTCCACGGCAGGAAAGCCTGACCTTTCAATCGTCGCGCTGGGACCAACAAGGCTTGGTGTCGCCCTGCGCGGGTTCGGCCGCAAAGACGCCGCGGGCGATGGCGCGGGCAAGGCAAAGGGCGGCCAGATGGCCCAGCATCATCGGCCCCTTTACGCTGTCCTCAAGCCTTCGTGCACCGGTGGCGGCGGCAAAGACAAGGTCGCCATCCATCGGTGTGTGGCTGGGGTAGATCGCGCGGGCCATGCCGTCATGCGCAGCGATGGCCATGCGCGTGGCCTGCGCTTGGGTCAGGGCCGCATCGGTGGCGACGATGGCGATGGTGGTGTTTCGGCTGTCCCCGCCCTTGACGGGCGGCACGGCGCAAGGGTCGAAGCGTGGCGCCATCCCCAGCCCGCCGTATTCAGCGTCCATCTCGAAGGGAGCGGCCCAGAAATGGCGCGTGTCGCCCACGGTGACGCGTCCCAACGCATTGACCACCACAAGCGCGCCGACCGTGATGCCGTTCCATGTGGCCGAGGCCGACCCGAGCCCACCCTTCAGATCCGCGATCAGCGCGCCCGTACCCGCCCCCTCAGACCCCAGTGCAAACCAGTCGGACGCGGCTGCCAGCGCCTGTGCCCCCAGCCTCTTGTAGGGGTTCTGGGGCCAGTCCTTGTCGCCTCCGTTCAAAAGGTCAAAGACGATGGCAGCGGGCACGATGGGCACGGTCTGGTTGCCCACGACAAAGCCGCGTCCCTGCAAGCGCAGCGCGTCGGCCACGCCAGAGGCGGCGTCGAGCCCAAAGGCGGAGCCGCCCGACAGGACCAGCGCGTCGGCCTCCTGCACCGTCTTGTCAGGGGCGAGTAGGTCGGTTTCCCGGGTGCCGGGCGCACCGCCCATGACATGAACCGCCGCCACAAAGGGGCGGTCGCCCACCAGCACGGTCGCGCCGGTCTTGATCTTGTCGTCTTGCGCATGGCCCACGCGCAGGCCCGCCACATCAGTGATCAGGTTGCGCGGCCCGGGGCGGATCATGGCGCGGGCCGTTCGGGGACCATGCGCGGCACATGCCCGCGCCACGTGCCAAGATAGGGCAGCGTGCGGCTGTCGGTCAGCGGGCAATCGAGGCCGTCATAGGCGGCGGGCAGGATCAGGATCAAGGTGTTCCAGACCGCGCCGACGATGGCGATCTCGTCCGCGATATCGGGGGCGAACCGGGCGCGCAGCCGGGTCGAGGGACGGTCGCGGATGACCTCCACATGGCCGAGGTCCAGCGCGGGGCAGGCGGTCAGCAGATGGGCGAAGGCTTCCGGCTGGCCCGTGAAATGGCCCGCATGGACCACGATATCGCATGGCAGGTCGTGGCGGGTGTAGCCCGTCATATGCAGCGGCCTCCGTCGACCTCGAGCGCGGCACCGGTGATCATCGAGGCGGCGTCGGAACACAAGAAGGCCGCGGCCTCGCCCATGTCGTCGGGCGTGGAAAAGCGGCCCAGGGGGATGGTGGACAGGAACCTGGCCCGCATTTCGGGCGTATCCTCGCCCATGAAACTGGCCAGCAGCGGCGTTTCCCCCGCCACAGGGCAGAGCGCGTTGACCCGGACGCCATGGGGCGCCAGTTCCACCGCCATGGTCTTGGTCGCCGTGATCATCCAGCCCTTGGACGCATTGTACCAATTGAGCCGCGGCCGCGGCGAAAGCCCCGCGGTCGAGGCGATGTTGAGGATCGCGCCCCTGCCCGCAGCCTTCATCCCCGGCACGATTTCGCGCGCGGTCAGGTAGACGGACTTGGCATTGACGGCGAACACGCGATCAAACTCTTCCTCGGTCACCTCCTCCATCGGTTTTGGCAGGTGGGTGATGCCCGCGTTGTTCACCAAGATGTCGATCCGGCCCCATGCGTCACGCGCGGCCCCGGCCATGGCGGCGACCGAGGTGCCGTTGGCCACATCGACCGTCTGCGCGATGCCGCCGATCTCGCGGGCGATGGCCGTGGCCGCGCCTTCGTTGATGTCGGCGACCATGACGGCAGCCCCTTCGCGGGCAAAGATGCGCGCGATGCCCGCGCCAAAGCCCGAGCCTGCGCCGGTCACGATGGCGGTCTTTCCCTGCAGTCTCATGTCGCGTCCCTCAAACGTGCCAGTGCCTGCCGCAGGTCGTCGGGGATGGGCAGAGCCCGGCGGGCCTGCAAATCAAAGTAAACCGAGATGTTTTCAGCCTCGAACACCAAGGCCCCATCTGACAGGCGGGTCATGCGATGGGCGAAGCGCGCGGATTTGGTGCCGACCGACAGCACGCGGCTTTCCATGCTCAGCACATCGCCCGTCAGCATCTCGGCCCGGTAGTCGCATTCGAGGCGCGCGGCGACAAAGGAGCGGTGGGTCGCTGCGATGGCCGCGCGGTCGAGCCCCGCCAGACCCTGCAGCGTGAACATCGCGTCCGAGACAGCATCGACATAGGCCGCAACGTTCATGTGGCCCAGGATGTCGCAATCACGCGGCGCGACGGGGCGGCGGAGCGTCTGCATGGCTCAGGCCCGCGCCATGTCGATCACCCGCGCGCGCCGCATCGGCCAAAAGGCGAGAAGCGCGCCGAGCGCGCCGCCCAGATAGCTGGCGTCATGCATGAAGCCTGCGCGCAGGAAATCGGTCCGGTCGATGCCTGCGGGCGGCGTCAGGTAGCCGTCAAGGATGCCCGTCGCCTCGGCCGCGATGCCGCCCACCAGACCCGCCAATGCCGAGAAGGTGGCCAGCACCAGCACCAGCCCGATGGCGCCTATCCCCGCCGCCAAGTAGCTGCGGGCGTTCGGCACGGTTAACAGCCCAAAGAGGAACGCAGGCAGGCCGACGATGGCGCCCATCCACCAACTGGCCAGCACGCCCACTTGTGCGGCGCCAAAGCGCGGGCTCGTGCCCTCGGGGATGCCGAACTGGGGGAATTTGAAGCTCACGAAATAGTCCGGGCCGACGCTGTAGCTCAGCTGGTTGTGCAATGCGCCGAAGACGGCCGCCGACAGCGCAGCAAGCGCAACGAGAAGGAAAAGGATGGGGAATTTGCCAAGCGGCATGGTGGCTCCGGTCTGTCAGGTCGCGGTCAGCCTAGCGATGGCGGCGGGAGGCGTAAATGGCTCAGCCGTGATGGGCGGCGACCGTCTTGAGGGTGGTGAAGGCATAAAGTGCTTCGAACCCCTTTTCACGGCCATGGCCCGACAGGCCCGTGCCGCCGAAGGGTAGTTCGACGCCGCCCGCGGCCCCGTAATTGTTGATGAACACCTGCCCGGCGCGCAACCGTTTGGCGAGCCGCATCTGGCGGCCCCCGTGACGGCTCCAGACCGAGGCGACAAGGCCGTAGAGCGTGCCGTTGGCGATACGGATGGCGTCCTCTTCATCCTCGAAGGGCAGAATTATCTGGACCGGGCCAAAGATCTCTTCTTGCGCCAGCGGGTGGTCGGGGGCGGGGCCCGCGATCAGCGCGGGGGCGATGTAATGGCCGCCCGGCGGCAGGTCGGGGGCAAGCTGGCCGCGCGCAAGGATATGCGCGGGGTCGGCCATGGCGAGGTAGCGTTCGACGATGCCTTTTTGGCGGGCCGAAATCAGGGGGCCGGTGCGCAGATCGGCCATGGCGGGGCCGGTGGTCAGCGCCCGGTAAGCCTCGGCCATCCGGTCGCAGACCTCCGCGTAGACGGAGCGTTCCACGAGGATGCGGGACGAGGCCGAGCAGGTCTGGCCCGCATTCTGGATGCCCGCATTGACGAGAAAGGGCAGCGCCGCATTCAGATCGGCATCGGCAAAGACCAGTTGCGGGGATTTCCCGCCCAACTCCAGCGTGACCGGCACGACGTTTTCGGCCGTCGCCGCCTGCACGCGGCGGCCCGTGGCAACAGAGCCGGTGAAGGAGATGTGGCGGATACCCGGATGGGCCGTCAGCGCCGCGCCCGCCTCTGCCCCCAAACCGGGGACGACGTTGAGCGCGCCCGGCGGAAGGCCCGCCTTGTGCGCCAGATCGGCGAAGGCAAGTGCGGTCAGGCATGCCTCCTCGGCCGGTTTCAGGACACAGGCGTTGCCGGTGGCCAGCGCCGCCCCGACAGATCGCCCGATGATCTGCATCGGGTAGTTCCACGGCACGATATGGCCGGTGACGCCGTGCGGCTCGCGCAGGGTGTAGACGGTGAAGCCGGGCTGGAACGGGATCGTCTCGCCCATCAGCTTGTCGGCGGCGCCCGCGTAGAACTCGCAGTAGCGGGCCAGCGCGATGACATCGTTGCGGGCTTGGGTCAGGGGCTTGCCGACATCGGTGGCCTCCATCTGTGCGAGTTGGTCGATGTGGTCGAGGACCATCTGGCCGAGGCGCGCAAGGATGCGCCCGCGCTGAAAGGCGGGCATCGCGCCCCAGTCGCCCGACAGCGCCGCCTCGGCCGCGGTGACGGCGGCGTCGATGTCGGTGGCGCTGCCTCTGGCGATGCGGGCGATCTCCACCCCGGTCGAGGGGTCGATGACCGGCAGTGTCTCGCCACTGGCGCAAGGGCGCCATGCGCCGCCCACGAAGACAAGCGAAGGGTCAAACCAGGGGGTCATGTGATGGCCTCCGAAACCATGGGCAGCCGTGGTGCGGCCGCGAGAAGCTGGCGGGTGTAGGGGTGTTCGGGCGCGTCAAAGACGGTGGCGGTC
This sequence comes from Roseicyclus mahoneyensis, assembly GCF_003148775.1. Lineage (GTDB taxonomy): Bacteria > Pseudomonadota > Alphaproteobacteria > Rhodobacterales > Rhodobacteraceae > Roseicyclus > Roseicyclus mahoneyensis. Next base: position 32,766 of record NZ_QGGW01000003.1, read on the forward strand.
GGACCTTCTTCCACGATCTGGCCCGCCTGCATCACCAAGACTCGGTCGGTGATCGCGCGCACCACGGTCAGATCGTGCGAGATGAAGAGGTAGGAGAGGCCCAATTCTGCCTGCAACTCGGCCAGCAGATCGAGGATGCGGGCGCGCACCGAGACGTCGAGCGCCGAGACGGCTTCGTCGAGGACGATGATTTTCGGGCGGGTGATCAGGGCGCGGGCGATGGCAATGCGCTGGCGTTGGCCGCCCGAGAATTCATGGGGATATTTGTCCATGTCGTCGGGGGAAAGGTGCACGGCAGTCAGCGCGTCGGCCACCCGGGCGCGTCGGTTCTCGCCCCGGGGTGGGTCGGACAGGAGGTGGAAGGGCTCCGAAATGATCCGGTCAACGCGCCAGCGGGGGTCAAAGCTGCCGTAAGGGTCCTGAAACACGACCTGTATCCCGGCCCGAAGGCCCGCGGGCATGTGCGGCACGATGGACCGGCCGAAAATTCGGATATCACCACTCTGCACCGGATCAAGGCCGAGGATCGCGCGGGTCAGCGTGGATTTCCCGCAACCGCTTTCGCCCACCAGTCCAAGGCTTTCACCCCGGTGGAGCGTGAAACTGACGCCGCGCACGGCCTCGATCTGCGGGCCGCGCCGGAGGCCCTGTCGGGGTCCGGGGTAGTGGCGATGGACGCGCTCCACCTCCAGCAATGGCTCGGGCACATGGAGGGGGCTGCGGGCGGGCACATGGGCCGAGGCCGCGAAAAGTGCACGGGTATAGGGGTGGCTCTGGCGGGCCAGCACCTGTGCGGTCGGGCCGGTTTCCACGATCTTGCCTGCCTGCATCACGGCGATGCGGTCGGCCATGCCGGCCACCACGGCAAGGTCATGGGTGATGAGCAGGAGCGCCAGCCCGTCATCCCTCACGAGCGATCTCAGCAGCGCGAGGATTTGCGCCTGCGTTGTGACATCGAGCGCTGTGGTGGGCTCATCCGCAATCAAAAGGCGCGGGTTGAGCGCAATGGCGGCGGCGATGCAGACGCGCTGGCGCTGGCCGCCGGACAGTTCATGCGGGTAGCGGTCGAGGGGAAGGTGCGACAGGCCCACACGGTCCAGCCGGTCCCGGGCGATGGTCAGGGCCTCGGCCCGCGTTGCCTTGCCGTGGATGGTCAGGGTCTCTGCCACCTGTGCGCCGATGGTCTGCAGCGGGTTGAGTGCCGTCATCGGCTCCTGAAAGATCATCCCGATCTCGTTGCCGCGTAGCCGGCACATCTGTGCCTCCGACAGGCCCAGCAGGTCGGTGCCGTCAAGCCGTGCCGTCCCCGTCACCCGCGTGCCGCGCGGGGCAAGGCCCATCAGCGTCAGCGCCGTCAGGGATTTCCCCGAACCGCTTTCGCCAACAAGGCCAAAGATCTCGCCGGGGCCAATGTCGAACCCGACCCCGCGCAGGATCGGCGTGGTGTGGATCGCCAGCGAAAGCTCCTCGACCGCGATCATGCGCGGCCCCGCCGCAGCCTTGGGTCCAGCACGTCGCGCAAACCGTCACCCATCAGGTTCAGCCCAAGTACTGTCAGCACAATGGCAAACCCGGGCAGGACGGCGAGCATGGGATGCGTGTAGATCATGGTCTGAGCTTCGGCCAGCATCCGGCCCCAACTGGGCACAGGCGGCTGCGCGCCAAGGCCGACATAGGACAGCGCCGCCTCGGCCAGAATGCCGAGCGAAAACTGGATCGTCGCCTGAACGATCAGCAGGTTGGCGATATTGGGCAAGATATGTTCGGCGCTGATGCGAAAGCGGCCCTTGCCCGCCGTGCGCGCGGCGAGGATGTAGTCGAGCGTCCAGAGCGGCAGTGCCGCGCCGCGCGCCACGCGGGCGAAGACGGGGATGTTGAAGATCCCGATGGCGAGGATCGCGTTGCTGGCCGATGGCCCGTAGCGCGCGGTGATCAGGATGGCGATGACGAGGCTGGGGAAGGCAAAGATCAGGTCGTTGCCGCGCATGATGATCTCATCGAGCCATCCACCCCGGTTGGCGGCTGCGGCAAGGCCCAAGGGCACGCCCAGCGAGATCCCGATGCCCACGGCGAGCAGCGCCACCGCGATGGAGGTCTGCGCGCCCACCATCAGCATCGACAGAAGGTCGCGGCCCAATTGATCGGTCCCAAGCCAGTGCGTGGCCGAGGGCGGCTGCAACCGCGTTGCGATGGAGACGCCGGTGACCCCATGCGGCACCCAGACCAGCGAGACAAGCGCGGCAATCAGGAAGACGCCCGAGAGCGCGGCACCAAGGACAAGGGCCGGGGGCAGGCGCGTCATCCGCGGCGCAGCCTCGGATCGACCAGCGCATAGGCCAGATCGACAAGGAAGGTGACGAGGATCACCGCGAAGACCAGCAGCATGGTCACGGATTCCACCACGATCAGGTCGCGCTGGGTGATCCCTTGAAAGATCAGCCGCCCCAAGCCTGGCAGGAAGAAGACATTCTCGATGATGATCGCGCCGGCGATCAGAAAGGAGAATTGCAGCCCGATGATCGTCAGCACCGGGATCAGCGCGTTCCGCAGGGCATGGCGGCGGATGGCCTGCCCGCGCGACAGCCCCTTGGCGCGCGCGGTGCGGATGTAATCTTGCTCGAGCGTGTCGATCAGCGCCGACCGCATCACGCGGGCCAGGATCGAGGCTTGCGGCAACGCCAGTGCAACGGCGGGCAGGGTCAGCGCCTTGAGCGCGGCCAGCGGATCGGACCAACCGGGAAAGCCGCCCGCCGAAAACCAGCGGAGCGTGACCGCGAACAAGAGCACGAGCAGCATGGCGAACCAGAAATTCGGGATGGCGATGCCCAGTTGCGTCGCCCCCATGATGCCGTGATCTGCCCATGTCCCGCGCCGGGATGCGGCGATGATGCCGATGGGAAAGGCGATCAGCGTCGACAGAGTCAATGCGTAGATCGCCAAGGGCAGCGACACGCCGATCCTGTCGACCACCAGATCGGCCACCGGCACGCGGTAGGTGTAGGAGGTGCCGAAATCTCCTGTCAGCATGCCGCCGATCCAGCCAAGATAGCGCTCGACGGCCGAACCTGTCAGGCCCAGTTCCGTGCGCAATGCGGCGAGGTTTTCCTCGGTCGCGTTCAGGCCCATCATGTAGCTGGCGGGATCGCCCGGAATCACTTCGATCAAGGCAAAGATCACCACGCTCGCCACGATCAGGCTGAGCCCGAGGGACAGGGCGCGGGTGAGAAGGTAACGGGCCATGGGGGCAAGCTACTGCGCCGTGCGCACTTGGGCCAGAGCGCAGTTGTGATCGCAGACGCCGACCTGTCTGCCGCAACGCAGCGAATTGACAAGGTCATAATATTCTCCATATACCGCCCTTGACGAAATCTTATTGCCGACATCACGACAGGAGCCTGCCCATGACCGCCCCCAAGCGCGAAAATCCGTGGCTCATCCGTACCTATGCGGGCCATTCCACGGCCAAGGCGTCGAACGCGCTTTATCGCGGGAACCTTGACAAGGGGCAGACCGGGCTGTCGGTAGCCTTCGACTTGCCGACGCAGACAGGCTATGACAGCGACCATGTGCTGGCACGCGGCGAAGTGGGCAAGGTCGGTGTTCCGATCTGCCATTTGGGCGACATGCGGATGCTGTTCGACCAGATCCCGCTGGAGCAGATGAACACCTCCATGACGATCAACGCGACCGCGCCTTGGTTGCTCGCGCTCTACATCGCGGTGGCCGAGGAACAGGGTGCCAACGTTCGGCAATTGCAGGGCACGGTGCAAAATGACCTGATCAAGGAATACCTGAGCCGGGGCACCTATATCAGCCCGCCCAAACCCAGCTTGGCGATGATCGCGGATGTGGCTGAGTATTGCTATACCAACGTGCCGAAATGGAACCCGATGAACGTGTGTTCCTATCACCTGCAAGAGGCGGGGGCGACGCCGGAACAGGAACTGGCATTTGCCTTGGCGACCGCCGTTGCCGTGCTGGACGAATTGCGCCCGCGCGTGCCTGAGGAGGATTTCCCGGTTCTGGTGGGGCGCATTTCGTTTTTCGTGAACGCGGGGATCCGCTTCGTCACAGAGATGTGCAAGATGCGCGCCTTTGTCGACCTGTGGGACGAGATCTGCGCAACGCGCTATGGCGTCGGCGATCCGAAATACCGTCGCTTCCGCTACGGGGTGCAGGTCAACTCGCTGGGCCTGACCGAACAACAGCCCGAAAACAACGTCTACCGAATCTTGATCGAAATGCTGGCCGTGACGCTGTCCAAAAAGGCGCGTGCCCGCGCAGTGCAGTTGCCCGCCTGGAACGAGGCGTTGGGCCTGCCCCGTCCCTGGGATCAGCAATGGTCGATGCGGATGCAGCAGATCATGGCCTATGAGACCGACCTTCTGGAATTCGACGACCTCTTTGACGGCAACCCGGCGGTCGATGCCAAGGTCGCAGAATTGAAGGATGGCGCGCGGGCGGAATTGGCCAATCTTGATGCGATGGGCGGCGCGATTGCAGCCATCGACTACATGAAAGCACGCCTTGTCGAATCCAACGCCGACCGGGTCAACCGGATCGAGCGGGGGGAAACCGTGGTGGTGGGCGTGAACAAGTATACCGCCTCCGAACCCTCGCCGCTGCTGGGCGAGGATGGCGGGATCATGGTGGTCGACCCGGCGGTGGAACAAGATCAGATCGACCGCTTGCAGACGTGGCGCGACGGGCGCGACGACGGTGTGGTGCGCGCTGCGCTGGCCGATCTGCGCGCGGCAGCGGCCGAGGGGCGCAACGTCATGCCCGCCTCGATCGCGGCCGCGAGGGCAGGGGTCACGACTGGCGAATGGGCCGGTGTGATGCGGGCTGTGCACGGCGAATACCGAGGGCCTACGGGCGTGTCCAAGGCGATGTCGAACAAGACCGAGGGGCTGGAGGATATCCGCGATGCTGTCGATGCCGTGAGCGATCGGCTGGGGCGGCGTTTGAAGTTCCTTGTCGGCAAGCCGGGTCTGGATGGCCATTCCAATGGCGCGGAACAGATCGCCTTTCGCGCCCGCGACTGCGGAATGGATATAGCTTACGAGGGTATCCGTCTGACCCCCGAAGAAATCGTGGCGGCGGCCAAGGCCGAAGATGCCCATGTGATAGGCCTCTCGATCCTGTCGGGCAGCCACGTTCCGCTCATCGAAGACGTGATGCGCCGACTGCGCGAGGCGGGGCTGGATCATGTCCCCGTGATGGTCGGCGGCATCATTCCCGATGAGGATGCGGTGAAACTGAAAACCCTTGGCGTGGCACGGGTTTATACGCCCAAGGATTTCGAATTGAACCGGATCATGATGGACATCGTGGAGTTGGCCGATCCGCGGGAAATCGCAGCGCAATAGGGCTCGTTTACGGTTGCCTTCACGCGCCAGCGCTAATTCCTCTTGCATTTGAATGGGTGCTGAGGCATCAAATTTCTGCTTTTATGCAACAAGGAACATGCGAAATGGCTAAAGCCATCGAAAAGATGAGCCTCGAAGAACTGCAGGCCTACCAAAAAGAAGTGGAGGCTGCGATCAAGGGCTACGAGAAAAAGCGCAGGGCCGATGCCTTGGCGGCTGTCCGCGAGACCGCGAAGCAGCACGGTTTTTCGCTGGAAGAATTGACCAGCGGCAAGGCCCCCGGCAAGGCTGTGACCAAGGGCATGGCGAAATATGCCAATCCCGCCGATCCGACCCAGACCTGGACCGGTCGCGGTCGTCAGCCCGCTTGGGTCAAGGATGCGCTGGCGACGGGCAAACCGCTTTCTTCCATGGCCATCTGAGGTCGTGACGGTCCATATAGGGGCCAAACCGGGGGAGATCGCCGACACCGTTCTGATGCCCGGCGATCCCCTCCGCGCCAAATGGGCGGCCGAGACATTTTTGGAAAACCCCGTTTGCATAAACGAGGTTCGTGGAATGTTGGGCTATACCGGATCATGGCGCGGCAATCGCGTGACCATTCACGGGTCGGGCATGGGAATGCCCAGCCTGTCGATCTATGCCAATGAATTGATCCGCGACTACGGGGCGAAAACGCTGATCCGGATCGGATCGGCCGGTGCCATGCAGCCGGGCGTGAACCTGCGCGACATCGTGCTGGCGATGACTGCCTCGACGCTCTCCACGCCCTCGCGCGGGTTGTTCCGGGAGTTGAATTTCGCCCCCTGCGCCGATTTCGACCTGCTTACGGCGGCCCGGGCGGCTGCGAAGGCGAAAGACATCCCGACCCATGTGGGCGGTATCTATTCGTCCGATGTGTTCTATGACGAGCGGCCCGATCTGAACGAACAGATGACACGGCACGGGGTTCTGGCCGTCGAGATGGAAGCGGCCGAGCTTTACATTCTCGCCGCGCGCTACGGGATCCGGGCGCTGGCGGTGCTGACGATCTCCGACCACCTGCTGACGCATGAGGCGCTGCCTTCATCCGACCGGCAATCGAGTTTCCGCGACATGGTCGAGATCGCGCTGGAAGCGGCCTTCGCCTGAGGGCTGGCCCGAAAAACCCGGGTTTTTCGAGCGGGAAACCCCGGGATGTCCTGTGCCTTAGCCCCGCAGCATGCGCCGCAAGATGCGCTCCAGCTTGGCGGCCCCCATCGGCGCCATGGCCTTGGTATGCTCATGGCTGATCTGCTCGTCCGACAGGCCCGCCGCCTTGTTGGTGATGGTCGAGATCGCCGCCACCCTGAGGCCCAGAAACCGCGCAAGGATCACTTCGGGCACGGTCGACATGCCGACTGCATCCGCCCCCAGCGTCCGGATCGCGCGGATCTCGGCTGGCGTCTCGAAAGAGGGGCCGGAATACCACGCATAGACCCCTTCCATCAGCGGAATGTCCTCGGCCTTGGCTGCGGCTTTGAGCGCGGCGCGCAGGCCGGGGTCATGCGCTTGCGTCATGGGCACGAAACGCGCGTCGGTCTTCTCGCCGATCAGCGGGTTCAGCCCCGAGAAGTTGATGTGGTCTGACAAAAGCATCAGGTCGCCGGGATCGAGGTCGGGGTGCATCGACCCCGCCGCATTGGTCAAGATCAGCCGCTCGCCCCCCAGCGCTTTCAACACCTCCAGCGGCAGGCGCATGACATCGCCGCGCCCGCTTTCATAGTAATGCGCGCGCCCGCCGAAGATGGCGACGCGGGTGCCTTCAAGATCGCCGATGACAAGCTTTGGATTATGGCCCGACACGCCCGCATGCGGAAAGCCGGGCAGGTCGGCGTAGTCGATCGCCACGCCATCCACCTGATCGGCGATATGGCCAAGGCCCGATCCCAGCACCATGCCATAGGCGGGCGGGGCGGATCCCGCGCGATCGCGGATCAGCGTGGCGAGATCTTCAGCGTTCCTTGACATAGGGCTCCCCCCCGGCGCGCGGCGGAATGGCCTTGCCCACGAGGCCCGCCAGCACGATGACCACAAGAATATAGGGCAGGGCCTGCATGAACTGCACCGGCACGATGATCTCGCCCAACTGGATGTTCTGATAGCGGTTGCCGACCGCGTCGAAGAAGCCAAACAGCAGGCAGGCCGACAGCGCATACCAAGGCCGCCATTTGGCAAAGATGAGGGCGGCCAAGGCGATGAAGCCGCGACCCGCGCTCATGTCCTTGACGAAGCCCGCGTTCAGCGCTGTGGCGAGATATGCCCCGGCGATTCCGCACAAGACGCCCGCGATGAGCACGGCAGCGAACCGCAGCCCCACCACCGACACGCCCGCCGTGTCGACGGCCGCCGGGTTCTCGCCCACGGCACGCAGCCGCAGGCCAAAGCGCGTGCGGTACAGCACCCACCATGTCAGCGGCACGATGGCGAGCGCCACATAGACGATGATCGAATGGCCCGAGATCAGTTCGGAATATATCTGCCCCAGAGGCCCTTGCTGGGCGATGTCGCGGATGCGGCTTGCGGCACCCGGCAGCACGATGTTCTCGAACCGCGCAGCGCCCGACAGTTGCGGTGTGCGCCCGCCCTGCAAGAACCATGTCTGCGCGATCACCACCGTCAGACCCGCGGCAAGGAAGTTGATCGCCACACCCGAGATCAACTGGTTTCCTCGGAAGGTGATCGAGGCCACGCCATGCAGGGCCGCCAGCGCCATGGATGCCGCGATCCCGGCAAGCAGGCCCAGCCAGACCGAACCGGAGGTAAAGGCGACAGCGGCAGAGAAGAACGCGGCCGCAAGGATCTTGCCCTCTAGCCCGATGTCGAAGACGCCAGCGCGTTCAGAATAAAGCCCCGCCAGACAGGCCAGCAGCAGCGGCGTGGCAAGGCGGACGGTCGAGTCGAGGATTTGCAGGATGGTCAGGAAATCCATGATCTCACTCCGCCGGCGTTCTCGGGGCAGCAGCTTCGCGGCGCCGGCGCAAGCCTAGGAACACTGCCTGCATCGGCATGCGCACCATGTTGTCGAGCGCCCCAGTGAACAAGATCACAAGCGCCTGGATCACCACGACCATCTCGCGGCTGATGGCGGGCATCTCGAACTGCAATTCCGCCCCGCCTTGGTAGAGCGCGCCGAACAAAAGCGCCGCCAACACGACGCCCACCGGGTGCGAGCGGCCCATCAGCGCCACCGCAATGCCGACAAAACCCGCGCCCTCGACGAAATCGAGCACCAGCCGCTCCGCCTCGCCCATGACGACGTTGATGGCCATCATGCCCGCCAGCCCGCCCGAGATCAGCATGGTGATCATGGTGATCTTGACCGGGTTTATGCCTGCATAGACGGCAGCGGTGTCGGAATGTCCGAAAGACCGTATTTCGTAGCCTAATCTTGTGCGCCATATCAGCAGCCAGACCCCCACACAGGCCAGCAGCGCGATGAAGAACGAGAAATTCAGCGGTGCAGAGGTGCCAAAGCCAAGGAACCCCGCGAAATCAGACGCGGTTGGCAGGTTCGTGGCTTCGGCAAATCGGGCGGTTTCGGGCGACATCGAGCCTTCGACGCGGAACACGTTGACCAGCACATAGACCAGCAGCGCCGAGGCGATGTAGTTGAACATGATCGTGGTGATCACGATGTGGCTGCCGCGCTTGGCTTGCAGATAGGCGGGGATGGCCGCCCATGCCGCGCCAAACAGCGCCGAAAAACAGATGGCGGCGACCAGCGCGATGGTCCAGTGCGGCCAAGCGACATTGAGCAAGATGATGGCCACGCCAAGACCCCCGATGGCCGCCTGCCCCTCGCCGCCGATGTTGAACAGTCGCGCGTGAAACGCGACCGCGACGGCCAGCCCGGTGAAGATGAAATTGGTCGCGTAATACAGCGTGTAGCCCCAGCCATAGGCCGAGCCGAACGCGCCCCGCACCATCACCTGCATCGCGCGGATCGGGCTTTCGCCGATGATCGCCACCACAAGGCCCGAGACCAGCAGCGCCAACACCACCGAGATCACGGGGATCAAGATGACATCGGCCCATTTCGGCATCTTGTCCATCTTACGCGGCCCCCCTCGTACTGTCGGTGACGACGCCCGCCATCAAGAGGCCCAGCTCGTTCTGGTCGGTCTCGGACGGCAGACGCTCGCCCATGATGCGGCCGTCGAACATCACCGCGATGCGGTCCGACAGGCCCATGATCTCGTCCAGTTCGACCGACACCAGCAAGATCGCCTTGCCTTGATCGCGCAGCGCGATGATCTGCTTGTGGATGAATTCGATCGCCCCGATATCGACGCCGCGTGTGGGCTGACCGATCAAAAGCAGGTCGGGCGCGCGGTCCATCTCGCGGGCGACCACGATCTTTTGCTGGTTCCCGCCCGAGAAATTGCGCGCAGGCAGGCGCGGGTTGGGCGGGCGCACGTCATAGCGATCCATCTTGTCGGCGCAATCAGCCTTGATCGCTGCATGGTTCATCAGCGGTCCGGAATTGTATTTCGGATCCTTGTGATAACCGAAGGCCACGTTTTCCCACGCCTCGAAGGCCATGATCAGCCCCTCGTCCTGCCGATCCTCGGGCACATGGCCGATGCCGCGTGCGCGCCGGGTCTGGGCGTTGGAGTGTTTTCCGGTGATATCGATGGGCTCGTTGAACAAGGTGACCGCGCCGCCCGTGGCCGCGATCATGCCGCCCAAAACCTCGAGCAACTCGGTCTGGCCATTCCCCGCGACGCCCGCGATCCCCAGAATTTCGCCGCGCCGGATCTGGAACGACACGCCCTTGATCCGGTCCACCCCGCCGCGCCGCACATGCAGATCCTCGACCCTGAGCACCACGTCGCCGGGCTTTGCGGGCGTCTTGTCCACCTGCAGCAGCACCTTGCGGCCCACCATCATCTCGGCCAGTTCGGACGGCGAGGTTTGGGACGTCTTGACCGTATTGGTCATCTCGCCCCGACGCATCACGCTGACGGTGTCGGTGATCTCCATGATCTCGCGCAGCTTGTGGGTGATCAAGATGATCGTCTTGCCCTCGGTCTTCAGCCGTTCGAGGATGCGGAACAACTGGTCCGCCTCGGAGGGGGTCAAGACGCCCGTGGGCTCGTCGAGGATCAGGATATCGGCGTGGCGGTAAAGCTGCTTGAGGATCTCGACGCGCTGCTGGTGGCCTACGGACAGTTCCTCGACCACCGCGTCCGGATCGACCTTGAGGCCGTATTCTTGCGACAATTCGGTCAGAAGCCTGCGCGCCTTGGCGATCGAGGGGCGCAAAAGCGCGCCATCTTCCGCCCCGAGGATCACGTTTTCGACCACGGTGAAATTCTCGACGAGCTTGAAATGCTGATGCACCATGCCGATGCCCGCGCGGATCGCGGCCTGACTGTCGGGGATAGGGGTGGGCTTGCCATTGATGAAGATCTCGCCCCGGTCGGCCTTGTAGAAGCCGTAGAGGATCGACATCAGCGTCGATTTCCCCGCGCCGTTCTCGCCCACGATGCCGTGGATCGTGCCGCGCGCCACCGACATGGAGATGTCGCGGTTCGCCTGCACGGGACCGAAGGCCTTGGAGATGCCTTTGAGTTCGATGGCGGGGGCGGCTGTGGTCATGGCAACCTCGGGGCTCGGGTGTCCGATGCGGAACGGGCCGCGGCGTCTGATGCGCCACGGCCCGCGCCGGTGTCACGATGTCTTGCGGTTACTGCATCTGCACGGGGCAGGTGCCGTCGTCGGTGAAGTTGTGGACCACGATCTCACCCGCGATGATAGCCTCGCGCGCGGCATCGACGGCCGCCTGCATCTCTTCGGTGATCAGGTCCGCATTGAATTCGTCGATCGCGTAACCCACGCCTTCTTCGGCAAGTCCGAAAACATGCAAACCGGTCTCCACTTCGGGGCCGGTCGTGAAGGCGTCATAGACCGCTACATCGACGCGCTTGATCATCGAGGTCAGGACCGAACCGGGGTGCAGGTAATTTTGGTTGCTGTCCACGCCGATCGACAAGATGCCCTCATCCGCCGCGGCCTGCAGCACACCAAGGCCGGTACCGCCGGCGGCTGCGAAGACAACCTCCGATCCTTGACCGATCTGGCCGCGCGTCAACTCGCCACCGCGCACCGGATCGTTCCACGCTGCACCCGTGGTGCCGGTCATGTTGGCAATCACGATTGCATCGGGGTTCACTGCGACGACGCCCTGCGCATAGCCGCAGGCAAAGCGCGAGATGAGGGGAATATCCATGCCGCCGACAAAGCTCACGGTATCGCTCTCGGCCGCCATAGCGGCCAGCATGCCGACAAGGTACGACCCCTCATGTTCGGCGAAGACAACCGATCGAACGTTGGGCTGATCGACCACACCGTCTATGATGACGAAGGTGGTGTCCGGGTAGTCAGGAGCAACGACTGCCAAAGCGCTTTCCTGCAGGAAGCCCGCCATTACAACCGGGTTGGCGCCCGCTTCGGCAAGTCGGCGCATCGACTGTTCACGCTGCGCGTCAGACTGCAGTTCGATTTCCCGGTAGGAGCCGCCGGTTTCCTCGGCCCAGCGCTGAGCGCCATTGAAGGCGGATTCATTGAACGAGCGGTCGAATTTTCCGCCAAGGTCAAAAATGATTGCCGGATCGGCCAATGCGCCGGAGGCAGTCACGGCCAGTGCAGCGGCAGCGCCCATCAGCGTTTTCATCATGGTCATCAGGTAAACTCCCGGTTGGATCGGGCCGCGGCGCGTTTGGTCGGCTGCGGTCCCCGCAAGGTCAAAGATCGAAAACGATCCCCCGCCCGGAATAAGGGCAAAGCGAGGCGGCAGGGTCAACCGGATTCTGTTTCGCGACAGGCCCGTTGCGGGTGCCGCAAGGTCAACTTTCCTTGGCGTTGCCGGAATTTTCGGCGTTCAGCATACGCGACAGGATCAGCGCGTCGACAGGGGTGGCGCCTTTGCGCGCGTAGTAGCCGCGCCGCCGCCCGGTCTGCATGAAGCCTGCCCTGCGATAGAGCGCGCAGGCGGCCGCGTTGTCCTCGGCCACCTCCAGAAACATTGTCGTGGCACCGGCGCGCGCGGCCCGCGCCATCGCGGCCTCCAGCGTGATCCGCCCGAGGCCCCGGCCCTGCGCCAACGGATCGACCGCCAGCGTCAGCAGTTCCGCCTCGGGCGCGAGGATTTGCAGCAGGGCAAAACCGTCGTCGTCGACCCCGATGGAGTGAATGGCTGGCCGGGCACACATCGCGGCGATCTCGGCCTCGGACCAGACCTGACCCCGCCCGCCAAAGGCTGCGGCATGGATGGCGGCCATCCGCGCAGGCGTCATCTGGCCAGCATGACCGGCCCGCCGTCCCGCGCGGGCGCGGCATCGGCGGCGCGCAGGTAAAGCGGCGCGGGGCGCGGCAGGGCGGGGTCGCGAAACCGTGTGGCGGCGATGCAGGCAATGGCCTCGGCCAGCGGCATCGCGGCGGGCAGGGCGGTCAGCTTCGCAACGATTGCCGCGGTCGCAGCCGCGCCGGTGCCCGTGACGGCGGCGGTGGGCACGACATGCCCCATCTCGCCCGCATGGAGCAGGACGGGCGCCTCGGCTTGAACACCGTCGAAGGTCTGCACATAGACCTCGCCCCGGCGGGCATCCTCGATCACCGTCACGGGGCGGGGCAGGCTATGGGCGCGCGCCTCCAGCGTGCTGACACCGACCGCGGGAATGCCAAGGGCCAAGGCCAAGCCGCGCGCTGCAGAGACCGAAATGCGGATGCCGGTAAAATTGCCCGGCCCGATCCCGACCCCGATCGCGTCGAGTTGGGCAAGATCAGCGCCGCCCGTCGCCAGAACCTCGGCTATAAGCGGCATCAGCCGTTCTGCTTGACCCTTGCCCATGTCCTCTTGGGCTGCGGCCAGCACTCGGTCGCCTGACAGCAAAGCGGCCGCGCAATGCGCGGCCGATGTGTCGAAGGCCAGGATCAGCGGCTCAGACGTTGACAGGACGCACCTCGAGCACCTCGGGGATGTAGTGGCGCAGCAGGTTCTCGATCCCCATCTTCAGCGTCAGCGTGCTGGACGGACACCCGGCGCAGGCGCCCTGCATGTGCAGGTAGACCACGCCACGGTCAAAGCCGTGAAAGGTGATGTCGCCGCCATCTTGCGCCACAGCCGGACGAACGCGGGTGTCGAGCAGCGTCTTGATCTGGCCCACGATTTCCGCGTCCTCGCCGGAATGTTCGGCATGGCCTCCGGCGCCCGTGTGGTCCGCGTCCATCACCGGCGCGCCGGACTGGAAATGTTCCATGATGGCACCAAGGATGGCGGGCTTCACATGTTCCCACGCGATCATCTCGCCCTTGGTGACGGTGACGAAATCGCTGCCGAAGAACACGCCGGTCACGCCCTCGACGGCAAAGATCCGGGCGGCGAGCGGCGATTTCTGCGCCGTTTCGGCACTTGGGAAATCGGCGGTGCCCATGTCCAGCACGGTCTGGCCGGGCAGGAATTTCAGCGTCGCCGGGTTCGGGGTGGATTCGGTCTGGATGAACATGTCGCGCAATCCTTATCGGTTTCGTCAGATATGCGCCGCCATGACCGCAGTGTCAAGATTTGGAACAATTCTAAACTTTGCCACGGTTCAGAACCCATGCGCCGCTAGCGCCTCGGGGCCATAGCCATCCACCGCCCAGAACGCGCGGGCCTCGGGGCCGATGGCGTCGAGCGCGATGGCCAGCCGATCTGGCCCGACCGCGCGGTGAAGTGCGACCGCCACCGCTGTCAGGCCCAGATCGGTGGCAAAGTTGTGATCCCTGCGCAGCGCCTTGACCTCCGCCACATAGGTCGTGCCATCCGCCCAAGGCAGGGGTGGGGCGGGCCGCCATCCCTCAAGGAACAGCGCCCGTGGCATGGCCGGCAGCACCTGCGCGAAGTCCGCCGCCTGTTCCACCGTCAACCGCGCCCGAAAGGCCCGAAATGCCCCTTCGGCGGTGGTGAAGGCGACATTGTCGGATGGTGTGCCCATCACCTCGCGGATATCGGCCAGAAACCTGCGCCATTCGACGTCACCATGGCGATAGGTCCAGGGCATCGGCATGTGCGCCTCCCCTTCTCAGGTGATCTGCTCCAGCTGTTCCTTGCTCAGTTCCACCGGCACGATGGTGATCGGCACGGGCAGCGTGCCCGCCTGCCGCACCATGGCCGTGACCAGCGGGCCCGGCCCCGATTTGCCCGTCGCCGCCCCCAGCACCAGAACGCCGATCTCGGGCGCTTCGCGGATATGGGCGAGGATTTCCGTCACCGGCTCGCCCTCGCGGATCACGAGGCTGGGGTCGACGCCCTGCCTATCGCGCATCCATTTGGCGAAGACGTTGAAATGCGCCTCGATCCGTTCACGGGCCTCGGCGCGCATCACCTCGGCCACGCCGATCCAGTGGTTGAATTCATCGGGCGGGATGATCGACAGGATCTCGACCCCGCCCTGCGTATTCGCCGCGCGCATGGCGGCAAAGCGCATGGCGTTCAGGCATTCGCGGGTATCGTCGAGCACCACGAGGAACTTGCGCATCTGGCTACCCCTTCCGGCCTTGCACCATGCCGCGCCGCGCCGTGTCTGTCCATGGTGGAGCGTTCAGGCCGCCGCCACGGCATCTGCCGCCCAATCCCAGTAAAGCGCGCGCACGCGGCGCGTGATGGGGCCGTGCTCGTACGGCGTCCCGTCGAATTCGGCCACCGGCGTCACCTTGTTGAGATTGCCAGACAAGAACACCTCGTCTGCCTGCTTGAAATCGTCAAAGGACAGCACCGTCTCCACCACCTCGACCCCGTCGGCGCGCAGGTTGGCGATGTGGCGCTGGCGCGTGATCCCGTCAAGGAAGGTGCCGTTGGGGATCGGCGTGAACACCACCCCGTCGCGGACCATGAAGACATTGGCGGTCGCGGTTTCCGCCACATTGCCCAAGGCGTCGGCCACCAGCGCGTTGTCGTAGCCCTTGGCCTTGGCCTCGGCCAGCATGCGCGCATTGTTGGGGTAAAGGCAGCCCGCCTTGGCGTTGCAGACATTGTCGGTCAGCACCGGACGATGAAACTGTGTGCGCGTCAGACGCACGGCGGCCTCGGGCGGGGCCATCGGCACGCGTTCAAGACAGACGCAGAACCCCGCCTCCGTCTCGGCGGGCAAGATGCCATAGGCGCCACCGTCGATCCCCCAGAGCATCGGGCGCACATAGACCGCGGCATCCTTGGGGTAGCGTTTCAGCCCGTCCCACGCGATCTCGAAGATCTGTTGCCCGCTGACGCCCGGATGCAGCATCAGCGCGCGGGCCGAACGCACGACGCGCTCGCAATGCGCCTTGAGGTCGGGCGCCATGCCATCGACGTAGCGGGCACCGTCGAAGACCGTTGTCCCCAGCCACGCGCCATGATCGGCGGCGGACATGATCGGCATGTCGGCGTCATGCCAGACCCCGTTCACATAGGTCTTGATGTCGGTTCCCACGGCCATCGCGCTCTCCCCCGTCTGGACGGTGGAGAGCCTAGGCCGGGATCAGCTGGAAGGTCCAGAGAAGAAGCCCTGCTGGTAGTCCATCGAAACGACGCCGGGCGCCTTGGCCGCGCCCCGGCGCGGGGTGCTGCGGCCGCGAAGGGTGGCATGATCCGGGCGGATGCGGGCCTCGGGCCGGGGGGGCTGGCCGGACGTCGCGCAATCCATCGGGCCAATGGCCCGTTCGGTGGGTTTGCTCTGCATGAAACGCTCCTTTGATACGCGATCACAGGCCGCGAGCGTGACTATAGAACTATGCGCTAATTCAAGTCAAATGCCATGTTGGCGCTAACTCTGTGCGAATTGGCACATATCCTCAAGCCAGCGTCAGCAGCGCCTCCAGATCGAGGCGGTCGTTGACCATCCGCAGGCTGCCGTCGGCACTGCGCGGCCAGTCGGCGGCCGGTCGGTCGACATAAAGCTCGATGCCATTTCCGTCAGGGTCGCTCAGATAGACTGCCTCGGACACGCCGTGGTCGGCGGCACCGTCCAGCGCGACACCGGCCGCCAGAACCTGCGCGACGGCGCGCGCCAGAGCGGGGCGGTCAGGAAAGAGAAAGGCGGTGTGATAGAGGCCGGTCGCGTTCCGGGCCGGGCGGGGGCCGCCAAGACTTTCCCATGTGTTGAGCCCGAGGTGGTGGTGATAGCCCCCGGCCGACAGAAAGGCCGCCTGCGCGCCGAAGCGCTGCGTGACCTCAAGGCCGATGATATCTCGGTAGAAGGCGATGGACCGGTCAAGATCGGATACCTTCAGATGGACATGTCCGATGCCTGTTCCCGAAGGCGCGGTGTAGGTCTTTCGCATGGCTATGATCTCCTTCGCTTGAGCATATGCGTCGGGACGCCTTGTTTGGAATTGGACAGAACCGCACCCAACCTGTGCAGATCCCAAGACCTGCCCGAGACAGCCGCGACGCCCAACAACCGCCGGGCCATGGTCATGATCCGGCCCGGGTTCTGCGCAGAATGGTCATTCACGTATATCTGGCACGGACGTCGCGCGTGATGATGATGGCCAATGGACCTGACCCGGTTGCAGCCGCCTTGGTGGCCGCCGTCTTGTGTGGCCTTGGGGTTTACGGCTTGCTCGTTTGGCGCGGTGCGGCCCGACCCGGGCACCTTGCCGTTCGGCGGCGTGACTGTCGGTGGCGTCGGGATGGTGGCGGTGGCACGACGCGTCTGGCGTCGCGGCGCTACACCTGTGCGGCTTGCGGTGTCGCGGCGTATGCGCACGATGGTCGCGCCCCAAAAGACTGCAAGCGCGCCCTGAGACTTGCCAGCCTGTGATGCTCCGGACGGAGGATTCCCCGACTTGCAAACTCCATCTGCCGACAATAGCGATGGGCTGTCTTCTGGGGATTGGACGAGTTTCATGCGTGCTGCGGGTAGTCGCTTTCTGATCGTCGGGCTTCTCGCCCTGCTGATGTTCATCCCGCTGTTCTTCGTGTCGGCGGTGATCGACGACCGGGGCAGCTTCAGCCGGCAGACCATGCGCGAGGTGGGTCAGGAATGGGGCGGCAGCCAGCTGTTGTCGGGCCCTGTCCTGATCGTGCCGGTGGAAGGGCCGGTGACGATCACGGACATGGCACAGCTCACCGATCCGGCCACCGGCCTGACCCGGCAAGAGCCGCGTACCCGCACCGAGATCCGGCCGCGCCCGCCGGTGCATCTGTTGCCGGAACGCTTCGATCTGGACCTCGCCACCACAACCGACACCCGCAGCCGCGGCATCTTTGATGTCACCGTCTATTCGGCCGGGGCCCGCGCCGCGTTCGATTTCGACACGGCCGGCGCCGAGGGTCTTTTGACCGAGGGAGAGCGCCTGCTGTGGGATCAGGCCTATCTGCGTGTCACGGTGTCAGAAAACCGGGCGTTGCGGGGCGAGACCACGCTGACGGTCGATGGGCGCGATCTGGCACTGGAGCCGCGTGCCGATGGCATCGCGGGCGTAACCGCGGTGCTGGGCGACCCGCGAGAGGCGCGCGATTACGCCCTGACGCTGGGGTTCAACGGCGCCAGCGACCTTGCGGCCACGCCGATGGGACGGGCCACCCGCGTCACCATGACAAGTGATTGGCCGCATCCCAGTTTCTTTGGCGCCTTCCTGCCCGACCATTCCGAGATCAGCGAGGAGGGGTTCAGCGCCACCTGGACCATCCCGCATCTCGCCCGCCCTCTGCCGCAGGCCGCGCGCGAGGATTACGACGGCACGGCGCGGCAGCAATCGGGGTTCGGGGTGCGCTTCTTCCAGCCCAATGATTTCTATTCCCAGGCCTTCCGCGCCGCGCGCTACGGCATCTTGTTCATCGCGCTGACCTTCCTGACCGTGCTCTTGATCGAGAACCGCACGGCGAAACCGACCCATCCGGTGCAATACATCCTGATCGGGCTGGCGCAGTCGATCTTTGTTCTGCTGATGGTATCCTATGCCGAACAGATCGGGTTCGGGCCCGCCTATGGCCTTTCGGCGGCTGCGACCACGATCTTGCTGACACTCTTCGGGTGGGTGGGCCTGAAACTTGGTCGCCGCAGCCTCGTGCTTGGGATCATGCTGGCGGTGACCTACGGAGTTCTCTACCTGATCCTGCGCTCGGCCGATTATGCGCTGCTGGCGGGATCGACACTCGCCTTCCTCGCGCTGGCGCTGACCATGTTCATGACCCGCAACGAGGATTGGTACGGCCCCGAGGGTGCCCGCAAGCCGTGGTTCGCGCCGGCGGGTCAGACCCCTGCGAGAGCCACCGGGCAAGACGGCGCAACACCGCGGTGACGCAGGGACAGCCGCGTGGCGCGACCAGAAAGACCCAAGCGACCACGCCAGGAAAAAAACCGCTGCGTCCCAAAAATAATCACTTGCGCGAATATGCAAACGGCCTCATACGCCGCCGCAAGACGCCAACGCACGCGCCTCTGTCACGGGTGGTAATCCGGTCACCGGCCTAACCATCGCAGTTACGTAGCGACGGTAACGTCTCCCTTGGAATTTCGCGGGGCCACGGCCCCCGGTCTGTCGGAGATGACCATGAACGCTACGATTGCCGATTTCTCGGCCTCCTTTCCTATTGCTTCCTCCCGTATCGCGGATTTCATCGCCGCGCACGAGTTTGATCGCCCGACGCTGGTGATCGACATCGACAGCGTCGAGGCGCAGTTCCATGCCCTGAACGCCGGTCTGGGCGACGCGACGATCCATTACGCCGTCAAGGCTAACCCGGCTGACGCCATCATCGACCGTCTGGTCGATCTGGGCTCGCATTTCGATGCCGCGTCGCGTGGCGAGATCGAGCTGTGCCTGTCGCATGGCGCGCACCCCGAGGCGATTTCCTTTGGCAACACGGTCAAGCGCGCCGCCGACATCGCCTTTGCGCATCGTGCGGGCATCACGCTTTACGCCGCCGACGCCGCGGAAGAGATCGCCAAGATCGCCGAGCATGCGCCGGGCGCCGAGGTCTATATCCGCCTGCTGGTCGAAGCCTCCGGCGCGGACTGGCCGCTCACGCGCAAGTTCGGCACCACCCGCGACACCGCGCTGCTCTTGATGGCGCAGGCGCGCGATCTGGGCCTGCGTCCCGCCGGCCTGAGCTTCCACGTCGGCAGCCAGACCCGCGACCCGGCAATGTGGGCCGATACGCTCGATCAGGTTGCGGCCGTGTGGCAGGCGGCCGTGGACGCGGGCTTTGATCTGGACCTTCTGAACATCGGCGGCGGCTTCCCGGCCTTCTACGGCGACGCGATCCCGCATCCGACCGTCTATGCCGCCCGTGTGATGGAGCAGGTGACAGCCCGCTTCCCCACAGGCATCCGCATCATGGCGGAGCCGGGCCGCGGTCTGGTCGCCGAGGCCGGCATGATCGCCGCCGAAGTGCTGCTGGTCGCCAAGAAATCCGAGGATGACCTGCACCGCTGGGTCTACCTCGACATCGGCAAGTTCTCGGGTCTGGCCGAAACCATCGACGAGGCGATCCGCTACCAGTTCGTGACGCCCCATGATGGCGAGGCGACCGGGCCATGCATTCTGGCCGGTCCGTCCTGCGACAGCGCGGATGTGCTGTACGAAAAGCGCCCGGTGTCGCTGCCGGTCTCGCTGAAATCGGGTGACAAGGTGATGATCCGCAACTGCGGGGCCTATACCTCCTCCTATTCCTCGGTCGGCTTCAACGGCTTTCCGCCGCTCGACGTCGTGGTGATCTGAGCGACCCTGTCCGCCCCGCTGGTCCTGATGGATATGCGGGGCGGGCCGTCTGCCTGCTGGCCTTGAGGCGCGGGGCGCGCTAAAGCTGGGTTCGGACGCAAGGAAACGGCGCGGCTCCCATGCAAATCTACCTGCCCATTGCCGAGGTGAGCGTGAACGCGTTCCTGATCCTTGGCCTTGGCGGGCTGGTTGGTGTGTTGTCGGGCATGTTCGGGGTCGGCGGCGGTTTCCTGATCACGCCACTTTTGTTTTTCGTCGGAATCCCGCCTGCCGTGGCAGTGGCCACCTCGACCAACCAGATCGTCGCGTCATCGTTTTCGGCGCTGCTCGCCCATCTCAAGCGAAAGACCGTCGACATAAAGATGGGGGTCGTGCTGCTGGTGGGCGGCGTGATCGGGGCGGCGGCGGGCGTGCAGGTCTTTGCCGCGCTGACGCGGCTGGGTCAGGTCGATCTGCTGGTGCAGCTGTGCTACGTGGTGTTTCTGGGCACCATCGGCGCAATGATGCTGTTCGAAAGCCTGCGCGCGCTGTGGCGGGTGCGGGCAGGGGGGCCGATGCCCCCGCGCAAGCATCGCACATGGATCCACGCGCTGCCCTTCAAGATGCGGTTCCGCACCTCGGGTCTTTACATCTCGGTCATCCCGCCGGTTCTGGTGGGGCTTTTCGTGGGCGTCCTTGCCGCGATCATGGGGGTGGGGGGCGGTTTCATCATGGTCCCCGCGATGATCTACCTGCTGGGCATGCCCACCAAGGTCGTCATCGGCACGTCGCTGTTCCAGATCATCTTTGTCACCGGTTTTGCCACGCTGATGCATGCGATCACCACCTACAGCGTGGATATGGTCCTTGCGGTCCTGCTGCTGCTGGGGGGCGTGGTCGGGGCGCAGATCGGGACGCAGATCGGCCTCAAGATGAAGGCCGAGCAATTGCGCATCTTGCTGGCTGTCCTCGTGCTGGCGGTCTGCGGCAAGCTGGCGCTGGATCTGCTATTGATGCCGTCCGAGATCTATTCTCTGGCCGATCGGAGGGGTGTGTGATGGCCGCACGGCTTGTTGCCCTGCTCCTGTTCCTGATTGTGGGAGCCGCTGCGGCGCGGGCCGAGACTGTGGTGGCGGGCCTCAGCCAGGAAGCGATTTCCATCACTACGAATTTCGATGGCTCGGAGATCTTGATCTATGGTGCCGTGCGCCGCGAGGCACCCGCACCCGGCACCTTGCCGATGCAGGTCGTGATCACTGTGCAAGGTCCGAACCGACCGGCGACCGTGCGCCGCAAGGACCGTCGTTTCGGCATCTGGGTGAACACCGACGCCTCCGAGATCGACGCGGCCCCGACTTTCTACGCTGTGCAGACCACCGTGCCCCTGTTCGACGCGCTGACCCATACCGAAGATCTGCGCCACCGCATCTCGATCCCTATGGCGATCCGGGCGATCGGCACTGGGCTGCTGGATCAAGACAGCTTCACCGAGGCCTTGATCCGCATTCATCTGGCCGACGAGGCCTATCAGTTGAACGAGGGCGCTGTCAGGTTCCGCGAGGAGGTTCTGTTCGACACTTCGGTGCGACTGCCCGCCAACCTGACCGAAGGCGATTACGTCGCCCGTATCTTCTTGACCCGCGGTGGCGAGGTGGTGGACATCTTCGAGCAGGCGCTGCCGGTGCGCAAGGTGGGGCTTGAGCGCTTGATCTACTCGCTCGCCCATGACCGGCCGCTGGTCTACGGGATCTTGTCGCTCATCATCGCCATTGGGGCTGGCTGGCTGGCCTCGGCGGCGTTCCGATACGTCCGTGGGTGAGTGCGGTTAGGTCGGATGGGGGGCTCTGCCCCCGGCGCGTGCCGCGCCTCCCCCGGGATATTTCCGAAACAGAGAAGCGGGGTTAGCCGCGCCCGACATAGGGCATTTTCGTTGCCATGATGGTCTGGAACAAGATGTTGGCCGATAGCGGCAGTTCGGCCATCAGCCGCACCGCGCGCGCGACATCGGCCACGTCCATGACATGCGGCGGAGCCTCGCCGCGGGTCATGGCCTGATGGGCCGCGTCGCGCAAAAGCTCGGTGTCGGCATTGCCGATGTCGATCTGGCTGCCCGCAATGTCATAGGGGCGGCCATCGAGGGCAATCTGCTTGGTCAGGCCGGTGACAGCGTGTTTCGTCGCCGTGTAGGGGGCGGCCCCCGCGCGGGGGACATGGGCGGAGATCGAGCCGTTCATGATGATACGCCCGCCCTGCGGGGTCTGACGGCGCATCAGGCCGAAGGCGGTGCGGGCGCACAGGAACATGCCCGTCAGGTTGACGTCGACGGCGCGGCGCCAGTCGTCGAGCGTGATTTCGTCGAAGGGCGCCGTTGGGGTGAATACGCCCGCGTTGTTGAAGAGACAATCAAGGCGGCCGGTCGTCTCAGTGAAGTGGCGGAAGGCGGTGTCGACGGCGTCCGCGTCGGTCACGTCGAGGGGCAGGGGCATGGCCGTTTCGCCATAGCTTTCGGCCAGCGCCTCGAGCCTTTCGGCGCGGCGTGCGACGAGGCCGACGGTCCAGCCCGCATCGAGCATGGTCTCAGACACGGCGAGGCCAATGCCGGAGCTTGCGCCGGTCACGATCATGGTTCTCAAGGCGTCTCCTCCGGCTCAAGGGCGAGCAGTGTGGCGGGGTCGGGCAGGTCGGCGATACCCAAGGGGCGTGCAGGCCGCGAGAGGGCGTAGCGCGTCACCCAGATCAGTTTTTCCTCGGCCCGGGTGATGGCGACATAGGCCAGCCGTTTCCACAGCGCCTGCCCCGCTTCCATCCGGCCCGCGCGCGAGGCGGCGTAGAGGTCGGGGGCAAAGACCTGAACGGCAGGCCATTGCGAGCCTTGCGCCTTGTGGATTGTCACCGCCGCACCATGCAAAAAGGCCGCGCCCATGCGGGCCGCATAGGGGATGAAGGGTTCTTCTTCGTCGGGCTTCTCGATCTTGACAATGGAGGCGGCGGAAAAGCGGGGGGCTTCTGCCCCGATGACATGCAGCTTGGAAAAGCCGGGTCGCTGGCCGGGGCCAAGGTAGATCACGGGCGCGCCCTTGATCAGCCCCCGCGCCTCGAGGTCGATCCGCTTCTTGCGATGCTTGAGTGGCAGCTCGATCCCGTCGCAGATCAGCGGTTCGCCGGGGATCAGCGCATCGACGGGCGCGCCATGGGCGCCACGAAAGGCGGTGATCAGGCGGATGCGGGTGGCGTTGCGCCAGACCAGCACGGGGCTGCGCGCCATCAGGTCGCTGTCGGCACGGGCCGCGATTTCCACGCGTGGGTCGCGGCGGGCAGCCTCCTCGATCATCCGCTCGAACCGCTCGAAGGTCAGATCGGGGTCGCCCAGCGCATGGGCCAGATCGAGGATCGGGTTGTCCGCGTCCTGCCGGTGGATGCGCGACAGGTCGAGCCGGTCGCGGCCGGTGATTTTCTCGAACACCATCTGGCCGGACTGGTTGACCGGGGCAAGCTGCGCGGGGTCGCCGAACAGGATCAGGGTGGGAAATATCTCGGTCAGGTCGTCGAACTGGCGGTCGTCGAGCATGGAAGACTCGTCTATGAGCCCGATGTCCAGCGGGTCGTCGCGGCGTTTCCAGCCGGTGATGAAATCCGACCCCCGCAGGCCCGCCGACGCCAGCGCCGCGGGCACGGATTTCGTCGCCTCGTAGACCTCTTTCGCGCGGTCAAGGGCGGCGTCGGTCAGCGCCTCGATCACGGGCCGCTCGCCCTGACCGGCCAGCCATTCGGCCACCTTCTCGTATTGCGGGTCGTAGACGGGCGTGTAGAGGATGCGGTGGATCGTGGTCGCGGGCACGCCGCGCGTGCGCAACACGCTTGCGGCCTTGTTGGTCGGTGCCAGCACGGCGACGGTGCGGCGATCCTTGCGGCGGCGACCTTCCCAGTCGCCCGAGACGATGTCGACACCAGCCGCTTGTAGGGCGCGCACGATCTCTGCCAGCAGCAGGGTCTTGCCCGAGCCTGCCTTGCCGACCACGGCCATGACGCGACCCTTTCCCTCGGCCATGGGCGTCAAGGTCTCGTTCTCGATATCCACGCCCATCTCGCGCAGCGCCTCGGCGATGCGGTCATGGGCTTGGGCCTGATCGTCGGAATAGGCAATGGCGGGGGTCGACATGGGCGCGACCCTAGCCCGGGCGTGTCCGAAGGGCGAGAGGCAAACCGCCCGCCCGGCAGAGCAGTCAGTCGGGCGCGCGCAGGGCCAGAACGTCCACCATCCTGACCGGGGCGCAGGCCGGTGTCTCGGCCTCGATCCGGTCGGCGCTGCCGGTGAGGGCCATGGCCGTGGCGCGCGCCAGATCGCGGTCGCGCCCCGCATCCGAGAAGGTCGCGGCCATGCTTGCATCGGCTGCCAGAAGCGCGCGGATCATCGCCAGCGCGCGCGTGTCGCGGCCAATGTCGGCGAGATTGTCCATCAGGGTCAGGTCGCTGCCCTCGGCGCGGGTCAGTGCATCGAGAACCCGCTCGAACAAGGCCTCGGTCGTCTGATCGTAACTCATACCTGTTTCCTCGGTCGGTGACCCGGGCTTCTCCCGCGGGGGGCGTTTTGCACCGTCGATTTCCGTCTGGGCGCAGATATCGACGCCGACCGATGCGGGCAACCGCGCGGCGGGGAAACAGTCATTGCGACGCATTTGGTTAAAATGCGCAGGGTTTGTGCCGTGTGGCTTGGTTCAGCTCCAGCGGGTGGCGAAGTTTTCGGGCAACAGCAGGTTGTGCCGCCCGAGCTTGGCCACATCGCGTTCGCCGCACAGCGCCATGGTGGTATCCAACTCCTTGTGGATCACCTGAAGCGCGCGGGTCACGCCCGCCTCGCCCATGGCGCCAAGTCCGTAGACAAAGGCGCGCCCGATCATCGTGCCGCGGGCGCCAATGGCCAGCGCCTTGAGCACATCCTGTCCCGAGCGGATGCCGCTATCGAGATGCACCTCGATCTTGTCGCCCACGGCGTCCATGATCTGCGGCAGCATGCGGATCGACGACAGCGCGCCATCCAGTTGCCGCCCGCCGTGGTTGGACACGACGATGGCGTCTGCCCCCACATCGAGCGCGCGTTTCGCATCTTCGGGGTCGAGGATGCCCTTGAGGATCACCGGGCCATCCCACCAGCTGCGGAACTGCTTGATCCGTTCCCAATCCAGCGAGGGATCGAACGCCTCGGCCGTCCAGCTGCCCAGCGATGTGGGGTCGGTCACACCCTTGGCATGGCCCACGATATTGCCGAAAAAGCGCCGCTTGGTCTGCAGCATCTCAAGACCCCATGGCACCTTGGTCGCAAGGTTCAGGATCGAGGCGGGCGTCAGCTTGGGCGGCGCGGACAGGCCGTTTTTGAGGTCCTTGTGGCGCTGGCCCATGATCTGCAGGTCGACGGTGATGACGAGGGCCGAGCAGTTCGCATCCTTGGCGCGGGCGAAGAGGCGCTTCATGAAGTCATCGTCTTTCAGAGTGTAGACCTGAAACCAGAAGGGTTTGGTGGTGTGGCTGGCCACATCCTCGATCGAACAGATCGACATGGTGGACAGGGTAAAGGGCACGCCAAACTTCTCTGCGGCGCGGGCCGCCTTGATCTCGCCATCGGCGGCCTGCATCCCGCAAAGCCCGACGGGGGCCAGCGCCACGGGCATGGCGTAGTCCTGTCCGACCATCTTGGCAGCGGTGGTGCGGCCTGCCATGTCGACGGCGATGCGCTGGCGTAACCGGATCTCGTCGAAGTCCGAGGAATTCTCGCGGAAGGTCTGTTCCGTCCAGCTGCCCGTTTCCGCGTAATCGTAGAACATCTTGGGGACGCGGCGTTTGTAGATGCGCTTGAGGTCTTCGATCTCGGTGATGACGGGCATTTTGCGTTTCCTCCCCCAAGGCGACCGTGAATTGGTCAAATCTTCCTACCAATGGAGGGCTGGGGCGCGCAATGCGGCAGATGAGGCTTGAATATGATACGATATCGCATCATATAATGCGATATCGTATCAATATGGAGCCTGCCATGACCCTCTCCCGCCGCAAGACGCTGGCCCTGATCGGGGGTGGCGTGATCGTCGCCGCCACCGCTGCCCTTGCCTATGACGTCACCCGCCTGCCACGCACGGCCAGCGCCCCATGGGCCGCTGCGGGTCGATACGCCGACCCGCGGATGCGCGCGCTGAGCTGGGCGATCCTTGCGCCCAACCCGCACAACCGCCAGCCGTGGCTGGTGGACCTGTCGCAACCGGACACGGCGATCCTGTTCGTCGACCGCGACAGGCTCTTGCCGCACACCGACCCGTTCAGCCGCCAGATCACCATCGGGCTGGGATGTTTCCTTGAGATCCTGCGTTTGGCGGCCCTTGAGGATGGGCTTGAGGTCACCTTCGACCTTTTCCCCGATGGCGAAGACCCGCAGGCGCTGGGCGCAGGCCCCGTCGCCATCTGCCGCTTTGCGCCCACGACAGCCGCGCCCGACCCGCTTTTTGCGCAGGTGCCGCACCGACGGTCGAACAAGGAGCCATATGACACTGCGCGCCCGGTTTCGACCGAGGCCCTGGCCCGGATCGCGCAGGCGGCCGCCGCCTATGGCATGGGCCACACCAACGACCCCGCAGAGGTGGCGGCCTTGCGCGAGCTGTCCCTGCACGCCATGCGGATCGAGTTTGCCACCGAACGCACCTTGCGCGAATCCGTCGATCTGTTCCGCATCGGGCGGCACGAGGTGGATGCCAACCCGGACGGTCTCGATTTCACCGGGCCGATGTTCGAAACGTTGCGCCGTGCGGGCCTGTTCACCCGCGAGGCGGCTATGGACACCGAAGGGCTGGTCGCGCGCAGCGCCGATGCCGCCTTCGCCGCGAATTTCCAATCTGCCATGGCGCATCTGTGGCAGGTCACGCCCGGCAACACGCGCACAGACCAGATCCGCGCCGGACAGGATTGGGTGCGCATCAATCTTGCCGCAACCGAACTGGGCCTTGGCCTGCAACCCTTGAGTCAGGCCTTGCAGGAGTTCCCCGAGATGGCGGGCCCTTATGCTGATATCCACGGCAGGCTGGCCCCGGATGGTGGAACCGTGCAAATGTGGGCGCGCGTGGGGTACGGGCCGCAGGTGCCGCCCAGCCCGCGTTGGCCCTTGGAGGACAAGATTGTCGGATAAACCCGGCGACATCCGGACCTTTTTCACGCTGTTCAACGAGATCGCCATCATCGAACAGCTGAGCCGCGCCCGGTTCGAGGCGCGGCTGCCCAAAGGCGTGCTGGTGTCGCATTTCGCGGTGCTGAACCACCTGCTGCGGGTGGGCGACGGGCGCACGCCGCTGGACATCGCGCGCGCCTTTCAGGTGCCCAAGACGACGCTCAGCCACACACTGTCTCTACTGGAGGCGCGGGGCTGGACCCAAATGCGCCCCAACCCCGACGACGGGCGGTCCAAGCGCGTCTGGATCACCGAGGCCGGTCGCACCTTTCACGCCGAGGCCATCGGGCTGCTGACGCCCGACATGGTCGAACTGGCCGCCGTATTTCCGGCCAAGGATATCGCCGCCGTCTTGCCGCATCTGACCGCGCTGCGCGCCTATCTGGACCGGACCCGCGACGCCTGAGCGCCTCTTGCGCGGCCGCCGGTTTTCGGGCTTACAAACAGCCCATGACACAGCCCCGCCATACCGCCCTTGTCCAATCCTTGCCCGCCTCCGTGCCCTTCGTCGGCCCCGAGACGCAGGAACGCGCCCGCGGAGCCGGTTTTGCCGCGCGGCTTGGCGCCAACGAAAGCGTGTTTGGCCCATCGCCTCGGGCAGTCGCTGCCATGGCCGATGCCGCCAAGGACGCGTGGATGTATGGCGATCCCGAGGTGTTCGAGCTGCGCGAAGCGATTGCTTCGCACCATGGCGTGACGGCCGCCAATGTGGTGGTGGGCGAAGGCATCGACGGGCTTTTGGGCTATCTGGTGCGCCTGCTGGTGGCAAACGGCGATACGGTCGTCACCTCCGATGGCGCGTATCCGACCTTCAACTACCATGTGACGGGCTTTGGTGGCGCGCTGCACAAGGTGCCTTATGCGGGCGACCATGAGGACCCTCGGGCGCTTTTGGCCAAGGCTGCAGAGGTCGACGCCAAGCTGGTCTATCTCGCCAATCCCGACAACCCGATGGGCAGTTGGCATGACGCGGCCACAGTGCAGGCCATGATCGATGCCCTGCCTGCCGGAACGGTGCTTGCGCTCGATGAGGCCTATGCCGACACCGCGCCCGAGGGTGCCATCCCGCCGCTCGACATGACCCACCCGCGCGTGATCCGCTTCCGCACCTTTTCCAAGGCTTACGGTCTGGCGGGCCTGCGCGTGGGCTACGCGCTGGCGCATGGCGATCTCATCACCAGCTTTAACAAGATCCGCAATCATTTCGGCCTTGGCAGGGTGGCGCAGGCGGGCGCGCTGGCCGCGTTGGCCGATCAGGAGCATCTGAGCGCCACGGTGGCCCGCATCATCGCAGCCCGCGACCGGATCGGTTCCATCGCGCGGCAAAACGGGCTGGTCCCGCTAGCGTCGGCCACCAATTTCGTGACCATCGATTGCGGTCGGGACGGCGCCTTTGCCCGCGCGGTGCTTGCGAGCCTTGTGGCGCAGGGGCTTTTCGTGCGCATGCCCTTCACCCCGCCGCAAGATCGCTGCATCCGCGTCTCCGTCGGCACCGAGGCTGATCTTGACCTGTTCGCCGCCGCCCTTCCCAAGGCGCTGGCCGGTGCGGCGGATATCACGGTTTCGTGAGTTGCCTTCCCCCCGCTGGAACCCCCGAAGGGCGGAGCCACCGCAACAGGAGAGACCGATCATGACCCGCACCGCCATCCTTGCCCTTGCCACGCTTGCCGCCGCCGGTCTGGCCGGGGCCGTCGCTTTGGCGCAGATGGATCACTCGGCCCATGGCGGGCATGGCGGTCACGGGGTCAGCACCTCGACCGGCCCGGCCGAGGATGCCTATCGCGCCGTCAACGACACCATGCATATGGACATGGACATCACCTATACGGGCGACGCGGATACCGATTTCATCCGCGGCATGATCCCCCACCACGAAGGCGCCGTCGCCATGGCCCGCGTGGTGCTGGAGCATGGCGAGGACCCCGAGGTCCGCGCCTTGGCCGAAGAGATCATCGCCGCGCAAGAGACAGAGATCGCCTTCATGCGCGACTGGCTGGCGCGCAACGGCTATTGAGCCGCCTCAGCCCTCGGCGATCACGTTGATCGCCGCCTCAAGGCCGGTCGGCCCATGCGGGATCTGCATCGCGGCCATGCCGGCCTGAAGGTTCGCCAACAGGCCCAGCACCATATGGGCATTCACATGCCCCATGTGGCCGATCCTCAGGTAATCCTCTTTCCGGCCGCCGGCCCCCTCGACGCCACCCAGCGGGATGCCCAGCGTCACGCCCGCATTGGCCGTCATCCAGTCCCGCAGGCGCTGGCCGTTGCCCTCGCCGAAATTCACCGTGGTCACCGCATGGCTGCGCTTTTGCTCGGCGGCGATATTGGGACGTGTGGGGCCTGCTTGCCCCCAGACCTCGACCGCGGCCCAGACCGCGCGCGCAAGCGTGGCATGCCGCGCCCAGACATTTTCCAGCCCCTCTTCCTTGATCATGTCAAGCGCGGTGCGCAGGCCGAACAGGTGATGGGTCGGCGCGGTGCCGTTGAAATAGCGGTAATATTCATCGGGTGCCGACCGCGGCCGCCAATCCCAATAGGGCGTGACCAGATTGGCCTTTGCGCGGGCCTCATCTGCCTTGTCGTTGAAGAACACGAAGGCCATGCCGGGCGGCGTCATCAGGCCCTTCTGGCTGCCCGTAACCATCACGTCGACGCCCCAGTCATCCATGTGGAACTCATCGCAGGCAAGGCAGGCGATATTGTCCGAGAACAGCAGCGCCGGGTGCCCGGCGGCGTCCAGCGTCTGGCGCAGGGCGGGAATGTCGTTCCTGACGCTGGTCGAGGTGTCGACCTGCACGGCCAGAACCGCCTTGATCTTGTGCGCTGTGTCGGCTGCCAGCGCCGCGGCCACCTGCTCCATGTCGATGTCGGACCGCTGCCCGAAATCGATGATCTGGCAGTCGATGCCCATGGCCTTGGCCATTTCGCCCCAGCCAAGGCAGAACCGCCCTGTGCCAAGGATCAAGATCGTGTCGCCGCGCGACAGCGTGTTGACCAATGCCGCTTCCCACGCGCCATGGCCGTTGGCGATGTACATGGCGACATGGTGTTTCGTGCGCGCGATTGCCTTGAGGTCGGGGACAAGGCTGTGGGTCAACTCGACCATCTCGCCAGTGTAGATATTGGGGGCGGGGCGATGCATGGCTTGCAGCACACGGTCGGGCATGACCGAGGGGCCGGGGATTGCAAGATAGTGGCGGCCATTGGCAAGGCTCATGTCGGGCTTCCTTTTTCGCGGACATCATAGCGGTAAAGCGCGCGTCAGGCAGGGTCAATCACCGCACGTGCTTGGCGCGGGTCGCAGAGATGATTAGCTGTGAGATCACAGTTCAGCGGAGGTGATGATGCCGGGAGAACGGGCAACAGATCGCATGGTCCTCAGGATTGCGGGGGCGGACCGGGACAAATTCCTGCACGGTCTGGTCACACGTGACGTGGGCGCGGCGGGCAGCGGGCTGGTTTATTCCGCGCTTTTGACGCCGCAGGGCAAATATCTGGCCGATTTCTTCTTGCTGAACCGGCGCGAGGATATCTTGCTCGACGTCAAGGCAGATTTCGGCCCCAAGCTGGCGCAGCGGCTGGCAATGTACCGGTTGCGTGCGGATGTCGTGATCGAGGACAGCGGGCTGTCGGTCGTGCGCGGCCTTGGGCCTGCGCCGGAGGGGTGTGTCGCCGATCCGCGTGACCCGACCCTTGGCTGGCGCGGCTACGGGATGGAGGGGGACGACCCGGTCGTGGATTGGGACGCGCTGCGCGTGGCGGCCTGCATCCCGGAGACGGGCGTCGAGTTGATCCCGGATGACAGCTACATCCTCGAGGCGGGGTTCGACCGGCTGTCGGGCGTCGATCACCGCAAGGGCTGCTATGTCGGCCAGGAGGTGACGGCGCGGATGAAGCACAAGACGGAATTGCGCAAGGGGCTGGAGACGGTTGACGTTGAGGGAACCGCGCCGGTGGGAACGCCCATCATGGCGGGCGAGCGCGAGGCGGGCGTGCTATATACGCAGGCGGGCGGGCGCGGCATCGCTTATCTGCGGTTCGACCGTGCGGCGGGCGAGATGCAGGCGGGCGATGCAAAAGTGAAATGGACCCCGGCCTGAGCCTGTGGGCAAGCCTGTGAGTTGATCGGCTTTTTTTGAGGCGGGCGACTTCCGTTAGGTGAACGGGCGGAAAAACCGCCGTTTTCCGGCGGTGGTCAGATCAGCAGCCCCGCCGCGCCTTCGTGGCGCAGAAGCCAGACCTTGGCCTCCACCCCGCCCGGCGCGCTGAAGCCGCCAAGACCCGTAGCCGACAGAACCCGGTGACAGGGGATCAGGATCGGCAGCGGGTTGGCGCCGCAGGCCTGACCGATGGCCTGCGCGGGCGCCCCGAGAATTTTGGACAGATCGCCATAGGTGCGCGTCTCGCCAAAGGGGATGTCCCCAAGCGCGGCCAGAACCGCGGCCTGCAGCCCGGTGCGACCATGGGCCAGCGGCAGGTCGAACCCCGCCGCCGTTCCGCCGAAATAGGCGGACAGTTGCGCCAATGCCGTGATCAGCAGCGGATCATCCGGCGCGCGCCCCGCCTCGCCCCAGCCGCTCGCGGTGATGGACGCGCCCTGCGCCTCGACCCAGACCGGGCCGAGCGGGGTGTCGAGTGCTGCGCGCGTCATGGCGCGAGCCGCAGCCGGATCGGACCGCGCGCGGTCATGGGGTCGACCGGCGCGCCCTTTTGCGTGGCCACAAGCGGCAGGCCTGCCGCCACGCGGCGCACCTCGGGCATCAAGGGGCGCCAGTCGTCCGAGAGCGCGCGGGCGGCCTCGCTCGGGCAGAACGAGGCCCCGGCGCCCCGCTGCTGGGCAAGGTCCATCAGCGCGTCGGCGATGGCCGTGTCCGCGATCACTCGGCCGCCTTCACCTTGTCTTGGGTCTTGGTGTCGAAATCCGAGGCGTCGTGGCGTTCCCAAAGCTGCATTTCGGGCGGGCCGTAGGTGCGGTTGACCATGCGCCCGCGCTGGACAGCGGGGCGGGCAAAGAAGCGTTCGGCCCAGGCGATGACGTTGGGGTATTCGTGGACGGAGAGGAACTCGCCCGCCTCATAGGCCTCGCCCAGGGCCAGCCGCCCATACCAGGGGCAGATCGCCATGTCGGCGATGGTGAACTGGTCGCCGACCATCCAAGTGCGTCCCTCCAGATGGCGGTTCAGGACATCCATCTGGCGCTTGGCCTCCATCGCGAAGCGGTTGATCGGGTATTCCATCGGGTAGGGGGCATAGGCGTAGAAATGGCCGAAGCCGCCGCCGAGGTAGGGGGCGGAACCCATCTGCCACATGACCCAAGACAGAAGCTCGGGCCGGTCTTCGGGCCGTCCGAGGAAAGCGTCGAATTTCTCGGCCAGATGCATCAGGATCGCGGCGGATTCGAACACGCGGACGGGGCTGTCGCCCGAGCGGTCGACAAGCGCGGGGATCTTGGAGTTGGGGTTGATCTCGACAAAGCCGGACCCGAACTGGTTACCATCGCCAATGCGGATGAGCCATGCGTCGTACTCGGCGGCATGGCCCGCGGCGAGCAACTCCTCGAACATCACCGTGACCTTCACCCCGTTGGGGGTGGCAAGGCTGTAAAGCTGGAACGGGTGCTTGCCGACCGGCAAATCCTTCTCATGGGTGGCGCCAGCGATGGGACGGTTCAGGCCGGCCCATTTGCCGCCGTTCTCCTTGTCCCAGATCCAGACTTTGGGGGGGGTATAGCTCTCGGTCATCGCGGTGGGGTCCCTGTTCGGTGCACGGTCATCTTTGACCAAGACATAGGCCCCGAACGCCGATTCCCCAACAGCCGCTCTTGCACAGGCCCCGTGCACAGGTCAGCGTGCAGCGGGGCGCCCGGGGGCGCGATGCCGCAGCACCTTGGGGACGCCATGCAGACCATCGACCGGATCATCCTGACCGCGCAGGCCGCGGGCGAGGTCATCGCCTTTGACGAAGGCATCAGTTTCTGGGGCGGGGTCGATCCCGACACGGGTCGCGTGATCGACGCGCATCACCCCGCCCATGGCGAGGGTCTGGCCGGGCGGATCGTGCTGATGCCCACCAGCCGGGGGTCGTGTTCGGGCAGCGGGGTGCTGCTGCAGCTGGCGCTGTCGGGGCATGCACCCGCAGCGCTGGTGTTCCGCGAGGCGGAGGAGGTTCTGACGCTGGGCGCGCTGATCGCGGCGCGGATGTTCGACCGGCCGCTGGCGGTGCTGCGGCTGTCTGCGGCGAGCTATGCGGCGCTGGCGGGTGAAAGCCATGCCGAGATCGCGGGTGACCGTCTGCGGGCAGGGACGCTCGACCTGCCGCTCATGCCGGTGACGCCGGGCGATCTGGCGCTGGATGCAGGCGATCTTGCGCGATCGGAGGGGGCTGCGGGCCGGGCGGTGCAACTGGCGCAAGAGGTGCTGGGGACGATGGCCGCCGTGCAAGGCGCCACGCGGCTGATCGACGTCACGCGTGGCCATATCGACGGCTGCATCCTCGCCCATGACGCCAACCTGATCTTCGCCGAAGCCATGGCCGAGATGGGGGCGCAGGTCGCCATCCCCACCACGATCAACGCCATCTCGGTCGACCGGCAGGGCTGGCGCGACCGCGGCGTTCCGCCCGTGTTCGGCAACAAGGCGAGCCGGCTGGCGGACGCCTATGTACGGATGGGCGTCGCGCCCACCTTTACCTGTGCACCCTACCAAGGCGTTTCGGTGCCCGCGCAAGGCGAGGTCATCGGCTGGTCGGAATCGAATGCCGTGATCTATGCCAATTCGGTGCTGGGCGCGCGCACGGCCAAGCACCCCGATTACCTTGATCTCTTCATCGCCATGACAGGCCGCGCTCCGGAAACCGGCGTCTACCTTGACGCCAACCGGGTGGCCGAGGTGGTGATCGAGGTCGACGCGCCCGATGGCGCCGATGACGCGCTCTGGCCGCTGCTGGGCTGGTTGGCGGGGCGGCTGGCGCCCGATCGGGTGCCGGTGTTGCAGGGGGTGGCCGGGCTGTCGCCCTCGCCCGATGATCTGAGGGCGGTCTGTGCCGCCTTTGGCACAACCTCGGCCTCGGCGCTGTTGCATGTGGCGGGCGTGACGCCCGAGGGCGATGCTCCGCCCCGACCCGGCGCGCCGGTTCTGCAGATCACGCGGGGAGATATCGCGGCGGCCTGGGCCGAGTTCAACCAGGGCCCCGAGGCGGTGGAGCTGATCGCCATCGGCAGCCCGCATGCGGCGCTGTCGGAATTGCGGGCGTTCGATGCCGCACTGGCGGGCCGGTCCTGCGCGCCGGGTGTCGCTGCGATCCTGACGGTCGGGCGCGACGTGCTGGAGGGGGCGCGGGCCGATGGATTGCTCGCCCGGCTGGAGGGGGCGGGGGTGCAGGTCATCCCGGACCTGTGCTGGTGTTCGATCACCGAGCCGGTGTTTCCGCCCGGGGCACGCACGCTGATGACCAATTCCGGCAAATACGCGCATTACGCGCCGGGCCTCAGCGCGCGGGCGGTGCGGTTCGGGGGGATTGCCGCTTGTGCCGAGGCGGCGGTGACGGGCCGCGCGCAAGCCGCGCCGCCCGTCTGGTTGGCTTAGCCTAGCGCCGCGTCGCAGCGGGCGCAGACGCCCGGATGGGCGTGGCTGCCTACATCGGGCAGGATCTGCCAGCAGCGCTGGCATTTCTCGCCCTCGGCCTTGTGGAAGACCACTCCGATGGAAGGGTCGTCGAGGCGGAAGGCATCGTCCTGCGGCTCGCCCTGCATCACGCTCAGGCCGCTGGTGATGCACAGATCGGCCATGTCGGTGGCCTTGATTGTGGCGGCAAGCGCGGGGTCGGCGATCTGGACCAGCGGAGCGGCTTCGAGCGATGCACCGATGATCTTGTCGCGGCGCTGCACCTCAAGGGCTGCCGTGACGATGCGGCGGACGCGGCGGATCTCGGCCCATTTCGAAGCGAGCGCTTCATCACGCCAAGCCTCTGGCGTTTCGGGGAAATCCTGCAAGTGGACGCTGGAGGTGTCGCCCGGGTGCCGTTCCAGCCAGACCTCTTCCATGGTGAAGACCAGCACCGGGGCAAGCCACGTGGTCAGCCGCTCGAACAGCATCTCCAGCACGGTGCGGGCGGCGCGCCTGCGGGGCGTGTCGCCGTCGCAATAGAGCGCGTCCTTGCGGATGTCGAAGTAGAAGGCCGAGAGGTCCGTGGTGGCGAAATTGAACAGCGCCTGGAATACGCCCTGGAAGTCGTAGGCCGCGTAGCCCTTGCGCACGGTCTCATCGAGTTCCGACAGCCGGTGCAGCACCCAGCGTTCCAGCTCCGGCATGTCGGCAGGGTCCACGCGATCCGCCGCCGTCACATCGCCAAGCGAGCCGAGCAGGAAGCGCATGGTGTTGCGCAAGCGGCGGTAGCTGTCGGCGACGCCCTTGAGGATTTCCGGCCCGATCCGCAGGTCGGCGGTGTAGTCGGATTGCGCCACCCAAAGCCGCAGGATGTCGGCGCCGTATTGGTCGATGACCTCCTGCGGGGCGACGGTGTTGCCGATGGACTTGGACATCTTCATGCCCTTCTCGTCCAGCGTGAAGCCGTGGGTCAGAACCCCCCGGTAGGGCGCGCGCCCGATGGTGCCGCAGGCCTGCAGCATGGAGGAATGGAACCAGCCGCGATGCTGGTCGGTGCCTTCCAGATACAGGTCGGCGATGCCGTCCTCGGACCCGTCCTCGCGGTCGCGGAGGACGAAGGCGTGGGTGGAGCCGCTGTCGAACCAGACGTCGAGGATGTCGAAAACCTGATCGTAGGCGTCCGCGTCGTGCAGGCCGTCAAGGAACCGCGCCTTGGCGTCGGGCTTGTACCAGGCATCCGCCCCTTCGGCCTCGAACGCGTCGAGGATGCGGGCGTTCACGGACGCGTCGCGCAGCAGGTAGTCGGGGTCGGAGGGCGCCGCGCCCTTTTTCGTGAAGCAGGTCAGCGGCACGCCCCAGGCGCGCTGGCGCGACAACACCCAGTCGGGCCGCGCCTCGATCATCGAATAGAGCCGGTTGCGCCCGGTCTTGGGCGTCCAGTCCACCAGCTGGTCGATGGAGGTCAGCGCGCGGCTGCGGATCGTCTCGCCATAGGTGTCCATGCCGTCGCCAAGCGGCTTGTCGATCGCGGCGAACCATTGCGGGCGGTTGAGGCGGATGACCGGGGCCTTGGACCGCCAGCTGTGCGCGTCAGAGATGGTGATGCGCTTGCGGGCCAAGAGCTTGCCAAGCTCGACCAGCTTGTCGATGACGACCTTGTTGGCAGTGCCGGGCTTGCCGTTGGGGCGGATGATCTGTTCGCCGGCAAAGAAGGGCAGGTCGGCGCGGAAGGAGCTGTCGTCGAGGATGTTCCACGTCATTTCCAGCCCGTGCTTGCGCCCGATCTCGAAATCATCGTCGCCGTGGCTGGGGGCGGTGTGGACAAAGCCGGTGCCCGCGTCATCGGTGACATGGTCGCCGGGGAAGAGGGGGACGGGGTAGTCCCAACGATTTGCTTCTGGTTCCGACAGATCGACCGCACCCCTCAGCGGGTGGGCACAGGTCAGCGACGCCAGTTCCTCGGCCGTCACGTCGCGCAGGCGGCGGTGCATCGACGGCTCCAACCGCATGGCGGCCAGCGCCTCTGGAGCGAGTCTATCCGCGATCAGGTAGCGGTGGCCGATGGTGACCCAGCTTTCCTGCGGACGGCCAATGACTTCGTAGAGGCCATAGGAGATGTCTGGGCCGAAGCAGATCGCGCGGTTCTGCGGCAGGGTCCAGGGGGTCGTGGTCCAGATGATGATCTTGACACCCTGATACGACGGCCAATGGGGGTCGACGGGGGTTGCTTGCTCGTCGGGCAGCAGTGGGATGGTTTCGCCGACTGCTCGAAAGCCAATCTGCGCGCGGCGACCAACGACCTCAAACGGCACCCAGACCGCATCCGTCTGGCGGTCGTGATACTCCACCTCCGCCTCGGCGAGTGCTGTCTTCTCAACCGGCGACCACATCACGGGTTTTGACCCTTGATAGAGCGCACCGTTCATCAGGAATTTCTGGAATTCCTCGGCGATCACGCGCTCGGCGTGGAAATCCATGGTCAGGTAGGGCTTGTCCCATGTTCCGGTGATGCCCAGCCGCTTGAACTCCTCGCGCTGGACGTCGATCCAGCCTTCGGCAAAGCGACGGCATTCCTGCCGGAAGTCGACCACATCGACCTTGTCCTTGTCCTGCCCGCGGCCACGATAGGCTTCCTCGATCTTCCATTCGATGGGCAGGCCGTGGCAATCCCAGCCGGGGATGTAGCGGGCATCGCGGCCCGACATCTGCTGGGACCGCACGACCATGTCCTTGAGGATCTTGTTCAGCGCATGCCCGATGTGGAGGTTGCCGTTGGCGTAGGGGGGGCCGTCGTGCAGGGTGAAGGGCTTGCGCCCCTCTGCCTTCTCGCGCAGCCGCTCATAAACGCCGATCTCCGCCCAGCGGGCCAGCCAGCCCGGTTCGCGCTGGGGCAGGCCTGCGCGCATCGGAAACTCTGTCTCGGGCAGGTTCAGCGTGTCTTTGTAGTCAACAGCGGGGGTATCGGCGCACATCGGGGCGCTCCTCGTCAAACGGGTCGAATCGGGGAATAGTGGGGGCGGTGCGATAGCTCAAGCACCTATGTCCCGGCGGCTCAGGTCTCAGAGCGCCGGGCGGCTAATTCGAATGACGATGGCAGGGCGGAGTGTCATGCGCGTCGGTATAGGCCGCGTGCCCGGCTGCGTAAAGATCAATGCGCAAAGAGCGATCCGACGCCGTAAGCCACGCCCGCCGCCACCCCGCCGATGGCCAGCGTTTCCAGCCCCGAGCGCCACCAAGGCGTTTCCGACCACAGGCTTTTGCCGGCCCCGATGGCAAAGAAGACGCACAGTGTCATGCCGGCGGCCAGCGCGAAGGCATCGGTGAGTCCCAGCACGAAGGGCGCAAGCGGCACGGACCCCGCGACGATAAAGGCCCCGAAGGTGGCGAGC
This sequence comes from Roseicyclus mahoneyensis, assembly GCF_003148775.1. Taxonomy (GTDB): domain Bacteria; phylum Pseudomonadota; class Alphaproteobacteria; order Rhodobacterales; family Rhodobacteraceae; genus Roseicyclus; species Roseicyclus mahoneyensis. Next base: position 71,020 of record NZ_QGGW01000003.1, read on the forward strand.
GCCGCCCGCATCGGGTGCGGCTCGACCGGCGCAAGGCCGTATTCATCGGTGAGCATGAGGGTGACAGCCGCCTCGCTGTCGGCGCAGATCTGGTCTGTCGCGGCCTCGAGCACATCACCGCTCAGGCCCTTGAGGCGCAGGATTTCCCGGATCTCGCGCCGCTCGCCCGTGGGGTTCTGGGCGAGGTGGCGGCGTTCCACGCTGGCAAGGCGGCGGATATCGTCACTCTCGGCCTTGGTGCCGGAATAATTGCCCGCCGCCATGGAGAAGCCGTCAGCCAGCAGGTTGGCAAGGCCAAGCGCAATGATGATGCCGGTGGACAGGCCCGCACCCGCGACACCCGCGACGATGGCGAAGGTCGTCACCGCGCCGTCGATCGCGCCATAGATCATGTCGCGCAGGTAGCCGCGGCCCGCAGGCGCGCCGATGCGGGTTTCGACCTCTGCCTGGCTGTGACCATGTTCGCTGGGCATGGCACCACGCTAGGGCAGGGCATCGTCCCCGGCCTTGCGCTGGATCAACCCGCCGGAGGCGCGGGGGTTGCCACGCGCGCCGCCGCCCGGCTGAGGTTGCGCTCGCGGACCACGATGTAGAGGCCCGAGGCGATGGTCACGGCAATGCCGATCAAGGCCAGCCCGTTGGGAAATTCACCGAAGATCGCCAGCCCGACGACGGCCGCCACCGGGATTTCCAAGTATTGCATCGGCGCGAGCGTGGCCGAGGGCGCAAAGCGCAGCGACCATGTCATCAGCAGGTGCCCCAGCGTCCCCGTGATACCCAGTGCCACCAGCAACCACAGCGCGCCCGCATCGGGCGGGGGGGTCCAGCCGATCAGGGGCGGGGTGCCGCCGAGCTCGGGCAACAGCAGCAGCGGCACGAGGATCGGCAGGCCAAGGATGCCGCCCAACCCCTGCAGGGCGATCGGGTCGATTTCCTTGGCGATCTGCCGCGTCACCAGCATGAAGAAGGCGAAGATCACAGCAACCGCCAGCGGCAGCAGCGCGGGCCAGCCCACGGCGGCGAAACTGGGCTGGACCACCATCATGGTCCCGACAAAGCCTACCGCGCAGGCGGCCAGACGGCGCGGCCCCACCTCCTCGTGCAAGATGTAGCGGCCCAAGATCAGCATGATGAAGGGCATGACGAAGGCGATGGCCACCGCATCGGCCAGCGGCAGGAACCGCAGCGCGCTGAACATCAGGGATATCCCGCCGATCTGCAGCAAGGTCCGCACCAGCGCCAGCCGCACCACGCGGGCCGAGGGAAAGATCACCGCGCCGCGCGCCAGTGCCAGCGGCAACAACAGCCCCGCCTGCGCGACAAAGCGGATGATGATCAGCTGCAACAGCGGGAACACGCCCCCCAGCAGCTTGGCCAGCGCGTCGGAAAACGGGATCAGCACGCAAAACCCCAGCATCAGCAAGATGCCAAGAAGCGGGCGGTCGGCGTGGCTCTGTGTCATGGCCCCGTTCTGCCCCGGCGGGGCGGGATTGTCACGGGGGCGGTAGACCCGCCCCGGCGCGCCAGGCCCGCACGGCAGCCAGCAGGTCGCTGGCATCGGGGTCGTCGATGCCCACCTCGGCCAGATGCTCGACCGTGCTCTGAAGGTAGTCGAAGCTGGTGCCCAGAAACCCCGCGCCGGTGGCGGCAAAGCGGATCTGGTCCTCGCGGCTGATGTCGGCCTGCATCAGCGGGTCGTCATGGTCGGCGATGAAGCTCAGCGCGCGGACCTCTTGCCCGTCAAGGACGACAGGAATGAACCGCGCGTGATAGCCCGGCCCGATCATCTCGCGGCGAAACAGGATTTCCGTCTCGGCCTCGACCTTGTGCTCGGCGATGCGAAACACCAGCCCGTCGCAACCCGGCCCCTCGTCCAGCGCCGCCATCAGCCCCGGCGCGTTCGCGGTGCCGCGCGCGCCCAGCCTGTCCACAAGGATGAAGCGGCGCGCATGGCAAGGCGCATGGGCGCGGCGGATCTCGGTGAAATCCAGCGCCGGGTCCCAGATCAGCGAGCCATAGGCAAAGATCAGCAGGTCGCCTTGATGACCCTCCAGCGCCTCGGCCCTCAGCGCCTCGCGCCATGCGTCGGAGTGAAAGGGGAATGCCTCCGCGATCCCCGTCTGCGCCAGTGTGGCGCGCACGGCCTCGCTGGTGATGGTGCGGAAATAAGACGTGGCGAAGGGTTTGACCTTGCCGCGCAGGCCGGGGTGATGACGGAACGGATCGGGCGACAGGGGCATGCCACAGGCTATGCCCTGTTCCCCGGGCGATGTCACCCGCCAAGGCCTGCCACTCATTCGGGTGGGTTCAGATGCCCCCAGACCTCGCTGATCACGACGGAGCCTTCGCCGACGGCGCTTGCCACCCGCTTGACCGACCCGGCGCGCACATCGCCCACGGCATAGATGCCGGGTTGCGAGGTCGCATAGGCCGACCGCGCGCCAGCGGCGGGCCCGGTCAGCACGAAGCCCTTGTCGTCCAGTGCGACATGGCCCGACAGCCAGCTCGTGTTGGGCGCTGCCCCCACCATGACAAAGACCGCAGGCGTCTCCAGCCGCCGCTCGGCGGGCTGTGCGCCATCGGTGCGGATCGTGACGGCCTCCAGCGTGCCGTCTCCGTGCAGGGCGGTCATGCGCGTGCCGTAATGCACGGTGATGCGCGGATGCGCCTCGATCCGGTCCGACAGATAGCGCGACATGGAGGCCGCCAGCGAGGGCCCGCGCACCAGCACATGCACATGGCGCGCGGTCCGCGCCAGAAACATCGCCGCCTGCCCGGCGGAATTGCCGCCGCCGATCACCGCGACCTCGGCGTCGCGGCACCAGCGCGCCTCCACATCCGTCGCGGCATAGTAGATGCCCGCGCTCTCGAAGTCCTCCAGCCGGTCCAGCGGCAGACGCCGGTACTGCACGCCGGTGGCAACGACCAGCGCGCGCGCGCTGGTCTCGGAGCCATCGTCGAGCGTGACGCAAAACGTGCCATCATCGCGCAGCGCCAGACCGCTTGCCCGGCGCGGCACGGCAAAGCGGGTGCCGAACTTCATCGCCTGCACCTCGCCCCGCCAGCACAGATCGGCCCCCGAGATGCCGGTGGGAAAGCCCATGTAATTCTCGATCCGGCTCGAGGTTCCGGCCTGCCCGCCGATCGCCAGATCCTCCAGCACCAGCGCCGCTAGCCCTTCGGACCCGGCATAGACGGCCGCCGCTACCCCGGCCGGGCCGCCGCCCACGATCAGCACGTCATGCACCTCCTCCGCGTCAAAGGTCAGGTCCAGCCCCAGACGTGCCGCCAGCTTGCGCGGCGTGGGGTCCGCGATCACCTCGCCCTTTCCGAAAATGACCGCCGGGCGCACGCCCCCAAGCGCGCATTGACCTGCGACCACCTCCGCCTCGTGTTCGTCGAGCGTGAGGGACCGGTAGGGGATGCGGTTGCGCCCGGCGAAACTGGCGATCTCGCGGATCGTGCGGTCGGCCTCGGCCCCGATCAGCGTCAGGCTCGCCTCGCCGCTTTCCAGCAAGCGCCGCCGCCGCGCCGCCAGCACGGTGATGATGATGTCCGACATCTCCGGCATCCGCGCCATCAGCGCCAGCATCGCCGCGCGCGGCACGCACAACAGCCGCGTAGGGCTGACCGCGCGCGCGCCGAACTGCAGCGCGCTGCCCGACAGAAAGGAGATATCGCCAAAGAACTGCCCCGGTCCCAGCGTCGCACCCCCGTAGCGCGCGCCGGTGCGGGCATCGACCGCCTCAAGCTCGCCGTCCAGCACATGGCAGAGCCGGTCCTGCACATCACCCGCGTGATAGAGGAATGCGCCCGCCGCGATCACCTCCTCGGTGCCAAGGCGGCGCATCGCCTCGATGTGGTCAGGGTGTAGCGGCGTGCGCACCATCGTGCGCAGGTCTGCGGCCAGCGATTCCATTCGCGCTCACTCCTTTTGCCCGAACAGCCCGGTCAGGGCCCGCCTGACCAGCGATGTAACGCTCGGGCGACGGTTGTCACCAAAGGGCAGTGGGCGGCAGACCTCCATCGCGGCAACGCCCACGCGCGCGGTCAGCGCCCCGTTCACCACCCCCTCGCCAAAGCGGCGCGAGACCTTGGACAGGATCGAGCCGCCCGCGACAGACCCGATCAGATCATCGCCGATCGCCACCGCCCCGGTGGCGACCAGATGGGTCAGCACCGCGCGCGTCAGCCGCAAGGACCCCAGCGTGCCGGACCGCCCGCCATAGATCTCGGCGATGCGCCGGATCATGCGGATATTGGCGGTCAGTGCGGCCACCACATCGGCAAGTGCTATGGGCACCAGCGCGGTGACGGTCGCCACCTGCCGCGCGGCGGCTTCCACCTCGGCGCGGGCAGCCGCGTCAAGCGGCAGCAAGAGCTGCGCCTCGGCCAGCGCCAGCAGGCTGTCGGCGTCCAGCACCTCAAGCCCGCGTTGCGCCAGTTCGGCGCGCGCCAGCGCCAGCTCGGGCCGCGCCCGGTAAAGCGCATCCAGCCGCGCCATCACGCGCCGCGCCATAGGCAGATCCGCCGCCGACAAGGCCGCCTCCGCCTCGCGACGCAGATCATCAAGGCGGCCCAGCCGTGCAAAAGCCGCTGCCTCGCGCAGCGCGATCAAGATCAGCGTGACAAGAACCAGACCCACCAGCCCAGCCGCCACCCCGCCAAGAAGCGGGTTCGCCGCCAGCAGGCCTGTCACGAAGCCCCATGCCGCGAGCGACGCCGCAAAGGTCACCAGCGCCAGCAACGCTCCCCAAAACAGCCGCGACAGCCGGTTGGGTCGGCGCGCGGCCAGTGTCGCCGCCATCTGCATCGCCCGCCCCTCTGGCACAGGTATCGGATCGGGCACGGGGGGCGCGTCTTGCGGCGCAGCCTTCGGCCCCTCGTCCAGCTCGATCAGGATCGGGCCCTTGCGCTCGCTCATGGACCTCCTCCTTGCTTCTCTGTTTCCAAAATATCCCGGGGGGAGGCGCCAAAGGCGTCGGGGGGCAGCGCCCCCCTTGCTTGGCCAATTTGAAGGACCGCCCTCACAGCCTGTCTCCCAGCAAGAACTCCGCCGCCCGGTCCAGTCTGATATGGGGCGGGCCATCGCCCGGCCGCAGCGACAGGGGCGCGGGCGCAAAGCGCATCACGCCGTAATCGCCATCGAGCCAGCGATCGGCCCCCGACCGCGCGGGCGTCAGCAGGGCCGCCGGATCCGTCGGAAGGTCGCCCGGATGCAGCGCGGCCTGTTTGCCGCTGTCCAGCAGCGTGCCGCGCACCAGCCCCATCTCGGCGCCGTTCACGCTGCGGACCTCCTCCACCGTGGCGCGCAGGGCCGCGATGGCCATCGCCTGCGTCTGCGCCCCCGCGAAATCGGCGCGGCGGCGCGCGTCGGCGACCAGCGCCGCCATGATCGCGGCCAGCCGGTCGTGTTGGGTGTGGTGAAGGTGGTCGGCCTTGGTCGCCGCAAAGAGGATGCGATCGACGCGTTTTCCACCCAGCAAGCCCGAGAGAAACGCGGTCCGACCCGGCCGGAATGCGCCAAGGATGCCCGCCAGCGCCTGGCGCAGATCCTCCAGCGCCTGCGGACCCGCATGGATCGCGCCAAGGGCGTCGACCAACACCACCTGCCGGTCGATACGGGCGAAATGGGCGCGGAAGAAGGGCTTGACCACCTGCGCCTTGTAGGCCTCGAACCGGCGGGCAAACTCGCGCGCCAGCGACCCGCGCGGGGCGGCCGAGGGCGGCAATGGGGCGAAAGTCAGCGCGGGCGAGCCCTCCAGATCGCCGGGCAGCAAGAACCGGCCCGGCGTGCAATCGGAATAGCCCGCGATCCGTGCGGCCTGCAGATAGGTGGTCCAGTCGCGCGCCAGCACCGCCGCAGCGGGTTCCATCAGGGGCGCTGTCGGGTCCGTCGCCTCCAATCGCGCTCGGTAGGCCGCGGCCTCGAAGCGCGCCTCGGCCCGCGTCAGGGCCTGCGCGGACCAGCTTGCGAAATCCTGCTCGAGCAGCGCCAGATCCAGAAGCCATTCGCCGGGGTAGTCCACGATGTCCAGATGGACGGTGCGTGGCCCCGACACGCCGCCCAACAGCCCCGTTGGCCGCACCCGCAGCGACAGGCGCAGTTCCGAGACAGACCGCGTGCTCTCGGGCCAATGCGGCGTGGGGCCGGTCAGGGCGGCCAGATGGGTCTCGAAATCGAAGCGCGGCACGGTATCGTCGGGCTGGGGCTGCAGGAATGCCGCCTCGATCCGTCCCGAACGCGCGGCCGCAAGTCCCGGCATCCGGCCCCGATCCAGCAGGTTGGCGACCAGCGAGGTGATGAACACCGTCTTACCCGCCCGGCTGAGGCCGGTCACGCCCAACCGTATCACCGGCTCGAAGAACAGGCCCGACATGCCTCGGGCCACGCCCTCGATCTGGCGTCCGACTGCGTCGGCGATGGTTCCGATGACCACGGCACTGGCCCCTTTCGTGCATTCCTCCCGAGAGTAAGCATCGCGTGTCGCCATTGCGAGGGGGCGATTGACCTGTGGCTTCCCCCTTGGCGCGGGCGCGGCTTTGGGCCTAAGTGCCGCCCATGCCCAGATATGCCCTGAAACTCGAATACGACGGCGAACCTTTTGCCGGGTGGCAGCGACAGACCGACCAGCCCAGCGTTCAAGGCGCGCTGGAGGCGGCGCTGGCCGCGTTGGAACACGACGTGCCCTCGGTTGCGGCGGCGGGGCGGACCGATGCGGGGGTGCATGCTTTGGGTCAGGTCGCGCATGCCGACATGACCCGCGATTGGGACCCTTTCCGCCTGTCCGAGGCGGTGAACTGGCATCTGAAACCCGCCCCTGTCGCGGTCGTGGCCTGCGCTCATGTGCCGGGTGACTGGCACGCGCGCTTTTCGGCGATCGAGCGGCGCTATACCTACCGCGTGATCTGCCGCCGGGCGCCGCTGGTGCATGCGCGCGGGCAGGCGTGGCAGGTGAAGCATGATCTGGACGTCTCGGCCATGCGCGCGGGGGCCGCCCATCTCGTCGGGAGGCACGATTTCACCACTTTCCGCGCGGTGCACTGTCAGGCGCAAAGCCCGGTCAAGACGCTCGACCAAGTGGTGGTGGAAGAAGTCGCACAGCCCAATGGCCGCGAGATCGTGTTTCATCTGCGCGCGCGGTCGTTCCTGCACAATCAGGTGCGCTCGATCGTGGGCACGCTGGAGCGGGTGGGAGCGCGCGCATGGTCGCCCGAGGACCTGCGCGCGGCCCTTGCGGCCCGCGACCGCGCCGCCTGTGGGCCTGTCGCGCCACCCGAGGGGCTGTATCTGACGGGCGTGGGTTATCCTGAGGACGTGTTTGCGTGACACGCACATCAGGTCGGGCGTTGCGCCCATTTGCAACGTCATGCCGTGCATATTTTTGGAAAGATGAAGCCTGTCGGGCGTACCTGCCGCCGGTCGGTGTCAGGCCGGGGCAAGCGGCAGGCGCAGCCCGCGCGTGACGGCGGCGGCGCGCGCCGATGGGTGCAGTCGTTCGGAGGGATCCAACCCAACGGGCCGGGCATGGCGCAGGAAAAACAGCTTGCCAAAGCCCCGGTTCATGCCGATGGCGGGCGCGGCCGCGTTGGTGACGAAGCGCTGGCGCCAGTGGACGGGCAGGGGCAGGCCCGCCGCCTCGGCCTCGGCCAGCATCCAGACGAGCGCGATATTGGACAGCGGGCGCGCGGCGGCAATCCCGGCCAACTGGCCACCAACATCGCCATGGCTGCCGCGAAACCAGACCTGTTGCACCCGGCCGCTCTTTGCCTGCTCTGCTGTTGTCTGCCACATCACGGGTGCATAGGCGTCGCGCCGCTCGGACAGGGCGAGCGCATGACGGGCGATTTCGGTCGCGGGGCCGAGCGCGTGGGAATGGAAGGCGTGGGGCATCGGCACGATCCGCCACAGACCCGGCCAGCGCAGGCCAAGTGCGCGCACCGTGTCATAGACGCCGAGAAACCGGATCGGCACCCCGGGGTGGCAGAGCGCCGTCTTGATCGCGCGAGCTTCCGGGCTGTCGGGCGCCTCGCGGTAGAGGTCATAGACCCGGTCCAGCGTCTCGGGCGCGATCTGTGCCGCGCGCAGCAGGCCCAGCCGGTCGATCAGCCCGGCGAGCGAGCGCAACGCATAGGCCCCGCGCGAATAGCCCATCAGCATGATCGTGTCGCCGGGGCGGTAGTTGCGTGCCAGAAACAGGTAGGCGCGCTTGATCTGGCGGTTGATGCCGATGCCCGCCATCACCTCGACCGACCGTTTCCAGCCGCGCCACTGGATGCCCGGCTCGTAGTAGAGCGTCACGGGCGCATTGCCCGGCAGATCCTGCAGCAGGCGGTAGGTCAGCCCGATATTGGTCTCCTCCCCCCGGCGCAGGCTCGACATCGTGCCATCGAGCAGCACCACATGGGTCACGGGCTGACGGATGTCGGGCAGGCGCGGGGGCGCGCTGCGGTAGCCCGCGAGCCGGGTGCGAAGGCGGCTATTCGGCGGCAAGCGCCTTTCCTTCTTGCAGCATCGCCCAGACGCGGGCGGGGGTGAAGGGCATGTCGACCTGCCTGAGCCCCAAGGGCCAGAGCGCATCTTGCACGGCATTGGCCACGGCGGCCAGCGCGCCGACCGTGCCGGCCTCGCCGCAGCCCTTCATGCCCAGCGGATTGGCGGTCGAGGGCACGGGTTCGGTGTAGAAGGCGATGAAGGGCGTGTCATCGGCGCGCGGCATGCCGTAGTCCATGAAGCTTGCGGTCAGCAACTGGCCGCTTTCGTCAAAGACCACATGTTCGGTCAGCGCTTGGCCGATGCCTTGCGCGATGCCGCCATGGACCTGCCCCTCGGCCAGCCGCGGGTTCATCAGGTTGCCGAAATCATCGACCACCGTGTAGCGGTCGACGCGGGTGGCGCCGGTGTCGCGGTCGATCTCGACCTCGGCGATGTGGCAGCCGTTGGGGTAGGATCGGCCGGGCAGGGTGGTTGTGCGGGTCGCCGTGGCGACGCCGGGCTGGCCTGCAGCGCGGGCGCGGGACGCGGCTTCGAGCAGGGTGATGACCACGTTCGAGCCGGGCGCGCGGAACACGCCCTCAACCGCGTCGAATGTCATGTCTTTCTGGTCCATGTCGGTGCTCAGGAAAGCACGCAATTGGGAAATAAGTGTGTCCGCCGTCGCCCGCATCGCCATGCCTTGCACCGTCACCGAGCGCGACCCGCCTGTGCCGCCGCCGCTGGCGATCCGGTCGCTGTCGCCTTGCACGATCTCGATCGCCTCCAACGGCAACCCGGTCTGGTCATGGAGCAGTTGCGCATAGACCGTCTCGTGCCCCTGACCGTTCGACTGGGTGCCGACATAGACCCGCGCGCCGGTCTCGGTGATCTCGATGGTGGCCGCCTCGCTCGGGTCGCCTAGGATGCTTTCGATGTAATAGCAGATGCCAAGGCCGCGCAGTCGGCCCTGCGCCTCGGCCTTGGCGCGCCGCGCGGCGAAGCCTGCCAGATCGGCCTCGACCTCGGCGCGGGCCAGCACGCGGGGGAAATCGCCCACGTCGTAAAGCTCGCCCGTGGCGCTGCGATAGGGGAAGGCATCGGTCGCGATGAAGTTGCGCCGCCGCAGGTCGAGCGGGTCGACGCCCAGTTCGCGCGCCGCGAAATCCATCGCGCGTTCCAGCGCATAGATCGCCTCGGGCCGCCCCGCGCCACGATAGGCATCGACCTGCGTGGTGTTGGTGAAGACGCCGCGGTTGCGGAAATGGTAGGTCTGCACGTCATAGGGGCCGGTCAGCACCTTGGCGTAGAGCGCAGACTGAATGTTCTGCCCGAATTCCGAGACATAGCCGCCGAGGTTCGAGATGCTGTCGGTGCGGAACGCCACCAGTTTCAGGTCGGCGTCGAAGGCCAGCGTGGTTGTCACGTCCAGATCGCGGCCCGCGTTGTCCGACAGCATCGCCTCGGTCCGGTCCGACATCCAGCGCACCGGGCGGCCCAGCAGGCGCGCAGCATGGGCGACAAGGAAATGCTCGGGATAGCCCATTCCCTTCATGCCGAAACCACCGCCGACATCGGGGTTGGTCACGCGCACATCCGCCTCGGGCAGGTCCAGCCAGCGGATCAGATCGGCCTTGATGTCCCACACGCCCTGCCCGTTGAAGGCCAGATGCAGCCGCCCGCCCTCGACCTCGGCATAGCAGCCGCGCGGTTCCATCGAGTTCACGATCACCCGGTTGTCGTGGCTGGTGTGGGTGATGATATGGGCGGCGCCGGCGATGGCGGCCTCGGTCGCCGCCCCGTCACCAAGGGTGAACTCATAGGCGATGTTGTCGGGGGCCTCGGCGTGGATCGTCTCGCCACCCGGCGCGAGGTCGATCTTGGCGGGCCGTTCGTCGAGGTCCAGCTCGATCAGCTCCGCCGCATCCCGCGCGGCAATCAGGCTGTCGGCCACGATGAAGGCGACCGGGTCGCCGACGAAACGCACCCGCCCCTCGGCCAGAATCGGGCGCACGGGGGCGGCGGGCTTTGCGCCCTTGGTCTTGACCAGCGCATAGCGCATCGCGTTCTTCAGCCCCGCCCCGGTCAGGTCCGTGGCGGTCAGCACCAGATGCACGCCGGGGGCGGCGCGTGCCGCGCCGACATCAAGCCCGTTGATGTCGGCGTGCGCCTGCGGGCTGCGCAGCACGAACCCATGCAGCGCATCTTGCGGAGCAATATCGTCGACGTAGCGGCCGCGACCGGTCAGGAAGCGGCTGTCCTCCAGACGTGTGACCGGCTGGCTGGTTCCGAACTTGCTCATCGCGTGCATTCCTTGGTTTGGTTGGACTGCGGCCTTTCGGGGGCCGACTGTCCCGTTGGGGTGCGACACTAGGCTCACAGGCTCCGGTGTCCAGAGGTGTCCCTGCCTTGGCGTCCGGTTGCCTCACGCAAAGCGGATCACCGTGTCTTGCGTTATGCCCCCGATCCGCGCCGCGTCGAACCCTGCCTCGCGCAGGGCATCGACAAGGGCGCTGGCCCGCGCCTCCGGCACCGCGGCCAGCAAGCCGCCCGCCGTCTGCGGGTCAAAGATCAGGGCGGTCAGCGGCAAATCCGCCGCTTCCACCCGTCCAGCCAGCGCCGTCCTGTTCTGCGCCCAAAGGGTCGAGCGCACCCCAAGCCCGGACAATCGGGGCGCGCCCGTCAAGAGCGGCACGGCGGTCATGTCCACCTCGGCCCCTGCGCCGGATGCCGCACAGATGTTGCCAAGATGCCCTGCCAGCCCGAACCCCGTCACATCCGTCATTGCATGCGCCACGGGGGACAAGATGGCCGAGGCCGTGCCCTGCGGCATGAGCATCTGTGCCCATGTCGCCGCCACTTCTGCGCCGGTGGCCCGCATCTGCATCTCGCCGGCCAGCACCACGCCGGTGCCGATCGCCTTGGTCAGGATCAGCGCGTCGCCAGGGCGCGCACCCGCCAGCGTCACCGCATCGCGCTCCAGTAGCCCCGTGACGGTGAAGCCCAGCGTCAGCTCCGTGCCCATCGAGGAATGGCCGCCCACGACCTCCACCCCTTCGGCGGCGAACACGTCGCGCGCCGCCACCATGATCTCGTCGAGCCACGCGCCCTGCATCCGTGGCGCCATGCGCGGCAAGATCACGGTGGCCAGCGCTGCCTGCGGGCGCGCGCCCATCGCCCAGATGTCGCCCATGGCGTGCACGGCGGCCACGCGTGCGACCAGCGCCGGGTCCTCGGCAAAGCCGCGCAGATGGTCGGTCGAGATCACCTGCCGCGCGCCACCCGTCATCAGCACCGCCGCGTCATCGCCGGGTTCCCCGCCAAGGATGCCCGTCAGCGCCCCGGCCCCCAGCTTGGCGCCGCAACCGCCGCAGGGGGCAGGCCCCGCCATCTCCTGCGCCACGCCCTTGGCGGCTCCGGAGGGGGGCAGGGTGCGCGGCATCGGGGGCAACTCGCGCAACTTGTCCATGAATCGCTGGTCGATCCGGTCCTTCCAGCGCCACATCAGCGGCCCCGCAAACACGACCCCGCCCTTTTCGGCCAGCGCCGATTTGCCGCCCAGCGAAACCAGCTTGAGGAAATCGCGCTGCGGCTTGAACCGCCGCCGTTGCGCGCCCACCAGATCGGCGCGCAGGTTCCACGCCAGAACCGGGGCCGCGCGCACGGCAAAGACGCCCGCCTTGGGGCGGGGCGCGTGGCTCAGGTACACGCAATCGCCCGCGCCGTAGATCTGAGGATGGCTGACCGAGCGCAACTGCGCGTCGACGACCATGTAGCCATCGCGCATCTCCATCCCGCAGGTGGCGAGCCACGGGTGCGGCACTGCGCCCGCCGCGCCCACGATCAGATCGGCTTCGACGCTGCGCCCGTCCGCGAGATGTACCGTGCCTGCCGTCACACGGGCGGGCGCTGCCCCCTCGATCCGCGCGATGCCGTAGCCCTCCATCGCCGCCATGAGCCGTGCGCGCGCCGGATGGCGCGCCAGGACCGCGCCCTTGTCGATCACCGCGACATCGGACGCGCGGCCCGACAGCCGCATCCGCTCGGCCATGGCCATAGCCAGTTCCACCCCCGCGATGCCGCCGCCGATCACCGCGATCCGCGCAGCGCCGGTGCCCGCGCAGAAATCCGCCCAGCGATCGGCGAGGCCGGCCAGCGGCTTGGCCGCCACGGCATGCTCGGCAAAGCCCGGCAGACCGGCCATGTCCGAGGTGATGCCGACATCAATCGACAAGAGGTCATAGGCGAGCGGTGCCCGCCCCGGCACCGCCACACGCCGCGCCACCGGGTCAATCCGGTCAACCGCGCCCAGGATCAGCCGCGCGCCCGCAAAGCGCGCGAGCCGCACAAGGTCTATCTCGAGCGCCGCGCGCGGATAATGCCCCGCGACATGCCCCGGCAACATGCCCGTGTAGGGCGCGGAGGGCCCCGGGTTCACCAGCGTCAGCCGCACGCCCGGCACCGGGGCCATCCCCCAGCGGCGCAGGACCAGCGCATGCGCATGACCGCCCCCCACAAGGACCAGCTCCTTGACCAGCGGCACCGTGCTCTCGCGCATGCTCCTGCCTTCTCTGTTTCCCAAATATCCCGGGGGAGCCCTGAAAGGGCGGGGGCAGAGCCCCCTGCACCGCCTACCGCCCGCGCGGCTTGGCCCGCAAGGTCGGATCTGCGCTGCGCGGGTCCTCGGGCCAGGGATGGCGCGGGTAGCGCGCCCGCATGTCTTTGCGCACATCGGCATAGGAGCCATTCCAGAAGCCCGGTAAATCTGTCGTGACCTGCACCGGGCGGCCTGCGGGCGAGAGCAACACCATGCGCAGCGGCACCCGGTCCGGGCCCACCACGGGATGGATCGTGGTGCCGAACACTTCTTGCAAGCGCAGCGCCACTTCGGGCACCTCGCCGGAATAGTCGATGGGGATCGCCCTTCCCAGCGGGCTTTGCCAGGCGGCAGGCGCCAGCCGGTCGACATCGGCCATGGCGGGGTGCCCCAGCCAGACGCGCAGCGCCTCGGACGGGTCGAACCGGGCAAGGTCCGCAGCACTTCGCTCGGTCGTGAGCCAGGGCGCGAGCCAGTCCCCCAAGGCTGACATCAGTGCCGCATCAGACACATCCGCCACGCCCGAGACAGCGATCCGCGCCCTGAGCAGCCGTGCCCTGTCGGTCCAGTTGAGCGCTGTCAGCCCCAAATCGTGGACACCCTCCAGCAGCGCCGCCGCAATTGCCTCGGGCGGGGCATCGCGCCATGTCCGATCCTCCAGCACGAGCGCGCCAAACCGCTCCTGCTGGCGCGCCTCGACCCGGCGGTGGCGTTTGGACCACACGCAATGATCGACCCATGCGATCCGGTCCGCATATAACGCCCGTAGCTCGCCCTCGCTGATCGCCACGGCCTGCCGCACCCGCGCCTCGCGCCGGTCGCCATCCAGATCGGTCGCCACGATCAGCCGTTGCCCGGCCAGCCCGTCGCCCTCGGGCATGATCGCGCCCGCGCCGCCCGAGAGGATGTAGCGTGGCGCATCGCCCGCGCGGCGCAGGCCGATGCGATCGGGATAGGCCAACGCCGTCTGCGCGCCGGGCGAGAGGGGCGGGCCGGCCTCGAAGCGATTGAGCCGCTTGGCTTCTTCCCGCACGCGCGCCACCACGCCACGATCGGCCCCCATACCGCCCGGATCGTCGAGCGCGCGCAGGCGCAACATCAGGTCGGTGCCTTGACCCCGCAGCGGATCGCGTTCGGCGAGAAGTGCCGCGAGGCGCGCGGAGCCGGCGCCCCCTGTCAGCACCATATGCCCCAGCCTCGGATGCAGCGGCAGGCGGGACAGTGCCCGGCCATGCTCGGTCACGCGGTCGCCCGCGACAAGCGCGCCCAACTCCGCCAGCAGCGCGCGGGCTTCGACCAGCGCGCCCTCTGGCGGCGGCGTGAGAAAGGCCAGCCCCTCGGCACTGCCCCAGATCGCCAGATCCAGCGCCAGCCCGGCCAGATCGGCCGCCGCGATCTCGGGCGGGGGGAAGGCGGGCAGGGCCCCCTCGGCCCCCTTGGTCCACATCCGGTAGCAGACGCCGGGTGCCACGCGCCCCGCGCGGCCGCGCCTCTGGTCGGCCTCGGCCCGGCTGACGGGTTCGGTGACCAGTCGCGACATGCCCGAGGCCGGATCGAACCGCGCTCGCCGTGCGCGGCCCGCATCGATCACCACGCGCACATCCGCGATCGTCAGTGAAGTCTCCGCGATGGCGGTGGCAAGCACCAGTTTGCGGCCCGAGGTCGCGGGCCGGATCGCGGCCCGCTGATCCTCGATCCGCATGGCACCGAACAGCATGTGGAGCGTGACATCGGCGGGCAGCGCGCGCGCCAGACGGGCGGCCACGCGCCGGATCTCACCCTCGCCGGGCAGAAAGACAAGGCAGCCGCCCTCGGTCTCGGCCAGCGCCGTCAGGATCTGACCCGCCACGGCATCCTCCAGCCGCTGCTCTTTCGGCACAGGGCGGTCGAGATGGCGTGTTTCGACCGGAAAGGCCCGCCCCTCGGAGGTCAGGAGCGGCGCATCGTCGAGGAGCGCCGCCACGGGTCCCGCGTCCAACGTCGCGGACATGACCAGTAGCCCCAGATCGGGCCGCAGCGCCTGCCGCACCTCCCATGTCAGGGCCAGACCCAGATCGGCGTTCAGCGACCGCTCATGGAACTCGTCGAAGATGACCATCCCCACGCCCGGCAGGTCGGGGCGGTCTTGCAACATGCGGGTCAGGATGCCCTCGGTCACCACTTCGATCCGTGTCGCGCCCGAGACCACGCTCTCGCCCCTGATGCGGTAGCCCACCGTTTGCCCGACCGGCTCGCCCATCACATCGGCCATCCGCTCGGCGGCGGCGCGGGCGGCCAGCCTGCGCGGTTCCAGCATCACGATGCGGCCTTTGACCTGATCCAGCAGGGCAGGCGGGACGCCCGTGGTCTTGCCAGCCCCGGGTGGGGCCTGCAGCACGGCGCGGCCATGGCTGGCCAATGCCGCGCACAGCGCGGGCAAGATGTCGTCTATGGGCAGGGGCAAGGGCGGTTCAGTCCCGTCTGACGATGCGGATCGGCCCCAAGAGAGACATGGCCGCCACCTCCGTCAACACGAAAGCCCCGTCTTGCGCGGCATAGGTCGCGGCGAAAGGGAAGACCCGGCGTTCGGCCATGTCCTCGGGCGGGAAGCCCGCGACGCGGGTATAGTGACCCTCGCAGCTCAAGATTTCGCCGCCCGTGGGCGGAGCGAGCGAAAGCTCGGACAGGCGGGCGCCGTCATAGACCGGCATCGACCAGCCGCAGGGCGCCGCCCCGCCCCGCACCACCCGCCAAAGCGCCGACAGCGGGTCGACCGTGCCCGTCGCCGCGTCCGGTGGCACCGCCTCGGCGCCCGGGGCCGGGGTCTGGCGCAGGATCTGTGGGGCGTCGCCCGCAAAACTGACCTCCACCGCCGAGACACGGCGCCCGGTGTCCACATCCTCGGCATAGCGCCGGGGACGGGGCGCGGCGCCAGCCATCACGCCCTCGGCCTGCAGCTGGAATCGCAGTCTGGCAAAGACACCGGCAAGCCCGGTCGACCGCACCTGCCCGGCCAGCGCGTAGGCGGCGTCGGTCTGGCGCGCGACCAGCGTGATCTCGGCCACGGACAGCCCGCGAAACAGAACGTCGAACCGGATCTGGTCCTGCGCGCGGGCCGGGGCGGTGGAAAGCCCAAAGGCCAGGCAGATCATCACGGGCAACAGGCGCGGCATCGGACCTCGGCAAGGACACTGGACAGCCCCCTGCGCAGGGGGGCAGATACGGGGGTAGACAAAGCGACCGGGCGCGCGCGGTGCGGCGAACCTAGGCAGGAAAGACGACCCTTCGATGACGGACACGAGCCCCCTTGCCGCCGATCTTGCGCCCCGCATCCTTGCGGGCGACCGGCGTGCCTTGGCCCGTGCCGTCACCTTGGTGGAAAGCACCCGCCCAGATCACCGTGCCGACGCCACCGCGCTGACCGAAGCCTTGCGCGGCCATGGCCGGCAGGCGCTGCGGATCGGGCTGTCGGGCACGCCGGGGGTGGGGAAATCCACCTTCATCGAGGCCTTCGGGATGGCGCTGGTCGAGGCCGGTTTGCGCGTCGCGGTGCTTGCGGTCGATCCGTCGTCCTCGCGCTCGGGCGGCTCGATCTTGGGGGACAAGACGCGGATGGACCGGCTGGCGCGCGAGCCCTCGGCTTTCATTCGCCCTTCGCCGTCTTCGACCCATCTGGGCGGCGTCACGCGCCGCACGCGCGAGGCGGTGGCGCTGTGCGAGGCGGCGGGGTTCGACGTGGTGCTGATCGAAACGGTGGGCGTCGGCCAGTCCGAAACCATGGTGGCGCAAATGTGCGACATCTTCGTGCTGCTCTTGGCACCCGCAGGTGGCGACGAGTTGCAGGGCGTCAAGCGCGGCATCATGGAAATGGCTGACCTGATCTTGGTGAACAAGTCCGATGGCGACCTGAAACCGGCGGCGACACGGACCGTGGCCGATTACGCGGGGGCGCTGCGCTTGCTCAGGAAGCGCCCGCAGGACCCCGATGGGTTTCCCAAGGCGCTGCCGGTGTCGGCCGTCACGGGCGACGGTATCGCGGGCGCGTGGGGCGACATGCAGGCACTGGCGCGCTGGCGCAGGGATCACGGATGGTGGGACCGCGCGCGTGCCACGCAGGCGGCCCATTGGTTCGAGGCCGAGGTCCGCGAGGGGTTGCTCGCCCGCCTGAAGCGCGACCCCGAGGTGCGGCGCGCGATGGAAGACAGGGCCGAGGATGTGGCCGCAGGCAGGGTGACGCCCGATGCGGCGGCAGCGGAAATGCTGGAGTGGCTCAAGGCGTAGGGTGCGCCTGAAGGCCAACCCTACGCCGTTGTGTCAGCCGAAAAGCCGCTCGCCCTGTTCGTCGATCAACTGCTTGGCCTTGCGGATCGAGAAGGTCTCGGCCTCTTCCGCCGACTGAACGGTGTCGGCGCGCAGAAGGTGATGGGTTTTCGTCTCACCGCCCACCTCCTTTTCGATCCTTGCCGCGATGCGAAATCCGCCCCCGCCCGATTGTGGCTCGGGGAAGATGCGGAAATCCTTGTAGACCTCGGGCTCCTTCGCGGGTTTGCCGCCGCCGCCGAAAAGTTTGGAGAAGAGGGACATGCGATCACGCTCCGCCTGTGATGGAATGGGTTATGCTAGCCGCCCGCATCCCAAAGGTGAAGCGGCCTGCGCCGTCAGGCGGCTTCGCCCGCCGTGATCATTTCCGTCGCAAGAAAGGTGATGCAGGCCTTCCAGGCTTGCTTGACCTCGGGTCCGAAGGCCGTGCCCATGGCGCGTTCCATCGACTCGATCAGGGCTGCGCTGACCAGTGCGTAATAGCCCGGCTCCACCCGAAAGCCTTTGTGGCGTCTGCCCAGATCGCGCACCACTGGCAGCAGGGCGTCGGGATAGCGCAGACCGTTGACCACATAGGTCAGCGTCTCGACCAGCTTTTTGCGCAGGCCCTGCATGTCCTTGGGAAACAACCCGCGCAGATGCGGGGAGACCCGGAACAGGCTTTCGTAGAAGTCTTCGGTGGTCTGGTAGGCCACGGGCACGAAGGCCTTGAACGATGTCTCGACGAGTTCAACTTGCTTGGGCGTCATGGCGTCTCCTTTGAACGGCTATTCCCCTCAACGGTGTCATGGCGCGGAATGATAGGGGCAGGGCCTTGCCCGGGCGGGGGGAACCGGCCTCAGCCTGCACGCCTGCGCCCGTGTGCCAGTTTCAGGACCAGCAGCAGCCACGGCAGGCCGTGCAGCAAGAGGTCGAAAATATCGAAGGGACGGGTGAGGGTGCCCGCCGCCAGCATCTTGAGCTTCTCCCAGATGTGCGGCTCGGGCGTAAAGGGCGAAAGACCGAGGGTGAGGCACAAGATGATGAGGATGGACAGCGGCAGGCTGTCAAGGAGGCGGCGCAGGGCGGTCATCGCTGAGCTCCCGCAGGGCGGGCAGTCCTGCCCACCCTTTCTTTCGACGGTGGGCAATCCTGCCCATGCGTCGCGGTGTCGGTGGGTAGATTGCCCACCCTACTGGTCGAGGAACGACCGCAGCTTGCGTGACCGGCTCGGGTGCTTGAGCTTCCTGAGCGCTTTGGCCTCGATCTGGCGGATGCGTTCGCGGGTCACGCTGAACTGCTGGCCCACTTCCTCGAGCGTGTGGTCGGTGTTCATCCCGATCCCGAAGCGCATGCGCAAGACGCGTTCCTCGCGGGGCGTCAGAGACGCCAGAACGCGGGTCGTCGTTTCCTTCAGGTTCTCCTGAATGGCCGAATCAAGCGGCAGGACGGCGTTCTTGTCCTCGATGAAATCGCCAAGCTGGCTGTCTTCCTCGTCCCCGATGGGGGTCTCTAGGCTGATCGGCTCCTTGGCGATCTTCATCACCTTGCGGACCTTTTCCAGCGGCATCTGGAGCTTTTCGGCCAGTTCCTCGGGGGTCGGTTCGCGGCCGATCTCGTGCAGCATCTGGCGCCCCGTCCGCACCAGCTTGTTGATCGTCTCGATCATGTGGACCGGGATGCGGATCGTGCGCGCCTGATCGGCGATCGAGCGGGTGATCGCCTGCCGGATCCACCATGTCGCGTAGGTGGAGAACTTGTAGCCGCGGCGGTATTCGAACTTGTCCACGGCCTTCATCAGGCCGATATTGCCTTCTTGTATAAGATCAAGGAATTGCAACCCGCGGTTGGTGTATTTCTTGGCGATGGAGATCACGAGGCGGAGGTTGGCCTCGACCATTTCCTTTTTCGCCTGCCGCGCTTCCTTCTCGCCCTTCTGGACCTGGTTCACGATCCGGCGGAATTCGGAGATGTCGAGGCCGACATACTGGCCGACCTGCGCCATGTCGTTGCGCAATTCCTCGACCTTGTCGCGGCTCCGCTCCATCAGCGCCTGCCAGCCACGGCCCGCTTTCGCGGCCATGCGCTCGCACCATGCCGGGTCAAGCTCGCAGCCGCGGTATTCGTCGATGAATTCGCGGCGGTTGATGCGGGCCTGATCGGCCAGTTTGACCATCGAGCTGTCGATCGCCATGATCCGGCGGTTGATGCCGTAAAGCTGGTCGATCAGCGCCTCGATCCGGTTGTTGTGCAGGTGAAGCTCGTTCACCAGCACCACGATTTCGGACCGCAACTGCTGATAGACAGCCTCGTCGGAGGCCGAAAAGCTGCCGTCCTCGTTCAGCGTGGCCGAGATACGCGCGTCCTGCATTTCCGACAGCTTGACGTAATCAGCGGCGATCCGGTCGAGAATGTCGAGAACGCGGGGTTTCAGCGCGGCTTCCATGGCGGCAAGGCTCATGTTGGCCTGCTCATCCTCGTCATCGTCATCGTCGCCACGACGCAGCGGGTTGCCGTCTGCGTCCAGCTCTTCCTCATCTTGGCCGCTGACCTCGACCTGCGGCTTGCCGCCTGCGATGGGCGCAACAACGGGTTCGTCCTCGTCATCGCCCAGCGATCGCCCGAAGGTCGCGTCAAGGTCGATCACATCGCGCAGCAAGATGTCTTCGTCGAGCAATTCGTCGCGCCAGATGGTGATCGCCTGAAAGGTCAGCGGGCTTTCGCAAAGGCCCGCGATCATCGTGTTGCGACCGGCCTCGATCCGTTTGGCGATGGCGATCTCGCCCTCGCGAGACAAAAGCTCGACACTGCCCATCTCGCGCAGATACATGCGCACGGGGTCGTCGGTGCGGTCGAGTTTCTCGGTTTCCGAAGACGCCAGCGCCACGTCGCGCGACGACGACAGCTCGACCAGATCGGTCGATCCCTTGGCACCCTCCTCGCCCTCCTCGGCCTCGTCATCCTCGATCACGTTGATGCCCATTTCCGACAGCATCGACATCACGTCTTCGATCTGTTCGGAGGACACCTGTTCGGGCGGCAGGACCGTGTTGAGCTGGTCATAGGTGATGTAGCCGCGCACACGCGCTTCGGCGATCATCTTCTTGACCGCGGTCTGGCTCATGTCGAGACCGATCTCGGTCTCGTCACCGTCCTGCTGCTTGCGATCTTCGGTGTCTTTGGCCATGGGCGGATGTCCTTTGGCGGTGCGTGGCGGTTACCCGGCGGGCGGTCAGACCGACGAATCTTTGCTACTGAAACTTATGTAGGGCGAATCACTGATTCGCCTAGGGCGGTTAGCGGCCTTTCTTCTCCCAGACGCGCGCCTCTATCAAGGCGCGCAGGCGATCGGACAGCGCGGCTGTGTCTTCGCCGACAGCGCTGCTTGCCTCGCCGCTTGCCGCGCGTCGCGCGGTCTGGCGCCGATGCACCGCGTGATTGAGGCGGCGGCCCAGCCGCATGTCGCCTTCGGGCGCGCGGTCCAGATCCTCCAGAGCCTCCGACATTTCGGACCTCATCGCGCGGTCGGCGGAATATTTGGCGAACTCCTCGGTCAGGCACAGCGCCGCCTTGGCGGGATCAGGCGGCCCCGAGAGGATCGGCGTGATCCGCAAGTGGGCCATCCCCCGCAGGCTTTCAAGGGCATGCGCAAGGCCCGCGGCGGCACAATCGGCGCTGACCCCGTCTTCGTCCCCGGCCTGCGTGGACAGCAGCACATCGACCAGCGCCACATGATCGGGATGGCGTGGAGCCAGCCGTTCCAGCTCCGTCTCGAAGCGCTCGATCAGGCCGGGATAGCGGCAGAGCGTGGCAAGGATCAGCATCACCCGCAGATCATCGGCCGACAAGGCGCCCGACCCCAGCGCCGAAGACCGCGTCTCGGCCAGCGGCATCTGGGCCTCGGCAAATCCGCGGGCGCGCCATTGCCCACGGTCCCGGCCCTGCGGCGCGGTCGGGCGGAACAATGCGCGGCGCAACTCGGCCAGCGCCTCGCCGTAATGGCGGCGCAGGCCCTGATCGGGGATCTTGCCTATGGCCTGCCGCAACCGCCCATCCAGCGCCGCGCGCCGTTCGGGGCTGTCAAAGACCTGCCCCTCGGTCTCGCGCCGCCACAGCATCCGCACCAGCGGCTCGGCGGTGTCGAGAAGCGCGCGCATCGCATCCGCGCCACGGGCCTTGATCAGGTCGTCGGGGTCTTGCCCCTCGGGCATCAGGCAAAAGCGCAGGGTCTTGCCCGGCTCCAGCATAGGCAGCGCCAGATCGACGAGGCGCAGCGCCGCGCGCAAGCCCGCCGTGTCGCCATCCAGCGCGATGATCGGCTCATCGGCGATGCGCCACATCAGGCGCAACTGATCGGCGGTGATCGCGGTGCCCAACGGGGCTACAGCGGCGCCAAAGCCCGCTTGCACCAGCGCGATCACATCCATGTAGCCTTCGGCCACGATCAGCGGCTGGCCCTTGCCCGCTGCCTCGCGCGCTGGGCCATGATTGTAGAGCGCGCGGCCCTTGTCGAAGAGCGGCGTCTCGCGGGAATTCAGATACTTGGCACGCGCGTCGGCCGCCATCGCCCGCCCGCCGAACCCGATGCAGCGCCCGCGCGCGTCACGTATGGGAAAGATGATGCGGTCGCGGAACGCGTCATAGGGCGCGCTGCCGTCGTCGGGCCGAGTGGCCAGCCCGGCCTCGATCACATCCTCGGCCGCGATACCCTTGGCCGTCAGCGCGCCAAACACCCCTTGCCGTGCGGCGGGGGCAAAGCCGATCTCGAACCGCTCGAGCGTCGCCGCATCCAGCCCGCGCCGGTCAAGATAGGCGCGCGCCTCGGCTGCGGCGGCTGTTCTGAGCTGGAGGCGGAAATGCGCCACGCCAGCTTCTGTCGCGGCCGCCAGCTTGGTGGCGCGGTCGATCCTCTCGCTGGCTTGAGGGTCGCGCGCGGGCATCGGCATGCCTGCCTCGCGGGCAAGCATTTCAACCGCTTCCATGAAACCCACATTTTCGGCCTGCTGGATGAACCCCAGCGCGTCGCCCTTGGCGTGGCAGCCAAAGCAGTAGTAAAATCCCTTGCGGTCATCGACGTGGAAACTGGCGGATTTTTCCTGATGGAACGGGCAGGGCGCCCACATGTCGCCCTTGGCCTGGTTCGACTTGCGGGTGTCCCAGATGACCTTGCGCCCGACCACCTGACTGATCGAGACGCGATTGCGCAATTCATCGAGGAAACCGGGGGGAAGCGACATGGGCGCAATATCGGCCTCCAGCCCCTGCCTGTCCAGATGCGCGCTGCGAAAGGCTGGGGATGAAACGCCCAAGGCTGTGCGCGGTCCGGTCGCAATCCTGCCCAAGTTTCCCGTCATTGTTTCGCCAACCACGGGTGACACAGCGCGATGATGCAGGACCTACAGCGATTTCTCGGACGCGATCAGGGCGCCGCCCGCGTTGAGGCGGTTTTCGCCGGCGTGGCG
The DNA here is from genome assembly GCF_003148775.1 of Roseicyclus mahoneyensis. GTDB lineage: Bacteria > Pseudomonadota > Alphaproteobacteria > Rhodobacterales > Rhodobacteraceae > Roseicyclus > Roseicyclus mahoneyensis. The sequence continues at coordinate 93,830 of NZ_QGGW01000003.1, forward strand.
CTTGTGGTCGCGGCGGTGATGGCCGTTTTCCTTTTCGTGGCGGCCCCTGCGCCCGAGGCGGCGCCCGTGCGCAATGATCCCGTGGAAGAGGCGATGTCGCAGATGATGGGGCGCGAGATCCGGCAGTTCACGCCCCTTCAGGTGCGCTCGCGCTTTCAGACCTATCTCGACCCCAACGAACGGACCGACAGTCAGTTGCGCAATGCCCACCGCACATGGGCGGGCCGCGTCGGCGACCCCCGCTACGACCGGCCCGATCTTGCCAATGACATGTTCATCATGATCGACCACGCGATGCGCATCCGCGGGGTCCAGCCTCACGAGGGTCTTTAGTCCCCGATCGCCGCCCGGGCCGCGACGGCGGTCATCGCGCGTGCGACCTCGTGGACGGCCGTTTCCGCCATCGAGCGGAAGACCAGCAGCTCGAAGCGGTCGCCGCCGGGGTGCAAGATCAGCGTGTGCATATGGCCCAGAAGCGTCCGCCGCGCCGATCCCGGCGGGCAGGCGGCGGGCGCAAGGTCGATGGGCACCAGCCGCGCCAGCACCGCGCGGGCGGCCGACCCCTCAAGGATCATATGCGCCCAGCCGTCGGACTGATCGCTCAGCGCCGCGTCCCGCGACAGCTCCGGCGCGGGAGATGCGCCCATGAGGAACGCCTGATCCAGCCCGCTCCATGCGATCCGGACGCCTTGGAACGCGTGCAGGGTGCCCGGCGCGGGAAAGGGCAGGCCATGGCCCTGTTCCAAGGCATCGGACACCGCTTCCGTCTTGCCGCGAAGGGGCGCAATCGACCAGATCGGGGCAAGCGGCGCTTCGGTCAGGCGGGCGCCGGCGGTTTCCACCGGCACAAGGCCATGGGCGGGGGATTTGGCTATCAACTCAGCCACGCGCGCGCCCTCCGTCTTGGTCGAAGAAGACCGGGGCGCAGACCTCGCAGGGCGTCTGGATGCCGCGTAAGTGGTCGACGAGCGTGATGGCTTCGCCCATCCGCTCCGGGCCATGGCGCAAGAACCCCAGCCCGATCATGTGCCCCAGCGTGGCCGAGGAACCGACCGAGGTGACATAGCCCTGATCATGCGGCCGGGTGTGCGGGTCGCCCTTCGTGAAAAGCCGCGCGCCTGCGGTCAGGATGCCGCCTTGATCCACCGGCTTCAGCCCCACCAAGCGCTCGCGTCCCGGCTCCAGCAGGCCGGGGCGGGCGGCTGCGGGTTTGCCGATGTAGTCCTTTTTCGGCGACATCATCCCTTGCAACCCAAGGTCGTATGCCGTCACCCTGCCATGCATCTCGGCATGGGTCAGGAACCCCTTTTCTAGCCTGAGCACATTCAGCGCCTCCAGCCCGTAAGCGCCGCCGCCCAGCGCCTCGGCCCGCGCCACCAGATCGCGGTAGAGCGCGTCGCCAAAGCGCGCCGGCACCGCGACCTCAAAGGCCTGTTCGCCCGAGAAGGACACGCGGAAGAGCCGCGCCTCGATCCCGTGCACCCTCACAGCGCCGCAAGCCATGAAGGGAAAGCCCGCCGTATCAAGGGGCGTGTCGAGGATGCCGTTCAAGAGACTGCGCGCCAAGGGCCCCGCGACCGACATCTGCGCCCATTGCTCGGTGACGGAGATCACCCGCACATCCAGATCGGGCCGCAGCCCTTGGGCCACAAGCTCCAGATGCGCCATCACCTGTCCGGCGGCGGCGGTGGTCGTGGTCATCACATAGTGATCTGGCCCCAGTCGCGCCGTGGTGCCGTCATCCATCACATGCCCGTCCTCGCGCAGCATCAGGCCATAGCGGACACGGCCGACGGGCAAGGTGGAGAAGGTGTTCGTATAGACGAAGTCCAGAAACGCCCCCGCGTCGGGCCCCTGAATGTCGATCTTGCCCAAGCTCGAGACATCGACCACGCCCACCGACTGCCGCACCATCCGCACCTCGCGGTCGCAGGCCTGTTGCCATGTCGTCTCGCCCGGCGCGGGGAAATACGACGGGCGATACCAGAGCCCGGCCTCGATCATCGGCGCGCCCCGCGCCACCGTGGCGGCATGGCTCGTCATCTTGCGTTCGGGGGCAAAGCCGTGCCCTTCGCCGCCCGCACCCAAGGCGCCCATGGTCAGCGGCACAAACGGCGGCCGATAGGTCGTCGTGCCGGTCGCGGAAATGCTGCGCCCGGTCGCGTCGGCCAGGATCGCCAAGGCCCCGATGTTGGACGACTTGCCCTGATCGGGCGCCATGCCCTGGGTGGTGTAGCGCTTCATGTGCTCGACCGAGGCAAAGCCCTCCTGGGCGGATTGCGCGACATCCTTGGTGGTCACGTCATTGGCCAGGTCGAGCCAGGCGCGCCCCTTGGCCTGGACCTGCCACAGCGCCACGCCGTTCCCGGCCTCCTCCCCCGCCTGCGGCACGGGCACCCCGGGATCGGCCAGACCAAGCACCGCGATGGCGCGCAGGGCGGTGGTATGGCCGTCGCGCAGGCAGCCACCTGTCGACAGCGTGCCGTTGCAGGCCCCTGCCGGGTGCAGTCCCGGCACCGCGTCCTGCGCAGGGACGAACATGGCAGCCTCAGCGTTCCAGACCGGACGCGCGCCCAGATGGCAGGTCAGATGCAGGGTCGGGTTCCAGCCGCCCGACAGCGCAAGCAGGTCGGTCTCGATCCGCTGCTGCGACCCGCCCTGTCGCACGGTGATCTCGCGCAGGCCGTGGCGTCCGCGCGTATCGATGACCTCCGCGCCGGCGATCAGACGATAATCGCCCTGCGCGCGCGCCTCGGGACGCGGGTCGATCACCGTGCAGCGCCGTATGGCTTGGGCGATCTCGGGCCGCGCGATCAGCCCGGCGATGACCCGGTGCGCATCGTCATTGGTCACGAAAAAGCTGGGCGTTCGTCCGCACAGGACACCGAAGCCGTCAACGTAGCGCATGAAGGCTGACAGCATCATGATGCCGGGACGGTCATTGTTGGGAAAGGCGATGGGCCGTTCCAGCGCGCCGGTCGCCAGCACCGTCTGTCGCGCCCGGATGCGCCAGAACGTCTCACGCGGGAGGTCGGGATGCGCATCGGGTGACAGATGCAGCCCGGTGCGTTCCAGCGCGCCATAGCTGCCGCCGTCATAGATGCCCGTTACTGTCGTGCGGGTCATGATCCGGACGTTTGGCATCGCCTGAAGCGCGTTCAGGTAGAAAAAGGCGAAATCCTCGGGCGAGAAATGGGTGATGCCCTGTGCATCCCGGATCGGGTCGTCGAAGTGCCGGTGCCGGTTGTGCAGGGACATGTTTTCATCGACGAGCAGCACATCCGCCCCGGCCCTCGCGGCGACATAGGCTGCCATGATGCCGGTGATGCCCGCGCCGATCACCAGCACGTCGCAATGGGCAAAGGCCTTTTCCGACCGCGCGCCCCCATGGTCATGCGACAACGCGCCCAGACCGGCCGCGCGGCGGATCACCGGCTCGTAGACCCTTTCCCAGAAGCTGCGGGGCCACATGAAGGTCTTGTAGTAGAACCCCGCGCCCAGAAACGGATGCAGCAGATCATTGACCGCCAGAAGATCGCGCTGCAGCGGGCCGATGTGGTTCTGGCTGCGCACCTCCAGGCCGTCGTGGATTTCTTGCAGGGTGGCCCGCACGTTGGGCATCTGATCCGCGCCGGAGCCGATGGTGACCAGCGCGTTCGGCTCCTCCGATCCGGCGGTGAAGATGCCGCGCGGCCGGTGATACTTGAACGACCGCCCGACCAGCCTGATACCCTTGGCCAGAAGGGCCGCCGCCACGGTATCGCCCCTGTAGCCCTCGATCGGCTGGCCGTTGAAGGTGAAGACGATCCTTTCCGCCGGATCGCCGCGCCAGTTCGTGTCGATCCTCATCTTGCGGCGACCTCCCCGGCAAGGCGCGCGCCGGTGACGGCATGGGTGACGGTGTTGCGTTCCACCACCAGCCAGGCCGTGCAGCCCGCATTGTGGTGCCACAGCTCGCGCGTGGGACCGGCCGGGTTGTCGCGCAGATGCAGGTAGGCATCCCAAGCCTCGGGCGGCGCGTCGGCCTGCGGGCGGGCCAGCGTCACCGCGTGCCCCTTGCAGGTAAACTCGCGGCTGTCGCGCGGGCCGCAGACGGGGCAGGGGATCAGCATGCCTGTCGCCTCAGTTGCGCGCGCAGGCAGCGTCTGGGCTGCGAAACAGGCGGTAGGTCGTGCGCCGTCCCGGCCCTTCGGACAAGTCCGAGATGAACAGCGCCTCGCCCGAACAGCCTTCTGTCGTGACCCGCATGCCCGTTGTGGTGATCTCGATCATGTCGCCCTGCACCCGCGTCACCTCGAACCCGCCGCCGTCACACTCGACCTGACAGCGCAGGCGACTGCCGCAAAACCCGCCTTCCTCCAGCACAAGCCCGCCCAGCCCGTCGCGCCCGGCATGGCCCTGACCCGCCATAAGGGCGGCGAGGGTGAAATAGGCACTGCTGCCGCCGTCGCTGCGCAGGTCCAGCCACATCGCCGCGACCACCTGATCGGGTTGGCCGACCAGATGGGCCGCGGAATAAGCGCGGGTGAAGCAGCCCAGCGGCACGCTGTCCGCAGCCACCGGCGTCGCCGCCAGCGTCAGGCTAATGCAGATTATGCTGAGAGCCGGTGCCTTCTTCATCCATCAATCCCCTGCCAGTTTCAAATCGATCAAGCCGAAAGGCGCTTGCGGCCTTATGCGGGCGGTCGGTGGCGATCAGATGGGCAAAACAGTTGCCCGATCCCGGCACCGCCTTGAACCCGCCATAGCACCAGCCGCAGTTCAGATAGAGCCCCTCGACCGGAGCCTTGTCGATGATGGGCGAGCCATCGGGCGACATGTCCATGATGCCCCCCCAGCTGCGCAGCATCCGCGCGCGGCCGATCATCGGCATCAGAGTCATGCCCGCCTCGGCCACATGTTCGGCCATGGGCAGATTGCCCCGTGCGGCATAGCTGGCATAGAAATCCAGATCGCCGCCAAAGACGAGGCCACCCTTGTCGGACTGGCTGATGTAGAAATGCCCCATCCCGTAGCTGATCACATGGTTGATCACTGGCTTAAGCCCCTCGGTCACGAAGGCCTGTAGCACATGGCTCTCGATCGGCAGGCGCAGGCCGGCCATGGCGGCGACCTGGCTTGACCGGCCCGCGACCACGATCGCCACCTTTTTCGCCCGGATCGCGCCGCGCGTCGTCTGCACGCCCGTGACGCGCCCGCCTGCGATGTCGATCCCCGTGACCTCGCAATTCTGGATCAGATCGACGCCCCGCCGGTCCGCTGCCCGCGCATAGCCCCAGGCGACTGCATCATGTCGCGCCGTGCCGCCGCGCGGGTGGTAAAGCCCGCCGTAGATCGGAAAGCGCGTCTGCTCGTAATCGAGATAGGGCAGCAGCTTGCGGCACCCCTCGCGGTCGAGCAAGATCGCGTCATCGCCCTGATTGATCATCATGTTGCCGCGCCGCACGAAGGCGTCGCGCTGGCCGTCGGAATGGAACAGGTTGATCAGCCCGCGCTGGGAATGCATCACGTTGTAGTTGAGGTCGGCCTCCAGCCCCTCCCAAAGTCTCAGCGAGTGGGAATAGAACTGCGAATTGCCCTCGAGCAGGTAGTTGGCGCGCACGATGGTGGTGTTGCGCCCTACGCTGCCCCCGCCCAGATAGCCCTTTTCAAGCACGGCAACATTGGTCAGCCCATGCTCTTTCGCCAGATAATGCGCGGTCGACAGGCCATGGCCGCCGCCGCCGATGATGACGATGTCATAGGCCTCTTTCGGCGCGGGGTCGCGCCACGCCGGGCGCCAGCCGCGATTGCCGGTGATCCCTTGTGCCAGCACCTGCCAGCCTGAATAGCGCATGCTTGTTTCCGATGCGGCCCAGAGCCCCCGCCACTATCGGATGGCCCCTGCGCAAAGGAAAGCCTGCGCGCGACACCGCAAGGGTCACGCGCGACCGATGATCCGACCTAGCTCGAGGGGAAGGCCGTCTGCGACGCGTCGAACGGCACCTGTCCGGCATAGCGCGGGCGGGTGACGGTGAAGTTCCTGAAGGTGATGATGTCGAGCCCGGTGTTGAAGATCGGCTGATACGGGATGAAGGATTGCACCAGAATCACGCGCTCCGCATGGGCCATCGCGGGCAGCAGTTCCTCGATGTCGACCATGTTCGAGGTGAAAAGCCGCGCTTCGCCATTGGTGCCGTAGGACCAGTCGACCGTATGTCGGTCGTTGACCCCGTCATAGAAGATCTGCGTCACGCGCAGCCGGGCATCCCCGTTGTTGCGCACGAGATGTTCGAAGATCTGCGCCATGCCCTCGATGTCGTAAGCATAGACCATGTTTGTCTGGCGCGAGACGATGTCGGCCACGGCATAGGTCGCCTTGATCGAGCTGTTGTAGGTACGAAAGGCGTCGAAGAAGACGAAACTCGCGATGAAGGTCCAGACCAGCACCGGGGTGATGAGCACGGTCTCCATCGCGACGGCGGCGCTGTCGTCCTTCCAGAAACGGCGGATCTGACGGGTCAACATGCTCTGGCTCCTCAGTTCGGCTCGTTCACGAAGACCGAGGCCGCGACGATATGCAGGCCCCCCGTATCATCGCGCACAAGGTTCAGACCGAAGCCCGAAAACGGCAAGATGCGGTCGATGATGGCGCAGGTCCGGATCATCACCAGATCGTTGTCCTGCCCCTGCTCGAACTGGTTGCTCGGCTCGATTGTGATGTCATTGCGGTTCACGCAGACCACGTCGGGCGTGGGAATGACGTAAGTACTGCGGTTGATCAGCCGCAAGTCGACCACCAGTGCTTCCGCGCAGTTCGGGATGGATCGCGTGTTCTCGCAAATCGCGTCTTCGATGTCGTCCGCGGTCAAGGTCAGGCCGTTGGCCAACCGCAAGATCCGCACCGCCTCGTCCAGCGAACGTTCCAGCAGCACCTGACGCGACAAGATCATGCCGGTCTCGAACACGGCGATGAAGAGCGTGATCACCACGGGGAACATGATCACGAATTCCATCGTGGCGGTCGCCCGCTCGTCATGCAGGTAGGCGCGGATATGGCGAAGCAGGACGGGCATGTCAGGACCTTGTCACTGGATCAGCCGCAGCTGGTTGATGGTGCGCGCAATCGAGGCAAAGGCATTCGAAATGTCGATGCCGTTCACGTCGTAGTAATGCGCCGCCGACGAGGCGCAGTAGCGCATCACCTGCTGACCGCGCCATGGCGCCTCGAAGGCGATGGAAAAGACCGTGATGCCCTGCGCATGGGCGACATCACATATGGCACGCAGACGCGCGTCGCCTTCGACGCCATTGTCGCCTGCATACTGGTTCACGACGTTCCAGTAGTTGAACTGCTGCTGCATGGCCTGAACGGTGGTTCTGCGCCAGTGGTTGACACTGGAGGTGTAGCCTTCGTGACGCTCCCACGCGTGGGAATGGAACATCCGAGACCGCAGCGACCGCACCGAGACATGGTGCCAAAGGTCCGCATAGTCGAGCTGCACCGCATTGGCGCCGCCGTCGGGCGTGCTGCGCCACCGATCCCGGCTTTCTTGCCAATACAGGTTCCACTGCGGATAGAAGACCGACCAGCGCCCATCCGCCGGGTTACGCCAGAACGGGCTCGGGCCGCTGCGGAACTGCTCTTGGACGTCCCATTGGCGGGTGTTTTCACCATCCGTCATCAAGACGATGATCTTCATCGTCTCGGGGTCCACATAGGAGGCCGGGCGACCGTCGAAATCGGGGTGCACGCTACCGTTGGACACGAGGCCCGAGAGCGCTGGACGCGCGGCCGGGTCCAGCAGGGCGACAGCCCAGCGCATGCCCTGGTCGATCGCCGTCCAGCCCCGCGGTTCCAGGCTGTTGATCAGATTGTGCAACTGCGTCTCGTTGTTGGACCACGGAATGACGGCCGCGGTATTGTCGCGGTGGCAGGCCGGTTGCGGGGTCGGATTGGTTGAGTTGGTGGTATCCACGTCGATATCGGCCATCCGTTGCAAGGGCACGGTGGGGTTGATGCCGGCAAAGGTGTAGTCCGCGGCTTGGAACCGCGCACAGCGCGAATAGGTGTGTTCGCCCGTCAATGAGAACACCGAAGACAAGGTCGTCCCCATGTTGACCGCATGGTCATAGGGCACGATCGAGACAGACACGAGTTGATCGCCGAGCGGGTTGTTGTTGGCCTCGAGCACCGAGGTGACAAAGCTGCGTGCGGCGGGTCTCAGGTTCGTCATCCGGCTGGACCCGCTCATCGAACCCGACACGTCCAGCACCAGCGACACTTCGATGTTGCGCACCCGTTCCTCGGCGGCGCCGGCGGCGGGCGAGGTCAGCATCGGCTGGCCGAAGATGCTCATGAACAGCGTCTGAAGCTCCATCTCGGCGCGCGCCTCGACGCGGCGGAAGTTGATGCCGTTCTCGACGTCGACGCGCAGACGATACCCTTCCAGCCCGGCGGTTTCGAAATAGCTTTCCACCACTTCCTGCGGGTCGAGCGTCTGTGACAGGGACGCGGCCGCCAGAACCGCGCGGTCGAGCGTGTATTGCAACTGCACGCGCTGGGTCTCGAACCGCATGATGTCGATGGCGATGCCGCCGATGCCGATCATCAGCACGAAAACGACCGTCGCAAAGATCGTCGTCGACCCGTCCTCGCGGACCAAAAACCGCTGCGGCAGGCGCCGCGCGATCCGCAAGACGGCGCCGGTCGCAACATCGTTCGCATCATGGTGGCGCATGGGTGCACTCCAACCGTTTAAATTCGCTGCGTGACGCTTGGACACGTCACTCCGAGGGTTCCTTTGACCGCCAAGCACGGCAAAATTGGGGCAGCATCATGCTGGAAACGAGTTGGTTACAATTTGCGGACAATACTCGGGGATCGCCGGGGTTGTGCCTCGCGCACCTGTGTGACCTGTTTGGGAGCGAGCCTTCGCAGCGCGGACCGCGAGGCATCATGGCTGAAGGAGGAAAGGCCAATGAACACCCAAACCGGCGAGCCGAGTTTCCGACAATCCGTCGACCTGATGTTCACCCGCGCCGCAGCGCTGATGGACCTGCCGCCGGGGCTGGAGGAAAAGATCAGGGTTTGCAACTCGACCTATACCGTGCGCTTCGGCGTCAGGCTGCGGGGCGACATTCACACCTTCACCGGCTACCGCTCGGTCCATTCCGAACATACCGAGCCGGTCAAGGGCGGCATCCGCTATGCGCCATCCGTAAATCAGGACGAGGTCGAGGCGTTGGCGGCGCTCATGACCTACAAATGCGCTCTGGTCGAAGCGCCGTTCGGCGGGTCCAAGGGCGGCCTGTGCATCGACCCGCGCCACTGGGACACTGACGAGCTGGAAAAGATCACACGCCGCTTTGCCTATGAGCTGATCAAGCGCGACCTGATCGACCCTGCCCAGAACGTGCCTGCCCCCGACATGGGCACGGGTGAACGCGAGATGGCGATCATCGCCGACCAATACGCGCGGATGCACACGACCGACATCAACGCCCGCGCCTGCGTCACCGGCAAGCCGATCCATGCGGGCGGCATCCACGGCCGGGTCGAGGCGACGGGGCGTGGCGTGCAATATGCCCTGCAGGAGTTCTTTCGCCACCCCGAGGATGTGGCCAAGGCGGGCCTGTCCGGAACGCTCGAGGGCAAGCGGGTCGTGGTGCAGGGTCTCGGCAATGTCGGCTATCATGCGGCGCTGTTCCTCTCGACCGAGGATGGCTGCAAGGTCACCCATGTGATCGAACACGACGGCGCGGTGGAGAACGCGGGCGGCATCGACATCGTGGCGCTGCGCGACTGGATCGTGCGCAACGGCGGCGTCAAGGATTGCCCCTTCGGAACCTATCACGAGGATGGCGCGCGGGTGCTGGAGGCCGAGTGTGACATCTTGATCCCCGCCGCGATGGAGGGCGTGATCAACATGCACAACGCCGCCGCCATCAAGGCGCCCCTCATCATCGAGGCCGCGAACGGCCCGGTGACAGCGGGCGCCGACGAGATCTTGCGCAACAAGGGCACTGTCATCATCCCCGACCTCTACGCCAATGCAGGCGGCGTGACGGTCAGCTATTTCGAATGGGTCAAGAACCTGAGCCACATCCGCTTTGGCCGGATGCAACGCCGGCAAGAAGAGTCGCGCCACCAGCTGATCGTGGACGAGTTGGAACGCATCAGCCGCGACAGTTCGATCAACTGGACGCTCTCGCCGGGCTTCAAGGACAAATACCTGAAGGGCGCGGGCGAACTGGAACTGGTGCGCTCGGGTCTCGACGACACGATGCGCGCGGCCTACCAATCCATGCGCGAGGTCTGGTGGAGCCATGACAAGGTGAGCGACCTGCGCACGGCGGCCTTTCTCGTCAGCATCGACCGGGTGGCGAAAAGCTACACGGCCAAGGGGATCTGAGGCGTCCTATCGCCGGGGCAGGTCGCCCCGGCGTTCCGCCAAAATGATGCTGATCAGATCGGCCACGGGCTTGGCCTGACTGCCTGCCGTGGCGCCGCCCACGGCCACCCGCCTGCGCGCGCGCCACCACAGTGCGGGTGCATAGACGCGGCCGCGGGTCGTGGGCGCCTTGAGCCGCACCAGAAACCCGCCCGCCGGCTTGAAGGCAAAGACGCTGCGGTCGATGCTGTCGACCTCGTCGAGCGAGAACAGAACCCGTCCGCCCGCCTCGCGCAGCTCGCTGCGGGTCAGCTCCAGCGTCACCGCCGTGGCCAGCCAGACCCGCCACGCCAGATAAAGCGCGCCAAACCCCGTCACGATCAGAAACACGAGCCACGCCGGATCGACCGGCGGCGTCGCGGCAGCCACATAGAGCAAGATCGCGCCCAACAGGCCAACCACGCCCGTCGTGAACACGCGCCGGACCGGCTGCGGGTCGATGGTGGCCAGCACCTCGTTCGGGTCGGGGTCGCGGTTGCGTTTCGCCATGGGTCTTTCCCATCAAGGGTCCGTGCCCCTTAGCCTGTCGTGCGCCCCTTGGCGAGAGGGGCGTCAGGCCCGCGCCACGATGACCTCGGCGCCCTTTTCTTCGGCTTCCTCATCGACCATCTCGGGCGGGAAGCCCGGCGCGCGGATGTCGAGGCCCGTCGCCTCCTCCAGCCGCTTGATGATGTTGGGCGACAATTCCCGCGCGCCATAGCGTTTGATCCCGTCCTGAAAGATCGAGATGAGCAGCGGGTTGACCTCCACCGGTACGCCTGCCCGGTCTGCGACCTGCTGGAACAGGCCGATATCCTTGGCCACCAGATCCATGGTGAAGCTGATGTCGCGCGATCCGTTCAGGATGACCTGACTTTCCGTCTCGTGGACAAAGGAGGTGCCCGAGGAAATCCTGATCGCCTCATAGGCTGTGCCAAGGTCGAGGCCCGCGCCTGCGGCGACGGTCAGCGCCTCGGTGCAACTGACGAGGTTCGCGGTCGCAAGGTAGTTGGTGATGACCTTCAGCACGCTGGCCGACCCGATCGGCCCAGTGTGCAGCACGCGCCGCCCCATGGTGGTCAGAAGCGGCAGAACGGTTTCAAACGTCGCCCGGTCGCAGCCCGCGAAGATCGAGATATTGCCGGTATCGGCGCGGTGGCACCCGCCCGAAACCGGGCAATCAACCGCAGAACCGCCCGCAGCGGCAACCTTTTCGCCCAGCCGCGTGATCTCGGTGGCATCCGTCGTGGACATCTCCAGCCAGATCTTGCCCGGCCCCATCGCCTCCAGCAGGCCGCCCGGCCCCTCGACCACGGCGGCGGAAATATCGGGGCGCGGCAGACAGGTGATGACCACATCGCAAGCCGCCATCAGCGCCGCGGGGGTCGCGGCCGTGCCCGCCCCCTTGGCGGTGAACTCCGCCACCTTGGCGGCATCCAGATCGACGACCGAAATCGCGATCTTGTTGCGCAGCAGCGTTCCCGCCAGCTTGCCCCCCACATTGCCCAATCCGATGAAACCGACACGCATTCCCGGCCCTCCCGCCTGTGTTTTGCGCATGCTTCGCGGGCGTCACGCGCCTTGTCGCGTCCGAAAGCGACCTCTGCGCCTATGCACAGGGGCGGTGTGGTGCCCCGCATTGTGGGCACGCCCCCGCCTGCTACACCTGAGCCAACGCCCCACAGGAGGAAGTGCCATGTCGATCCGCCCCGTTCTCGAGACCCGCAAGGCCCGCCCGACGATGGAAGGGGCGGGCGTGCACCTGCACCGCGCCTTTGGCTTTCAGGACCCGACCGAGCTGGACCCCTTCTTGCTCTTTGACGACTTCCGCAACGACCACCCCGATTTCTACCGCGACGGCTTTCCGTGGCATCCGCACCGGGGGATCGAGACGATCACCTATGTTCTGGCGGGCACGGTCGAGCATGCCGACAGCCTTGGCAATCGCGGGCGTCTGGGGGCGGGATCGGTGCAATGGATGACCGCCGGGTCGGGCATCTTGCATCAGGAAATGCCGCTGGGAAACAAGCATGGCCAGATGCACGGCTTCCAGCTTTGGGGGAACCTGCCCGGCGCGCAGAAGATGACTGCGCCGCGCTATCAAGATATCGCGGGCGCGGAAATCCCCGAGGTGACGGATGACGACGGCACCCATGTGCGCGTCATCACCGGCGAATTCTGGGGCAAGAAGGGGCCCGTCGACGGCATTGCCGCCGACCCGCAATACCTCGACATCACCGTGCCTGCAGGCGTGAAAAAGACCTTCCGCATCGACACCTACCGTCGCGCCTTTGCCTATGTGTTCGACGGGGCGGGCAAATTCGCCGATGCATCAAAGCCGCAGGGTGTGCTCTTGGAAAAGGAAGTCAGGGGCCGCGAGGTCAACATCCGCGACCTGTCGGGCGACCGCACCCTGATCCGCTTCGGCACCGGCGATGAGGTGACGGTGCAGGCCGGGCCGCAAGGCGTGCGGTTCCTGCTGATCTCGGGAGCGCCGATCGAGGAGCCCGTGGCATGGCATGGCCCCATCGTGATGAATACGCAGGCCGAGTTGCAGCAGGCGATGCGCGACCTCAAGAACGGGACCTTCATCAAGCCCGCGCACTGACCACGGGTCAGGCCCCGATCTGCCAGTGCAGAAAGGCCAGACCAAGGCCGATCAGCAGCGCCAGCTTGAAGCCGATCTCTGCCATCAGGAAGGACCGGTCGCGCGCCGCCCGCGCGCCGGGTCGCTGCCCGGCCAAGGCCGCGCGGAACCTGTCGGCGGCTTGCACGACGAGCGCCGGATCGGTGCGCGCCGCCAGTTTGGGATGGGCCAGCCGCGCCTCCAGCGCAGACATCTCGGCGGCGGCAAGCCGTGCCTGCGCGGGCAACAGGCGACCTGCCCGGCGCACGGCACCTTGAAAACTGCGCGCCCGCACGTTGAGCCGCGCGGCCAGCGCCTCGCGCAGATCCTCGTGCAGGGCGTCCAGCGCGGTCTTGTCCATGGAATCGGCCCCTCGGCGATGTGATTATCCAAAGATACGCCGCGCGCGGTCCGTGCCTCAACCCTCGGCTTTCCCCTAGCCATCCTGCCCCGGTCCGGCCTATCACTTGGCCCATGCTGCGCATCCTGACCGAGGGCGAAGACACCGCCCACCCGCCCATCGTCATCGCCCATGGCCTCTTCGGGTCCGCCCGCAACTGGGGCGTGATCGCCAAACGCCTGTCGGGCAGCCGCCGGGTCATCACGGTCGACATGCGCAACCATGGCGACAGCGATTGGACGGGCAGCCACACTTACCCCGATCTGGCCGAGGATCTGGCCGAGGTGATCACGGGCGCCGGTGGGCAGGCCGATGTGCTGGGCCATTCGATGGGCGGCAAGGCGGCGATGGCGCTGGCCTTGCTGCATCCGGGGGCGGTGCGTCGCCTGATCGTGGCCGATATCGCGCCGGTGGCCTACGGGCACACGCAACAACACCTGATCGACGCGATGCGGCGCATGGACCTTGCCTGCGTCGAGACGCGGGGCGATGCCGACCGTCAGCTTGCGGCGCATGTGGCCGAGGCGGGCGTGCGCGCCTTCTTGCTGCAATCGCTGGACGTGAAGGGGCGGCGTTGGCGGTTCAACCTCGACGTGCTGGAACGCTTCATGCCCGAGATCCTCGGCTGGCCCGACTTGGGCGGCCAATTCGACGGGCCCACGCTGATCCTGTCCGGCGCGCTGTCGGACTACGTGCGGCCCGAGCATCGCCCGTCGATCAAGGCGCTGTTCCCGCAGGCACGTTTCGCCAAGATCCCCGGCGCGGGCCATTGGCTGCACGCCGACCGCCCGCGCGAATTCGAGGCTGCGGTGGCCGCCTTTTCCGGCGTGGGGTGAGAGGCTCAGAGCGACCTGATCTTGTTTGCCGCGAGCCACGCGGCGGGCAGACCAAGGGCAGCGCCAATGGCGGCTGCGATCACGATGGGCTCCCACCCGTCTAGGCCTGCGGCCAGAACGGCAGTTATGCCGATACCCGCCAGCGCGGTCGAGGCGAGGGTGAAGATCAGGAAAAACAGGCGCATGGTGGCCTCCGGAACAAGGGGCGCGTTCGGGGGCAAGGGTAGCGCGTGGGTCGGGCGGTGTCGTTGATGTGGGTCAAGCGATCCGGCCCGCCGATGGGTCAGATCAGGAGACCAGAACCGGCGTCACGGCCAAAAGTGCGCAGGCAAGAAGGACGGAAACCAGCAGGCGTTTGTCCTTGTCCGTTGGGGTTTTGTGGAGGATGCGGCCAACAAGGCCGGGGTCGAGGATGACGCGAAGGAAGAAGCGGAGGGCAAAGAGGATGCCGGCCGCGAGGGTGAGGAATGGCAGCGTTGCGAGGATGAGGCGGAGGACGGAGAGGAGAACGTCGGTCAGGTGGGGGGGCCTTCTTGGGGATTAGGGCAGTGCGTTACCTCAATTGCTAGGCATGGGTCGCGGAGGGGGGATCATGCTCAGACTTTCGGAAACTGATGATCTTCAACTGGTGCGCCCAAAGTGAAATAAACAGGTATCCCGATACAGCCCTTCAAGAACTGGGTCTTGCAAAAGAGCCGACAAAAATTCTCGAGTTTTTGGAATGAATCTCTGGATATCAAGGTTTTCTATGCTGTTCGTATCCCGTCTATTAAATTTCTGCTTGCCGCCATAAATTCTGGTATCGTGGACGCCATCACCCCTGACCTCTTTTCGTCTATATTCTTCAATACTCCGCACCGAGTAATGATTCATCGAACAGATTGTATTTCGGACAGTTGTTTTCGAGTTGTCATCTGGCATTTCTCCAAGCTGAATTCGAGCGTCAACCATTGTGCCATCTACAAACACGAAGTCGTCTATGGGATGGCTCGACCGCGGACGATGTAAGCCAAAAGATGGAAAAATCTTTGAGGGTCTATGAAAAGATTTTGTCATCATATTTTCGAGAAATGTGTTGTCTGAACACATCTTGAAACGTTCTATTGTCATTTCTGGTGACCATTTCTCGATCCCGGCGCTTCCAAAATTCAACCAATTTATGGCAATGCCTTGCGCATGGCGGCGTTCATTGAGGAAATCGACAATATTTTTTTCTCTTTTGGGTACTACAAATTCGTCACAATCAGCGCAAAGAACCCAGTCAGAGTTTTTGTAGCTATCGAGTGCCAGAGTCTTCTTGAGAGCGGCCCTTTGGGGGCTACCAGAAAATCCAACATTTTTGTGATACTCGATCCAGCCAAGATCCTGAAGGCGGGTTAGTATGCCGTCGGAGTGGTCAGACGAGTCGTTCTCGAAAATAACCACGTCGGAGAATCCGATAGCTTTGTGATAGGCAACCCATTCCAGAATATAGGGCCCTTCGTCCTTCAGAGACGTAACCACCAGTATTTTCATGCACTCATTCCGTCGATGCCAAGATCTGATGTCGGTATCATTGTATCGACTTGTCTACGCTCAGTCCTCAACCGCGCCAACCCGGTCATGGGCGTTCGACGGCGCCATGGTCTGCCTATGGCCTCGAAGTCAGTGTTCCACGTGGTGGGGGTCTCACACCTTCCGAAGCACGGGTCTTTCGTCCCCCATCCCCATCCACCTTCACGGTCTGTCTGCCAAAAAGCCCCGGGGCTCCGTCCGTTCGCGCCTCAATCGCTCGACTGGAGCGATTGCCGGGCCTTGTGGCCCGGACCGTCGCTTACCCATCCATCTTCAACGCATTGATAAACGCGCTTTGCGGGATTTCCACCTTCCCGAACTGCCGCATCTTCTTCTTGCCCGCCTTCTGCTTGTCCAAGAGCTTCCGCTTGCGCGTCGCATCCCCGCCGTAGCACTTGGCCGTCACGTCCTTGCGCATCGCCGAGAGCGTCTCGCGCGCGATGACGCGGCCGCCGATGGCCGCCTGGATCGGGATCTTGAACATGTGGCGGGGGATCAGCTCCTTGAGTTTCTCGACCAGTTGCCGCCCGCGCCCCTCGGCCCGGTCGCGGTGGACCATCATCGACAGCGCGTCGACCGGCTCGTCGTTCACGAGGATCGACATCTTCACAAGGAAATCCTCGCGGTAGCCGATCATCTGGTAATCGAACGACGCATAGCCCTTGGTCACCGATTTCAACCGGTCGTAGAAATCGAACACCACCTCGTTCAGCGGCAGGTCATAGACGACCATCGCGCGTTGGCCCGCATAGGTCAGGTCAAGCTGTTCGCCGCGGCGGTCCTGACACAGTTTCAGCACGTCGCCGAGGTATTCGTCGGGCACAAGGATCGTCGCCTTGATCCGCGGCTCCGCGATGTGGTCGATGCCCGCGGGGTCGGGCATGTCGGCGGGGTTGTGCAGCTCCATCATCGACCCGTCGCGCATGTGGACGTTGTAGATCACCGACGGCGCGGTGGTGATCAGGTCGATGTCATATTCGCGTTCAAGGCGGTCGCGGATGACCTCGAGGTGCAGAAGCCCAAGGAACCCGCAGCGGAAGCCGAAGCCCAAAGCGGCGGAGGTTTCCATCTCAAAGGTGAAGGAGGCGTCATTCAGCGCCAGCTTCTCCATCGCGTCGCGCAGATCCTCGAAGTCGTTCGCATCAACCGGGAAGAGACCGCAGAACACCACCGGGATCGACGGCTTGAAGCCCGGCAGCGCCTGCGCGCATTGCTTTTTCTCATGCGTGACCGTGTCGCCCACGCGGGTGTCGCGGACCTGCTTGATCTGGGCGGTGAAAAACCCGATCTCGCCCGGCCCAAGCTCGGCGATGTCCTGCATCGCGGGTTTGAACACACCCAGTTTCTCGATCGGATAGGTGCCGCCTGTGCGCATCATGCGGATGCGGTCGCCGCGTCTGATCACGCCGTCGATGACGCGGATCAGGACCACGACGCCAAGGTAGGGGTCGTAATAGCTGTCGACCAGCATCGCCTTCAGCGGCGCATCGCGCTCGCCCTTGGGGGCGGGCAGGCGGGTGACGATGGCCTCCAGCACTTCGGGGATGCCGAGGCCGGTTTTCGCGCTGATCTCGACGGCTTGGCTCGCGTCGATGCCGATCACATCCTCGATCTGCTCCTTGACCCGCTCAGGCTCGGCGGCGGGCAGGTCGATCTTGTTGAGCACCGGCACGATCTCGTGATCGGCGTCGATCGCCTGATAGACATTGGCCAGCGTCTGGGCCTCGACGCCTTGGCTGGCATCAACCACCAGCAGCGAGCCTTCGACGGCGCGCATGGAGCGGCTGACCTCATAGGCAAAGTCGACATGGCCGGGGGTGTCGATCAGGTTGAGGATATAGGTGTGGCCATCCTTGGCCGGATATTCGATGCGGACAGTGTTGGCCTTGATGGTGATGCCGCGCTCGCGCTCGATATCCATGCTGTCGAGCAGCTGTTCTTGCATGTCACGCTCGGCCACGGTGCCGGTCAGCTGGATCAGCCGGTCGGCGAGCGTGGATTTGCCGTGGTCGATGTGGGCCACGATGGAGAAGTTGCGGATGCGGTTGAGGTCGGTCATGGCGGCCTGCAATGATAAGGTTCGCAGGGGGAGATAGCCTTTGCAGACGCGGGGGGAAAGGGGGCGTTGCGCGGGCCAGTGCCACGCGGCGACGGGTCGCTGCGCGAATCCGCGGAGGTTGGCGTATATGAGTGACCTAGGCAATAATTTCCTAAGTCACAAAAGGACCGTCCCTATGCGTTTCCCCCAAACCCTTGCCGCGACCCTCGCCCTTGCCCTCTCCGCAGGCGCCGCCCTTGCGCAAGACGCCGCGCCGCTTGTCACGGTGGTCACCGCCGATCACCCCCAGACCCAGCTCATGGCCATGGTGCTGACGTCTCAGGCCGCGCAGCAGGGCCACCCGGTGCGCGTGCTCTTGTGCGGTCCGGGCGGCGACATGGCGCTGGCCGACGCACCCGAGGGTGTCACCGCACCGCAGCCCCCCATGGGGGCCAGCCCGCAGGGCCTGATGGTGCAACTGATGGCAAATGGCGCCACGGTCGAGGTCTGCGCGATCTACCTGCCGGGTCTGGGTGCAGATGCCAGCGTGCTGATCGAGGGCGTAACCGTCGCCCAGCCCCCCGCGATGGCCGCCGCCATGGCCGCCGAGGGCAGCATCGTCTGGTCCTTCTGACCCTCACACCGCGCATGGCCGTGGACAGACGGCCCGATTCGGAGCATTCTTCCGGGCGGAGCGGACATAAGATCCGCCCGTCCGAGCAGCCCGTGACATTGAGGCCCGAGATGACGAGACGCTTCCTGATTGTGCCGGCCCTTGCGCTGGCCTTGGCCGCAGCCGTGGCACCCGTTCCGGCAAACGCCAATCCGATCGAGCGCGCCTGCCAGCAATCCAACCGCTCTGCGGCGACACCTGCGCTATGCGATTGCATCGGACGCGCTGCGCAGCAGACGCTGACCAACCGCCAGATGCGCGACGGTGCACGCTTCTTTCAAGACCCGCAGCGCGCGCAAGACGTGCGCCAGTCCGACCGGCGCACGGATGAAGAACTTTGGCGCGCCTGGCGCAATTTTGGCCAGACCGCCGAGGCGCTCTGCCGCTAGCCCCCGCCTGCATCGGGTGTGCGGGCGGAGCGCGCGCAAGCCTATCGCCATGTCTTGGGCGATCGGTCGGCGTCAAGCCGCCCGGTTTGCCCGACAAACACCCTTTGGCGGCCGGGGACCGGCAGATATTGCCTGGACAGACGCACAGGATGCGGATGGGATGGGGCAATGGTCGGTCCCTTGGAGAGATATCGATGCGATGCGTGATCCTTGGCCTTCTGGCGCTGGTCTTGCCGACACTCGCGGTGGCGCAAGGCGGTGAGCAGCTTTTGGTGCCGGTGCCGCAGGGCTATGTGCTGGCCCATTCTGCGGCGGGGCCGGACGGGGCCTTGCAGGAATACATCCCCTCGGCCGAGACCCTTGGCGCATGGTCGCAGATGATGACGGTGCGCGACTTTCCGGCCCTTGCGGGCGCCGATCCTGCGGCCTTCCATGGCAACCTGATCCAGTCGCTGACCGCTGCCTGCCCCACCGCGCAATATGCCGAGGTCACGGCGACCGTCGAACGCGGCGCGCCGGTGCACATCGTGCTGGCGGGCTGTCCGGTCAGCCCGGTGACCGGCGGCGAGGAATGGTTCCTGAGCAAGGCCATCGGCGGGCAAACGGCGCTCTACAATGTCCAAGGCGCATGGCGCGGCCCCGCGACCCGTGAACTGGTCGAGGGCTGGACGATCCTTTTGCGGGATGTGGTGTTGTGCGATCCTGCGCGCGCCGAGATGCCCTGCCCGGCCCCGTGACGCGGATCGTCATACTGACCGGGGCGGGCGTCTCGGCTGAAAGCGGGCTGGGGACCTTCCGCGACAAGGGCGGTCTTTGGGACCGCTACGACCTGGCGCAGGTCGCCACGCCCGAGGGTTTTGTGCGCAACCCGGCGCTCGTGCATGACTTCTACAACGCGCGCCGCGCCAATGCGCTGGATGCCCTTCCCAATGCCGCACATCGGGCGCTGGCCCGACTGCAAGGTGCGCGCGCGGGCGTCACTCTGGTCACGCAAAACATCGATGACCTGCACGAGCGTGGTGGTGCGCGCGAGGTCATCCACATGCATGGCCAGATCACGCGGGCGCTGTGTTCGGTCTGCGGGTCACGCTGGGACGCGCCGCGGGCGATGCACCCGCGCGATGCCTGCCCGGCCTGCGGCGAACCCGCGACACGGCCCGACATGGTCTGGTTCGGGGAATATCCCTACCACATGGAGCGTATCGCCGAGGCGCTGGCGGCCTGCGACCTTTTCGTGGCGATCGGCACCAGTGGCGAGGTCTATCCGGCCGCAGGCTTCGTCGAGGAGGCGGCGGGGTTCGGGGCCGAAACGCTCGAAATCAATCTGGAGCCCTCGGCGCCGGGCCGTTTCGACCAGGTGATCGCGGGGCCGGCAAGCCTGACGGTTCCCGCCTGGGTGGCCGAGGTTCTGGGCGGCTGAGCGTCATCCCCGCCGGATCGTGCCAGGACCGGCACGCCCGCGCATCCGATGGACAGGCAGGCGCGCCGTCATGGCCGGGGCATGGGACAGCCCGACCGCTGGGCCGTCAGCCGCCGTGGTTGTGGCCGTGAGCATGTCCATGGCCATCGCCATGCTGCATCGCGCCACCCTCGGCGGGCATCCGCTCCAGATCGACGGGCACCTCGATTTCGACCGGGTCCGACGTCTCGAAGATCAGCCGGACGGTGAAGGTGTCGCCTTGCTCCAGCGGACGGGTCAGCCCCAGAAGCATAACATGCAGCCCGCCCCGTTCCAGAAGGACGGTTTCATCGGCAGCGATCGGGATGCCGCCTTCGATCTCGACCATGCGCATCACGCCGTCCGAGGTCTGGATATGGGTGTGTAGCTCAAGCCGTTCGGCAATGTCCGAGTCCGCGCCGATCAGCACGTCGTCGTAATCGTTGTGGTTGTAGATCGACATGAAGATAGCACCCGATTGGGCCAGCGGGCTACTGGCACGGGCATAGGCGTCTTCGATCACGACATGGGCGCTCGCAAGACTGGGCAAGGCGGCGAAAAGGCCTGCGCACAGGATATGTTTCAGGGACATGGGTCCGGTCTCCGGTCTGGATATGCTGGAAAGGATATGGCGTCGCGTCAGGCCGCAAGCGGCGGCGCGCGGGCCAGACCACCGGGGCAGGCCCGGCCAGGGATCCAGTCGGAGATGAGCAGGACAAAGGGTGCGGCTTGCGCGCCTTCGGGCGCTGCGGCTCCGGCACTTGCGGGCGGCAGGGCAAAGGTCGCGATCAGGCAATCAAGACAGACCGACCGGTCAAGCGTGACGGGCGCACCATCCGTATCGAACAGCGGCAGGCCGTCATGGGCGATGACCACGGGCGCGGGCCCGGTGACGGAGCACAGTTGCCCGTCGGCGGCCATGGCGCCGCGCGCGCTGCCGATGCCGATGCCAGTGATGACCAGCAACAGAAGCAGGGGCGGCAGGACAAGGGCGCGTAAGCAAACCATGGGGGGTGTTGTCGCGCAAGGTTCCGGTGGTGGGAACGCGGCATGATGACATGGTGGGGGCAGGCGACCTCCCGCCGCTGCGCGGGGCGGATGGTCGACACCGGCAGGCCCGGATGATAGGGTCGCCGTATGGTAGACTACACCATTGGGACCTTTGACTGGGTGCCTGATTTGCCGCGCGGCTATGTCAGGGACATCCGCCTCAGATGGGCGCTGGAAGAGGCAGGTCTGCCCTACGGTGTTGCAACGACGCCCTTCAGGGATCGCACCGATGACCACTTTCGCCACCAACCTTTTGGTCAGGTGCCTTGGCTGTCGCATGGCGAAATCTCGATCTTCGAAAGTGGCGCTGATCTGCTTCATATTGCAGAAAGCAGCGGAAAGCTGATGCCTGAGGATGCGATGGGGCGCAGCAGTGTCATCAAGTGGCTGTTTGCAGCGCTGAATTCCGTTGAAATGGCCGTCTTGCCCTTTACGATCTTCAAGTTCACGGGCGATGAAGCGCAAACGCCGGGGCGTCAGGCGCTCGATGGATTTCTTGCAGCACGTCTTGGGCACGTGGATGCCTATCTGGCCCACCGTGAATGGCTGGCCGGCGCGTTTTCCATCGCCGACATTGTCATGGTCGATGTGCTGCGGTTGGCGGATCGTTTCGATGCGCTCGAAGATCATCCCAATTGTCGCGCCTACGTCGAACGGGCCACGACAAGACCTGCATTCAAGAAGGCTCTGCAGGATCAACTCGATCACTTTGCGGCAGCTGATTGAGGCGATCACGGCACAGGGGCGATCCTACTTTTGCCTGTGTTGATCGCCCCTTTTGGCCAAACGCGTGACCCGGGCGGAGGGCCCCAAACGCAAAACGCCCCGCAGGATCATTCCTGCGGGGCGTCCCGAACCATGCAATCGGAAAGGATCAGGCCTGTGCGGCCTGTGCCTTCACGATCTCTTTCTTGATCTTCAGCGCCTTGTCGGACAGTTCCACATCCTTGGCCTTGGCCATGAACGCGTCCAGACCGCCGCGGTGATCCACCGAGCGCAGCGCGTGATTCGATATGCGCAGTTTGAAGCTGCGGTTCAGAATGTCCGAGCCCAGCGTGACATCGGTCAGGTTCGGCAGGAAACGGCGCCGGGTCTTGTTGTTGGCGTGGCTGACATTGTTGCCACTCATCGGGCCTTTGCCGGATAGTTCGCAGACACGCGACATGGGATGATCCTCGACAGCTCAGAAACGGAAAGGGCGTGTGGCATGGCCCACGCCCGCAAATCTTGGCGGGGGATACGAGCGTGGCAGGGCGGTGTCAAGAGGGGCAAACGGCCTGCGGGCTTGTCGCGCGCGGGTCGCGCGGGCAAGATGGGCGCAGGCCCCGCGCAGACCGGGGCAGGGGGGCAGAACGGGCGCAATGCAGGAAACCGAGCTTTATCCGCCGGTAAAAGCCTTCCTCGAGGCGGCGGGTTACACCGTCAAGGCGGAAATCGGCCCGGCCGATGTCATGGCGCTGCGTGATGGCGAAGAGCCGGTGATCGTTGAGCTGAAGACCGCATTCTCGCTCGCCTTGTTCCATCAGGGCATCGCACGGCTGGCCGTCAGCGACAGCGTCTATCTGGCAGTGCCGCGCGGACAGGGGCGGCGGTTCGCGCAGGCGCTGGCCGACAACACGCGGCTGGCGCGCAGGCTTGGTCTTGGCCTTCTGACCGTGCGACTGGCCGACGGTCTGGTCGAGGTCCAGTGCGAGCCCGGCCCCTACGCGCCCCGCAAATCCGCGCCCCGCCGTCGCGCGCTTCTCACGGAATTCGCGCGACGGCGGGGCGATCCCAACCTCGGCGGCCTGCGGGGCGTGCGGATGACCGCCTACCGGCAAGATGCCCTCGCCTGCGCGCGCCATCTGGCCGCGAACGGGCCGGCCCGGGGGGCGGCGGTAAAGGCGGCCACGGGCGTCGAGCGTGCCACCGCACTGATGCGCGACAATCATTATGGCTGGTTCGACAGGCTCGGCACCGGGGTCTACACCCTCTCTGACACAGGGCGCGCGGCCCTGTCGCCAGGCCCCTGACGTGGCTGGGTGAGGCTTTGGGAACCCACATGCTGTGGCCGTGAAATGCCATCTACCCAACCCCTGCCGGCTCGCCTATAGTGACTGTGGATAACAGGGGCGTCAGACCCCATGGATGAGGCAGAGGCAGGCCGCGCGGGCCGCCCGAGGGACAAGAAGGGGGACGCCGATGCGCTGCCCGTTTTGCGGTAATGTCGATACGCAGGTGAAGGACAGCCGTCCGGCCGAGGATCATGTCGCCATCCGGCGGCGCAGGTTCTGCCCGGCCTGCGGGGGGCGGTTCACGACCTATGAGCGCGTGCAGCTGCGCGATCTGGTCGTGGTCAAATCCAACGGCCGGCGTGAGGATTTCGATCGCGACAAGCTGGAACGCTCTGTCCGGATCTCGATGCAGAAGCGCCCGATCGAACCCGAACGGATCGACCAGATGGTATCGGGCATCGTGCGCCGGTTGGAGAGCATGGGCGAGACCGACATCCCGTCGAAACAGATCGGCGAGATCGTGATGGAGCGTCTCGCGGCCATCGACACGGTCGCCTATGTGCGTTTCGCGTCGGTCTACAAGAATTTTCAGGCGACCGATGATTTCGAGGATTTCCTCGCCGAACTGGTGCCGCCCAACCCCAAGCCCGAAGCCTGAGCCGTGGCGTCCGCTGCGGACGCGCGCTGGATGGGGCTGGCGCTGTCCTTAGGCGCGCGGGGTCTGGGCCGGGTCTGGCCAAACCCGGCGGTTGGTTGCGTCATCGTCAGGGACGGGCGCGTGGTCGGCCGGGGCTGGACGCAAGATGGCGGCAGGCCCCATGCCGAGACGATGGCGTTGGCGCAGGCGGGCCGTGCCGCGCGCGGGGCCACCGCCTATGTCAGCCTTGAGCCCTGCAATCATCATGGCCAGACCCCCCCCTGTTCCGAAGCCTTGATCGCCGCAGGTGTGAGCCGCGTGGTGGTGGCGCTCACCGATCCCGATCCTCGGGTTGCGGGCGGCGGGCTTGCGCGCTTGCAGGCCGCCGGGATCGAGGTTGTCATCGGCATCTGCGAGGCCGAGGCGCGTCTGGCCCACCGGGGGTTTTTGTCCCGCGTCACGCAGGGCCGCCCGATGCTGACGCTGAAACTGGCCACCTCCGCAGACGGGCGGATCGCCACGGCCACGGCCGAAAGCCAGTGGATCACGGGCCCCGAGGCGCGGCGTCATGTGCATGCGATGCGCGCGCGCCATGATGCGGTGCTGGTGGGCGCGGGCACGGCGCGCGCCGATGATCCCAGCCTGACGGTGCGGGGGCTGGGCGTGGCGCATCAGCCGGTGCGCGTGGTGCTGTCGCGGCGGCTCGACCTGCCTGAGGGCAGCGCGCTGATGCGGACGGCGCGCGAGGTTCCGGTCTGGCTCTGCCATGGGCCCGACGCGCCGGGGGCGGCGCGTGACGCGTGGGATCGCGCGGGCGCGCGCTTGATCGAGGTTTTGTCGGGGCCGGGCGGGCAATTGGACCTTGCGCAGGTCATGGCGGCGCTGGGGCAGGCGGGTCTCACGCGGGTGTTTTGCGAAGGCGGCGGGACGCTGGCGGCGGGCCTGCTGTCGGCCGATCTGGTCGATGAGCTGGCGGTGGTGTCGGCAGGCATCGTACTGGGGGCCGAAGGCACGCCGGCCATCGGCGCCATGGGCATCGCCGCGCTGTCCGAAGCGCCGCGTTTCAGCTTGCGCGAACTCCAGAGCCTTGGCGGCGACGTGCTGGCGATCTGGTCGCGCTAGGGTGTTTTCCCGCGCGGAAAACGCCTTGGAAAACCGAGGTTTTTCCGTGCCCCCTACCGCCGCCAGAGCCAGCTTTGCCCCGCCAACCAACCCTGCAGCTTCGCCAGCGCCCGCAAGCCTGGCCGCCCCCGCAATCCCTCGCCACTGGCCAGCCGGTCGAGCGCCACCTCCGCAGGGCAGGGCAGGCCCGTGACCGGATCGTGATAGCGCGGATACCTGATGAGCGCGGCATGGGCCAGCGCCCCAAGGCTCGGGCGCGCGGTCCGGTGCTTGGGCACCGGCCCCAGATCGCGGGTCAGCCCCCATCCGGCGTAAAAGGGCGCGCCCAGCACCGTGACCGGCACCCCACGCAACAGCGCCTCGAACCCCATGGCCGAGGTCATGGTGACGACCCGTGACGCAAGCGGCAGCAGTGCCGCGGTATCGACATCCGTGACCACGGCATCGGCCAGACCTCCGGCCTCCACGGCACCTGCGCGCAGGCCCGCCACCACATCGGGGTGCGGCTTGTAGACGATCCACCCCTCGGGATGCAGGTTGCGCGCGGCCTGCAAAAGCCCTGCGTTCGTGCGCACCGCGCCCGCGCCCAGCTTGATCGAGGCGTCATCCTCTACCTGCCCGGGCACCAAGATCAGCGCCCGGCCCTCGGGGGGTGTCAGCTCGGGCATTGCCCCGCCCAGATTGTATTTCGTCAACCCCAGCGCCACCAGCCGCGCCACCAGCCGTTCGGCGCGGTAAAGCCGCTTGGGGTCCATCACGGCGGCCTCGGCGATCAGCCGGTCGAGGCGGCTTTCGCGGGTCGGATCGTAGTAAATACCCAGATCGTCGAGCACGAGCGACAACGGCGGCACCAGATCGGCCCCCAGCCCGCGCGAGCGCAGCAATCCGTCCTCCACCCGGCAGAGCGGACGCTTTGCCGCGCTGCAGGCCGCGCGCAGCTCGGGCGTCTCGCGGCCCGCCCACACCATCACCGGGCGGCCATCGGCGGCGGCCTTGTCCGGATCATCCTCGAACCGCAAACGCCCGAAGCTTTGCACCATGTGCCTGCGTTTCCACGCGCGCATGCCGACCGCAACATGACCCGCCTGATCCTCGCGCCAGGCGCGCGCCTGCGCCTCGAGCGTGGCCAAGACATCCTCCACCTCGCAAAGCCGGTCGCGGTAGGGATCGTACCATGTCGGGTAAAGGATCAGCGCAGCAGCGGCCATCTGCACCTTTGTCAGGTGGCGCTGGCGTCGGGCAGGCGTCAGGCGGCGGTCGTCGGTCAGCCCCCAGCCGGCGTAGAAGGGCACGCCGAAGGTGACGGGCCGGTGGCCCGCAAAGATCGCCTCGAACCCCAGCAGGGACGTGACGCAATAAACCGCGCGCGCGCCCTCGAACAGACGGCGGGGCGCGATCGGCCGGTCATCGAGCGTGACGCCGGGGGGAAGGCTTGCGGGGTCGAAATGGCCGGGGCGGTGACCCGCGCGCGTCTCGGGGTGGGTCTTTATGACGATCGGCGCGCCGGGGTGATCCTCTTGCGCATGGGCCAGCATTTCGGCGAAACTGTCGGCATTGGCCTGCCCCAGCCGGATCGAGGCATCGCCGCGGGTCTGGTCGATCAGCAGCACATAGCCGGGCGACGGCGGATCAAGCGTCGGATCGACGGCCGCGTATTTTGTCAGATGCGCCTCGGCGATCCTTGCCAGCGCGTCGCGTGCGCGATCCAAAAGCCCCGTGTCGTCAAGCGGATGGGTGGCGAGCAACGTCTCCAGATCCGACGGGCGGGTGGCGTCGAAATAGATTCCTTTCCGGTCGATCACGAGGCCCAGCGGCGCATCGCCCGACCGCCCCGGATGGAGCGAGCGCAAAAACGCGTCCTCCACCCGCACCAGATGCGCGCCGGTGGCCTGCGCCACGGCCTCTCCCCTCGGCGCATAGGGGGAATGGCCCCAGACCAGCACGTCATCTTGCGCGCCGGGCTTGCCCAGCTTCAGGTCATGGCCCGCAAGCGTCAGGATGCGCCGCACGCGGGCGTTGGTCAAAAAGCCCGCGTTAAAATGGTAGCCGCGCCGCCGCCGTCCCGATCCCTCTCCAGCCCCGGCCATGGCCGGTCAGTTCGCGGTGTTGCCGACAGTCCGTGCGGCGCCCAAGGTCCCGGTCAGCGCGCCGATGGCGTTGTTCCATTGTGTGATGGGTGCTGCGGTGACATAGACCGTGTCGCCGTCGCGGATGACGAAATCGCGCGCCTCGAACATGCCGGTTGGGGCGGTCAGGTCGAGCACATAGACCATGCGCTGCGCCCCGATCAGGTCATCGCGGCCCAGCACGGCGCGGGCGATGGGCTCGGGCTCGTTGCGCAACACGAAGACGCCTGTGGGATCGGCCAGGTTCGGGTTCAGGCCGCCGACCGAGGCGATGGCCTCGATGGCCGAGATGACCTGCGACTCGAAGGGTACGATGGTCTGCGTGCCGGTCGCGCCCAGCGCGGTGAAATCCCGGCTGTCTTCCTCGACCAAGATGCGGTCGCCCCCGCGCAGCGCGATGTCGACGGTGGGGTCGCGGAACAGGTCCTGAAACCAGATCGTGCCGCGATGATTGCCGCGCACCAGCGTGACCTGCGCAATCTCGGGTGCGACGGTCACGCCACCGGCGGCCGCCAGCATGGCCGACAGCGTGCGCGTGGGCCGCTGGATCGGATAGACGCCCTGACCGCCGACGACGCCCGTGACGGTCACGGTCGAGCCATCGCCCGCCGTGCGGCGCACGATGATCTGCGGGTCAGGGGTCTGTTCGTCGAGATTGCGGGTGATGACGCCCCGCAGCGCTTCGGGCGTGTTGCCCGCCGCCCGGATGCGGCCCGCATAGGGGATGAAGATGAAGCCCGCGCCATCGACCTCGACCTCTTCGATCACGGCTGCGGCCGAGCCTTGGCCGGCGAGCAACCCGTCGGTGACGTTCTCGTAAATCGTAAAGGACACACGGTCGCCGGGGCGGATCACGTCGGTGTCGGCGACGCCTGCGTTGATCAGTTCGGGCGGAAAGCCCAGCGCGGGCACCACGGCAGTCGCCGCGGTCACACGCTGGTTGACCTCGACCACGAAAGCGTCTCCCTCACGCTGCACTGAACCTGCGAAAATCTCGTTGCGGGTCGGGCCCGCACGGGGAAGCAGACCGCAGGCCGAAACCGCGGTCACAAGCACGCATAGCGCGGCCACGCGCGCGCTGCGATACACCGTCGATGTCACGGGGTGGCTCCTTATTGCCTGTACTGCCTCAGTCTTCTTTTTTTGTGACATTAGCGATTTTATGCAGGCCGCGCCAGCCTTTGTTCACTTGACCAGCCGCAGGTGTTGCCGCGGTGCAGGCCGGCCGGCCTGCAGGGCCTCATAGGGGTCTTCGGCCGACAGCATCATGTCGACGACCTGCCGCAGCAACTGCCGCCGTCCGCGCGCCGAATAATAGCTGCCGGTGATCTGTGAGGTTTCCAGAAGGAAATGGCGGTAATCGCGGTAGGCGCGGCTGTCGGGGCGGGTGGGGTTATGGAAAAACGCCTCCATCGGCTGATCCGACACGAACTCGGGCTTGAGATAGACCGCCTGCCCGAAAGCCTTGAGCGGCAGGCCCCGCCACAGCGCCTGTTGCGCAGCGGTGGAATTCACCGTCACGGCAGAGCGCGCGTCGTTGAGAAGCCGCGCCAGCTTGCCGCCGCGCACATAATGCACCCGCGCCTCGACCCCATGGGCGGCCGCGATCCGCAAGATGTTGGCGCGCAAGGGCGTGCGCCCGTCCTCCAGCGGATGGGCCTTGAACACGAGGTGATGATGGGCGGGCGCGCCGCTGGCAAAGCCCATGATCAGCACCTCGAGGAAATCGCTCATCGTGCCAAAGGGGCTGTGGTCGCGGAAACTCGCGTCATGCTCCAGCTGCAACAGCGCCAGATGATAGGGAAAGCCCCCCGTCTTGATCCGCGTCGTCGCCTGCACCCGGTCGAGCCAATGCACCGGCATCAGCGCCAGCCGCTTGAGATAGAGACGGAATTCCTGCCCGACGCTGAGCGCCCTGTGGGTGCGGAACCCGGCATAGGCGCGGTTCCTGAGAAACACGTGAAAATGATAGAGCGCGCCGTAAAAGATATGCTGGCGCATGTCGCCCCAGCGCGCGGGCGCGTCGGGCAGATCGAGGTCCAGCCCCTCCAGCGCGCGGCGCATGTCGGCCACGCTCAGGTCCATGATCCGCGAATGCCCATTGGCGCCGCCGCGTTCATAGGTGACCCAATAAGGGCGCAGATAGCCTTCCTCGAAAACATGGACGGTCAGGCCGCGCGCGCGGGCAGCCGCGATGGCGCTGGCATGGATCGGGCGCGTGTCGCCGTATAGCACAAGATCGGTGACGCCCTTTTCGTCCATCAGCGCGGCCGCACGGTCGGCCCAATCCTCGGGCGCGCCGGTAAAGGGGATGTAGCTTGCGCGCTCGGGCCAAAAGGCATGATCGCCTTGGTTGAAGCCAACGCGCCACGTCGCAGCCCCCGCCGCACGCAGCATGCGGCCCAACTGGCCGAAATAGGGGCCATGCGGGCCCTGCAGGAACAAAAAGACGCGGTTTGCGTGGCTTGGGGCCATGGACTGGACTACTCGTGGACAGGTGCAGGGATGCGGTCTTGGCGGCAGCAAAGCAAGACATGGCGGCGGTCTGCGGGCGAAACCGGGACGGTTTCGTGGCGGAACCGCCCCTTGAAGCGGCGCAGGGCGCGTGGTTTGTCTGGGGCATGACATAAAGCGGGAGATGGGCGATGTTCACGGGGATCGTGACCGATCAAGGCGAGGTGCGGCAGCTGACGAAAGCCGGCGACCTCAAGGCGCGGATCGCCACCGGCTATGACACGGGCGGCATCGAGATCGGTGCCTCCATCGCCTGCGACGGGGTCTGCCTGACGGTGACAGGCTTGGGCGAGGATTGGTTCGAGGTCGATATCTCGGCCGAAACCGTCTCCAAGACCAATGTCTCGGGCTGGGCCGAGGGGCAGCGCCTGAACCTCGAACGCGCGCTCAGGCTGGGCGATGAATTGGGCGGGCATATCGTCTCGGGCCATGTCGACGGCGTGGCCGATGTGATCGCCATGGCCGAGGAGGGTGACAGCACCCGCATCACCTTTCGTGCGCCCGACACGTTGGCCCGCTTCATCGCGCCGAAAGGGTCGGTGGCACTGAACGGCACCTCGCTGACGGTGAACGAGGTGGAGGGCGCGACCTTTGGCGTGAACCTGATCCCGCATACAAAGGCGGTGACGACATGGGGCACAACGGCGGTGGGCGACCGTGTGAACCTCGAGATCGACACGCTGGCGCGCTATGTCGCACGGCTGCAGGACTGGGGCTGAGCCTCTCCGGCAGGGGTAGACTAAAAGAGAGGGAAAGGCGCGGCAGAGCATGAGCACGATTGGACACAACGGCGGGCCCTCGATGGAGCCGGGTTTCGGCTTTCGCAAGCTGGCCTGGACGAGGGCGCGCGCGGAGCTGATGCCGACCCTCCCGCTGGAGGTCGTGCGGCTGAGGGTCAAGCGCGCAGCGCGGCTGGGCCTCCCCTACAAGACCTATGCCACGATCCGCGCGACCTCGGGGCAGGACATCGTGGGGTTCTTGTTTTCCGGCAACGCGCTGGAGCTTCGGGTGGGTCAAGTGGCGCTGGGCCAGGAGGTCATGGCCCGTCTGGCCGGGCTGGAGGGCGCGGCGCACCGCCTTGCCGCCATCTATGCGCCCAGCCCCCCCGAGGCTGTGCTGGCGGCAAATCCTGGCCTGATCGACGCGGCCCTCCGCGCGCCCGGCTTCACCGCCACATGGCGCGAGACGCGCGACAGCCTGCGCGGCGCGCTGGCGGCGCGCAGGCTGCCCTGTGACGGGGTCGTGCTGGTCGCCGCCACCGCGGTGGAACGCGGCTGGGGCGCGGCGGCGGGACTTGGCGGCGTGATCGACCGCGACATCCTCTTCGCCGCAGGGGGCGCGGCCTAGTCTCTGCCCGGGGCATGGTCTATGTGCGCCGATGCCGGGCGACGCCCGATTGCACCCGCAAGGCGCGCGGTCTATTTGCGCCCCAGACGCCGCGCGATGAGGATGACCATGACGCAACCCTATGAAGAGCCCGGACCGGTCGAGCGCGACTGGTCGGACGCGATTTCCTCGATCGAGGAAATCCTCGACGAGGCGCGCAACGGCCACATGTTCATTCTCGTCGATCACGAGGACCGCGAGAACGAGGGTGATCTGGTGATCCCCGCGCAATGGGCCACACCCGATGTGATCAACTTCATGGCCACCCATGGCCGCGGGCTGATCTGCCTGTCGATGACCTCCGCGCGGATCGACGAATTGGGCCTGCCGCTCATGTCGACCAACAATTCCTCGCGCCACGAAACCGCCTTCACCCTGTCGATCGAGGCGCGCGAGGGCGTGACCACCGGCATCTCGGCCGCCGACCGCGCGCGCACCGTGCAGGTCGCGATCGACGCCAGCCGCGGCGCGCAGGATATCGCCACGCCCGGCCATGTCTTTCCGCTGCGCGCCAAGGATGGCGGCGTTCTGGTCCGCGCGGGCCATACCGAGGCGGCGGTCGATATCTCGCGGCTGGCCGGCCTCAACCCCTCGGGCGTGATCTGCGAGATCATGAACGAGGACGGCACCATGGCGCGTCTGCCCGATCTGGTGGCCTTCGCGCAGCGCCATAACCTCAAGATCGGCACGATCAGCGACCTGATTTCCTACCGCCGCCGCCACGACAATCTGGTCAAGGTCCGGCAAGAACAGACCATCACCAGCGAGTTCGGCGGCGAGTGGGTGATGCGGATCTACACCGACGAGACGCAGGGCGCCGAACATATCGCGCTGGTCAAGGGCGACATCACCACGCCCGAGCCGGTGCTGGTGCGGATGCACGCGATGGACCCGTTGCTTGACGTGGTGGGTGCAGGCCCCAAGGGCCGCGCGGCCGAATTCGGCGACGCGATGCGCCTGATCGCGGACGAGGGGCGCGGCGTTCTGGTCTTGCTGCGCGACCTGACCATGAAGCTGGCCGTGGGCGACGAGGTCAGCCCCCAGACGCTGCGCCAGTATGGGCTTGGCGCGCAGATCCTGTCCTCGCTGGGGGTCAGCGACATGATCTTGCTCACCAATTCCCCCAAGCCGCGCGTCGTCGGGCTTGAGGCTTACGGCCTGTCCATCACGGGCACGCGCAAGATATCGGAGCTTGGATAGATGGCCGGACATTCCGACAACGACATGGCGCTGCCGCGCTTCGACAAGCCCACCAAGGTCGCCATCGTGATCGCGCCCTACTACACCGCCATCGCGCAGGCGCAGATCGCGGCTGCGGCCGCCGTGCTGGAGCTTGCCGGCGTGAGCCATGAGGTGATCGAGGTGCCCGGATCGCTTGAGATCCCGACAGCCATCGGCATCGCGCATCGGCTGTCGAATTTCGACGGCTTCGTGGCCTTGGGCTGCGTGATCCGGGGCGCGACCTCGCATTATGACGTGGTCGTCAACGAAAGCTCCCGCGCGCTGACGTTGCTGGGCTTGCAGGGTATCTGCATCGGCAATGGCATCATCACGGTGGAGACACGCGAACAGGCCGAGGAACGGGCCGATGCCGCCCGGCTCAACACGGCCGGCGGGGCCGCGCAGGCAGCCCTCCACCTGATCGCGTTGACGCGCCGGTTCGGTCAGCCTAAAGGCGGCATCGGTTTCAAGACCCGCCCCGATGTGATCGAGGTCGCGGGCGACAACGAAGGCCCTGCATCGGCATGACGGACGACCCCGCCCAGACCCCTCCCGTGCCGCGCCCCAAGGCGCTCAGCCGCGAGGAACGCCGCCAGATGAAATCGGCTGCCCGGCTTTACGCCGTGCAGGCGCTGTTCCAGATGGAGGCCTCGGGTCAGACCCGTCAGGTCGTGCGCCGCGAGTTCGAGACGCACCGCTTCGGCGAGATCTACGAGGGCGAGGAGATGGCCGAGGGCGATCCCGACCTTTTCGCCAAGACGCTGGAAGACGCGGTCAACTGGCAAGCCAAGATCGACCAGATGACCGACCGCGCGCTGGTCGCCAAATGGCCGATCCACCGCATCGACCCTACGCTGCGCGCGCTGTTCCGCGCCGCAGGCGCAGAACTGGTCGAGGGCGAGGCGCCCCCCAAGGTCGTGATCAGCGAGTATGTCGACGTGGCGCGCGCCTTTTTCCCCGAGGGGAAAGAGCCGAAATTCGTCAACGCCGTGCTCGACCATATGGCCCGCGAGGCAAAGCCCGAGGCGTTCTGAGACCGTCGGCGGGATATTTTCCGCCACGCCTTGCGGCCTTCGGCGCCCCTCTCCATCTGCGCTGAAGCCGCCGCTGCGTCGGGCCATCGGGAGAGACAAATCTTGGACACCGTGATGATGCTTGCGGGCCTCGCCCTTCTCTTGGGCGGGGGCGAGGGGCTGGTGCGCGGCGGCGTGGCGTTGGCCACGCGGATGCGCCTGCCGATGGCCGTGGTGGGGGCGGTCGTGCTGGGCTTTGGCACTTCGATGCCCGAGATGCTGACATCGCTGTCGGCGGCGCTTGCGGGTGCGCCGGGCATCGCCATCGGCAATGTGCTGGGGTCCAACATCGCCAACATCTTGCTGATCCTTGGCGTGGCCGCCGTGATCGCGCCGATCCCCGCCGGAGCGGCCGGGATCGAGGACCGGGTCTGGCTTGCCGTGGCCACCGTGCTGGGTATCGCCGTGATCCTCGTGGGCCTCACCGTCGGGCGCATCGAAGGCACAGTCTTGCTGGCGGCGCTCGCCATCTACATCTGGCGCGCGTTGTCGCGCGACGCCGAAGTGGCGCCAGTGCCGGGGATCGAGGGCATGAGGGCAGCGCGCATCGCGCTGTTTCTGGCAGGCGGGCTTGTAACGCTCATCGGGGGCGCTTGGCTGCTGGTCGAGGGGGCGACGGGCATCGCACGCAGCTTGGGCATCGGCGAGACGGTGATCGGGCTGACCGTCGTGGCGGTAGGCACTTCGTTGCCGGAACTGGCCACCAGCGTCATCGCCGCGCGGCGCGGCGAAGCGGGGCTGGCGCTGGGCAATGTGCTGGGGTCCAACGTGTTCAACATTCTTGCCATCCTCGGCCTGACTGCCGTGATCGTGCCGATCCCCGTGCCCCCCGGCCTGTCGCCGGTCGATCTGGCTGTCGTCGCCGGATCGGCGGCGCTTTTGCTGGTGGCACTCTTTCTAGGGCGGATCGGGCGCGGCATGGGGGCGGTATTCGTGACGCTTTACGCAGGCTACATCGGCTGGCTGGCGCTATCTGTTGCCTGATTGTTGGGCAGATCCACACCACCATCCGCGCCAGAGCGCCACGCCCCCTTGCGCGACAGACCCGGCGCCATCATCTTTCCCTCAACGAACAGAGGAGTCGTGCATGCCCGATCACATCCGTTTCATCCTGCGCCATGCGGCCTTCGGCTTCGTCTTGGCCTTTGTCTTCGTTGGCATGCTGCTGGCCTTCGATGTGGCCGGGCTCTGGCATCTTGTGACCCACACGGTCGAGGGACCGATCGCGCTGGCTGTCTTGACGGTGCTGTGCGGGATAACCTTCGGCTCGGCACAGGTCGGCTACAAGATCATGACCATGGCCGATGACAGCGACGACGACAAGCGCGGACGCCGCGATGGCGTGTTCACGCTTGACGCGATGCCGGTTCCTGTCCGCATCCGCAGCGACGACCCGCGCCGCTGACATTTCAACCCATTACAACAAAAAACGCCGCCCCTCGCAGGGCGGCGTTTTTGTATGGGGTGACGGGGACCGCAGCATCCGTGGAGGCGTTTAATTCCCGAGGACCTGTGTGTACAGGTGGGCACCAGGTAATCAGACCAGGATCCGATCAGAGCCAGCTCCCTCGAAAATGCTTAAGGCCACCGGAATTTTGCCACAGGCACGGGACGAGCAGATCCGTCACCACCGCAGATAGGCGGGCAGGGGGATTCTGGCAAGGGGTGCGCCCCGCTTGCCTTTGTTCCCTGAATGTTCCATCTTGCGTTCATGACCGACCTTGCGCCCCCGTTCCTCGATACGCGCGCGCCCGGCCAGCTTCTGGCGCGGGGCGTCTGCCGCCATCTGCGCGGACATGATTTCGTCACGCTCGAGGAATTTACCCCCGAACGCGGAAAGCGGCTTGATGTGATGGCGCTTGGGCCGCGCGGTGAGCTTTGGGTGATCGAATGCAAATCCTCCCGCACCGATTTCACCTCGGATGGCAAGTGGCAGGGCTATCTCGAATGGGGCGACCGCTATTTCTGGGCTGTGGACGAGGCCTTTCCGACCGACCTTTTGCCCGAGGGCACGGGCCTGATCATCGCCGATGCCTATGACGCGGAAATCCTGCGCATGCCCGACGAGGTGAGATTGCCCCCCGCGCGCCGCAAGGCGGTGACACAGCGTTTTGCCCGCCACGCGGCGCTGCGGCTGCAGATGCTGCGCGACCCGGGCCTGATCCTTTAGCGCTTTTTCTTGCCCATGGCACGCGCGGCGGCGGCGGCGGCGCGCAATTCCTCGGCGATTTCCTCGGCTTCCTCGGGGTCGAAGTCGAGCGGCAGGTCGATCCCGTCCCCCTCGACGTAGATCCGCACCATGCCAAGCGTCGTCGGCCCGATCTGCAGATTCGCGGCCACGTCGTTTTCGCTGTTGATGCCCATCGGTCCACCCTCCAACATTCCGGCCGGAGGTAGCGGCAGATGGCCGTTTGTGCAAGCGAGCCGGTGTGGAATACCTGACCCGCAGGGTGCGCCTGACCCCTTGCAATCGACCGACGCGGGCGCTATCCCCCGCGCCAGACGCAAGTCATGCCGGCGTAGCTCAGTTGGTTAGAGCGCTTGATTGTGGATCAAGAGGTCCCCCGTTCGAGCCGGGGCGCTGGTACCATTCCCACTTCAGTCGATGGTGAAATCCCGCATCAGCACGCGGCTTTCACTGTCGTAGATGCGGATCACGCCATCGTCGCCGACGATCACGGTCCGCCCGTCGACGATACTGAACCCCACCAGTCCGACGCCCTCGGGCAGCACGAAATCGCCCGGTGCGATGACCACGGGCGCGGTATCGGCGTTCAGGCGGATGACAAGCAGCACGGTGATCGCTAGAACGCCCCCGATCATCGACACGGTCAAAACCGTCACCAGCCGCTTGAGCCAGCGCAGCTGCGGCGGCAGATCGCCCTCGGTCCCCGAGGTTTCAGGAGGCTCCACGCCCATGCCCACCCATATCGTGACGGTCGAAATCGGGCCGGACCCGGCCCCCCGCCTTGATAAGGCACTGGCCCGCGATGTGCCAGAGGAGGCGCATCTGAGCCGCTCGCGCCTGATGCGCCTGATCGCGGACGGCGCGGTGCGCCTGAACGGTGCGCCCGTGACCGATTCCCGCGCACGCGTCGCAGAGGGCGATGTGGTCGCCATCACCGTCGAGGAGGCGGCCGAGGTGGAAACGGCGGCCGAACCCATCGCGCTCAAGGTCATGCATGAAGATGCCGACCTGATCGTGATCGACAAGCCTGCCGGAATGGTGGTGCACCCCGCGCCCGGATCGCCCGGCGGCACGCTGGTCAACGCGCTCTTGCATCATTTCGGCGGCAACCTGTCGGGCGTGGGCGGCGAAAAGCGCCCCGGCATCGTGCACCGGATCGACAAGGACACCAGCGGCCTTCTGGTGGTGGCGAAATCCGACGCCGCCCATCACGGCCTTGCCGACCAGTTCGCCGCCCATACCGTTGACCGGGAATACATCGGCATCTGTCACGGGCTGCCCGATCCCGCAGACCCGCGTCTGAACGGCGTCAGGGGCGTGAATTTCGAAGCGGGCGCGGTGCTCAAGATCACGACCCATCTGGCCCGCCACAAGACCGACCGCCAGCGGCAGGCGGTGCTGTTTCAGGGCGGACGCCATGCCGTCACGCGCGTCCGGGTCGAGGAACCGCTGGGCCCCGTGACGTTGGTCACCTGCCGTCTGGAAACCGGGCGCACGCATCAGATCCGCGTTCACATGGCTCATGTCGGTCACGCGCTGGTCGGCGATCCGGTCTATGGGGGGCGGCGCAAGGTCTCCGACAAGCTTCTGGGCGCGGATTTGGCTGAGGTGATCAACCGCTTTCCCCGGCAGGCGCTCCATGCTGCGCGGTTGGGGTTCGTGCATCCGGTGACGGGCGATGACATGAGCTTCGAGGCTGATCTGCCGCCAGACATGGCCGCGCTTTTGCAGGGACTGCGCGCGGCGGGCCTGTAATCTGTGCGCACATGCACGTGATATCACGGTAACGCGACTTGCCGTTCGTGGGCGCAAAGGGCACATTCTGAACCGACGCGTTCACTTCGGCTCTTGACGAAAAGTTAATCTGATTTACATACTTCCCTAACGGAGCCTAACAGGGGGTCCCCAAAAATGACCACTTACGCCAATCTCCCGGCGCCCTCGCCGGAACAGGGCCTGAACCGCTATCTTCAGGAAATCCGCAAGTTCCCGATGTTGGAACCGGAACAGGAATACATGCTCGCCAAACGCTGGGTCGAGGATCAGGACACCGCCGCCGCCCACCAGCTGGTCACCAGCCACCTGCGGCTCGCGGCCAAGATCGCCATGGGCTATCGCGGCTACGGCCTGCCGCAGGCCGAGGTGATTTCCGAGGCCAACGTGGGCTTGATGCAGGCGGTCAAGAAATTCGACCCCGAAAAGGGCTTCCGCCTTGCCACTTACGCGATGTGGTGGATCCGCGCCTCGATCCAGGAATATGTCCTGCGGTCGTGGTCGATGGTGAAACTGGGCACCACCAGCGCGCAGAAAAAGCTGTTCTTCAACCTGCGCAAGGCCAAGGCCCGCATCGGCGCATTGGAAGAGGGCGATCTGCGCCCCGAAAACGTCGCCCGCATCGCCCATGACCTCGGCGTGACCGAGGCCGAGGTGATCTCGATGAACCGGCGGCTGTCGGGGGGCGACGCGTCGCTCAACGCCACCATCGGATCGGAGGATGACGGCTCGACCCAATGGCAGGACTGGCTCGAGGATGAGGGCGCCAATCAGGCCTCCGACTATGCCGAGCGCGACGAATACACCCAGCGCATGTCCTTGATGAGTCAGGCGATGGAGGTTCTGAACGAGCGTGAGCGCGATATCCTGACCCAGCGCCGTCTGCTCGATGAGCCGGTCACGCTCGAGGATCTGTCCTCGGTCTACAGCGTCAGCCGCGAACGCATCCGCCAGATCGAGGTGCGCGCCTTCGAAAAGCTGCAAAAGCGGATGCGCGATCTGGCGAAAGATCAGGGCATGCTGGCCAACGCCTGAGCCACTCATCGCACGACCAATCCAGACGCGTGGCCCGGGGTGGACCGACCCCGGGCCAGTTTCTTGTTCGGGCGGCAGGCCCGACCCCGAAAGCGGATCAGGCTGCGCTCTGGCCCGCCTTCTCCCACAGATAGGCCTGCATCGGCGCATCCACAGGGGTTTGCGCAAGATGATTGGTGTAGTTCGACATCACCTTTTGCGACACGCCAAGAATGACTTCCAGGATCTGGCGCCGCGTGAAGCCTGCCTCGAAAAAGGCCGCCACCGTCGCATCGTCGACCATGCCGCGCTGGCGGACCATGGCGAGGGTAAAGCTGCGCAGGGCTTCAAGCCGGGCATTGGGCAGCGGCGTCTCGTTGCGCAGCGCTTCGGTGATGGCGTCATCGACCTTCATCATCCGGGCGATGCCGGTATGGGCGGGCACGCAATAATGGCAGGCATGTTCGACGTTGATCGTCTGCCAGACAACCGTCAGCTCGTCCTTGTCGAAACTTGTCTGTTCCGCAAACAGCTTGTGGGCGGTCTGATAGGCTTGCAGCAGAGCAGGGGCCTCGGCCATCACGGCATGCAGGCCCGGGATGCGTCCAAAGGCCTTTTGCGATGCCTCCAGCAGCGGGCGGCTGGCCTCTGGCGCAGTCTCGAGATCATGCAGTTCGAAGGTCATGATGATATCTCCTTGAGGTAATTGAGTGATCGCTCAAAAATGCCTAGCTTTACCTGAGCCTCCGCTCAAGATATATTTTGAGCGATCACTCAAATGCGATCAGGAGCAGTCATGGGACGCGCGGCCAGCTATGACCGGCAAAAGGTGCTGATGGCGGCGCGAGATCTTTTCTGGGCGCGCGGCTATCACAACACGTCGCTCAAGGATCTCGAGCATGGGCTCGACATGCGACCCGGCTCGATCTACGCCGCCTTCGGCTCGAAAGAGGCGTTGTTCCGCGAGGCGCTCGACCTGTACGTCAGCACGGGCCAAGCCGATCTGGCCATGACGCTGTCGGGGGCCGCCTCGCCCATCGCGGGTCTGGCCGCGCATGTCCGCAGCCTTGGCGGCATTTTGCGCGGCAAGGCGCCGTCTCGGGCCTGCATGCTGGTCAAGACCCTGCTGGAAACGCCCGATGATGATCCGGTCTTGCGCCGGTCGGTCGAAGAGGTGCTGCGCCGGGTGGAGCTGATTTTTCACGACGCGTTCCGCAAGGCGCGCGATGAAGGTGAGATTGCCGCCGATGTCGATCCCGAGCTGCTGGCGGCGCGCCTGCAAGTTGCCATTTTTGGCCTGCGGGCCTATGCACAGCGCACAGACGCGGCCGACCGGGTAGAAAAGCTGGTCGAGGACATCGCGCGCGGGATCGAAGCCTTGGCCATCCGTGCGCCGTCTCGCGCAGCGCTGCCTTGTGCCCCCGGTCCCGCGTCATAGTCACAGACCGAAGAACCGAGGCAGGCCCACCATGACACAAGATCACATCCGTTGGGGCATCCTTGGGGCGTCGGGCTTTGCCCGCAAGACCATGGCCCCCGCCATCAACGAGGCGCGCCGGTCGCGCCTTGCCGCCATCGCCACGC
The DNA here is from genome assembly GCF_003148775.1 of Roseicyclus mahoneyensis. Taxonomy (GTDB): domain Bacteria; phylum Pseudomonadota; class Alphaproteobacteria; order Rhodobacterales; family Rhodobacteraceae; genus Roseicyclus; species Roseicyclus mahoneyensis. The sequence continues at coordinate 133,878 of NZ_QGGW01000003.1, forward strand.
GGGACCGCGCGCGCGCCGCCCCCTTTGCCGAGATCGCGCCGGGCCTCAGGGTGCATGACAGCTACGATACCCTTCTGGCCGACCCCGAGATCGACGCGGTCTATATCCCGCTGCCCAACGCGCTCCATGTCGACTGGTCGATCCGCGCGGCCGAGGCTGGCAAGGCGGTGCTGTGCGAAAAGCCCATCGCGCTGCGGGCGTCCGACTTCGACCGCCTGATCGCCGCGCAAGACGCGACCGGGTCCCTGATCGCCGAGGCCTGGATGCCCGCCCATCATCCCCAGTGGCACAAGGCCCGTGAATTGATCGCGGATGGCGCGCTGGGGCGGCTGCACACCGTCACCGGCGCCTTTACCTACGGCCTTGCGGACCCAAGCAACATTCGCCTCTCCGCCGACCTCGCGGGCGGGGCGCTTCGCGACATCGGGGTATATCCCATCGGCGCCTTCCGCTTTGCCACGGGGCTGGAACCTGTGCCGGTCTGGGCCGATGCGGTGATCGAAAACGGCATCGACACCTCTGCCTGGGTTCAGTCGCGGTCAGGCGCGGTTCGGTTCAACTTCCACGTCTCGATGCGCACGACGCGCTACCAGTCGATGATCTTCGAGGGCGACGCGGGCCGCCTGACGGTCGCGGCCCCTTTCAACGCCGGCCAATATGCGCAGGCCGACCTGATCTTGTCGTGCGACGGCCGCCCCACCGAGGTTTTCGCCTTCCCCGAGGCGCGGCAATACGCGGCCCAGGTCGAGGCGGTGGCGGCCACCCTTCTCGATCGCGTCGATTTCCCCTATCCTCTTGAGGCCGCGCGCGGCACGCAAGCCGCGATGGACGCGATGTTCGACCTTCTGGGGATGGGATGATGGACCGCAACGACGACGCACGGATCAAAGGCCGGCTGAACGGCGACCAGCCCGAAGCGCCCCGGGACGGCATGGGGATGCGCCTGCTCTATATGGTGATCATCGCCATCATGCTGAGCCTGAGCCAGACCGTGCTGACCCTGCTGACGGTGGTGCAGTTCATCGTGATGCTGGTCAACACCGGCGAGCGCAACCAGCGGCTGGCCGATTTCGGCACCGATCTGGGCATCTGGATGGCCAAGGCCGCGCGCTATCAATCCGCCGCCTCTGACGTGAAACCCTGGCCCTGGACCGATCTGGATTGACGCGGGGGCCGGGCGCGCCACCTTGGCTGGGATACGTCCAGCCAAGGAAGCCCGCCAGATGTCAGACGAAACCCCGATCATCGCCCAGAAAGCCCCGTTTCCCGTCGAGGTGACGGCAGGCAAGAACTATTTCTGGTGCGCCTGCGGACGGTCGCAGAACCAGCCCTTTTGCGACGGTTCGCACAAGGACACGCCCTTTCAGCCGCAGAAATGGACCGCCGAGAAAGACGGCACCGCCTTCTTTTGCGGCTGCAAGGCCAGCGCGCGCCAGCCGCTCTGCGATGGATCGCACAACAAGCTTTAAGCGCCGGTTGCGACAAATAGGCGATGCTTTTTGTAAGGATTGACATGTCCGAGTGAATTAGTCAGGTTTTGGGTATTGTGACCCGAAGGTGACCCATGCACACGCGCCCTCCGCCCTTGTTGCCCGACATCGCGCCGGTCGCCATGGCCGCCGATCTGCTCTCGGAATTCGGCGGTGGATGCTGCCCCTCGGTCACGGCCCTGCTGGAACGGCTGATCGATCGGCAGGCGACCCCCGCCACAGGGGGCCGCCGCCGATGATCGTCTGTCACTGCACCGGCATCAGCGACGCCGACATCCACAGCGCCATCGACTGGATGCGCGCCGCCGACCCCGACACGATCATAACCCCCGGCAAGCTCTACCGCGCGCTGGGCCGCAAGGCGGATTGCGGCGGCTGCCTGCCTCTGTTCCTCTCCACAATGCAGGCCTCGCCCGGCCTTGGCGTGCCCGCCGCGTTGCGCGGGCTCAGACGCCGCGCGCGGGTCTGACGGCCTTCGTTCAATTCCCCCAATGATCCAAATTACTTGACCCACCACCAGCCGCACGGGGCCTGACGCCCCCGGCCAGACAGACAGGAGAGCCGTGCCATGAAAGGCGACGCCAAGGTCATCGAATTTCTTAACGCCGCGCTGCGCAGCGAGTTGACGGCCGTGAGCCAGTATTGGCTGCACTACCGCCTGCAGGAGGATTGGGGCTATGGCCGCATCGCCGCCAAATCGCGCGAGGAAAGCGTCGAGGAAATGCACCACGCCGACCGGCTGATCGCGCGGATCATCTTCCTGGGCGGTCATCCCAACCTGCAAAAACTCGACCCGCTGCGCATTGGCCAGAGCTTGCGCGAAACGCTGGAGGCGGATCTTGCCGCCGAGCATGAGGCCCGCACCCTCTACATCGAGGCGCGCGACCATTGCGAAAGCGTCAAGGATTACGTGACCAAGGCCCTGTTCGAGGCCCTGATCGCGGATGAGGAAGGTCACATCGACTTCCTCGAAACCCAGATCGACCTTTTCGACCGTCTGGGCGAGGCCAATTACGGCCTGCTGCAGGCAAAACCTGCCAACGAGGCGGAATGAAGCCTGCAGGGTGGGCAATGCTGCCCACCTGATACGCGCATCCTACCGGACGGGCCTTGGCGGGCGGAAACGCCCGCCCGACGCCTCACCCCTCCATCGCCTCCAGCTCGTCGATCAGCCCCTCGATCATGCTCAACCCCTTGTCCCAGAACGCCGGATCGCTGGCATCCAGCCCGAAGGGCGCCAGCAATTCCTTGTGGTGCTTGGACCCGCCCGCCTTGAGCATCTCGAAATACTTTTCCTCGAACCCCGGCGTGCCTTCCGCATAGACCGCGTACAGCGCGTTCACGAGCCCGTCGCCAAAGGCATAGGCATAGACGTAGAAGGGCGAGTGGACGAAATGCGGGATATAGGCCCAGAAGGTCTCGTAGCCCTCCATGAAATCGAACACCGGCCCGAGGCTTTGGGCCTGCACGCTCATCCACAACAGATTGATATCCTCGGGCGTCAATTCGCCCTCGCGGCGGGCGGCGTGCAGCTTGCACTCGAAATCGTAGAACGCGATCTGGCGCACGACCGTGTTGATCATGTCCTCGACCTTGCCCGCCAGCAGCACCTTGCGCGCGGCGTCATCCTTCGCCTCGGCCAGCATCTTGCGGAAGGTCAGCATCTCGCCAAAGACCGATGCCGTCTCGGCGAGGGTCAGCGGCGTCGAGGACAGCAACTCGCCTTGTCCCGCCGCCAGCCGCTGGTGGACGCCATGGCCCAACTCATGGGCCAGCGTCATCACATCGCGCGGCTTGCCCAGATAATTGAGCATCACGTAAGGATGCACCTCGGCCACCGTCGGATGCGCAAAGGCGCCCGGCGCCTTGCCTTCCTTCACACCTGCGTCGATCCAGCCTTGGGTAAAGAACGGCTCGGCCAGTTCCGCCATGCGCGGATCAAAGCCCGCATAGGCCTCGCTCACCAGCGCGCGGGCCTCCTCCCAGCCAAAGACGCGGTTTTCCTCCATCGGCAGGGGCGCGTTGCGGTCCCAGACCTGCATCCGCTCCAGCCCCAGCCATTTGGCCTTCAGCGCATAATAGCGATGCGACAGGCGCGGGTAGGCTGCCACCACGGCGTTCCTGAGCGCCTCGACCACCTCGGGCTCCACATGGTTCGACAGGTGGCGGCCCATCTGCGGGCTGGGCAGCTTGCGCCAGCGGTCGGAGATCTCCTTTTCCTTGGCCAGCGTATTGTGCACCCGGGCAAAGAGCGGCAGCTTTTCCCCGAACGCCTCGGCCAGCGCGCGCGCCCCCGCCTCGCGGCGCGCGCGGTCATGGTCCGTCATCAGGTTCAGCGTCGCCTCGATGCCCAGCCGGTCGCCGTCGACCTCGAAACTCATCCCCGCGATCGTCTCGTCGAAAAGCTTGTTCCACGCGCTCGCCCCCACGACCGATTGATCGTGCAGGAATTTCTCAAGCTCATCGGACAGCTGGTAGGGCTTCATCGCCCGCATCCGGTCAAAGACCGGCTTGTAGCGCGCAAGGCCCGCGTCACCGCCAAAGACCGCGTCGTACCGATCATCGGGAATGCGGTTGAACTCGAGGCTGAAAAACACCAGCGCCGTGGTATATGTCGTGATCTTGTCTTGCATGTCCGACATGAACTTGGCGCGGCCCGCGTCGGTCGTATGCTGGTAATAGCGCAGGCCCGCGTAGGACATGATCCGCCCCGCCACCACGTCGATCTTCTCGTAGCGCGTGATGCAGTCCCGCATGCCCGCCGCATCGAGCCCAGCCAGCTTGCCCTCGTAGTCGGCGGCGAAACCGGCGCATTCCCCCTCCAGCCACGCCAGATCGCGCGTCAGCTCGGCCGCATCGGGGCTTGGGTAAAGATCCGTCAGGTCCCAGTCCGGCAAGTCCCCAAATGGCCCGCCCCCGGCGTCGCGTGCGGCGTCACGGGGCAGGGGCGCTGAGATCAGGGACAGATGCATGGGGAACCTCTCGGGAAAAACATGTCGCCGCAGATATGACCCCTCCGCCCCCCACTCTCAACCAAAAGCGCAGGCTCGCCCCTTCATCTTTTCGAAAATATGCCGGGGGGAAGGCCCGCAGGGCCGGGGGGCAGCGCCCCCCTACAGCTCGACCTCGCCGCCCTCACCCACCTCGGGCAGTGGCTCGCGACCGAAAGGCGGCGCCTCGGGGCTGCGGCGGATCAAGATGTCGCCATTGGGCAGCCGCTCGGGCAACTCGTAATGGGACAGGTCATCGACGATCTCGCCCATCCGCTCCAGCATCGGCACCACCTCCTCCTCCAAGAAGGGCTGCACCTCCTCCAGCATCGGGCGCATCTCGTTCAGCAGCCCTTCAAGGATCATCCGGCTGCCTTCGCCCAAAAGACCGAGGCCGTCGCGCAATCCCCCGCTGTCATCTTGCGCCACGGCGGGTGTCGACAAGCTCAGGGCTGCGGTCAGAAAAAGGACATGTCGCATGCTCGCTTCCTCCATTGCTGCGGCATCCAGATAATCATCCCCGGCGCGCCTTTCACCCCTCGGCCTCAAGGTCGAGCGTGACCGGGAAATGATCCGACGCCATCAGCAGCGCGTCGCGCAGGCCCTCATCCTCCCAGCAGGCAGGGTCCTCGAACGGGTGCCAGACGCGCCAGCGCCGCGCCATCGGCCGCAGGTCGGGCGAGACCATGATGTAATCCAGGAGCGCCGACAGATAGCGCCCTTCGGAGGCGATGTAGAAGCGCGCGGTGGTGGGCGCGGCGACGATCCGTCGCTCCAGCGCGCGGGCGGCATGGGGGTCGTACATCAGCCCGGCTTCGTCCTCGCCCCAGCCCATCACGATCTCGACGCCCGAGCGCCCGAACAGATCCTCGAACACGTCCAGACCCGGGCCGTCGTTCAGATCGCCCAGCAAGATGAGCGGCTCGCGCTGGGCCAGATGCGCCTCGACCCGGCGGCGCAGCCAGATGCATTGCGCCAGCTGCTTGCGCCGGTTGGCGATGGAGATCTTCATCGCGTGATCGGCGTCGCGCGCGCCATGGGGCGCCTTGGATTTCACATGCACGCCGATCATCCGTATCCTGCCCAGCGGCGTATCCAGCCGCATCTCCAGCGGCGGCTTGGAAAAGATCACCAGATCCTCGGTCGCGTCCACGTCCAGATCGATCCGGAATTCTCCGTCAAACCGCGGCGCGCCGAAATCCGAGGGCGCATGGGTCGCGCGCACCACATCGGGATCGTAGAGCAGCATGATCTCTTGCTGCGTGTCATTGGCGAAACCGAAACAGACCTCGCGCGCCCTCACCCCCGCGGCGCGCGCGAAGTTTTCCAGCGCTACGGCCCCGTTGCGGCGGCGCGAGATGTCGGGGGCCTCGACCACCAGCACCGCATCGGCATCCATCGCCCGGAACACGCGCGTCAGCCCGGCGATCTGCTGCGCGCGGGTCACGTCATGCCGCCCCGACCAGGCGTTGGTGTCAAGGAGGTGACCGTCATCATCGAACAGCGCGTGGAACCACTCCACGTTGTAGGTGGCGATGCGCAGCCGCCGACGATCCATCACGCTGCGTCCATCAGGCCCGGCCCATCATACCCGCTCCGCCGACCGTTCCGAGGACCGGGTCGAGATCTCTTCCCAAGCCCGATTGACCGCGATCAGGCGGCGCTCGGCCAGTTTCACCGCCTCCTCGGGCACGCCGCGCGCGATCATCGTGTCGGGATGGGTCAACCGCACCTCGGCCCGCCACGCGCTGCGGATATCCTCGATACTTGCCTCGGGGTCGACGCCCAGCACCGCGTAGGGGTCCGGCGCGGCTTCGGGCACATAGCACGCGCGCAACCGGCGGAATTGCAGCTCTTCCATACCGAAAATCTCGGCCACGCGCGTCAGGAACGCATCTTCGGCCGGGTGGTAATCGCCATCAGCGGTGGCGATGTGAAACAGCCCCTCCATCAGGTCGCACAGCACGCTGTCCACCCCGCAAGGCCGCCCCTCGGCACGGAACATGGACGCGATGCGCGCGGCATAGGTCTCGAACCCCGCCACATCCTCGCGCGCGAGGTTGAAGACACGCGCCGCCGCCCGCTCATCCTCGGGCGGGATATGGAACACCTGCCGAAAGGCCGTGACCTCGTCGCGGGTCACCAGACCATCGGCCTTGGCCATCTTGGCCGACAGCGCGATCACCGCGATGGTGAAGGCCACGCTGCGTTCGGGTGCGCTGCGCAGCTTGTCGAAGACGGCCGACAGACCCTCCCCTTTGGCAAGGGCGGCCAGCGCCTCGGTGATGCGGGTCCAGAGCGACATGGCGTTTTGTAGCGTGAATTGCCTGCAAATGTCAGGGGAAAGGGTGCCGCATCACAGCAGTTTCTGCATCAGCACAAGGTCATGCCAGCGCCCGAACTTCCAACCGACCTGCGGCAGCCGCCCGACCTCGCGAAAGCCGAGCGCTGCGTGAAACGCCGCCCCGCCCGTGTTTTCCCCCGCCACGCCCGCGATCATCGCGTGGATGCCGCCCGCCCGCGCCGCCACCTCGGCCTGCGCCATCAAGGCGCGCCCGATCCCGCGCCCGCGGCCCGCTTCGGCGACATGCACGGAATGTTCGACCGTGTGCACATAGCCGGTCCCGCCCCGGAACTGCGCCCATGTGACGAAGCCCAGCACCGCGCCCGCGGTATCGGCGACGAACCACGGTTGCGCCCCGATCTGTGCGGCGAGCTCCCCCGGGGTCTTCTCGACCGTGCCAAAGGTGTGTGTCGTGTCGCGGATCACCGCGTTCCAGATCTCCGCGATGGCGTCCGCGTCCTCGGGTCGCCCACGGCGGATCACAGCACCACCTCGCCTGTCGGCGTGGCGATCACCGCCTCCATCCGCGGCGCGTCGGCGGCCACGACCGTGACCCGCGCATCCGCGATCAGCGGGGCCAGTGTCGCGCGCAACGCGTCCGCCTGCGGCGAGAACAGGCGCAGCCCCACCAGCCGCGCGCCCACATCCGACAGGCGCGGGGCAGGGTGCGCCGCCCCCTCCCACTGGATCAACGCGGGGAACAAACCGTCAAAGGGCAAGATGCCATCCACCGGCACCGCCATGCGCCAGCTCAGATCGCCGCGCGACAGCGACCACGCCACACCCGCGCCGGGGGGCGAAGCCGCCAAGGCCCCCTCCAGATCGTCGCAGCGGCAGATCCATGTCGTCGCGCGCGCCGCACCCCGGAACCGGTCGAGGTCGAACCAGCGCGGCTGGCTCGGCGCGCGGCCCTCGGGGTCGATGGCGATGACCTCAAGATACTCCGCGCCCAGCCCCATCAGCCGGTTGTGCGTGCCCATCGCCGCATGCTGCCCGCCGCCCTGCAAGGGCAGGCCCAACGCGGCCTCCACCGCCGCCGCGCCGTCCTGCAGCCGCGCGCTGGCGATTGCGATATGATCGAGTGTCAGCATGCCGTTTCGCCTTGTCTTGCCTCTTGCGCCGATCCGGTTTTGGATATGTCCCATGACCGACGTCAAGACCAGCCTGCGCCAGACCGCCCTTGCCGCCCGCCAACGGGCCTTTGACAGCCGCGCCGACACGGATGTCATCCTGCGCGCCACCGCCCATCTGCTGGCCCGGATCGGCCCGGCCCATGGCCTGACCGTCGCGGGCTACATGCCCATGCGCAGCGAGATCGACCCGATCCCCGCCATGACGGCCCTGCATCGCCAAGGCGCCCGCATCTGCGTGCCGGTGATCGCGGGCAAGGCGCTGCCGCTCGAGTTTCGGGAATGGACGCCCGAGGCCCCTCTGGTCGATGGCCCTTTCGGCGCGCGCATCCCCGCAAGCGGCGACTGGCTCACCCCCGAGACGTTGATCGTGCCCATGCTCGCCTTTGATGCGACCTGCAACCGGCTGGGCTATGGCGGCGGGTTCTACGACCGCACGCTGGCGCGGCTGAAAGCGAAAGGGCCGGTGCGCGCGCTGGGCTTCGCCTTTGCCGCGCAGGCGCTGCCCGATGTCGCGGCTGGACCGACCGATGTGGCGCTCGACGGCATCGTGACCGAGGACGGCATTGTCGCGCCCTGACGCGCGGCCCTTTTCCGCCTTGCCCAAGCCCACCACGCGACCTAAGCCCACTCCATGCGTATTTTATTTCTTGGCGATGTGATGGGCCGCGCCGGGCGCGCGGCGATCAGTGACACCCTGCCGGGCCTGCGGGCCCGCTGGCAGCTCGATTTCGTCGTGGTCAACGCCGAGAACGCGACCGCCGGCGCGGGCCTGTCGGCGGCCCATGCGCGCGCTGTGCTCGACGCGGGCGCCGATTGCATCACGCTGGGCGATCACGCCTTCGACCAGCGCGAGATGCTGCAATTCATCACCGAGGAGCCGCGCATCTTGCGCCCGCTCAATTTTGCGAAGGATGCGCCGGGTGCGGGCGCGCGCGTGTTCAAGGCCACCAAGGGGCGGCAGGTTCTGGTGGCGCAAGCCTTGGGTCAGGTCTTCATGAAGCGGCCCTTCGACGATCCGTTTTCGGCACTCGACGGCGTTTTGCGCAAGTTTCCGCGCGGCGGCGCCGTGCAGGCCGCGCTGGTCGATATTCATGCCGAGGCGACATCGGAAAAGATGGCAACCGGCCATTTCTGCGACGGCCGCGCCAGCCTCGTGGTCGGCACCCATACCCATGTGCCCACCGCCGATGCGATGATCCTGCCCGGCGGCACCGCTTACCAGACCGATGCGGGCATGTGCGGCGACTACAATTCCGTCATCGGCATGGAGAAATCCGAACCGATGCGCCGCTTCATCACCGGCATGCCCAAGGAGCGTTTCAGCCCCGCCGAGGGGCCAGCGACGCTCTCGGGCACCTATGTGGAAACCGATGACAAGACCGGCGCCGCGACCCTTGTGCGCGCGGTGCGGCTGGGCGGGCGGCTGGCGCCCGAGGGCCCGCCGGATGTGGCTTGAGCGCAACCGGGACTGGGCCGGTTATGTCGCCATCCTCGTGCTGTGCGGCGCGGCTTGGGGGCTGGGCCAGCCCTTCGCCAAGATCGCAGTCTCCGAAGGCTACCGCCATTTCGGCATCATCTTCTGGCAATTCGCCATCGGCGCGGCGCTCTTGGGCGCGATCAACCTTGCACGCGGGGGCCGCCTGCCCACAGCATCGCACCACCTCGCCTTCTACACCATCATCGCGCTGATCGGCACGCTTCTGCCCAATTCGGCCAGCTACACCGCCGCGATCCACCTGCCATCGGGCATCTTGTCGATCGTGCTGTCGCTGATCCCGATGCTGGCCTTTCCCATCGCGCTGGCCTGGGGGATGGACCGGTTTTCCGCCGCCCGCCTGACGGGTCTGGTGCTGGGGCTCTGCGCCATCCTCCTGATCGCCGCGCCGCAAAGCAGCCTGCCCGACCGCGCGATGGTCTGGTGGCTGCCGCTGGCCCTGATCGCGCCCTTGTTCTACGCGGTCGAAGGCAATTTCGTCGCCCGTTACGGCACAGGCGGCCTCGATGCGCTGCAGGTGCTTCTGGGCGCATCGCTGGTCGGTATGGTCTTTGCCGGACCCCTCGCTCTGATGACGGGGCAATTCATCTCGCCCTTGCCGCCATGGGGCCTGCCCGATCTGGCCATCGTCGCCTCATCCATCACCCATGCGCTGGCCTATACCGCCTATGTCTGGCTGGTCACCCGCGCCGGATCCGTTTTTGCCGCCCAAGTCTCCTATCTTGTCACGGGGTTCGGCATCCTCTGGGCCAAGCTGATCCTGGGCGAGACCTATTCGCCCTGGGTCTGGGCGGCCGCGCTTTTGATGATGGCGGGCCTCGTCCTCGTGCAACCGCGCAAACCGACCGAGGCGGTGGCGGCCCAATGACCGGATCGCGCGCGCTGATGCTGGCCCCCTTGGCCATCGGCGCACTGTGGGGATTGGGGCAGCCGCTGGCCAAGATCGCGGTCACCGGCGGCTGGCAGCCGATGGGAATCCTTGTCTGGCAGGCGCTGGTGATGATCGCGGGCGGCGCCATCGCCACAAGCCTGCGGGGCAGGGGCTTGCCGCGCGGCAGGCGGGCCTGGGGCGTTTGCGCCATCGTGGCCATCCTCGGCACGCTCCTGCCGCAAGCCGCGATCTACCGCGCGGTGCAGGATCTGCCCGCGGGCGTCATGGCCATTGTCTTGTCCATCACCCCCATGCTCAGCCTTGCGCTTGCCGTCGCCATGGGGCTGGACCGCGCGACTCCGGGGCGGCTGGCGGGCGTGGCGCTGGGCGGCCTCGGCGTGGCGGCCATCGCGCTGGCCGCAGGCCTTGGCTCTGCGCCGCTGTCGCTTCTGGCGCTGTTGATCGCATTGGGCGCACCGCTGTGCTTTGCGCTCAACGGCAACCTGCTCGACCGCCTCCGTCGCGGTGGCCTCGACCCGATGCAACTGGTTCTGGGCTCGGCCCTGCTGGCGCTGCCGGTGGCGCTGATCCTTGCGGGTGCCACCGGACAATTGCGCCTGCCGGGGACAGCGCCGGCCGATCTGGCCATGCTGGGGGCCACCACGCTGCATCTTGTCGGCTACGCGGGCCTGTTGTGGCTGATCGGTCAGGCGGGCGCAGTCTTTGCCGCCCTGACCAACCCTTTCATCACGGGATTTGGCGTGATCTGGTCCCTGCTGCTGCTGTCCGAGCGCTACCCCGCCCCGGTCTGGCTGGGCCTTGCGCTGATCCTTTGCGGTTTCGCCCTCGTCAGGCCGCGTGCGGCGCGGGATTGATCCGCAAGCCCGCTTGCCCCGCCGTGTTCCATCGCTACACTTGACCATCGCCGCGCCCTCCCGCGCCAAGGGACTGACATGATCGACCTGCCCATCCCGGAAACAGGCGCGGGCCTGCTGACGCTCGCCATCTTGGTCGTCATGTTCGTGCTGTTCCTGCGCGAACGCTGGCCGACCGAGGTGGTGGCCATCGGCGGCGTTGCGGCGCTGCTTGTTCTTGGCCTTTTGCCCGCCGGGCGCGCGACCGAGGTGCTGGCCAACCCCGCGCCCTGGACCATCGCCGCGCTGTTCATCGTCATGGGCGCGCTGGTGCGGACCGGCAGCCTCGACCGGCTGACCAAATTCGCGGAGGCCAAGGCGGTTTCGAACCCCACGCTGGCGGTCACGACCCTGCTGGGCGTCGTCGCTATTGCCTCGGCCTTCATGAACAACACGCCCATCGTGGTCATCATGATCCCGGTCTTCGTGTCGATCTCGCGCATTCTCGGCACCTCGACCTCCAAGCTATTGATCCCGCTCAGCTATGCCGCGATCATGGGCGGCACGCTGACCCTGATCGGCACCTCCACCAACCTGCTGGTCGACGGTGTCGCCCGCGCGCAGGGGCTGGAGCCCTTTACCATTTTCGAGATTACGCCCATCGGCCTTGTCGTCGTCGGTTGGGGGATGCTCTACCTGACGCTCATCGGGCGCCATCTTTTGCCCGACCGCAGCTCCATGGCCGCGCTGCTGGGGGCGGGGCGGGCCAAGGCCAAGTTCTTTACCGAACTGGCCATCCCCGAGGAGAGCGCCCTGATCGGACAGAACGTCAACGAGGTCGACCAGTTCCGCCGCGACGGCGTGCGGCTGATCGACGTGCTGCGCGGCGACGCCTCGCTGCGCCGCGACATGTCTGGCGTGCTGCTGCAGGCGGGCGACCGTGTCATTTTGCGCACCGACATGTCCGAGGTTCTGGGCTTGCAGGCGTCGAAAGACCTCAAGACCGTCGACAAGCTGTCATCTGTTCGCACCACCACCGTCGAGGTGCTGATCACACCCGGCGCGCGCCTTGTGGGCCGCACCTTGGGCGATCTGCGCCTGCGCCGCCGCTACGGGGTCTACCCGCTGGCCGTGCACCGCAGAAACCAGAACATCGGCACCCAGCTCGACAACCTGTCGATCCGGGTGGGCGACACGCTGCTGCTGGAAGGCGATCCCGCCGACATCCAGCGGCTGGCCGCCGACATGGATCTGGGCGATGTCAGCCAGCCCTCGGAACGCGCCTACAGGCGCTCCAAGGCCCCGATCGCCATCGGCGCGATGGTAGGGATCGTGGCGCTGGCCGCGCTGGACGTCGCCCCCATCCTCGTGCTGGCCGTGATCGCGGTCGCCGTCGTGCTGCTGACCGGATGCATCGATGCCGATGAGGGGTTTTCCTTTGTCGACGGGCGGCTCTTGGCGCTCATTTTCGCCATGCTGGCAGTGGGCGCGGCGCTCGATCACACCGGTGCGATCACCCTGATCGTCGATCCGGTCGCCCCCTATCTGTCGCAGATGCCGCCGTGGGTGCTGGTCTGGGCGGTCTATTACATCACCACCATCCTGACCGAACTGGTGTCCAACAACGCCATCGCCGTCATCATGGCCCCCATCGCCATCGCCTTGGCGCAGGCCACCGGCGTCGATCCGCGTCCGCTGGTCGTGGCGGTGATGATCGCGGCCTCGGCCTGTTTCGCCACGCCCATCGGTTACCAGACCAACATGCTGGTCTATGGCCCGGGCGGCTACCGCTTTACCGATTTCATGCGGATCGGTATTCCCCTCAACCTCAGCCTCGGCGTGGTCGTCTGCCTGACGATCCCACTGATCTGGCCGCTCTGACCCCTGACCCGAAAGGCCCGCCCATGCGCCGCGCCCTTGCCGCCCTCTCCATTGTCACCGCCCTGGCCGCCTGCGCCGTCGGTCCCGCCTCGCCCGAGCGTGTGACGCTTGACGCCGATCTTCTGTCGGTGCGGATGAGCGACGGCTCCACCTGCCGTGGCCCGGCGCCCGCCTCAGGGTTTGAGGCCGGATGGTCCGGCACTCTGACCGGCTGCGCCGCGACCTATCCCTATGTGGTCGAGATCGACCCGGGCACGAATCCGATCCGGTTCGTCTTGCAAGAAATCCTCGGCGACCGGATCATCCGGCCGGTGGCCACCGTGACGATCACCGATGCCACCGGGCGCGACCGGGTGTTCCAGACGCCCGAACGCATCGAGAATTGAGCGGCAGGCGGAAAACGCCCTTTTGCCGCCGCCTCAAGGCAGGCGGTGCAACTCGAAGCGGCAAGCTATCGACCCTTGCGCGCAGCATTGCGTCTCCACCGCCCGCCAGCGCGGGCCGCAGATCGCGGTGAACAACCGCTCGAAGACCGCCGCGTGCCAATGACACAGCGGCACGTCGGAGACCTCGCCCCGCACCACCGGGTTGTCCGCGATCTCGAACACCGGCGGCCAGTTGGCGACCAGCCGAAACGCCCCCGATCCGCAAAAGGTCCAGGCGTGTTTGGCGATAGCCTTGGACAGGATCGGCACGGATAGCCTTGCGGGCAGGCGCTTCAGCACGGCCTGCGCCGGTCGCGGGATGCGGTGGGCGAGGATATAGTCGCCCGTGCCAAGACCCGCCGCGCGCGCCAGCCGCGCGGCATCATGCGGCAGCGCTTGGCGCACCGCCCTGTGCAAGCGCGCCGCCGGTCCCTCCTCGATCAGGCCCTTTGCCGGATCGGGCAGCGTGATGATCCCTGCCATCGCCAGCAGATGGGCGGTTTCCTCAGGCCCGCGCGCCGCCTCCAGCACCGGCACGAACTGGAGGATGGCATTGGGCCCGATCCGTGCCGCTGCCTCACCCATGGGATCATTCGGCGGGGATGTTGCCCGCCTCCTCCCGCATCTGCTGGGTGCCGCCGCCGCAGGCCTTCACAGCCCCTGCATCGGCTTTCACCTGCGCCCCGTTCGGCAACACGAAATCGCCGGTTCTGGAGAGTTTCGCCGCCCGCTTCTGCGCCGCGATGTCCTGCTTGGACTGCCAATCCTCCATCTGCGCGGGCGCAATCGTCCGCGTCCGATCGAAGTTGAAGTTAAGTTTCCCCTTGGACTGCGGCCCCCAGTAATCGACCTTGCCCAAATCATAGAACTTGCGCGCAAACCCCGCCTTCATGAAGGCCTTGAGGCATCCCAGCAGGTATTTCCGCCGATAGCCCGTGCCGCGCCAAGGGTAGTGGAACAGCGCCTTTTTCGAATAGAAGCGGCGGTAATTGTTCATCACCCGGTCCAGCAATTCGTCGCGGTCCATCGCCTCGGGCTTCATGATGGGCGTGACGAAATTGTATTTCGAGAAGTCAAAAATCTCGACCTTGTCGCCCAACTCTTGGAACAGCGGCGTAAAGGGCCAGGGCGTATACATCGCCCAATTCGCCAGATCCGGCTGCCAATCCCACGCCATGCGGTAGGTTTCTTCCAGCGTCTCGGGCGTCTCGTTGTCCAACCCCACGATGAACTGCGCCTCGGTGAAGATGTCGGCCTCGCGCAGCAGGCGGATCGCCTCCTTGTTCTCCTCGACGCGTGTTTCCTTGTTGAACTGGTCGAGTTTCAGCTGCGCCGCGGCCTCTGTCCCCAACGACACATGGACCAGCCCAGCCCGGCGATAGAGCGGCAGCAGCTCCTTGTCGCGCATGATGTCGGTCACGCGGGTGTTGATCCCCCATTGCACACGGCGGGGCAGGTCGCGCTTGATCAATTCCTCGCAAAACTGGATGAACTTGCGCCGGTTGATCGTCGGTTCCTCATCGGCAAGAATGAAGAACCCCACGCCATGCTCGTTCACCAAATTCTCGATCTCGTCGACCACCTTGATGGGATCGCGCACGCGGTAGTCGCGCCAGAATTTCCACTGCGAACAGAACGAACAGGTGAAGGGGCAGCCGCGCGCCATGTTCGGGATCGCCACCTTCACGCCCAGCGGCACATAGATGTACTGGTCCCATTTCAGCAAAGACCAGTCGGGCGTGATGCCATCCAGATCCTTCACGGTCGCGGCCGCAGGGGTGGCCACGATCTCGTCGCCGTCGCGGTAGGCAAGACCCTTGATCTTGTCGCGGTCGGACGGCCAGCGCCCGTCGTCATAGGCGCGGATCAGCTCGACGATGATCTCCTCGCCCTCGCCCCGCACGATCACATCGACCTGCGGCGCCTCGGACAGGACCTGCTTGTACATGAAGGTTGCGTGAATGCCGCCCAGGATGCGCAACGCCTTCGGCACGACTTCCTTGGCGATCTGGAGCGTCTCCTCCGCCACGTAGATCGAGGGCGTGATCGCGGTGGTGCCCACCACGTCGGGCTGCATCTCGGCCAGCTTCACCCGCAGCTCGTCCGGGCCGATGTGGTCGGTCATCGCGTCGATGAACTGCACATCCGTATACCCGGCCTTTTTCAGCGCCCCCGCGATATAGGCGACCCAGGCGGGAGGCCAATTTCCTGCGATCTCGGCCCCGCCGGAATGGTAATTCGGGTGAATGAGACAGATTCGCATTGGCCACGCTCCCACATGATGTCAGCCAAACAGATCATGAAAACTGTCAACTTGAATTGACACAGATCAAGTTTCCGCCGACCTCCGGGGCTTGGGGTTTTTCGGGCAGCCCAAAGGCGTTATACTCATCCCAGCAGGTATCACACAGGCCACCAACGCGAGGGAGACACCGCGATGTGGACCTTGGTTCTTGATGGCATGTTGCGCCAGTTTTTCGTGACCGGTGCGCTTGATTTCACATATCCCGACGGCACGACGCGACGCTACGGGCCGGGGCAGGGGGCCGATGCGCACCTGATCGTCACCGACCCGGCCCTGTTGCGTCGCTTGGTCCTGTCGACCGAACTGGCGCTGGGCGAAGGCTACATGGACGGCACGGTGCAGGTGGCGGATGACGATCTGGACGCCTTTTTCACCCTGATCATCCGCAATATCGTGCGTTTCGATGTCTGGTGGCGGCGGCTGGGTGTGCGCTTGCGCCGCGCGAAGCGGTGGATCGACCAGAACAACCCGGCGCACCGGGCGCGGGCCAATGTCGCCCATCACTACGACCTGTCGGGCGCGCTCTACGACCTCTTCCTTGACGCCGACCGGCAATATTCCTGCGCCTATTTCGCCCGTCCCGACATGACGCTGGAACAGGCGCAAGACGCCAAGAAGCACCACATCGCCGCCAAGCTCTGCCTCTCGCCCGACATGGAGGTGTTCGAGATCGGCTGCGGCTGGGGCGGAATGGCGCTGACGCTGGCGCAAGATTACGGGGTGCGCGTGCTGGGCGTGACCTTGTCCACCGAACAGCACAAGATCGCCACCGCGCGCGCCGCTCGCGCGGGCCTGTCCGATCGCGTCCGGTTCGAGCTCAAGGATTACCGCGCCGTCAGTGGACAGTTCGACCGGATCGTATCCATCGGCATGTTCGAACATGTGGGCGCGCCCCATTACGGCGAATATTTCGACGTGGTGCGCGACCGCCTCAAACCTGACGGGATCGCGCTGATCCATACCATCGGACGCGTGGCCCCGCCCGGTGCGACCAGCCCGTGGATCGCGAAATACATCTTTCCCGGCGGCTATTGCCCGTCGATGTCGGAAATGGCCGCCGCCGTCGAGCACGCCAACCTCTACCCCACCGATCTTGAGGTCTGGCGCCTGCACTATGCCGAAACGCTGCGCCACTGGCATGACCGCTTCACCGCCAACGAGTACCGTGCCCGCGCGCTCTACGATGATCGCTTCTGCCGGATGTGGCGCTATTATCTCAAGTGCTGCGAACACACCTTCCGCCACAACCGGCAGGCGGTGTTCCAGATGCAGATCGCCCACCGTGCCGATGCGGTGCCGCTGACGCGCGATTACCTGCATCCGGCGTCGGCACAGCGCCAGCTGCGCGCGGCCGAGTAGGGTGCGCCTACGGGCGCATCTCGCCTTGCCCATTCGCACCTTGCGCCCGGTCCCTCCCTGTCTATAACGCAGACAATTTGCGCCAGCCGTCCCGGGGGACCCCATGCCGAAAAGAACCGACATCCGCTCGATCATGATCATCGGTGCGGGGCCCATCGTCATCGGTCAGGCCTGCGAGTTCGACTATTCCGGCGCGCAAGCCTGCAAGGCCCTGCGTGAGGAAGGCTACCGGGTCATCTTGGTCAACTCCAACCCCGCCACGATCATGACCGACCCCGGTCTGGCCGATGCCACCTATATCGAGCCGATCACCCCCGAGGTCGTCGCCCGCATCATCGAAAAGGAACGCCCCGACGCGCTTTTGCCGACGATGGGCGGGCAGACCGGGCTGAACACGTCCCTCGCGCTGGAAGAAATGGGCGTTTTGGCGAAATTCGGGGTCGAGATGATCGGTGCCAAGCGCGAAGCCATCGAGATGGCTGAGGACCGCAAGCTCTTCCGCGAGGCGATGGACCGGATCGGGCTGGAAAACCCCAAGGCAACCATCGTCACGGCCCCCAAGCTGCCAAACGGCAAATACGACATCAAGGCGGGTCTCCAGCAGGCCATCGACGCCATCGAATATGTGGGCCTGCCCGCGATCATCCGCCCCGCCTTTACCTTGGGCGGCACGGGCGGGGGCGTCGCCTACAACCGCGAGGAATACGAATACTATTGCCGCACCGGCATGGAAGCCTCGCCTGTCGCGCAAATCCTCGTTGATGAAAGCCTTCTGGGCTGGAAGGAATTCGAGATGGAGGTTGTCCGCGACAAGGCCGACAACGCCATCATCGTGTGCTCCATCGAAAACGTCGATCCGATGGGCGTGCACACCGGCGACTCGATCACCGTCGCGCCCGCCCTCACGTTGACCGACAAGGAATACCAGATCATGCGCAACGGCTCCATCGCCGTGCTGCGCGAGATCGGCGTGGAAACCGGCGGGTCCAACGTGCAATGGGCGGTGAACCCCGAAGACGGCCGCATGGTCGTGATCGAGATGAACCCGCGCGTCAGCCGCTCCTCCGCCTTGGCCTCCAAAGCCACTGGGTTCCCGATTGCGAAAATCGCCGCGAAACTCGCCGTGGGCTACACGCTGGATGAGTTGGACAACGACATCACCAAGGTCACGCCCGCCAGTTTCGAGCCGACCATCGACTATGTCGTGACCAAGATCCCGCGCTTCGCCTTCGAGAAATTCCCCGGCTCGGAACCGACGCTGACCACGGCGATGAAATCCGTGGGCGAGGCCATGGCCATCGGCCGCACCTTCCACGAGTCGATGCAAAAGGCGCTGGCTTCGCTTGAGACCGGCCTGACCGGCTTTGACGAGATCGCCATTCCGGGCGCGCCCGACGAGGCCTCCATCATCAAGGCGCTCGCCCGTCAGACCCCCGACCGCATCCGCATCATCGCGCAGGCCATGCGCCACGGCCTGTCGGATGACACCATCCACCATGTCACGAAATTCGACCCCTGGTTCCTCGCCCGCATCCGCGAGATCATCGATACCGAGGCCCGCATCAAGCGCGACGGCCTGCCCATGGCCGAGGAAGCCTTGCGAGCGCTCAAGATGATGGGCTTCACCGACGCGCGGTTGGCGAAACTCACCGGGCGCGACGAGGCCAACATCCGCCGCGCCCGCCTCAACCTCGGCATCCACGCCCAGTTCAAGCGCATCGACACCTGCGCCGCCGAATTCGAGGCGCAGACCCCCTACATGTATTCCACCTACGAACACCCCACCATGGGCGAGCCGGAATGCGAGGCCCGCCCCTCCGACCGCAAGAAGGTCGTGATCTTGGGCGGCGGCCCCAACCGCATCGGGCAGGGGATCGAGTTCGACTATTGCTGCGTCCACGCCTGCTACGCGCTCAGCGATGTGGGCTACGAGACCATCATGATCAACTGCAACCCCGAGACCGTGTCGACAGACTACGACACCTCGGACCGGCTCTATTTCGAACCGCTCACCTTCGAGCATGTCATGGAAATCATGCGCGTCGAACAGTCCCGCGGCACGCTGCACGGCGTCATCGTCCAGTTCGGCGGCCAGACGCCGCTGAAACTCGCCAATGCGCTGCATGACGCGGGCATCCCCATCCTCGGCACCACGCCCGACGCCATCGACCTGGCCGAAGACCGCGAGCGGTTCCAGCAACTGGTGATCCGCCTCGGCCTGAAACAGCCCGAAAACGCCATCGCCACCACCGATGCGCAGGCCAAGGCCGCCGCCGAGAAACTCGGCTACCCGCTCGTCATCCGCCCCTCCTACGTTCTTGGCGGCCGCGCGATGGAGATCGTGCGCGACAGCGCCCAGCTTGACCGCTACATCCGCGAGGCCGTCGTCGTCTCGGGCGACAGCCCCGTGCTGCTCGACCGCTACCTGTCTGGCGCTGTCGAAGTCGATGTCGACGCGCTCTGCGACGGCACCGCCGTCCATGTCGCAGGCATCATGCAGCATATCGAGGAGGCGGGCGTCCATTCCGGCGACAGCGCCTGTTCGCTGCCCCCCCACACGCTCAGCGACGACATCCAGACCCGCATCATCGCCCAGACCGAGGCGCTGGCCCATGCCCTCAACGTCGTGGGTCTCATGAACGTGCAATTCGCCGTCAAGGACGACGAGATCTACCTGATCGAGGTCAACCCCCGCGCCTCGCGCACCGTGCCCTTCGTCGCCAAGGCCACCGACTCGGCCATCGCCTCCATCGCCGCGCGCCTCATGGCGGGCGAGAAACTGGCCGATTTCCCCATGGCCGCCCCCCACACGCCCGTCGATGACGCCACGCCCATCATCCCCAACGACCCGATGACGCTCGCCTCCTACCGTACGCCCTGGTTCTCGGTGAAAGAGGCCGTGATGCCCTTTGGCCGCTTCCCCGGCGTCGACACGCTGCTCGGGCCCGAGATGCGCTCCACCGGTGAGGTCATGGGCTGGGACCGCACCTTCCCCCGCGCCTTCCTCAAGGCGCAACTGGGTGCCGGCACCGTCCTGCCCGAGGCCGGCACCGTCTTTGTCTCGATCAAGGACGAGGACAAGGGGCCGCTGCTGATCGAGGCGGCCGAAATCCTGCGGTCTTTGGGCTTCTCGCTTCTGGCAACCCGCGGCACCGCCAGCTTCCTCAAGGAGCACGGCATTCCCTCCGACATCGTGAACAAGGCCTACGAGGGCGGGCGCAGCATCGTCGACATCATCAAGGATGGCGGCGTGCAATTGGTGCTGAACACGACCGAGGGCGCGCAGGCGGTGGAGGACAGCCGCTCCATGCGCGCGGTCACGCTGGCCGACAAGATCCCCTATTTCACGACGCTGGCCGCCAGCCACGCGGCGGCGCAGGCGATGCGGGCGAGCCGGGAAGGGGAGCTGGGGGTGAGGTCGTTGCAGGCGTGAGTGGGCGGGCGGCATTGCCAACGCTCACTTGCGAGATCACTTCGGAACGTCAGGTATGGCAACCTTAGATTAAATTGTACGCCATACAATGGATCTTATCGAAGGAATTAGCCTAAATGATATGTTGCACGGCGCACAGGTCGATAGAATGAATATAACCCTTATTCAATAATACAATTTCGGACACGCACACCAAGGACGCGGCCTATGGAAGCGAGTTCTCCAGTAATTCGTACATTTTGTCCGACGGTCAATCGCTCAAACATTGACGTTTCTTGTGCACTACGCGCAATGCACGTACCTCTCACCGGAAGATGTTCGGGATTGAATGTAGCTTGCCAAACAACCACCTCAAACCGGTCGAGGCCAAGGCTTGGGCTAACCGCTTGTACATCATAGATTGATCCACGAGCAGTGACTAGCTCTCCTGCGAGGCTTTCCTCTAGCCCTGTGAGTTGGACATCCGTTAAGTTGGGCAATCGCCTCGCAAGATCGACA
Organism: Roseicyclus mahoneyensis; assembly: GCF_003148775.1. GTDB lineage: Bacteria > Pseudomonadota > Alphaproteobacteria > Rhodobacterales > Rhodobacteraceae > Roseicyclus > Roseicyclus mahoneyensis. The sequence goes on from NZ_QGGW01000003.1 coordinate 154,956, forward strand.
GGATCAATACTATTTGGCGATGCCTGCGCATAGCCGTTCAGAGTGGAAATTAAATTCTGCGCACGCGTATCACTACTTTCACCTGATGTTACATTTCCTAGCCATTCCCATCCAAAAAAGAAGTGCACAAATATCACTAGCCCGACAAGCTGAAGAATACCAAATTTTTCACCTGACTTACTTTTTTCCGCTTTTTCGCGCCTTGGAAGGGGAGGTCTAGCTGGCGGCAATCTTTCAGTCGGAGCAGCTATTAAAGTTTGACTAGATCCATCATAAGATTCGGCATATTCCTGAGGAACTTGGACCGCAGAGTTCATCTGCTCTAATTCAACTTCGATCTTCGAAAGGATGCTGTTTACTAGTTCTTTTCCTGTAATGTCCAACATTGCCTGGGGTAACTTTTTAACTCGCACTTCGCTTGATTGACCTATTTGTGCAACCCATAGATCGACTTCTGCGCGCTCCTGCCAGAACGTCTTCTTTCTTTCTGCAAAGATTTGATGACGTGCGTGGTCCTCGTCTGTGATATCCAAATCTAATGCGCGTAGGGCTCTCTGAGAAGCCTCAAAGACCACACTGGCAGGCGTCCCCTCAAAGATCTTTTTTGCCTCAGCCATGGGACCTCGTCATCCAGTTCATTGATAAGAAAATCCTACTTGTATCAAGCACTAAGCCAAATTAGTGCTTAGAAAGGAAATTAGTCAATGGAAAAAGAGGTCGCGTTGCCAGCCTTCTAATGAAGTAGCCGAGGCCGTAGAGGGGTATGAACTTGCAGCCCTCACTCCCCCCTCTGCCTCCGCCTCTCCGTCTCCCCCCACTTCGGCACCTCCATCCGCGACTGCCAGCTGTCCCGGAACGGCTCGATCGTGTCGTCGCCGTGCAGCAGCCCTGCCAGCTTGGCGTGCATGAAGGCCGACAGCACGTCGTTCATCCGGGGCTGATACCCCGGCCCCATCGAGCGGAACCATTTCACCACATCCGCATCCAGCCGCACCGTGACCCGGACCTTGGCGCTGTCGCGCCGGGTGGCGATCTCGTGCCAGTCGGGCGGGATCCGGTTGTCGAACCAGATCTTCGAATGCATCTCGAATTCGAACCGCCTGAGCGCGTCCGCCATGTAGAAGTGATGCCGCCGCCGGGCCTCGCCCAGCGGTCTGTCCTGCGCGCCCATGCCCGCCCCCTGTCTCGTGGAATGGGGCCAGTCTCGGGTGGCAGGGTCAACAAAGCGCTAACGCCCCGCCGGTGACGGGCGGTGTACGGCATGTGTACGCGCGGTGTACGCCCTGTGCGGCGGGGGCCAACACTACATATGGGGGGCGTAGATCTCCGCCACCCGCGCCACGGCTGCCTCAAGCGACAGCTCCTCGCTCTCGCCCGTGCGGCGGCTCGTCAGCTCCACCACACCCGCCCCAAGCCCGCGCGGCCCGACCGTGATGCGCCAGGGCAGGCCAATCAGGTCCATGGTGGCGAATTTCGCTCCGGCCCGCTCGCTGCGGTCGTCGTAAAGCGGCTCCAACCCCTTGGCAGTGAACGCTTTATACAGATCCTCGCAAGCCCCGTCGCAGGCCGCATCGCCCTGCTTCAGGTTCACGATGCCGACATGGAAGGGCGTCACGCCCTCGGGCCAGATGATGCCCTTGTCGTCATGGCTCGCCTCGATGATCGCCCCCACCAACCGGCTCACGCCGATCCCGTGGGACCCCATGTGCACCGGCACGCGCCCGCCCTGACCGTCATCGACCAAGGCCCCCATCGCATCGGAATACTTGGTCCCGAAATAGAAGATCTGCCCCACCTCGATCCCCCGCGCAACCCTTTGGCGCTCCACGGGAATCTGCGCGAAAACCTCGGCGTCATGGGTCTCGTCGGTGCGCGCGTAGCGCGAGGTAAACTCCTCCAGCACCGCCTGACATTCCTCGACCGAATCGTAGTCGATCGCCCGGTCGCCAAAGCGCAGATCGGTAATCTGGCTGTCGTAGAACACCTCCGACTCGCCCGTCTCCGCCAGCACGAGGAATTCATGCGTGTCGTCGCCGCCGATGGGCCCGCTGTCCGCCCGCATCGGGATCGCCTGCAGCCCCATCCGCTCATAGGTCCGCAGGTAGCTGACCAGATGGCGGTTGTAGGCGTGAAGGGCGGCTTCCTTCGTCAAATCAAAGTTGTAGCCGTCCTTCATCAGGAACTCGCGCCCCCGCATGACGCCAAACCGCGGCCGCACCTCGTCGCGGAACTTCCACTGGATGTGATAGAGCGTCAGCGGCAGATCCTTGTAGCTGCCCACATGGCTGCGGAAGATGTCCGTGATCATCTCCTCGTTGGTCGGGCCATACAACATGTCGCGGTCATGCCGGTCGCGAATGCGCAGCATCTCGGGGCCGTAAGCGTCGTAACGGCCTGATTCCTTCCACAAATCCGCCGGTTGCAGCGTCGGCATGAGCATCGGGATATGCCCCGCACGGATCTGTTCTTCATGCACGATCTGCTCGATGCGCTTGAGCACCTTGTAGCCCAGCGGCAACCACGAATAGATGCCCGCCGCCGATTGCTTGATCATCCCCGCCCGCAGCATCAGCCTGTGGCTGACGATCTGCGCCTCGGACGGCGTTTCCTTTAGAACGGGCAGGAAATAGCGGCTGAGGCGCATGGGGAAACCCTTTGGCGAGACATGTTTCGCGACGCATACGCCAAAGGAAAACGCCTCACAAGGCGCGGGTTCCGCGCCCCTCTTGCAACGTGGTCTGCACCGGCACGGTGGTGGCATCCGCCCGCGCGGCCTGAAGCCCGGTCACCAGAACGGCGCAGGCGGCAAGGATCAGCACGATCAGAGCGGCGGACAGGAAATTGAACAGCGACATGGCAGTGTCCCCCATTGGATGACAGACCCTAACCCCGGGCCGGTTGGCATGACAGGCAGGCATTCCCTACCCGCTCCACCCCAAAAAAAGGCCCCCGGAAAACCGGGGGCCAGTCCAACAGGGAGGAAAAAACAGCTCTCAAGCTGCGACGAGACCGCCCGAGCCGAAGATCAGGACCGTGAAGATCACAAACACGAGGACCACGAGGGAAATCGCGATGGTGTTCAAGATGGTCATGGCAGCGTCTCCGGGTCGGGGGTCTCGGGGGCGGTGTTGCAAAGGCTATGCCAACACTTCCGTCGAGCGTAGTCCGGAAAACCTTACGATGCCCTTACGGTCCGTTCACCACGATGGCTTCGACCTCCATCGCGGCGGCCAGCGCCTTGAACCGCGCCTGTGCCACCTCGCCGAACAGGTCGCGCCCGGCGTCGGTGTGCAGCGTCAAGATCAACTCGCGGCGCTTGGAGCGGTAGACGAGCGTGCCATGGTCGGAGGGATTGGCGACCGCGAACATCGCGCCAAAGCGCATTGCGCGGCCTAAAATTTCGGCCTCGCGCACCTGTGCTTCGGGCAGCAGGTCCAGCAGCGCGGGATCGAATCCGGTGCCTGCCCGGTTCGATTTGTAGCGGTGCAGCAGCGCCAGACCCAGATAGACCCTTTCGGCATGGGTCATGCCGCCAAGGTTTGCGCGGGTCGCGTTGTCGAAACAAACCTCGGCGCGGTAATCGGGATGCGCGCGCCAACTCACGTCATGCAACAGGCAGGCAGCGCGGATCAGGCGCTTCTTGTCGGCGCGCGCGCGGGGGAACAGCGGTTCGACGAAGCGGTAAAGCTGGCGGCCAAAGCCCGGCATGCGGGCCGATTGCGCCTCGGAATGGCGGGCGGCTTCGATCAGGGGGTCGCGCTTTCGCAGCGCCTCGGACATCTGTTCATAGAGCAGCCCCTCGCGGATGCCGTAGGACGACACGGCGATTTCGCGGGGCCTCAGCTTGCGCACCAGCACCTTTAGCACCTCGGCGGCATGGGGCACGAGGCGCATGCGCTCTCCGCTGGTCCCTGTCGAGGCGCGCAGCACGTCGATGTCGGTCTTGCCGATATACTTGATCGTGTCGAGGATGCCTTGCGGCGTCATCCGGTATTCGTGCAACACCTTGAGCGGGTAGCCACGCCGTTCCATGTCGATGCGCGCAATCGCCCGCCATGATCCACCCACCAGAAACAGCCGCTCCGAGCGTTGGGCGAAATCATTGGCCAGCCGGCCCACCTCGGCCTTGATGTGGGCGCGCAGCGCCTTCTTGCCGCCGGTGATCCCCATCAGCTTGAGCGGCCCGAGGTCCGAGCTTGCCCGCATCCCGACCTTGCCTCCGCCCTTGAGCTCGGCAAGTTCCATCGAGGATCCGCCGATGTCGCAGATCAGCCCCTCGGCGCCGGGCCAGCCCAAAAGCACGCCCTGCGCCGACAGCCGCGCCTCTTCCGTGCCGTCGATGACCCGGATCTCGAGGCCGGTTGCCGTGCGCACCGCCTCGCGGAACGCGGCCCCATCCTCGGCGTCGCGCACCGCCGCCGTCGCCACCGCCAGAAGGGGTGCTACCTCAGCCGCATCGGCCAACCGGGCAAAGCGTTTCAGCGCGCCCATCGCGCGGATCTTGCCCTGCGCGTTCAGCCGCCCGGTCTCGGAAAAGCCTTCGCCCAGCCCGCACAGGATCTTTTCGTTGAAGAAATAGGCCGGGCTGCGGGCGGCGCCGTCAAAGATCACCATCCGGACGGAATTCGAGCCGATATCGATCACGCCAACGCGCGCAAGGCTTTGCGCCTCGGGGCCATCGAAAAGGGGTACGCCAAAAGGCCCCCATTCGGGGTGCTGTTCCGGGCCGCCCGGCGGCGTTTCGGCGCGCATCTGCCTAACCATGAGGTCTTGTGCACAGGAGCCACGCAGGCGTCAACCACACCGGCGTCGCGGGTCAGTCATGACTGTGCGTCAGGTCCGGCACATCCTTGGCCCCCGCAGAGCCGCGCCCCGACAGCGAGGGGTTTTCCATGAAGAAGCGGTGGCACGAAAACGGGGTGTCGATGGCGTTCAGGTCGGGGCGCAGGAAACTGCCATCGGGTTGCAGCACCCAAGTCTGGGCCACATCCGCAAGGTTCGCCGCCATGATCTGGCTGACGATCTGCGCCTTGACGGTGGGGTTGCGGCATTCGACGAGTGTTTCCACCCGGCGGACGAGGTTGCGGCCCATCCAATCGGCCGAACTGATGTAGACACGCGCCTTTTTCGACGGCAGGCCAAAGCCGTTGCCGAAACACACGATGCGCGAATGTTCCAAAAAGCGCCCGACGATGGATTTGACGCGGATGTTCTCCGACAGGCCCTTCACGCCCGGGCGCAGGCCGCAGATACCGCGGATGACCAGATCTATCCGCACCCCGGCCTGTGACGCGGCATAAAGCGCGTCGATCACGTCGGGGTCGATGACCGAGTTCATCTTGACCCAGACCATCGCGGGTTGACCTGCCTTGGCATGTTCGATTTCGGCCTTCAGCCCGTCGAGGATCGTCGATTTCAGCGACAGCGGCGAGATCCGCAGGTTTTCCAACCCCTCGGGTTCCGCATATCCGCCGACATAGTTGAACACCTTGGTGGCATCGCGCCCCAGCGCGTCATCGCAGGTGAACAGGCTCAGGTCGGTGTAGATGCGGGCCGTGATCGGGTGGTAATTGCCGGTGCCGAAATGGGTGTAGGTCACCAGCCGGTCGCCCTCGCGGCGCACCACTGTGCTGATCTTGGCATGCGTCTTGTAGTGGATGAAGCCGTAGATCACATGCGCGCCGGCGCGTTCCAGCTTGCGCGACTGGCGGATGTTGGCGGCCTCGTCGAAACGGGCCTTCAACTCCACCAGTGCGGTCACGGATTTGCCGTTCTCTGCCGCCTCGCACAGCGCATCGACGATGGGGGATTCGTAGGAGGTGCGGTAGAGCGTCTGCTTGATCGCCACCACATTGGGATCGCGCGCCGCTTGGCTGAGAAAGCGGATCACCATGTCGAAGGTCTCGTAGGGGTGATGCAGCAGCATGTCCTTTTGCCGGATCGCGGCGAACATGTCGCCGTCATGGTCCTGCACCCGTTCGGGCACGCGCGGCGTGAAACTGGGCCACAGCAGATCGGGCCGCTGATCCACCACCAGTTCCTTGAGACGGACCAGCCCGATCATGCCTTTGACCTCGACCACCTCGGTCTCGGTGACATGCAGCTGGTGCACGATCTCGGCCTTGAGCTCGTCGGGTGCGCCCGCACTGATCTGCAGGCGTACGACCTCACCCCGACGGCGGCGCTTCAGCGCTGTCTCGAATTCGCGGACCAGATCCTCGGCCTCTTCCTCCACCTCCAGATCGCTGTCGCGCAGCACGCGGAACATGCACGATCCGGTCAGCTTGTAGCCCGGAAACAGCGCCCCGATATGCAGACGCAGCAGGTCTTCGAGCGGCAGGAACCGCATCTGCCCCTCGGGCGCGGGCAGGCGCAGAAACCGGTCGATCTGGCCCGGGATCGGCAACAGCGCCTTGAGAACCCGTCCGTCCCGCTCGCGCGTCATCTGCAGCGCCAGCGCGATGCCTTCGTTCGGGATGAAGGGAAAAGGGTGCGCCGGGTCGATGGCCAGAGGCGACAGCACCGGAAAGACGCGGGCGAAAAATTCCTCTTCAAGATGCTTTCGATCCGCGACCGTCAGCTTTGAGGTGGTCACGACGGTCAGCCCTTCGGTCTCCATCTCGGTCCTGAGCGCGTTCCACGCCGCCTGCTGGTGCTGCATAAGGCGTCTTGCATCGGCGTTGATCAGCTTGAGCTGCTCGGCGGGTGTGCGCCCGTCGGCTGCGGGCGTCAGGTTCCCCTCCTGCGCCAGCTCGCGCAGGCCCGCGACGCGCACGGTGTAGAACTCATCGAGATTTCCCGCCGAGATCGACACGAAGCGCACCCGTTCCAGCAGCGGCACGCGCGGGTTGCCGGCCTCTTCCAGCACACGCCAGTTGAAGGCCAGCCACGACAGCTCGCGGTTGAAAAACCGTTGAGGGCCGGTGATCTGCGCCTCGGGCAGGGTCACGGGTTCGGGCAGGGGGGCGGTGAGGAAATCGGCGAAGCTCATGGGGGCGGACCTAGTGGGATTGTGTGAAGGTTGCGTGACGCATGCCTCCATTGTGGGGCGACGGCCGCACGGCGTCGAGGGGCGTTCGGATCACCCGCCAAGCCGGGCCAGCACCTGCTTTACATGGCGCAACCCCGGCTTTTGCTTGTCCGCCAACGCCTCGGCGTCGAGGTCGTTCACGAACCGTTGCACATCGGCCAGCGACCGCGCGATGCGAGGCAGGACATAGGCCACCAACGCGGGCGTCAGCGTCATCTGACGGTCTGCGGCCAGCTTGACCAGAACGGCGGCCATCAGCGCGTCATCAGGTGCCCTCACGCTCACTTGCGCGGCTTGCAACATGCGGCTGAGCAGGTCCGGCAGGCGCAGCCCCCAGTGCCCCGGCGGGGCGCAGGCCGTGATGAGTAGCGCGCAGCCGCGATCGGCGGCGGCATTGTGCAGGTGGAACAGCGCCTCTTCCTGCACCGGGTTGCCCGCGATGCGGTCGGCATCCTCGACCACCAGAGCTGGGGTCTCGGCGAGGGGTGAGGGGTCGGTGTCGGAAAGGTTCGAGGCCGCAACGATCCGCGCGCCGCCTTGCGCCGCGAAAACATGGGCCAGATGCGTCTTGCCCGCGCCTGCAGGGCCGATCAGCAGCATCTTCCCCCCCGGCCAGTCGCGCCAGCCGTCCAGCCCCGCGACGGCGCCCGCATTGGCCTCGGAGACAAAGAAATCCGCGCGCCCCATCGCCGCCCGGAACGGCAGGTCCAGCACCAGTTGACGAGGGCTCACGCGTCGTCCCCGTGACCCTCGTGCTCGCGGTCGGACTGGCCTTTGTAGAGCAGCCCGTCCTTGTACTGATCGATCACAAAACGCACCAGAACCCCGATCGCCGCCGCCACCGGCACTGCCACCAGCATCCCCGCAAAGCCGAAGAGCGTGCCAAACGCCGAGAGCGCGAAGATCAGCCAGACCGGGTGCAGGCCCACGGAGGACCCCACCAACTTGGGCGTCAAGATGTTGCCCTCGACCATCTGTCCGACCTGAAAGATCGCCGCGACTGCCACGATCAGCCACCAGTCGCCCCAGAACTGGAACAGCGCCAGACCGACAGACAGACCGCCGCCCACCAGCGCGCCGACATAGGGGATGAAGGTCAAAAGGCCTGCGACCAGCCCCACCACCAGCCCGAACTGCAGCCCCACCACCATCAGTGCCACAGCATAGAAGGTGCCGAGGATCAGGCAGACCGTGCCCTGACCCCGGATGAAACTGGCCAAAGTCCGGTCTATCTGGCCGGCCAGCATGCGGATCGTGTCGGCATGATCGCGCGGCAAAAGGTCGTCCATGCGCGCGATCAGGCGGTCCCAGTCGAGCAACATGTAGAAGGCCACGACGGGCACAACGACAAGGAACACCAGCAGGTTCACGACACCTGCAGCCGAACTGAGCAGCTGTTGCAGCAATTCGCCACCCCGCGACTGAATCGTCTCGCCGATGGAGACGAGCGACTGGCGCACAGGTGATCCCTCGGCCATCACGTCGGGAAACCGTTCGCTCAGCCAGTTGCGCAACTGGTTGAACAGATCGGGTGCGGACTGGATCAGACCATTGGTCTGCTGGATCAAGAGCGGGATGATGACCAGAAGCGACAGGGTCACCACGCCAAGCAAAAACACGAAGATGATGACGGTGGCGAGAACCCGGCTCAGGCCCATCTTTTCCAGTCGGTCGGCGACCGGATCCAGAAAATAGGCAATCGCGCCGCCGACGAGAAAGGGCAAGATCACGTTGCCCAAAGCCCAGAGCACGAAGAGGAACACAGCCGTGGCGATGCCCCAGTAGGTGACTTGCTGGCGGATGGGCAGGGCCATGCGTTCTCCTGTTTCTTTGCCCTTGATGCGGCAGGGTGGGCCGCCGGACAAGGGGTGGCATGCTACGCAGATAGGGTTTGGGCGAAAAATGCGCGACCGCCGTATGGGAAAACTGCAGTTGTCCCGGCCGAAAAACTGCAGTTTCCCGATCCGTGGCCTCAAGCCGCGCGGGCGGCCCGGATCAGCGACAAGATATCGCGCGCCGCATCGGGGATGTTGGTGCCGGGGCCAAAGATCGCCTTGACCCCTGCCTTGGTCAGGAACTCGTAATCCTGATGCGGGATCACGCCGCCACAGATCACCAAGATATCGCCCGCGCCGCGCGCTTTCAGCACCTCGATCAGACGGGGCGCCAGCGTCTTGTGACCCGCCGCCTGACTGCTGATGCCGATGACATGAACATCATTGTCGATGGCATCTTGCGCCGCTTCCTCGGGCGTCTGGAACAGCGGCCCCACATCGACATCAAAGCCGATATCGGCAAAGGCCGTGGCGATCACCTTGGCGCCCCGATCATGGCCATCTTGCCCCATCTTGACGACCAACATGCGCGGGCGGCGCCCCTCTTCCTCGGCGAATCTCTCCACATCGGCCTGGATGGCGGCAAAGCCCGCATCGCCGTCATAGGCTGCGCCATAGACACCGGCCAACGTCCTGACCTCTGCCCGGTGGCGGCCGAACACCTTTTCCATCGCCATGCTGATTTCTCCCACCGATGCCCGATGGCGCGCGGCCTCGACCGCGGCCTCGAGCAGGTTGCCACCTTCCTTCGCGCGCCGTTCCATCTCGGCCAGTGCCGCTCGACAGGCAGCCTCGTCACGGGTGGCGCGGACGCGGGCCAGCCGGGCGATCTGGCTGTCGCGCACCTTGACGTTGTCGATGTCGAGAATGTCGATCGGGTCCTCGACGTCCTTGCGGTATTTGTTGACGCCGACGATCACATCCTCGCCCCGGTCGATCATCGCCTGACGCCGCGCCGCCGATTCCTCGATCCTCAGTTTGGGCATGCCGCTGGCGACCGCCTTGGTCATGCCGCCCATCTCCTCGACCTCATGCATCAGCGCCCAGGCCTGCTCGATCAGGTCGTTGGTGAGGCTTTCGACGTAGTAGGAGCCTGCCAGCGGATCAACGACGCGCGTCACCCCGGTTTCCTCTTGCAAGATCAACTGGGTATTGCGCGCGATGCGGGCGCTGAACTCGGTCGGCAGCGCGATTGCCTCATCCAGCGCGTTGGTGTGCAGCGATTGCGTGCCGCCCAGAACCGCGCTCATCGCCTCGTAGGCGGTGCGCACCACGTTGTTGTAGGGGTCTTGTTCCTGCAAGCTCACGCCCGAGGTCTGGCAATGCGTGCGCAGCATCTTGGAACGTTCATCTTGCGCGCCGAACTCCGTCATCACCCGGTGCCACAGCGTGCGCGCCGCGCGCAGCTTGGCGATTTCCATGAAGAAATTCATGCCGATGGCGAAGAAAAAGCTCAGCCGCCCCGCGAAATCATCCACATCCATCCCCGCTGCGGTCGCCGCGCGCACATATTCGCGCCCGTCTGCCAGCGTATAGGCCAGTTCTTGCACAAGGTTCGCGCCGGCCTCCTGCATGTGGTAGCCGGAGATGGAAATACTGTTGAATTTCGGCATGTTGGTGGTGGTGTAGCCGATGATGTCCGAGATGATCCGCATGCTCGGCTCGGGCGGGTAGATATAGGTGTTGCGGACCATGAACTCCTTGAGGATGTCGTTCTGGATCGTTCCAGAAAGCACCGCCCTCGCATATCCCTGTTCCTCGCCGGTCACGATGAAATTCGCGAGGATCGGGATCACCGCGCCGTTCATCGTCATCGACACCGACACCTTGTCCAGCGGGATGCCGTCGAACAGGATCTTCATGTCCTCGACGCTGTCGATGGCCACGCCCGCCTTGCCCACATCGCCCTCGACCCGCGGATGGTCGCTGTCATAGCCCCTGTGCGTCGCCAGATCGAAGGCGACCGAAACGCCCTGCTGCCCCGCCGCCAGCGCCTTGCGGTAAAACGCATTGCTTTCCTCGGCGGTGGAAAAGCCCGCGTATTGGCGGATGGTCCACGGCCTACCGGCATACATCGTCGCCTTCACGCCCCGGGTGAAGGGTGCCAAGCCCGGCAGGCTGCCCATATGCGGCAGGCCCGCGGTGTCCTCGGCGGTATAGAGCGGCTTGACCCGGATCCCCTCCAGCGTGTCCCACGAAAGCGTATCCGGATCGCGGCCGCGCAGTTCCTTTGCGGCGAGATCACGCCATGCGGCGTGCGTGTTCTGCGTCATCTGTAGGTCCTCTTCCTTGTCCTGTCGGGCCTGGGGTTCGTGCCCCGACCTCGTCGATATATCGCGCCAGACCACCGGCACCGGCGGTCAGCCAGTCGATGTCTTCGGCGTATTGCGCGCGCATCGCGGCGCGCTGATGCGGGTCAAAGGGCATGAAACGCCCGGCCGCCCCGCGCGCCAACGCAGGATCCGCGCCGATGTCGGCCAGATAGGCGCGCAACTCGGGCAGCCGGACACCGGGGTTGCACCAGCGGTCCGCGCCCTTCAGCGGCACAGACGCCCCGGTCAGATGCGCCAGCAGATCGCCGGGACGGCCGGCCATCGCCTCATGCGTCCAGACGACGATCCGGGCCTGCGGGACGGCCTGTGCCAGATCGGCGATCACATGCCGCCAGCGCCGCGGCTGCGTCACCAGCCGGTCGCACAGCGCCGGATGGGGCAAGGCACCGCCGCGCAGCACCCGCCATCCCAGCACCGAGGCCCAGAACGCATCATGGCACCGGATCGACAGGCCCAAGGTTACATCATGGCCCGCGAAGGCATCGGCAAAGCGCGCTACCCGTCCGCCCGCATCGGGATAGAGCCGTTCTGCCTGCGTGATCAGCCGCATGGTGCCCAGCATGTTCTCTTCGCTGACGATCAGGGTGCTCGCGCCCGCGCGCGCCGCCATCTCGACCTGCAGGGCGACGCGGCCCGCCGCCCGCCCTTCGCGCCGCGGCGGCAGGGCTGGCGCACCGCCGTACAATCCATCGAACAGACCTGCGCGCAGACGCCGCGGCCCCCAATAGGCGATCCCCGCCCGCCGCAGCGCGTCGGCATTGTCACCCAGCGTGCGCTGGAAGGTGGTCGTCGCGGTGCGATGCGCACCAAGGTGAAGCACGATACGCATGGCGCCCTTGTCATCCCGACCCCGGCACGGGGTGCGGCTGCAAGATTGCCGCGCGACCTGTGAAGATCGCGTGAAAGGAAAAAATGCGTGGCACGACATGCCCGAAATGCTTCGCTTTTCCGCGGCGCGTGCCTATATCCGAGACGAACGGAGGAAGAATGCGACACATCGTGCTAGCGTTTACCGCATCGTTGACCCTGACGGGCATGGCTTGGGCACAGTCCATGGCCGTTGCCGCCGCCGAGGCGGGCGATGCCGAGATGGAAATTGTCGATCCGCTGGAGCCGCGGGATGCCCGCGAGCTGACGCTGGAGGAATTCCAGTGGATCGCCCGTCCGATCATCGTCTTCGCCGATACCCCGAATGATCCACGTGTCGCAGAACAATTGCAGCTGCTGGCCGACAGGCCCCAGCCCCTTCTGGATCGTGACGTGGTGATCCTTGTCGACACAGATCCGGAGGCTCGCTCGGCCATCCGCACGGCGCTGCGCCCGCGCGGCTTCTCGCTGGTGGTGATACAAAAAGACGGCGCCATCGGCTTTCGCCGCCCGTCGCCCCGCGATGTGCGCGAGATCACGCGCGGCATCGACAATTTCGCGCTCCGCCAAGAAGAGATCCGGACGGGGCAATGATGCCCCGGTCCATTTCCGATATGCGGCGCGCGGCGGGTCACGGCGTCACTCGAACTCCATGATGATCTCGTCGACGGCCAGGCTGTCGCCCGCCCCGCATTTGATCGCGGCCACAATCCCGCGGCGATCGGCACGCAAGATGTTTTCCATCTTCATCGCCTCGACCGTGCACAGCGTCTGACCCTCCTGCACTTCTTGCCCCACCTCCACGTCGATGCGCACGATCAGGCCCGGCATTGGGCAGAGCAGCAGTTTCGAGGTGTCGGGCGGCTGTTTTTCGGGCATGCGGCGGGCCAGTGCCGCCTGACGCGGGCTGCGCACATGGACCTTGAGATCCGCGCCGCGCGTCCGCAGCCGGAACCCGCCGGGGATCTTGCCAACCTTCAGCACCAGCGCCTCGCCCTCGACCATCAGCCGCGCAAGGCTGTCGCCCGGCGTCCAGTCCGAGGTCACCCGCATCGCCTGTCGATCGGCAAAACGCACGGTCGACCCGTCAGGGTCGGCGGCAATGGTCACGTCGAAATCCGAGCCCTGCAACGTCACCACCCAATCGGTGCCGACGCGGCGTTCGTGGTTGTCCATCCGCCCCGACACCCGCGTGCGCCGGATCTCGGCCACCCTGTGCATCGCCGCCGCAGCCGCCGCAACGCGTGCCAAAGCGTCCGGCGCAAGCGTGGCACCTTCGAACCCGTCGGGATATTCCTCGGCAATGAAGGCTGTGGTGATGTTGCCGCTGGCAAAGCGCGGATGGTCCATCACGGCCGACAAGAAGGGCAGGTTGTGCCCGATCCCTTCCACCTCGAACCCATCGAGCGCCGTGCGCATTGCGGCAATCGCACCGGCCCGGTCGGGCGCCCAGGTGCAGAGCTTGGCGATCATCGGGTCGTAGAACATGCTGATCTCGCCACCCTCGAAGACGCCGGTGTCATTCCTGACCGCCGTGTCGCCCAAGGGCGCTTCGCCCTGCCACTTGCCGGTGTCGTGCAGCGGCCCGGCCTGCACCTCGACCGGCGGGCGGTAGCGCGTCAGCCGTCCGATCGAGGGCAGGAAGTTGCGATAGGGATCTTCGGCGTAAAGCCGGCTTTCCATCGCCCAGCCGGTCAACGTGATGTCGTCTTGCGCAAAGGGCAGCTTTTCGCCCGCCGCGACCCGGATCATCTGCTCCACAAGGTCCACGCCGGTGATCAGCTCCGTCACCGGATGTTCCACCTGCAACCGGGTGTTCATCTCTAGAAAATAGAAATTCCGGTCCCCGTCGACGATGAACTCCACTGTGCCCGCCGATGTGTAGCCCACGGCCTGCGACAGCGCGACAGCCTGTTCGCCCATGGCCTTGCGCGTGGCGGCATCGAGGAAAGGAGAGGGCGCCTCCTCGATCACCTTCTGGTTGCGGCGCTGGATCGAACATTCCCGTTCGCCAAGGTAGACGCAATTGCCATGGCTGTCGGCCAGAACCTGAATCTCGATGTGGCGCGGTTGGGTGACGAATTTCTCGATGAAGATGCGGTCGTCACCGAAGCTCGATTTCGCCTCGTTCTTGGACGCCTGAAAGCCCTCGCGCGCCTCAAGGTCGGTCCAGGCGATGCGCATGCCCTTGCCGCCGCCGCCGGCGCTGGCCTTGATCATCACCGGATAGCCAATCTGATTGGAGATTTTCACCGCCTCGTCGGCATCCGCGATCAGGCCCATGTAGCCCGGCACGGTCGAAACCCCGGCCTCGGCCGCCAGTTTCTTCGACGTGATCTTGTCGCCCATCGCCTCGATCGCGGGGCTGGGCGGGCCGACAAAGGCCACGCCCGCGGCCTCGAGCGCTTGCGCGAATTTCATGTTCTCGGACAAGAAGCCGTAACCCGGATGCACGGCCTCGGCACCCGTGGCCTTGATGGCCGCCATGATCTTGTCGATCACGATGTAGCTCTCGGATGCTGGCGCGGGGCCGATATGCACCGCCTCGTCGGCCATCTTGACATGCAGCGCGTTTCGGTCGGCATCGGAATAGACCGCGACCGTGGCGATCCCCATCTTGCGCGCCGTCTTGATGACACGGCAGGCAATCTCGCCCCGGTTGGCGATCAAGAGCTTCTTGAACATGGTCACTGTCCCTTCCCTGCAGGGCTTGGGCCCTGTTCTGACGCAAAAAAGGCCACCGGGGGTGTTGCACCCCGATGGCCTTGGTCCGTGATTGTCTTTCTCAGCGCGCGGGCGCGCCGGGCGTGATCCTCAGCAGAGGCCCACGTCGTCGCACAACGCGCCCCCGGCTGCCCCAATGAGGATGCCGGTGCCGATGTTGCCATTGAAGGCTGCCGCGGTGACACCACCGGCCGCCGCGCCGAGACCGGCGCGTTCGAGATCGGAGGTGACACAGCCCGACAACGCGAGGGCCGCGGCAAAGAGAGTTGCGGGGATGAAAGTCTTTTGGGTGGCGCGCATTTTGCGTCTGCTCCTGTCGATGTGCCTCGTGTCGGAATATATACAGGCAATTCGCCCGACGCGATAGCAGGGCTTTCCGGACCCATACCCCCATCGGCGGAAAAAGGCGGTCGGCGCAGCAAGCTGGCCGACCGCGTCGAAGGGGAAGGGTAACACGTCTTGTCGATGCCGGTTGTCTTGCAACTGGGGACATCAACCGGCATAGTCAGCATGACACGGATTTCCCGCGACGGAAGGGGAATTTCGCCCCCAAGTCCGCGATGCGCGCGAAACCGCGCACCGGCAAAGGCGAAAGGCGATATCATGCCGATGCGCCTTCCCAGATGCCGCGGCCGTCGAAGGCTTCGGGAAAGGCGGCACGGGCGCGGCGCTCGTCTATGACCAGCAGCGCCTCGTAGCTTGCGGGATCAAACGGATCCTCTGCCGGTACGACCTCGCGTCCAAAGAGCCAGGACAGCCGTCCGGCATCAAGATTGCCACGCTCGAAGGGTTCGGTGCCGAAACACAGCCAAAGCGCCTCCATGAAGGCGGCATCGGCGCGGCGGTCGGCGGGCTTGCGGTCGGCGTAGCGTTCGCGCGCGACCAGTTTCGTCGCGCCCTCCTTTGCCGCTCTGCGGATCGTGAACTGGTAATCCGTGCCGGGAAGACGGCCGGGAAATCCGCGGTGCTTGATCATCGCGGAATTCCCACGCTGGTGGAGGCCTGATGAAGCCTCGCGGTGTCAGGGACGCTGGGTGCCCCCTCGGGTGTCGTTCTGGCCGCCGTCGTTCCGGCCGTCATCCGTGGGCTGACGCCGATCGATGTAGACAGGTGGGCAGATCGCCACATTGGCACCTGCCACGTAGTCCCCTTCGCAGACATCCTCGCAGATCGGGACACGGGCCGGGTAGGTGGCGTTGATCTGCTGCCCCGCAGGCCGGCAGAGGGCTTCGCCGGACTTGTTGAAAAGGGGCGTTGCTGCGGCGCGGCTGGGTGGATTGGGGGCCGCACAGCCGGCGAGGGCAGCAGCAGCGATGGTGAAGACGGCAATCGATTTTCGCGAAAACATGATGGCTTTCTCCCGCTTGAGGCGCATATGCGCGCCTTACAGTGCCGGAGAAGGGCCTTTTTGCCGAGTGGGAATTTCCACCGGTGCACAGCGCCTGCCAGTGTCGCGGGCGACGGGGAGGTCCGGGCAGGCGTTGCCGCCCGCCCGGTCCGGTGGTCTTCAGCGATACTTGTTCGACACCCGATCGTGCGTGATCGGTGCGGGTTCGATGAAGATGATTTCTTCCTGCACGGGCGCCGAAGAGCCGCAAGCTGCAACACCTGCCACAAGGCCCAAGGCAAGAAGCGTTTGGATGAAACGCGACATCTCGCTTTCCTTTCGTATTGGACCATGCCCGAATGCACGCAAACGGCCATGATCAGAGGTACAGCCGCATGGGTACGGCCGCTCCCGAGAATACCGCGAGGCGTGCTTTCTCCACAGGATTTTCCACAGGCCGTGTCTTTCTGTGACCGGCTTGCATCAAATCCGCATCCACCTGAGCGTCGCGCCGCAACATGTTGTGGAAACATCAGAAAAGCTCCCAGATGCAGACCGGCCCTTCGAGCCGGTATTGTTCGAAAAATTGCGGCACCTCCGGTGCGGACACGCCGCGTTCGACCGGGGATGCCATCATCTCGATCACCACCAGATCGGGCGCGGTGGCCAGCGTCGCTGCGGCAGGAACACCCCATGTGCGGCAGGCCCAGTCCATGTCGGTGCGCAGCATGAGCGGGGTATCGAGATCCTCGACGATGGTCGGTGCGAGCAGACGCACCACGACCAGCATCTCGCCCGACCACGGGTTTTCCTCGAACAGCAGCTCCATCAGCGACAGGCTCAGCCCCGAGGGGGCAGCCAACTCGCCAAGGGGCCATGCCTCGGCCATGGAGGTCAGGGGCACCAGCGACAGAAGACCTGCTAGGGGAAGGGTGGGCAGACTCACCGGGCGGCATCCTTTGGCCTGTGGGCGACGCAGTCGATTTCGACCAGCGCCCCCACGGCCAGCGCGGTCACGCCGATGGTGGTGCGGGCCGGCCTGCGGTCTGGCGGGAAAAAGCCCTGGTAGGTCTCGTTGAAGGCTGCATAATCGCGTTCGAATTCCGTCAGATAGGCGCGCATCTGCACGACATGCGATAGATCCAGCCCGACGCCTTTCAGCACGATCTCGAGGTTCTCCATCACGCGGGCCGTCTGCGCCGCCACACCCTCGGGCAGGAGCGCGTCGGGGGCTCTGGGGTCGGTCGGCATCTGGCCGGTTAGCAACACCCAGCCGTCCACCTCCACCGCGTGGGAAAAGGGGGCGACGGGGCGCGGGCCGCCGGTGATCATGTGGAAGATGGGGTCGGTCATGTGGGGCCTCGTGGAGTGGGCACTCTGCCCGCCGTGCAGGGATTGGTGGGCAAATTGCCCAGCCTACAGCGGAATGTTGTCGTGTTTCTTCCACGGCATCTGCTTGCGCTTGGTGCGCAGCTGCGCAAAGGCCCGGCAGACCCGTTTGCGGGTGGAGCGCGGCTGGATCACCTCGTCGATGAAGCCGCGCTCGGCCGCGACAAAGGGATTGGCGAAACGATCCTCGTATTCCTTGGTGTGGGCCGCCGTCTTTTCCGCGTCATTCAGATCGCCCCGGTGGATGATCTCGACCGCGCCCTTGGCGCCCATCACCGCGATCTCCGAGGTCGGCCAGGCGTAGTTGATGTCGCCCCGCAGGTGTTTCGAGGACATCACCACATAGGCCCCGCCATAGGCCTTGCGCGTAATCACGGTGACTTTCGGAACCGTTGCCTCGCCGTAGGCGAAGAGCAGTTTCGCGCCATGCTTGATGACGCCGCTATATTCCTGCCCAGTGCCCGGCAAAAAGCCCGGAACATCCACGAAAGTGAGCAAAGGGATCTCGAAGCAGTCACAAAAGCGAACGAAGCGCGCGGCCTTGCGCGCGCTGTCGATGTCCAGAACCCCCGCCAGCATCATCGGCTGATTGGCCACCACGCCGACCGTTTGCCCCTCCAGCCGGATGAAACCGGTGATGATGTTCTTGGCGAATTCTTCCTGAATCTCGTAGAAATCGCCCTCGTCCGCGACCTTCAGGATCAGTTCCTTCATGTCGTAGGGCTTGTTGGGATTGTCCGGGATCAGCGTGTCGAGGCTTTCCTCGATCCGGTCGGGGCTGTCGTAGAAGGGCCGCACGGGGGGCTTTTCGCGATTGGACAGCGGCAGAAAATCGATCAGGCGGCGCACCTCGGCCAAGGCTTCGACGTCGTTCTCGAAGGCGCCGTCGGCGACGCTGGACTTGCGGGTATGTGTGGTGGCGCCGCCCAGTTCCTCGGCGGTGACGACCTCGTTGGTGACGGTCTTCACCACGTCGGGGCCGGTCACGAACATGTAGGAGCTGTCTTTGACCATGAAGATGAAGTCGGTCATCGCGGGCGAATAGACCGCGCCGCCCGCGCAAGGGCCCATGATGAGACTGATCTGCGGCACCACGCCCGAGGCCTCGATGTTGCGCTGGAACACCTCGCCATAGGCGGCAAGGCTGCTGACGCCTTCCTGAATGCGCGCGCCGCCGGAATCGTTGATACCGATCACGGGCGCGCCGTTCTGCATCGCCATGTCCATGATCTTGCAAATCTTTGCGGCATGCGTTTCCGACACCGATCCGCCCAGAACGGTGAAATCCTGACTGAACACATAGACCATGCGGCCATTGACCGTACCCCAGCCGGTCACCACGCCGTCGCCGCGGGGCTTGGATTTCTCCATCCCGAAATCGGTGCAGCGGTGGGTGACGAACATGTCGTATTCTTCGAAGGAACCTTCATCGAGCAAGAGCTCCAACCGTTCGCGCGCGGTCAGCTTGCCCTTGGCGTGCTGTGCGTCGATGCGGACCTGCCCGCCGCCAAGGCGCGCCTGGTCGCGGCGGTGCTCGAGTTCTTGCAAGATATCCTTCATGCGGCTTCCCCTCCGAATGGTCGTGAGCGCGGCGTTCCCACAGGCGTAGCGCAGGACCGGGCCGATTGTCGCGGACCCTATGGCCGCAGGGGACAGGAGGCGAGTCGGATTGCGCATATTTGCAAAGTAGTTTGCGGATTGCGTGCAATATTTGCAAAATTGCTCAGGGGCTGCGACCTCCCTCTCGCCGGAGGATCGGGGCTGCGCTACACAGGTGTGGCGCCCCCATGTCCCTCAGGTGAACCATGCCGCAGTTTTCCGTTCCGGTCACCACGATCGGCCTTTTGATCTTGTCCAACATCTTCATGACCTTCGCGTGGTACGGGCACCTCAAGTTCAAGACCGCGCCCTTGGTAACGGTGATCTTCATCAGCTGGGGCATCGCCTTTTTCGAATACCTGCTGCAGGTCCCGGCCAACCGGATCGGGCACGGACATTTCTCGGCTGCCGATCGGCTGCCGAGTTGAAAACCATACAGGAGGTCATCACCCTGACCGTTTTCGGCGTGTTTTCCGTGGTCTACCTGCGCGAGCCGCTGGCCTGGAACCACCTAATAGGCTTTGGTCTGATCGCGGCCGGAGCCTTCTTCGTATTCCACCGCTGGACGTGAGCGCACAGACACCCCTGCGTCCGCGCATGCCGCCACCTCTGGACCCGCGCGCCGGTTCGGCCTAGTTCCGTGTGCATGTCAACAATCGAACCGGTGCGGTTCCTCGACCGCGCGACCCCGCCCCATATTTTCACCTTGATCGTTCTGACGGGCCTCGGTGCCTTGTCCATGAACATCTTCCTTCCGTCGCTGCCGCAGATGACCGAGTATTTCGTGACCGATTACCGGCTGATGCAGCTGTCGGTCGCGCTCTATCTTGCGGTGAACGCCGGCCTTCAGATCCTGATCGGTCCGATTTCGGATCGCTATGGGCGGCGGCCCGTCCTGCTGGGGGGGGTGGCGGTGTTTCTGGTGGCCACGCTCGGGTGTCTCTTTGCGCCGAACATCGAGGTCTTCTTGTTCTTCCGGATGATGCAGGCGGTGGTCGTCGTGGGCCTTGTGCTGGGGCGCGCAGTGGTGCGCGACATGTATCCGGCCGATCAGGCCGCCAGCCAGATCGGCTATGTCACCATGGGCATGGCGGTCGTGCCGATGATCGGCCCGGCGCTGGGCGGCGTGCTGGACGAGAGCTTCGGCTGGCAGGCGAATTTCTGGCTGCTGTTCGGGCTGGGCCTTCTGGTTCTGGTGCTGACATGGCGCGATCTGGGCGAGACGGCGCGCCCAGGCTCGGGCAGTTTCGCGGCGCAATTCGCGCAATACCCCGAACTGCTGACCTCGCGCCGGTTCTGGGGCTACTGCCTCTCGGCGGCCTTTGCCTCGGGCGCGTTCTTTGCCTATCTCGGCGGCGCGCCTTTTGTCGGGTCGGAGGTGTTCGGCCTGTCGCCCTCGGCGGTCGGTTTCTACTTCGGGGCGCCTGCGCTGGGATATTTTTTCGGCAACTGGATCTCGGGGCGGTATTCGGTGCGCGCGGGGATCAACGCGATGATCTTGTACGGCGCGATCATCTCGGCCGTCGGGCTGACACTGTCACTGCTGTTTTTCCTGATCGGGCTCAAGACCGCGCTGGTGTTCTTCGGGTTCATGACCTTCGTTGGTCTTGGCAACGGCATGGTTTTGCCCAATGCGACCTCTGGCATGTTGTCGGTGCGTCCGCATCTGGCGGGCACGGCTTCTGGCCTTGGCGGCGCGATCATGATCGGTGGCGGCGCTGCCCTGTCGGCGCTGGCAGGCGCGGTGCTGACCGGCGATGGCGGGGCCTATCCGCTGATCGCGATCATGCTGGTCACATCGGTTCTGGGGGTTCTTGCCATCCTCTACACGATCCGGAGGCAGCGGCAGGTTCAAGGGTAAGGCTTGCAGCGCGGTTTGCAAACATGCACGATGCGCTTGCAAATCTGACGGAGCCGCGCCCATGCCGCCTCAGAAGCTGTACGCCGGTGCCAAGCTGCGCGAGATCCGCACGCGGCTGGGCCTGACGCAAAAGGATTTCGCCGCGCGGCTTGGCGTGTCGCTGCCCTATCTCAACCAGATGGAGAACAACAACCGCCCGGTCTCGACCGCGGTGGTTCTGGGGCTGGCGCAGGAGTTTGGCATCGACGTGACCGAGCTGCGCGCGGGCGACGCCGAACGGCTGGTGTCGGACATGCGCGAGGCGCTGGCCGATCCGGTGTTTTCCGATGGTGCGCCCGGCATGGCGGACCTGCGTCTTGCAGCATCTAACGCGCCCGCACTGGCGCGCGCCTTTCTCGACCTGCACCGGGCCTACCGGCAGACCCATGAACGGCTGGCCAGTCTCGACGAGGCGCTGGGGCAGGACCGCCGTTCCGCCCCCAGCCCGTGGGAGGAGGTGCGCGACTTCTTCCATTATTGCGACAATTACATCGACGCGGTGGACCGTGCGGCCGAACGCTTTGCGGGTCAGGCGACCGGCGATCTGGCCGCCCATACCGAAGCCGTTCTGGCCGCGATGGGCGTCACGCTGCGCTTGGAGGCAGGGCAGGGCGTGCGCGCCTATGATCCGGCCACGCGGATTCTCACCCTCAGCCCGCGCGCCGCGCCCGAGACGCAGCGGTTCCAGCTTTTGCACCAATACGCGCTTTTGGGACAGGCGCAGCTGATCGAGGCGACGCTGGATCTGGCGCGGTTCCAGTCCGACACCTCGCGCGAGATTGCGCGGATCGGGATGGCCAATTACTTCGCGGGCGCGGTGCTGATGCCCTATTCCCGCTTTGCGGGCGCCGCGCGCGAAACGCGGCATGATCTGGAGCGGCTGTCGATCCAGTTCGGCGCCTCGATCGAACAGGTGGCGCACCGGCTGTCGACGCTGCAGCGGCCCGGGGCCAAGGGCATCCCGTTCTTTTTCGCGCGCGTGGATCAGGCGGGCACGGTGACCAAACGCCATTCTGCGACACGGCTGCAATTCGCCCGCTTTGGCGGCGCATGCCCGCTGTGGAACGTGCATCAGGCCTTCGAGACGCCGACGCGGTTTCTGCGCCAACTGGCCGAGACGCCCGACGGGATGCGCTATGTGATCATCGCGCGCGACGTGTCCAAGTCGGGTGGGGCCTGGGGCCTGCCCACGCGGCGTTTTGCCATTTCGCTAGGCTGCGAGGTCAAGCATGCGGGCGATCTGGTCTATGCCGACGGGCTGGATCTGGACCGCGACAGGGCGTTTCAGCCCATCGGGATTTCGTGCCGGATCTGCGAGCGGGCGCAGTGCCACCAGCGCGCGGTGCCGCCGCTCGAGCGGCATCTGGTGGTCGATCCGAACCGGCGCGGCACGCTGCCCTACGAGATCGGGCGTTGACGCCTGCGGCTCCCGCCCCCTAATCCTGAACGCTCACGCACGGAGGAGACCGACCATGGAACTGCACGCAACCCGCACCATCGCGGCAGACCGGATGACAGTCTGGGCGGCGCTCAACGATGCCGAGGTCCTCAAGGCCTGCATTCCGGGCTGCGAAGAATTGACCGGTTCGCCCGAAGAGGGGTTCAGCGCGGTGGTCAAGCAAAAGGTCGGGCCGGTCAAGGCGACCTTCAAGGGCGAGGTGACGCTGTCGGATGTCGTGCCCGGAACCAGCTACACGATCACCGGCGAGGGCAAGGGCGGCGTCGCGGGCTTTGCCAAGGGCGCGGCCAGGATCGTGCTGTCGGATGCCGAGGGTGGTGGCACCGACCTGCAGTACGATGTCGAGGCCAAGGTGGGCGGCAAGATCGCGCAGCTTGGATCGCGGCTGGTGGACAGTTTCGCCACGCGGATGGCCGACCAGTTCTTTGAGCGCTTTCAGGCGCTGCTGGAAGGGCATGACGGCGATGACGGCAGGGCCGAGGACATCGACGGGAATGGGGATGGCGGCGATGGGGATGGTGGCGACGGCGGCGACGGAGACGGCGGGGACGCTTGAGGGGGCAGGGCCGCGCGGCCCCGCCTGCTCGTGATACCGCCGCTCAGACCTTGGCGAGCATTGTCGCGATCTGATCCTTCAGCGCCATGCGTTCCTTGCGCATCTTTTGCTCGGTGAAATCATCCACCGGCTCGATGCCGGTCTCGGAGCGGTGCACCGCGCGGTTGACGTCGTGATAGGCTTCCATCAGACGGGCGAAATGGCTGTCGGTGGTCTTGAGCGCATGGATCTTCTGGACGTCTTGCGGAAATTCCTCGGCCAGTTCGTGGGGAGTGTGGGACATGCGGGCTTCCTTCCATGGGTCCGTGGGATCGCACCGACCCTAGGCCCTGACATGCCGCGCCTACCTTGAGCCAGATCAAGCCCGCAGCGCTTTGCGCCCCGTCATTCCGCCGCCTCGCAGCTGTCGCCGCGCCAGGCCGAGATCAAGGCCTCGGGGCTGAGGACATGGGCGATCGGGGCGCCGGCAAAGGTTTCGGGCTCGGCCTCGGCCAAGCGGCCGGGGAAGGCGAGGGCGGCAAGGCCCGCCGCCCGCGCGGCCTGCATCGCCACGGGGGTATCAACGACCGCCACCGCCCGCGATGGGCCCAGACCCAGCTCGATCAGGGCCGCCTCCATCGCTTCGGGGTCAGGGGCCATGCGGGCGACGTCGTCGCGCAAGATCGCCACGTCAAAGGCCACGCCGCCGCGCGCCCGCGCCGTCGCCACAAGCAGGGCGCGCACCGGATCGACCTCGGACCGGCTGACAAGCGCCAGCCGGACGCCACCGCGCGCCGCCCAGTTCATCACCCGCGCCACGCCGGGGCGCAGCGGCACGCCGCCCGCAAGCATGGTGGCGAAATGATTCTGGTGGGTGCGGTCCAGCAGATCCGCCTCGACCACTTGCCCCAGATGGGCGGCATAGCGCGCCGCCAATTGGCGGTCGCCGCCCGGCCGCATCAACTCTCCATAAGTGTCTTGCGACCAGTTCCAATCGACGCCATGCGCGCGAAAGGCCGCGTTCCATGCCGCGCGATCGAGTTCCGCGACCTCGGCCAAAGTACCGATCCCGCCGAATATCAGGGCTTCCAAAGTCATGCGAACCTCCGCTGTGGTTCATTGACGACCGGAATGGTTAATCGCGTATGACAGAGTGCGGATCGCTGCGTTGCGGCAACGGTCTTTGGTCCCAGCCTGAGCGGGATGGTGGCAGGCTGCATAATTTGCAGGCGAAAGGAAAAAGGTTAACCTAGGCCGTGGGTGCGTCGGGCGGTGGCGTGATCAGCGACTTGCGCCGCGCCTCGCGCCAGGTGACGACGCTGATCGCACCGATGATCATCGCGCCGCCCAGCATGACGAAGACATCCGCCGCTTCGCCGAACACCACCACACCCAAGGTCGTGGCCCAGATCAACTGCAAGAAGGTCACGGGCTGCGTCACGGTCAGCGGCGCCTTGGTGAAGGCCAGCGTCATCGTGTAATGGCCCGCCGTGGCAAAGATCGCCGTGATCGTCAAAAGCCCCAGTTCGCGCCAGCCGATCGGCACCCAGACCATCCACGCATAGGGCAGCAGCAAGATCGGCACCACCACCGAGAGCATGAAGACCACCACCTCGGGCTTGGTGCGGCTGCTCAGCACCTTGGCCATGAAATAGCTGGCCGCCATCGCCACGGCGGTTCCCAGCATGGCGATATGGCCGATATCGATCTCGCGGAAGCCGGGGCGCACGATGACCAGTGTGCCGAGGAAAGCCACCCCAACTGCCCCAATGCGCCAAGGCCCAAGTCGTTCTTTTAGAAGAATGACAGCCAGCAGCATGACGTAGATCGGGTTGAGGTAGTTCAGTGCGGTGACATCCGCGATGGGGATGCGCGTCATGGCGAAGAACCACAATACCACCGAGATGGAATGACATAGACCCCGAATGCCGAAGAGGCCCCAGGTCTTGCGGTCGATGGTGGCCGCGCGCACCGCAGGCCACATCGGGATCAGGAACACCACGCCAAGCGCAAAGCGCAAGAAGGCCGATTGCGCCGCCGGAACCTCTGTGCCGACCATCTTGACGCTGGCGGTGACGACGACAAAGCACAGGCCGGTGACGATCATCCAGATGATCCCGGCGACCGGCTGCGCGGCCTGCGGCGGGACAGGCGCCAAGGCTGCGGCCGGGGACGTGGCTTTGGGGGTGGGGATCATGCGTCAGACATGGCGCAGGCGGCAGGGACTGTCCAGACGCTCAGGCGCCGAGCGCAAGCTTGACCGCCAGAGCCAGCATCGTCGCGCCCACCATGGCATCCAGCGCCCGCCACGCGGCAGGCCGGGCAAAGACAGGGGCAAGCCCGCGCGCGCCATAGCCCAAGGCCACGAAGAACAGGACGGAGGCCGACAGCGCGCCCGCGCCAAAAGCCCAACGCCCCTCGCCATAGGTGGCCGCGACCGCGCCGATCAGCCCGACCGTGTCAAGATAGACATGCGGATTGGCCCATGTCAGCAGTAGGGTCGTGGCGATGGCAGTGCGCAGGCCTTGCCGTGCCGGGCCGACGGCCTCAAGCGCGCCGGTCGTGGTCAAGGCGGCCCGCAGGCTGCGCAGGCCGTAGACCACGAGAAAGGCCGCGCCGCCCCAGCGCATCGCCTCGATCGCCCAAGGGGCGCGTGCTGCAATGGCCCCGAAACCCGCGACGCCGGTGAAGATCAGAACCGCCTCGGAAAGGCAGCAGACGGCCACCACCGCACCGACATGGGCGCGGCGCAACCCTTGGCGTAGGACAAAGGCATTTTGCGCCCCGATGGCGAGGATCAGCGACAGCGACAGGGCAAAGCCTGCGATCAGGGCGGCGGTCATGAGGGCGGTTCCGGTCTGGTGATCCGGTCCGCCTAGCGGGGGCAGGCGGGTCGGTCCAGCGCAAAAACATGCCGATCACGTGACGGCGGTTGATCATCGACCGCGCAAGTCTTGCCGCCGTGATCGCGCGGCGGACGGCCAAGGATCTGAGGGTAGATCTCACCCCCGTGGTCAGGGTTCATCCACCACTTTACCGACCGGTTCCCGCCACGCCGCGCAGGCGTGTCCCAAGGTCATGCGCCGTGGGCAGCGGCGCGCCCTTGTCAGGGCAGGTATTGGGTCGGGTTCACCGCCTCGAACCCGCGTCGCACCTCGAAATGCAGGAACGACGGGTCGCCCGGGCCGACCTCGGCCAGGGTCTGTCCCTGGGTCACGCGGTCACCGCGCGCGACGGAGATGTTGCGGATGTTGGCGTAGACCGTCAGCAGCCCATCTGAATGACGCACGACAAGGATCGGGATCTGGTCGGTGTCCCGCGTGATCGCCGCCACCTCGCCGTCGCCCGCGGCGCGCACGGGAGTTCCCGTCGCGGCCCCGATGTCGATGCCTTCGTTGCCACGGCCATAGGGCCGAATGATGCTGCCCGACACCGGCATGATGAAGCGGGCCGTGGGGGCTGCTGCGGGCGGCGGTGTCGGTGCAGGCGCAGGGGCGGCCGCCGGCGCCGCGGTCTGCGTGCCGCTTGCGGGCGGGGTGCCCTGTTGGATCGGTGCGGGCAGAGGCGTCGCCGAGGAGGGTGGCAGCGGCGCCACCGTGGTGCCGGGGGCTGTACGGGCGGCTTGTGGGGCCTCTTCGATCACCAGCGGGATGATCAGGAATTGCCCTTCGCGGACCGCCAGATCGGGGCCGAGCCCGTTCCATTCCGCCAGCGAGCGCACCGACACGCTGTAGAGCCGCGCGACCGAATAGGCGGTTTCGCCGCGGGCCACGCGGTGGCGCACGGGTTCCGCACCGTCCTGCACCGCCAAGGGTGCAGCGGCAGGGGTCTGGCGGGCCTCGGCGGCGTCGATGGCGCCCGAGGCGATGGCGGCGATGTCGCGCCCTCCGGGTGCGGCAGTGCCACCGGGTGTCACCCGGCGCGGCAAGGCGAGGATTTCATCAGCCCGCAGCACATCGGTGGTCTGCCGTCCGTTGAAGCGGGCCAGTTCATCGGCGTCCACGCCGATGCGCGCGGCGACACCCGCGACCGTGTCGCCGCGACGGGCCACGACGACCTGATAGCTTTCATATGTCAAAAGCCCGTTGGCATCAGGGGCGGGACGGGGGGCAGCCACGCCTGCGCCCCTTGTCGAAATGCGGTCGGGCCGCAGGTCGAAATCGAGGTCGGACGCGACGCAGCCCGCCAGAAACGGCAGGCAAAGGCCAAGGGCGATCAGATGGGCGCGGCGCATCGCTCGGGTCTTCCTCAACATCATGGCCGGACCATGGGCCGGGCATTCACTGGCTACGACCCCGCGGGTCGGGGTTCTTGTCTTGATGCCGCTTCTACATCGAAACCGGGGCATGGATAAACCCCTGCGGCGGCGAATTGCCGATCACAGTTGCCTCAATCGCGCGGCAGGCCGTCGATCAGAGGGACGAAACGCACCGGCATGATCTCGTCATAGTCGAAGCCCGCGCCATCGGCGCGGCGGGTGACCTTGATCAGGCTTTGCACCGCGTCGGACTGGCCGACGGGTAGCACCATGACCCCGCCGAGCTTGAGCTGTTGCAGCAGTGGCCCCGGCGGGTCCTCGGCCGCGGCCGTCACGAGGATCCGGTCGAAGGGGCCTTGATCGGGCAAGCCGAAACTGCCGTCGCCCGTCAGCACGGTGATGTTGGTGAGGCCAAGGGCAGCAAACCGCGCCTCGGCCTCGCGCGTCAGGGTTCGGAAGCGGTCGATGGTGTAGACGCGGCGCGCCAATTCGCCAAGGATCGCGGCCTGATAGCCCGAGCCGGTCCCGATCTCCAGCACGGTGTCGCGCGGCTGGACCGACAGCGCCTGCGTCATCAGCCCCACGACTGAGGGCTGGCTGATCGTCTGGCCCGACGCGATGGGCAGCGGCATGTCCTCGTAGGCGCGGGCGGCGAAATGGCCCTGCACGAACCCGCCACGGTCGATCGCCTCCATCGCCTTGAGCACACGGGTGTCGGTCACGCCTTTCTGGCGCAGCTGGAACAGGAACTGCATCTTGCGCGTGGCGTCCTCGGGGGTCATTCCAGCGCGGCCCTCAAGGTGTCGAGTCTGTCATGCGCGGTCAGATCGGCGCGCATCGGCGTGACCGAGATATAGCCGTCGAGATTGGCATGGGCATCCGAGCCCGGTTCGGTGGCGATGTCCTGCCGCCCGCCCTTGATCCACAGGAACCGGCGGCCATTGGGGGCCAGATGCGGCTCGACGCTGAAATGCGTCCCGCGCCGGTAGCCTTGCGTGGTGACGCGGGTGCCGCGCACCTCGGCGGCGGGCAGGGGTGGGAAGTTCACGTTGTAGAAAACGCGGTAATCGGTCTGATCCCAGTGGCCGTTGTCGAGGAGCTTGCGGATCACCCCCGCGCCATGCTGGCTGGCCGCCTCGAAACTGTCGCTCAGGGTCACGTTGCCGGGGCCGTAGTATTGCGAGAGCGCGATGGCGGGCAGGCCCTGAAGTGCGGCCTCCATCGCGCCACCGATGGTGCCGGAGTAAAGCACGTTCTCGGCCGCGTTGTTGCCCCGGTTCACGCCTGAAAGCACCAGATCGGGCGGGCTGTCCCTGAGCACGTCAAAAAGCCCCGCCAGCACGCAATCGGCGGGCGAGCCTTCGGCGGCGAAGCGGCGGGGGGCGAGTTCCGCGATCATCGTGGGGTGGACGTAGGAAATGCAGTGGCCCACCCCCGATTGCTCGAAAGCGGGGGCAACGGTCCAGACCTCGCCCGTGGGTCCAGCGATCTCGGCAGCGATGGCTTCCAGCACCTTGAGGCCGGGGGCATTGATGCCGTCGTCATTGGTGATGAGGATGCGCATGGGGTCGTCCTGCCGGGTGCGGTTGCGCTCGGGTCTAGCGGCTGGGGGGCGGCGCGGCAAGCGGGCGGGGCCCCCTGATTGGGGGCTCTGCCCCCGGCCTTCGGCCTCCCCTGGGATATTTTTGAAACAGAGAAGGGGTTAGGCGCGGATCTGGCGGGCCGCCAGCGCCAGCATCGCCGCGGCGCCAAGGCCTGCGGCGATACCGAAGGCGGTGGCACCGTTGGTGGCGAGCACGCCGATCAGCGCCCAGCCAACCGCGAGGGGATAGGTGGGCGTGCGCAGGCGAAGCGTAAGGGCGACGGCGAGGGCAAGAGCGATCAGAAGCATGACCCAGCTGACAGCCGCCGGGCTGCCCCAACCGTAACCCATGACCACGGTGCCGGTCGCCACGCAGGACGCGGCGGTGAGCCAGCCGGCATAGAGACCGAGGGGGAGGGCATTCCACGCCCGGTCTCGGGCGGGAGCGCGCAGGAGCGCCCAGAGCGCGCCGCCGAGCATCGCCCAGATCAGGATCGTGGCCATCACCGGGGCGCTCAGCGCGACCGCGATCCAGCTGGCGCCTATGGCGAGGCTGACGAAGGCGCCCCAGCGCCCCGCGTCCCAATCGGCGGCGGTGTCGCGGCGCAACAGGCCGTAGCCCGCGGAGCCGAGCAGCCAGAGGTAGATCACGCCCCAGATCGAGAAGGCATAGCCTGCCGGCTGGATCGGGGGATCGTCGACCGGGATCGGTAGCTGCGCCGGATCAAAGCCGGTGAAGGGCTGTGCCAGAAAGGGCGAGACGACGAAGGCCACGGCAGCCACAAGCACCAGCACCGCCTTGAGCTTGGCGCCGTCTTGCGGGTCGTCGGGGTTTTCCAGATCAGGCAAGGGTTCCCTCGGGCGTGATGCATGTCTTGCCCGCCATATAGGGATGCAGCACCGCCGGGATAACCACCGACCCATCCGCCCGCTGGCCGTTTTCCAGAACCGCGATCAGGCAGCGGCCCACGGCGAGGCCGGAGCCGTTGAGCGTATGGACAAACTCGGGCTTGCCGCCGCCTGTGGGGCGGAACCGCGCGTTCATCCGTCGCGCCTGAAAATCGCCGCAGGTGGAAACCGAGCTGATCTCGCGGTAGGTGTTCTGGCCCGGCAGCCAGGCCTCGATGTCATAGGTGCGCCGCGCGCCGAAGCCCATGTCGCCGGTACACAGCACCATGGTGCGGTAGGGGATGCCGAGATGTTCGAGGATGCCCTCGGCGCAGCGCAACATGCGGGTCTGTTCCGCATCCGAGTGGTCGGGATGGGTGATCGACACCATCTCGACCTTTTCGAACTGATGCTGGCGCAGCATGCCCGCCGTGTCGCGGCCTGCCGATCCGGCCTCGGAGCGGAAGCACAGCGAATGGGCGGTCAGGCGCATGGGCAGGGTGGCTTCGTCAAGGATTTCGCCCGCGACGATGTTGGTCAGCGACACCTCGGAGGTGGGGATGAGCCACCAGCCATTGGTCGTCTCGTAGCTGTCCTCGCCGAACTTCGGCAACTGTCCGGTGCCGAACATGGTTTCCGCGCGGACCAACACCGGGCCGTTCACCTCGGTCAATCCGTTCTCGGTCGTGTGGATGTCGAGCATGAATTGCGCCAGCGCCCGGTGCAGGCGGGCGATGGCGCCTTGCATCACGACAAAGCGTGCGCCCGAGAGTTTCGCCGCCGTCTCGAAATCAAGGCCGGGGGCGGCGCCTGCGATCTCGTAATGTTCCTTGGGCGCAAAGTCGAAGGCGCGCGGCGTGCCCCAGCGGTGCAACTCCACATTGCCCGCCTCGTCCGCGCCATCGGGCACGTCCGGATAGGGCAGGTTGGGGATGGTGGCGAGCAGGTCGCGGAGCGCGCCGTCCTTGGCCTTGGCCTCTTCCTCCAGCCTTGCGATCTCGTCCTTTTTCTCGGTCACCAACGCGCGCAGCCGGTCAAACTCGGCCTCGTCGCCGCGCGCCTTGGCGGCGCCGACCTCCTTGGAGGCGGCGTTGCGGTCGGCCAGCGCGGTTTCCGCGGCCAGGATGCAGGCGCGGCGTGCCTCGTCGAGCGACAGGATGGTGAGGGACTGCGAGGCCATGCCACGGCGGGCGAGGGCGGCGTCGAAGGCGGCGGGATTTTCACGGATGGCGCGGATGTCGTGCATGGGGGCCTCGTCTGGCGCTGTCGTCGGGCGGGGTATGCCAGAGGCGGGCGGAGGGGGGAAGGGGCGCGTGGCGGCGGGCCTGACGCAGACGTGACCGCGCGGGCGGCGGCGCGGCTTGACAGGGGCGGGGCGGCGGCGGTCTGCTGGCCGGAAAGGAGTCGCGCCTTGGGAGACTTCCTTGCCCTTTTGCTGGCCTATTACACCTGCGATGCGGCAGCGCAGGGGCAGCAGCCGCTCAGCCACGACCGGTTCGCCTGCGTCGAGACCTACGAGGCGGTGAAGGACTGGTTTGCGCCTCTGGACCCGTCGCCCATGGGCACCCCGGAATATGGGGCGGAGCGGATCGCCACCTATCGCGCGTTTACGGCGTGGGAGGCGGCGAATGCGGAACTGGTGGCGCAGTTGCGGGCGGAGGCGCGGGGGGAGTAGCGGGCGTGAATGGGTAGGTTGCGCCTTCAGGCGCACCGCAATACCGCTCGACGCCCTCACCAAGCCGGGCCATCGCCGAGCCGCGGGGAGGCGATCTGACCTTTGAGCCTTGCGCTTTATGGTGCCATGCCCGGACGACCTTTGGCCGGAGCGCCCACGTCACCAAATCGCCGCCCCGGGGGGCGGGTCGGCGATGGGCCGGCGTCCTGCGGACGCTGTTCGGCCCGGGGCGAGGAACTCCATCGTTTGGAGTTCCTCTAAATCAACCCGACGGACTCTGCTCTCCGCCTCGAGGTACAACTGAGCAATTGTTGGCCCGTTCGGAAACTTGGGTCCGTATTACCACGTAGGGGTATTGCAAGAATTGGGCCCCTAGTATAGGGATAGTCGGTAACAGCGGTAAAAATGGGCGCAAATATTTCCAGAATGTTCCGCGCAGTAATTTTGAAATTGAGGAGGAAAAATGGCTTTTGGAATTGGGCGTTATATAAAGAGAACACTTGGAATTAAGCGCAAGCCTAAAGTAAGGCGAGGTTATATTGGCGACGCGTTTTCCACGTGGTTTGTGAATTTGGATTTCATGGACGACCCTAATTTTTCATCTGCATGGTTAAAGGCTGAAAATGCTTATAAAAACAGCCCAATAGATGTCCCTGATATTAGGTGGAGGGCACATGTAGCTTTGTTTGCCGCAAGGCATGGCCTATCACTGGAGGGCGATTTTGTTGAGTGTGGAGTTGACAGTGGTTTGCTTTCAACCACTATTTGCAATAGCCTTGGATTCCAAAAAGTTCCAAAAAAGTTTTATCTCTTTGACACATTCAAGGGCATACCGACCGCGACAGAGTCAGAAAACACTAGAATGGGGTATTATGACAGCTACGAGGATGTCAGGCAAAACTTTCAGGAATTCCCCAACGTCGAACTGGTTAGGGGTATTTTGCCTGGTAGTCTTAGTGACTGCAAGATCAATAAAATATGTTACCTAAGCGTTGATCTGAATGTCGCTAAAACGGAACTTGAGGTTATTAATTCGCTTTGGGATAAAATATCGCCAACTGCCTTCATTGTAATCGATGACTACGGTTGGAAGCATCACTTTGAAACATATAATGTATGGAATAATTTTGCCAGATCTAAAAATACGATGGTTGCTACACTGCCAACAGGACAAGGACTTTTAATAAAACCTCATATGGGTTAAGTTGTCATACGTGAAGGGCTCTGTCGCAACAGAGCCGTTATCATTCACCCAAACACCCCCTCAAACTCCCGCCATTCCCCCTTGCTCATCCCGCTCGTCTCCTGCGTCACGTCCTCCCCCGCCAGACGCCGCCGGATCACCTCGAGCCCCTTGGCGCTCAGGTTCACGCCGCCCATCCGGTAATCGGCGAAGGCCGCATAGGCGAGCGGCACCCAATCGGCCACCAGCTTGCACATCAGTTCCGCATAGACCCGGATCTCGTATTGCGCATGGGCGTCCGCCCGTAGGCGCAGGAAGTGGAAAAGGTTGTGCAGGTCCACCTTCCAATACCATTGCGTGTAGATGTTCGCGGGCAGGTTCATCCGCGCCAGTTCGCGGGCCAGACCCTGCTGGCCATCCTGCGAAAGCATCGCCTCGTAATTGTCATAGGCGCGGCCTGCGTCGGATTTGAGCAACTCCAGCACGCGGGCGGCTTCCTCACCCTCCAGCACCGCGCCGCGGCCCTGATTGTTGACGGTGGATTGCGCCGCAAGGTTCTCGGGCGCGGGGATGTAAAACTCGCGGTCCAGGATCGAATAGCGCGCGGAATATTCGTTCACATTGGCGGTGCGGTGGCGGATCCACTGGCGGGCCACGAAGACGGGCAGCTTGACGTGGAACTTGACCTCGCACATCTCGAAGGGGGTCGAATGCCAGTGCCGCATCAGGTAGCGGATCAGTCCCTCGTCATTGCTGACATGCTTGGTGCCCGCCCCGTAGCTGACGCGCGCGGCCTGCACGATGGCGCTGTCGTCGCCCATGTAGTCGATGACGCGGACAAAGCCGTGATCGAGCACCGGATGGGCGGTGTAGAGATGCGCCTCCATCCCCTCGCTGACGGCGCGGAGCGTGGGGCGCGGGGTGGCGCGGGCGTCGGCGATCTCGGCCTGGGCTTCGGGGGTGAGGGGCATGGGCCACTCCTTTTCGGGCTTGGGGCATGGCGGGGCGAACCCCCATATCTTGCATTACGCAACCGCCACACCGCAAGATAAAGGGGGTGCGGCAGGGCGGTTTTACCCACAGGAAATTTACCGCCCGTCGGGGATGTGCCCGGACGCCACCCGCGCTAGGATCGGGCGCAAGGGACAAACCGGAAGGACAGATGATGCTGAAATACCTGCACACGATGGTGAGGGTGAAGGATCTGGAGAAATCCATGGCCTTCTACCAGCTGCTCGGCCTGCACGAGACGCGGCGGATCGAGAGTGAGAAGGGCCGCTTCACGCTGGTCTTCATGGCGCCCCCGAACCAACCCGAATGCCCGGTGGAACTGACCTACAACTGGGATGGCGACGAGGGCCTGCCGTCCGACAGCCGCCATTTCGGCCATCTCGCCTACCGGGTCGGCAATATCTACGAGCTCTGCCAGCACCTGATGGATCATGGCGTGACGATCAACCGCCCGCCCCGCGACGGGCACATGGCCTTTGTGCGCTCGCCCGACAACATCTCGGTCGAGTTGCTGCAGGAGGGCGAGGCGCTGGCCCCGGCCGAGCCTTGGGCCTCGATGCCCAACACGGGCCATTGGTGAGGACGGCGGCGGCCCTTGCCTTTGCGCTGGCCGCCAGCCCGGTGGCCGCGCAGGAGCAGTGCCGCCTTGCGCTTTTGCTAGGCGTCGATGTCTCGGCCTCGGTCGATGCGGGTGAATACCGCCAGCAACTGGACGGGATCGCCAGCGCGCTCATTGCGCCCGAGATCGTGGAGGCGTTCGTGAACGGTCCCGGCCCGGTGGCGTTGTCGATCTACGAATGGTCGGGGCGGTTTCAGCAGGACCTGATCGTGGACTGGACGCTGATCACCTCGGAGGAGGATCTGACGCGCATCGCCGAACGCCTTGCGCGTCAAACCCGCCGCCACGAGGATTTCCCGACCGCTCTGGGCTATGCGCTGGGCTATGCTGCGGAGCGTTTCGCGGTGGCGCCGCCCTGCCTGTTCCAGACGCTCGACATCTCGGGCGATGGTATCAACAATGACGGGTTCGGCCCTGCCGAAGCCTATGCGCATTTCCCCTTTGTCGGCATCACGGTGAACGGGCTGGCCATTGGCGGTGCTGCGCGCGGGATCGAGGAGTATTACCTCTCGGAGGTGATCCGCGGCCCCGGCGCCTTTGTCGAATACGCCGACAGCCATGATGATTTTGCCCGCGCCATGCGCCGCAAGCTGGAACGGGAACTTGGGGTGATGATCCTGGGCGGGCTGGCCCTGCCGACGGGGCAGTTGCCGTAGGGGTTGCCGGCATTGCCTCCGTCAGACCGGAAGCGCCGCCAGCCCCACGCGCCGCCCCTCGGACAAAAGCACGTTATACGTCCGGCAGGCCGCCGGGCTCGCCGCGATTTCCACCCCGAGACCCGCGCCTTCCAGCACGGCGCGCAGATCACGGGGGATTTGGGCGATCTCGGCCCCCGTCCCGATGAACAGCACGTCGATCTCGCCCGCAGCGGCGAGCAGGCGCGCGCGGTCGTCCTGGCCGCCCCAGCCAAACACGCCCGAGGGCAGGATGATGACCGCGCCCTGCACGATCTCGCCGCCGATGCGGAAGAACCCGGGGCCATAGGCATCCACCGGGCGGCTGTCGTCGTATGTCACCTCGTTCATGCGCATGGTTCGGTTCTCCTCATCTCCAGATCGGCAGGCCCACCAGCGCCGAGGCACCGATGATCGCATAGGCCACGCGGCGATATAACCCCTCGCGCCCCGGATCGAACAGCGCCTGACCGATCCGGTTGCCCAAGGCATAGGGCACCACCAGCACCAGACCAAGCCACAGTGCCTCGGGCCTGAGCAGGCCCTGCAGCCAGAGTTGCGGCAACAAGAGCGCCGAGGATAGCGTCAGGAACACCAGCGTGTTGGCGCGCGTCACCGCGGCGGGCGCGCCCGCGCCGAGGTTGAACAAGATCACCACCGGCCCGGTCAGCCCCGTGGCGCCGCCCACGACGCCTGTCGCAGCCCCCACGCCCAGACGTGCGCCGGTGCGCGGCGCTGTCTTCATGCGCCAGCCCGCGACCAGCGCCGCCAGCGTCAGCAGCACAAGACCCGACACCGCCCATTGGATCACCGTCTCGTCCGCTGAGCGCAGCATCCATACCCCCACTGGAAAGCCCGCCATCGCCGCCAACAGCAATTGCCCAAGTGCCCGCTTGTCGGTCTGGCCAAAGGCACGCGGCACCACCGTGACAAGCGATGACAGCGCCGTCACTGAAAACGCGGCGACGGCCAGTTCCGGTGCCACCAGCGACACGGCCACGGGAAGGAAGATCAGCGCGGCACCAAAGCCCGCGAACCCAAACACCGTGCCCGCAACCGTCACTGCCAGCAAAAGCCCCCAAAGCCCCGGCAGCGCCAGCGCCGCCGAAAGCCCCTCAGGCATCTATGTTGGAAAACTGCGTGCCGGCCTTGCCATCGGGCTTGGACCAGTCGCGCTTGACCCCGATCATCAGCACCACGTTCTTGGCGACATAGATCGAGGAATAGGTGCCCACGATCACGCCCCAGAAGATGGCGAAGACAAAGCCGCGGATGACGTCGCCGCCAAGGATCAGCAGGGCTGCAAGA
Source organism: Roseicyclus mahoneyensis (assembly GCF_003148775.1). Lineage (GTDB taxonomy): Bacteria > Pseudomonadota > Alphaproteobacteria > Rhodobacterales > Rhodobacteraceae > Roseicyclus > Roseicyclus mahoneyensis. The sequence continues at coordinate 191,152 of NZ_QGGW01000003.1, forward strand.
GCAACCAGTGTCGTGCCCGACGTCATCAGGGTGCGCGACAGCGTCTCGTTCGCGCTGAGGTTCATGACCTCTTGCAGCGGCCGCGTCTTGTATTTGATCAGGTTCTCGCGCAGCCGGTCGAAGATCACCACGGTGTCGTTGATCGAATAGCCCACGATGGTCAGCAGCGCCGCGATGGTGGCCAGATCGAAGCGGATCTGAAGCAGCGAAAACACCCCGATCGTCAGCACGATGTCATGGACCAGCGCCACCACGGCGCCGACGGAGAACTGCCATTCGAAGCGCAGCCAGATGTAAACGAGGATCGCGCCGAGCGAGGCGAGCACGGCGATGATGGCCGTGGTGATCAACTCGCCCGAGACCTTGGGGCCCACGGATTCCACGCTGGGAAAGCTCATCGCAGGATAGACCGTGCGCAGCGCGTCCTGCACTGCGGTGATGGTTTCAGGGGTGACGCTTTCCTGCCCCTCCTGCGCCTGGATGCGGATCATGGCGACGTTCTCGTCGGGGCCGAAGGTTGGGTCGAAGACTTCGGTGATCGACACATCGCCCAGCGCCAGCGCATCCAGCGCGGCGCGGTAGGCCGCCACATCCACGGGCTGCGAGGATTCCGTCCGGATCGTGGTTCCGCCAAGGAAGTCGATGCCAAAATTCAGCCCCATGCTGAACCAGATTCCCAGCGACAGCACCATCGCCACCATGGACGCGCCGAAGGTCAGGCGCGCATATTTGAAGAAGTCGATGTTGGTTTCTTGGGGGACAAGGCGCAGGCGCATGGTTCAGACCTCGATTGTCTTGGGGCGACGCAGCTCGAACCAGGTCACGATGATCAGTCGGGTCACGTAGATCGCGGTGAAGACCGAGGTGATGATCCCGATCCCCAGCGTCACCGAGAAGCCGCGCACCGGGCCGGAACCCAGCGTGAACAAGATCACGGCGATGATGAAGGTCGTGAGGTTGGAGTCGATGATCGCCGACAGCGCGCGGGAATAGCCCAGTTCGATGGCCCGCGCCGGTCCCTTGGCGGTTTTCAGCTCCTCGCGGATGCGCTCGAAAACCAGCACGTTGGCGTCGACCGCCATGCCGATGGTCAGCACGATCCCCGCGATGCCCGGGAGGGTCAGCGTCGCTCCGATCAGCGACAGCACACCGAAGATCAGGCCGACGTTGAGGATCAGCGCGATGGAGGCGAAGACCCCGAAGAGCCCATAGCTGAGCACCATGAAGACCAGAACGGCGGAGAAGGCCACCAGCGCCGCCGTCTCGCCCGCCGCGATGCTGTCGGCGCCCAGTTCCGGGCCGATGGTGCGTTCCTCGAGGAAGACCATTTCTGCTGGCAGCGCGCCCGCACGCAGCAAGATGGACAGTTCGGTCGATTCCGCCACGGTGAAATTGCCCGTGATCTGGCCAGAGCCGCCCGTGATGGCCGAACGTATGATGGGGGCCGAGATCACCTCGTCATCCAGCACGATGGCGAAGGGCGCGCCGATGTTGGCGGTGGTATAGGCGCCGAAATCCCGCGCGCCCCGCGGGTTGAAGCGAAAGGTCACCGCCGGTTGCCCGGTCTGCTGGTCGAAAGTCGGCTGGCTGTCGACCAGATCGTCACCGGTCACCACGGGCGTCTGTTCGAGGATATAGAAGGCCCCCGGCTCATCGAGCGATGGCAGCAGGATCTGGCGCGCATCGACGCGCGCCTCGGGGTCGGTCGTGCGCCGCACGACGGGATGAAAGGTCAGGCGCGCGGTGGTGCCGATCAGGTCCTTGAGCTCCTGCGCCGAGCCGATGCCGGGCACCTGGATCAAGATGCGGTCGGTGCCCTGGCGCTGGATCGTCGGTTCGCGCGTGCCGGCCTCGTCAACGCGGCGGCGCACGATTTCCACCGATTGCTGCATGGTGCGATCGTCGGTCGCCTGACGCTCGGCTTCGGACAGCGTGACAACGACGGTATCGCCGTCGCCCCGCACGTCAAGCGTGGGGGAGCCTACGCCGGTCAACCCGATCACCGGCGTCGCCAGGGTGCGCACGGCGGAAACGGCTGCTGCAATTCCCTCGGGCTGGCTGATGCGGACCCGCAGTTCGCCCGGGGCCGCATTCTCGCGCCGGATCGTGCCGACCTGATCGCGCGCGTCGCGCAGCACGTCGCGCACATCGGGCCAGAGCCCATCGATCCGCGCCTCGTAGACGTCGGCGACCTGCACCTCGGCCAGCAGATGCGCGCCGCCCCGCAGGTCGAGACCAAGGTTCACCAGCGTCGAGGGCAGGATATCGGGCCAAAGCGCCCGTTCCGCCGCCAGAGCATCGGTGATGACGCCCGTATCCTCGATTACGGCTGTGGCATCATTGTGCCGCTCGACCCGATCGTAGAACAGGTTGGGCATGGCGAAGGACAGCCCCGCCAGCACCACGAGCATGATCACCAGCCGGTTCCACAACGGGATCTGCAACATCAGTCAGGGCCCTTTCGGAAGGTCCGGGTCCGGGGGGCGAAAGCCCCGCGGGATCAGTCGTTGGCGGCTGCCGGTTCCGTCTTGGAGCGGACCTGCGCGATGGTCGGGCGCAGGACGCGCACCTTCATGCCGGTGGTCAGTTCGACCTCGACCTCGGCATCGTCCTTCACCTTCGTGATCTTGCCGATCAACCCGCCCGCTGTCACGATCTCGTCGCCCCGGCGCAGGGCCGCGATCATTGCCTGATGCTCCTTCACCTTCTTTTGCTGCGGACGGATCAGCAAGAAATACATGATCACGAAGATCAGGATGAGGGGGACGAACTGGGCGAAGGCTTCCATGTCTCGGGCGGTCCTTTGTGGCATATCGGGCGCGCAAGGCGCGGCCCCTGTCGAAATCCGGCGCACCCTACTTTCAGGGTTGTGGGAAGGCAAGGCGCGGTCAGGGGCAGATGGGCGCAAACGGCAAGCGGCGCAAGGGGGTGAAGGGGCGCGGGCGGCGGGACCGGGCTGTGTGCCTGCCGGGCGCTTGCAGGCGCGCGGGCTTGGCCCTGCCGTCGGCCGGAAGGCGCGCCGGTTTCCCCGGCCCTCGGGCCTGCACGCAGGCAAGCAGACGGCGCGCCCTCGACAGCAGGGGCCCGCTGCCCTACGTCCCACTCAGATCGTTGGTGCCGGAGCGCAGATGTCCCTTGTTGTCCTCTTCCTTGTGACCAGTGCCATTTTCCTTGTGGCAGATGCGATCATGCTGCGGTCGGTGATCCAGCCGGTCTTTGCGCGCCACCTTGGCGACGGGCTGTACGATGGGTTCCGGCTGCTGCCCGCCATCTTGTTCTACTTCACCTACATGTTCGGGGTGATCTACTTCGCCTCATGGCCTGCGCTGCGCGACGGGGTGCCGGTGCAGGCGCTGATGAATGGCGCCATCCTCGGCTTTCTCGCCTATGGGACCTATGAATTCACGTCATGGGCCGTGATGCGCGATTGGCACCCTCAGATGGTGGCGATAGATCTGGCATGGGGAACGGCTGTGACGGCGGTTGCCGCTTGGGGCGGTGTCATGGCCGCACGCGCGCTTGCTGGCTGACGTGATGCAAGCCGATTGAACCGTGGCGTGCCGGCGTTACCCCTGTGCCGTTGCCAGACCGAAGCCGCAATGCCGATTTCGACGACCGGCGGTCGTTCGCGCCAGACTGACGGCCGATCCGCCTCAGCCGATCTTGCGCAGTTCCACCGCCGATTCGCGGCCGTCGCGGCCTGCCCGCAGTTCGTAGCTAAGCTTGGTATTGTCGGGCAGGTCGGTCAGCCCCGCGCGCTCCACGGCGGAGATATGGACGAAGACGTCCTTGCCGCCGTCATCGGGCGCGATGAAGCCGAACCCCTTTGTGGTGTTGAACCATTTCACGGTGCCTGTGGGCATCGGTCTGTCTTTCCCTCATTGGTCCATGGTGTGATTGCACTCCATGGCGCGCAATCGCCAAAAAAGGATGGCGCGAGGTGCTGAAAAAGCAAGATGATGGCACCCGGACGGCGCAAGGGCCGGGCAGGTTTTTGCGCAAGGCGTGCAACCTTGGGCGCGGGCTGCTGAAAAAGAGGGCAAGATGAAGGTTTACGGACTTAAAACCTGCGACACCTGTCGCGCTGCGGTCAAGGCACTGACGGGACAGGGTGCGGTTCTGATCGATATCCGCGAGACACCGCTGGACGTCGCAACGCGGGCGCGGTTTCTGGCGGAATTCGGCGATGCGCTGGTCAATCGCCGCTCGACCACATGGAAGGGTCTGTCTGATGCTGAGCGCGCGGACGCGCCCGAACCCCTTCTGGCCGCGCATCCCGCGTTGATGAAACGGCCCGTGATCGACGCGGACGGCGCGCTTTACCTCGGCTGGGACGCGGGCGTGAGGGCCGCGCTGGGCGTCTGACGCCGGGCCAGAGCCGCATCGACCGATAGCGGCCCCGCGCCCTTGAGCACCAGATAGACCAGCGGGAACAGCCACAGCAGGCGTGTGTCGATCAGGCCATTGGCGTGGCGGTCAAACAGGCTGCCAAGGGCCGCGCCATGGCCCATCACGTCGACCCATGTCTGCACCAGCACGAAGCCCGACATTCCCAGCGCGGCCAGACGGGTGAACAGGCCGATCAGCAACAGGATCGGCAACAGGAATTCCGTCCAGGTGCCGAAGAACACGATCAACTTCGGGAACAGGCCCAAGGCCGAGGGGTCGTAGCCCACCGCGTCGAACACGCGCGGCAAGATCTGGACATAGGCGCCGGTCGAGAGCGTGAAGAGGCCCGACAACCCGTCGCCCAGCTTGGTCAGGCCGGAATTCCAGTAATAGAGGAACAGGACCGCCACGAAGATGAACCGCGCCAGCGTCGGCAGCAGGGTAGGCGCGACATGGGTCTCGAGCGCATCGAAAATCCGGGCGTGAAGCGCGATGAGGGACTGCATGGGAAATCCTTTCAGGAGTGGCGGTCGGGCTCGCCCGTCAAGGCGCCGGAGGTGAAGAACAAGGTCACAAGCGCCGCGATATCGGCTTTGGGATGATCGGCGAGCGTGCGCGTCATCGCGTCCGACAGGGTCAGACGGCCCTTGAGAGCGCGGGCAAAGGTCAGGCCACCCGGCGGCAAAAGGTAGGGCATAGGGTCAAACCCTTTGCGCGCGAGCAGCACATCTTGTGCGCCCGGCGCGGGTTTCGGCGCACCCTCGGTCGTGTTGTAGCGCCATATGCCGTGGACCGGGTGGCGCGAGGACAGGACCAGCGTGGCAGGCGCCAGCCGCGGGCTAAGCGCCATGACGGCGGCGGGGTCGATCCCCGTGGTGTCGAAAGGCGCGGCATCGGCGGCATGGTAGGATTGCCGCAACCCCAGATCGAGACGCGCCACATCGGGCAGGTAGCGCAGATGCGCGACCGGGGCAAAGCGCGCCAGAAAGCCAGGGAAGCTCGTGCCGTAAAGCGCCAGCCGCGGATCCGCGGGCGGGTTGGCGCGCAGGTAGACGCCCGCCATCGCCTTGAAGAAGTCATCCCCCACCAGCTTGGCGATTGTGGGAAAGCCGGTTTCCAGCGCCTGCGTCAGCGAGACGGCGACATTGTTGCGGTACACGTCGAAGCGCTTGCCCGCAGACCCGCCGAACGGGTTCCTCAGCGCCTTGGGTGCGGGCTGGGCGGGGTCAAGCAGAGCTGCGCCGAACTGGCCTTGACCGCTCATCGCGTCACCTCGGCAGCCTGCAAGATGGCCGTGGCCCGCGCGGCCTCGTCCAGCAACTCGGGCAGGGGCGGCACGTCGGTGTCCCATTCGATCAGCGTGGGCCGTGGGCCGCCGCGGGCGATGGTGTGAGCGTAAAGCGTCCAGACCGGGTCCACGACCGGTCGGCCATGGCTGTCGATCAGAAGCGGGCGGTCCTGGTCGTCGGTATCCTCGTCATGGCCGCCCAGATGGATCTCGCCCACGGCATCGAGCGGGAAGGCGTCGATATAGGCGCGCGCGTCCCAGCCCTGATTGGTGGCCGACACGAAGACGTTGTTCACATCGAGCAACAGCCCGCAGCCGGTGCGCCGCGCCAGTTCGGCGAGGAATTCGACCTCCGCCATCTCGCTGTCGGCAAAGGCCAGATAGGTTGAGGGGTTTTCCAGCAGCATGCGCCGCCCAAGCGTAGTCTGCACCTCGTCGATATGCACGGCGACGCGGGTCAGGGTCGCGGCGGTATAGGGCAGGGGCAGAAGATCGTTCAGGAACCCGGTGTCATGGGTCGACCAAGCCAGATGTTCCGAAAAGCTGGCGGGCTGCAGCCAGCCGCACAGGTGCCGCAGCCGCGCAAGATGGTCGCGGTCAAGCGCACGCTCGCCCCCGATCGACAGGCCGACGCCATGAACCGAGATCGGAAAGCGTTCGGCCAGCGCGCGCAGTTGCGCCAAGGGGCGGCCGCCATTGCCCATGTAGTTCTCGGCATGAACCTCCAGCCATGCAACGGGGCCCGGGGCCTCGATCAGACCGGCGAAATGTCGCGATTTGAAGCCGATGCCGGCAGCAAGCGGAAGGGCACGGGGGGCGGTTGTGTCAAGCATGTCGGGGGTCCGGCTGGTCAGACAGGGGTGCGGTTCCGGGTGGGGATCCCGGAACCGCGGGGATGCGTCGGTCAGGCTCAGACCGGACGCAGGACCGAGGTGTCGGTCCCTTCGGGCAGGTCGCGCGCGAGACCTTCGAAGCCTTCGGCCTCGAGCGCCTCGAGGGTCATGCCCATGCGGCCATCGGGCAGTTCGATGTCGCCGCAGGTGCCGACGGGGACGAGCGTCCAGGCATTGCCCTGATAGTCAACGGTCGAGGTGCCGGCGCAGGTCGTGCCGGGGCCGGCGGCGCAGTCGTTTTCGCCCGCAAGGCTGACGCCAAAGCACTTTTCATTGGCCTGCGCCTGCGCTTCGGTCACGCCATGGGCGGAGACGGCGGCGGCAACAGCACCCAGCAGGGCGAGGGATTTCGTGGCGGTGGTCATGGTTGGTCTAGCTCCCGAATGGTCGATGACAGGGGTCACGATTACGCGCCGCCCTTTGAGTGGCGGACAAACGAAAGTTGCGCAGGACAGCCGATCAAACGCCAATCACAGCCGCGTGGCCCACGATTGCGTTACGGGCCGTGACGCGGCTGTGAGCGCGAGGCCCAAAAACTAATGTTCAAAAACAAATGTATGATCCTCGTCTTGAGGTTCTGACGCAGCGTCAACTGTCGCCTTGTGTCAGCGGCCAGGGGGGAATGGGCGAATATGTTTCACCGTATGCCCGTTTGGTCGATGTCCTTTTTCCGCAGCGCTCCCATCTCTATCTGGTGCCCTGAGTCGCACGAAAGGAAACCTAAATGCGCAACGCTGCCCTCGTGCTGGGCCTGATCGGTGGGTTGATTGCCATGGTCGTGGGCTTTTTCGTTTATGGCTATGTCGTCTTCGTCGACTGGTTCGGCGAGGTTCCCGACCTCGCCCGGCAACTGCCCGATCCCCAGATGAAAAAGACGGTCTCGCTGATCGCACCCATCCTTGGGATCGCCGGGGCCGCGATGGCGCGGTCGCGGGCGCTATGGGGCGGGCTTTTGATGCTGGCCGCGGCGGGCGGCATTTATCACGGCTTGGGTTTTGGCGTCTTCACGATGTTTCCCATCGCTTGCCTCGGGCTTGGCGGTTTCCTCGCGCTGGCCGCGGGCAGGCCGGACGAGGAAAAGGCGCATTTCTGACCCTCCGGCAGGGGTGTCCGCTCGGCTTGGTGAAATATTTTTCTGTGCAAATTTTGCACAGTGCAACTTGACTCGCGCCCGATCCTGTTGCGCCATGGTGGCAGGGATGTCCGCTGCCCGTGCTGACGCGCGGTTATCCCGCTGCTGTTGCATGTCGGCTGACGGGAGACGGCACGGTGAGACAGAGCAAAGACGACGAGGCGCGTGCGCAGGCGGGGCGCGACACCGCAGACAGCGCGACCGATGCGGGGTCGGAGGCGGGCGGCGTCAATCCCGGATCGGTCGAATGGCTGGCCCGTGCGGCGATAGCCCGACTGGCGCGCGAAGCGGCGGAGCGTGCCGGGGCTTCGGCCCCGCCTCTGCCCGACAGCGTGGTTGCCAGCTTTTGCGATCATCTTGTCGCGGGCGACTACGCAGCGGCCGAGGCGGTGGTGCGACGCCTGACCACCCACAGCCAGGATTATGCCAAGATCGCGGATGGCTTGCTGTCTCGTGCCGCGCGTCGGCTGGGCGAGGGCTGGGAGGCCGACAAACTGTCCTTCGCCGATGTCTCGGTCGCCATCGCACAGATCTTCCGCCTCAACCAGGCGTTCCGGCAACGCAATGTGCCCTTCGTCCGTGGGCCGGAACGGTTGGGCATTTTCGCCACCATCCCGGGCCAGCCCCATAACCTCGGGCTTGTGCTGGCGGCCGAGGCCTTTCGCGGCGAAGGCTGGCAGATCGACCTGCGCCTCGACACGCCCGCACGTGACATCATCGACATCGTCCGCCGCCAGCGCCCCGGGCTGATCGGTCTGACCATCAGCCGCGAGGACAGGCGGCACCAGATGGCCCACCTGATCCTGAGCCTGCGCGCCCTGCCGTTGCCGATCCGGATCATGCTGGGCGGGCGCGGGGCGCTTGGCCTCGCGCGCATCCTGCCGCGCGGGCATGTCGACCGTGTCGTGACCGATATCACCTCGGCGCTGCGCGAAGCCTGAGGGCATCAATCGCCGATGCGGATGCAGATATTGCCGAAAACCGATTGCGTCTCGAGTATCCGGAACGCGTCCGGTGCTTTGGCGAAGGGAAGGGTCTGACCGACCACCGGACGCAGCCCATGTTGCCCGATGGCGCGGCTCAACGCGGCAAGGCCCTGCCGGGACCCCACCGTGACCGCGCGCAGCGTCAATTGCCGGGTCAGGATGGCGGGCAGGAAGATCTCGGCCCGGTTGCCGGTCACATTGCCGATCAAGATGATCTGACCGCCCACCCGGGTGCAGCGGATCGTATCGGGCAGGGTCGCGGCGCCGCCCAGTTCCAGCACCCGGTCCGCGCCCATCCCGTCCGTCGCCGCACGCACGCAGGCCGCCCAATCGGGCGTCGCGCCCCGGTCGATCACCAGATCCGCCCCAAGACCGGCGACCTGTGCGGCACGCTCGGGCGTTGAGGTGGTGACGATCACCCGCGCGCCGGCGGCCTTGGCCAGTTGCACCGCCATCAAGGCCACGCCGCCGGTGCCCAGCACCAGAACCACCTCGCCGGGGCAGATCTGTGGCGCGGCCATGAGCGCGCTCCAGGCGGTCAGGCCGGCGCAGGGCAGGGTGGCGGCCTCGGCATCGCTCAGGTGGTCGGGCACCGGCACGACGGTCGCGGCGGGAAAGACGCAGGCCGTCGCCAGCACGCCGTCGAGCGGTCCGCCCAGCCGCCCGGCCTCCAGATCGTCAGGGGGCGGCCCGCCGTCCCAATGCTGGAAGAAGGCAGGGCAGACGCGGGTGCCGGGGGGCAAGCCGGTCACGCCCGGCCCAGTTGCGGCCACGACCCCCACCCCATCCGAAAGCGGGATCAGCGGTGGTTGAACCCGGCGGCCGTGCTGGCCGCGCAGGACGACAAGGTCGCGGTAGTTCAGCGCCGCCGCGCGCATCTCCAGCAGCACCTCGCCCGCGCCGGGCACGGGATCGGGCAGCTCGACAAGCCGGAGGTTCTCGAACCCGAACCCACCCTCGAAGCGCCACGCCTTCATGCAACCCCTCCCCCTTGGCCTTCCCTGTTTCGGGACTACCCCGGGGAAGACGCAGGCCCAAGCCCGCGACGGGGGCAGGGCCCCCGATTGCGCGCGCTCAGCCCGGCGTGCGCAGGTCAGGCGGCACGGCTTCGGCGGCAAGCTCGGCTACGACCTCGGCCAGCGGGCGCAGTTGCGTCTGCGTCTCGCCCAGACGGCGCAGCGTGACGGTGCCTGCCTCGACCTCGTTGCGGCCGATGGCGAGGATCACGGGCACCTTGCCCACGGAATGCTCGCGGATCTTGTAGTTGATCTTTTCATTGCGGACATCGGCCTCGGCCCGGATGCCTTTGGCCTGCAACTGCGCCACGGCCTGATGAACGGCATCATCGGCCTCGGACACGATGGAGGCGACGACAACTTGACGCGGCGCAAGCCAGAAGGGCAGGCGGCCGGCATGTTCCTCGATCAAGATGCCGATGAAGCGTTCGAAGGATCCAAGGCAGGCGCGGTGCAGCATGACGGGTCGGTGTTTCTCGCCATCGGGGCCGATGTAGCTAGCATCCAGTCGTTCGGGCAGGACGAAATCGACCTGATGTGTGCCGCATTGCCATTTGCGGCCGATGGCGTCGGTGAGCGTGAATTCCAGCTTGGGCCCGTAGAAGGCGCCTTCGCCGGGGTTGACCACCGGCTCGATCCCCGCGGCGCGGGTGGCGGAGAGGAGGGCGGCCTCGGCCTTGTCCCAGACTTCGTCGCTGCCTGCGCGTTGTTCGGGGCGCGTGGAGAACAGGACCTCGAAATCCGGAAAGCCGAGGTCGCGGTAGATGTTCGACAAGAAGGTGATGAAGCGCGCGGTCTCGGCCTCGATCTGTTCCTCGGTACAGAAAATATGGGCGTCATCTTGCACGAAGCCGCGCACGCGCATGATCCCGTGCAGCGCGCCCGAGGGCTCGTAGCGGTTGCACGAGCCGAATTCTGCCATGCGCAGCGGCAGGTCGCGGTAGGATTTCATGCCGACATTGAAGATCTGGACGTGGCAGGGGCAGTTCATCGGCTTGAGCGCATTCACGGCCTTTTCGCGGGCGTGGTCCTCGTCCACTTCCACGATGAACATGTTTTCCTGATATTTTTCCCAGTGGCCCGAGGCTTCCCACAGCTTGCGTTCGACGACCTGCGGAGTGTTGACCTCGACATAGCCGCCGCGGCGCTGCTGGCGGCGCATGTAGTCTTGCAGCGTGGTGTAGACGGTCCAGCCGTTAGGGTGCCAGAAGATCTGTCCGCGCGCCTCTTCTTGCATGTGGAAGAGGTTCATCTCGCGGCCCAAGCGGCGATGGTCGCGCTTTTCCGCCTCTTCCAGAAAGGTCAGATGCGCCTTGAGGTCGTCGCGGTTCTGGAAGGCCGCGCCATAGATGCGTTGCAGCATCGGGCGGCTCGAGTCGCCGCGCCAGTATGCGCCCGCGACCTTCATCAGCTTGAAGGCGTCGGCGGGCAATTGGCCCGTGTGGCTCAGGTGCGGGCCGCGGCACAGGTCCTGCCAAGCCCCATGCCAATACATGCGGATCGGCTGGCCTTCGGGGATCATGCCCACCAGTTCCACCTTGTAGGGCTCGCCCGAGGCCTCGTAATGCGCGATGGCGCGGTCGCGGTCCCAGATCTCGGTGTTGACCGGATCGCGCAGGTTGATAATCTCGCGCATCTTGGCCTCGATCTGGCCAAGGTCTTCTGGGGTGAAGGGATCCGTGCGGTCAAAGTCGTAGTACCAGCCATTCTCGATCACTGGGCCAATGGTGACGCGCACGTCAGGCCAGATCTCCTGCACAGCGCGGGCCATCACATGTGCCATGTCGTGGCGGATGAGTTCGAGGGCTTGGGGCGCGTCCTTCATCGTGTGCAGCGCGATGGTCGCGTCGCCTTCGATCGGCCATTGCAGGTCGAAAGGAGCCCCGTTCACGGTTGCGGAAATCGCGGCTTTTTCCAACGATTTGGAGATCGAGGCGGCGACCTGCCCGGGCGTCGTGCCGGCGGGGTAGTCGCGCGCGTTGCCATCAGGGAAGGTCAGGGTGATCTGGGCCATCGGTCGGCCTCCTCGTCGGTTTGGCGCCTACTGAACGCCCGGCTGCGGGTATGTCGTGCGGCTTTCTGGCCAAGCCGCGCGGCGAAGTCAACGGTGGGTCGCGGGCCCCATGCTGGGCGGGCGGGCAGCAACCCGCGCATGGGACGGGCGGGTGCCCGACGGGGGATTGCCCCGGTCGCGGTCCTGCCGCAGGGTCGCGCCAACGAGCGGAGGCAATGATGGCAGAGCCGGACTTTCTTGACACGCCGCAGGGGCGGCGCATCGCGTGGCACCGGTTTTCGGGGCGCGAACCCGGTGTGGTATTTCTGGGCGGTCTGCGCTCGGACATGACGGGCACAAAGGCAGCGCATCTGGAGGATTGGGCGCGGCGCAGCGGGCGGGCCTTTTTGCGTTTCGATTATTCGGGGCATGGCGCGAGCAGCGGCGCTTTCACCGAGGGATGCGTCGGCGACTGGGCCGAGGATGCGCAGGCCGCGATCGAGGCGCTGACCGAGGGGCCGCTGGTGCTGGTTGGCTCCTCGATGGGCGGATGGATCAGCCTGCTTCTGGCCAAGCGGATGCCCGGGCGGGTGGCAGGGCTGGTGACCATCGCCGCCGCCCCCGATTTCACCGAGGACGGTATGTGGGCCGACTGGTCCGAAGACCAGCGCCGCGCTTGCATGGAGGCGGGACAGGTCGCGCTGCCGTCCGACTACGGCGCGGATATGATCATCACCCGCCGCATGATCGAGGACGGGCGCGATCACCTTGTCTTGCGAACCCCCCTTGCCCTGCCGATCCCGGTGCGGCTGTTGCAAGGCACCGCCGATGCCGATGTGCCGATGGCCGTGGCGCTCAGGCTTCTCGACCATCTGAAAGGCGACGATATCCGGCTGGAACTGGTCAAGGGGGCCGATCACCGGTTTTCAGATCCCGGGTGCCTCGCCACGATCACCCGCGCGGTCGAGGAAGTGCTGGCGCGTATCTAGCCTGTCGCGGGACATCCACTGCCGTTCGGTTTCGCCGCCACGCCAGGGCGGGCAGGGGGCGGCCCCCGCACCAAGCCAGAGAGGGGGGCGATCCCTTCCAGCCTCTCGCCGCGGATCACACCCAGACACCCGCGATGACCGCGAGGGTGGTGCAGCCCATCCACGACCAGACGACGGTTGCACGGGAGAACCGGGCCGAGTTGGACCGTGGACCGGTGCGGGGCGGCAGGTTACAGTTTAGTCCATGACTCGCGCCTTGCCCTTCGCCGCTGCCTTGGTTTGCCTGCCCGTGATGGTCATGGGCCAGACTTGGCAAAACATCGCCGCCGATACCGGCGGGCTGATCTATGCGGGCACGGTCGCACCGGAATATTCGCTGACATTCACCTGCAACGCGCCCTCGCCGCAACGCCGCTCCCTGATCGAGACCGACGATCACGAGACGATCCTGAACGGCCCTTTCGCCATGTTCATCACCCTGAGTGCGGAGCTTGTGCGGCCGGTCGAGGGTGGAGTTCTGCCTGCGGTGACAGTGACGTTGGACGGAACGGGCTACCGCCTGCCGCCGCTGCGGTGGGACGAGCTTTATGGTGAATGGATGGTGGAACTGGCCATGGCCGATCCGTTGTTCGGGGCCTTGGCTGCGGCCTCTGATCTGGTGCTGGACAGCGGCGTGGGGGCGGCTTGGCGCTATCCTGTTGACGGGCTGGCCGAGGGGGTGGGCACCGCGATGTCGGCCTGTGCGACGGGGTGGGTGCAGGCGGGGTTTGCCTTGCCGGCCCAATTGGGCGCGGCCGCACCGGTGGCACAGCCCGCTATGGCGGGCCTGATGACGGCCGAGATCGACGCCCATCTGCGCCGCGAATGTGCAGCGCCCTACACGATCACCGATCGGGCCATCGCAGGCCATGACCTTGACCGCGACGGGGTGCCCGACCGAATCCTCGACTGGGCGGGTGTGACCTGCGGCGGTGCCATCGCGCGGCCCTATTGCGGCGCGGCCAATTGTTCGATCGACGTGTTCTTGTCGAGCCGTCCGGGCGACCCGCAGTCTTTTCTCGGCGTGGGCTACACCGTCACGCAGGCGGTCAATGGCGCGCCGGGCCTGCGTTTTGGCGGCACGGCGGGGGCCTGTGCGCGGGGCGAATGCGATCGCGTGTTCTGGTGGGACGGCAGCCGGTTCCGGGACTGATCCACCCCTGTGGATGTGTCGGGGGATGGATTGCAAAAGTGGAAGTCTGGCCCGGAAACTTGGCCAATGCCGCGCAGGGATTGCCGGATTTAGGACATCCCTGCGCGTGGCTTGAGTGGTGGATCAGCCGACCGCGCGCACCGGTGTCTTGGGGGCGTCGCAATTGGCGTCGATGAAATCCAGCACCAACGGCCGGATCTTGTTGCGCCAGCTCTTGCCTGCGAAGATGCCGTAATGACCGGCCTCAGGTTCAAGGTAGCTCGCCTTTTTCGAGGCGGGCAGACCGGTGCACAGATCAAGCGCCGCGACGCATTGGCCGGGGGCGGAAATGTCATCCTTGCCGCCTTCGACGGTCTTGACGGCCACGGTGGTGATCTTGCCGATATCGACGCGCTTGCCGTCGACGGTAAAGCGGTTCTGCGCGATCTCGAGGCCCTTGAAGATGCGCTCGACGGTCGAGAGGTAGAACTCCGCCGTCATGTCCATCACGGCAAGGTATTCGTCGTAGAACTTGTTATGCTTGTCGTGGTCGCTCGCTTCGCCCTTGGCCACGCGGATCACCTGATCGCGGAAGGCGGTGGCGTGTTTCTCGGCGTTCATGGCCATGAACGACGACAGCTGCTGCAGGCCCGGATAGACCATGCGTCCCGCGCCGGCATATTTGAAGCCCACGCGCTGCAGGACGAATTTCTCGAGCTGCCCCATGGAAACCCGATTGCCGAAATCGGTCACGTCAGTGGCGGCCGCGTCGGGGTTGATCGGCCCGCCGATCAGCGTCAGCGACCGGGGTTGGGCGGTCGGATCTTCCTCGGCCAGATAGGCGGTCGCGGCCAGCGCCAGCGGCGCGGGTTGGCAGACGGCGATCACATGGCTGTCAGGCCCCATCGCGCGCAGGAATTCGACGAGGTAAAGCGTGTAATCCTCGATGTCGAACTTGCCGGCGCTGACCGGAATGTCACGCGCATTGTGCCAGTCGGTGATATAGATGTCGCAATCGGGCAGCAGGCTGAGGACCGTGGATCGCAGGAGCGTGGCGTAATGCCCCGACATCGGAGCAACCAGCAAGACCTTGCGCCCCGTCGGCGCGCGGCCATGCACCTTGAACCGGATCAGGTCGCCAAACGGCCGCGTCACGACACGGTCGACAGACACCATGTGATCGCGGCCGTCATCGGCGGGAATGGAATGGATGCCCCAGTCGGGCTTCACGGCCATCCGCGCAAAGCTGCGTTCCGTGACCTCGCCCCATGCGGCGGTCATCTGGATCATTGGATTGGCGAACAGGCCAAGCTGGGGATAGGAACACATCGCACGCGCGGTCGAGCCCATCCATTGGTTCGTCACGCGCATCGATTCCATGATGTCATAGGTGAGCATGTAGCGCATCGGCGTCTCCTGCCAGACAACCGGGGAGGAAATTCCGCACCCGGATCAAATCGTCGCTTTGCCCCCTCACCACGGCATCGCTAGGGTTGAGTGAACCATCGGAAAGGTAAAATCAAGGTGGCACGAGAAGATGCACAGGAGCCTGTGGTGGGTGAGAACCTCGACCGCCTGAACCAGAACCTCGCCCGGATCGAGGATCTGTCCAAACGCCTTGTTGCCGCCCTGAGCGCGCGCAAGCCCGGCGATGCCGGTCTGTCCGGGCCCGGGCAGGACCTGTATCTCAAGGCAGGCATGGCGATGTGGCAAGAGATGCTGACCAACCCGGCCAAGCTGATGGAACAGCAGGTGCAGTATTGGGGACAGGCGCTGACCCATTACGCCGAGGTTCAAAAGGAACTGGCGCAGGGCCATCTCGTCTTGCAGGAGGAAGATGACCTGCCCTCTGACAAGCGGTTTTCCAACCCCTTGTGGAAGACGCATCCCTATTTCAACTTCATCAAGCGCCAGTATCTGACCTCCGCCCAGGCGATGCAGAAGGCGGTGGATGAGCTGGAGGGGTTGACGCCCCGCGACAAGAAGCGGGTGGAGTTCTTCGCCAGCCAGATCATCGATCTGTTTTCGCCGACCAATTATCTCGCCACCAATCCGGACGCGCTGGAAAAGGCGGTCGAGACCGAGGGCGAGAGTCTGGTGAAGGGGCTTGAGAACCTCGTGCGCGATCTCGAGGCGCGGCATGGAGAAATCTTGCCGACGCTGGCCGACCCGACGGCCTTTCACGTCGGCGAGAATCTGGCCACCGCCAAGGGATCAGTCGTGTTCCGCAACGCGATGATGGAGCTGATCCAATATGCGCCGACAACGGAAACGGTGCATCAGACGCCGCTTTTGATCTTTCCGCCCTGGATCAACCGCTTCTACATCCTTGATCTCAAGCCGCAGAACTCGCTGATCCAGTGGATCGTCGACCAAGGCTACACGCTCTTCGTGGTAAGCTGGAAGAACCCCGATGCCAGCTATGCCGACACCGGCTTCGAAACCTACATCGAGGATGGTTATCTCAAGGCCATCGACACGGTCTGCGAGATCACGGGCGAAACACAGATCAACGCGGTCGGCTATTGCGTGGCGGGGACCACGCTGGCGCTGACGCTGGCGCTCAAGGCCAAACGCGGGCAGTCCCGGGTGAAATCAGCCACCTTCTTCACCACGCTGACCGATTTCATCGATCAGGGCGAATTCACGCCCTTTCTCGACGATGATTTCGTCGCTGCCATCGAACGACAGGTCGAAGAAACCGGCTATCTCGACAGCTATTACATGTCCAAGACCTTCAGCTATCTGCGGGCCAAGGATCTGGTCTATGGGCCCGCCGTGCGCAGCTACATGATGGGCGAGGCTCCGCCGGCCTTTGACCTTTTGTTCTGGAACGGCGATTCGACCAATCTGCCGGGCAAGATGACCGTGCAGTATCTGCGCGGCCTGTGTCAGAAGAACGGGTTCGCGGGCGACGGCTTCGACCTGATGGGCGAAAAGCTGCATGTCTCCGATGTGACCCTGCCGATCTGCGCCATCGCCTGCGAAACCGATCACATCGCCGCCTGGAAGGACAGTTTCCGCGGGATCGTGCAGATGGGGTCGCGCGACAAGACCTTCATCTTGTCGGAATCGGGCCATATCGCGGGCATCGTGAATCCGCCCAGCAAGAAGAAATACGGTCATTGGCGCGGGCCCGAGGCGATCGGCACGCCCGCCCTGTGGAAAGAGGCAGCCGCCTATCACGAAGGGTCGTGGTGGCCGTTCTGGGACGGCTGGTTGAGCGCGCGCTCGGGCGAGAAGGTGCCCGCACGCACGCCCGGCACCAAGGAATTTCCGGTCCTTGCCAGCGCCCCGGGCACCTATGTCCGCGAGAAGGTCGAGGGCTGAGTCGCGGCTTGCCCCTACGTCATGCTGCAGTGCAGAAAAAACTTGACATGCCGCACTGCAGCATTTATGTGAGGGTCATACGCAAGTATCGCCCCATGACCCGGGGCATGACCCTGGAGAAGACCAATGGCTACCAAGACCCCCGATTTCACCAAGACCATGACCGAGATGATGTCCGCCTTCCCGATGGACATGTCGGCCATGAACGACGCCTTCAAATCCTCGGCCGCGATGGGCGAGAAGATGTCGAAGGTGATGCTCGATGCTGCGGAGAAGTCGACCGAGATTTCGTCGAAGTGGACGAAAGACACCATCGCCAAGCTGGCCGATGTCACCGCCGTCAAGTCCGAGCCGACCGACTACACCAAGTCGATGACCGATTTCGCTTCGGCACAGGCCGAAATGGCTGCCGAGACCATGGCCGCCTTCGCTGAAGTCGCCAAGAAAGTTCAGATGGAAACCGTCGAACTGATGATGGCTGCCGGCAAGGAAGCCACCGAGGAGGCGACCGCCGCCGTCAAGAAGGCCACCGCCGAGGTGACCACCGCTGCCAAGAAAGCCGCCGCGAAGTAATTGCTGCGCCGCGTTTCGTGCCGGTGTCCTCCCCACCGGCATGAACACCAGAAGGGCAGGCCTGAACAGGGCCTGCCCTTCGCCATTCCTGCGGGTGTTTCTGCCCCTGCACAATAAATTTGCATTTCCCCGTCATGCGGCTAGGCTGGCCCATGCTGCAGCGTGCAGGGTTGTGCTGCACCGCGGGAAGGGACAGGGATAGATGTCGAAGGCGCGTCCGGATACCAGTGAGCCGCTGCTGATCAAGCGCTATGCCAGCCGCAGGCTCTATAACACAGAAACGTCGGATTATGTGACGCTCGAGGATATCGCGGGCTTCATCCGCGCGGGCCGCGAGGTCAAGATCGTGGACCTGAAATCGGGCGACGATCTGACCCGGCAGTATCTGTTGCAGATCATCGCCGAACACGAGAGCCGGGGCGACACCATTCTGCCCATATCCGTGCTGAACGATTTGGTGCGCAGCTACACCAATCAGGCCGGGTCGGTCGTCCCCGATTTCCTGACCATGTCCTTCGAGATGTTGAAACAGGGCCAGTCGAAGATGGTCGAGAACATGACAGCGATGAACCCGATGGCCAAGATGCCGGGCTTCGAGGCGATGCGCGCCCAGCAGGAGGTTTTCCTCAAGGCGATGACCGGCGGGCTTGGCACGCAATGGTCCGCGCCCGGCAAGGATGCCGACGAGGGGACTGACGCGGACAAATCCGCCGCCGAAGAGCTTGATGAGATCAAGCGTCAGCTGGCCGATCTGCAATCCAAGCTCAGCAAGATGTAAGGGGGCCTGTCGTGCCAATGCCGCGCGCCGCGCTGGCGCTTTCGCTTGCCGTGCCGGTGCTTTCTGGCTGTGGGTTCTTTGGCAATTTGATCGCCCCTCGTTCCCCTGAACCGGGGCCATCGCAAAGCGTCTACCGCGCCGCGATGGCGGATTTCTCGGATTGCGCCACGACGACCGATCTTGCCACCCGCGCGGCCATCGCCGGACGTCTGGCGCAGGCGGCAGCCACACTACAGGCTGAGACGCGGCCGACCGATCCAGACCATTTCTTCATGACCGACCGCGTCAGCGCCGCCGCCGAATATTGCACGGCAGCAGCCCGCTGAACCGGCCTCAGGCGAGATCGGCGAAGACCTGCTTCAGGGCGGCATCGAGTTTGGCGAACATCTCGTCCATCTGCGCGTCCGTCAGCGTGAACGCCGGGCAAAGCACGATCCCTTGGCCCAGCGGGCGGCAGATCAGCCCGTGATCGGTGCAGGTGTTGGCGATACGCTCGCTGACCGACAGGTTGCCCGCGAAAGGCGTTTTCGTCGCGCGATCCTGCACGGCCTCCAGCGCCCACATGTAGCCGATGCCGCGCAATTCCCCGATATTGGGGTGTTTGGCGATCTCGCGCAGGCCCGTCTCCATCCGTGGCGCGCCCGCGCGGACCATGTCCAGAAGCCCCTCGTTCAGCACCACGTCGATGGCTTTCAGCGCCACCGCGCAGCCCACGGGATGGCCCGAGGCCGTAAATCCGTGGGGAAATTCCTCGATCGGGTCGATGGCGGCCTGCAGGCGGTCGGTCATCTCGGGGCCGAGGATCACCGCGCCCATCGGGAAATACCCCGCCGTCAGCGCCTTGGAGGAGATGATGGCGTCAGGCACGAAATCATAGGTCTGGCTGCCCCAGACATTGCCCGTGCGCCCGAAGCCGCAGATCACCTCGTCCGCGATCAGGGGGATGTTGTGCTTGCGCAAGATCGGCTGGATCGCCTGGAAATAGCCCGCCGAGGGCGGAATGACGCCGCCCGCGCCCATCACGGGTTCGGCGAAGAAACCGGCGATCGTGTCGGCGCCTTCCCGCGCGATGACCTCTTCCAGTTCCGCCGCAAGCCTTGCGGTGAACTGCGCCTCGGTCTCGCCCTCGTGGCCGAAGCGCCAGTAATGCGGGCAGGTGAGGTGGAGAAAACCGGGCAGCGGCAGGCCGAAGACGGAATTGTAGGGCTTGCCCGTCATCGAGGCGGAAATGGCGGTGACGCCATGATAGCCGTTCCAGCGGGTCAGGATCTTGGTCGCCTGCGGGCGATCCTCGGCCCGGTTCATGAACCACAGCATCTTGACCATGGTGTCATTCGCCTCGGACCCCGAGTTGGTGTAGAACACCTTGCCGCGGGGATAGGGCGAAACCTCGATCAGCTTTTCCGACAACGCCACGGTCTGGTCGGACATGCGCCCGAAAAAGGCGTGATAGCCGGGGAACCGGTCGTATTGCGCCTTGGCGGCCTCCGCGAGGCCCTTGTGGTCGAAACCCGCGACCATGTTCCACAAGCCCGAATTGGCGTCGAGGTAGCGCTTGCCGTTAGTGTCGACGATGTAGGGCCCCTCGCCATGCGTGATCACGACCGTACCCCGTTCCCGGACCGAGGGCAGGTCGGTGAAACCATAGAGCGAATGCGCCTCGGCGCGGGCTTCCCAGGAATTGGGGGCGTGGTCGTTCATGGCGCTCTCCTGCAATCGGTCTGAGCGGCAAGCTAGCCGCGTGGGCGCGCCGCGGCAATCGCGGCCGGGCAAAATGACACGGCCCGGCGAGGGTGCGCCGGGCCGTGTTAGGCCGTGGTTTCACAATGACCTTGCGTCAGGTGCCGTAGGCGCGGGTTTCACCCTTCACATCCTCGGCCGCCGCGATCAGCGCGTCGACGATGAAGTCGAGCTCCGCCTTGGTCAGGCGCACGGGCAGGCGCACGTCGCAGGCGCGCATCAGCATGGCGCGGGTCTGCGGCAGATCCTGCCGCTCTCCCGGAATGAACTGCCAGTTCCAGAAAGCGCGCGCATTGTCGGTCGACAGGCCAAAGATCTGCACCTTGACCCCGCGCGCCTCGGCGGCGGCGCCAAAGGCCTTGGCCTCGGCATCGGTGGCGAAGCCCACAAGGTTGAACTGGATCGAGTCGGGCGCGCGATCCTCGGGCGGCAGCGGCGGGGGCACGTGCAGCCAAGGCGAGGTGTTGAGCTGACCTGCCACATAGTCGTGGTTCCTGAGCCCGTCGCGCACGCGGCGCGCAAGCTCGGGGATTTGCGGGCGGATCACGGCGGCGGACAGGTTCTGCAGCCGCATGTTGTAGAGCGGCAGCTGATTTTGCCAGCGCGCAAAGGCCAGCGCAAGTTCGGGGTCGTTCTGCCCCTCGGGTCCCTTGTGCTTTTTCCAGTTGTGCTCATACGCGCCCGACATGATGACGGCGCGCGCGACCAGATCGGCGTCGTCGGTGATCAAGATGCCACCCTCGCCCGCGTTGATCATCTTGTAGGACTGGAAGCTGAAACAGCCCATCTTGCCGATGGTGCCGATTTTCTTGCCATGCCACAGCGTGCCGAGCGAATGGGCCGCATCCTCGATCACGGGGATGTCGCGCGCGTCACACAACGCCATGATCGCGTCCATGTCCGATGTGTGGCCGCGCATGTGGCTGATGATGACGGCGCCGATGGTGTCGTCGAGCTTGGCCTCGAAGTCGGCCATGTCGATGCGGTAATTCTCGCCCACCTCGACCAGCACAGGCTGGCAAAACGCGTGAACGACAGCCGAAGGCACGGCGGCGAAGGTGAAGGCGGGGACCAGAACCCGGGAGCCGGGCGCAAGGTCGAGCGCGCGCAGCGCAAGGAAGATCGCGGCGGAACAAGACGATACGGCGAGCGCGTATTTGACGCCCATCATGTCGGCGAACTCACGCTCCAGCAAAGCCACGGGCGCGTCGGCGGGTGCCGTGTAGCGGAACAGGTCGCCCGATTGCAGCAGGCGGTCGATTTCGGCGCGGGCCGCGGCCGGGATCGGTTCGGCATCATAGACGTTCGGGGCCTGCGCCTCGGAGACGTGCATCGCCATGGTTTCACCTTTTCGAAATGTCCCTTTCGGAAATACTTATACTGTCAGTGCCGCAAAATCCAGCACCCGATCCTCATGTCATGCAAATGTCGCGTCTGTGCCACGGTGTGGCACTAGCTGTAGGGTTGTCGGGGATCAGATGCCCAAGCGGTCGCGCAGGCTGAACCAGCTCATCGCCAGCGTCAGCAGTGGCGCGCGCAAGCTTGTGCCGCCGGGAAAGCGCGGGATCGGCAAAGCCTCCAGCGTGGTCAGCCCGTCCTCTTGTCCCATCACGGCCTCGGCCATCACGCGGCCCGCCATGCCCGACAGCGCAACCCCATGGCCCGAAAAGCCTGCGCCCGACAAGATGTTGGGTGCCACGCGGGCGACATGGGGCAGGCGCGTCATGGTGATGCCAAGCGCACCGCCCCAGACATGACCGATGCCCACGCCCGCCAGTTGCGGGAAAAGCCGTTCCATCCGGGCGACCAGCGCGGTGCGGATGTCGCGGGGGAAGGCGATGGAATAGCTTTCGCGCCCGCCGAAGAGGAACCGGCGATCTGCGCTGAACCGGTAGTAGTTCACCACAAATTTCGAATCGGACACCGCAATATCCTCGGCCAGAATATCCTTCCAACGGTTGGGGATCGGGTCGGTTGCGGCGATGAAGGAGTTGATCGGCATCACGCGGGCATTCACCTGCGGCAAGATGTTGGGCAGGTATCCATTGCCCGCGATGATCGCATGGCCCGCCGTGACCTGCCCGCGCGCGGTGGCCAGCGTCAGGCGCGGGCGGGTGACGACATGCGTTACCTCGCTGACCTCATG
The DNA here is from genome assembly GCF_003148775.1 of Roseicyclus mahoneyensis. Classification (GTDB taxonomy): domain Bacteria; phylum Pseudomonadota; class Alphaproteobacteria; order Rhodobacterales; family Rhodobacteraceae; genus Roseicyclus; species Roseicyclus mahoneyensis. Next base: position 213,576 of record NZ_QGGW01000003.1, read on the forward strand.
GATCACGGCGCCCGCCGCCTCGGCCGCGCGCGCGAGCGCCCGTGCATAGGCGAGCGGGTGCAGGTGTCCGGCCGAACGGTCAAGCGTGCCACCCACGTAAAGCGGCGATTTCACCAGCGCCTCAAAGGCGTCGCGGCCCATGACCTCGATCTGCGTGCCGTAATGGCGGGCCATGTGATCGGCGTCCAGACGCGCCTGCGCCAGATCGAGGGGGCTGTATTCGCCATGCGCCACGCCGGGGCGATAGGCGGCCTCGGGGGCGTGGCTTTCGCAAAAGCTGCGAAGCTGGTCCTTGCCGGCCTGCGACAGATCCCACAGCGCGCGGGCGCGGTCGCGGCCCAGTTGCGTCTCGAGCCAGGGTTGCCCCTTGTTGAAGCCCGATTGCACCTGCCCGCCATTGCGCCCCGATGCGCCGAAGCCCACGCGATGCGCCTCGAGCACCACCACCTTGCGGCCCGCGCGCGCCAGCGTCAGCGCAGCCCAAAGCCCGGTGAAGCCCGCGCCGAGGATGACCACATCGCAAGCTATCGCGCCTGTGAGCGCAGGGCGTTCCTGCTCGGGCGGGAGGCTCGCAGCATACCAGCTGGGTGGGTGGTGGCCCGGACGGTCGTTGCGGTAAAGCGGGTTCATCGGGCGATCCGGTAGAAGGTCAGCGTCACCTCAGGCGCGCCATAGGGGCCAAGCGACAGGCCATCCTCGACGGACCATAGCTCGAAATCGAAGCGATAGTCGGAGAGGTTCCCCTCCAACCCCTGCGCCTCCACCGCCGCCCGGACCCATGGCGCCAAGGCCTCCGCATCGGGCGGTTCGGTCGGGCCGATGGGCGGCAGGTCGGACAGTGCCGCCTCAAGGCGCGCGACGTCTCCCTCGGCGAGCCAGATCCGGGCCGTGGGCGTCAGGCTCGGCAGATAGGCAGGCGTTATCAGGTAGCCGTCGACATCCGTCGCGGGGGCATCGCCGCGCCAGAGTTGCAGGCCGGTCCAGCTCAGCCCGGAAAACGTGGTGTCGATCTCGCCCGCGATGCCCGCCCCGTCGATGGCATCGCGCAAGGTCTGTCCGATCCCGGCCTCGAGTGTGGTCGGATCGAACTCCGGCATCGCCTCGACCGGGGCGTATATCGTGGGCAGGCGCAGCATCACGAAGCCGTCGAAGCGGTCTGCTTGGGGTGGCAATTGCTCGGCCCCGGACACCAGCAGCTGCGAGGGATCGGCGAGGATCGCCGCCTCACGCGCGCGGATGGCCGCGGTGCCGGTCGTGGTCACGGTCTCGAGGGTGGCGGGCCGTCCGGCCTCGATCAGTCCGGCCAGATCACGCTGGGCGTCGGATGCGCTGCAATGCGGGCGGAAACAGATGAGGGTCGCAACCTCCCGCCCGTCCAGAAACAGGCTGGCAAAGGGCAGGCTGGTGTTTGTCCCCGGCGGGCTGAGAAACAGGATCGACAGCAGCACGAGGTTGCGCTCGCCTCGCGGATCATCGGTGTAGAAGGCCTGCGGGGCGGCTGCGACGAGCAGGTCCGCATCGGTGACGGCCAGTGTCGGGCCACCCGTGGCCACCGGGTGCAAGATCACCGCGGCCCCGGGTCCCGAGGGGTCGAACCCCTCATTCTGCAAGAACGCGACGCGCACCAGCTCTGGCGGCTCGGCGGATGGGGACTGTATGCCGGCCAAGAAGGCGTTGAGCGTCGCGCCGAGGATCAGCACGGCAGCCCCGATTGCAAGCGCGACACCGCCCGCGATCATCACGACCAGGCGCAGCCACCACGGCATCAGACGTTCAACAGCAGGTGCTCGCGTTCCCACGGGCTGATCACCTGCAAGAACTCGTTATGCTCCAGCTCCTTGACGGCGCAGTAGACGCGGCAAAACTCCTCGCCCAGGGTCTGGCGGATCGTGGGGTTGGCGTCGAGCAGGCCAAGCGCGTCGCCAAGATTGCGCGGCATGCCAGACGGCAGCTTGTAGGCGTCGCCCGCAAAGGGGTCGGAGGGTTGGGTTTTCTCGATCAGGCCCACCAGACCGCAGGCGAGCGAGGCGGCGATCCCGAGATAGGGGTTGCAATCCATTCCCGGCAGGCGGTTTTCCACCCGCCGCGCCGACGGCTCCGACACCGGCACGCGCAGGCCGGTGGTGCGGTTGTCACGGCCCCATTCGAGGTTGATGGGTGCGGCGAAATCGGGAACGTAGCGGCGGTAGCTGTTCACGTAAGGCGCCAGCAGCGCGACGACGGCGGGCAGATTGCGCTGCATGCCGCCGATGAAATGCAGGAATGCGGGGGTTTCCGACCCGTCCGCGTTGGAAAAGATGTTCTGACCCGTCTTGATGTCCACGACCGAGTGGTGGATGTGCATGGCAGACCCCGGTTCGCCCTCGATCGGCTTGGCCATGAAGGTGGCGTAAGTGTCGTGTTTCAGCGCCGCCTCGCGGATCATGCGCTTGAAAAAGAACATCTCATCGGCCAGCCGGACGGGATCGCCATGGCGCAGGTTCAGCTCGATCTGGCCCGCGCCACCTTCTTGCAAGATGCCGTCGATCTCGAGGCCCATGGCCTCGGCGAAATCGTAGATGTCGTCGATGACCTTGCCGTATTCGTCCACGGCCGACATCGAATAGGCCTGCCGCGCGGCGGCCCTGCGGCCCGAACGGCCCATGGGCGGTTCGATCTCGCGCGCGGGGTCAATGTTGGGGGCGACGAGGTAGAATTCCATCTCGGGGGCGACGATCGGGCTCCAGCCCCGCGCCTTGTAGAGATCGACGACGCGCTTGAGCACGTTGCGCGGCGCAAACGGCACGGGGCGGCCCTGCTGGTCGTCGATGTCGTGGATCACCTGAAGCGTGGTGTCTGCGGTCCAGGGCGCGGGCGTGGCGGTGGAGAAATCGGGCGTCAGGATCATGTCGGGCTCGGTGAAGCCGTCGGCGACGCTGTCGGCCCAGTCGCCGGTGATGGTCTGGAAATAGATCGAGTTGGGCAGGTAGAAGAACGGCTGGCGCGCGAATTTGCCGCCCGGCATGGCCTTGCCCCGCGCAATGCCCGCAAGATCGGCGACGATGCATTCGACCTCGTCTATGGGGCGCCCCTCAAGGTATTTGCGCGACACCTCGGGCAGCTTGGCGATCAGGGCGGCGACGGATTCGGAACTCATGCGCTGGCCTTCGCGGCAAAGGGGATACGTGTGGCGGGCGCGCCTTCCAGCACGTCGGCCAGCCAGTCGGCGATCAGGCGGTTGTCGGTCGGCTTGTCCAGATCGGCGCGCACCCGGTCGAGCAGGTCGCCGGGCACGGTGGCCGAGCGGTGGAGCATCAGCTCCTCGACCACGGAGGGGGGGAACTCGGGGTGTGGCTGCACGGTCAGGATCCGCTCGCCATGGGCAAGGACGGCGTTTTGCGTGAAGTCGTTGGAGCCCAGCACGGTGGCGCCGGGCGGCAGGTCCACCACCTGATCCTGATGCCAGGCATGCAGCGCCACTTCGCAGCCGCCGATCTCGTAGCTTCGGTGGCCGACCGACCAGCCGCCGTCGAATTTCACCACCCGGCCACCCAGCGCCTGCGCGATGATCTGATGGCCAAAGCAGATGCCGACCAGCGGGTGGCCCGCGTCGCGGATGGCGCGGATCAGATCCTCGAGCGGGGGGATGAAGGGATGATCCTCATAGGCGCCATGGCGCGAGCCGGTGATGAGCCAGGCGTCAGCGTCCTGCGGGCCGCCCGGAAACTCCATGTCCACGACGGACCATGTCCGCAGGTCGAACCCGCGATGGGCAAAGAGACGGCCGAACAGATCGGTATAGGTGCCGTCGCGGGCGGCCACTTCGGGCGGGACATGGCCGGTTTGCAAGATGCCGAGGATCATGGGGGGCTCGTGTTTTGGGATGGCGGCAAGCTATGCCCGCCCGGCAGGCGCGGCAAGGGGGCTGTGGGGTAGGGCGCGGTGCGCCTGAAGGCAACCGCGCGGAGGGCGCACGCCCCAAGGTGCATCGGCCGCGGTCATGCCGCGGTCATACGGTATCGAGATAGAGATCCGTTTGTTCCTGTGCACTGAGTTCGGACATGTAGTGCAACTCCTGCCGTTTGGTGGCCAGAAGGTTGGCGATCAACTCGGGCGCGAAGATGCGGGCGATCTCGGGGCTTTGTTCAAAGGCGTCGATGGCCGCCTGCCACGTTGTCGGAAGCTGCGCCAAATCGTGATTGTAGGCGTTGCCGGTGATCGGTTCGGGGGGGGCTTCGCCATCTTCGATCCCGTTCAGGGCCGCGCCAAGGATCGCGGCCAGAAAGAGATACGGGTTGATGTCGCCGCCCGCCACGCGGTGTTCGATCCGGCGCGCAGGCCCCCCGCCTGCGGGCACGCGCAGCGCGGTCGTGCGGTTCTCATAGGCCCAGGCAATGCCGGTTGGGGCATGTGCGCCGGGCACCAGCCGATCATAGCTGGACGCATGCGGCGCGAACATCAGCATCGAGCCGGGCATCGCCTTGAGGCATCCGGCGATGGCGTGGCGCAAGATGTCGGAGCCCCGCGGCGTGCCGTCGTCAAGGATGTTGCGCCCCTCGGAATCGAGGATCGAGAAATGCGCGTGCAGACCGTTGCCCGCGTAATCGGGGTAAGGCTTGGCCATGAAGCTGGCGGCAAACCCATGCTTGCGGGCCATGCCGCCGGTCATCAGCTTGAAGAGCCAGGCATCATCGGCCGCCTTGAGCGCGTCGGCCTGGTGCATCAGGTTGATCTCGAACTGGCCCGGCCCCGCTTCGGAAATCGTGGTGTCGGCGGGGATGTCCATATCCTCGCAAGCGTCATGCAGCGCGGTCAGGAAATTGTCCCAGGCATCGAGTTGGCGCAGTGCCAGGATCTCGGCCTGCTGGCGGCGCTTGCCCGACCGGGGCGAGGGGGGCACGCGCAATTCGCGGCCAGCGTCGTCGATGATGTAGAATTCCAGCTCGGTCGCCACCACAGGCGTCAGCCCGCGCGCGGTGTAACGGTCGATGACGCGGGCAAGCGCCTGCCGTGGGTCGCCCGCATAGGGACGTCCATCCTCGTGGAACATCCAGATCGGCAAAAGTGCGGTGGGCGTGTCGAGCCATGGTACCGGCAGAAAGCCGCGTTCGGTGGGCCACAAGATCCCGTCGGGATCGCCCGCCTCGAAGACCAGCGGACTGTTCTCGATATCCTCGCCCCAGATGTCGAGGTTCATCACAGAATACGGAAAGCGCGTGCCCTCGGTCAGGGCCTTGGCCGCGAAGCGGCGCGCGATGCGCTTGCCGCGCGCCTGCCCGTTGAGGTCGGCGGCGACCGTGCGGATCGCCTTGATGTCGGGGTTTTCGAACAGGTAGTCGGTCATCGGATGATCTGGGGCCGGATGCGGAGCCTTGGCCTGCGGTCGGCAGGCAGGTGGCGGTTGAGACGCCTGTTGATCCAGCCGAAGAGCCAGATGATCACCAGCGTCAGGATCACGAAATAAACCGCCACGATCGGATAGGGCACAAAGGGGTTGAAGGTGCGATCCGCGAAATAGTTGGCGTAGTAGAGCGCGTCACCGCGCTGCTGGAAGGCCGGGAAGCTGGAGAAGAAGACCAGCGCGGTGGCATGGAACAGGAAGATCGCCTCGTTCGTGTAGCCGGGCCAGCCCAGCCGCAGCATGGTGGGAAAGCTGATGCGGCGGAATTTCTTCCAGCCTGAAAGGCCGTAGGCATCGGCGGCTTCCAGATCGCCGCGAGGAATGGCGCGCAGCGCGCCATAAAAGATCTCGGCGGTGTAGGCTGAGGTGTTGAGGAACAAGACGATCAGCGCCCCGAGCCAGGCCCGCGACAACCATCGGGTTTCGGCCGCGAACTCGACGCCCAGAAAGGTGAACTCGATGCCCACGCGGGGCAGCATCACGAAGAGCTCGTAGGCCATGAAGAACTGGATGAACAGCGGTGAGCCGCGGAAGACGAAGATGAACCATTCGGCCGGTTTGCGGATCAGACGGGCGGGCGTGTTCTTGCCCACCGCCAGCGCCACCGCGAAGAGAAAGCCGAAGGAGAGCGCGAGGATCCCGAAATAGACGTTCCAGATCAGGCCCGAGCCGATCAGGACCAGCTGTTGGCACAAGGTGATGTCGGCGCTGGGCAAGAGGCGCTCGCCGATCCCCAGCGACCGGAGGGCATAGGCCTCGAAGGCTTCTAGGCAGGTCATGCTCCGGCCTTTCTGAGCGCTTCGCCCGCCGCCGTCGCCTGCCCGCGCGAGAGGCGCGTGGTCAGGCGCGCAAGCACGATCTCGGAGACCCGCGTGAAGCAAAGGTAGAAGACCAGCAGGGCAAGGAAGTACCAAAACCGCCAGTCAGGATGCGGATACTGGTAGACTGCGGTGCGTGATCCGCCCAGTTCGCGCGCCCAATAGACGATATCCTGGATGCCGAGCAGGAACAGAAGCGGGGTGGCCTTGATCAAGATCATCCAGATATTGCTGAGCCCCGGCAGGGCATAGACCCACATCTGCGGCACCAGCACGCGCCAGAATACCTGGCGGCGCGACATGCCATAGGCTTCGGCCGTCTCGAGCTGGGCGCGCGGCACCGCCTGCATGGCCCCGTAAAGCACATTGCCGCAAAACGCGCCGAAGACGATGGCATAGGTGATGACGGCAAGCGCGAAACCATAGGTCTTGTGTACCCATTGCGGGGCGTTGCCCGCGGGCGTGCGCGCCTCGGGGCAGACAAGGAAATTGGCGCCTTGCCGGATCGGATCGGTCCAGTCGGGGCATACGATCTGGTGGCGCAGGTATTCGATGGCCTGATCGAGGACGAGGACGAAGAAGAGGAAGAACACGATATCGGGCACGCCCCGCACCATGGCGGTGTAGAGCTTGCCGAGCCATGCGACGGGCAGGATATGGCTGCGCGAGGCCGCGGCCGCGGCGAAGCCGAAGGCGAGGGAGACGGGGGCGGTGACGGCCAGCAGCGCGAAGACGACGAGGAAGGACTGGTAGAACAGCATATGCGCGCCGTTGGTCAGGTAGCAGCTGAACCAGCGGAGTGTGTCGAGCGTGGAGGGGTCGGTGCAGAAGGCGAACATGCGGGCCTATCGTGGACGGCGGGGGGGCTCTGCCCCCGGCCTGCGGCCTCCCCCGGGATATTTTCTAAACGAAGAAGCAGGGGCGGTGGCGCGTTAACCTTAATGCAACGTGGCCGGGGGCCGGCGCAAGGCCTGCCCCCGGTCCTTGCCGATCAGAAGGTCGCCGCTTCCGGGCCGAACCATTCGAGGATCAGCGCGTTGAGCGTGCCGTCTTCCTTCATCGAGGTGATGGCGGCATCGAAGGCTGCACGCCGTTCGTCGCCGTCGCGCAGCGCCATGCCGACGCCGCCTCCCAGCTGCACGGGCTCGCCCACGATCATGAGGTCGGCATCCTCGGCGGCGATCGGGATCAGGTAATCGCCATCGGCGAAGACGGCATCGGCCTCGCCGTTGCGGACTGCGGCGACGGTTTCATCCGGCGTGGCAAACTCGATCAGCGTGGCGCCCGAGGCCGCGATGTAGCCCGCCTGGATCGTGTTGGTCTGGGCCGCGACGACCGAACCCTCGAGAGTGAAATCCTCGGACAGGCCGACGAAGAGGGATTCGGCGGGCGGGAAATAGGGTTGGGTGAAATCGACGATCACCTCCCGCTCCTCGGTGATCGACATGCCGGCGATGATGGTGTCGTAGTTGCCCGAGGTTAGGTTGGGGATGATGCTGTCCCAGTCGTTGGTGACCCACTCGCAGGTGAAGCCTGCACGGGCGCAAAGCTCGTCGCCCACGTCGCGCTCGAAGCCGTCGATCTCGCCATTATCGTTGATGAAGTTGTACGGAGGATAAGCGCCCTCCGTGCCCATGCGCACGACGTCTTGCGCGGCGGCGGCGCCGACGGTGAGGGCCAGAAGGCTGGCGGACAGGATCAGGTGTTTCATCTTGAAGTCTCCCTGGTGTGGTTTTTGGTGGTCTTGCCTCAGGCTGCCTGTGAGTGGCTGAGGAACTGTTGCAGGCGCTCGGATTTAGGGGCGCCGAAAAGGGATGCGGGCGGGCCTTCCTCCTCGATCTTGCCGAGGTGCAGGAAGATCGTGTGGGTGGACAGGTCGCGCGCCATGCGCATGTCATGGGTGACGAGGATCATGGTGCGACCTTCTTCGGCCAATGCGCGGATCACGCGCACCACCTCTTGTTCCAACTCGGGGTCAAGGGCTGAGGTCGGCTCGTCGAACAAAAGCGCGCGGGGTTCCATGCACAGCGCGCGGGCGATGGCGGCACGCTGCTGCTGGCCGCCGGAAAGCTGCGCGGGCCATGCGTCGGCCTTTTCGCCGATGCCCACCTTGTCGAGATAGGCGCGGGCGCGTTCCTCGACCTCGGCCTTCGGTTGGCCAAGGACGGTAACGGGCGCTTCCATCACGTTTTGCAAGATCGTGAGGTGCGACCAAAGGTTGAATTGCTGGAACACCATCGAAAGGTTGGTGCGGATGCGGCGGACCTGTTCGGCATCCGCGGGGCGGCGGTGGTGGCCGGTGCCCTTCCAGCGGATGGGGTCGCCCTCGAAGGTGATCTCTCCTTGCTGGCTGTCCTCGAGCAGGTTGGCGCAGCGCAGGAGCGTTGATTTGCCCGAGCCCGACGAGCCGATGAGCGAGACGACATCGCCAGCGCGCGCCGTAAGGTCGACGCCGCGCAGCACCTCGAGCGCGCCAAAGCTCTTGTGTAGACCGGTGATCTGGATGACCGGCGGTGCGGCTGACATTCTGGACCCTTGGATTGTTGGTCTGCGAATTTGTGCCCATGGATGACGCAATTGCAACGGTCTTGTGCAGGGTTCCGCAGGGGAATGGTGCGGTTTGCGTCGGTTTTTCGGGCGAATGATCAGGGATTGGGCGGGATCGGGATGGCGCGGTAGGTGCGCGCCTCGATGCTCACAAAGCCCCGCAGGTCGAGCGCCGCGGCACTGGCCGCGGGCAGGGCGGCCAGCGCCTGTGCCAGCGCCGCGCGGATCGGGGCAGGGTCGCGGCCTTGGGCGGTGATGAGCGGAAGGCCCGGCGTGGGGGGCGTTCGCGCAATCTCGAGCGTCGGGTCGGCGCCTGCGCGGACCAACAGGCGCCATGTCTGGGCATCGATGGCGGCAAGATCGGCGGCGCCGCCCGCCACCGCGCGGGCGGAGGCGGCGTGGCTGCCGGTGAGCGTGACCGGGCCGAGCGGCAGGGAGCGGGCGGTGGCCCAGCCGTGCAATGCGGCCCAGCCCGACTGGCTGAGCGCGTCGTTGATCGCCACGCGGGGGCGGTCGGGCAGGGATGCGTCGCGGGCGAGGATGACGGAGCGGTAATGGCCCGGCGGGCAATCAGGCAGGCCGTAGTCGGGGGTGGCCACCAGCGTGACACGCGCATGCAGCCGGGCGCGGAAGGGAAGGCCGCAGGTCTGGGCCAGAAGGAGGTCTGGGCTTTGCCAGATCTCCCACAGGTCGCGGTCGCGGGTGAGGTGGTCGGGCGCGCCGATGCCGTGGGCACGGAGCGCATCGCGGATGGCAGACCACAGCGCGTCGGTTTCCGCGCGCAATTCGGGGCGGTCATACATCGGCAGGGCGGCGATCAAGGGCCGACCCTCAATCACCGTAATGGGCGTCTTCCACCCGTTTGCGGGCAAGATTGCTGTCGCGGTCGTTGATGCCGAGCATGGGCGCGATCATGCGCAGGAGGGAATCCTCGCGCTGGTCGCGTTGGCCGTCGGCCAGAACGATGAACCACAGCGCCTCGATCACATGGACGCGGTCCTCGTAGGGGACGCTGTCCTTGATCGCGCGGGTGAAGCGGACGGTGTCGGGGGCCTCAAGCTCCAGAGCCTCGGCCTCGGCGCGCAAGCTGCGTGCTTCGGCGTCGGAGAGGCCGTAGCGATGGGCCAGAACGCGGTCGATCTGCGCCTGCTCGATGGCGGCATAGTCGCCATCGGCCCGGGCGATGCGCACCAGAAGGGCGGCGAGCGCCGTGCGCGCGTCGTCATAGGGCAGGGGTTCGGGGTCGGGCGCCGTCAGGCGGCGGAGGAGATCGGCTATCATGCGGTCCGATATAGGTCGGGGTGGGCGCTGTGGAAAGCCGTCTCAGGGGATGCGGATGGACCCTTCGGCGATCCTGACCGCCGATCCGGCGACGCGGATAGCCCCAAGCGCTCCGTCCGTGACATCGGTGGTCAACCGAAGGACAGAGGGGCGGCCCATCTCGATGCCTTGCTGCAGCGGGATCGTGGTCGTGCCCTCGGGCAGTGCGCCATTGGCCAGCAGTTGCGCGGCAAGGATCGCGCTGGCGGAACCCGTGGCCGGATCCTCGGGGATGCCCGCGCCGGGCGAGAACATGCGGGCGCGGTAGCCCTCGGGCGTGGCGGTGTAGAGATAGGCGCTGTCGACTTTCGCGGCGGTCATCAGGTCGGACCATGCGGGTTCATGAGGCCGGGCAGCGGCGAGCGTCGAGAGGTCGGTGACGGGGAAGTAGAGAAACGCCGGGCCGCCCTGCCAGACGCTGGGGCCATGCGGGCCGATGCGCGCGGGCTGCAGGCCAAGTGCTGCGGCGATCATCGCCTGCGGAGGGACGGGGGCGTGGCGGACGGGCCGTTTCGGGGCGGTGAATTCGGCGCGCGACGTTGTGCCGTCGCGGGTGATGGTGACGGGGACGAGGCCCGCCTCTTCCTCGAGCGTGATGCGAGTCTCGATCTCGCCTGCAAGGTGCAGCGCGCAGCCGATGGTCGGGTGGCCGGCAAAGGGGATCTCGGCGGTGGGAAAGAAGATGCGGACGCGGGCGCTGTGGGCCGGGTCGGAAGGGCGTTGGACAAAGATCGTCTCGGACAGGTTGAACTGGCGGGCGATGGTCTGCATCTGCGCGGTCGTCAGATCATCGGCCCCCTCGACGATGGCGAGCGGATTGCCGGTGAAGGGCGTGGTGGTGAAAACGTCGTAGATATGAAAGCGGAGCATCGCGGCCTCGGTCCTGCGGTCGGCACCAGCGGATCACCCGACGCGTCCGATGGCAAGGGGGGCGTTTTGCTGCAGCGAAACGGGGCGCAAAGCTGCGGCTTTGCGGGTCCGAAAACTGCCGTTCTCCGCGCCCTTCAACGCGAATCCTTTGACAGCTGGCCGCCCGCAAGGTATGAATTGAACGAGCGTTCAATTAATGGGAGGGTTGGCGCCATGTTCCTTGGGTCCATGACGTTCGATCTGGGCGATGACGTCAACGCGCTGCGCGAGATGGTGCACCGCTGGGCGCAAGACCGCGTCAAGCCGCTGGCTGCCGAGACCGACCGCAAGAATGCCTTTCCCAATGAGCTTTGGCCCGAGATGGGCGCGCTGGGCCTCTTGGGCATCACGGTAGAGGAAGAGTTCGGCGGCGCGGGCATGGGATACCTCGCCCATACCGTCGCGGTGGAGGAGATCAGCCGCGCCTCGGCCTCGATCGGGCTGAGTTACGGGGCGCATTCCAACCTTTGCGTGAACCAGATCAAGCTCAACGGCACGGCGGAGCAGAAGGCGCGCTACCTGCCGAAACTGGTGTCGGGCGAACATGTCGGCGCGCTGGCCATGTCCGAGGCGGGCGCGGGCTCGGATGTGGTGGGGATGCAGCTGCGCGCCGACAAGCGCAATGACCGCTACGTCCTGAACGGCACGAAATACTGGATCACCAACGGCCCGGATGCCGACACGCTGGTCGTCTATGCCAAGACCGACCCCGAGGCCGGATCGAAGGGGATCACCGCCTTTCTGGTGGAAAAGACGATGACGGGATTTTCGACCTCGCCCCATTTCGACAAACTGGGCATGCGCGGGTCCAACACGGCGGAACTGGTGTTCGAGGATGTCGAGGTGCCCTTCGAGAATGTGCTGGGCGAGGAAGGGCGCGGGGTGCGCGTCTTGATGTCGGGCCTCGATTACGAGCGCGTCGTGCTGTCGGGGGTCAACATCGGCATCATGGCGGGCTGCATGGACGAGGTGATGCCCTACATGGTCGAGCGCAAGCAGTTCGGCCAGCCGGTGGGCAATTTCCAGCTCATGCAAGGCAAGATCGCGGACATGTACACCGCGCTGAACACGGCGCGCGCCTATGCCTATGAGGTCGCCAAGGCCTGCGACCGCGGGCAGGTGACACGGCAGGATGCGGCGGCTTGCGTGCTTTATGCCAGCGAGGAGGGGATGAAGGTCGCCCACCAGGCGGTGCAGGCGATGGGCGGCGCGGGCTTTCTGAACGACAGCCCCGTGGCCCGCATGTTCCGCGACGCCAAGCTGATGGAAATCGGCGCGGGCACCTCCGAGATCCGGCGGATGCTGGTCGGCCGCGAGTTGATGGCGCTGATGGCATGAAGGCATGGGGCGCCATGGCGGTCGGAGTGATCTGGCTCTGGCTGACGGCGGCGTCGGTCTCGGCGCAGGCAGAGGCCCCCCACAGGGTGTGCGACGCCTGTGTCTCTGCCGCCTGGGCCGCGGACAGCGCCAATTTCTTGGCCCCGCGGGCGTTTCCCATCAGCTGCGGTGCCGAGGTCTTTCCGATGCGGCTGGCCTGTTCCGTGTTCGGCTATCTGACGCCAACGGGGATGCAGACCTGTCTGTCGGAGGATCTGACATTCTGGGCCGCCGAGTTGGCGCGGGAGGAAGCGGCTGCGCTTTCCGTGGGGCGTGCCGGTCGCGGCGACCTCTACGACACTGGTCTGGCGCGGTGCGAAGCCGATGAGCCGGAAGGCGTTGTGCGGCTCTCGTGCGAGGTTGGCGTGCACTGGCGCGCGGTGATGGCATTCCATGCGGTGCCGCGGATGACCGATCAGCCCGCCCCGGTCACGGAGGTGACATGAGGGCCGGGGTGATCTTGCCGCTTGCCGCGATGCTGACGGTCGCGGCGGCCTTCGGCCTCTGGCTGGGGGTGCGCGCCGTGCCGCCCACCGAGACCGACATCATCCTCGACGCCGCCGCGCGCTATGTGGCGGAAACGGGCGGGGAAGCGACGGATTGCGCGGGCTGGCCCCCGCCGATCGAGGGGGTGCGGATGGTGGTGATCTGTGGCCCCGACTGGGCGCAGGCCGTCGATGCTTGGGGCCGCCCTGTGAACTTGCCCGACCCGGAGCCGGGCGCATGAGGGGCGGGGCGCTGATCGCGCTGACCCTGTTCGCGACGCCTGCGGGGGCGGAAGGGTTCGACGCCTGTTTCGCGCGATCCATAGCGCATTTCGAGATGGAGTTTGCCCGCACGGGCGTGGCCCGGACGGTCGAGGATTTCGCGCTCGTCACCCGCGACCGGGTGCATCATTGTGGCTCTCTCGCCATCGTGGCCTGCGACCGGGGGGATGCCCCGCAGGCCTGTCAGCGGGCCTTGGCGGCGGATCAACGCGCGCTGACGGCGCGGGTGCTGGGCAGCCTGCCCGTGCCTGCCGAGGTGCCCGCGCCCGATCTGCTGCCGGGGCTTTACCCGCAGCTCTGGGATGTGGCGCATGGGACATCGGCGGGCGACGATTGCGCGGGCGCGGACGAGCCTGTGGCCGCATGGTGCGACACGCATGAGGCGCGGCTGAAGCTGACCGAGGCGGTGGCGCTTTGGCAGGTCGCGCGCCTGATGGGCGTGTCGGGGCCGGCGTTGGAACTGGGCTGGGTGGCGGACGCGATGCCGTTCCGGCCCGTGGCGCGTCCCGAGGGGGAGGAAGGCCAATGAGGCTGAGATCGACGTTCCTTGCCGGGTCCGAGGAGGCGCGCGCCAACCGCGCGGCGCATCTGGCGGCGCTGGCCGAGATCGAGGAGGCCGCCGCGCTGGCGGCGCAGGGCGGTGGTGCAAAGGCGCGCGAGCGGCATGTCAGTCGCGGCAAGATGCCGCCGCGCGAGCGGGTGGCGAACCTGCTCGATCCGGGATCGCCGTTCCTCGAGGTCGGGGCGGTGGCCGGGCACGCGATGTATGAGGGGGCCGCGCCCTGCGGCGGGGTAATCGCGGGAGTGGGCCTCGTCGAGGGGCGGCAGGTGATGGTCGTATGCAATGATGCGACCGTGAAGGGCGGGACCTATTTCCCGATCACGGTGAAAAAGCACCTTCGCGCGCAGGAGATCGCCGAGGAGAACCGGCTGCCTTGCGTCTATCTGGTCGACAGCGGGGGTGCGAACCTGCCCCAGCAAGACGAGGTCTTTCCGGACCGGGATCATTTCGGGCGCATCTTCTACAATCAGGCGCGGATGTCGGCCAAGGGCATCGCGCAGATCGCGGTGGTCATGGGGTCATGCACCGCAGGTGGCGCCTATGTGCCCGCGATGTCGGATGTGACGATCATCGTGAAGGACCAAGGCACGATCTTTCTGGCCGGCCCGCCCTTGGTGAAGGCTGCGACGGGCGAGGTGGTGAGCGCGGAGGATCTGGGCGGAGGCGATGTGCACACGCGGCTGTCGGGCGTGGCGGATTATCTGGCCGAGGATGACGCGCATGCGCTGGCCTTGGCGCGGCGGGCGGTGCGGTCGTTGGGGGGCGGTGTGATGGGCAGATTGCCCAGCCTAGGGGGGCGCGCGCCGGCCTATGACCCCGATGAGCTGTTCGGCGTGGTGCCCGCGCGGCTGACCACGCCCTATGACATCCGCGAGGTGATCGCGCGCATCGTAGACGACAGCTGGTTCGACGAGTTCAAGCCGCGCTTTGGCGAGACGATCGTGACGGGCTTCGCGCAGGTCATGGGGCTTGATGTGGGCATCGTGGCCAACAACGGGGTGCTGTTTTCCGAGAGCGCGCAAAAGGCTGCGCATTTCATTGAATTGTGCTCGCAGCGGCGTATTCCGCTGGTGTTCTTGCAAAACATCACCGGCTTCATGGTGGGCCGCAAATACGAGAACGAGGGGATCGCGCGGCACGGTGCCAAGATGGTGACCGCCGTGGCGACGACGGCTGTGCCCAAGGTGACAATGCTTGTTGGCGGCTCTTTCGGTGCGGGGAATTACGGGATGGCCGGGCGGGCCTACAGCCCGCGGTTTCTCTGGACATGGCCCAATAGCCGGATTTCCGTGATGGGCGGCGCGCAGGCGGCAGGCGTTTTGGCGACCGTCAAGCGCGACGCGATGGAGCGGGCGGGCGAGGCATGGTCAGCAGAGGCGGAGGCCGCGTTCAAGCGCCCCACGGTCGAGATGTTCGAGCGCCAGTCGCATCCGCTCTATGCTTCGGCGCGGCTTTGGGATGACGGGGTGGTCGATCCGCGCAAATCGCGCGAGGTGCTGGGGTTGAGCCTTGCCGCGGCCTTGAATGCGCCGGTGGAGGAGACGCGGTTTGGCCTGTTCCGGATGTGACGACCTTCCCTCAGGGGTCCTGCCATGTGCCTGATGGTCTATCTCGGCACCGATGCGCCGCTGGCCGGCTTCGACGCCGTGGCGCCGGGGCAGATCGGCCTCGATCATGGGCCCGGGCGGAAACCGCAGGGGCTTTGCGGCAAGTCGCATGTCGCGAGGGTCGCCGACCGGATGGCCGACGGCTGGAATTGTTCCTGCGTCTTTCTCGACCTCGTGCAGGGCGACGGGGCGACACCGGCCGAGCTTGATCGCCTTGTCGCGGATCACCCCGAGACCGGGACGTTGCACGATGCCTTCGCCACGCTTCGGCAGATCGCCGCGGCGGCGCTGGTCCTCGACCCCGAGGCCTGCCTTCTGTCGTGCTGGAGCGGCGAGGAGGACCTTCCGCCCGCGCTCGAACGGCGGCTGCCGCCCGAGGGGCTGCTGGCCAATCGCTTTCTCTTCGATGATGTTTCCGACGGGGGCACGGGGGGCAATCCGCCGGTTCTGATCCGGCTCTACGCCGACGAAGGGGGGACGCCATGTTCCGAAAGATCCTGATCGCGAACCGGGGCGAGATCGCGTGCCGGGTCATCGACACCTGCAGGCGCATGGGGGTGCGGACGGTCGCTGTCCATTCCGACGCCGATGCGGGCGCGCGCCATGTGGAGATGGCCGATGAGGCCGTCCGGATCGGTGGCCCGCGCCCTGCGGAGAGCTATCTGCGAGGCGATGTGATCATCGCGGCGGCGCAAACCACGGGGGCTGAGGCAATTCATCCGGGCTATGGGTTTCTCAGTGAGAACCCGGAGTTCGTGGAAGCGGTCGAGGCCGCAGGCCTTGCATTCATCGGGCCGAGCGCGGCTGCGATCCGGGCGATGGGGCTCAAGGATGCCGCCAAGGCCCTGATGGAGGCGGCAGGCGTGCCTGTGGTGCCGGGATATCACGGCGCCAGCCAGGACCCCGAGCATCTGGCGGGCGCGGCCGATGCCATAGGCTACCCGGTGCTGATCAAGGCTGTGGCGGGTGGTGGTGGCAAGGGCATGCGGCGGGTGGAGGGACCCGAGGGGTTTTTCGAGGCGCTGGCGAGTGCGCGGGGGGAGGCGGCGACAGCCTTCGGCAATGATGCTGTTCTGGTCGAGAAATATGTGGAAAAGCCGCGCCACATCGAAGTGCAGGTGTTCGGTGACGGGCTGCGCGCGGTCCATCTGTTCGAGCGCGACTGCTCGCTCCAGCGACGCCACCAGAAGGTGATCGAGGAGGCGCCCGCGCCCGGCATGACGCCCGAGATGCGGGCCGCGATGGGGCAGGCCGCCGTGCGCGCGGCCGAGGCCATCGGCTATGCGGGGGCGGGGACGGTGGAGTTCATCGTGGATGCCAGCCGCGGGCTCAGGCCTGACGGGTTCTGGTTCATGGAGATGAACACGCGGCTGCAGGTGGAGCATCCGGTGACCGAGGCCATCACCGGCGTCGATCTGGTCGAATGGCAGTTGCGGGTCGCGGCCGGAGAAGCCTTGCCCTGCGGCCAAGGGGATCTGGCCATCGACGGCCATGCCTTCGAGGCGCGGCTTTATGCCGAGGATGTGCCCAAGGGGTTTCTGCCCGCCACGGGGCGGCTGACGCATCTGCGCTTTCCGCATGGCGCGCGGGCCGAGACCGGGGTGAGGGCCGGGGACGCGATATCGCCGTGGTATGATCCGATGATCGCCAAGATCATCGTCCATGGGCCCACGCGGGCGGTGGCCCTGCGCAAGCTGGAGCAGGCGCTGGCGGGGTGTCAGGTGGCGGGGTCGGTGACGAACCTGTCCTTCTTGCGCCGGTTGGCGGGGCATGCGGGGTTTGCGTCAGGCGATGTCGACACGGGGCTGATCGGGCGCGATCTTGAGGCGCTGGCCGCGGAGCCTGTTCCGTGCACGCGGGCGCGGTCGCTGGCGGCGCTGGGCGCGCTGGGGCTGGACACAGTGGCGGGGCCGGTCGCGGGCTTCACGCTCTGGGCGCCCCTGCGGCGGCGGGTGTCGTTGACCCATGCGGGAGAGGTGTCGGAGGCGGTGGTCGAGGTGCGGCCGGGTGGGCTGTTGCATGTGGAGGTCGGTGGCGCCGTGCATGAGGTTGCGCGTGAGGCGAGCGGCTGGCGCATCGACGGCGCGCAGGTTCCGGCCGAGGTCGTGGTGACGGGTGGTGGCGTGACCGTGTTCTGGGGCAATGGCTACGGCTTCGGGATCGTCGAGCCGCTGGATGTGGCCGCGACCGCGGGCGCGGGCGGGGGCCGCATCGAGGCGCCGATGCCGGGGCTGGTGAAGGCTGTCTTCGTCGCAGTTGGCGACCGGGTGGCGGAGGGCGACCGGCTGGCGGTGCTCGAGGCGATGAAGATGGAGCATTCCTTGACGGCTGCGCGCAACGGGGTCGTGGCCGAGGTGCTGGTGACGGAGGGCGCGCAGGTCGTGGCGGGCGCGGCGCTTATCGTGCTGGAGGAGGAGGAGGCATGATCCGGCTGCATCATGTGCCTTGGGGCCGGTCATTCCGGGTGCTTTGGCTCTTGTGCGAGATGGGAATGCCGCCGGACGAGATCATCCGCTACAGGATCGGGGATCGCGCGATGCGTGGGCCGGGCCTGATGGGCGTCTCGCCCGCCGGGCGGATTCCGGCGCTGGAAATCGACGGGATCACGGTCTTCGAGAGCGGGGCAATCGTGCAGTATCTGTGCGAGACGCGGGAGCATCTGGGCCTTGGGCGCCCGCCGGGGGACGCGGAACGGGTGCGCTACCTCGAGGCGCTGGGGTTTGCCGAGACGCAAGCCTCGCTGATCGAGCAGTTGAACCTAAATCATCTGTTCCTGAGGCCGCCCGCAAGACCCTCGGCCACGGTGGTCAAGCTTAACACGCTCAGGCTCGCCGATACGTTGCGCGCGCTCGAGGGGATGGTGGCGGGCGATTACCTTCTGCCATCGGGGTTTTCAGGGGCCGATGCCATGCTGGGCTTCAACCTCTTCGCCGCGCCCTACTATGTGCGGATGGACCCCTACCCGGGGTTGCTTGCCTATTGGGCGCGGCTGCAGGCCCGGCCCGGGTTTCAGGCGGCCGCGGCGATCGAAGGGCCGCAGGAGTTCTATGCCAAGGCCTTCTACGAGGTACCGGTGGATGGGTGAGCGAGTCGAGATCTTTGAAGTCGGCCCTCGAGACGGGTTGCAAAACGAGAAGCGCCTGATCCCCGTGACGGAAAAGATCGCGCTGGTCGACGCCTTGAGCCGCGCGGGGTTTCAACGGATCGAGGTGACGAGTTTCGTAAGCCCGAAATGGGTGCCGCAGATGGCCGATGCGGCAGAGGTGATGGCGGGGATCACGCGGGCGCCGGGCGTGCGCTACGCCGCGCTTGCGCCCAACCTCAAGGGGTTCGAGGCGGCGGTGACGGCGGGTGTGGATGAGGTGGCGATTTTCGGTGCGGCCTCCGAAGGGTTTTCGCGCGCCAATATCAATGTGGGCATTGCCGAAAGCCTCGAGCGGTTCCGCCCGGTGATGGAGGCGGCACGGGCCGTCGGGATGCCGGTCCGGGGCTATGTCAGTTGCGTCACCGATTGCCCCCATGATGGGCCGGTGGTGCCGGGGGCCGTGGCGCGGGTGGCGGGCGCGCTTTACGCGATGGGCTGTTACGAGGTGTCCTTGGGCGACACCATCGGGGCGGGCAGGCCCGAGACCATCGCGGCAATGTTGCGCGCGGTGGCGGATGTGGTGCCGGTGGACCGGCTGGCGGGGCATTACCACGACACGAAGGGCCGGGCGCTGGGGAATATCGACGCTTCGCTGGAGGCAGGATTGCGGGTTTTTGACACCGCTGTTGGTGGTCTGGGCGGTTGCCCCTATGCGCCGGGCGCGGCAGGGAATGTGGCGACCGAGGCCGTGGCGCGACATCTGGCGGCGCGCGGCTTCGAGACAGGGCTTGATCTGGCGGCCGTCGAGGCGGCGGCGGCGATGGCACGGGGGATGCGGGATGGAGACGCTTGAGCTTGAGCTCGACGGTCGCGGCGTGGCCCGGCTGACGTTGAATCGGCCCGAGGCGCATAATGCGATGGATGGCGCGATGATCGCGGAACTGACCGAGGTCGCCGGGCGTCTTGGCCGCGATCCGGCGGTGCGGGTGGTGGTCCTGACCGGCAACGGGCGGTCGTTTTGCGCGGGCGGCGATCTGGGGTGGATGCAGGCGCAGATGGCGGCCGATGCCGCGACCCGTGCGCGCGAGGCGGGGGCGCTCGCGGTGATGCTGGGTGCGCTCGATACGATGCCCAAACCGCTGATCGGGCGGGTGCAGGGGCAGGCCTTTGGTGGCGGCGTCGGTTTGATGAGTGTCTGCGACGTGGCCATCGGTGTCGAAGGCGCAAAGATCGGGCTGACCGAGGTGCGGCTGGGGCTGATCCCGGCCACCATCGGGCCCTATGTGGTGGCGCGGATGGGGGCGGCGCGGGCGCGGCGGGTGTTTTTCTCTGGCCGTGTCTTCGATGCGGCGGAGGCGGTCGATCTGGGCCTTCTGGCGCGCGCGGTGCCGCAAGACGGGCTTGATGCGGCGGTGGAGGCCGAGATCGCGCCCTACCTGACGGCGGCGCCCGGCGCGGTGGCGGCTGGCAAGCGGCTGGTGGCTGATCTTGCGCCGCCGGTCGATCCGGCGCAGGTGGCGGCCAGCATCGAGGCACTGGTGGCACGCTGGGAAAGTGCCGAGAGCGCCGAGGGGATCGCGGCGTTTTTCGAAAAGCGCAAGGCGGCTTGGGTGGAGTAGGGGGGGCTCTACCCCCTGCCTTCGGCTTCCCCCGGGATATTTTTGAAACAAAGAAGCATGGGAGGGGCGCATGAGGGCAGTCTGGTATGAGCGGTTCGGACCGGCGCGGGAGGTTCTGAGCCTTGGCGAGATGCCCGACCCGGTGGCGGGACCGGGCGAGGTTCTGGTGCGCCTGCACGCCTCGGGGGTGAACCCGTCGGATGTGAAGCTGCGCGCGGGTGCGCGGGCCGGCGCGGTGATGGCCTTTCCGCGCATCGTGCCGCAGTCGGATGGGGCGGGCGTGATCGCGGCGGTCGGGGCGGGGGTAGATGCGGCCCGCGTCGGGGAACGGGTCTGGGTCTGGAATGCAGGCTGGCACAGGGCCTTTGGCACGGCGGCGGAGATGGTCGCGCTGCCCAACGAGCAGGCGGTGCGGTTGCCCGATGGCACATCTTTTGCCGATGGGGCCTGTTTCGGCATTCCGGCAATGACGGCTTGGTATGCGGTTATGGGCGACGGGCCGGTAGCGGGGCAGACGGTGCTGGTGACGGGCGGCGCGGGGACGGTCGGCCGCTATGCGGTGCAGATGGCGCGGGCGGCGGGCGCGCGGGTGATCGCCACTGTATCGTCCGAGGCAAAGGGCGTGCATTCCACCGCAGAGGAGTGGGTGAATTACCGCGAGACCGACGTCACGGGTGCGGTGCTGGAGATGACGGGCGGTGCGGGCGTCGACCGGATCATCGAGGTTGATTTCGGGGCGAACCAGGCGGTCGACCTCGCGTTGATCAAGCCCGGTGGCGTCATTGCCGCCTATGCCAGCGCCGCCGAGATGGTGCCGAGGCTCGAGTTCTACCCCTTCATGTTCAAGAACGCCCGGCTGCACATGTTGATCGTCTATCAGCTGGCCGGGGAGAAGCGGCGCGCGGGCGAACGGCAGTTGACCGACTGGCTCGAGGCGGGCGCGCTGAGCCTTGCCGTCGTGCCGGGTGGCGGGCTGGGCGATTGCGCGGCGGCCCATGACCTTGTCGCCTCGGGGGCCAAGCTGGGGACGGTAGTGCTGGACATCTGACGGTCCGACCGTGCTAGCCTTGTTCCGAGGGCGCCGCCCGGCGGGGAGGCCGGGCCGCCCAGCGGAGGATCAGCGATGACGACATACCCTAGCCTGCACGGGACGGTCGCGGTGCCCGAGGTCTCGATCACGGAGCTGCTGTTCAGGGGCCTCGAGGGGCGCGGGGATGCACCTGCGATCATCGACGGGCCCACGGGGAATGTGCTGAGCGCGGGCGATCTGATGGACCGGATCCGGCGGCTGGCGGGCGGGCTGACCGAACGCGGCGTGCTGCCCGGCGGCACGGTCGCCATCCTTGCCCCCAATATGCCCGAATATCCCATCGTGTTTCACGCCGTGGCATATGGCGGCGGAACCGTCACCACGATCAACCCGACCTATACCGCGCCCGAGATCCATCACCAGCTGGCCGATGCGAGGGCTGTCATGCTGGTCACGATCCCGGCCTTTGTCGAAGTGGCGCGCGCCGCGGTCGAGGGGACGGGCGTGCGCGACATCGTGGTGATCGGGGCGCAAACATGCCTGTCGCTGGACGATGTGATGGGCCGGGCAAAGCAAGCGCAGGTGCCCGTCGATCTGGCGCGCCATGTGGTGGTGCTGCCCTATTCCAGCGGCACGACCGGGCGGCCCAAGGGGGTGATGCTGACCCATCGAAACCTTGTGGCCAATGTCATCCAGTCAGGCGCGGTCGCGGGCATCACGCCTGATGATGTGGCCATCGCCTTTTTGCCGTTCTTCCATATCTACGGCATGACCGTGCTGATGAACCTGTTCTTGCAGCAGCGCGCAAAGCTCGTGACGATGCCGCGCTTTGATCTGGAGATGTTCTTGCGCCTGATCGAGACGCATCGCGCGACGCGGCTCTACATCGTGCCGCCGGTGGCGCTGGCGCTGGCCAAGCATCCGCTGGTGGACCAGTTCGATGTCTCGAGCGTGGTGGAAGTGTTTTCGGGCGCGGCGCCCTTGGGGCCGGAGACCGAAATCGCGGTGGGCGACAGGTTCGGCGCACGCTCGGTGCAGGGCTATGGCATGACCGAGATGAGCCCGATTTCCCACATGACCGTCGCAGGCAACATCCGCCATGGGTCGAGCGGGCAGGCCGTGCCGTCCACCGAATGCCGCATCGTCGATCCGGTGGCGCTGTCGGATATGGCCCCGGGGCAGGAGGGGGAACTGTGGGTCCGCGGGCCGCAGGTGATGCTGGGCTATCTCAACAACCCTGAAGCCACCGCCGAGACCCTGACGCAAGATGGCTGGCTGCGCACCGGCGATCTGGCGGTGATCGATGCGGATGGGTTCATGTTCATCCGCGACAGGCTGAAGGAACTGATCAAGTTCAAGGGGTTTCAGGTCGCGCCTGCCGAGGTGGAGGCGGCACTTTGTGCCCATCCCGGCGTGTCGGATGCCGCCGTGGTGGGCCGGTCTGACGCCGAAGCGGGTGAGGTGCCGGTGGCTTTTGTCGTGCGCGCCCCCGGGGCGGAAGTGGGGCCTGAAGATTTGCGCGCCCATGTCGAGGGCTGCCTTGCCCATTACAAGCATCCGTCGGAATACCGCTTTGTCGACAGCGTTCCGAAATCGGCGAGTGGCAAGATCTTGCGCCGCGAACTGCGGGCGGGCCTTTAGGCCCCGCAGGTGCGGGGATACCGCACTTGAGGCACGGTGCGCGATCGCGGCAGGGTGGTGGTCCGGGCCATCGGTCAAGGCGGAGGATCAGGCGGTAATGAGGTCGGTTCTGACGGCGATGGTGGTGGCGCTCTGGGCATTGCCTGCGCTGGCGCAAGAGACCGGGCAGATGATCATCGAGACCGGCGGAGACAGCCACCTTTTCTCCGCGACAGGCGTCTGGGCGGATGTCCACGGGCTATCGGCCCCGGCGATGGAGATCGAGATCGCGGCCGAGCATGCTGACGGCACGGATGTCTTTCTGAACTTTGTCGTTCTGGACGGGCAGCCGCGCGAGGTGCTGTTCCGGTTGCGTGAGCCTGACACCGCCGATGTCTATGGACGCGAATGGACCGAGGGGCCCGGCTTTCGTGTCGTTCTGTCCGGGCTGCGGCGCGAGGGCGCCGTTGTTACCGTGGTGGGCACGTTTCGCGGGGCGATCGTCGATCCCTTCACGTCAGGCGGGCGGGCGCGCCTCCGCGGCAGCTTCGTCGTGGACCTGGTGGAGCCCTCCTACTCGCCAAGTTGACAGCTGGCGTGCTTTCCCCGATTTGCCGCACCCCGCCCCGTTGACCCCTCTGGCCGTGGAGCGTAAATCAACGGGCACGCGACCGGACCCGCCGGGGGCTTTCCCCGGGCAGACGACCATCCAGCCAAGGCCAGAGGACATCCATGTCGGACCTGCTGACAGCTTACGCCCCGATCCTGATCTTCATGGCCATCGCCATCGGATTGGGACTCGTGCTGATCCTTGCCGCCGTCGTGCTGGCGGTGCGCAACCCCGACCCCGAGAAACTGTCGGCCTATGAATGCGGGTTCAATGCCTTCGACGATGCACGGATGAAGTTCGACGTGCGCTTCTATCTCGTGTCGATCCTGTTCATCATCTTCGATCTCGAGATCGCCTTTCTGTTTCCATGGGCGGTGGCCTTTCCGACGATGTCGGATCTCGCCTTCTGGTCGATGATGGTGTTCCTTGGCGTGCTGACGGTCGGTTTCGCATATGAATGGAAGAAAGGCGCGCTGGAATGGGAGTGATGCCAGAGAAAATCCAGACCGGCACCAACACCGCCGGTCCCGACCGCGAGGTCGCCACCGCCGAGCTGAACCGCAGCCTGCAGGACAAGGGGTTCTTGCTGACCTCGACCGAGGATATCATCAACTGGGCGCGCACAGGCTCGCTGCACTGGATGACCTTCGGTCTGGCCTGTTGCGCGGTCGAGATGATGCACACCTCGATGCCGCGCTATGACGCCGAACGCTTCGGGATCGCGCCGCGCGCAAGCCCACGGCAATCCGACGTGATGATCGTGGCAGGCACGCTGACCAACAAGATGGCGCCCGCGCTGCGCAAGGTTTACGACCAGATGCCGGAACCGCGCTACGTCATCTCGATGGGGTCGTGCGCCAATGGCGGGGGCTATTATCACTACAGCTACAGCGTCGTGCGCGGCTGCGACCGGATCGTGCCGGTCGACATCTACGTGCCGGGCTGCCCGCCGACCGCCGAAGCGCTGCTCTATGGCATCTTGCAGTTGCAGCGGAAGATCCGCCGCACCGGAACGATCACGCGCTGACGCCCCTTTGGGCGCGAAGGAGACGGACATGAGCGTCGAGGCCTTGAGCGAACTGGCCGCCTATATCTCGGAACGGCAGTCCGACGCCGTGCTGGGCACGACCGTGTCCGCGCATGGCGAGTTGACGGTCGAGATCGTGCCGGTGGCCGTGCCTGAGTTCATCGACTGGCTCCGCGGTGATCCCAACTGCAAGTTCTCGACGCTGATCGACATCACGGCGGTCGACTGGCCCGAGCGTGACCGCCGTTTCGACGTGGTCTGGCATTTTCTGAGCATGCACCAGAACCAGCGCATCCGGGTCAAGACCGCGCTGCGCGACGACGAGATGCTGCCCTCGATCACCGGCATCCACCCCGGCGCGGGCTGGTACGAGCGCGAGGTCTACGACATGTTCGGCATCTTGTTCACAGGCCATGCCGACCTGCGCCGCCTGCTGACCGACTACGGGTTCCGCGGCCACCCGCTGCGCAAGGATTTCCCGACCACGGGCTACACCGAGGTGCGCTATGACGACGTGCTGAAACGCGTGGTCTACGAGCCGGTGAAGCTGGTGCAGGAATACCGCCAGTTCGACTTCATGTCGCCGTGGGAAGGCGCCGAGTATGTCCTGCCGGGCGATGAGAAGGCCAAGGGGGCGGCGAAATGAGCCGGACCGGCGAAACGCTGTTCTACTGCATCGGCGCGCAGAAAGCCGGTACGACCTGGCTGAGCAAGTATCTCGGCCAACATCCAGAGGTTTTTGTGCCCCATCACAAGGAGATGGACTATTTCTTCAGTCTTCAAGCAGGCAACAAGCGCCAGCAGATCCGAAGACGTCTGCAGATCCTTTTGAAGGATTGCGTGACACAGGGTTCAAACGGTGCCTTGCGCGAAGACTTTCCGCTCGATCGGATTGCGGAGCTTAGTAATCTCATCGCTGTCTTGGGCGGAAAGGCGGACTACTTAAGCCTGTTTCATGCCCGCGCTCCGGGCGTAAAGGCTTTTGGTGACCTGTCACCCTCCTACAGCCTTTTGGCCCGCGAGGCCTATACAGACATGGCCGGCCGCCATCCCGATACCCGCTTCATTTTCTTGATGCGTGATCCGGTCATGCGATTTTGGTCATCCGTCCGAATGTGGTATGCCAGCAATGCCGAAACGCGGGCAACCAAATCCATTCAGGAACTTTTTTACGACCGTTTGCGTGTGCCGACCGACCATCTTGTCCTGTTCTCTCGGTATGGCCGGGTCATCAACGAGCTGGAATCCGTCGTGCCGCGCGAGCGTATCCATTACGATTTCTACGAACACATCTTCAGTCCGCACGGCCAGAGCCATCTCGACAAGCTCACCGATTTCCTCGGCGTATCCCGCCGCGAGGGCGCGCTGGACAGAAAGGTCTGGGAAACCGACACAACGCATGCAAGCCAATCCGACCTGACGCAGACCATGCGCGATGACGCGCGCGAGGTCTTCGATCAGGTCTACAAGGTGGTGCGCGCGCGCTTCGGCGATGCGGCACCCGCATCGTGGTTGTGGGAGACCGACACCAAGGCCACGGTCGCATCCGCAGGGGGATCGAGATCATGATGGACGGCAGCATCGAGACACGGCGCGGGTTTCAGGACGTCGAGACCGGCGAACAGCAGATCCGCAACTTCAATATCAACTTCGGGCCCCAGCACCCGGCGGCGCATGGCGTGCTGCGCCTCGTGCTGGAGCTGGACGGCGAGATCTGCGAACGCTGCGACCCGCATATCGGCCTTCTGCACCGTGGCACCGAAAAACTGATGGAAAGCCGCACCTACCTGCAGAACCTGCCCTATTTCGACCGGCTTGATTATGTTGGCACGATGAACCAGGAACATGCTTGGGTGCTGGCCATCGAGAAGCTGACGCGCACGCCCGTGCCGCGCCGCGCGCAACTGATCCGCGTACTTTACTGCGAGATCGGGCGCATCCTGAACCATCTGCTCAACGTCACCACGCAGGCGCTGGACGTGGGCGCGCTGACGCCGCCGCTCTGGGGGTTTGAGGAACGCGAGAAGCTGATGATCTTCTACGAGCGCGCCTGCGGGGCGCGGCTTCACGCCGCCTATTTCCGCCCCGGCGGCGTGCATCAGGATCTGCCGCCCGCGCTGATCGCGGATATCGACACCTGGGCCGATGAGTTTCCCAATGCGCTGGCCGACATCGACACGCTTCTGACCGAAAACCGCATCTTCAAGCAGCGCAATGTCGATATCGGCGTGGTGACCGAGCAAGATATCTTCGATTGGGGCTTTTCCGGCGTGATGGCGCGCGGATCGGGTCTGGCCTGGGATCTGCGGCGCGCGCAGCCTTATGAATGCTACGACGAGTTCGACTTCCAGATCCCGGTCGGCAAGAACGGCGATTGCTACGACCGCTACCTGTGCCGGATGGCCGAGATGCGGGAATCGACAAAAATCATAAAGCAGGCCTGCGCCAAGCTGCGCGAGCCCGAAAATCAGGGCCCAGTGATGACGCGCGGCAAGATCAGCCCGCCGCCGCGCGCCGAGATGAAGACCTCGATGGAGGCGCTGATCCATCACTTCAAACTTTACACCGAGGGCTTCCACGTCCCCGAGGGCGAGATCTACGCCTGCGTCGAGGCGCCCAAGGGTGAATTCGGCGTCTATCTTGTGGCCGATGGCACCAACAAACCCTACCGCGCGAAACTGCGCGCGCCGGGCTTCGCGCATCTGCAGGCGATGGATCACCTGTGCCGCGGTCACCAGCTGGCGGATGTGTCGGCGATCCTCGGCTCGCTCGACATCGTGTTCGGCGAAGTGGACCGGTGAATACGCCCTTCCGTCTCTTCTCTGTTTGAAAAATATCCCCGCCGGAGGCTCCCGCAGCTTCAACCGCCGTACAAGATGACCAGTTAGGACCGCTCACCAGATGCTTCGCCGCCTCCACCCCGACCAGCCCGCCAGCTTCGCCTTCACCCCCGCCAACCAGGCCTGGGCCGAGGCGCAGATCACCAAATACCCCGAGGGGCGGCAGGCCAGCGCCATCATCCCGCTTTTGTGGCGCGCGCAGGAGCAGGAGGGCTGGCTGACCCGGCCCGCGATCGAGCATGTGGCCGAGATGCTGGGCCTTGCCCATATCCGTGCGCTCGAGGTCGCGACGTTTTACTTTATGTTCCAGCTGCAGCCCGTCGGCAGCGTTGCGCATCTGCAGATCTGCGGCACCACGACCTGCATGATCTGCGGCGCCGAGGATCTGATCGCGGTCTGCCGCGACAAGATCGCCCCCAAGGCGCACCAGCTGTCGGCCGATGGAAAGTTCAGCTGGGAAGAGGTGGAATGTCTGGGCGCCTGCGCCAATGCGCCGATGGCCCAGATCGGCAAGGACTATTACGAGGATCTGACGGCCGCGAAACTGGCCCATATCATCGACGAGATGGCAGCCGGTCGCGTCCCCACGCCCGGGCCGCAAAACGGGCGCTACGCCTCCGAGCCCGCGGGCGGGCTGACCTCGCTCAAGGATCATGAGGCAGGGCGCGATGTGCTCAACACCTCTGCACGGCTGGCGGTCGACCTTGGCGACACGATCAAGCGGATCGACGGCACCGAGGTGCCTTTGTTGGCGCCATGGGGCAAGCAGTCGGGCAGCGATGTCGCTGTGGCGGAACGTGCCACCCGCACGCCCGATCCGCGACCGTCGGCGGGCAAACCCGCGGACCGGACGGGCGTGACCGAACAGGCCGCGCAAGCCGAGGCCACGGCGCGTCCGACCCACGAGGCCGTGCCGGGCGCTGCGCCCGAAGCCGAGCCCGAGCGTCTGATCGCCCCGCGCGCCGGGACAGCGGCCGATGATCTCAAGAAGATCTCGGGCGTGGGCCCCAAGCTCGAAGGTCTGCTGAACGAGATGGGTTTTTGGCATTTCGACCAGATCGCCGCCTGGACGCCCGAACAGGTCGCCTGGGTCGATGCGCGCCTTCAATTCAAGGGCCGGATCGAGCGTGACGACTGGATCGGACAGGCGGCATCGCTGGCCGGGTCGCGCTGACCCCATAGCGAGGCCACTATGTCGCGGCCCGGGCCACTGGTCGTCAGCGCGGTCATGCTTAACTTGATGTCGGAACGACCGTTCTGGAGTTGAAATCAATGACAAAAATGACAACCGGGCGCCGGTTCATGCTGATCACGGCAGTCTGGACCCTGTCGGCGATCATGGGCCTGACCGTGGCCCTTGCCGCCGTGGGTTGGCTTGGCCTGTGGGTTGCCGTGGGCGCCTTCGCGGGTCTTGGGACCACGGTCGTCGGCGGCGTTCTGGGGCAGTTCCTGTTCGCGACCGACTTCGATGGCATGATCGAAGGACAGCGCGCGCAGGCAACAGACCGCGACACAACGTCCTAAAGGGGCGAGACAAACGGGTTTCCCCGGGCTAAACATGCGCCAAGCGACATGTAACGGGGGGATCTGTTATGAACTCGACGCCAAGCGGCCTGATCAATCTGGCCATTGTCTGGGGCGTGGCATCGGCGGCGGGCTTTGCCGGAATGGCGGCGCTTATGCTGCTTGGGGATTGGACACTGCTTCAGGCGCTGTTTGCAGCTGCGATCATCTTCTTCATTCTGGGCGTTGTCCTGTCCTTGATGTTCCTGTCGCCCTTGCCTGGCCCGGTGCCTGCCGGAAGCGCGGGTTGGGGCGGCAAGACGACGGAGGTGTCCAAGGCCGCCCATGGGGCCGCCGCGACCCCTGCCGCCGCACCCAAGGAAGCGGCACCGGCGGCCGAGGCGGTCACGACCGAAACCGCAACAGCCGCCGCCGCGCCCGAGCCTGTGGCCGCACCGTCAAGCGCACCCGCCGAGGTGACGGACGCCGTCGGCACCCGCCCTGCCGCGCTTGATGGCCCGCGCGCGGGCGGTGCGGACGATCTCAAGCGGATCAAGGGCATCGGCCCCAAGCTGGAGCAACTGTGCCACAGGCTCGGCTTCTACCATTTCGACCAGATCGCGGCATGGACCCCGGCCGAGGTCGCATGGGTCGACGAGAACCTTGAAGGCTTCAAGGGCCGCGTGACCCGCGACACATGGGTGGCGCAGGCGCGGGTTCTGGCGGCCGGTGGCGACACGGAATTTTCGCGCAAAGTCGACGATGGCGACGTATACTGATCCTCCGGAGGGGTGGTGACCACCAGACCCGAAGCGTGTGGACATGACCATGACTGAGGCGATGTGGCTGCGCGGGCAGGCTGCGCAGCGGGATTTTTTTCACCTTGTTGTCTTCGGCACGGCCTTTGTGGGGGCCGCTGCCGTGCAGGCCATTGCCCTTGGCCTGACAGCGCCGCGTTCCTATTGGGCCGCGCTTGGCCGCGCAGCAGCGGCCCCGCCCCGTTTGCGGTCGAAACCGCCGCGCAAATCCGTGGCGGAGGTTGTCAAGCTGACGCCGCCCGCTCTGGTCGTGCCTGACGCACCCCGGATACCTCGGGCCGCGCCTGCGCCGACCGACCCCGAAGCGACCGCGACCGCCTCTCAGCATCTGCGGGATGCCCCGCGCGGCGGCGTGGCCGATGACCTGACGAGGCTCAAGGGCGTCGGCCCCAAGCTGGAGGCCGCGCTCAACGAGTTCGGGATCTACCGTTTCGACCAGATCGCTGCGCTGGACGAGGAGGGGATCGCCTGGCTCGACGCGCAGCAAAAGGGGTTTCGCATGATCTGCGCCCGCCACGATATCGTCGCGCAGGCCCGCGCGCTGGTCTGACCCTCCGCGGTCCGGGACGCCGAGGATTGCCCCGGCCACGGCACTTCCGCTAAAGCGGGCGGCAGGCGATCCAAGGCAAGGCCCGTGATGGCACCGCGACCCAAGACCCCCAAGATCGAAACAGACACCGAGCGCCGCCGCCTTGGCCAGATCCGGCTGGCGGCCTTCGTGATGGCCGCCACCATGGTGCTGTGGATGGGGGCCAGTTTCCTCGGCGGACGGTTGGGCCTGCCGCCGCGCTTTGCCTTCCTGATCGACCTTGCGGCGATTGCCGCACTGGTCTGGGCGCTATTTGTGACATATTGGGTGTGGAAAGCGCGGCGCGCAGATCGCTGACGCAAGCCATGCGGCCTGCCAGACCCGGGCCCCAGACACGCGAGAGAGGCCATATGCTTCAGGACAAGGACCGGATCTTCACCAATATCTACGGCATGCACGACCGCAGCCTCAAGGGTGCGATGGCGCGTGGCCATTGGGATGGCACCAAGGACATCATCGCCCTTGGACGAGACAAGATCGTCGAGATCATGAAAGCCAGCGGCCTGCGCGGGCGCGGCGGCGCGGGTTTCCCCACGGGTCTCAAATGGTCTTTCATGCCCAAGGAATCGGACGGGCGGCCAAGCTATCTGGTCGTGAACGCCGACGAGAGCGAACCGGGCACCTGCAAGGACCGGGAGATCATGCGCAATGATCCCCACACCTTGATCGAGGGCTGCCTGATCGCCAGTTTCGCCATGCAGGCGCATGCCTCCTACATCTACATCCGCGGCGAATACATCCGCGAGCGCGAGGCGCTGCAGGCCGCAATCGACGAATGCTACGAGGCCGGGTTGCTGGGTAAGAATGCCGCGAAATCCGGCTGGGATTTTGACCTTTACCTGCATCACGGGGCCGGGGCCTATATCTGCGGCGAGGAAACGGCGCTGCTCGAATCCCTCGAAGGGCGAAAGGGCATGCCGCGGATGAAGCCGCCGTTCCCGGCTGGCGCGGGCCTTTATGGCTGCCCCACGACCGTCAACAACGTCGAATCCATCGCTGTAGCCCCCACAATTCTGCGCCGTGGCGCGGAATGGTTCGCGGGCTTTGGCCGCCCCAACAACGCGGGCACCAAGCTGTTTGCGATCTCGGGCCATGTGAACAACCCCTGTGTCGTCGAGGAAGCCATGAGCATCCCCTTCGACGAGCTGATCGAGCGCCATTGCGGCGGCATCCGCGGCGGTTGGGACAATCTCAAGGCCGTGATCCCCGGCGGGTCGTCGGTGCCGATGCTGCCGGCCGCCGTGATGCGCGAGGGCGCGATCATGGATTTCGACTGGCTGCGCGAACAGCGCTCGGGACTTGGAACAGCGGCGGTGATCGTGATGGACCAGTCCACCGACATCATCAAGGCGATCTGGCGGCTGTCCAAATTCTACAAGCACGAATCCTGCGGTCAGTGCACGCCTTGCCGCGAGGGCACGGGCTGGATGATGCGGGTGATGGACCGTCTGGTGAAGGGCGAGGCCGAGGTGTCGGAAATCGACATGCTCCTCGATGTCACCAAGCAAGTCGAGGGGCACACGATCTGCGCCTTGGGTGATGCGGCGGCCTGGCCGATCCAGGGCCTCGTGCGCCATTTCCGCCACGAGATCGAGGACCGTATCCGCGTGAAACGCGGCGGCACGGTCGAGATTGCCGCCGAATGACTGCCCTGCGGGCCGCCTGCCTGTGTCTGCTGATCTTGTCGGGCTGCACGCCGGTCGCCGTTGCGCCCGCCCTGATCGCGACGCAGACCCAGCTTGAGGTCGGCGGCCTGAACGGGCGCGTGCCCTATAGCCAGAGCCTGCCTGCGATCGAAGTGCGCCGGAGCGACGGCACCGGCTTGGTCCGCGACGAGTGGGTCGCCGCCGAAACCGCCGCGGCGGCCCATTGCACGGGATTGGGTGCCACCTATGAACGCCTGCCGCCCGCGCGCGACTACACCCAGATCCGGCTTGATGATGGGGTGTTCTACTTCATGGCCCGCTGCCTGCGCTGAACCCGGCTGTTACCGGCGGACGCTTGACGCACAGGGACGGATGGGCGAGACCGGAGCAGGGCGATGTCGCGCCCGGGCTGTGCTGGCAAACGGAAGACCCATGACGAAGAAGATCCTGCGTCCTGTGATGGTCCTCGGCGTGGTGGCTTTGGTCACCGCCTGTGGCGCGCGCGATCAGGGGCCGCGCGGCGTGGGCCTGCCCTTTGACGCGCGTCTGTCCGAGGGCGAGACGCGGCGCGATTTCTCGGTTCTGGTGCGCGCGCCGGGTGCGACGCTGGAGCAGGCGCGCGAAAGTGCCCGCTATGAGGCGACGCGCCATTGCATCGAACAGACCGGGTTTTCCGATGCCATTTGGGCGATCGACCCCGCGACCGGCGAATGGGCGGTGGCGCGCAGCGCCGCGGGCGAGCCCGTGGTGTCGGGCCGCTGCGCCCGGCGGTAAGGGATGGCGTTCGGCCTTGGTCTCCGTGATCGGGGTCGGCCGAACCCAGGCCTTTGTTCGGAATGCGGCCATGCCAATGCGCTCGGGTTCGGCTCCATGACCTGTGACGGATGCGGCGCGAAGATTGCCGAGGATCCGCTAGAGCGTGCCATGGCCTCACGACGCAAGGAAGCAAGGGCGCGGCGCGCCCGCGAGGGTCTTTCGGGGGACAGAGCACGCCACCGACTCGAACTGAAGGTCATGGGGGCCGTGTTCGCGCTGATCGCCGTCGCCGGGGTCGTCTGGTGGATGGGCTAGGCCGACATCTGTGGCCAATTCGACTCAAGTCGTGGCAAAGCGCGGCGCCCGATGTTGTGAATACTGCTCTTTTTCCCTAGATTCACACCCATAAGAGTGATCCGACCCATCGAAAGAGGTCGGGCAGGGCAAGGGCAGCAAGGGCATCGGTACATGGTACGTCTGTATTGGTACGGGCTTGCGATCATCTATATGGCGGCCTGTGCCGCCGGGATGGTCTTGGGGTATACATGGGGCATCGGCGGCTCGATCCTCGGGATCGTGCTGGGCGCCATGATGGCATCGGGCGTGGCGATGGCGCTCAACACACCCGAACGGATGGAGGCCGCGATCTACGGCATCCTCTCGATGGTCTTCATCACCGGTCTTGTCTGGCTGATCGTCACCTTCTGGGGTGTGCGGATTTAAGCGCATTCTGGCAAGGCGATAAGCGAGCCGGCGCTCAGCCGGGTTCGCGTCTCGTGCCTGATATTGAATAACCGATGGCGATTTCCCCATGTCGGCGGCGGGACCACAGGCAACCAAAGGCAAGACCAAGATGAAACCCTATGCCAAAGTCATGGCGATCTCGATCCTTGTGATCGCAACCGGCCTGCTCACGACCGTCGGGTCGGCACGCGCCGACCAATATGCTGCGCTGCGCACCGACGGACGGCTTCACAACGGACTTTTGGCCGTCACCATCGGGCGGCACATCGAACGCACCTGCCCCTCCATCGACCGCCGCAGCCTTGCCGCGAACGCCTTTTTGCTGGGGCTGGCCAATCACGCCATGGGCCTTGGTTACAGCCGCGCCGAGGTGACGGCTTATGTCGAGGATGACACTGAGCAGGCGCGCTATATTGCCTTGGCGCGGCAATACTTTGCCGAACGCGGCGTGATGTCGGATGCGGATGCCGACGGCGCCTGCCGCGTGGGCCGCGACGAAATCGCCGCCGGTTCGCCCATTGGCAGACTGCTCCGGTAGGTCTAAAAGCGGCTCCAACCAAGACTGAGCAGGGCGGCATTTCAGACGCGCCGCCCGGGCCCGAGGAAGGACCGCATCCCATGAGCGACCTGCGCAAGATCATCATTGACGGCCATGAGGTCGAGGTGGATCCCGCCATGACCCTGATTCAGGCCTGCGAGGTCGCCGGCATCGAGATCCCGCGGTTTTGCTACCATGAGCGACTGTCCATCGCCGGCAACTGCCGGATGTGCCTTGTCGAGGTCGTGGGCGGTCCGCCCAAGCCCACCGCGTCTTGCGCGATGCAGGTCAAGGATCTGCGCCCCGGCCCCGAGGGGCAGCCGCCTGTCGTCAAGACCAACTCGCCCATGGTCAAGAAGGCCCGCGAGGGCGTGATGGAGTTCTTGCTGATCAACCATCCGCTCGATTGCCCGATTTGCGATCAGGGCGGCGAATGCGACCTGCAAGATCAGGCGATGGCCTATGGCGTCGATTTCTCGCGCTACCGCGAACCCAAGCGGGCGGCCGACAACATGGACCTCGGCCCGCTGGTCGGCACTGCGATGACGCGCTGTATTTCGTGCACCCGCTGCGTTCGCTTCATCACCGAGGTCGCGGGCGTGCCCGAGATGGGCCAGACCGGCCGCGGCGAAGACAGCGAGATCACGAGCTATCTGGGCCAGACGCTGGCCTCCGAGTTGCAGGGCAACATCGTCGATCTGTGCCCGGTGGGTGCGCTGACGTCCAAGCCCTATGCCTTCACCGCGCGGCCATGGGAACTGACCAAGACCGAATCCATCGACGTGATGGATGGGCTGGGGTCCAACATCCGCATTGACACCAAGGGGCGCGAGGTCATGCGCATCTTGCCGCGCAACCATGACGGCGTGAACGAGGAATGGCTGTCAGACAAGTCGCGCTATGTCTGGGACGGCTTGCGCCGCCAGCGACTTGACCGGCCCTATATCCGCGAAAACGGCAAGTTGCGCGCGGCCACCTGGCCCGAAGCGCTGGAGCTTGCGGGGCGCAAGATGAAAGGGGCGGTGAAGCTTGCGGGGTTGATCGGCGATCTGGTCCCCACCGAGGCCGCATTTTCGCTCAAGCAGTTGGTCGAGGGGCAAGGCGGGGTCGTCGAATGCCGCACCGATGGGGCGAAACTGCCTGTGGGCAACCGGTCTGCCTATGTCGGCACGGCCTCGATCGAGGATATCGACGCCGCGAAATACATCATGCTGATCGGCACCAACCCGCGTGCCGAGGCCCCGGTGCTGAATGCACGAATCCGCAAGGCATGGCTGAAGGGCGCGCAAGTAGGCCTGATCGGTGCGGCGGTCGATCTGACCTATGACGTCGCCCATATGGGCACCGACCGCAAGGCCCTTGCCGACCTCGCCGCCCGTGAGTTCGGTGCGGTCAGGGATGTGCCGTCTATCGTGATCGTGGGGCAGGGCGCGCTCCGCGAGGCCGATGGCGCGGCGGTTCTGGCCCATGCCCAAGCCGTGGCGGAAAAGACCGGCTCGGGCCTATTGATCTTGCACACCGCCGCTGGCCGCGTCGGCGCGATGGACGTTGGCGCGACCTGCGAGGGTGGTTTGACCGCCGCGGTCGAGGGCGCGGATGTGATCTACAACCTTGGCGCCGACGAGGTCGACATCGCGCCGGGCGCATTCGTGATCTATCAGGGCAGCCATGGCGACCGGGGCGCGCATCGGGCCGACCTGATCCTGCCTTCCGCCGCATGGACCGAGGAACAGGGTCTTTTCGTCAATACCGAAGGCCGCCCGCAACTGGCGCTGCGTGCAGGCTTCCCGCCGGGCGAGGCCAAGGAAAACTGGGCCATTTTGCGCGCGCTCTCGCCCGAACTGGGCTTGACGCAGCCCTGGAGCACGCTGGCCGAGTTGCGGCGTGCCATGGTCAAGGCCGTGCCGCATCTGGCGATGGTGGACGAGGTGCCGGAAAACGCATGGCAGGCCATGCCGACGGGCGCCCTTGGCAACGCCGATTTCGTCCTTGCCGTTACCGATCATTACCTGACCAACCCGATCACCCGGGCATCGGGGCTGATGGCCGACCTTTCCGCGCGGGCCAAGGCGCGCGCCGAGACCAGGATCGCGGCGGAGTAGGGCCCGTGACGCGGGGCCGCAGTGGTCTGCTGGCCCTTGCGGGCCTCTGCGCCGTTGCTGCCTGCACGGCCCCAGAGGGGCCGCGCCCCGGCAGCATGCCGCCCGCCAGCTATGACGGTGTCCAGACCCGGCTTCTGGACGATGATCTGGTCAATTTCCGGGTCCAGATGACGGGTGTGGCGACCCGCGACGACTTGGACGCTTACGCCCGCTGCGCGGCTGCGCAATACGCCCTCATCCGTGGCTTCGGCTTTGCGCGACATGTCCGCACGAATGTGCAGGAACAGGGTGGCGTTTGGGTCGCAGATGCGGTTTACACCATTTCGCCGGCGCTCCCTCGGGGGTTGCAGACGCTCGACGCCGAAGTCGTGGCGGCCGCATGTGCCGATCAGGGGATACCGACGGTTTAGGGAACGACCCATGGACGGTTTCTTTTCGACCACGCTGGGACTGATGACGATCATGGCGGCGCAGAGCCTTCTGGTGCTCGGCTTTGTCATGATCAGCTTGTTGTTCCTCGTTTACGGTGATCGCAAGATCTGGGCCGCCGTGATGATGCGGCGCGGCCCGAACGTCGTGGGCATTTTCGGCCTGCTGCAGACGGTGGCCGATGCGCTGAAATACGTCGTCAAGGAAGTGGTGATCCCGGCCGGTGCGGACCGCCCCGTCTTCTTGCTCGCTCCCATGACCAGTTTCGTGCTGGCGGTGATCGCCTGGGCGGTCATCCCGTTCAACGAGACTTGGGTGCTGGCCGACATCAACGTGGCCATCCTCTATGTTTTCGCTATGTCCTCGCTCGAGGTCTACGGCGTGATCATGGGCGGCTGGGCGTCGAACTCCAAATATCCGTTTCTCGGCTCGCTCCGGTCTGCGGCGCAGATGATCTCGTATGAGGTCTCCATCGGCCTCATCATCATCGGGGTGGTGATCTCCACCGGCTCGCTCAACTTCGGGGCCATCGTGGCGGCGCAGGATACCGGCTGGGGCCTGTTTGGCTGGTATTGGCTGCCGCACCTGCCGATGGTGTTCCTGTTCTTCATCTCGGCGCTTGCGGAAACAAACCGACCGCCCTTCGACCTGCCGGAGGCGGAATCGGAACTGGTGGCGGGCTATCAGGTCGAATATTCCTCGACCCCGTTCCTGCTGTTCATGGCGGGCGAATACATCGCCATCTTCTTGATGTGCGCGCTGATCACGCTGCTGTTCTTTGGCGGTTGGCTCAGCCCCATCCCCTTCATCCCCGACAGCCCGCTGTGGATGGTGGCCAAGATGGCGTTCTTCTTCTTCCTCTTCGCGATGGTGAAGGCCATCGTGCCGCGCTACCGCTACGACCAGCTGATGCGGCTGGGCTGGAAGGTGTTCCTGCCGATGTCGCTGGGCTGGGTCGTGCTGGTGGCCTTTGCCGCGAAATTCGAACTGTTCGGCGGGGCCTATGCCCGCTGGGCGATCGGGGGGTGACATGAGCCAGATCGACTATACGCGCGCTGCGAAATATTTCCTGCTGGCCGATATCTTCGCCGGCTTCAAACTGGGGATGAAATACTTCTTCGCCCCCAAGGTGACGATCAACTACCCGCACGAAAAGGGGCCGCTTTCCCCGCGGTTCCGGGGCGAGCACGCCCTGCGCCGCTACCCCAACGGCGAGGAACGCTGCATCGCGTGCAAGCTGTGCGAGGCGATCTGCCCCGCGCAGGCCATCACCATCGACGCCGAACCGCGCGAGGACGGCTCACGCCGCACCACGCGCTACGACATCGACATGACCAAGTGCATCTATTGCGGCTTTTGTCAGGAGGCCTGCCCCGTCGATGCCATCGTCGAGGGGCCGAATTTCGAATTCGCCACCGAAACGCGCGAGGAGCTATACTACGACAAGGCCAAACTGCTGGCGAACGGCGACCGATGGGAAGCGGCCATCGCACGCAACCTGGAACTGGATGCGCCCTACCGATGACCGACACCCCCACAAACCCGTTCGAAGCGATGATGCGCCAGGCGCAGGAAATGTCCGAGGCCTGGGTCAAGGCAATCAACCCGGCATTGTCCGGCGTCAGCCCCGGCAGCATGGACAAGTTGTGGCCCACCGTGCCAGCCGAAATGCTGGAGGCCTTTCTCGGCCGCCAGTTCAACCCCGAGGGGCTGGAAGCCAAGACGCGGCTTTTGCTGACGCTTCTGGGTCTCACGATCCAAGGTGCAGTGGCAGAGGCGCAGATCCGGCTGACCGTGCGCCATGCGGTGGCCGCGGGCGCCACCAAGCAGGAGGTGGCCGAGACCATCGGTCTGGCCGCGCTGTTCGGCGGCGTGCCCGCGATGACCAAGGCGATGGAACTGGCGACCGAGGCGCTGGAAGCGGAAGGGAAGGCGTAAGATGACCGTCGCGGATGTCACCTTCTACATGTTCTCGACCGTCATGGTGATCGGCGCGCTGATGACCGTGACCGCGCGCAACCCGGTCCATTCCGTGCTGTGGCTGATCTTGTCCTTCCTGTCGGGTGCGGGTCTGTTCGTGCTGATCGGCGCCGAATTCGTGGCGATGCTGCTCATCATCGTTTATGTCGGCGCGGTTGCGGTGCTGTTCTTGTTCGTGGTGATGATGCTCGACATCGATTTCGCCGCGCTCAAGGCCGAGATGGCGAAATACATGCCGCTGGCGGGCCTGATCGGGATCGTCTTGATGATGCAGCTGGCGCTGGCTTTTGGACCCTGGACCCCGTCCGAGGGAATCGAGACCCGGCTGGCCAGCCCCACGCCCCCGCTTGAGGAGGCGCATAACACGCAGGCTCTGGGTCTGATCTTGTATGACCAGTATTTTCTCGCCTTCCAGATCTCGGGCCTGATCTTGCTGGTCGCGATGATCGGGGCGATTGTGTTGACGCTGCGCCACCGGTCGGACGTCAAGCGGCAAGATGTGGTCGCGCAGATGATGCGTGACCCCAAGACCGCGATGGAGTTGAAGGACGTGAAACCGGGGCAGGGGCTGTGAACATGCGCGGTGCGGCGATTGCGACGGCCGTCTTGATGACCGTGCCACCGGAGATCGCCGGGGCCTGTGTTTTTGATCCGCCGCGCTGCGCGACGGTCGGGGGCGCGGCTTTTCTCCAGCATGTCGAGGGCAATGTCGTCTGGTTCAATGAATGGCGTGACGCCGACCAACTCACGCGGCGCGTGCTGGTCGAATGCACCAGCCGACAGGGCATCATGGTAACCGACCGCCCGGACGATGACGTCCGCCTGCGGCAGGTCGCCGAGGAGTACTTCTACGAGGTCATGACCGACGATGTCCCGCAGACACTGGACCAGATCGTGCGGACCTTGCGGGGCAGGGGTGTCGCGGCGCAGCGGGTCGGCTTGTCGGCCGGGCATTGCGGCTGCGATCTGCCGTCGATCCCGCCGCCGCCGTCTTCTTGCGATTGAAGTCCGAGGCGACGGACAAGACGGGCGCGCAGATCGCGCGTGACAAGACAGACCACCCGGGCCAGACCCCGGTTCGAACGACAAGATGGGGCGCAAGCCCCGGAGGGACGAGATGACGATCGGACTAGAACACTACCTGACGGTGGCGGCCGCACTTTTCGTGATCGGCATCTTCGGGATCTTTCTCAACCGCAAGAATGTCATCGTCATCTTGATGTCGATCGAGTTGATGCTCTTGGCGGTCAACATCAACCTCGTCGCCTTTTCGGCGTTCCTTGGTGATCTGACCGGGCAGATCTTCACGCTCTTCGTGCTGACCGTCGCCTCGGCCGAAGCCGCCATCGGCCTTGCGATCCTTGTGTGCTTCTTCCGCAACCGCGGCACGATCGCGGTCGAAGACGTCTCGAACATGAAGGGCTGAGGCATATGGAAACGATCCTGCTTTTCGCCCCCCTTGTCGGCGCGCTGATCGCGGGCTTCGGCTGGCGCATGATCGGCGAGACCGGCGCGCAGGCCGTGGCCACTGCCATGCTGTTCTTGTCGTGCCTGCTGTCGTGGGTGGTGTTCCTGGGCTTTGATGGCGAGACCTACACGCAGTCGCTGTTCACATGGGTCGAGTCGGGCACGCTGTTCACCGACTGGGCGATCCGCATCGACCGGCTGACGGCGATCATGCTGATCGTGATCACCAGCGTCTCGGCGCTCGTGCACCTGTATTCCTTCGGCTACATGGCGCATGACGACAATTTCAAGGACGGCGAAAGCTACCGGCCGCGGTTCTTTGCCTACCTGTCGTTCTTCACCTTCGCCATGCTCATGCTGGTCACCGCCGACAACCTGTTGCAGCTGTTTTTCGGCTGGGAAGGGGTGGGGGTCGCGTCCTACCTCCTGATCGGCTTCTATTTCCGCAAGCCGTCGGCGGGCGCTGCCGCGATGAAGGCCTTCATCGTGAACCGGGTCGGCGATTTTGGCTTCCTTCTGGGCATCTTCGCCCTGTTCTGGCTGACGGATTCGATCCAGTTCGACGTGATCTTGCCCATGGGGCCCGAACTGGCGGGAATGACCCTCTCCTTCCTCGGGATGGAGATGAACGCGGCTGAAACCATCGCCTTCTTGCTGTTCATCGGCGCGATGGGCAAATCTGCGCAGCTGTTCTTGCACACCTGGCTGCCCGACGCGATGGAGGGGCCGACGCCGGTGTCGGCGCTGATCCATGCCGCGACGATGGTGACGGCGGGTGTGTTTCTGGTCTGCCGCATGTCGCCGGTGATCGAATACGCGCCCACAGCGGGCAATTTCATCATCATCGTGGGCGCGCTGACGGCCTTTGTGGCCGCGACCATCGGTCTGGTGCAAAACGACATCAAGCGCGTGATCGCCTATTCGACCATGTCGCAGCTGGGCTACATGTTCGTCGCGGCCGGCGTGGGCGTCTATTCGGTGGCGATGTTCCACCTGTTCACCCACGCCTTCTTCAAGGCGATGCTCTTCCTTGGTGCAGGTTCGGTCATCCACGCGATGCATCACGAGCAGGACATGCGGAACTATGGGGGCTTGCGCAAAAAGATCCCCATGACCTTCGCCGCCATGATGATCGGCACGCTGGCCATCACCGGCGTCGGCATCCCGACCACCTATTTCGGCTTCGCGGGCTTTTTCTCCAAGGATGCGGTGGTGGAAAGCGCCTTCGCCTTCGGGGGCGATCTGGGTCAGTTCGCCTTCTGGGCGCTGATCGTGGCGGCGGTGTTCACCAGCTTCTATTCCTGGCGGCTGATGTTCCTCACCTTCTTTGGCAAGGCGCGCGGCAACAAGCACACGCATGAGCACGCGCACGAAAGCCCGTGGACGATGCTGGCGCCCTTGGGCCTGCTGGCTGTCGGGTCGGTCTTTGCGGGCGTGGTTTGGTACAATTCCTTCTTCGGGCACACCAATGACGTCGCGCGGTTCTTTGGCGTGCCCTACGCCGTCGAGGACCATTCGGACGAGGCGCAGGTCGATGAGCCGGCCGAGGGCGACGCCGCCGCCGTTGCCGATGGCGATCAAGGCTACTCCCACTACGTCTTCACCGGAGCGCCGGGCGAGGGGGCGATCCACGCGGCCCCCGACAACAACATCCTGAACGAGGCCCACGAGGTGCCCTATTGGGTCAAGTGGAGCCCCTTCCTTGCCATGGCTCTGGGCTTTGCCGTGGCCTTCTGGTTCTACATCGTGAATCCGTCGCTGCCCAAGCGTCTGGCCGCGAACCAGCGTCCGCTCTACCTGTTCCTGCTGAACAAATGGTATTTCGACGAGATGTTCGATTTCCTCTTTGTCCGTCCGGCGCGCTGGCTGGGGCGCATGCTTTGGAAAGGCGGCGATGGCGCGATCATCGACGGCGGGATCAACGGGCTGGCGCTTGGCATCATCCCGTTCTTCACCCGCCTCGCGGGCCGGGCGCAGACCGGCTACATCTTCACCTATGCCTTTGCCATGGTTCTGGGGATCGTCGTCCTCGTCACCTGGGTCACGCTGCGTGCGGGGGGCTGAGAGACACCCATGGACAACCTACTTTCCATCGTCACCTTCCTGCCGATCGTCGCGGCGCTGATCCTTGGCGTGTTCTTGCGCGGCGAGGATGCGGCGGCGCAACTCAACGCCAAGCGGCTCGCGCTGGCCGCGACGACGGCGACCTTCCTGATCTCGCTGGCGATCTTGGTCGAGTTTGATCCGGGCGACACCGGCTTTCAGCTGGTCGAGGAAAGCCCATGGCTGTTTGGCCTGACCTACAAGGTGGGCGTGGACGGCATTTCGGTCCTGTTCGTGCTGCTGACCACGTTCCTCATGCCGATCACGATTGCCTCGTGCTGGGGCGTCACGCATCGCGTGAAGGAATACATGATCGCCATGCTGGTGCTGGAAACGCTCATGCTGGGCGTATTCGTGGCGCTGGATCTGGTGCTGTTCTACCTGTTCTTCGAGGCGGGCCTGATCCCGATGTTCCTGATCATCGGCATCTGGGGCGGCAAGGACCGCATCTATGCCTCGTTCAAGTTCTTTCTCTACACCTTCCTCGGCTCCGTCCTCATGCTGGTCGCCATGATCGCCATGTATGTCGAGGCCGGCACGTCCGATATCGAGCTGTTGCTTGCCCACCAGTTCGATGCCGGTCCGATCAGCCTGCTGGGCTGGCAGATCGCGGGTGGGATGCAGACGCTGCTCTGGCTCGCCTTCTTCGCCAGTTTCGCGGTCAAGATGCCGATGTGGCCGGTGCACACTTGGCTGCCCGATGCCCACGTTCAGGCGCCCACGGCCGGGTCGGTCGTGCTGGCGGCGATCTTGCTCAAGATGGGCGGCTACGGCTTCTTGCGCTTTTCGCTGCCGATGTTCCCCGTCGCCTCGGACATCATGGCGCCGCTGGTGCTGTGGCTGAGTGTCATCGCCATCATCTACGCGAGCCTTGTCGCCATGGTGCAAGACGACATGAAAAAGCTCGTCGCCTATTCGTCCGTCGCGCATATGGGCTTTGTCACCATGGGGATCTTTGCCGCCAACCAGCAGGGCGTGGATGGTGCGATCTTCCAGATGATCAGCCACGGCTTCATCTCGGGCGCGCTGTTTCTGTGCGTGGGCGTGATCTATGACCGGATGCACACCCGCGACATCGACGCCTATGGCGGGCTTGTCGTGCGGATGCCGGCCTATGCGGCGATTTTCATGCTCTTCACCATGGCCAATGTCGGCTTGCCCGGCACATCGGGCTTTGTCGGCGAATTCCTGACGCTGATCGGTGTGTTCCAGGTCAACACATGGGTCGGCGTTCTGGCCTGCACGGGCGTGATCTTGTCGGCGGGCTATGCGCTGTGGCTCTACCGTCGGGTCGTGTTCGGCGACCTGATCAAGGAAAGCCTGAAATCCATCACCGACATGACCGGCCGCGAAAAGGCGATCTTTGCACCGCTCATCATCATGACCCTGCTTTTGGGCGTCTACCCAAGCCTTGTAACCGATATGATCGGTCCCTCGGTCGAGGCGCTCGTCTCCTCCTACGACATCGCTGTCGCGGCGCACGCCGCCGACACGATGGTCGCCGCAAACAACTGAGGTGATCCGATGATCGGTCCCGACCTAGCCATCCTGATCCCCGAGATCGTGCTCACGCTGTTCTCGCTCGGCGCACTTCTGGCGGCGGTCTACACGTCCAAGGACGGGGTGGCTGCCACGCTGACCTGGGGCACGGCGCTCGTCTTCGTCATCATGGCCTTCTACATCGGGGTCACGGGCGAAGGCGTGCGCGTTGGTTTCAACGGCGGCTTCGTCGATGACGGGTTCGCGCGCTTCGCCAAGATCACCATCTTGCTCTCGGCCGCCGCCATTCTCGCGCTGAGTGTCGACTACATGCAAAAGGCCGATCTTCTGCGGTTCGAATACCCGATCCTCGTGACCCTTTCGGTGATCGGGATGATGGTCATGGTCTCGTCGGGCGACCTGATCGTGCTCTACCTCGGGCTCGAACTGCAATCGCTGGCGCTTTACGTCATTGCCTCGCTGCGCCGTGACAGCGTGCGCTCGACGGAGGCCGGGCTGAAATACTTCATCCTCGGCGCGCTGTCCTCGGGCCTCCTGCTTTATGGCGCGTCGCTGGTCTATGGCTACTCGGGCACCACGATCTTCTCGGGCATCATCGTGACTGCGACCGAAGGCGAGATGTCCATTGGCTTGCTGATCGGCCTCGTGTTCCTGATCTCGGGCCTTGCCTTCAAGGTCTCTGCCGCGCCCTTCCACATGTGGACCCCCGATGTCTACGAAGGCGCACCGACGCCTGTAACTGCCTTCCTCGCCACGGCACCCAAGGTCGCGGCCATCGCGCTGTTCGCGCGCGTGGTCCATGATGCTTTTGGCGGCGCTGTCGGCGACTGGCAGCAGGTCGTGGCGGTGCTGGCCGTGCTGTCGATGTTCCTCGGCTCGATCGCCGCGATCGGGCAGACCGACATCAAGCGCCTGATGGCCTATTCGTCGATCGGGCACATGGGTTTTGCGTTGATGGGGCTGGCGGCGGGCACCGAACAGGGTGTCGAGGCGATGCTGATCTACATCGCCATTTACGTCACCATGAACATCGGCACTTTCGCCTTCATCTTGTCGATGG
This sequence comes from Roseicyclus mahoneyensis, assembly GCF_003148775.1. Lineage (GTDB taxonomy): Bacteria > Pseudomonadota > Alphaproteobacteria > Rhodobacterales > Rhodobacteraceae > Roseicyclus > Roseicyclus mahoneyensis. The sequence continues at coordinate 257,929 of NZ_QGGW01000003.1, forward strand.
AAAAGGATGGCCGCCATGTGACCGACATTAGCGCGCTGTCGTCTTACGCCAGCCGCGAGGGGGGCAAGGCGCTGGCGCTCTTGGTCTTGATGTTCAGCCTTGCGGGCGTGCCGCCTCTGGTGGGCTTTTTCGGCAAATACGCCGTCCTTTGGGCCGCGGTCGAGGCCGACATGGCGTGGCTGGCCATCGCGGGCGTCATCGCCTCGGTGATCGGGGCCTATTACTACCTGCGCATCGTCTACCTGATGTATTTCGGCGAAGACCGGGAGGGGCTGGATGGGCGCATGGGCGTGGTGCAATACGCGGGCCTGATGGCGATGGCGGCCCTGATCGCGCTGGCCTGGCTGCCGGGGATCAACCTGATGGGGCTGGAAGGCATGGCCGCGGCCGCCGCCGAAACCCTTGTGCGCTGACCCTGTCGCCTGGCCCGAGGGTGTGGGCCGGGTGATCCTTCAGACGACCGACAGCACGATGGCCGAGGCCGCGCGCCGCGCGCCGGACCTGATGGGCCCTACATGGATCTGCGCGCTGGACCAGACCGCCGCGCGCGGGCGGCGGGGTCGGCCTTGGGTCAACCCGCAGGGCAATTTCGCGGCCTCGCTGGTGTTGCGCCCCGAGGGCCTGCCAGCGCAGGCCGCGCTCAGGTCCTTTGTCGCGGCGCTGGCCTTGCGCGACGCGCTGGCCGCTGTCACCGGTCGCCCCGAGGCGCTGGGGCTGAAATGGCCCAATGACGTGCTGCTGAAGGGAGGTAAGGTCGCGGGCATCTTGCTGGAAAGCACCGGGCTGGGCGGGCGGATCGACCACCTTGTCATCGGCATCGGCGTAAACCTTGTGGCTGCCCCTGCGGCGACCGAGGTGGAACCGGGCGCCGTTGCCCCCGTCAGCCTTGCCGCAGAAACCGGCACAACCATCGCGCCCGAGGATTTTCTGAACCAGCTTGCGCCGGCCTATGACCGCTGGGAACGGGCCTTTGCCGCCGATGGCTTTGCCCCGATCCGAACGGCCTGGTTACAAGGCGCGACGCGACTGGGCCAGACCCTGATCGCGCGCACCGCCCGCGACGAGATCACCGGAACCTTCACCGACGTGGACAGCGACGGGCAACTCGTGCTGGAAACGGCACAGGGCCCAAGGCGCATCGCCGCGGCCGACATCTTCTTCTGAGCGGGGGGGCGGGGCCCATGCTTTTGTGCATCGACTGCGGCAACACCAATACGGTCTTCAGCGTCTGGGATGGGACAAGGTTCCTGTGCACATTGCGCACATCGACGGAACACCAGCGCACAGCGGACCAGTATTTCGTCTGGTTCGCGGCGCTGATGGCGCATCACAAGATCCCGGTCGAGATCACGGAATGCATCTTGTCTTCGACTGTGCCGCGCGTGGTCTTCAACCTGCGCGTCTTGTGTGACCGCTATTTCGACTGCCGCCCGCTGGTGGTGGGCAAGCCAGACTGCCTGCTGCCGCGCCCGCCCCGCGTCGATCAAGGCACGCAGGTCGGGCCAGACCGGTTGGTGAACACCGCAGGCGCGCATGACCGGCATGGCGGCGACCTGATCGTGGTCGATTTCGGCACCGCCACCACCTTTGACGTGGTGGCCCATGACGGGGCCTATGTCGGCGGCGTCATCGCGCCGGGCGTCAACCTGAGCCTCGAGGCGCTGCACCATGCCGCGGCCGCGCTGCCGCATGTCGATGTCTCCAAGCCGCAGCAGGTGATCGGCACCAACACGGTGGCCTGCATGCAATCGGGCGTGTTCTGGGGCTATATCGGACTGGTGCGCGGCATCTGCGACCGCATCCGGGGCGAATACGACCGGCCCATGCGGGTGATTGGCACCGGGGGGCTTGCATCGTTGTTCTCGCAGGGCGATGTGCTATTTGACGGGGTCGAAGATGACCTCACCATGCATGGCCTGACGGTCATCCACCAATACAACAAGGACCAAGGCGTCATATGACTGACCGGAACCGGCTGATCTACCTCCCCCTCGGTGGCGCGGGGGAGATCGGGATGAATTGCTACGTCTACGGCTACGGCCCCGCAGGCAAGGAACGCCTGATCGTCGTCGACCTCGGCGTATCCTTTCCCGACATGGACGGCACCCCCGGTGTCGATGTCATCATCCCCGATGTCGCGTGGCTGGAAGCGCGGCGTGACCGCATCGACGGCATCTTCATCACCCATGCCCATGAGGATCATGTGGGCGCGGTGGGGCATTTGTGGGGGCGGCTTCAGGCCCCCGTGCATTGCCGCCGCTTCACCGCCATCCACGCCATGCGCAAGCTGGAAGAGGCAGGCCACGACATCGCGCAGGTACGCGTCGCGCCCGTGTGGCCCGAGGCCGTCACCGCCGGCCCCTTCACCGTGCAATTCACCCCCGTCAGCCACTCGATCCCCGAGGCCTCCGCTCTGGTGATCGACACGCCCGCGGGCCGCGTCGTGCATTCGGGCGATTTCAAGATCGACCGTGACCCGGTGGTGGGCGAGCCCTTTGACGAGGAGATGTGGCGCCAGATCGGGCAGGACGGTGTGGTGGCCTACATCTGCGATTCGACCAACGTCTTCAGCCGCCACCCCGGCCGGTCCGAAAGCCAGCTTCCCGAACCCATCGGAGAGCTGATCGCGGGGGCCAAGGGGTTGGTCGTGGCCACGACCTTTGCCTCCAACATCGCGCGGCTCAAGACGCTGGCCGACGCGGGCATGGCCAACGGCCGCTCTATCTGCCTGATGGGACGCGCGATGAAACGGATGGTGGGCGCGGCGACCGAGGCGGGTGTCTTGACGAATTTCCCGCGCACGCTGTCGCCCGAGGAAGCGACCGACGTGCCGCGCGAGAACCTGATGCTGATCGTGACCGGATCGCAGGGCGAACGGCGCGCGGCTTCGGCCGCGCTCAGCCGGTCCAGCTATCTCGGCCATGAAATGAAGGAGGGGGACATGTTCTTGTTCTCCTCCAAGACCATTCCGGGCAACGAGGTGGGTGTCGCCCGCATCAAGAACGCGCTGGCCGAAAAGGGCGTCGATGTGATCGACGACAGCCACGGCTTCTACCATGTCTCGGGCCATGCCAACCGCCCCGACATCGAGGCGATGCACGACATCTTGCGCCCGCGCATCGTGATCCCCTGTCACGGCGAATACCGCCACCTGCGCGAACACGCGCAACTGGCGCTGGCCAAGGGGATGGCGGGCATCATTGCCGCCAATGGCTCCATGGTGGAGCTGTCGGGAAATGCGCCGGGCATCGTGGACTATATCGAGGTGTCCAAGACCTATCTCGACGGCACGGCCTTTGTCGGCGCGCTCGATGGCGTGATCCGCGACCGGATGAAGCTGGCGCTGAACGGGCTGGTGGCGGTGGCGCTGATCGTTGACGAGGATGATCTGCTGCTTGAAGACAGTTGGGTCCAGTTGCGCGGCCTGCCCGAACTGACGAACGGCGGCGCCGATCTGGCCGAGATGATCGAGGATGAACTGGCCAGCGCCATGCCGCGGTTCAACGCCAAGACGGTCAATGACGACGACAAGCTGGAAGAGGCGGTACGCCGCGTCATCCGACAGGTCTGCATGACCGAGATCGGCAAGAAGCCCGAGGTGGCGGTGCTGATCTCGCGGCTGATGGCCGCCTGACGGCATCGAAATAAAGGCGCACGGGCGCAGATCGGTCGTGCGGATTGAGTGTAAAGATTTTCGGCCTGCGGCCGTTGAGGGAGAACTGATGTGTTTTTCCTGAGTAGGGCCCCATGCTGGATACCATACCGTCCACCGCTGAAGCCGCGGCTGGATACGAAGCGCTTGAACGTATTGCCGACAAGGCCGAAGACCTGAGCCGCGCCGCGGCCCGCAAGACCCGCCAGATTCAGGCGGTGACGCTGCAGATGAACATGCTCGCCCTCAACGCCAAGATCGAGGCGGCGCGCGCAGGCCAGCACGGGCGCGGCTTTGCAATCGTCGCAAATGCCGTCAAGGATCTGGCGCTGGACATCAACAGTGTCTCGACCGAGCTGGACGCCGAGGTGGCCCGCGGGCTGCAGGCGCTCAAGGACAGCGTCCATGACATGGCCATGCGCGCCGATGCCGAGCGACGCATCAATCAGGCAGGCGCCGTGATCGCCACGATGGATCGCAATCTTTACGAGCGCACCTGCGATGTGCGGTCCTGGGCCAGCGAGGCGCTGATCGCCGATTTCTGCGCCGACCCCGATCCGGCGCACGCGGCCAGTGTCGCCTCCCGGCTGGAAACGATCTGGCGGGTCTATCGCGTCTATGTCGACATCTGGCTCTGCGACATGCAGGGCCGTGTGATCGCCTCAGCGCGTGGCCGACAGTTTCCCGTCACAGGTCATGACGCCGCACGCTCCGCGTGGTTCGGGCCGGCGATGCAGTTGCCCGATGGTGACGGCTATGTGGTCGATGATGTGCGACGCAGCCCCCAGATGGCGAACGACACCGTCCTCACCTATGCCGCAGCCGTGCGGCGTGGCGGCCGGTTCGACGGCACGCCGATCGGGGCTCTGGCCGTCCATTTCGATTGGGCGCGGCAGGCAGAGTCGGTGCTTGTGCCCGATCAAGGCGATCCTGCCGCGCTCGACACCCGATTGATCATCGCGGACCGGACCGGGTTGGTTCTGGCGTCTTCGGACGGTCACGGCGTCCTGAGCGACGTCATTCCACTGGCCGAGACCAAGGAGGACAAGGGCGTCATCGCGACTCGTACGGGTCTCGAATACGCCTACCACCGCACGCCGGGCTTTGAGACCTATGAAGGTCTTGGCTGGTTCGGGGTGATCGCCCGACGCGCTATGCCATAGCCGGAGCGCACGCGCCGCCGCCTGTCAGGCGGCGGTATCATCCGCCTTGGGCTTCTTGGCCCGGCTGCGGCTGGCGCGCGGTTTCGGGGCTGGCTTGCCCTCATCGACGGGTTCTGCCGGGATCTGTGACTCGATCGCAACCTCAAGATCCTGCGATACGACGGTCGTCGGGGCTTCATCCTCGTCGATCCTGCTGTCGGTATCTCGGATGGTTTCGCGCGCAGGGCCGCCACGGCGTTCGTCAAAGCTCATGGCGATAAAGCCGGGCAGGTGATCGCCCATGCCGATCAGGCGGCCACCCCGATCCCTGTCGCCCCGATCCCGGGTGCCGCGGTCGCGCGGTCCACGGTCATCGCGGTCGCGCAGAGCGCGCTCGTCCCGTTCGCGCGGGGTGCGATCCTCGCGGGCGCGGGTCTGGTCCTCGCGGGCGCGGGTCTGGGTCGTGTCGCGCTCACGCGGCGGGGCCTCTTCGCGGGTGGTCTCGGGGCGTGGGGGGGCTGTCGGCGCTTCTGCCTCAACGGCACGCGATCCTGAGCGGGGCCTGCGCGACCGCGTCCGGCGCGGGGCCTCGTCATCGGTCTCGGTGCGGGCTGTCGGGCGCGGGGCCTGTTCGGCGCTGCCTTGCTCGGGCGTCCACGGCAGAGCAGTGCGCGGGATCGTCGTTTCGATCAGGCTTTCGATGGCCGTGAGGTATTTCTCGTCGGAGGGCACCGCGATGGTGATGGCGATGCCGGTGCGACCGGCGCGACCCGTGCGACCGATGCGGTGCACATAATCCTCGGCATGGCTGGGCACGTCGTAGTTGATCACATGGCTCACGTTGGGAATGTCGAGGCCGCGTGCGGCGACATCGGAGGCTACCAGAAACTTGATCGACCCGTCGCGGAACCCGTCGAGCGTGCGGGTGCGATGCGACTGGTCCAGATCGCCATGTATCGGCTCGGCGTTGAGGCCGTGCTTTTTCAAAGACTTGGCCACCACATCCACATCCACCTTGCGGTTGCAGAAGATGATGGCGTTGGTGCATGCGGCACCATCGGCGGTGATCGCTGCGCGCAGCATCTCGCGCTTCTCAGACGCCGTGGTTTCGCGGTCGCGGCGCGAGGGGCGGAATTCCAGCAGGCGCTGCTCGATGGTGGCCGAGGCGCTGGCCTGACGCGCCACTTCGATCCGGGCGGGGTTGGACAGGAAAGTGTTGGTGATCCGCTCGATCTCGGGCGCCATGGTGGCCGAGAAGAAGAAGGTCTGCCGGGTGAAGGGCACGAGGCCGAAGATGCGCTCGATATCGGGGATGAACCCCATGTCGAGCATGCGGTCGGCCTCATCCACCACCATCACCTTGACGTCGGTCAGGATCAGCTTGCCGCGCTCGAAATGGTCGAGCAACCGGCCGGGGGTCGCGATCAGGACATCGACACCCTTGTCGATGAGCATGTCCTGTTCCTTGAAGCTGACGCCGCCAATCAGCAAGGCCTTGGTCAGCTTGACGTATTTGGCGTAGGTGTCGAAGTTTTCGGCCACCTGTGCCGCCAGTTCGCGCGTCGGGCACAGCACAAGGCTGCGCGGCATGCGCGCGCGGGCGCGGCCACGCGCCAGAATGGTGATCATTGGCAGCGTGAAGCTGGCGGTCTTGCCGGTGCCGGTCTGGGCAATGCCCAGCACGTCACGCCCTTCGAGCGCGTGGGGGATGGCGCCTGCCTGGATCGGAGTGGGGGTTTCGTATCCGGCTTCGGATACGGCTTTCAGAACCTTGGGATTAAGGTTGAGGTCGGAAAACGTCGTCATATGCGTCCAGTCTGGCCGGGACACTCCCGGCATGGGGGGATTGGAGCGCATCAAAGACCGTCGCGCCCCACGGATCAGGGCCCACGCGCGGATCGCGGGGTTGTGGTGGCACATAGGGGAAAAGCGGGGCGCCGTCAAACAAGGGCGCAAGGCCCTGTCACATTCCTGCCGCATGGGTGGCCGCATCGTGGAACAGGGCGGCGGGCACGCTGATGTCGATGGTGCCCGAGGGGACGGTCAGCCGCGCGGCAAGACCCCTGCGCAGCGCCTGATCGAAACCTGCGCCATCAAGCAGGATCATTCCCACCGACCCGTCGCGGCAATGGCCATGGGTGCAGCCCGCGCCTGTCTCGCGGTGGAAGGGCAGGGGCTGGCCGGCGGTCCAGGCTTCCGAGAACCGCAAGCGGTGGATCCCGTCGAGCCGGTGCCCGATTACCAGCGCGCGCGCCAACGCCCCGTCACGGCTGACGATGATGACATGGCCCATGAGAACGTGGTGAGGGTGGTCGCTGATCCGCTGCTGGCCGGTGTAGACGCCTGCGACGCCGGTGGCCGCATTGGACAGCGCGCCGCCCGTCGCATGGGCTTGCAGAGCAAGGAGGGACAGGCACAGGGCAATCCAGCACAACATGATCGCGGGTATGGCACCGGCTGGGTTAAGGCGGGGTTAAACTCCGTCATCTGCGGCCGAGGGGTGGATATCCGCCTTGTATCCTGCCGCCAGCACCGCCACGGTCGGGCGCGGCGTCAGGATCGTGACCGGCCCTGGCGGTCGCGGTTGTGCTGGACCGTAGCCATTTACGTCGAAGGGCAAGGCTTGCGCCCCGACCAGCAGGTGCGGACGGTCGCGCCACAGCACGAACACGCCATCTGGCAGGGCCTGCGCCTCGGCCTGATGCCGGAACTGCGCGCGGTTGCGGGTCACACGCGCGCCGTGAAGGCGGCGGTCCATGATCATCCGGTCTGTCGGTCCGTGCGCCTGCGCCCAAGCCGCGAGCCATGCATCGTAGGCCGCGCGACGGCAATAGCCGCAGGGCCGGTGCCCGGCGGCCAACGCCACTGCCTCGTCTAGGAAGAACAGCGCTGTCCAGCCGCGATCGGGCATCGCCCCGTGATGGTGCCCACGCGGATGGGTGAGCGTGCAGGTCACCCAATGCGGATGGGTCCAGCGCGACGCGCCCAGCGTGGCGTCGGCCCGGTGCAGAATGCCGCGATTTCCGGTGAACATGCCGCGATAGGTCGCCTCCGCCACGATCTCGCCCGTAGGCAGGACGCGGTTCTGTAGCGATCCCGCCGGTCTGCCTTTGGGCCGCGTCACGTCGTCCAGACGGCCATGGCGATGCCTCCCGGCGCGAGAAACTCGAAGCGGCGACCACCCGGAAAAGCAAAGATGTCCTTGGTGATCTCGGCCCCTGCGGCCCACACCTGCGCCAGCGCGCCCTCGAGGTCATCGGCCTTGAGCACGATCAGCGGGGCCCGCGCCGGCCCCCGTTCCAGCCCGCCGCCGGTGCCCGCGCCCTGAATGTCGCGGTAATCGGGGCCGTAATCGACAAAATCCCAGCCCAAGGCGGCGGCAAAGAAGGCCTGCGTTTCCTCAAGCACGGGGGCGGTAAACTCGACATAGTCGATGGGCAGGCGCGTCGTCATGCTGGCCTCGTATGTTCATGCTATGTTCACAGCCTGCGCCCGGACTGGGCCGCTGTCAACGCGCCTGACCTCAGACCATCAACTCCTTGGTCGCCGACAGCCGCACCTGCGGGTAGTCGCGCGCCACGCGGTCGATGTCCCATTGCAGGCGGGTCAGATAGACCGGGTCGCCGTCATTGTCGGTGGCCATGTGCTGCTTGTTGGCCTGCCCGAAGGCCTCCACCGCATCCTTGGGGCCATGCACCCAGCGGGCGGAGGTGAACTGCGACGGCTCGAACCGGACGGGCAGGCCGTATTCCCCCTCGATCCGGCTGGCCAGAACCTCGAACTGCAAGGCACCCACGACGCCCACGACAAAGCCCGATCCGATCATCGGCTTGAAGACCTTGGCCGCACCTTCTTCGGCGAATTGCATCAGCGCCTTGTCGAGATGCTTGGCTTTCATCGGGTCGCCCGCGCGGCAGGTCTGCAGGAGTTCCGGCGCGAAACTGGGGATGCCGGTGAAACGCAGCGCCTCGCCCTCGGTCAGCGCGTCGCCGATGCGGAGCTGCCCGTGGTTGGGGATACCGATGATATCGCCCGCCCAAGCCTCTTCCGCCAGTTCGCGGTCGCTTGCCAGAAACATCACCGGGTTGCTGATCGCCATGGGTTTTTTCGACCGCACATGGGTCAGCTTCATCCCGCGCAGGAAATGGCCTGAGGCGAGGCGGACAAAAGCCACCCGGTCGCGGTGCTTGGGGTCCATGTTGGCCTGCACCTTGAACACGAAGCCCGCCACCTTGTCTTCCTCGGGGGCTACCTGACGCGGTTCTGCGGGTTGCAGTTGCGGGGCGGGGCCGTGTTCTGCCATGCCTTCCATCAATTCCTTGACGCCGAAGGAATTGATCGCCGAGCCAAACCAGATCGGCGTCAGCGAGCCCTCCAGAAAGGCCTTGGCGTCAAACGGCGGCAGCAATTCGCGCGCCATCTCAAGTTCTTCGCGGAGCTGCGCCAGCAGGTCTGCGGGGACGTGTTCGGCCAGTTTCGGATCATCGAGGCCATCGATCCGGATGCTTTCGGCGACCCGGTTCCGGTCGGCGCGGTCCATCAATTCCAGCCGGTCGTGCAAGATGTCGTAGCAGCCGATGAACTCGCGCCCCATGCCGATGGGCCAAGAGGCCGGCGTCACGTCGATGGCAAGGTTTTCCTGAATCTCGTCGATGATGGTGAAGGTGTCGCGCGCCTCGCGGTCCATCTTGTTGCAGAAGGTCAAGATGGGCAGGTCGCGCATCCGGCAGACCTCGAACAGCTTGCGGGTCTGGGATTCCACGCCCTTGGCGCCGTCGATCACCATGATCGCGGCGTCGACGGCGGTGAGCGTGCGGTAGGTATCCTCGGAAAAATCGCTGTGGCCGGGGGTGTCGACGAGATTGAAGCGGTATTTCCCGAAATCGAAGGACATGGCGGAGGCCGAGACGGAGATGCCGCGGTCCTTTTCCATCTGCATGAAATCCGACCGCGTGCGCCGCGCCTCGCCCTTGGCGCGGACTTGGCCCGCCATCTGGATGGCGCCGCCGAACAGGAGGAATTTCTCGGTCAGGGTCGTCTTGCCCGCATCGGGGTGCGAGATGATGGCGAAGGTCCGGCGCCGCGCGATCTCGGGCGGCAGGGCGGGGCGGTTGGTGGGGGCGTCGAGCATGGGCGCGATATAGCGGCGGGCGGGTGTGGGGGCAATGCTGGCCGGAAGCCGGGCGGCCGCGCTGGGGCAGGTCGGCCTTGGGCGAGGGGCTGGCGCAGGTTTTTGTTGCCCTGCAAGGCGCGGATGGTATCGTTCGGGTGGCGATGCCGTCTGGTTGGCATATCGCCATTGCTTAAAGACTATCAAGGGTAGCTTACCATGCCAGCCGCATTGTCCGGTATTGTTTTCAATGAGTTGCAAGTTGTTGTGCCGGGTGTCGGCGCAATCGACGCCAACAATGACGGCTTTTTGCGCCGTGACGACGACGCGATCGAGCTGCACAATCTGAGTTCTGGCACCGTAGATATATCGGGATGGGAACTCTGGGACACACAGAACAACACGAGCATCGCCAGTAAGCTCGCAACGATCAATCCGGGCGTCACGATGGCGCCCGGCGGGTACTTCACGATCGTGGAAGCGTCAGGAGATTTCAACAATCTCGACAATGTCGGTCCGGGGATGCAGGCCGACCGCAGCTTGCTTCCATCGAACGACGCAACCTTCGCGCTCTTCAACCCCACGAGCGGCGACTTCATCTTGCTCAGGGGAGAGACCGCAGCCGCCTCCGAAACGACCATGGTCGCCGCGCTCGAGGCGATTCACCCATCGGCAACACAAGTCGGCACGACGGAAGTATTTCCCCTGTTCAGTTCCGGTGGCTTCGCCAGCGTCCTGCGCGAGACAGATGGCAGCGACACTTGGGTGAATGGTGCGGCCAGCCTGGGGGCCGCGAACTGCTTTGCCGAGGATACTCTGATCGCGACACCTGACGGCGAGCGGCGGGTGCAGGATCTGGCGGCGGGTGACCTTGTGTGCCGGGCCGGTGGCGGTGTGGCACCGGTGCTCTGGCTTGGGCGGCAGACCATCGTGACGCGGTTCGCGGGCGATGCCGCGCGTCTGGTGCGCATCGCGGCGGGCGTGCTGGACACGCACCGGGAGCTGCGCGTCACCCAAGAGCACGGGATGCTGATCGACGGGGTCCTGGTGAATGCGGGCGCTTTTGTCGGCCTTCCCGGCATCGACCTTGTGCCGCTGTACCAGACGCCCAAACGCTTCGCCGTCTACCATGTCGAGACCGAGGCGCATGACGTGATCGTCGCCAATGGCGCAGCGTCCGAGACGTTCATCGACTACACAGGGCGGCGGGCCTTTGACAATTTCGCGGAATATCTCAGCCTTTACGGGGCCGAGCGTATCTACCCCGAAATGAAGCCTGCCCGGATCACCAGTGCCCGCCTTCTGCCCGAGGCCTTGCGCACCCGACTGGGCGGCGCTGCGCAACAAGATATGAGACAGTCCGCTTAGTCCTCGTCGCTCCCCGTTCCCCGGCTGGCATGCGTCAGGCGGGCGGCGGCACCCGCCGCGTCGCCCAGCACGGTCTCGTCCACCTCCAGCCGCGTGGCCTCGCGCTGGCCCTCGGTGATGGCGTCCAGCGTCAGCCCCTGCGGCAGGCGGGCGCGGATTTCGGCGGTGACCAGCAGGCTTTCGACCGCGATGCCTTCGGCGAATATGATCTCGTGGCTGTCGAACAGGATCTGGTAGCTGTCGACATGGCCGCCTTCCTCGCGCGTGACGGTCGTACCGTTGACCAGCAGGTCGGCGCGCACCAACACCTCTGCCCGTCCCGTGCCCAGCCGGTCGCGCCGCTGCCAGATGAACAGCCGGTGTTGCGGCGACAGCCGCACGTCGCGCGCGGCGTTCAGCGTGCCTTGGGCGATGCGTATGGGGGCGGAGGCGCCCGTCGCGCGGCGGGTCTGCGGGCCGATCCATCGGACCGGGCGGGGGCCATGGTCGCGCGTCAGGACCAGATCGCCCACGCGCAGATCCTCGACCTTGCGCTGTCCCCCCCCCGCCAATGTCAGGTGCGTTCCGGCAAAGAAACTGACCGAGGCAATGTCGGCGAAGCGCTCCGGCGCGCTGGCCCGTGACGATCCGATCAGGTCGTATTCGGTGCCGGGCTGCAGGGGCGACAGCGGCAAGAGGTGCAGCACCGTCCCCTCGGTCTCGCTTTGGCGCTTCAGGACCAGAACTTCGATCATGTCGCCCTTGGCACCCATGAAGCGATGGCAATCCGCGATGGTCAGCGCCTCGCCGGGCAGACCGACCTCGGACCCTTCGGCCACGGCCTGCCCGCCTCCGGGGCGGTCGCAGATGGCAAGCCGTGCGGGCACGGCTTCGCGGTGCAGGCGGTAGGTGTCACCCGGCAGCGCCGCATCGCCAAGGCCGATCGGGTCGCCCTCGTTCGCGCCGGTCAGGGCGCGGATGGCATCGGCCGGATAGGTGGAAAAGCGGCACAGCGGTGCAAGATCGGACATGGATTTATGCTTTGGATGCAAGGTGGTGATTTTGGGTAGGGCCAGCGGTCGGCCGGGTCAAGGCTGGCGGGCCGCTGGCGGGGCTGATAGGACGGGTCGAACGCCAAGACAGGGGAGATTTGGGCATGGATCTGGGAATTTCGGGTAAACGCGCGCTGGTCTGCGCATCCTCCAAGGGTTTGGGCCGCGGCTGCGCCGAAGCGCTGGCCGAGGCGGGTGTCGATCTGGTTCTGAACGCCCGCGGCGCCGAGGCGCTTGAGGCAACCGCACAGGCCATCCGCGACCAATATGGCGTGAGCGTGACCGCCATCGCCGCCGACATCACCGAAGAGGCCGGGCGCGCGCGCGTGCTGGAGGCCGCGGGCGCGGTCGACATCCTTGTGACCAATGCCGGTGGTCCGCCGCCGGGGCTGTGGTCGGACTGGACGCGCGATGATTTCATCAAGGCACTCGACGCCAACATGCTGACGCCCATCGCGCTGATGACTGCGCTGGTACCGGGCATGATCGACCGCGGCTGGGGCCGTGTGGTCAACATCACTTCGCAATCGGTCAAGGCGCCGATCCCCGCGCTGGGCCTGTCGAACGCGGCGCGCACCGGGTTGACCGGCTATGTCGCGGGCACCGCACGGCAGGTGGCGGCCAAGGGGGTATGCATCAATAACCTGTTGCCGGGCTCGCATGACACCGACCGCGCGGTGGCGCTGGAAAAGGGCGTCGCCAAGGCGCAGGATGTGTCGCTGGAAGAGGCGCGCGCGATCCGCTGCAAGGCCATCCCCTCAGGGCGCTATGGCACGATCGAGGAATTCGGCGCGACCTGCGCTTTCTTGTGCTCGCAACATGCCGGCTTTATCGTTGGGCAAAACATCTTGCTCGATGGCGGACAGACCAGCGCGACCATCTGACCGGAGCTGCGGGCCCGCCTTGCCCCGGCGGGGTGGGCCTGTTACCTGCTTTTCCGATTGAATTGATCGGGTATTTCCCGCCATGGCTGACACCCCCCGTCTCGAGGTCGATCACATCACCTGCCGTTTCGACGGGCGCGAGGTCGTGCGCGATGTCAGTTTCGCGGTGCGTCCGGGTGAGATCCTGTGCCTTCTGGGTCCGTCAGGTTGCGGGAAATCGACCAGCCTGCGCGTGATCGCGGGGATCGAGCGGCAATCATCGGGCCTCGTGCGCGCCGATGGCGCGCCGCTGTCGGACGCACGCATGCATCTGCCGCCGGAGGCGCGCGGCGTGGGCCTCATCTTTCAGGATTTCGCGCTGTTTCCCCATCTGACGGTCGGGCAGAACGTCGCGTTCGGCCTGCGTGGCCCGCGTGCCGCGATGGCGGCGCGGGTGGCGGAACTGCTCGAAAGGGTCGATCTGGGCGGCTATGCCGACAAATCGCCGCACATGCTGTCGGGGGGCGAACAACAGCGTGTCGCGCTGGCCCGTGCGCTCGCGCCAAGGCCGCGGATCATGCTGATGGACGAGCCGTTTTCAGGCCTAGACAACCGGCTGCGCGACGGCATTCGCGACGAGACGCTTCAGCTACTGAAGGACGAGGGGACGGCCGTGGTTCTGGTCACCCACGAGCCCGAGGAGGCAATGCGCATGGCCGACCAGATCGCGCTGATGCGTGATGGCAAGATCGTGCAAAAGGGCGCGCCGTACAACATCTACAATGCGCCGTGCGACAAGGCAGCGGCGGCGTTCTTCAGTGATATCAACGTGATCTTGGGCACGGTTCAGGGCGCGCTCGTCGACACGCCCTTTGGCCAGTTCCTCGCGCCTGGCCATGCAGATGGCACGGATGTGGAAATCGTCTTCCGCCCGCAGCACGTCAAGATCGACTTCGACCGGGGCGGGCGCGGCCCCAACCCCACCCCCCAAGATGGCACGCCTGCCCGCGGCGTGGTCGAGCGGGCGCGGTTCATGGGCCATGAAAGCCTTGTGGAGTTTCGCATGGATTTCGATGGCGGCATCCTCAAGGCGACGGTTCCGGCGGTGTTCTTGCCCAAGCCCGGCACGCCGCTGTGGCTAACCGTGCGGCGCGACCGGTGCTTTGTCTTTGCGAAAAAGCGCTGACCGGGGCGGGGCGGCTTGCGTTTTGGGGCTTTGAACTGGCGCGCGGAACGCCTACCTATGTTGCCTGACGACCATCTGTGGACCGCGCGCCCCCTTGGGGCGGCCGCGGTGTTAGGGAGAGAGCCATGCTAAACAATATCGGACCGGCGGGCCTTTTGCTCATTGCCATCGTGGTCCTTGTCCTGTTCGGCCGCGGCAAGATCGCGGGCCTGATGGGTGAGGTCGGCAAGGGCATCACCGCCTTCAAGCGCGGCGTGAAGGATTCGACTCAGGAGATCGAGAACGCCTCGAACACCGCAGACGACACCACGGCTGCCCGCGATGTCACCCCGCGCGCCGAGCGCGACAACGCCTGATCGCGACCCGTGCCCCCGCGTGCAACCGGGGGCGGTCCGCCTAGTGCATAGGGACGCAGATGCCTGATATCGGGTGGATGGAGCTGCTGGTGATCGGCATCGTTGCGCTGATCGTCGTGGGGCCCAAGGAACTTCCGATGATGTTTCGGAAGGTAGGCCAGTTCACGGGCCGCGTGCGGGCCATGGCCAAGGATTTCCAGCGCGCCATGGACGAAGCCGCCGACGAGAGCGGCATGACCGAGCTGAACCGCGACCTGCGCAAGGCAACGAATTTCGCCGCCAACCCGAAGAAAGCCGGGATGAGCGCGCTGAAGGATACCTTTGGCGACGATTTCGACCTTGATCCCGAGAAATTCCCCGAAGGCAGCCACAGCCGCAAGATGGCCGAGGAAAAGGCCGCCGCGACCAAGCAGATGCGCGATGAGGTCGAGGCACGGCGCAAGGCCAAGATCGATCAGACCATCGCTGACAAGGAGGCGGCCGCCAACGCCGCGGCCCAAGCCCCCCTCGAGGCGCCTGCAGCGGATGTGACCGCCGAGCCCACGCCGGTGGTCGAGGCTGCGCGCAGCGGGTCCACATCATCATGAGCGCCGAAGACCAGATCGAAGACAGCTCCGCGCCTCTGATCGAGCATCTGGCAGAGTTGCGCACGCGCCTGATCCGGTCCGTGCTGGCCTTTGTCGTCGGCATGGTCGCGATGTTCACCATCGCCGAGCCGACGCTGGAATTCATCTCGCAACCCTTGGCCGAGGTGCTGCGCTCGCGCGGCGAGGATGCGCGACTGATCTTTACCGCGCCGCAGGAAAAATTCTTCGTCCTGATCCGGATCTCGATCATCATGGGCTTTGCGGTCAGTTTCCCGGTCATCGCGCACCAGCTGTGGCGTTTCGTGGCACCGGGCCTCTACAAATCGGAAAAGGGCGCGATCCTGCCCTTCCTGATCGCCTCGCCGGTGCTGTTCTTGATGGGTGCGTCTTTCGCCCATTATGTCGTGACGCCGCTGGCGATGAATTTCTTCATCGGGTTTTCCGACGCGATCCCGGCTCTGGCAAATCTGATCGCGGGCGAGGGCACCTTCGAGAACCCCGAGGCACCATCCGACGGCATTCAGACGATCTTCCTCGGCTCCGTCCGCGAAAGCCTCGATCTGGCGCTCAAGTTCATCTTTGCCTTCGGCCTGTGTTTCCAGTTGCCGGTCTTGCTGACCTTGATGGGCAAGGCGGGGCTTGTGACGGCGGCGGGGCTTGGCAATGTGCGCAAATGGGCGGTCGTGGGTATCTTGACGCTGGCCGCACTGGTGACACCGCCCGATGTCGTCACCCAGCTGATCCTTTTCGTCGTGGTCTACGGCCTGTACGAAGTGTCGATCGTGCTGGTGCGGCTGGTGGAGCGGTCCAAGATCCGCCGCCTGCGCGCCGAAGGCATCCTTGGCGAAAACGAAGAGCTTTGATCCCCATGACCGATGATGTCCTGACCCGCATCGCCGCGGCGCTTGAGCGTATGGCGCCCGCCCCCGCAGCCGCCCCCGACTGGCACGCAGCCAGCGCCTATGTCTGGCACGCCGACCCGGACCGGCTGGCCCCGGTGGACCGTGTGAACCGCGTAGACCTGTCGCTGTTGCATGGCGTCGACCGCTCACGCGACACGCTGCTGGCCAATACCGCGCAATTCGCCCGTGGGTTGCCCGCGAACAACGCGCTGTTGTGGGGCGCGCGGGGGATGGGGAAATCCTCACTGGTCAAGGCGGTGCATGCCGTCTGCCTGACGGACGCCCCCGACCTCAAGCTGGTCGAAGTGCAGCGCGAGGATCTGGGCAGCATCGCGCGGCTCTTGACGCTGCTGCGCGCGGCCCCGGTGCGCGTGATCCTGTTTTGCGATGACCTGTCGTTTTCGCATGATGACCAGCATTACAAATCGCTCAAGGCGGTGCTGGATGGGGGCGTCGAGGGCCGGCCGGACAATGTCGTGTTCTACGCCACCTCGAACCGTCGCCATCTGATGCCGCGCGACATGATCGAGAACGAGCGCTCCTCGGCGATCAACCCCTCAGAGGCGGTCGAGGAAAAGGTATCGCTGTCCGATCGCTTCGGCCTCTGGTTGGGTTTCCATCCCTGTTCGCAGGACGAATACCTGACGATGATCCGCGGCTATTGCGCCGCCCATGGCGTGCAGGTCGAGGACAGCCAACTGGTCGCCGAGGCGATCGAATGGCAGGCCACGCGCGGGTCGCGGTCGGGACGGGTGGCTTGGCAGTTCTTTTCGGATCTTGCGGGGCGGCAGGGCGTCGCCCTCTGAGCGCCTTGGTCAGTCGACCATGCGCGCAATGCGTGCCATCAGGGCAGCATCATCCTCATCGACCCCGCCCCCTTCTGTGACGGGCTGGGACATGTCGCGGCGTGGGTGACGCGGCCGCACCGGTGGTGTCGCGGTCAGACGGGCCTGTGCCGCCTCCATGACCCTCAACGCGCGGCGGTCCATCACACGGTGCCAGACCGAGGGGACCATCGCCAGCGTAGCCATGACCGGCAGCGACCATGGAAGCGTTGGCACATCGGCCTGCGGGTCGAGCCGGTCATAGGGCCGGTCGGGGTGCATGTGATGTTCCGAATGGGCGGGGGCATTCATCATCAGGTAGGATGAAAACCCGCGCGGCGCGTTCCAGCTGTGATGCGGCGCGACCGGTTCGACCCTGCCATTGGGCAATTCCAGCCGCTGCAGCCCGTAATGCTGGATGTAGTCGGACATCAGCACCTGCCCGCCGAAAAGTGCCGCCAGCACAATCAGCGCCAGCGCCCCGCCGACGCCGGCCAGCACAAGGGCAATGACAAGGGACAGCGCCGCGCCGCCAACCCAGACCACGTAAGGGTTGTGCGCGCTCAGGCCGGACAGGCCGCGGCGTTCGAGCCTGTCGACCTCGCAGGCGAGCCCCGCCTCGAAGGACCCGCGCCAGGCGCGCGGCAGGTAGGCCCAGAAGCTTTCGCCGGGCAGTGGGGTGCTGGGGTCGTCGGGGGTGCCGACATGGCGGTGATGCACCAGCCTGTGCGCCGAGACATGGTGTCCGAACCCGACCGAGGTATAGACAGCCGCCCCGATCCCGCGCGAAAGCGCAGTTTTGCGGTGGATCAGCTCATGGGCGTTGGGATGGCTGACCTGACCCATGAAGCTGGCCGTGGCGAACAGGAGCGCAAGCGTCTCGCCAAAGGACAGACGTGGATCGCCCAGGGCGAGCAAGACCAGCGGCACAAGCGCGAAATGGATCACGCCAAGCCCCAGCGCCAGCCGGTCGGACCACGGTGCGTGGTCGTGATCGTCCAGCACCGGCGGATCGAGCAGCCGGTCCATCCCCGCCGCCACCAGTGTCAGCCAGATCAGTGCAAGCACGCCGCCGAACCCCCAGACCGTCGCGCCAAGCGCGATCAAAAGGGCGGGGATCAGCGTCACGATGGCGTAGCGGGCGATCACGGGCATGGGGCGGGGCCTTGCAGCTTCGGGGGGTATCGCTGGGAATGTGGCACGAATTCTTGGCAAAACCATGGCCTTCCTTTCGCGCGCGCCCCGTATTAGGTGACATGCAGGTCAAGATAGTCGAAAGGCCGCGCATGTCCTTTTTCAAGAAGCTGAAGGACCGGATGCTCCGATCTTCGTCGAAGATCGACGAGGGCTTGGACGCGATCATCGAAAAGCGTGCAGTCGATGTGGCCCTCGAACCGGACCCGCAGCCAGAAGCGATGCCGGACCCGCAGCCAGAAGCGATGCCGGAGCCGGAGCCTGATGCTGCCCCGCGACCGCTGGCACCGCAGTCCCACGACTTGGCCCCCGCGCCAAAACCCGTGCCTGTTCCGAGTGTTTCCCCCCCTGTGGCCGAGCCTGCGCCCGCCGCCAAGCCCGGATTTTTGGGGCGTCTGGTTAGCCGCACGGTCGAGCCGCGCCGCGCGCTCGACGATGAGATGCTCGAAAGCCTCGAGGACTTGTTGATCGCCGCCGACATGGGCGTCGACACGGCCCTGCGCGTCACCGCCAACATGGCCGAGGGCCGCCATGGTCGCATGATGTCGGCAACCGATATCAAGGGGCTGCTCGCCGCCGAGATCGCGCGCGTGATGGAGCCGGTGGCGCGACCGTTGCCGATCTATCCCAAGAAGCCGCAGGTCGTGCTGGTTGTGGGCGTGAACGGATCGGGCAAGACCACGACAATCGGCAAGCTCGCCAGCCAGTTCAAGGCAGCGGGCAAGACGGTAGTGATCGCGGCCGGCGACACGTTCCGTGCGGCGGCCGTCGAACAGTTGCAGGTCTGGGGACAGCGTGCCGGGGTGCCGGTGCTGACCGCGCCCGAAGGGTCCGACCCGGCTGCACTGGCCTTTGACGCGATGACACGCGCCGAGGCCGATGGTGCCGACCTGTTGATGATCGACACCGCCGGGCGGTTGCAAAACCGCGCCGACCTGATGGAGGAACTGGCCAAGATCGTCCGCGTCATCCGCAAAAAGGATCCCGACGCGCCGCACAACACGATCCTCGTGCTTGATGCGACGACGGGGCAGAACGCGCTGAGCCAGGTCAAGACCTTCCAGGAGATGGCCAATGTCTCGGGGCTGGTGATGACCAAACTGGACGGAACCGCCAAAGGCGGCGTGCTGGTGGCGCTGGCCGACAAGTTCGGCTTGCCGATCCATGCCATCGGTGTCGGAGAGCAGATTGACGATTTGCAACCTTTTGACCCCGAAGACTTCGCCAGAGCCGTGGTTGGTCTTGACTAAATCCGATATTCATCCACAGACCCTGTGAGTAAAACCCCATGAGCGCCTGGATTACCTCGGTCGAGGGCACGGCTCAGGCCGCGTCTTGGGCGACCGTTCTGGCGCTGATGGCGGCGGTGCTGCACGCAATCTTTGGTGCCTTGCAAAAAGGCCGTCACGACCCGCTTCTCGCGCGCGGCGCCATTGACGCAAGCTATGCGCTGATGGCCGCGCCCTTCGCCTTTTTCGTGGTGCCCTGGCCCGAGCCGCACATGTGGCCGATCTTTGCCGGAGCCTTCGTCATCCATGTTCTTTACAAATGGGCCACGCTCGCCAGCTACCGGCGCGGGGCCTACACGGTCGTCTACCCGGTGATGCGTGGCACCGGACCGCTGTTCGCCATCATCGGCGCGTTTCTGGTTTTCGGCGAGACCTTCAACCCGGTGCAATGGTTGGGCGTCGCGGTCTTGCTGGCGGGGCTTTACGGTCTTGCGGCCTACAACCTGATCCATGTCACGCTGGACCGTGACACGCTGGTGCCGGCACTGGGCTTTGCGGTTCTGACGGGGCTCTTTGTCGCGCTCTACACCACCTATGACGCCTATGCGATCCGCGCCACCGCGGACCCGTTCACCTTTCTGGCCTGGTTCTTCTTTCTTGACGGCCTGCTCTTCCCGCTGCTCGCGCTGCGTTTTTTCAACGGCCTTTCCGACAAGCCGCCCCTTGGTCCCTTGGCCGTTCGCGGTATCTTCGGCGGCCTCGTGGCCTTTGCCAGCTTTGGCTCGATCATGCTGGCCACGCGGCTCGACCAGGTGGGGCAAGCGGCGGTGTTGCGCGAAACCTCGACCGTTTTTGCCGCGCTGATCGGCTGGCTGGTGCTGGGCGAACGCGTCGGCCCGCGCCGTCTGGCGCTGATGGGGTTGATCGCGGCGGGGGCGGTGATAGTTCAGGTAGGCCGATGAAAGGGCCAAGCATGCACGTTGAAAAACCGATCAACCCCTGGCTCCGGCAGGCGCTGGAGCTTGGGCCGCCGATCTTGTTCTTCCTTGCCTACATGCGGTTTCAGGATGTGACCTGGACCATCGGCGGGCGCGATTACGACGGCTTCATCCTCGTTACCGCAGGGTTCGTGCCGCTCTTGCTGCTGTCCATGGCCGTCTTGTGGAAGCTGACCGGCAAGGTCAGCCGATTGCAGGTCTTTACCGCCGTTATGGTGATCGTGTTCGGCGGGTTGACAGTCTGGCTGAACGACGAGCGGTTCTTCAAGATGAAGACGACGCTGGTGTACGGCTTTTTTGCCGTGACGCTGGGCATCGGCCTTTTGCGCGGACAAGGTTGGCTCAAGGTTTTGATGGGCGAGATGCTGCCCATGTCCGATCGTGGCTGGTTGATCCTGTCGCGGCGGCTGGCCATGGCCTTTGCGGCGATGGCAGTGGCCAACGAAGCGGTCTGGCGTACGCAATCGACCGAATTCTGGGTGACCTTCGAGACCTTCGGCCTGCCAGCCTTCCTGTTCGTGGCCTTCATGTCGCAGGCCAAGCTGATCGAGCGTGAAAGCCTCAGCGCTGGGGGCGACGACCCGGACGATCAAGGGGGCGCGGCGTAGGTTTCTTGCGCATCGGCGGGCGCTTGGGCTTTTCCTTGGCGACCGCGTGGCCTTCGACGGCGGCCTCTAACCCCAATTGGTCGCGCAAGACGCGCGGCTTGATTTCCTCGACCTCACCAGCCTTCAGCGTGCCCAGCCGGAACGGGCCATAGGACACGCGGATCAGGCGGTTCACGTCCAGCCCGATCTCGGTCATGGCGCGGCGGATCTCGCGGTTCTTGCCTTCGCGCAGGCCTACGGTCAGCCACGCATTCGCACCTTGCTGGCGGTCAAGCGTCGCTTCCATCGCCTGAAACCGTTCGCCGTCGATCACCAAGCCCTTGCGCAACGGCTCCAGCGTCGCCTCGGTCGGCGCACCCTTGACCCGCACGCGGTATTTGCGCAGCCAACCGGTCGAGGGGAGCTCGAGCTTGCGCTTGAGGCCGCCATCATTGGTCAGCAGCAACAGCCCCTCGGAATTGATGTCGAGCCGGCCCACGCTCATCACCCGCGGCAAGTCCGCAGGCAGGCTGTCGAACACGGTCTGGCGGCCCTTTTCGTCACTGGCCGAGGTCACAAGCCCGGTCGGCTTGTGGTAAAGCCACAGGCGCGGGCGGTCGGCCTCGCCCACTGCCTTGCCATCCACGGTGATCTTGTCGGCCTCGGTCACGTTCAGCGCGGGGCTGTCGATCACCTTGCCGTTCACGGTGACGCGGCCCGCCTCGATCAGGCGCTCCGCCTCGCGGCGGGAGGCGATCCCGGCGCGGCTGAGGCGTTTTGCGATGCGTTCAGGCTCACTCATATGTGCCGCATAGCGGTTTGACAGGCGAAGCGAAAGGCACGATCACGGCGGCCATGAGCGGTTTCATCACCTTCATGGATGCGGCGATGATTGAGGCGCGCGCGGCCGCCGCGGCGGGCGAGGTCCCGGTGGGCGCTGTCATCGTGAAGAACGGGCAGGTCATCGCGCGCGCGCGCAACCGCATGCGCGAGCTGACCGACCCCACGGCCCATGCCGAGATGCTGGCGATCCGCGCGGCCTGTCTGGCGTTGGGGTCCGAGCGGCTGATCGGGTGCGACTTGTGGGTGACGCTGGAACCTTGCCCCGCCTGCGCGGGCGCGATCGCGGCGGCGCGGCTCTCGCGGCTTTATTACGGGGCGAGCGATCCCAAATCCGGCGGCGTGGCGCAGGGGCCGCGTATCTTTGACCACAGCCAGGCGCATTGGGCGCCCGAGGTCTATGGCGGCATAGCCGAGGCCGAGGCGGCGGCGTTGATGCGCGACTTCTTCGCCGCCCGGCGCTGAGGGCAGGCAGCACTTGATCCCCCAAGAAAAAACCGCCCCGGCATCCGGGGCGGTTTCGATGTGACCAAAAGTGTCAGTGTGCTCAGTTCGCGTCGAAATACTTGAACATCACGCTATCATCGGCATCCACCACGGTCAGCCAGTCATCCGAAATGCCCCAGTTGAGCACCTGGTTGTGGATCGGGATGTAGATCAGCTCCTCCGAGGCCATGGCCCAAAGATCGGCGATGGTCTGATTGCGCGCCTCCAGATCCGTGTTCGAGGTCAGCGACTGGATCATCGCGTCCATCTCGGGGTTGGAATAGCGCGTGCCATTCCATGAGCCGCGCCCGTCGCCCAGCGTGTGGTAGAGGAAGTTGAAGACGTATTCCGAATCGTAGGTCGGAACGCCCCAGCCGAGCAGGTAGAAATCGGTCTGCAGGTTGGCGATCAGCGGGAAGTGCTGGGCGCGCGGCGTCGCCGACAGGTTCACGGTGATCCCGATCTGCGCCAGCATGCCGACGGCGGCCTGACAGATCCCTTCGTCATTGACGTAGCGGTCGTTGGGGCAATCGAGTTGGATCGAGAAGCCATCGGCATAGCCCGCCTCGGCCATCAGGGCGCGGGCGGCCTCCACGTCATAGGCGGGGTAAGCGTCCAGTGCCTCGGTCCAGCCGTTGACGGGCGGGGGCAGCATGGCGCCCGAAGGGTCCGACTGGCCGCGCATCACGACCTGCTGGATCGCCTCGCGGTTGACGGCGATGTTGATCGCCTGCCGCACCCGCACATCGGCCAGCGGATTGGCGCCCTCGACATTGTCGAGCGTCAGGTCGGCGTCGCCCACGTTCATGCCGAAAAAGATGTTGCGGTTCTGCGCCGCGGTGGCAAGGCCTATGCCGTCGGCCTCATCGACGCGAGCCAGATCCTGCACCGGCACGTCCTGGATGAAATCGACCTCGCCGGTCAAAAGCGCCGCCACGCGGGTGGCGGGGTTCTGGATCGGGGTGAAGATCAGTTCGGTGACCGCCATCGGAAAGGTGCCGATGCCCCAGTAATCGGGGTTTTGGGTCATCACCGTGCGCACATCGGCCTCGCGGCTTTGCAAGATGAAGGGGCCGGTGCCATTGGCATTGCGTGCGGCGAATGTGTCTTCGCCCGCGGCATAATCCTGCACCGCCTCGGCCCCGTTTGCGGCAGCCCAACCCGCATCCATCATCATGATGTTGGTCAGGTTGTTGGGCAAAAGCGGGTTCGGCCCGTCGGTCACGATCTCGACCGTGTAGGGGCCTGCCGCGCGCACCTCGACCACGCCGGTCAGCAATTCCTTGAAATTCGAGGTCTCGGACCGCGCGCGGTCGAGCGAGAACACCACGTCCTCGCTGTCGAAGGTTTCACCACCATGATAGGTCACGCCTTCGCGCAGCTGGAAAACCCAGACGTTGGGGTCATCCGCCGAGGGTTCCCAGCTGAGGGCCAGCGCGGGTTCCATCACGCCTTCCATGTTGCGCACGATCAGCGGCTCGTAGATCTGGTGCATCAAGGTGGTGGTCGGCCCCTCGTTCTGGGAATGCGGGTCGAGCGTCAGCGCCTCGGAGGCACGCGCCCAGCGGAGGGTTTCGGCCGAGGCGGCAGCGGCGGTCAACGCCGAGGTCGCCAGCAGGGCCGCGCCAAAGGCGGCGAAACGGGTGGTCATGGGGCAGCTCCCTGTTCGTTTTTTGTGGACTGCCGCCAGTATGGATAGGTTTGCAGGCTTGTCCAGCCATGCGGGGCAACGCCTGATGCAGGCCTCGCCCCGCATGCGGATCGTCAGGCGGCGCTGGTCAGGCCAAGGTGACGGCGCAGCGCCGCGGGCAGGTGGCGCGCGGCAGAGATGCGGGCGCGCGCCATTTCCGCCAACGGACGGTCAGCCCCGAAAAGCTCGACATATTCGGCGTAATTGTCAAAGCGCTGTCGCCCGGCATAGTCGATGAAGGTTTCCGCTGGGGTACCATTGGCCAGGATCACCTCATGGGAGGTCGTCTCGACATGGTAATAGGTGATGCGGTCGGGCAGGTCTGCGGCCGACATGACAGTGATGGTCGTGCCGTTCACCAGCGCGCCCGCGTTGATCATAAGGTCATCGAGGATCAGACCGTGATCGGCGCTGACGTAGAGATCCGTCTCGGGCAGGCCATGACCCAGCCCGCCGGCCTTGATGCGCACCGGCAGCATAGTGCTGCCGCCAAACCGCGGTGAGACGGACTGGCGGACGATCCATTCTACCGTCGTAGCAGCACCCGCGGCGGTCAGGAGCTTGTCGCCGATGGCCAGCTTTTCGACCGCGACATCGCCCGCAGATGTGCGGATCAGGGTGCCTTGCAGGAAGCAGAGGACAAAGTTGGCGGTGGAATACTCCGGGTCGGTCGTCGAGAAACTGGTGGGAAAGAAGTCGATCAAGCTGACGGGATCTATGGAGTCGAGAAAACTCTCACCGAAAGGGCTCCTGAAATGCAGAAAGGTGATCGACCCAAAGGTCACCGTCCCGAGAAAGGTCATCTGGAGATTGTCGGGCTCAAGCAAGAGAACCTCGCCCGGTTCCAGCGCGAATTCGGTGCTGCCCCCGATTTCGGTGTATGTGCCGGGCGCGCTGGGACTGAAGGTGCCAGTCCGCGTGTAGGTGATCCCGCCATCGCTGGAAGAATAATTTGCGAAGCTGCTTGTTGATATGGAGCCAAATTCAGGTGTCCTTTCGGTACTTTACAATACAAAACATCATCGCATGCACGCGACAGCCGGATGTTGGCATATCAAACAAGGCCGTCAATGGGATTGACGGCGCCGCGCGCGCGACAGGCGTGCAATCGACCGTCACCCCTGCTAGAGCATGGGCGCCCCCTGTCACGGCCCGAGGACCTGAGCCCGATGCCCGCCCCCGCCCAGCAAAATGCCTGGATCGACCGCTTCGACGGTCTGAGCAGCCTTGAGCCGCGCATCCGTGACCTGCTGACGGCGCGCAGCAAGGTCGTCACCTTGTCCAAGGGCACGACGATCTTTGCGCCCGGCAAATCGCCCGATCAGCTCTTGTTGTTGCTCAGCGGCACGGTGCGCGTGCAGCAACTGGCCGAAAACGGGCGCGAGGTGGTGCTTTACCGCGCCACGGCGGGCGAAAGCTGCGTGCTGACCACGGCTTGCATGCTGGCCTATGAGGATCACGCCGCCGAAGGCATCGCCGAGACCGAGGTGACGGCCGCCGCCATCCCGCGCGGGGTGTTCGACGATCTGGTCGCCTCGTCGCCCGAGTTCCGCACCTTTGTCTTTCGCGCCTATTCGCGGCGGATCACCGACCTGTTTCGCGTGATCGAGGATATCGCGTTCCGGCGGATGGACATTCGCCTCGCGCAGAAGATCATCGAACGTGCCGATACCGGGGTGCTCAAGGCGACCCATGCGCAGCTGGCCGCCGAGCTGGGCACCGCGCGCGAGGTCATCTCGCGGCAATTGGCGGAATTCCAGCGGCGCGGCTGGATCGCGCAATCCCGCGGCACGGTCGAGATCCTCGATTGCGACGGGCTGCGCGCATTGGCCGAGGCCTGAGGGGCGCGCCGGGCATGCTGACGGGGCTGGCGTATCCGGATCCTGAGCATACCTGTTTCGATTTGGCAGTTGTGTGACCAAGTCACAGATCGACTGCGACAGAATCGCTAGTCATCATGGCGCGAACAGGAAGGAGACCCGTCCAGATGACATCAATCGTTGAGCCATGCGTGCGCCCCCGTGCGGGAGGTGCCGCGTGATGGAAACCGCATTCACGCCTTGGCAGTCGCTGGGCGGCGGCGTGCTGATCGGCACGGCCTCGGTCCTTTTGATGCTGGCCGTGGGCCGCATCATGGGCGCGACCGGCATTCTGGCAGGCATCTTCGCGCCCGCCTCGGTCGCCGACATGAGCTGGCGCTTGGCGCTGCTGCTCGGCATGCTTACCGGTCCCGCCGTCTACTGGCTGGCAACGGGCGGCATGCCCGAGATCGCAGTGCCCGTGTCGATGCCGATGCTGCTGATCGGCGGCTTCATCGTGGGCGTGGGCGTCACCTATGGCTCGGGCTGCACCTCGGGTCACGGCGTCTGTGGCATGGCGCGGCTCAGCCCGCGCTCGATCGCGGCCACCATCACCTTCATGATCGCGACCGGCCTCACGGTCTTTGTCGTGCGCCATGTGATCGGAGGGTAAATCCATGCACCTGATCGTTCTCTTTCTCATTGGCGTGATCTTCGGGACCGGCATCGTCGTGTCGGGCATGGCCAATCCCGCCAAGGTCATCAACTTCTTCGACGTGGC
This sequence comes from Roseicyclus mahoneyensis, assembly GCF_003148775.1. Classification (GTDB taxonomy): domain Bacteria; phylum Pseudomonadota; class Alphaproteobacteria; order Rhodobacterales; family Rhodobacteraceae; genus Roseicyclus; species Roseicyclus mahoneyensis. Next base: position 284,554 of record NZ_QGGW01000003.1, read on the forward strand.
GGGGACGTGGGACCCGAGCCTCATCTTCGTGATGGGCGGCGCGTTGATCGTCACCGCCGTGGGCTACCGGATCGTCTTCGGACGCGGCCGCCCGATCTTCGAAGGCAAGTTCAGCCTGCCCACCGCGCGCAATCTCGACGCGCGGCTGATCGGCGGCTCGGCGGTCTTCGGCATCGGCTGGGGCATCTCGGGCTTTTGCCCCGGCGGCGCGCTGCCGGCGCTGGGCACGGGGCGGATCGACGTGATCGCCTTTGTCGCGGCCATGCTTGCGGGCATCTTTGCCGCAAAATACCTGCAATCGCTGTCGCGCGCCCGCGCGCAGGCAGCCCAGTGATCCCGGAGGATCCCGACATGACCGACTATCCCGTCAACATGACCATCCAGCCGCAGGTGCAAGCCTTTTTCGACGAGGCCACCAACACGATCAGCTATATCGTGAAGGACCCGAATTCGCCCAGCTGCGCCATCGTCGACAGCGTGATGGACATCGATTACGCCTCGGGCCGCATCACCTATGGCCATGCCGATGCCCTGATCGCCGCGATCGAGACCCAAGGTCTCAAGCTCGAATGGATCATCGAGACCCATGTCCACGCCGATCACCTGTCGGCCGCGCCTTACATCCAGCAGAAATTGGGTGGCAAGATCGGCATCGGTTCCAAGATCATGGTGGTGCAAGACACATTCGGGAAGATCTTCAACGAAGGCACCGAGTTCCAGCGCGACGGCTCGCAGTTCGATGCCCTGTTCGAGGATGGCGACACTTACATGATAGGCACCATGCCCGCCTTGGCCATGTACACGCCCGGCCACACGCCCGCGTGCATGGTGCATGTGATGGGCGACGCGGCCTTTGTCGGCGACACGCTGTTCATGCCCGATGGCGGATCGGCGCGCGCCGATTTCCCCGGCGGGGATGCGGGCACGCTGTATGACAGCATCCACAAGGTGCTGGCGCTGCCCGACGAGATGCGGCTGTTCATGTGCCACGACTACGGCCCCAACGGGCGCGACATCGCATGGGAAACCACCGTGGGCGAGGAAAAGGCGCACAACATCCATGTCGGCGGGGGCAAGACGAAAGAGGATTTCGTCAAGTTCCGCACCGAACGCGACGCGCAACTGGGCATGCCCAAGCTGATCATCCCGTCGTTGCAGGTGAACATGCGCGCAGGCACCATCCCGACGGACAAGGACGGGCGCCCGATGCTCAAGGTGCCGGTCAACGGTCTGTGACCGCGACGCCGATCCGCCCCTGACCAGCCCCCCGGCGGCCAATCCGGTTGCCGGTGAAACCCTCTTGATTGTAACGATTTTCCCCGAAGGAGGCTCCGACATGGACGCCCGCAAAATCACTGATCGCCTGTCCGTCACAGGCCAGATCACCGCCGCCGATCTTCCCGCGCTTGCCGCGCAGGGCTATCGTACGATCATCTGCAACCGCCCCGATGGCGAAGAACCCGGCCAGCCGCCTGTTGCGGGAATCGAAGCTGCGGCCCGCAAGCTGGGCCTGCAGTTTCGCAATCTCCCGGTCATCCCCGGCCTTATCAAGGATCCCGACGCGCGCAGCTTTGGCCAGATGGTGCAGGACCTGCCCGGCCCGGTGCTGGCCTATTGCCGGTCTGGCGCGCGCTGTGGCGCGCTTTGGGCGATGGCGGCCGCCAAGATGACAGGCGCGAACTGACCCAACATCGAAGGCCGCCCGATCCGGGCTGCCCCAAACCCTGAAAAGACCGGCCCCATGTTCGAGACCTTGCGCAGATATGTTCCCGTCCTCGACTGGGGCCGCCGCTATAACCGCGAGGCGCTGCAAAGCGACATGATGGCGGCGGTGATCGTCACCATCATGCTGATCCCGCAATCGCTGGCCTATGCGATGCTGGCGGGATTGCCGCCCGAGGCGGGGCTTTACGCCTCGATCCTGCCGATCATCCTCTATGCGATCTTCGGCACGAGCCGCGCGCTGGCGGTGGGGCCGGTGGCGGTCGTGTCCTTGATGACGGCGGCGGCGGTGGGACAGGTCGCCGAACAGGGCACGGCCGGGTATGCCGTGGCCGCCCTCACGCTTGCGGCCATGTCGGGGGCTATCTTGCTGGGCATGGGATTGCTCAGGCTGGGATTTCTGGCGAATTTCCTGAGCCATCCGGTCATCGCGGGGTTCATCACGGCGAGTGGACTCCTGATCGCGGCCAGCCAGATCAAGCACGTCTTGGGCATTTCCGCTTCGGGGCATACCTTGCCCGAAATGCTGGGCTCGATCTGGACAAATTTGGGCGAGGTCAATCCGATCACGCTGGTCATCGGCGTAACGGCGACAGGGTTCTTGTTTTGGGTCCGCAAGGGGCTGAAGCCGCTCTTGTTGCGGCGCGGCATGCGTCCGCGGTTGGCCGATGTGGTGCAAAAGGCCGGCCCGGTTCTGGCGGTGGTGGTCACGACGCTGGCGGTCTGGGGTCTTGGCCTGTCGGACCGGGGCGTGTCCATCGTGGGGGCCGTACCGCAATCGCTGCCGCCCCTCACGCTGCCGAGTTTGGATTTCGGTCTGCTCACGGCTCTATTCGTGCCCGCGCTGCTGATTTCGGTGATCGGCTTCGTGGAATCCATTTCGGTCGCGCAGACCTTGGCGGCCAAGAAGCGGCAGCGCATCGACCCCAATCAGGAGTTGATCGGTCTGGGTGCGGCCAATCTTGGCGCAGGCTTCACCGGGGGCTATCCGGTCACGGGCGGGTTTGCCCGGTCGGTGGTGAACTTCGACGCCGGCGCCGAGACGCCGGCCGCCGGCGCCTATACGGCGGTGGGGCTGGCGATTGCCGCCATGGCGCTGACGCCGCTGATCTATTTCCTGCCCACGGCAACGCTGGCGGCGACGATCATCGTAGCGGTGCTGAGCCTTGTCGATTTCTCGATCCTGAAAACCGCATGGACCTATTCCAAGGCCGATTTCGCCGCTGTCACTGCCACGATCTTGCTGACGCTGGTTTTCGGCGTGGAAACGGGCGTGTCGGCAGGCGTGATCTTGTCGATCCTCTTGCATCTCTACAAGACATCAAAGCCGCATGTGGCCGAGGTCGGGCTGGTGCCCGGCACTCAGCATTTCCGCAACATCCACCGCCACAAGGTCGAAACCGACCCCGCCGTGCTGACCATCCGCATCGACGAGAGCCTGTATTTCCCAAACGCGCGCTTTCTCGAGGATTACGTTCTCGACCGTGTGGGCACCGGCGGGCCGATCCGGCATGTGGTGCTGATGTGCTCGGCCGTGAACGTGATCGACTTTTCCGCGCTCGAGGCGCTCGAGGCGCTGAACCACCGGCTCAGGGACATGGGCATCACGCTGCACCTGTCCGAGGTGAAGGGGCCGGTGACCGACCGGTTGAAGAAGACCCATTTCCTCGACGATCTGTCGGGACAGGTTTTCTTGTCGCAATATGACGCTTGGGTGGCCCTTACCGCCGGGCCGCCGCCTATGAAGTCGGCGGAGTAGAAGACGAGAAACTGCGGTTTCTCGTGCGGGAAAACTGCAGTTTTCCCGTTCCCCTCAGTCCACCACGCTCAACGCGGGTTTGGTGGCGCGCACCATGGCGCGGCCGTTCGTGTCGAAAAACAAGATCGCGCCCGCATCGGTTTCCAGCCGCAGCGATTGCGCGACCTTGATCCGGCTGCCATGCCCGTCGCGCAGGACCAGACGATCTGCGCCGATGCGCAGGTGGACCAGGGTTTCGGCGCCCAGCGCCTCGACCAGCGTCACCTCGGCCTCAACGCCCTCGCGCCCGATGCGGAGCTGCTCGGGGCGCACGCCGACGGCCCCGGCAGCCGCAGGCGCACCGCCCGCGACCGCGCCGAAGGCCTGGCCTGCGGGCGAGGTGATGTCGAAAACGTTCATCGGGGGTGCGCCGATGAATTCGGCGACGAAGCGGCTGGCGGGGTTTTCGTAGAGGTCCATCGGCGTGCCGATCTGTTCGATCTGGCCGTTCGACATGATCACGATACGGTCGGCGAGGCTCATCGCCTCGACCTGATCGTGGGTCACGAAGACGAAGGTGGCCCCGAGGCGGCGGTGCAGGTCCTTGAGCTCGGCGCGTAGCTGTGTACGCAGCTTCGCGTCGAGGTTCGAGAGCGGCTCGTCGAAGAGGAACACGGCGGGTTCGCGGACGATGGCGCGGCCCATGGCGACGCGCTGGCGCTGGCCGCCCGAGAGCGCGCGGGGCTTTCGGTCGAGATACTGGGTGATCTGCAGCGTTTCGGCGGCCTGCGCGATGCGGCGGTCGATCTCGGGCCGGGGGGTGCCGCGATTGCGCAGCCCGTATTCCATGTTCCGGCGCACCGACATGTGCGGGTAAAGCGCGTAGTTCTGGAACACCATGGCGATGTCACGCTCGGCCGGTTCCAGCTTGTTCACGATGCGGCCCGCGATCTCCACCTCGCCCTCGGTGATGGTCTCGAGCCCCGCGATCATGCGCAGGATCGTCGACTTGCCGCAGCCCGAGGGGCCGACCAGCACGATAAACTCGCCATCCGCGATGTCGACCGAGGCGCCCCGGACGGCGCTGACGCCGCCCAGATAGGTCTTGCCCACATCTCTCAGTTTCAGCTCGGCCATGGTTATTTCTCGCTGTCCACGAGGCCCTTCACGAAGAGCCTTTGCATGAAGATGACGACGGCGACGGGCGGCAGCATAGCCAGCACGGTCACCGCCATGATGGAATTCCACAAGGGTTCGCTGTCGACCACGTCGGACATGCGTTTGATGCCCGCGACGATGGTCTGGTAGCTGTCGTCGGTCGTGACAAGGATCGGCCAGAGATACTGGTTCCAGCCGTAGATGAAGAGGATGACGAAGAGGGCCGCGATATTGGTCTGCGACATCGGCAGAAGGATGTCGCGGAAGAATTTCATCGGGCCCGCGCCGTCGATGCGGGCGGCCTCCATCATCTCGTCGGGGATGGTCAGGAAGACCTGCCGGAACAGGAAGGTGGCGGTGGCCGATGCCATCAGCGGCACGGTCAGGCCGTAGTAGCTGTTGAGCATGTTGAGGTTCGCGATCACCTGGAAGGTGGGCACGATCCGCACCTCGACGGGCAGCATCAGGGTGATGAAGATCATCCAGAAGGCCAGCACCCGAAAGGGAAAGCGGAAATAGACGATGGCGAAGGCCGAGAGGATCGAGATGACGATCTTTCCGACCGCAATGGCCAAGGCCATGATCATGGAGTTGGTCAGCATGACCCCGATCGGGACGGACATCTGCGCGGCGATCCCGCCCTGAAACACGCCCGTGTAGCTTTCGACCGCGTTCGTGCCGGGCAGGAGCGGGATGGTGCCGGAGGTGAAGGCCGTCGGCCCATGCGTCGAGGCGATGACGGCCACATAGACCGGAAAGGCCACGATGATGACGCCGCAGATCAGGACGGCATGGGCGAGGTAGTCGAGCCAGCGTTGATTTTCGACCATTGGACCGGCCCCCCTCAGTAGGTCACGCGCCGTTCCACGAAGCGGAACTGGATGACGGTCAGGACGATGACGAGGCCCATCAGGATTACCGATTGGGCGGCCGACGAGCCGAAGTTGAGACCCACGAAGCCGTCGCGGAACACCTTGTAGACGAGGATGTTGGTGGCTTGTGCGGGCCCGCCTTCGGTGGTGGCGTCGATCACTGCGAAGGTTTCGAACAACGTGTAGACGATGTTGACCACGAGCAGGAAGAAGGTCGTGGGCGACAGCAGCGGCAAGGTGATGGTCCAGAACCGCTTGAACGGGCCCGCGCCGTCGATGGCGGCGGCCTCGCGCAGGGAATTGGGGATGGACTGGAGGCCTGCGAGGAAGAAGAGGAAATTGTAGCTGATCTGCTTCCACGCGGCGGCGATCACGACGAGGATCATGGCGTCCGACGGCGTCAGCAGGTGGTTCCAGTCGTAGCCGAACCAGTTCTCGAGGATGTAGGGCATGATGCCGATGGTCGGGTTGAAGATGAACCACCACAAGATGCCCGCAACAGCCGGGGCAACGGCATAGGGCCAGACGAGAAGGGTGGTGTAGGCGCGCCCCGAGCGGATCATGCGGTCGACGGCCAAGGCAAGGATGAGGGAGACGCCAAGCGCGAGGATCACGGTCGAGACCGAGAAGATCACCGTGACCTTGAGCGCGTTGAGGTATTCGGGGCTGTCGAGCAGGCGGGTGTAGTTGCGCCAGCCCACGAAGGTGAAGTTCAGGCCAAAGGCATCTTCGCGCAGGAAGGAGGTGCGCACGGCCTGCGCCGCGGGCCAGAGGAAGAAGATGCAGGTGATGATGATCTGTGGTGCCAGCAGCAGGTAGGGCAGGCCCTTGTTGCCGAAGATCGTGCGTTTGGTCTGCATCCTGCCCCCAAGCTGGACATGCCCGCGCCGCGAGGCACGCGATGGAAAGGCCCGCGCCGCAACAGGTGCGGCGCGGGCCGGTGATCAGGTCAACGGGATCAGCCGTTGGCGTCTTCGAAATCGCGGATCAGCGCGTTGCCGCGTTCCACGACCGCGTCGAGCGCGCCCTGCGCATCGACGGCACCCGAGAGCAGACGCTCGAATTCCTCGTCGATGACGGTGCGGATTTGGACGTAGTTGCCAAAGCGCAGGCCGCGGGAATTGTCGGTCGGCGGGTTCATGTTCATCTGGTTGATGGACACATCGGCGCCGGGGTTGGCGGCATAGTAGCCCTGCGCTTCGCTCAGTTCATAGGCGGCCTGGGTGATCGGCAGGTAGCCGGTATCCTGGTGCCACTGGGCCTGCACATCGGGTGAGGAGAGGAAGTTGAAGAAGGCGGCCACGCCGGCCTCTTCCTCGGGGGTGCCACCGGCCAGAACCCAGAGCGTCGCCCCGCCGATGATCGAGTTCTGCGGTGCGCCCTCGACGTCGTCGTAATAGGGCAGCATGCCGAAGCCGACTTCGAATTCGGTGGCGTTGTTCAGAACGCCCGCGCGCGAGGCCGAGGAGTTCATGTAGATTGCGCACTGCTGAGCGTAGAAGGCCGGGGGTGCATCATTGCCGCCGCCGGGGCCACCGTAGCGGAACACGCCTTCGGCCTGCCAGCGGGCGAGGTTTTCCCAGTGACGGACCTGAACCGGGCCGTTCACGGTCAGTTCGGTCTCAAGCCCACCGAAGCCGTTGGACAGGGTCCCGATCGGCTGGTTGTGCCAGGCCGAGAAGTTTTCCAGCTGTGCCCAGCTGACCCAACCGGTCGTGAAGCCGCAAGGGGCAGCGCCCGAGGACATGATCTGACGCGAGAATTCCTCGACTTCCGCCCAGGTGCGCGGCGGCTGTTCGGGGTCAAGACCTGCGGCCTCGAACACGTCCTTGTTGTAATAGAGGATTGGGGTGGAAGAGTTGAAGGGCATCGACAGCATGTTGCCGTTGGGGTCGGTGTAATAGCCGACGACGGCGGGAAGGAAGGCCGTGGGGTCGAAATCGGCGCCGGTGCTGGCCATCAGTTCGTACACGGGGACGATGGCGCCCTGCGCGGCCATCATGGTGCCGGTGCCGACCTCGAAGACCTGCACGATGTTGGGCTGTTCGCCCGCGCGGAAGGCCGCGATCGCGCCGGTCATCGTCTCGGTGTAGGAACCGCGATAGCTGGGGACGACGACGTAATCGGACTGCGAGGCGTTGAAGGCGGTGGCCAGCGCTTCGGTCTTTTCGCCCAGTTCGCCGCCCATGGCGTGCCACCAGTCAATCTGGGTCTGGGCTGTGGCCGCGCTGCTCAGGGCAAGGACGCTGACGGCGCTTGCCGCAGCGAAGTGACGGAATTTCATATGTTTCTCCTCCGGCCGGTCGCCCGGCGCTTCATGTCGGTCAGGAAACGAAAGTGGGCCGTCGTGGCCCTCCCTCCGCATGGCGCTTAGCGCTCTTTTGTGACAGGTATGTTACACCTTGCGGCGGATTGAGACATCACGTCGGGACGGAAATCAACTAAAAGACAAATCGGCAGCGCAAGTTTTTGCGTTTGCAACGATCGGCCCCGTTCAGGCCGCAAGATCGATCCAGACCGGCACGTGATCGGATGGCTTGTCGCGCCCGCGCACGGGTTTGTCGATGCCTGCATCTGCCAGCAGGTCCGCGGCCTGCGGGCTGAGCAGCAGGTGGTCGATGCGGATGCCGTTGTTCCGCTCCCACGCGCCGGCCTGATAGTCCCAGAAACTGTAGAGGCCATGAGCCTGAGTGCGGGCGCGGATGGCTTCGGTGAAGCCGAGGTTCAGGATGCGGCGATAGGCGGCCCGGCTTTGCGGCAGGGCGAGCGCGTCTGCGCGCCAGACCTCGGGCTTGGCGGCATCTTCGTCTTGCGGGATGACGTTATAGTCGCCTGCCACGACCAGCGGCATTTCTTGCGCCAGAAGGGTCCGGGCGTGCGCCTCCATCCGGGCCATCCACGCCAGTTTGTAGTCGTATTTCGGCCCCGGCGCCGGGTTGCCGTTGGGCAGGTAGAGGCCCGCCACGCGCACGGCGGTGGTCTCGCCCATCACGGTCGCCTCGATCCAGCGGGCCTGTTCGTCGGCCTCGTCGCCGGGCAGGCCGCGCGTCACATCTTCCAGCGGCAGGCGCGACAGTATGGCGACGCCGTTGAAGCCCTTTTGGCCGTGGGTTTCAACCCGGTAGCCCATGTCCTCGAACTGCGCGCGCGGGAACCCCTCGTCGACGGATTTGATCTCCTGCAACAAGGCCACATCGGGCTGAAACTCGCCCAGCCAGTCGCTCAGCGCCTCGACCCTCGCCTTGATGCCGTTGATGTTGAACGTCGCGATCTTCATGCCCGCCTCCGCCGATGTGCCAGACCGCGCCCGTTTCCGCATCAGATTGCGGCGGACGCGCTTTGGCGCGGCCCTGCGATGACCGCAAAATGGCCCCATTGGTTCCACAGTGGAAACAGAGGCGCAGTCTATTCATCCCATGCTGGCCTTCGGACAGCAAGATGGAGACACAATGCCGATCTATACGGATCAGACCATTGCGGGGAATTTCGACCCCGGTGTGCCGCCGCCCTTGCCGGTGACGATCACGGTCGTGACGATGACGATCGACGATGCCGATGGTGACGGGCTGATCCGCCCCAACAGTGGCGACACGATCAATGGCAGTATCGTGAACGCGGTCTGGGTTGGCGATACGGTGACGATCAATGGCGTCACCATCACCGGCGTGACCTTCTACACTAACGACGGCGGCCGCTATTTCACGCCTTCGGACGGGTCCGTCCTGATCGACGGGGCGACGGCGACGGCTGTCACCTTCGTCACCGCAAGCACGCAATTTCCCGTGGGCAACCTTGGTCCGCCCTGTTTCGTGGCCGGGACTCGCATCGCCGTGCCCGGGGGCGAGGTCCGGGTCGAAGAGCTGCGGATCGGCGATCTGGTCGAAACGCTAGACCATGGCCCGCTGCCGCTGCGCTGGGTCGGGCGGCGGACCGTGCCGGCCTTCGGCGCCCATGCGCCAATCCGGTTCGAAGCTGGTGCCTTGGGCGATCACCGCACGCTGTTCGTGTCACCGCTGCATTGCGTGTTGATCGACGATTGGCGCGCCGAGGTGCTGTTTGGCGAGACCGAGGTGCTGTGTCCGGCGCATCTGCTGGTCAATGGCGACAAGATCCGGCGCGCCCCCCGCGCCGAGGTCACCTATGTGCATCTGATGTTCGACACGCATGAAATCGTTCACGCCGAAGGGATGGCGAGCGAGAGCTTCTTGTTCGGGGACTACCTGTGCCACCCGAAAAGCCCGCTGCGGGCCGAGATCCTTGCCGCCGTCGCCGACACGCCTGCTGGTCCGGGCCCCCAGATGACGGCCGCCCGCCGGGTGTTGCGGCGTCACGAGGCGGCCTTGCTGGTTGACATGCAGGCCGGGGCGCTGTGCGACGCGGCCTGACGGCCCGCGCCGGGCATCGGGTCACATCGAGAAGGACGTGCCGCAGCCGCAAGACGAGGAGGCGTTGGGGTTCTGGATCGTGAAGCGCGCGCCGATCAGTTCCTCGGTGAAGTCGATGACGGCATCGGCGAGAAAGGGAAGGGACACGGCATCGACCACCACCTTCTGCCCGCCGCCTTCCAGCACCAGATCGTCGGCGGCCGGATCATCGAGCTTGATCTCATATTGAAAGCCCGAACAGCCGCCGCCTTCGACAGCGATGCGCAATGCCTTGGCCTCGCCCGCGGCCTCGTTGATCTCGGCCAGCCGTGCATAGGCGCGGTCGGTGACCTTGGGCGGAACGGTCAGGGTGAGGGTCATGGGCGGCAATCCTTCCGGCGCTGTCGCATTCTGTGCCCTGAGCATATATGAACCCGGTCAACTCCGACAAGAAGCGGAACCGATACGATGCGCGCGCCTTTTGCCTGCGACCCGACCCAGACCCGCGGCCGCCGCGTGGCCGAGGACGAAAGCACCTTTCGCTCGCCCTTTCAGCGCGACCGCGACCGGATCATCCACGCCTCGGCCTTTCGCCGCCTGAAGCACAAGACGCAGGTCTTCGTGGAACACGAAGGCGATTATTTCCGCACCCGGCTCACCCATTCGATCGAGGTGGCGCAGGTGGCGCGCACCATTGCCCGCGCGCTGGGGCTGGACGAGGACCTGACAGAAGCCGTGGCGCTGGCCCATGATCTGGGTCACCCGCCCTTTGGCCATACTGGCGAGGATGCGCTTCAGGCGCTGATGGCGCCCCATGGCGGGTTCGATCACAATGCGCAGGCGATCCGGATCGTGACCCATCTTGAACGCCATTACGCTGAGTTCGACGGGTTGAACCTGACATGGGAAACCCTTGAGGGGATTGCGAAACACAATGGTCCGGTTGCCCCCCCGACGCCCTGGGCGCTGGCGGAATATTGCGACGCCCATGATCTGGAGCTGTCGACCCATGCCAGCGCCGAGGCACAGGTCGCCGCCATCGCCGATGACGTGGCCTACAATCACCACGACCTGCATGACGGGTTGCGGGCGGAGCTGTTTTCGACCGACGATCTGGCCGAACTGCCTATCCTGCGCGACTGTTTCGCCGAGGTCGACCGCCGCTACCCGGGCCTCAACTACTACCGCCGCCGCCACGAGGCGCTGCGCCGGTTTTTCGGCGTGCTGGTCGAGGATGTGATCGCATATGCGGGCACGGAATTGGCCACGCTGAACCCCGCCAGCCCGACTGACATCCGTGCCGCTGGGCGGCCGATCATCCGGTTTTCCAAAGGCCTGTTCGACGATCTAAAGGTGATCCGCGATTTCTTGTTCCACCGCATGTACCGGGCACCTTCGGTGATCGTGATGCGGCGCGAGGTGACGGCGGTGGTCCATGACCTGTTTCCGCATTTCATGGCCAACCCGCAGGAATTGCCCAAACAATGGCGCAAGGACGTGGAGGAGGTGACGGGCGAGACCGCACTGGCGCGGCTGGTGTCGGATTACATCTCGGGGATGACGGACCGTTTCGCGCTGCAGACCCATGCGCGGATTTTCGGCGAAGCAAACAGGTCTGCGGCGAAACCATTGGAAAACCTGTAGTGACAACTACGATGGGTCACGGCAGGCTTTCCGCCTTCAACCAAAAGGAATTCATCGCCATGACCACGACCCGCATCATTCCTGCAACTGCATTCGTCATTGTGCTGCCAGCAATTTGCATGGCTCAAGGCTTTGATGGCGTTTACGAATACGCCTTTTGCGACACGCCGCCCTATGTCGCCCTTGTCATCGACGGGGCCAACATGAGTTTCTACGAGACGCCTTGCACGCTGTCCGACGATACCCCGGTCGACGAACCGTCGGGCGGTATCCAATACACGATGTCATGCGATTACGGCGGCGGTCCGCAGGTGCAGACAGCCCTGTTCTACCGCAATGCCGATGGCGATCTTGTGCTCAGGGTCGACGGAAACGAAGATCGGTTCGTCACCTGCAATTGACCGCGCGTCAGGGCTGGGAACGGCAAGGCAAGGCCCCGGGCACGTCGAAACGCTGGATTGGGGCTGGGCATGGGGCTAGGGTCTCTGCATCACCCATAAGATGAGGGACATCCCACATGCCTGTCCGACCTTTCCGATCGCTTGCCACAGCTGCCGTCCTGAGTGCCGCCCTTGCCGTTCCGGGCGTATCCCAGACGTACGACGGCATCTATAACGGGGATCAATGCGGGCTGGGCTACCGCAACGAACTGGCGCTCGACATCTACTGGCCCGGGCTGACCTTCTACGAAAGCCATTGCGACGTTACGGCCCGGACGCCGGTTGCCGGTCTGTATGATACCTTTGTCTATACCGCGACCTGCCGGAGCGAGGGCCAGACCTGGACGCGGTCCTTCATGCTCGTGTCCGACAATTCCGGCGGTGTCGTGCTGGTGGAGGACGGTTACGCGGAAGTCTTCCACTATTGCGGGCACTGACAGAAGGGCAGGCAGAGAGGGGGGCGGTAGGCCCGCCTGCCTTGCGGGGTCATGGTTTGTGCCAGTTTGGGCTCTGTCGATTGACCTCCGGCCCAACCGTGGTAGGACGCAGGCACCAGATCCGTTAGGTGCAAGATGACCCTGTTTGCCGATATCCACGTTGCAACTCTTGCCGCGCTTTCCGCGTTGGAAGCCGAGGGCACGCTGCCCGCAGGCCTCGACCGGTCGGCTGTCGCGGTTGAGCCGCCGCGCGATGCGGCGCATGGCGACATGGCGACGAATGCGGCGATGGTTCTGGCAAAACCCGCCGGCATGAAGCCGCGCGACATCGCCGAGGCGCTGGCGGTCAAGCTCGTCGCTGATCCGCGGATCGCCAGCGCCGAGGCGGCGGGGCCGGGGTTCTTGAACCTCCGGCTGACGGCCGAGGCTTGGCGCGGCGTCATCGCGGCCATTCTGGATCAGGGGGCGGCCTATGGCCGGTCCGACATGGGGCAGGGGCGGCGGGTGAACGTCGAATACGTCTCGGCCAACCCCACGGGGCCGCTGCATGTGGGCCATACGCGCGGCGCGGTCTTCGGCGACGCGCTGGCCAGCGTTCTAGCCTTCACCGGGCATGAGGTGACGCGGGAATACTACATCAACGACGGCGGCGCGCAGGTCGATGTTCTGGCACGGTCGGTCTACCTGCGCTACCTAGAAGCGCATGGGCAGGAGGTGGCTTTTGCCGATGGCACCTACCCCGGCGACTACCTGATCGAGGTCGGGCAGGCGCTCAAGGACAAGGTCGGCGACAGGTTCGTGGGCACCGAAGAACAGGTCTGGCTGGAAGAGATCCGCGATTTCGCCACCGACAAGATGATGGAGCTGATCCGCGAGGATCTGGCCGCCTTGGGCGTGGCGATGGACGTGTTCTACTCCGAGAAATCGCTCTACGGCACCGGCCGGATCGAGGCGGCGCTGGCCGATCTGCGCGGCAAGGGCCTGATCTACGAGGGCGTGCTGGAACCGCCCAAGGGCAAGACGCCTGAGGATTGGGAGCCGCGGACACAGACCCTGTTCCGCTCGACCGATTTCGGCGACGACGTCGACCGCCCGGTGATGAAGTCGGACGGCAGCTGGACCTATTTCGCCCCCGACATCGCCTATCATTTCGACAAGATCTCAAGGGGTTTCGACGAGCTGATCGACATTTTCGGCGCCGATCACGGTGGCTATGTCAAACGGATGAAGGCGGCGGTCGCGGCGCTGTCGGACAGTCGCGTGCCGCTCGACATCAAGCTGACGCAGCTGGTCAAGCTCAGGCGCGGGGACGAAGAACTGAAGATGTCAAAGCGGGCGGGCACCTTCGTGACGCTGCGCGACGTGGTCGAGATGGTGGGCTCGGACGTCACCCGGTTCGTCATGCTGACGCGCAAGAACGACGCGCCGCTGGATTTCGACGTGGAAAAGGTTCGTGAACAATCCAAGGACAACCCGGTCTTTTATGTGCAATACGCTCATGCCCGGATCAGCTCCGTCCTGCGGCGCGCGGCGGAACAGGGTGTGTTCCCCGGCGGGGCCGATGATCTGGCCTGCATCGCCGATCCGGTCGAATTGGCGCTGACAGCAAAGCTGGCGGAATGGCCCCGGATCGTGGAAAGCGCCGCCCAGACCCATGAGCCGCACAAGATCGCCTTTTACCTCTATGACCTGTCGTCGGAGTTTCACGGGCTGTGGAACAAGGGCAATTCCGACACCACGTTGCGCTTCTGGCAAGAGGACGATCATGCCACAAGCCGGGGAAAACTGGCGTTGATTCGGTCCGTGGCGATTGTCATTTCCAACGGTCTTGGTATTCTTGGAGTTAAACCGGCCGACAAGATGTAAGGCGATCAAGACCTTCCGCCGGCCAGATCGAGACAGGCAAGGCCCCGGCGCCCCCGCGCGCCGACAAAAAGGGGCGCATGGGCAGGCATGGCAGGATATGGCGGATTTCGACTATTTCGAGACGGATGAGGCACATGCCACGCCGCGCAACGGTGCGGCACAGCTTGACGCGACCGCAGGCGGGCCCCGGATCGGCACCTTGGTCAATTGGGCAGGTGCGGTGATTTCGCTCGGTCTGGTTATCGGAATGGTGGTCTGGGCCTATCAACTGACGGTCCGCGACATGTCCGGCGTGCCGGTGATCCGCGCCCTCGAAGGCCCGATGCGCGTCGCCCCGGCCGATCCGGGCGGCACGCAGGCCGAACATCAGGGTTTGGCCGTCAACCGCTTGGCCGAAGGCGCTGAGGCAGCACCTGTGCCCGACCGGCTGATCCTTGCGCCCCCGCCCGTCGATCTGGATGTGAGCGCGCTGGCCTCTGCCTCGGCGGCAAATCTTGTTCCCGTGACCGAGACCGCCGCGGTGGCCACCGAGTCCGAGGCTCCCACACCCGCCGAGGTCGCTGCAAGCACACAGGCCCTGATCGAGCGGCTGATGGACCGGGCCGAACCGCTTGGGCCGGTGTCATCCGATACGCCGGCGTCCGTGGTGTCCGCCAGCCCAGTGCCAGCAGTGGCCAATGCGGGCGAATCCCTCCAGATCATTCCTGCGTCGGTTCCGGGTCCGTCGCGGTCGCTGCGCCCGCCGTCGCGGCCCGCAACGCTGGCGGCCTTGGCATTTTCCGGCCCAGCCACGAGCGCGCTGGCAGTCGAGACGGTGCCAGAACTGGAAGCCGCCGACCTGCCGGAAGGCACACGGCTGGTCCAGCTTGGTGCCTTCGACACGCCCGAGATCGCGCGGGCCGAATGGGACAGGCTGACGGCGCGCTTCCCGGATTACTTCGCAGGTCGCCCCCGCGTGATCCAGCAGGCAACCTCGGGCGGATCGGCCTTTTACCGGCTGCGCGCGCATGGCTTCGACGATCTGGCCGCCTCGCGCCGGTTCTGCGCCGTGCTGATGGCACAAAACGCGCCCTGCATTCCCGTGACGGTCAGGTAGGGCGGCGCGCATGGCCGGGCTTTCCGCCACGATCCTCGGCTGCGAAGGTCCGCGCCTGTCGCCCGACGAGGCGCGTTTTTTCTCCGAGGCGCAGCCTTGGGGGTTCATCCTCTTTGCCCGCAACATCGAGGATCCGACGCAACTTCTGGCGCTGACCTCGGACCTGCGCGCGGCGGTGGGGCGCGACGCGCCGATCCTGATCGATCAGGAAGGCGGCCGGGTTCAGCGGATGCGTCCGCCATATTGGCGGCAGTGGCGACCGGCGCTTGACCAGATGGCGCAGGCAGGCCCCTTGCGCGCCGCGCGCGCCATGCGTCTGCGCGCGCGCATGATCGCGCATGAATTGCGCAGCGTCGGCATAGACGTGAACTGCATGCCACTGGCCGACGTGGCGCGCGACACGACGCATCCGGTCCTGAAGAACCGGCTCTATGGCACCGAACCCGACACGGTGATCGGTGCGGGGCGTGCGGTCGCCGAGGGGCTTTTGGCGGGCGGGGTGTTGCCGGTGCTCAAGCACCTGCCGGGTTACGGTCTGGGCGAGGTGGACAGCCACAAGACCCTGCCGCGCGTCACCGCCCCTCTGGAAGAACTCAAGCGCGTCGATTTCGCGGCCTTCCGCCCGCTCGTGCATCTGCCCTTGGGGATGACCGCCCATATCGTCTACGAGGCGTTGGGCGACGAGTTGCCCGCCACGCTGTCGCCCGCAATGATCGCCATGATCCGCGACGAGATCGGGTTTCAGGGCGCCTTGATGACCGACGATCTGTCGATGGGCGCGCTGCCCGGCCCACTCGGGGACCGTGCGGCCCGTGCGCGCGCGGCGGGCTGCGACCTGATCTTGCATTGCAACGGCGAGCGCCCCGAGATGGAGGCCGTCGTGGCCCATTCCGGCGCGCTCGACGGCGCATCGCTGACAAGGGCGGAGGCCGCCTTGGCCGCCCGCACCACGCCTGCACCGCTTGACATCGAGGCCGCCGAGGCTGACCTTGCCGACCTTCTGGACGGAGAGGTCTATGGCTGATCGGCCCATCGCCGCCAATGACGCCGAGCCCGAATGGGATGCCGTCGCCTCGCGCCGCGCGGCCGAGGCGCTGATCGTCGATGTGGACGGGTTCGAAGGGCCGCTCGACCTGCTGCTGACGCTGTCACGCACGCAAAAGGTCGATCTGCGGCGCGTCTCGATCTTGCAACTGACCGAACAGTATCTGGTCTTCATCGAACAGGCGCGCACGCTCCGGATCGAACTTGCGGCCGACTACCTTGTCATGGCGGCTTGGCTCGCCTTTCTCAAATCGCGTCTGCTGCTGCCGCCCGACCCGACCGAGGAGGGGCCATCGGGCGAGGAAATGGCCGCCTATCTGGCCTTTCAGCTCGAACGACTGGCCGCGATGCGCGATTGCGCCGCGAAACTGATGGCGCGCGATCGGCTGTTTCAGGACCGCTTCCCGCGCGGCGCGTCCGACGAAATCACGACCGCGCGCAAGATCACCTATAGCGCCGGGCTGCTCGACCTGATGCAGGCCTATGCCCGCATCCGCACCCGCGACGATTTCCGCCCCTTCGTCATGGACCGCGATCATGTGCTGACGATGGAACAGGCGCTGGACCGGATGCGCGGGTTGATCGGCTATGCGGGCGACTGGACCGATTTGATGAGCTATCTGCCGGACGGCTGGCAGCTTGACCCCCAACGCCGCAGGTCGGCCACGGCGGCGAATTTCGCCGCTGCGCTGGAACTGGCCAAGGCGGGCCGGGTGCAGATCCGCCAGACCGAGAGTTTTGCCCCCATCGAGTTGCGCCGCAGGGACGACCGATGAGCGATGCGCATGACGCCCGCGGCGAAAGCTTGTTCCGCGCGCCGCCCTTGGCCGAACAGGAACGCATGGTCGAGGCGATGTTGTTTGCCAGCCCCGCGCCGATGACGCTGGCCGAGATGGAGGCGCGGATGCCCCATGGCTCGGACCCCGCCGAGGCGGTGCAACTCTTGCGCCGTCGCTATGAGGGGCGCGGCGTGCAGGTCACGCGCGTCGGCGATGCCTGGGCGATGCGTACGGCGGCGGATCTGGGCTTCCTCATGGCGCGCGAGACGGTGGAGACGCGGAAACTCAGCCGCGCGGCCATCGAGACGCTGGCGATCATCGCCTATCACCAGCCTGTGACGCGCGCTGAGATCGAGGAGATCCGCGGCGTGAGCGTGTCGCGTGGCACAGTGGACCAATTGATCGAACTGGAATGGGTGCGCTTTGGCCGCCGCAAGATGACGCCGGGCCGGCCAGTGACCTATGTGGTCACGCAAGGGTTTCTGGACCATTTCGGGCTGGAAAGCGCGCGTGACCTGCCCGGCCTCAAGGAATTGCGCGAAGCGGGTCTGCTGGAAAGCCGCCCGCCCGAGGGGGCAGAGGCCGAGTTGCCCCGCGATGACGGGACGGGCGACATGTTCGAGGATGATGCCGAAGCGCAATTGCCGCCCGAGGACGAGGATTTCTGAGACCCCTCCGAATTCCGCCGCAATCATGCTATACCCGACTGCGATGGCACCCCCCAAAGCGGCCCGCGTCAAGACGGGCACAGGCGAAAGGCAGACAGATGGACCGTATCCTGAACATGATTTTCCGACGCGTGATCGGGCGGCTGATGAACCGTGGCATCGACGCCGGGATCAGCCGCATGTCACGCGGCAACGCAGGCGAGGCGACGCCCGCCCAGCAGGCGCAGACCCGCCAGACCGCGCAGCGCACGAAACAGGCGATGCGGATGGCGCGGCGGATAGGCCGGTTCTGACAGCCCCGGCGAGCTGTGTCACGCGCGACATCAAGATCGCATCGCAAACATCTGACAAAAAAGAAAACGGGCGCCCAAAGGCGCCCGTTTCCTGTATCAAGACCAGCTGTCAGCAGCTGTAGTACATCTTGTACTCGATCGGGTGGGGGGTGTGCTCGAAGGCGTAGACCTCGTCCCACTTGAGCGCCATGTAAGCCTCGATCTGGTCCTTGCTGAACACGTCGCCCTTGAGCAGGAAGTCGTGATCCTTCTCCAGCGTCTCCAGCGCCTCGCGCAAGCTGGCGCAGACGGTGGGGATGCCGGCCAGTTCCTCGGGCGGCAGATCGTAGAGATCCTTGTCCGACGGATCGCCGGGGTGGATCTTGTTCTGGATGCCGTCGAGGCCGGCCATCAGCAGCGCGGCAAAGGCGAGGTAGGGGTTCGCCGACGGGTCGGGGAAACGGGCCTCGACGCGCTTGGCCTTGGGGCTTTCCGTCCACGGAATGCGCACGCAGCCCGAGCGGTTGCGGGCCGAATACGCGCGCAGAACCGGGGCCTCGAAGCCGGGGATCAGGCGCTTGTAGCTGTTGGTCGACGGGTTGGTGAAGGCGTTCAGCGACTTGGCATGCTTGAGGATGCCGCCGATGAAATACAGCGCCTCGTCCGACAGGTCGGCGTATTTGTCGCCGGCAAAGAGCGGCTTGCCGTCTTTCCAGATCGACATGTTGACATGCATGCCGGTGCCGTTGTCGCCCGCCATGGGCTTGGGCATGAAGGTCACCGACTTGCCGTAGGCATGGGCCACGTTGTGGATGACATACTTGTATTTCTGCAGCTCGTCCGCCTGCTTGGTCAGCGTCGAGAAGATGAGGCCCAGTTCGTGCTGGTTCGACGCGACCTCGTGGTGGTGCTTGTCGACCTTCATGCCCATCCGCTTCATCGTGGACAGCATTTCGGACCGCAGGTCCTGGCCGGGGTCGATCGGGTTGACCGGGAAATAGCCGCCCTTGATGCCGGGGCGGTGGCCGGTGTTGCCCATCTCGTATTCGGTGTCGGTGTTCCACGCGCCGTCAACGGCGTCGACCTCGAAGGAGACCTTGTTCATCGTCACGGCATAGCGCACGTCGTCGAACACGAAGAATTCCGCCTCGGGGCCGCAGTAGAACGCGTCACCGATACCGGTCGACTTCAGATAGGCCTCGGCCAGCAGGGCGGTGCCGCGCGGGTCGCGGTTGTAGGGCTCGCCGGTGTCGGGCTCGACCACGTTGCAATGCACGCAGATCGTCTTTTCGGCGTAGAAGGGATCGACATAGGCGCTGTCGGTGTCGAGCATCAGCTTCATGTCGGAGGCTTCGATGCCTTTCCATCCGGCGATCGAGGAGCCGTCGAACATGAAGCCTTCCTCGATGAAATCCTCATCGACGAGATCGGCGATCACGGTGACGTGCTGCAGCTTGCCGCGCGGATCGGTGAAGCGGATGTCGACGTATTCCGCGCCTTCGTCCTTCATAAGTTTCAGGAATGATTCTTTGCTCATCGTGACCTTCCCTTGACGTAGTGGTCCAGTGTCGGGCCCGTGCCGGATGTGGCCGGGCCGATGTGTGTATGCGCCGTCGCGTCAGATCGCGTCGTCGCCGGTTTCCCCTGTGCGGATGCGGATCGCCTGGCTGATGTCGGAGACGAAGATCTTGCCGTCGCCGATTTTGTCGGTCTTTGCGGCATCGATGATCGCCTCGATCGCGGCATCTACCATGTCGTCGGTCAGCACCACCTCGATCTTCACTTTGGGCAGGAAATCCACAACATATTCAGCGCCACGATAGAGTTCCGTGTGACCTTTCTGGCGGCCAAAGCCCTTGACCTCGGTCACGCTGAGGCCCTGAATCCCGATCTCTTGCAGGGCTTCCTTCACCTCGTCGAGCTTGAAGGGTTTGATGATCGCCTCGATCTTTTTCATCGGTCTCGCGGCCTCCTCGCCAGTGCGTGCGGACCTCTGACAGCACTTTCGCGCCGGAGGGTCCATGCGCTAGCGTCGGGGGATCGGGGAAGTGGACCTGGATTCCCCCTTAGTGGTCAAAAAACAGGCGTGGCGCACATAAAGTGAGCGAATTGAAAACAATAGACTCCGGCAACCTTCTGACCGCGGCGCAGATGCGCGCGGTCGAGCAGGCCGATATCGCCACCGGGCGGGTCACGGGGCTGCAGCTGATGGAAGCTGCGGGGCGCGGCGTCGTCGAGGCGGTGTTCGGGGAGTGGCCGGAGTTGGCGGCCGCCCCACGTCACGCTGTGGTGCTGTGCGGGCCCGGCAACAATGGCGGCGACGGGTTCGTTGTGGCGCGGCTGTTGAAGGCGTGGGGCTGGGAGGTGGAGGTCTACCTTTACGGCAATGCCGAAAAAATGCCGCCGGACGCGCAGGTGAATTACAAGCGGTGGCGAGAGATGGGGGAGGTTGGGGAACTTGACCAGCACGCGATCACGACAACGATCCATTCACGAAGTATGGACCTGCTCGTCGATGCGATCTTCGGAACAGGCCTGAAGCGCGGCGTCGACCTGCCGCTTTCCAGCTTTGGCCCTAGCCAGACGCGCGACAGCGAGGGGATGGCCTGCCAGCGGTTTCGATGCGTTGCAATAGACGTGCCCTCCGGAATTTGCAGCGATTCCGGGCGGGAACTGGGTGGCGTTGCCGGTCAGTTCTGCGCCCAACTTACGGTCACGTTTCATCGAGAAAAGCTGGGCCATCGGCTTGGACGAGGGCCGAGGGCATGCGGAAAGATCGTCACGGTCGATATCGGCCTCGACTCCAGATCTTGCAGCGAACTCGAGAGTTCGGGCGCGGTCCGGAAAGTCGGCGCGCCGGATGTCGCGGTAAAGCGTATTGGTGCCCACAAATTCTCGCACGGTCACGCCCTGATCTTGTCCGGTCCCATGGGCCGGTCCGGTGCCGCGCGCCTTGCCGCAAGGGGCGCGTTGCGGGTGGGCGCGGGGCTGGTCACGGTGGGTGCCCCGGGTTCCGCGATGCCGGAATGCGCGGCGCAACTGACGGCGATCATGCTGCAGCCCGCGGAGGATGCCGGGGCGCTGGCGACGCTGCTGGAGGACGGGCGAATCAATGCGCTGTGTCTCGGCCCGGGGTTGGGGGTGGCGCGGGCACGGGCACTGGTGCCGGTGGCCCTGACGCCGGTGACGGACAGGGCGGTCGTGCTGGATGCGGACGCGTTGACGGCCTTTGCCGGCGAGCCTGCGGCCCTTTTCGCCATGCTGCATCCGCGATGCGTGCTGACGCCGCATGGAGGTGAGTTTGCGCGACTTTTCCCTGACATCGCCGAGAAACTGGATGCTCCGGCGCAGGCAGGCCCGGCCTTTTCAAAGGTTGATGCCACACGGGAAGCCGCCGCGCGCGCAGGCTGCGTGGTGCTGTTCAAGGGACCGGACACGGTCATGGCGGATGCCTCGGGCGCCTGTTCGGTCCATTCCGCCGCCTATGAGCGGGCGACGCCATGGCTGGCCACGGCGGGGTCGGGGGACGTTCTTGCGGGCATGATCGCGGGGCTGATGGCGCAGGGGCGGCCCGCCATGAAGGCGGCCGAGGCCGCCGCATGGCTGCATGTGGAGGCCGCGCGCGCCTTCGGTCCGGGGCTGATCGCAGAGGATCTGCCCGAGATGCTGCCGCGGGTGTTCCTTGACCTCGGGCTTTAGGCCGGGATGGTCAACCGGTCAGCCGAGGCCAGTTCGAGCCCGTCGGCATAGAACACCTCGGGCCGGCCAAAGCGGAGCGCATAAGCCATCACCTCCGCGGGCAGTTCCGACAAGCGGATATATTCGCCATCGACCAGCTGGCCCACCGCGATACAGACCTGCGCCTGTCCGTAAAGCGCCTTGGCGCGCCAGTCGCGGATCACGATGCGCTGTCCCGCAGGCAGCCACAGATCGCGTTCTGGCCGCCCGCCCAAAGCGTTTTGCGCGATGCTGACGATGGCTGTTCCTGCCGCCAGCGTGACGCGATCGATCGCCTCGATCCGTCGTGCGCCGTGACGCGTCACCAGCCGGTCGCCGGGGTAAAGGTGGTCGACGGGCAAGGCGCCGTCGAGCGTCAGCACGCAAGTGCCGGGCGCGATTGCCATGGGTGTGCCTGCGCCCATGTCATCCGCCCGCAGCTGTGCTGCGATGGAGATCATCTCTATCATGTCGAAACCTGCTCGGTCGCGGACGCTTTGTGCGCCCTTTTGTTTGTGAAACGACCGTAACGCGGCTGATTCGACCTGCACAGGAAAAATGTTATTTCGCGAATAAAGCACCCCTGAAGTGTTGCGACAAAACTTTCGGATCATGCCGGCAGCATCGTAGGCCAAGATTGACATCTGGTTAACGCCGGGTCGGTTTTCCGTCTCGCGCTTGGGGCGACCCTCTGCTAAAGCCCCGCGGTAATGCGGGTGTGGCGGAACTGGTAGACGCACCAGATTTAGGTTCTGGCGCCGCAAGGCGTGGGGGTTCGAGTCCCTTCACCCGCACCACATTTTCCTCAGCGTGTTTGCCATGAAATCAGGGGCACTTCGCCACCTGAATAGGCAAAAGTGTTCTCACGCCGTTTGGCACTTTCGTGTTCCGGTCTGGTGCCGTTGTACGCATGTCGGACCAACGGCGCCAAAGCTTCTTGTACTTTGACCTTCACAGCCCGCCTTGGACGCACTAGCCGTTGTGACCATGGGGGGATGTTCTGGTTTTGTCAGTGATAGCCCTCAAGAAACGCGAGCCGAACCACGTGAAAATCGACCACGACATCCTGAATTCGGCGGCGGCGTGGTGGGCAGGGGAGCGAATTAGCGAGCACCTGCAGGAAGAAGACCTTGCGCGGATCTGGTCCACTCCATGGCCGGAGCTGGTGCAGGAAGTGAAGAGAGCTGCATCCGACCCGGAGCTTGCGAAACCGAACGCGATGATCCCGACCTCGCATCTCGGTGCGATGCCGCCGGAGCGGGTGCTGGCCAAGAACCTTTTCATCCTGCCACTGGCACTGCATCTTTTCAGCACCGAGACGACTGAAGTCAGACTCAAGGTCAATGTTGTCGGTCTTGAAAGGCTGGATGAGGCTTTGACGTCGTGCGGGCGTGTCTGTCTGCTTGGCGGCCATGTCGGACCGGGGCTTGCAACATCGTATGTCCTCAACCTGTTGGGTTATGCGATTTCCCACCAATCGCGGCGAAACTTCTTCGAGGGGCTCAAGCTTCCTCGATATGAGACCATCGCGCATATTCCGACAGGAGGATTTCGTTTGGCATCGCTGGCGCGCGCGATGGCCGATCTTGAATCTGGCCGCGTTCTCTTCACCGCTGCAGATGGCGTGGCAGGCACATCAGGCAGGGCTTTCAACTTCCTCGGCAAGTCCCGGCAGTTCCAGTCCGGGTTCGGTTACACCATCACGCGCTGCAAGGCCGAGGCGATTCCCGTTTACGCGCGCCTCGATAGTGACGCAAACCTCACCATCGAGTTCGGGGATCCGCTGTGCCCAATCGCGGATGAGTGGCCAGATCAAGACCGTCAGGAAGGGATTGCCCACGGGTATGTCACCGCGCTCGAGAAATACTGGCTCTTGCATGAGAGAAACGTTCCGGATCGCCAACTCAGGCTCCAAGCTTCGCGCGCCGAGTGCGAACCGGGCGCTGCGGCACACTCATTTTGCGTGCGCGGATGACTCACGACGTGCCAGAAATCGAACGAATGAGCGCGCACCTTGCGCAGGTCCACGGTCTTGCGCCGGCGTGGGTCAGGGAGTTCTGGTCTTGGCCCTATCGTGATGTGATCGACTTCGTTCACAGGCTTGCGTCCTCAGCAGAGGAGCGGCAATCCCATGGATTTCCAAAGGAATACCTCACATCTTTGCCAGGCGTCGAGTTGAGCGACCGCACGAGCCCGAACGACCTCATCGTACAAAAGATCATGCGGGAAAGGCTGCTTGTTCTGCGTATGCTTTTCGAGTTTTGCTCTTCTCACCCAGAACGCATTTCGGAGGCGATCGAAATCAAGGGACTTGAGCATCTGGAGGCCGCGGCGGTATCCGGAAATCCGGTCATCCTCGCAACGACACATGTGGGCATTGGTCAAATTGGCCCGCACATCCTTGCGCAGTTCGGCTTTCCCATCACAGTGCTGGGCGGAGGGCTTCCCACGCGCCTTCTTGGCTTGCCGGGGCACGAAAAGCTGCAATTGCTCCGGCCGAAAGACCAAGGCCCGCTCGTGGTTGCCAAGGGAATGGAAGCGCTCAAGGCCGGTCGGTTCCTTGTGATGGCCGCCGATGGACGGCAGGGCCGGGCAGGGGATGCGCGGCGTTTCCTCGGGAAAATACGGATCTTCAAGAGTGGCTTGAATTACTGTGCGACAAGGGCCCAGGCACGGGTGATCCCTTGGCAAGCAACCGTGAACTCCGTCGGGAGCCCCACCTTGGAGGTCTTTCCCGAGATCGCCCCGATGGATGCCGGGTGTTCAGATGATGAGAGAGCCGAGGCAATCACGATGAAGTACAGGGATCTACTGGAGTGGACTTGGATCAATCACTTCGGCAACGTCAGCGACGGGGACGTGCAAGAGTATCTGGCGCTGCCTGACGCGCCGCCACAGGTCCGGTGATGGACTTCGCGTATTCCCCAACACAGCTCGAGCTGCGTATGAAGGCCGCCCGGGATGCTGGCTGCTTTCGCGTCGAAGCCGGAGCTTTCGCCAAATCGGCAGGCTGGCAGGCCGCCGCCAAGGAAGGGTGGATGGGGCTGTGCCTCTCTCGGCCTGCCGGGGCCGGGCTGAGTGCGCTGGATACCGTAACGGCCTTCGAGGCGCTGGGTGAAGCGGGCGCGTCCCGCGGCGCAGTTTTCGCCACCGGCGCGCATCTTTTCGGAGCCGCTACCGCGATGTCTCGGTTCGGGAGTGCCGACGAGGTTCAAGACCTGCTGGACAAGCTTGCAGCCGGGCAAGCGGTCGGGGCGCTCGCGTTGACCGAGCCGTCCGGCGGATCGACGCTGAGCGCTATGGAAACGGTGATCCGCGACCTTGGGCGCGGCGAACTGTCTCTCGCTGGTGCGAAAACCTACGTCACCAATGCCACACAGGCGGACGTGTTGCTGGTGCTTGCGCGTGAGGACGGGGCCCCGCCCCCCATGAACCTCACGGTGCTCTTGGTTCCGGCCGACACGTCCGGCGTTACCATCGAGCCGCTGGCAGGCGGCCGGGGTCTTGCCGGGGCCGATATGGGCCGCGTGCGGTTTGATGGATGCGTCCTTCCGGAGTGTGCGGTTCTAGGTCGGCGGCGGGCAGGGTTGGCGGTCTTCATGGCGATGATGCAGTGGGAGAGAAGCTGTATCCTTGCGGGGAACCTTGGCGCTCTTGAAAGGGATTTCCGCGCTGTCTGCGCGCATCTCGAGGCGCGCCGCGATGCCAATGGGTCCCTCACCGCGCATCAGGCCGTGTGTCATCCGCTCGCTGATGTTCAGGCGCGCATCGAAGCCGCTAGGCTTATTCTTTATCGCGGAGCGTGGTCACTTGATCAGGGAAAAGACGCGGCGCATTGGCCCTCGATTTCGAAACTGACGCTGGCCGAAACTCTCGTGGAATGCCATGTGATCCTTCGGCAGCTGATGGCGGGCGCGGGGTGGTCCAACCAAGCGGGGATTGCTGATGCTTTGGACGATGCGCTGGCCGTGGCTGCGGCGTCAGGGACATCTGAAATCCAGAGAACCCTGATCGCCACGCGTCTTCATCAAAGCGGGCAGCGATGATCGTCTCGTTTCTTGCCCAGTCCACCAATCCACACCGGCTTGCGCTCAGCGATGAAACAGAACGGCTTACATGGGCCGACATGCACGCCCGCATTGCAGCCTTTGCGGACCATTTCCGTGCATCAGGTGTCAAGGCAGGCGACCCGGTCCTCATCACTTTGCCGAAGGGCTGCGACGCGGTCTGTGCTCTTCTCGCGGCCTTGGCCATAGGCGCGATCGCTGTACCGCTGGACTACCGAACCCCCGACCGGCGCAAGGCCAGCGTGATCGAACGGATGGCGCCTCGCCTTGAAGTCACGCAGGCAATCGCAGACGCTGTGCGCGCGGGCGCACCTGACGCTGCATCCTTCCAGCCCACTGCGATAGAGCCTGGGCATCCGGCGCTCGTGCTCATGTCCTCTGGCACGACAGGGACGCCCAAGGCCATCACGATCAGCCACGGCAACCTGTCAGCCTTTGTGACTTGGGCCACCGAGGCCTTCTCGCTTGGCAGCAGTGATCACATACTCTCCGTCGCACCGCTTCATTTCGATCTCGCAACCTTCGATATCTTCGCGGGGCTCGGCGCGGGGGCCCATGTGCACCTGCTTTCCGAGATCGAGGCGAGCTTTCCCGCGAAGGTGGCTACAGTATCCCGCCGCGAGGGGGCGACACTGATTTACGCGGTTCCGACCGTCTATGCGATGATTGCGCGTCTGCACGAGACGGCAATGCCGGCGTTTCGCTGGGTTCTCTTCGCAGGTGAGGTGATGAGCGCGCCAACGTTGCAGGCGCTGCGACGCTTTGCACCAAACGCGCGTCTGGCCAATCTCTACGGCCCCTCAGAGACGAATGTGGTGACTTGGCATGAGGTCACCGAAGCGGACACTTCGCTGGTGCCCATAGGTCGGCCCTGTAGCGGTGCGCGTGTCTGGATTGCCGATGCCGAAGGGCACTCGGTTCCCGTTGGTGAAGAAGGCGAGATCTGCGTCGAAGGACCGTCGGTCTTCCTGGGCTACTGGGGTGATCAGGACCGGACGCTCGGGACCCGACTGGACGGCCGGGCGACGACCTACCGAACTGGGGACTACGGTTGGCAAGACGCCAGCGATATCCTCCACCTGTCGGGGAGGCGTGACCGACAGATCAAGGTCCGCGGTATCCTCGTCAGCCTCGACGAAATAGAGGCCGTCGCCTCGCAGTCACATCTGGTACAAGCCTGTGCAGTCGTTCAATACAGCTCCGGTCTGATTGACACGAATCTGCACTTGTTCATTGTGGTGGATGACCGAACCGTGGATGCCCGCAAGGAGGTAAGGGACTGGCTTTGCGGTCGCTTGCCACGGGTGTGTGTGCCGGGTCGCATTACTGTGGTTGAGGCGCTTCCCAGAACCTTGAACGGCAAAATTGACCGGCAAGCCCTCGACTCGAAATCGAAGGAGATACAGCGTGGACACTGGCTTTGACCAACCGGATCGCGTGCTCCATGGAATTTTGGGCTGGATCATGGACAAGACCGGAAGTTCGCCAGAGGATATCCAACCCGATACCGCGCTTTTGGACATTCAGCTTCTGGATTCGCTGCAACTCATGGACCTCGTCTTCTTCCTCGAGAAGACCCATGGGACGTCGATCCCCCTTGAGTGGTTAACGCCGGAAAACTTCGCCACACCAAGGGCTATTGGTGACATGATCAAGAAGGCATGCGCATGACGGCTGATTTTGATGCCTTCGACGTTGTTGTCGTCGGAGCGGGTCCAGCGGGAAGCACATTGGCTTGGCGGCTCGCCAACCGCGGGCTGCGCGTGGCCGTGGTCGAGCGCGAGCACTTTCCGCGCCACCGCGTGGGTGAGTCTCTCACCGGCACAGCGGGGCAGCTCTTGCGCGACATGGGGCTTGAAGACGAGATGACGGCCCACGGCTTTCCGGTAAAGCGCGGCGTCAGGGTATATGGGCCAAACCCGCGCGCCACCTTTGATGTACCCATCATCGATATTGCGGAGGATGGCAGCCACATTCCCAACCCGACATGGCAGGTCAGACGCCCCGAGTTCGACGCCATCTTGCTCAAGGCTGCCACGGACGCGGGCGCGGTGCACATTTGCGCCGACGCGCGCTCTGTCATCATGGATGATGCGCGCGTCACCGGTCTTGTGATCAGGACAGCCGACGGCGAAGACCGGAGCCTTCGATGCCGCTTCTTGGCCGATGCGTCAGGTTTTGGAACCTTCCTTTCCAAGGTGGGGGTTCTTGGTGTGCGGAACAAATGCGGCTTCGACAAACAGATTGCGTTTTATGCCCATGTCGACGGCGTCAGGCGGGACGAGGGCCCTACAAGCGGCAACACGCTTCTCTACTATACAAAACAGTATCATTGGTCCTGGCACATTCCAGTCAGTGACATGCGAACCAGCATCGGCATCGTCGTGCCGCAGGATACCTATCGTGCATCCGGACTTTCGCCGGAGGCATTCTACGATCATCAGCTTGCAACCCTGCACCCCGAACTTGCCGACCGTAGCGCGCGGGCGACGCGCGTGACAGAGGTCTGGACCCGTGCAAACTACTCCTACGAGATCGCCGATTTCGCGGGGCCGGGTTATGCAGCCATAGGGGATTCACACAGGTTCCTTGATCCCATCTTTTCCTTCGGCGTCTGGCTCGGATTGAAGGAGGCGGAACTGGTCGATGCTCTCATCGCGCAGACCCTCGATGACCTGGCGACCGAGGGCGCCGCGATCGAGGCCTTCGTGACGACATCGAACCGCGCGCAGGCGGTGGTTACAACCATCCTCGACACGTTCTGGACGGTGCCGCTCGCCTTCTTGAAGCTCGCGCACTTCACCCACAAGCGCGAGGTGGCAGAACTGCTTGCTGGTCGGATTTTCGATCCATCGGTCGATGACGTGGAGGCGCTTAGGTTGATGCGCCAGACACTGCAGAATTCGCGCGCCGAGGACAAAAACCATGTGGCCGCGTGAGACCAACGAGACCAAGATATCCATTTGGGACAGAAAATGGGGATGTGCGGATTTCGACCCCCACTGGCGCATCGAGGTGCTTCCCGATTGGTTCGTGCAAGAGGTGGCGCGACTGCAAATCCCGCACGGAGCCAGATGGCTTGATGTCGGCTGCGGCGATGGGGTCCTGACAATGGATCTTGCGGCCCGGTTTGGCCCCTGCTTGGGCGTCGACTATTCCGCCGCTGCGGTGGAAAAGGCGCGTGCGCGGGCTGTCGCATCCGGTCATCAGGTTGGATTTGCATGTGCCGATGCCACGCGTGACGATATTGCGGGAGCCCCGTTCAACGTGGCTCATGACCGGGGATGTCTGCACGGTTTGGGGCACGACGATGCCGCGCTCTACGCCGCCAACATCGCGCGGCACTTGGCCCCTGATGGTATGCTCCTTTTGTCCCATCGCGTGGATCCTCAAGACGCCGACCTCGTTGACAGGACTGAAAGCGCCTTGGCGGATCATTTCGAACTGAGATCTGCCAACGAGATGCGCTTCGCCGATGATGAAGATGCTCGGCAGGGCTGGTTCATGGTCTTCGACCGCAAGGTCTAGCTGGGTATCATGCCATGAACCCAAGAGAAATCATTCTCCATCTCGGTGCGAGCAAGACCGCGACAACATCGTTTCAGGGATATTGCTTGGAACATGAGGCCGCGCTCAACGCGCAAGGAATTGGGCGGGTCTCGGCTCTGCGGAACGGCTACAACGACAACTTTGCCGGATTCTACATGGGCATGCCTAAGCAATGGTCCAAGATAAGGATTTTGCCGGCTTTTCAGGGCCTTGATCCGGACCAGGCTCAATCGCGTCTGCGGGACATCTTTCTCGCGGAGGCAAGGGTTTTCGGACACGAAAAGATGTTGATCACGTTCGAAGGTCTTCTTCCCCGGCAAAAGCATGAAATCGACAGATTCATGGCGCTCTGTCACGAGGTGACGTCGAATGTCTGGGCTGTCGTGGCCATCCGGCGGCAAGATCGTTGGGCGTTGAGTTCCTACAACACACGATTGGTCGGTGAGGTCCCGATCTCGGAAAATCCGCTGGAGAGCACACGTCAGGGGCGGCTTGAGCATCCGGAACCGGCTGGCATGCATTATGCAACATGTCTTTCGCACTGGGCCAAGCATATCCCGCGCGAGAAGCTCGCGGTGCTCGCCTACGAGGATCACCCAAACATGCTTGCGGCCTATTTTGCAGCCATCGGATTTGTCGCCGATACCCGAATAGAGGACAGAAGAAATACCGGCATGTCCGCCTATGGGCAGCAGGTGCTGCGCTTGGCGGGAATGCGCGAGTTGGAGCGCGGGCGACCGCTTGGGGAGATCAAGCGATTGCAGCGTTTGCTCAAAGGCATTGTCCCGAGAGGTGAGGGGCGGCGCCCGAGTGCCGCTCAGGCCGCAGCCCATCTTGCGCATTTCGCGAAGGATCATGAACGGTTGAGGGGGGATTGGCTGCCGGAAACGTCCAAATTCTTCGAGGACGATGCACCCTATCCGGACGAAGCCACCGTCGTACAGATCGCAGACGACGAGCTCGAGGAGTGGATCGCGAAGGCGGAAAAATTCGGACCCGATCGCATTGACCGGGATGGCGGCATTGTCACTCCAGGAACAGCGGCGTGGCACAGGCTCGAGGCGATCAGCCGCGGCACCTTGAGTGCCATATCATGAACCTGCATCGCCGCAATGCTATTGCCTTCGAAAGCACCGCGCAGGGTTTTCTGATCATGGCTGTGCCGCGGTCAGGCACGACGTTGCTGGCGCGCGTCATGAACGCACATCCCGATATCGTTTGCGGGTCCGAACGTTTTCATGGCCATACCTTTTCGCCCGAGAGCCTGTCCGAGATCGGGTTTCGCACGCTTGACCTTGAGCGCAAGGACGCGCTCGCATCTGCGGCAAACCTCAGGGAAAAAGCGGATCGGCCGGGGGTCACCTTCGGCGAGAAGTTTCCTCGGGCCTATCTTCATATGCGCACGACGATGCCGCGTTTCGAGGAAAAGGGCGCGCGGCTCAAGATCATCGTCCCCATGCGAAACGCCGACGAGGTGGCGCAGTCCTGGTACCAAAGGGCGGTTAATCCAGAGGACAAGCACTGGCCAGCGGGCATGTACGGCGTCTTTCCGTATATCGAGCAACTTCTGCTCATGCGGTGTCTCGCCGACCTTCGCAGGCCAGCGGACGTGCTGCTCGTCTCGTACGAAAAGATGCTCGCCCGGGATACCGCACCAAAGATCTTCGACGCCATAGCGGAGCATATCGGCGTGGGCGACCCTTCCCCGTTTCTCGCCGCCCTTAGTGACAATGCGCGCGTCACCCAGAATTCCCGCGACAGGGACAGGTCGCAAGACCCCACGAAGTTCGAAGCGGGCTCCGCCTTGGTTCCGGCTTTCACGTCCGTCTTGGGTGAGGCTGGAACCGTCTCTCTTGCTGACGTACGGAACGCGCTCAGTGGGCTAATGGAAGATGCCTTGGCCAATGAAGCCCTGAGAAGGGCATTGCTCGGTGCGCTGGCTGATACCTCGGACCCCGATCAGATCTCGTATCGCGCTACGATCAAAGACATCTATGCGCGAGAACTTCCATCCCTTGACGGCGACTTTGCCCGCGAAGCGATCGCGGCAATGCAAGCCACGCATCAGGGATCTATCGCGCCAGCGGCCACGCTCGGCGCCAACCTGGTGATCCACTACGACGTGAGCGACGTGGTGCAATTCCTGTCGGTACATGGCTCTGTCACCGGAATCCAGCGTGTGCAACTCGACGCGGTTCTCGCCGCCGCCGAGCGTGGGACTTCCACCGATCAGGACAAGGCGGTCATCCTCGATGCGCAGCGCGGCTGGATTTCTCTCCCGCTCAAGGATTTCGCGCAGACCATGGTTTCGGGCGCGTCTTTGGAGGAAGCGGCGAAATCTTGCATGGAGCAATTGCCACGCCATGAACCCGCATGCTTTGGCTCCCGTGATGTGATTGTGTTTCTGGGGGCCACCTGGACGGCACCAGGTCTGACCACCTCCATGGGCGATTTGCGCCGGTCGGGCGCGCGCATCGTGACATACATCCACGACGTTCTGCCTCTCGAGATGCCCGAAAACTTCCCGAAGGGGCACGCGAAAGCCTTTGAGCAGTGGCTCAAGACAATCCTGACCAATTCCGCCGCGATCTTGTGTAATTCCGAGGAAACGAAGGCTGCGCTTCTTGCGCACGCCCGGGTACGGCTGCCGGTCGGTGTCGTGAACCTCGACATAATGCCGACATTTGTCAAAGAACATCTGGCGCGACCCGAACACGAGCGTAGAGCTCCACTCGATGCGCTGGAACTGGCGAGCGTTGACTATGTGCTAGCCGTGGGAACGCTAGAGCCGCGCAAGAACCACCTCACCTTGATCAACGCCTGGACGGCACTTCAGCGCAAGCTGGGAACGAGCTGCCCAAAGCTTGTGCTAGTCGGGAAGGACGGCTGGAAGACGGCGGGCATCCATGAGGCCCTCGAGTCGAGCTCGGATCATTGTGACATTCTTCTTCTTCAGCACACAGACAACGAGACCTTGGCTGCCCTTTACGAAAATGCGCTGATGACGGTGTCAATTAGCCGGGGCGAGGGCTGGAATTTGCCGGTGACCGAGTCCCTCGCATCCGGCGTGCCTGTCTTCGCAGGGCGGGCCTCTGCGGCAAAGGCGGCCCTGCAAGGTCTGGCATTCGAGACAGATGCCCTCTCAGAGCGAAACGTGCGCAGCCGTCTCCAAGAGGTGCTGTCGGATCGAGAAGGCCTTGCGCGGAAAAGGGCCCTCGTCCGACAGAAGGCACGTTTCAAGGAATGGGGCGACCTGATCATGGAAACGCGCCGGTTCATCGACAAGATGCTACCGGCCGGGCCCGTCTCGTACGGTGTACAGACACGCCATCCCTACAGATACGGACGCGATCAGGAAAGCGATCTTAAATCGAACCGCATCACAGGTCTTCAGATGCGTACGGGTCTTGGCTGGAACGCACCCGACAGTTGGGGCTGTTGGTCGAGTGCCAGCATCGCCGAAATTGATCTCTTTGATCTTCCCGTCGGGTCTTATACTGCCTATGCCGTCCTGACGACGACAGACAAACTTACTTCGTTGCCGCTCAAAGTCCGTGGGCCCGATGGCCCGACCTGGCAAGGTACTCTTCATGCAGGGCAAAGGAGTCTCGTGGCCGTCGATTTCGACTTGCCACCCAGCGTACAAGGAAAAGGGACCCTGACATTCACTTCGGGTGAGCCTTACGATTTCGCAAACGATGACAGCTTCGCCGAAATGCGAACACTGGGTTTCGCCCTCATTGAGCTTGTCCTTCTGGCGCGGGCAGATATGGCGGGCCGGGTAGAAACAATGGAGGTGATGTTGAGCACCTATATGGCCCATTGACGCGGTTGCAGCGTTTGACCTTTCCCGCACACCGTCGGCACAAGTAGGAAAACGGACTAGTGGCCGGCCGATCTCCTGCGTGACATTCCGCAAAAGCCGTTGCTCGGGCGCTGGCGAGCGAAGGACCCGAGCAAGCCTCACCCGCACCAAGTTTTGCGCGCTACCGCCCTGCCGGCTGCTTGAGCGCGGGCTTGTTGACCTGCCGACCTTCGGGATAGGTGAGTGCGGGGCCGCAGGAGCCCTCACGAGGGCGGCATGACCATCACGCTACTGGACGGCGGCATCGGGCAGGAAATGGTGACGCGGGCAGGTGACCGGCCGACGCCCCTTTGGTCGACCCGCGCGATGATGGACCACCCCAGCCTGTTGCAAGGCGTGCATGCGGATTACTTCGCCGCCGGGGCCGATATCGCGACGACCAACAGCTATGCCATCCACCGCGACCGCCTTGTCCATGAGGGGATCGAGGCCGAGCTCGTGGCCCTGATGAGCGCAGCGCTTGCCGAAGCGCAGGCCGCGCGCGCCGCCCATGGCGCGGGGCGCATCGCGGGCTCCATCGGGCCGCTCAAGGCCAGCTACCGGCCCGACCTGCATCCGCCCCATGCCGAGGCCGTGCCGCTTTACGCCGAGATCGCGCGCCTGCTTGCGCCCGGCGTGGATCTGATCATCGTCGAGACGGTCGCCTCGCTCGCCCATGCCCGCGCGGGGCTGGAGGGGGCTGCGGCGGCGGGCCGACCGGTCTGGCTCGCGGTGACGCTGGACGACGAGGACGGAACAAAACTGCGCTCGGGCGAGGCGCTGGCCGATCTGCTGCCCGTCGCCACCGACGGCGGCGCGACGGCAATTCTTGCCAATTGCTCCGCGCCCGAGGCGATGCCCGCGGGCCTTGATATCCTTGCCCGCGCGCGTCTGCCCTTCGGGGCTTATGCCAACGGGTTCCAGCGCATCACCAAGGCCTTCTTGCAGGATCGCCCGACCGTCGACGCGCTGTCGGCGCGGCGCGACCTTGGCCCGGTGGCCTATGCCGAGCACGTCATGGGCTGGATCGCGCAGGGCGCCACCATCGTCGGCGGCTGCTGCGAGACGGGGCCCGCCCATATCGCCGAGATCGCCCGCCGCCTGCGCGAGGCCGGGCTGCACGATTGAAGATTTCGATTGATTGATCGCCGTTTGATCGCATGATCGGGCGCATGATCAACAAGCTCGAAATGTTCATCGCTGTCGCCAAGGAAGGCCATTTCGGCCGCGCCGCCGAAACGCTTGGCATCACGCAACCGACGCTGTCGACCGGCATCAAGCAGCTGGAGGAGATGCTGGGCGTGCAGCTGATCTTTCGCGGCTCGCGCTATGGGGGTCTGACACCCGAGGGCGCGCGCGCGCTGGTCTGGGCGCGCAAGCTCGTCAGCGACAGCCGCACCTTCCGCGAGGAGATGCGCGTCAGCCGGCACGGGCTGTCGGGGCACTTGCGGCTGGCTGTCATCCCCACCGCGCTGACCTGGGCTGCGCGTCTGTCGGCGCGGTTTTCCGAGCGGCACCCCAAGGCGCGCTTCACGATTCTGTCGCGCACCTCGGTCGAGATCCTGAAGATGCTGGAGAACCTCGAGATCGACGCGGGGCTGTCCTACCTTGACAACGAGCCTTTGGGGCGCGTGACGACCATGCCCATCTACACGGAACGCTACATGCTGGTGTGCCATGCCGACAACCCGCTGGCCCTGCAGGCCGCGGTGACATGGGCCGATCTTGCGGGTGAAAACCTGTGCCTGCTGACCCCCGACATGCAGAACCGTCGCATCATCAACCAATGCTTCATGGAGGCCGATGTGACGCCGGACGCGTTGGTCGAGGCCAATTCCACCGTCGTGCTGGCCGCCCATGTGGAGCAGGGCGGCTGGGTCACGGTGCTGCCGTCCGACATGGCGCGGTTTCTTGCCACGGGCAAGCGGCTGGCCATCGTGCCGATCACGGGCGGGCATGTTGAGCATGTCGTGGGCCTCGTCGCGCCCTACCGCGAGCCGCACACGCCGGTTCTGGGCGCGCTTCTGGCCGAGGCGGCGGCGCTTTCGGCGGTCTGATTGGGGCATCGCGTCGCTGCTGGTGTCTGAGGCGTCGCATGTACTTCATTCGATTTCCCTATCGAACAACGGAATTGCGATATTGATTGTCGAATGAAACCTGGCACTCTGGCCGCAGTCGACCGGAGCTTGCCATGCCATCCACAGCCGCCCCGCACGGGACCCCAGAGGACCCGGTCATCGCGCGTATCATCGCCGACCATCTTGGCGTGGAGGGACCACTGCTGCCGATCTTGCATGCGGTTCAGGCGGCCCTTGGGCATATTCCGGCTGCGGCCCATGGGCCCATCGCCGAGGCGCTGAACATCACCCGCGCGGAACTGCATGGCGTCATCAGTTTCTATCATGATTTCCGGGACAGGCCCGCGGGGCGTCATGTCGTCAGGATCTGCCGGTCCGAGGCCTGTCAGGCGGTCGGGGGTGTGGCCTTGTCGCAAGCCGTGCTGGACAAGCTGGGCCTCGATTGGCACGGCACGACGCCCGACGGCCGCGTGACGGTGGAGCCGGTCTATTGCCTTGGCCTGTGCGCCTGCGGGCCGGCGGCCATGGTCGATGGCGCGCTCAAGGGACGGGCGACGCCCGAGGATGTCTTGGCGGGGTTGGAGGCATGAAGGTCTATGTGCCGCGCGACGCAGCCGCCCGCGCGCTGGGCTCCGATGCGGTCGCTGCCGCCTTTGTCGCGGCTGGGCATCGCGTGATCCGGAACGGCTCGCGCGGGATGGTCTGGCTGGAGCCGTTGGTCGAGATCGAGGAGGATGGGCTGCGCCGCGCCTATGGGGCGGTGACGCCTGCGGATGTGCCGGGCATCTTGTCGGGCGCGGTGGAAAGCCTTGGGCCGGTCGAGGATATCCCCTTTTTCGCCCGCCAGACGCGACTAACCTTTGCGCGGTGCGGGCTGATCGACCCGCTGGACCTGTCCGATTACGAGGCCCATGGCGGCCTTGCGGGCCTGCGCCGGGCGCTGGCGCTTGGCCCCGAGGGGATCGTGGCCGAGGTGAAGGCCAGTGGGTTGCGCGGGCGGGGTGGCGCAGGTTTTCCGACCGGCGTGAAATGGGACACGGTGGCGCGCGCGCAGGCGGACCGGAAATACATCGTCTGCAACGCCGACGAGGGCGACAGCGGCACCTTTGCCGACCGGATGATCATGGAAGGCGACCCGTTTTCCGTGATCGAAGGGATGGTGATCGCTGGGATCGCGGTGGGGGCGACCAAGGGCTTTGTCTACATCCGCTCGGAATATCCCGACGCGATCGACGTAATGACGCATGCGGTTGAAATATCGCGCAAGAACAAATTACTGGGCCGCATTCTTCAGTCATCGCATGAGTTCGATATCGAGCTCCGCGTGGGCGCGGGCGCCTATGTCTGCGGCGAGGAGACGTCGCTTTTGAATTCGCTCGAGGGCAAGCGGGGCGTGGTGCGCGCCAAGCCGCCCCTGCCGGCGCTCGAAGGATTCATGGGGCGGCCCACGGTGGTGAACAATGTGCTGAGCCTCGCCACCGTGCCGGTGATCTTCGAGAGGGGCGCGGCCCATTATGCGGGCTTCGGCCTTGGTCGGTCGCGCGGCACGATGCCTGTTCAGATCGCGGGCAACGTGGCGCGCGGCGGACTGTTCGAGACGGCGTTCGGCATGCCGCTGGGCGATCTGGTCCATGACATCGCAGGCGGCACGGCCAGCGGCCGTCCCGTGAAGGCGGTGCAGGTCGGCGGGCCTTTGGGCGCCTATTTCGCGCCCGCGAAATTCGACACGCCCTTTGGCTACGAGGAATTCGACGGGCAGGGCGGCTTGATCGGGCACGCGGGTGTGGTGGTGTTCGACGACAGCGCCGACATGCGGGCCATGGCCCGGTTTGCGATGGAGTTCTGCGCCATCGAAAGCTGCGGGAAATGCACGCCGTGCCGGATCGGAGCGGTGCGGGGCGTGGAGACTATCGACCGGATCGCGGCTGGCGACGCAGGCGCCGTGCCGCTGCTGGTCGATCTGTGCGAGACGATGAAGCATGGCTCGCTCTGTGCGCTGGGGGGCTTCACACCCTATCCGGTGATGAGCGCACTGGAACAGTTCCCCGAGGAGTTCGGCGGCTTGCGGGAGGCGGCGGCGTGAGCGGCGGGCGGACAGGGGTTTCGTCGCCTTCGGCGCCGACCCGTGCGAGGGGGCGCTGCCCCCTTGCGCTCCCCCGGGATATTTTTGAAACAGAGAAGCAGGGATCGGTCGGGCCATGAAGGATTTCATCATTCCCTGGGGCGACGACCGCGACATGGGCACGCCTGCACGGGACGGTGCGCCGGTCTCGCTCCGCATCGACGGCTTCGAGGTGACGGTGCCCGAGGGGACGAGCGTGATGCGGGCCGCCGCCATCGCGGGGATCGCGGTGCCGAAGCTGTGTGCGAGCGACAATCTGGAGGCCTTCGGGTCGTGCCGGCTCTGTGTGGTGGAGATCGAGGGGCGTCGCGGCACGCCGGCGTCGTGCACCACGCCGGTGGCGGCTGGCATGGTCGTCAGGACGCAATCGGAGCAGGTTCAACGCATCCGCAAGGGCGTCATGGAGCTTTACATCTCGGACCATCCGCTGGATTGCCTGACGTGCAGCGCCAATGGCGATTGCGAGTTGCAGGATATGGCAGGCGTCGTGGGGTTGCGCGACCAGCGCTATACAGCGCCTGAGGGGGGGATACGGACCCATTTCGCGGCGCGCGACACCAGTGGGCAGGCCAACCCCGAGTGGTTGCCCAAGGACGACAGCAACCCCTATTTCACCTATGATCCGGCCAAATGCATCGTCTGCAACCGCTGTGTGCGGGCCTGCGAGGAGGTGCAGGGCACCTTCGCGCTGACAATCGAAGGGCGCGGGTTCGAGAGCCGAGTGAGCGCGGGCGGTGTGGGGGATGATTTCCTCGCCTCCGATTGCGTCAGCTGCGGGGCCTGTGTCCAGGCCTGCCCGACGGCGACGCTGCAGGAGAAATCGGTGATCGCGCTGGGCACGCCCACGCGGTCGGTCATCACGACCTGCGCCTATTGCGGGGTGGGCTGTTCGTTCAAGGCGGAGCTGAACGGCGACCAGCTGGTGCGGATGACGCCCTACAAGCACGGCGCGGCCAATCGCGGGCATTCCTGCGTCAAGGGGCGCTTTGCCTATGGCTATGCGACGCATGCCGACCGCATCCTGAAGCCCATGATCCGCGAGCGGATCGAGGATCCCTGGCAGGAAGTGAGCTGGGATGAGGCGCTGGCCTTTGCCGCGGCAAGGATGCGCGGCATTCAGGCGAGGCATGGGCGCAAGTCGGTGGGCGTCATCACCTCGAGCCGCTGCACCAACGAGGAAACCTATCTGGTCCAGAAGCTGACGCGGGCGGTGTTTCTGAACAACAACACCGACACCTGCGCGCGGGTGTGCCATTCGCCGACGGGCTATGGGCTTGGCCAGACCTTCGGCACCAGCGCGGGCACACAGAATTTCGACTCCGTGGCGGCGGCCGATGTGGTCGTGGTGATCGGGGCGAACCCGACCGACGGGCACCCCGTCTTTGCCTCGCGGCTGAAAAAGCGGCTCAGGGCGGGGGCGAAGCTGATCGTGATCGACCCGCGGCGGATCGATCTGGTCAAGACGGCGCATGTGGAGGCGGCGCATCATCTGCCGCTGCGGCCGGGCACCAATGTCGCCGTGGTGACCGCCATGGCGCATGTCATCGTGACCGAGGGTCTGTTTGACGAGGGGTTCATCCGAGCCCGCTGCGACTGGGACGAGTTCGCGGAATATGCGGAGTTCGTCAGCGATCCGCGTCATTCGCCCGAGTTGACCGAGATGCTGACCGGCGTTCCGGCCGAGGAGTTGCGGGCGGCGGCGCGCCTCTACGCCACGGGCGGCAACGGAGCGATTTACTATGGGCTGGGCGTGACCGAGCACAGCCAGGGCTCCACCACCGTCATGGCGATTGCCAATCTTGCCATGCTGACGGGGAACATCGGGCGCGAAGGGGTGGGGGTGAACCCGCTGCGTGGCCAGAACAATGTGCAAGGGTCCTGCGATATGGGATCCTTCCCGCATGAATTGCCGGGCTACCGCCATGTGAAGAACCCGGAGGTGCGCGCGATCTTCGAGACCGCATGGGGTGTCGAGATCGACCCGGAGCCGGGGCTGCGCATTCCCAACATGCTCGATGCCGCCGTCTCGGGCCAGTTCAAGGGGCTCTACTGTCAGGGCGAGGATATCTTGCAATCCGATCCCGACACGCGGCATGTCTCGGCGGGGCTGGCGGCGATGGACTGTGTCATCGTCCATGATCTGTTCCTGAACGAGACGGCGAATTACGCGCATGTCTTCTTGCCCGGGTCGACATTTCTGGAAAAGGACGGGACCTTCACCAACGCCGAACGCCGCATCAACCGGGTGCGCAAGGTGATGGCGCCGCGCAACGGCTACGCGGATTGGGAGATCACGCAGCTGCTGGCCAATGCGATGCTGGAGGCCGAGGGGCGGCCCTTGTGGCGCTACACCCACGCCGCGCAGATCATGGAAGAGATCGCGGCCACGACCCCCGGCTTCGCCCATGTCGATTATGCACTGCTGGAGGAAAAGGGGTCGGTGCAATGGCCCTGCAATGACGCCGCGCCCGAGGGCACGCCGATCATGCATGTCGATGGCTTCGTGCGGGGCCGCGGGCGGTTCATCGTCACGGAATATGTCGCAACCGAG
Organism: Roseicyclus mahoneyensis; assembly: GCF_003148775.1. Taxonomy (GTDB): domain Bacteria; phylum Pseudomonadota; class Alphaproteobacteria; order Rhodobacterales; family Rhodobacteraceae; genus Roseicyclus; species Roseicyclus mahoneyensis. The sequence goes on from NZ_QGGW01000003.1 coordinate 324,582, forward strand.
GAACGGACCGGGCCGCGGTTTCCGCTTTTGCTGACCACGGGGCGCATCTTGTCGCAATACAACGTGGGCGCGCAGACGCGGCGGACGGCGAATACCGTCTGGCATGCCGAGGATGTGCTGGAGATCCATCCCCATGATGCCGAGGTGCGCGGCGTGAAGGCGGGCGATTGGGTGAAGCTGGCAAGCCGGTCGGGCGAGACCAGCCTGCGGGCGCATCTGACCGACAGGGTCAGCCCCGGCGTGGTCTACACGACCTTTCATCATCCCACGACACAGGCCAACGTCATCACGACCGATCATTCCGACTGGGCCACGAATTGCCCTGAATACAAGGTGACGGCGGTGCAGGTCGGGCTGTCGAACGGGCCGACCGAGTGGCAGCGTGACTATGAGGCGCAGGCGGCGGCCGCGCGTCGCATCTTGCCGGCGGCCGAATGAGGGCGAGCCGGTCCATATCCGCCAGGGCGCTTGGCCCCGATGGCGCGCGCGCCATTGCCCGCTCGCTGCCCGAGGAAGTGCCGGTGGCCATCACCTGCAACGGCTCGACGCAGGCCGTGATGATGTGCACGCCGTCCGATCTTGAGGATTTTGCAACGGGTTTTGCCTTCACCGAAGGGTATGCGACCCCATCGCAGATCGAGGGGATCGAGATCATCGAGGTCGCGCAAGGGATCGAGGCGCGACTTTGGATCGAGGAGGAGGCAGCGGCGGCTTTGGGCGCGCGACGACGCGCGATGATGGGGCCGGTCGGCTGCGGGCTTTGCGGCATCGACAGCCTCGAGCAGGCGCTGCGCGATCTGCGGCCCGTGTCGGCCGACCTGTCGCTTGCCGCTGACGACGCGGCGGGCGCCGGCGAGGCGCTGCGCGCCCATCAGCCTTTGCATGACCTGACACAGGCGGTTCATGCGGCTGGCTTTTTCATGCCTGGTCAGGGTATCGTGCTGGCACGAGAGGATGTCGGGCGGCACAATGCGCTCGACAAGCTCATCGGGGCGGCGCTGCGGGCAGAGATCGACCCTGCCTGTGGCGCCGTCGTGATCACCAGCCGTGTATCGGTCGAGATGGTGCAAAAGACGGTGTTGGCGGGGTGCGCGATCCTGATCGCCGTCTCCGCCCCCACCGCGCAGGCGCTGCGCGTGGCAGATGCGGCCAGGCTGACGGTCGCGGCGCTGGCGCGTGGCGGCCGGATCGAGGTCTTCACCCACGCCCGCAGGATCAACGAGGGAGCCGTCGATGTCGTCGCCTGACAAGCTGATCCGCATGGCCAACCAGATCGCCATCTTCTTCCACAGCCAGCCCGGCCCAGATCAGGCCGAGCGGGTGGCCGCCCATCTCAAGGATTACTGGGGCCCCGAAATGCGGGCGGATCTCAAGGCCAAGGCCAAGACGCAAGAGGACGAACTGGACGTGCTGGTGCGACAGGCGCTGCCGCTGATCTGAGGCGCGCGGGCGGCTCTTGGCAAAGGGGTTGTGGGGGCGTGGCTTCCTCCGCTACCACTGGCGCAGGTCGTTCCACTATGCGGCCAAAGGTTTCACTATATGGAACATGCCATGTCCAACACCCGCGCGAACCGCCGTTATCGCAGCCAGGAATGGTTCGACAATCCCAACAACCCCGGGATGACGGCCCTCTATCTGGAACGCTACCAGAACCAGGCTTTCACCCAAGGGGAATTGCAGGCGGAAAAGCCGATCATCGGTATCGCGCAGACGGGCAGCGATCTGGTGCCGTGCAACAAGATCCATGTCTTCTTGATGGACCGCATCAAGGCGGGCATCCGTGATGCGGGCGGCATCCCGATGGAATTCCCGGTCCATCCGATTCAGGAAACCGGCAAGCGGCCCACGGCGGCGCTGGATCGCAACCTGCAATACCTGAGCCTTGTCGAGGTGCTGCATGGCTACCCGATCGACGGCGTGGTGCTGACCACCGGCTGCGACAAGACCACGCCGGCCATGCTGATGGGGGCGGCCACGGTCGACCTACCCGCCATCGCGCTGAACGGCGGGCCGATGCTGGATGGCTGGTGGCAGGGCAAGCGCGCCGGGTCGGGCACGATCATCTGGGAAAGCCGCCGGCTGATGGCCGAGGGCAAGATCGGCTACGAGGAATTCATGGCGCGCGCCTGCGCCTCCTCGCCGTCGCTGGGGCATTGCAACACGATGGGCACGGCCTCGACCATGAATGCGCTGGCCGAGGCCTTGGGCATGACCCTGCCCGGGGCCGCCGCCATCCCCGCGCCCTTCCGCGAGCGGATGGAGATGGCCTATCTCACGGGGCGACGGATCGTGGAGATGGTCGAGGCGGATCTGAAACCCTCCGACATCCTGACCCGCGCGGCGTTTCTGAACGCGATCAAGGTCAACACCGCCATCGGCGGATCGACCAACGCGCCGCCACATCTGGCCGCCATCGCGCGGCATGCCGGGGTGGACCTGGACGTGACGGATTGGCAGGTGCATGGGCTGGACCTGCCTTTGCTCGTGAACATGCAGCCAGCCGGTGAATATCTGGGCGAGAGCTTTTTCCGCGCAGGTGGCGTGCCGGCCGTGATGGGTGAATTGCTGGCGGCAGGGCATCTGGATGGCAGCGTGATGACGGCCAGCGGCAAGCCCTTGGCCGACGCGCTGGGGGCGGCGCGCAGCGTGGACCCCGATGTGATCCGCCCCGTCGAGCGCCCGATGCGCGAAAAGGCGGGCTTCGCGGTGCTGACGGGCAACCTGTTCGACAGCGCCTTGATGAAAACCAGTGTCATTTCAGCTGATTTCCGGGCGCGGTTCCTCAAGGATGGTGTCTTCGAAGGCCGCGCCGTGGTCTTTGAAGGGCCCGAGGATTACCACGACCGGATCAACGATCCCGCCCTTGGCATCGACGAGACGACGATCTTGTTCATCCGAGGTGTGGGCTGCGTCGGCTATCCGGGTTCCGCCGAGGTGGTGAACATGCAGCCGCCCGACCATCTGGTGCGCGCGGGCATCCGCCACCTGCCGACGGTCGGCGACGGGCGGCAATCGGGCACGTCGGAAAGCCCCTCGATCCTCAACGCCTCGCCCGAGGCGGTGGTGGGGGGCGGTCTTGCGCTGCTGCAGACGGGCGACCGTGTGCGGCTCGATCTGAACGCGGGCAGGCTCGATGCGGTGGTCTCGCCCGAGGATTGGCAGGCGCGGCGCGATGCGTGGCAACCGCCCCAGATCGTGCACCAGACGCCTTGGCAGGAGATCTACCGCACTCATGTGGGTCAACTGGCGCGAGGTGGCTGTCTGGAACTGGCGACGGCCTATCAGCGCATCGCCAAGGACCTGCCGCGGGACAATCATTGAGCGCGCGCTCCGCGGGATAATCCCTGAGCGCGCGTTCCGCACGACAATCACTGAACCAGCGGTCAAGCAGGCCTTTGGCGTCTGCGGCCAAGCCCCGAATTTGCGCGGAGGGCCTGTAAGCCGGATTCTGTCCAAGGGGTTGCCCCCTCTGGATGACCATTCCTCTGGACGCAGGGTTGCCTCTGCGCCTCAAGCTGCCAACCCGGATACCTGGGGCCGAAGCCAAGCCCCGGGGTTGCCCCCGCGGTATCCCTATTCGGCATTGCTCCCGGTGGGGCTTGCCGTGCCGCTCCTGTTGCCAGTCGCGCGGTGGGCTCTTACCCCACCGTTTCACCCTTACCGCGCCCCGAAGGCCGCGGCGGTCTGTTTTCTGTGGCGCTTTCCGTCGGATCGCTCCGCCCGGGCGTTACCCGGCACCGTGGCTTAGGGGAGTCCGGACTTTCCTCGAACGGTTGCCCGCCCGCGGTCATCCAGCCCTCCGCGCCCGTGCCTGCTACGCCTGTGCGCGCTGCGGTTCAAGCGCTGATGCGCGCCGCCATCTCGGCCATGACCCCGCAATCGCGGCCATCCAGCGGCCCGGTTACGCGAGGGCGGAAGCGCAGGCGGACGGCGGCCAGCAGCAGATCGTCCGCGACATCGGGAAAGCCATAAGCCTGTGCCTCGGTGCGGAAACGCTCGGCGTCAACCGGGGCCTCGCCCTTGCCTTCGGGCCAGAGCGCCAGCCCCGCGCGCGCCAGCCTGCACCAGTCAAAGCGCGGGCCGGGGTCGATCTTGCGGCCGGGCGCCATGCAGGAATGGCCGATCACGCCATGGGGCGGGATGGACCAGCGCGACAGGATACCGGGCAAAAGCCCCTCCAGCGCGTCCATCAGCGGTGCTGCGAAGGGCGAGCCGCCATCATTGTCCAGCTCTATCCCGATGGAGCGGGAATTGACGTCGCCATGCCCCCGCCATGTGCCCGCACCCGCATGCCATGCCCGCATTGCCTCGTCGACCAGCGCCACCACCCGCCCGTCGCGGCGGATCAGGTAATGGGCCGAAACCTCGCGCTCAGGCGTGCACAAGACGCGCAGTGCCGCGTCGCAATCGGGCATGGCCGTGTAGTGCAATACAACAAGCTCGGGCCGCAGCCCGTCGCGGCGCGGCCCGAAATTGGGCGAGAGGCTCAATTCCGCGCGGCCGCCGCAGCCGACCGGAACATGCCGGGGTTCCAGCCGCAGGCATAGCCATCGCCGTCGGGGTCGAGCCCCTGCCGGTCGCGGCCCGGCCCGCCGTTTTGCAAGAACCATTCCTGCGCCAGATCGGCGGAGCGGAAGGCGATGCAGGCGCGTTGGTGCCTTTCTTCGGAGATGGGGCGACGGTTGTAGCGGCGCTCGCCCACGGGATGCGAGGTGGCCAGCGCGTAATCGATGATGTTGGGGCCAAGCCCCTCGGGCCGTTCGGGAATGGCAGTGGGCGCGATCACCACGCGTTCGGCCTGCATCCGGGCAAGCCGTGCGGCGTCGCTTTCGATGGTCTCGCGGCCTGCGACCGCGTCGAATTCCTGTTCATCCGAGATCCCGGGGTTGGCGACGCTCTCCGGCGGGGGTGCACTGGCCAGTGCCACCTGCGGGGCGGAGGCGGTCGGTCGGGGGCTGGCGTCAAGGGCGGCAATGGCGGCGGCCGCGACGCTGGCGACCTCTGGGGCCGGGGCGGGGGCTGCGGCCGGGATCGGGGCCTGTGTGGCGACAGGCGCGCGGGCCACGGCGACAGGGGGCACCGCGGCTGCCGGAGGGGCTGCAGGCCGAGGCGGCAGGGCTGCGCTGACGGGCGCGATGGGAGAGGTGACGGTCGTCGTCGTGCGCACCGGCACCCAAGTGCCCCGGAGCGCGGCCTGCCGCATCTGGAAGGATTGAAGGTCGCTGAAGCCCACACCTTGCGCGACATCATTGGGCGGCGCGCCACCGCCACAGGCCGCAAGGACCCACGCAACAAGGATAAGGGCACTGCCGCCCCTCGGAAAACCTGCCATTTTACTGCCTCGAAGGTTTATCGTTTTCGAGACATTACCACCATTTTTCGGGTTTCGCTACAAATCCGGCTGCCTGTTCCAAGGCATAGCCGATGTTGAGCAACTCGCCCTCTTCCCAAGGCTTGCCGATCAGTTGCAGCCCCAGCGGCAGCCCCTGCGCATCAAGGCCCGTGGGCACGGCCAGACCGGGCAGACCGGCAAGGTTCACGGTCACGGTGAAGACGTCGTTGAGGTACATCTGCACCGGATCGTCGAATTTTTGGCCCAGTGCAAAGGCGGCCGAGGGTGTCGCGGGCGTCAGGATCGCGTCGACGCCCTCGTTGAACACGGTCTCGAAGTCGTGCTTGATGAGTGTGCGGACCTTGCGGGCGCGGTTGTAATAGGCGTCGTAATAGCCCGCCGACAGCACATAGGTGCCGACCATGACGCGGCGGCGCACCTCGGGTCCAAAGCCTTCGGCGCGGGTTTTCTCGTAGAGCTCGGTGATGCCGTCGCCCTGCGCCAGTTTCGCGCGGTAGCCGAAGCGGACGCCGTCATAGCGGGCCAGGTTCGACGACGCCTCCGCCGGTGCGATGACATAATAGGTCGGTAGCGCGTATTTCGTGTGCGGCAGGCTGATGTCGCGGATCACGGCACCTGCGTCGGCCAGCATCTCGCGGCCACGGGTCCAGAGCGCCTCGATCTCGGCGGGCATGCCGTCCATGCGGTATTCCTTGGGGATACCGATCACCTTGCCCCGGATGTCGCCGGTCAGCATCGCCTCGAAATCGGGCACGGGCAACTCGGCGCTGGTCGAATCCTTGGGGTCATGGCCCATCATCGCCGCGCCCATGATGGCCGCGTCGCGCACCGTCTTGGTCATCGGCCCTGCCTGATCGAGCGAGGACGCAAAGGCGACGATCCCCCAGCGCGAGGCGCGGCCATAGGTGGGTTTCAGCCCCACGATGCCGGTGAAGGCGGCGGGCTGGCGGATCGAACCGCCGGTGTCCGTGCCGGTGGCTGCAAGGCAGAGGTCGGCGGCGACAGCGGCGGCGGAGCCGCCCGAGGAGCCGCCGGGCGTCAGCGCCGCATCGGAATTGCCCGCGCGCCACGGGTTCACGGCATTGCCGTAAACGGATGTTTCGTTGCTGGACCCCATGGCGAACTCGTCCATGTTCAGCTTGCCCAGCATCACGGCACCTGCGTCGCGCAACTGGCCCGAGACGGTGGATTCGTATTCGGGGCGAAAGCCTTCGAGGATTTTCGATGCCGCCTGGCTCGGCACGCCCTCGGTGCAGAACAGGTCCTTGATGCCTACCGGGATGCCGCACATGTCGGGCGCGTCGCCTGCCTTGATCCGCGTGTCGGCGGCGCGGGCACGCTCCAGCGCGATCTCGGGCGTCTTGTGGACGAAAGCGCCAAGCGCGTCCGCGGCGTCGATCGCGGCCAGACAGGCCTCGGTCAGCTCTACGCTCGTCACCTCGCCCTTGCGCAGCGCGTCGCGGGCACCGGCGATGGTCAGTTTCGTCAGGTCGGACATGCTCACTCCACCACCTTGGGAACGGCGAAAAAGCCCTCGCGGGCGTCGGGGGCATTGGCCAGAACCGCGGCTTGCTGATTGCCGTCAGAGACCACATCGGTCCGGCGGGGCAGGCGCATCGGCGTCACGCTGACCATCGGGTCCACGTCATCGACGTTCAGTTCCTGCAATTGCTCGATGAAGCCGAGGATCGCGTTGAATTCATCTGCGAGCGCGGGCAGATCTGCCTCTTCCACGCGGATACGGGCAAGCTTGGCGACCTTGGCGGCGGTGGCGCGGTCAATCGACATGACGGTGGGGCCTCCTCGTGGGTGGGCGGTGCCGGACAGGGGGCGGTTTAGCCCTGCGCCGCCCGGCCCGCAAGCATCTCGGGCGTGGCGGGCGCAGGGGTCTTTTCCGCCGGGGCGTCGCTGTCTATCCTGCATTGGCCACATGGACCGGATGCAAAGGAAACGCGACATGAAATACACATGGTTGGGGCATGCGGGGGTGCGCCTTGAGATCGGCGATCAGGTGCTGCTGATCGACCCTTGGGAACAGGGCAACCCGATGTTCCCCCAAGACCGGCGCGAGGTGATGTTCGAAGGCGCCACGGCGATCTTGCTGACGCATGGACATGGCGATCATGTGGGCGGTGTGCCCGAACTGGCGCTGGAGCGCGGGCTGACGGTCTACGGCATGGTCGAGCTGGTGGGGTGCCTGAAGGGCGCGCACGGGATCGAGACGGCGGGGTTCAACAAGGGCGGCACGGTGCAGCTTGGGTCCGTGTCCGTCACGATGGTGAATGCCACCCATTCGTCGTCTCTGTCGGGGCCCGACGGCCCGCTCTGTGCCGGGTCCGAAGCGGGCTACATCATCGAGGCTGACGGGCGGGGCGTCTATGTCTCGGGCGATACCGACGTGATGGCCGACATGAAGATCTGGGCCGATATCCACGCGCCCGACGTCGGCATCTTGTGCGCAGGCGGGCATTACACGATGAACATGAGCCGCGCAGCCTATGCGGCCTCAAGGCTCTTCAGCTTCAAGACCGTGATCCCGTATCACTACAAGACCTTTCCGGTGCTGGAGCAATCGGCGGATGCGATGAAGGCCGCGCTGCCGGGCGTCCGGGTGCTCGACCCCGATCCCGGCGTCACGATCGAGGTCTGAGGGGGTGAAAAACGCGCGTTTGTCGCAGGGGAAACCCCGGGGTTTCCCCCTGTGCCGCGCCTAAAGCGCGCGCTCCATCTCCACGGCGGGAAAGGTGATGCCGGGGCGCAGCGCGATCAAGATCTCTCCGCGCACGCGGAAGCCCATCGCCTTGTAGAAGGGCACGGCGGTCTGCGTCGATTGGCAGATCATCCGCTCCACCCCTGCGGCCAACGCATCGGCCAGAACGCGCGTCACGATTGCCTGCGCCAGTCCCTTGCGCAGGTGGCTGGGGTGGGTCGCGACATGGCGGACATGCCCGATCTCGGGCAGGCCCACGCCGCCTTGCGGGGCGCTGCGTGTCCAGCCGCCCGCTGCCAAGGCCTGCCCCTCGGCATCCTCGGCGATGAAATAGGTGCCCGAGCGCAGCAGCGCCGGATTGGCCCGCGAGATCAGCGGCAGGGCCGTGACCAGCACCGAAGGCGCATAGTCGCGCTTGAGCAATGCGGGATAGCTGGCGGCGAGCAGCGCGTCGACGGCGCCGAGGTCGTGCTGTGTCGTGGGCCGTATGGTGATCGTGTCGACCATGGTGGGGGCCTCCTGTTGCGTCGAACAGACGCGAAAAACGAAAAAGGGCCGCGTCGGTGTTCCCGGCGCGGCCCTCAGGTCGGATATGAAAGGCGGATTACTTGATCTTGCCTTCCTTGTATTCGACATGCTTGCGCACCACCGGATCGTACTTTCGTACGGTCATCTTGTCGGTCATGGTGCGGGCGTTTTTCTTGGTCACGTAGAAATGGCCCGTCCCGGCGGTCGAGTTCAGGCGGATCTTGATGGTGGTCGGCTTCGCCATGGGTCGGGCTCCTGCAGGTCGGTCGGGGCAGCGCGCCGGGCACGCCGCGATATGTCTCTTGAGACTGCGCCTTTTACCCGCGCGCCCGTCCGAGTCAACACCTCAAATCCCCGAACGTGGCAGTCGGGGCCGGATCGGTCGGCTTGGGGCAGGGCGGTTGCCGCAAAAGCAAAAGGGCCGGGGTGGTTCCCGGCCCTTCGTAATCGGTCTTGCTGCCGCGCTTATTCGCGCTGACCCATGAACATCAGCAGGAACTGGAACATGTTCAGGAAGGCGATGTAGAGGCTCAGCGCGCCATCGATGGCGGCCTTGTCGAGCCACTCCTGATCGCCATGTGCCGCATGCGCCACATAGGTCGACTTGATGTCTTGCGTGTAGAAGGCGGTCAGACCTGCGAACAGCAGAACACCGATCGCCGAGATCGCGAACATCATGGCCGGCGATTGCAGGAAGATGTTGATGATCATGGCCACGATCAGGCCGATCACGCCCATCATCAAGAAGGTGCCCATGCCCGAAAGGTCGCGCTTGGTGGTGTAGCCGTAAAGGCTGAGCGCGCCGAAGGCGACGGCGGTCACAAGGAAGGTCTGCACGATCGAGAAGGACGTGAAGACAAGAAAGATCGAGCTCATCGACACGCCCATGACGGCCGCGAAGACGAAGAAGCCAAGGCTGACCGCCGAAGCCGAGGCCCGGCTCATCAGCGCGCCCCAACCGAACAAGATGAAGGCCAGCGGTGCAAACATCACCACCCAGCGCAGCGGCGTGGTGTAAAGCACTTCGCCCAAGCCGGTCAGGTACTGGCCTTCGCGCAGCGCCACGGTGGCGCCGGTCGGGTCAGCGGTTACTGCGAGGTTGGCGATCGCCCATGCGGCGGCCGCCGTGATCAGCATGCCACCCGACATGGTGGCATAGACCTTGTTCATATGGGCGCGAAGGCCCTGATCGATCTCGACTGCGCGGGCGCCAGAAACGCCGGCCCGGATCGTCTGATAGTCTGCCATGTATCCCTCCTAAGAAGACAAGCGGCCGGATCCGCGCGGCAGCATTGCGCCTTCGGATCCATCCTTACCCGGCAATATCGGCGAAGATGACGTGCATTTCAAGGAAGCTGCGTTTTTTCCGCCGTCTGCGATGCGATAGTTTTTTCCAATCATCGTGCGGATATCTGCCATATGTTGCCCTTGGTGGCGCGGATGTCGGCGTGGCCGCTTTGCGTGCAGTCGCCTTGTCAGCCCCGGTCACTGGATTTCTGGAGTTGCCATGCGGGCGGGCCTGTGCATCTTGAACCTGAATGTATCCACAGTTTCAGATCACATGGTGTGATGTGCCGCGCAACCTCGACCTGACTGCCCTTCGTGCCTTTGTCGCCGTCGCCGATGCCGGGGGCGTCACCAAGGCAAGCGGCTATCTGAACCTGACGCAATCGGCTGTGTCGATGCAGCTCAAGCGGCTGGAGGAGATGCTGGGCGTTGGCCTGTTCGACCGCTCGACGCGCCGCCTGATCCTGACCGGCGCGGGCGAGCAGACGTTGGGCTATGCGCGTCGCATGCTGGAGCTGAACGACGAGGTGCTGACGCGCCTGACCGCATCCGACTACGAGGGCGAACTGACGCTCGGGGTGCCCCATGACATCGTCTACCCGTCGATCCCGCGCGTGTTGCACCGGCTGGCGGCCGATTTCCCAAGGGTCAAGGTGCAGTTGGTCTCCTCCTACACCGCGCGGCTAAAGCGCATGTTCGCCCGCGGCGAGGTCGACGCGATCTTGACGACCGAGGCCGACTGCGACGCGGGCGGCGAGACGCTGATCATCCGGCCACTGGTCTGGGTCGGGGCCGAGGGCGGGCAGATGTGGAAGCAGCGCCCGCTGCGTCTGGCCTTCGAGCATGCCTGCATTTTCCGCAATTCGGTGCAGGCAGCCTTGGACCGGGCTGGCATCCCTTGGGAAATGGCGGTGGAATCTGATTCGATCCGCACGGTGGAGGCGTCCGTCAGCGCCGATCTGGCGCTGCATGCCTGCATCGAAGGGACAGAGCCCCCTTATGTGGAACGCGTGGCCCATGGCGGCGCCTTGCCCGCGTTGCCGCAGATCAAGATCAACCTCTACCGCTCGGATCTGAACCGAAGCCGCCCGCTTGACGCGCTGGTCGATCTGACCCGGTCGAGTTTCCGCAGCCTTTAGGCTGCCAGCAGCCGCGCCTCATAGCTGCGGGCGCAAACCCGCGCGGTGGGGCCAAAAGCACAGGGGTCGGCGCGAAAACCGGGGCAGGTGGCAAACAGATCGGCGCAGCCTGCGGGGCTGAGCGCCCTGAGCCCTTCGTCCCCCAGATGCAGGCTCTCTACCGCCGCGCCCTCGGCATAGACGATCTGGTGCCGGTCAAAGACCATGTGAATGTAGGTCACGGCCGTCTGCGGCGCGACGCGGACCGTGTCGTGATCGACCAGATGGCGGGCGGCGACCAGAACCTCATCCTCACCCCAGATCAGTTGGGCGCGGTAGCCTTGGACCAACACGCGATGCTGCGGCGACACGAGCAGCGGACGGGTGGCGTGGAACGGGCCGCCGGCCGCGATGCGGATCGGCGCGTTCTTGCCCGTGCCCGGCCCCGTCCGGGCGCCGATCCAGCGGATCGGTTGCGGGCCGTCGTCGCGGGTGACGACCAGATCGCCGGGGCGCAGCGTCTCGATCGGGCGTTCGCCCGCTGGCGTCAGGATGCGGGTGCCGGGGGTGAAGCAGATCACATCCTCGATCTCGGAAAACGTCAGGACAGACCCGTCCAGAAGCGTGACGAACCCCGCCAGATTGCCCGGTGTCGTGCTGGTATAGGTGACGGGCCCGGCGTTCAGGCCGTTCAGGTCCAGCACGTCGCCCAGTGTCTCGCCACCCTCGCCGCCGGTGATGGTCATGTTGGCCGGGCCATCGCCGGTGTCGGTCAGGATGAAGAGGTCATCGCCATCACCGCCGGTGACGCTGTCGCCCTGTCCGACCATGATGGTGTCATTGCCGGCATCGCCGAAGATCACGTCCGCGCCCGTGCCGCCCGCAAGCAGGTCATTTCCATCGCCGCCGCGGATGGTGTCGTTGCCCGCGCCACCCTCGACCGTGTCCGCGCCGCCCCCGCCGAGGATCGAGTCGTTCCCACCCTCGCCATAGATCAGATCATTGCCGGTGCCGCCGTCGATGGTGTCGTCGCCTGCTTCGGCGGGCAGGGCGGTAAAGGCGATGTCGCTGATCCAGATCGCCTGTGTGCCGTTCAACCCGTTGGAATAGTCGATCTCGATCCGGTCGACAGGGCCGGGGATCTGGACCAGAAGCGAGCCGTTCAGTGCGGCGGGGCTGGTGGCGATATTGGCGGAACTGATCGTCTGGTTGGCGCCGGTCGTGGGGGCGTTGGCGCCATAGGTCAGGGTGTAGCTGATCGCATTCCCGTTGGCGTCGAAGGCGCGGATGGTGACCGTGTCGCGGTGGTTCCCGCTGCCCCAGTCGAAATCATTGATGCGGAAGCTGACAGTCCCGACCGCGCCCGCATAGGCGGGGTCATTGGCGTCGAAGCGGATTTCCGTGCGCGAGGTCGCGGCATCGCCATTGCCGAAGAGATAGAGCGAGGAATTGGTGCCGAAGGGCTCTCCCGCGCCGACATAGACGCTGTCTGTCGTCTCGATCAGATAGGTCGGGTTGTTGTTGCCGAGATTGCTGAAGCTGACCGTCGCGTCGATCGGGCCGCTGGTCAGGGTGATGCCGCCCGATACGTCTTGATTGTCGTTTTGCGCCGTGTTCCAGCGCAGCACGCCCGTGACCGGGGCGGCTGACGTGCCGGTGTCGCCCCAGATCGTGTCGGCGCCGTCCCCGCCCAGGATCGAATCGTCGCCGCCATCGCCGAAGATCAGGTCATTGCCGCCGCCCGCCGAGATCGTATCATCGCCGTCAAACCCGCGGACCGTGTCGGCGCCCGTGCTGACCGCATCGCCGCCATCATCCGCATAGCTGCCGTCGATCAGGTCGCCGCTGTCGGTTCCTTCGATCACCCCGTCGCCGGGTTCATAGACCGGCGTTGTGATCGTCGCGGCCGTGGTCAGCGTGGCGACCGGCCCGAAATCCGGCACGAAATAGACGTTTCCGTCCGTGGCGAGGTAATAGACGCCCGGTTCTTGCGCATTGGTGAAGGTGCTGCTGCTCCAGGTGCCGCTCCAGGACCAGGAGCCTGCGCCGAGCGTGCTGGATGTGGTAAACGTGATCAGCGCGCCGGAGATCACATCCCCGTCGTCAAGCGCCCCGTTGGCGCCAAGGCTGACCAGATAACCGTTCGGCATCTTGCCTGTCCGCCGGATGTCCGGCGGCCTTTCCTGCGTTCTTGCCCTCGCACCCGCGCCTGTTTCCGGCTTGAGCGGTCGCTGCGAGGGACACCCTCAACGCATTGTTTCTAGTTCCGAAACAGGGCCGGAGTGCGGGGCGGATCGGGCAGGGATCGGGCATGAAAAAGGCAGATTTGCCACAAATCGCAGGCAACTGGCCTGCCTTTTCCGTCGCGGTGGCCTAAAGCGTCACGACGACCTTGCCGGTGCTCTTGCGGCTGCGCAGCAGGTCCAGCGCCTCGGCGGCTTGAGCAAGCGGGTAGGTTGCGCTGACGTGCGGCTTGATGCGGCCTTGTTCGTACAGCGCCAGCAGCGCGGCCAGAGAGGTGGTCAGAAGCTCGGGGGCAAAGCGCAGATAGCCACCCCAGTAGAACCCCATCACGCTGATGTTCTTGACCAAAAGCAGGTTGGCCGCGATCTGCGGCACCTCACCGCTGGCAAAGCCGATGGACAGGATGCGCCCGTCCGGCCGGGTTGCGCGCAAGGCCGCGTCGAAGCCCGCGCCGCCGACCGCGTCATAGACCACATCGACCCCGCCAAGCGCCTTGAGTGCGCCCCTCAGATCGGCGGTGTCGCTGTCGATGACGTGCCGCGCGCCTGCGGCCTGCGCCACCGCAAGCTTGTCCGCCCCGCGCGCGACAGCGATCACCTCCGCCCCGAGGATGGCGCCAAGCTCCACCGCCGTCAGCCCCACGCCGCCGGCCGCCCCCAGAACCAGCAACCTTTCGCCGGGCTTGAGCGCGGCGCGATGGGTCAGCGCCAGATGGGACGTGCCATAGGCGACCAGAAATCCCGCCGCCTCGGCAAAGGGCATCGCGTCGGGAATGGGCAGCGCGCGCGCGGCCTCGAAGACGCCGTATTCGGCCAACCCGCCATGGCCCGCGAAAACCGCCACTCGCGTTCCCGGCGCCAAGGTGGTGACGCCCGGCCCAAGCGCCTCCACCACGCCCGCCACCTCCATCCCCAGCGTGAAGGGCGCCGCGGGGGTGTCTTGATACTGCCCCTTGATCATCAGCAGGTCGGCGAAATTCAGGCCGCAGGCCGCGATCTTGACGCGGATCTGCCCCGGCCCGGGCTCGGTCCGGTCGATCTGTGTCAGTCGCGGGTCCTGTCCTGGTTCCGTCACGCGAAAGGCCTGCATACGATCCTCCTGTCTGGTCGCAAGAACCTAGCGATCTTGAGGGCGCGCCACCAGACTGCCTGTGCGCAAACGCCCTGTTGTGGGACACGCTAAAGGCGACTAGGGTGACGTGAACTCGCGCCGGGCCTGTCCTTTGGCGGGGCTGCTGCCTTCTAAGATGAGTGTGGTCGCCTGAACTCTCCAAAGGATTGATCCCGTTCGAGGTCGCGCTATCTGTTGCGCGCTGCGGGAAATCTGTGGCGCGAGCTTCCCGTGATGACCGGCGCGGGCGGCGAAACCTGTTTTGGCTAGCAAAGGAGGGGCTCGTGAAGCACCCGGTAGACGTCCACGTCGGAAAACGCGTTCGGCATCGCCGCTGGATGGTCGGAATGACCCAGCAGCAACTGGCCGAAAAGGTCGGCATCAAGTTTCAGCAAATTCAGAAATACGAAACCGGGATGAACCGCATCAGCGCCTCGCGCTTGTGGGACATCGCCGAGGCGCTGGCCGTGCCGGTCGCCTATTTCTTCGAGGGCATGACCGGTGCCGAAGATGAGGCGCAGATCGCCGAGGCCTCGCACGGGCTGCCTGGCGACATCCTCGCCGACAAGGAGGCGCTGGAACTGGTGCGCTCCTACTATGCGATCCCCGAAAACCAGCGCCGCCGCCTGTTCGAACTGGCGCGCGTGCTGTCGGACGCGGCGGCCTGACCGGGGCCACCGCTTGACCCCGGACAGGGGTTCGTGCCACCTCGGGCGATGCGGCCCAGACCCGCATTAGCCACGAGGCCCGCCATGCGCGACCCCCTGTCCGGCGGCTCCGCCGATCTGCCCGCCGATGCGCTGGTCGCTTGCGCCCATGCGATGGCGGATGCCGCGCGGAGCGTGATCCTTCCCTTTT
Organism: Roseicyclus mahoneyensis; assembly: GCF_003148775.1. Taxonomy (GTDB): domain Bacteria; phylum Pseudomonadota; class Alphaproteobacteria; order Rhodobacterales; family Rhodobacteraceae; genus Roseicyclus; species Roseicyclus mahoneyensis. The sequence goes on from NZ_QGGW01000003.1 coordinate 339,790, forward strand.
TCCGCAGTGCGAGCCTTGTCACGGATGACAAGGGTGTTGGCCGTTTCGACCCCGTGACCGAGGCCGACCGCGCGTCGGAGGCCGCGATGCGTGCGGTTTTGGCGCACTTGCGGCCCGACGACGCCATCTTGGGCGAAGAAGAGGGTGCGAAGCCCGGTACCACGGGCCTTACTTGGGTGATCGACCCGATCGACGGCACCCGCGCCTTCATGTCCGGCACGCCGACATGGGGCGTGCTGATTGCGCTCTGCGATGCCACCGGGCCGATCTATGGCCTGATCGACCAGCCCCATATCGGCGAACGCTTCGAAGGCGGGTTCGGTCGTGCGCAGGTCGCGGGACCGCGCGCAACGGTGGCACTGTCCACGCGCGGCACCGCCCAACTGACTGATGCGACCCTGTTTTCCACCTTCCCCGAGGTCGGCACCGCGCCCGAGCGTGCCGGGTTCGAGGCGGTGCGCGACCGGGTGCGGCTGACGCGCTACGGCATGGATTGCTACGCCTATGCTCTGGTCGCGGCGGGGCAGGTCGATCTGGTGATCGAGGCGGGCCTTGCCGCCTACGACATCTGCGCCCCCATCGCGGTCATCGAGGCCGCGGGCGGTATCGTCACCGACTGGCGGGGCGGCCCAGTGCATGCGGGCGGGCGGGCGCTGGCGGCGGCCAATGCGCAGATCCATGCGGCTGCATTGTCGGTCTTGAAACACGTGCCTGATGCGTGAGCTGCTGTTGCGCAAGGCACGCGCGGTCGTCACGATGGACGACGCGGGCGCCGAGCTTGCAGACGCTGACATCTTGATCCGCGACGGGGCGATTGTGGCGGTGGGTCAAGGGCTTGCAACCTCGGGTGAGGTGCTCGACTGCGCGGGCTGCGTGGTGACGCCGGGGCTGGTGAACACCCATCACCATCTCTACCAGACCCTGACCCGCGCGGTTCCGGGCGCGCAGGACGCAGCACTGTTCGGCTGGCTGACCACGCTTTACCCGATCTGGGCGCGGTTCACGCCCGAACATATCCGGGTGTCGGCCCTGACAGGGCTGGCGGAACTTGCACTGTCGGGCTGCACGATGTCGTCCGATCACCTCTATCTCTATCCCAACGGGTCGCGGCTTGATGACACGATCGAGGCTGCCGATCAGATCGGGCTGCGCCTGCATGCGACGCGCGGGGCGATGTCGATCGGCCAGTCCAAGGGCGGGCTGCCGCCCGACAGCCTGGTCGAGGATGAGGCGGCGATCCTGAGCGATTGCCTGCGGGTGATCGACGCCTTTCACGATCCGCGCCCGCAGGCGATGATCCGCGTGGCTGTGGCACCCTGTTCGCCCTTTTCCGTCAGCCGTGAGTTGATGCGCGACGCGGCGCTTCTGGCGCGCGACAAGGGTGTCATGCTGCACACGCATCTGGCCGAGAATGACGAGGATATCGCTTATTCCTTGGAAAAATTCGGCTGCCGTCCGGGTCAATATGCGGAGGATCTGGGCTGGACCGGCCCGGATGTCTGGCATGCCCATTGCGTCAAGCTGGACCAATCCGAAATCGCCTTGTTCGCGCGCACCCGCACCGGGGTGGCGCATTGCCCCTGTTCCAATTGCCGGCTTGCCTCGGGGATAGCCCCTGTGCGGGCGATGCGGGACGCAGGCGTGCCGGTGGGGTTGGGCGTCGACGGCTCGGCCTCGAACGATGCGGGCAATCTGGTTGCCGAGGCGCGGATGGCGATGTTGCTGCAGCGCGTCGCCTCCGGCCCCGGCGCCATGTCCCCGCGCGAAGCGTTGCGGATCGCCACACGGGGCGGCGCCGAAGTGCTTGGACGCGGGGCCGAGATCGGGCAGATCGTGCCCGGCTACCGCGCAGATCTGGCGATCTGGGATGTCGGCGGGGTCACGTCTGCCGGGTCGTGGGACCCTGCCGCGCTGCTGCTGGCCGGGCCGACCCAGATCCGCGATCTGATCGTGGAGGGGCGCCGTGTGGTCGCGGATGGGCGGATCACCACGCTCGATCTGCCCTCTGTGCTGGCCGATCAGCGGCGTCTTGCCGAAGATTTGGCGCGGGCTGAGTAGCACATTTCAGATAAAATATTGGCCTGAAACCCGGTATTGGCCTCATGGATTTCCTTTTTCTTCTTTACCCACAATTCCATCCACAGGCTGTCCATGCTGCGACCAGCGCCGGACAATCACCTCTTGTATGGCGCCTCGCCGCCCTTCATCCTGTGTAAAACGACACAAGAGCAGACCAGAGGCACCCCCATGACCCCCCGTATTCTTGCGCTTGTCCTGATGTCGATCCTGGCCGCATGTGCCCCACGGGCGGGCACGGAACGTATCTCGGCGGGCGGAACCGTCGATCTCGCCTCGGCGGGCACACAACTGTCGTTTCAGCGGGCAGGCGGCGGCATCATCCGGCCGCTCCTCCATTCGCCCGAGCTTCAGGCGGCAGCCGAAGTTCAGGCCGCCGATCTTGGCGATGCCAACCGGCGGGGTCAGATCGGGGCGAGCGGGACGGCGCTGGCCGACCGCTTGCAGCGCGCGGGCTACAGCGCCTGCGCCTCGGTCGAGAACGTGGCAAATGGTACGTCCGATATCCGCTCGACCATCGGTCAATGGATGACCAACCCCCAGCAACGCGCCAACATCCTCAATCCGGAAGTGACACAATTCGGCTTCGCAGGCAGCGGCGAGACCTGGGTTCTGGTGCTGGCGCGTCCCTGCTGACCATGAAAAACGGCCCCGGGGTCCTCCTCCCCGGGGCCGTTCGGCCTTCACCTCGGTGAAAGCGTCAGTTCTTGGACTTGTCGACCATCTTGCCGGCGGTGATCCAGGGCATCATGCCGCGTAGCGTCGCGCCGACCTGTTCGATCTGGTGCGCGTCATTGTTGCGGCGGATCGCCTTGAACGACGGCTGGCCGACGGAGCATTCGGCCATCCAGTCGCGCACGAACCGGCCCTGCTGGATGTCTTCCAGCACGGCCTTCATCCGCGCCTTGGTCTCATCGTAGGGCAGGATGCGCGGGCCCGAGACATATTCGCCATACTCGGCAGTGTTCGAGATCGAGTAGTTCATGTTGGCGATGCCGCCCTCATAGATCAGGTCGACGATCAGCTTCACCTCGTGCAGGCATTCGAAATAGGCCATCTCGGGCGCGTAGCCGGCTTCCACCAGCGTCTCGAAGCCCATGCGGATCAGTTCCACCAGACCGCCGCACAGAACCGCCTGTTCGCCGAAAAGGTCGGTCTCGCATTCTTCCTTGAAGTTGGTCTCGATGATGCCAGACCGCCCGCCGCCGATGGCCGAGCAATAGGACAGCCCGATCTCCAGCGCCTTGCCGCTCGCATCATTGTGCACCGCCACAAGGCAGGGCACGCCGCCGCCTTTGGTGTATTCGCCGCGCACGGTGTGGCCGGGGCCTTTGGGCGCCATCATGATGACATCAACGCCCGCCTTGGGCTCGATCAGGCCGAAATGCACGTTCAAGCCGTGGGCAAAGGCAATGGCTGCCCCGTCGCGCAGGTTGTCATGCACGTATTTGCGGTAGGTGTCGGCCTGCAATTCGTCGGGCATGGTGAACATGATCAGGTCGCACCAGGCGGCGGCCTCGGCAATCCCCATGACCTTCAGGCCCTCGCCCTCGGCCTTGGCGGCGCTGGCCGAACCGGGCCGCAGCGCCACGACCACGTTCTTGGCGCCGCTGTCGCGCAGGTTCAGCGCATGGGCATGGCCCTGGCTGCCATAGCCCAGAATGGCGACCTTCTTGTCCTTGATCAGGTTCACATCGCAATCGCGGTCATAGTAAACGCGCATGTCTCTCTCCTCGTCTGGCGTGAGTCGTCTCTGACGCGCAAACTGCCCGCTCTTTCTCGGGTCTGCTGCATCGCAATTGCCAAAAGAACACCTTAATGATAGAAAATCATGCGTCTTATTCATCTTTCTGGAAATATGCATGCTCGACGACAGCGACAGGCGCTTGCTGCGCCACCTCCAGTCCGACCCGGCTCAACCCGTCACCGCCCTGGCGCAAGCCGTAGGCATGCCGCTTGCCACATGCTACAAACGGTTGGATCGCTTGCAGACGCAGGGCGTGCTGCGCGGTCAAGGTTACGCGATCCACTGGCCTGCGCTGGGCTACACGGTCGAGGTGTCCTTGCGCATCACGCTGGACAAGACCAACCCGCGCGCCTTCGACGAATTCCTGTCCGCCGCCCGCGACGTCCCGGAAGTCATTGAAATCCAGACATTCCTTGGCCGGGTAGATGCGCGCCTTGCGGTCATCGCGCGGTCGATGTCTCATTATCAGGAGATCTACCGCGACCGCATCCTGACCCTGCCGCATATCGCCGATATCGAGGCCTTGATGCATGTGGCAACCGTCAAGAACCAGCAGACGGTGCCCCTGTGAGCGGTGTGATCGACCTCGACGCCGCCGACCGCGCCATTTTGCGCGCGCTACAGCACGATGCGACGTTGAAGGCCTCGGAACTGGGCCGCCGCGTGGGTCTGTCGCAGCCGGCCTGCTGGCGGCGCATCAAGCGCTTGAGCGAGGCGGGTGTGCTTTGTGCGCGTCGTCTGGATCTCGACCTCGAGGCGCTCGGCTTTGGCGTGACGGTGTTTCTGGGCGTGAAACTGGCGCTCAAGGGCCGCGTCAGCCTGCAGGATTTCGAACGCGCGGTCGCCGCCATCCCCGAGGTGCAGACGGTCGAACATGTGCTTGGCCTCTACGATTTCCGCCTGCGCGTCGTCGCCCGCGACCTGCCCGATTTCGAACGTGTGCTGCGTCGCCGGATCATGACCCTGCCGGGCGTGGGGCAGGTGGAGGCCAACGTGCTTTTGTCCGAGGAACGCCGCCCCGGCCCGCTGGGCTGATCCCTCAGCCCGTCGCGCCCAGCCCCGCCCGCATCATCACGCGGCGCACGGGCGTGACCGAATAGATCGCGTTCAAGGCCCGCATCCGCAGGTCGCGCAAGCCTTGTGCCTCGGCCATCGACGCGCGGTTGAGCGCATCCACCCCGGTCACGCGGGCAAGAACCTCGGCATGCCGGGCGCGGTGGTAGCGGCGCAGCAGGTCTCGCGCGCCGGGGTCCACCCGGTTTGCCTCCACCAGATCCAGCAGCACGCGCAGGTCCTTGAGGCTCATGTTCAGCCCCTGCGCGCCAATGGGCGGCACGACATGGGCGGCCTCGGCCACCAGCGCCACGCGCTCGGCCTCCATCCGCGTGGCGATCTGGCTGATGATCGGCCAGAGCGTGCGGCGCGTCACAAGCGTGAGAGGTCCGAACAGATGGGCGGAGCGTTCCGTCATCTCGGCATTGAACTCTGCCTCGGGCAGGGCGGCCAGCCGCTGCGCCTCGGGGCCGCGTTCCATCCAGACCACGGCGGAACACGGGCGCCCGTCGTGGTCGGGCAGGGGCACCAGCGTGAAGGGCCCGCCCGAGCGGTGGATCTCGGTCGAGACATTCTCATGCGGGATCGGGTGGGTCACGGCGAAAGCCAGCGCTTTTTGCCCGTAGCGCATGGTCGTCACGCTGATCCCCGCCGCCTCGCGGACGGGGCTGGTGCGGCCATCGGCGCCGATCACCAATTTCGCGGTGATGCGGCTGCCGTCGCTGAGGGTCACGCGGCCCTCGGCCTCGCGGGTCATGACCTGCGCCGTGGCGGTGCCGGGGCGGAAATCGACATTGGGCAGGGTCGCCAGATGCGCCACGATTTCGCGCCGCAAAAGCCAGTTGGGCAGGTTCCAGCCAAAGGGCAGATCCGAGATGTCGGCGGCATTGAAGTCATGGGCGACGCGAGGCTCGGAAACCTCCCCGCCTGCATCGACGATGCGCATGATCTGGAGCGGCATGGCATGGGGTGCCAGCCGATCCCACAGGCCCACACGCTCGAGAAATTGCCGCGAGGGTTGCAAGAAGGCCGTGGTGCGCAGGTCGGCCCCTTCGGTCGCGGCATCGGTGATCGGCGGCGCAGGGTCAGCGCAGATGACGGAGAACCCCGCCTGTCCGAAGGCGGCAGCGGCGGTCAACCCCGCGACACCGCCGCCGGAAATGAAGATGTCTGTGCGCATGATTTGGCTCATGAGATGAATGTAGGGTGCGTCACGGGGGCCTGCGACGCGACAGGCTGTCCCAAGCAGATTTTTCGTACGAAAAATCTTGGAGTCCGAAAATTCGTACGAATTTTCGGGGGCTAGACCAGCCGGGCCAGAAAGCCCGCCAGATCGTCGGTGTGGTGTTCGATGAAATCCGCGGGCTCGGGTTCGGGGGCGACCAGCACGGTGCGCAGACCCATGGCAAAGGGCACGGCAAGGTTGCGCGGATCATCCTCGAACATCGCGGCGCGGGCATGCGTCAGCCCGTCGGCGGCAAACACCGCCTCAAAGGCCGCGCGCTCGGGCTTGGGGATCAGGCCTGCGTGTTCCACCCCGTAGACCGCGTCGAACAGGTCGGCGAGACCACGATGGGCGATCACACGCTCGGCATAGGGACGGGTGCCGTTTGTGTAGACGATCTTACGTCCCGGCAGCCCGGCGATGGCCGCGGCAAGCGCGGGGTCGGGCGACAGGACGGAGAAATCTATCTCGTGCACCTCCTCCAAATAAGGGGCCGGGTCGATGTCGTGATAGCGCATCAGGCCTGCCAGTGTGGTGCCATGGTCACGCCAGTAGCGGTGGCGCAACTGGTCGGCCGCCGCGCGCTCCACGCCTGCAACCCGCATCACCCAATCGGTCATGCGGGTGTTGATCTGATCGAACAGCCGCGTCTCTGGCGGGTAAAGCGTGTTGTCGAGGTCGAAGACCCAGGTCTCGACATGGGAAAACTCGGGGGCGAAGTCGGGGGAAAGGGGCGCGCGCGTCATGACCCAAGGCCTAGGATGCCGCGCCCTGCGCCGCAAGTCTGGACAGAGGCCGCGGCACCGCCTAGCGTTTTGCGGCATACGAAAGGATACCGCACCCGATGGCCATGCGACCCGCGCCCGATCCGCACAAGGATGCCTATGCCCTGATCCTCGATGCCATCGATCAGGGGGTGTATCGACCGGGCGACCGGTTGGTGGAATCGGAACTGGCCGACCGCTTCGGGGTCAGTCGCACGCCGATCCGCGAGGCGCTGCAGCGGCTTGAGACGCAAAGCCTGCTGACACGCGACGGCCGGTCCTTGATTGTGGCCTCTCTCGATCATGCGCAGATGGCCGAGCTTTACGCCGTTCGGCAGGAGCTCGAAGGGCTGGCCGCGCGGCTGGCCGCGCAGCACGCGGCGGTGGAAGAGGTCGAAGTTCTGCGTGGCATGGTCGAGGCTGATCGCGCGCTGTTGAACGATCCGCAGGCGCTGGCGCGCGCCAACCGGCGGTTTCACCACCAGATCCATCTGGCCAGTCACAACCGGTTCCTCGTGCAGCAGCTGGATCTGGTCTACCGTTCTATGGCGCTGATGGCACGCACCTCCTTGGCGGCGCAGGGTCGGGGGGAAAAGGCGCTGGCCGAGCATGCCGAGATCGTGGAGGCCATCGCCGCCCGCGATGGCGCGCGCGCGGCACAAGCGCTGAAGGATCACCTGTCCATCGCCTTCGTGGTTCGCCTCAAGGAAGAGGCGCAGAAGGTTCAGGCCTGACCGCAGCATCCGCGGCCGGGTCGCTTGCGACCCCGCCAAAGCCCCCATGGGTGGTCTTGGCCCACCAAAAGGGACGCATCAGCATTTCGGCCGCCGCCCGCGCCGCCGAGATCGTGGCCAGCAGGAAATAGAGTTCCGACAACATGATCCATGGCCTGAGATGGCGCAGATGCGCCGCCCGTGTGGCGTGGATCGACAGCGCGACCGACAAGACGATGCTGCCCACAAAGGCCGTTGCCATGATCCCGTAGCCCATCGGCCCGACCAGCGCATCCAGCGGATGGGCGACCCCGAAGGGCTTGACCATCAGTGACCACAAAAGCGGCGCGACAAGAAACCCGGCCACCGCAAAGAGCATCTGAACCTGAAGGGCGGCAAATCGCACCGGCCCCAGATCGCGCCACAGTGCGCGCGGCGCGCGCATCGCCATGGCCCACGTCATCAGGTAGCCCTTTTGCCAGCGGGCGCGTTGGCGGATCCATGGCAAGACGGCGGCGTTCGCCTCCTCAAAGGTGGTGGTGTCGATGATCTCGGTGCGGTAGCCGCGCCGCGCGAGCCGCAGGCCCAGTTCGGCATCCTCGGTCACGTTATGGGCATCCCAGCCGCCCACCTCGACCAGCACTTTGTGGCGCAGAAACAGCGTCGTGCCGCCCAACGGCACCACAAGGCCCAGTCGCTGCACACCGGGCAGCAGCACGCGGAACCAATTCGCGTATTCGATGGCGAACAGCCGCGACAAGACGTTGTGGCGCGCATTGTAGTAATCGAGCCTGCCTTGCAGACAGGCCACCTCGGGCGGGCGATTGGCGAAGCGTTCGGTGATGCGGGTGATCTGGTCGGGGTCGGGGCGGTCTTCGGCATCGTAGATGCCGATGATGTCGCCGCGGGCGAAGTTCAGCGCGAAATTCAGCGCCCGCGGTTTGGTGCGCGGCTGCCCATCGGGCACCGTGATGACCCTGATCCAGGGCGGCAGATGGGTCGCGGCCAGCGCGGCGCGGGTGGTTGCGTCATCGGCCTCGACCGCCAGCAGCACGTCGAGCCGTTCGGGCGGATAGTCCAGTTCGCCCAGCCGTTTGACCAGCGTCGCGGCGATATCGCGCTCCTGATACAGTGGCGCGATCAGCGTCACCATCGGCGGTCGCAAAAGGGTCGGGGTCGGGCGCTGGTCCTCGCCGGCGTCTTTTTGCCGGTCGCGGCGCAACGCCGAGGCAAAGGCCGTGGCCTTCAGCGCCATGTTCCCCCCGAAGATCAGCAGCGAAAGCCCGAAGACAAGGCCGATCGCCGCCACTGGCAGAAAGATCGCCAGCGCGGCAAGGGACAGGGCCGACAGCACAAGGCTGCGCACGGCGACGCGTGGACGCCAACCGCGGCAACTGTCGTTGAGAGGGGCCTGCCCTTCGGCCAACCGGGCAAGGGTTTCGCCGTAAAGCGCGATCTGCGCCATGGTGATCTGGGCGCGCGGCGACAGCGTCAGGATCATGCGCATCCCGGACGGCAAGGCGGCGCGGATCGCCTCGGCCCGGTCGGGGCGGCAGGTGGCCAGCACCAGGATATTTCCGATCCGTTCGGTCGGGACCACCTCAAGCGCCAGTGCTGTCGCGGCGGGCAGATAGCGGCCGAGGGTGGGATCGGGCGGGCGGTTTGCAAGGTCCGACAGACCGTAGCCGTGACACTCGGCCAAGGCCGAGATCAGGTCAATGTCGCTGATCGCGCCACGGGCCAGCAAGATCTCCCCGATCGACGCATCGCTGGCCCGCCGTGCCTCGCGCGCGGAGGCCAGTTCGGTAAGCGTGATTGCGCCGCGCGCCAGCAGCAAGGCCTCGAGCGCGGCGGCACCGGGCCGCGGTCTGCGCAACCGCTCACCAAGGCGCGCCCGCGACAAGAGGGCCATCGCCCGGGCGTCGGAGTCGGGAAAGGCGGCCGGAGCCGCGACGGGCGGAAAGCGAAACAGGGCAGCGGTATCGGGCGTCAGATCGCGGTCCATCCTCATCCCTCACAGCGCAAGGCGACAGGCCGCCACGCGTCAGGGCGATCATCAGGCAGAGGGATTAAGGCTTGGTTAACGCTGCGCTGCGGCGCTCAGGCGGTGGCGCGCTGCCGGATTGCCTCGGCGAAGCGTTCGAAGAGGTAGAAACTGTCTTGCGGCCCGGGGCTTGCCTCGGGGTGGTATTGCACCGAGAACACCGGGCGGTTGGCCATGCGGATCCCGCAATTGGACCCGTCGAACAGGCTGACATGGGTTTCGATCACGCCCTTTGGCAGGGTCTGACTGTCGACGGTGAAGCCGTGATTCATCGAGGTGATCTCGACCTTGCCGGTTTCCAGATCCTTGACAGGATGGTTCGCGCCATGATGGCCGTGGTTCATCTTGACCGTCCGCGCCCCCAGCGCCAGCGCCAGCATCTGGTGGCCCAGACAAATGCCGAAGATCGGCAGCCCGGCCTCCAGCACGCCCTGGATCATCGGCACGGCATAAGCGCCCGTCGCCGCCGGATCGCCCGGGCCGTTCGACAAGAACACGCCGTCGGGGTTTTGCGCCAGAACCTCCTCGGCGGTGGTGGTCGCGGGCATCACGGTGACATCGCAGCCGACGCTGGCAAGGCAACGCAGGATGTTGCGCTTGGCGCCGTAATCCAGTGCCACGACCTTGGGCGCGGGCCCCTCGCGGCGGGTGTAGCCCTCGGGCCAGGCCCAGCGTTTCTCATCCCAGCGGTAGCTTTGCGCGCAAGTCACATCGCGGGCCAGATCCAGACCCACAAGGCCCGGAAAGCCGCGCGCGGCCTTGACCAGGGCCTCGATGTCGAAATTCCCGTCCGGGTCATGGGCCAGCGCCACATGCGGCGCGCCCTGCTGGCGGATCGCGCGGGTCAGTCGCCGCGTGTCGATGCCGCCCATGCCGATCCGCCCGGTCTTTTCCAGCCAGCCGACCAGATGGCCGGTGGCGCGCCAGTTCGACGGCTCGGTAGGGTCCCATTTCACGATCATGCCAGCCGCGACCGGATCGGCGGTCTCGTCATCCTCGGGTGTGACGCCGGTATTGCCGATATGGGGGAAGGTGAAGGTCACGATCTGCCCCGCATAGGACGGGTCGGTCATGATCTCCTGATAGCCGGTCATCGCGGTGTTGAAGCAAAGTTCCGCCGTGCGCATGCCGGTGGCGCCGAAGCCGTGCCCGAAAAACAGCGTGCCATCGGCAAGCGCGAGACAGGCGGTGGGTTTTGCGGGCATGGCGGCAGCTCCGTTCTAGGGTCCGGGCAAACTTGGCGTGGTCTAAGGGGGGCAGGGGGGCGGGTCAAGGCGCAGCAGCTTGGTGTTGTTGCCGCGCCCCGTCTGCCCTATCTGGTGCGCTTGGACATATCATGGGGGATGCCATGGGCATGGATCTGAGAGAACGGATCGGCGCGGGCCTCAAGACCGCGATGCGCGACAAGGATGCCGCGCGGCTGAGCACGCTGCGCCTGATCAATGCCGCGATCAAGGATCAAGACATCGCGCTGCGCGGCGAAGGCCGGCCCGAGGGCGTGGACGAGGCGGGTGTGCTGGCCATTCTGGGCAAGATGGTCAAGCAGCGGCAGGAAAGCGCGCGCGCCTACGAGGAAGGCGGACGGCTGGAACTGGCGGAAAAGGAGCGCGCTGAAATCGGCGTGATCGAGGAATACCTGCCGCGCCAGCTGTCGGCGGAGGAGGTCGAGGTGGCCGTGACCCGCGCCATCGCCGAAACCGGAGCGGAAGGGCTGCGCGACATGGGTCGCGTGATGGCGGCGCTCAAGGCGCGCTACACCGGGCAGATGGATTTTGGCGCAGTGGGTGCGATGATCAAGGGGCGTCTGGGCTGACGCAGCCCCCTGTGATCGGCTCACCCGCGCGCATCGCGGCTGACAGGGGCCGCCGATGTGCGCAGGGTCACGAACCCGCAGAAGATGCCGGGCGCGGGAAACTGCGACGGCACGGTCGGAACCGTCTGGGCCGACGCGGGCACGATGGCGAGCGACAGCGCAGAGGCTAGGATCAGGGAACGCATCGAGTCTCTCCGTTCAGGGGTGTCGATTGCCCCCCAGATGGCCCGGCACAACGCCCGAGCCCGCCGAATTCCGAAATCAGTGCAGGTTAGCGCGGATCGGCGTGAGACTGCGCAATTCGGCCCGACCCACATCCTCCAGAACGGCGCGGCGCAATTCGGTAGGGCTTTGTCCGGTCTGCGCACGGAAGGCGCGATTGAACGGCCCGAGCGAAACGAAGCCGGTTTCTTGGGCAATTTCCAGACCGGTGCGGCCCATCCGCGCGCTGTGGCCAAGCTTCAAGAGGAGCGGCCAGACCCGGCCAGCGGAATGGCACAGGCCGCAAGCATCCGCTGCACCGCCACCGGGTCCGGCAGGGCAGCAGCCTGTGGCCCGTGCACCAACAAAAGGCCGGTGCCGTCACCGCGACGGCAATGACCGACAGCCGCCCCTCGCGGGCGATCGGCGCGCGCCACATCAGGCCCGCCAGCAGCATCGGCAGCGCGACGGCACCCCCGCGCAGGGCCGTGTCGATCAGGTCCATGGGTCCGAATTTTCGCGGCGTTGCCCGGTGCTTGACGCCCTCACTCTGGCGCGCCGCGCCCGAGGGGTCTTGCCGCTTTCCGGAAAAGGCTGGCCGATTCCTCGAATGCGCCCGCGACAGCCACGGGGCGCGACAGGATGCCGGGCAAAGGCAGGAAAACCCTACTGTCGCGAATCCGAAAACAACCTGACTGTGGTCTTCGCTTCACGACACTTGCATTTCCCAACTCAACCTCGGAGCAAGACCGATGAACGTTTCTCATTTCGAACTGATCTTTAAGCCGCAATCGCCGGTGCCGCCGGCCGACACCGTGTTGCAGGGTTACTTCCTGTCGATCACCAATCTCGAAGATGTGGCGCTGAGTTTCCGGCTCGACTTCGTCACCTCCTCCATCACTGACCCGACGCGCACGTTATCGGGCAACACGCTGGTGATCGTCGACATCGCGGGCGACAACAACGACTTCACCTATTCCCTTCTGGGAGGGCCTGCGGCCAAGTCCTTCCGTCTCAGCCCGCTGCTCAAGATCCCGGCCCATGCCACGGCCAAGGTTGCGGTGCTGCCTTCCGATCCGTTCCCGCCACCCATCGGCGACGGCACGGCGGACCCCGCCGACTATGAGGCGCGGGGCTACGTCACGCTGCGGCTTCCGGCGCTGATCGAGACGGCCGGCAAGGAGATCAAGATCATCCGCCAGCTTGACCGTCCGGCCAATGTGTTGCTGACCCCGCAGAACCGCGCGACCTATTTCCGCGACGGCAAGACCATCGAAAGCCAGACCCAGTCGAGCCTGCCGCTGGCGTCGGGCAGTGCGCTGAACGAGGTGCCGGCCGAACGGCGGCCCTTCCTCGAGCTGGCGATCGATCCAAAGCGGAAATTCGATCTCGGCCGTTTGCTGCGCGAGATCGACATCGATCTGGTGCCCGATCTTCTGGCCGATCTGATGGTGCTGGCCCAGGCCTCGGGCATCGACACCAAGGCCTTCAACTCGGCCCTCAAGGACGCCGGGATTGGCATGGCGCTAGAGCGTCGGCAGGTGGCGGTCGAAGCGGCCGAGTGATCCGCTGACACAAGACCGTTGGGCGCGCCACGAGAGGCGCGCCCCTTTTTCAGTATCAAGGGGCGCGCAGCGCGCGGTCCAAAGTGTCCTTCAGACCGACGCGTTCAGGCGGCGTCAGAAAGGCGCCCAGCTCCACCTCGCGGTCGCCGCCCTGCAGTGTCAGGTATTGTGGTACCGGCCCACCGCGGGCGTGCAGTGTCACGCGCACCCAATAGGGGTTGGCCTCCCAGTCGCGGGATGGGCGTCTTGGTTCCTGACGTTCCAACCGGATCAGGTCGTCCCAGATCAGCAGTTCTTCAGAGATGTCGTTGTCGCGCCAGCTGCGCTTGAGCGCGATCCACACGCCCAGGATCGCTGTGGCCAGGAAGGGCAGCAATGCCCAGAACACAGCCGTTCCAAGGATGGAGAAAAGCGGCACCGAGATCAGCGCCGCCGTCAGCCCGATGAACCAGACAAAACCTTCTGGTGTCAGGGATTTGTGCGGGGTCAAGATCAGGTGCAGCCGGGGCGCGCCGCGTCCGGCGCTGGCATGATCGGTCTGGGTCGGGGCGGGACAGGTGATCGGCATGAAGGGAGAGTGTGCGGCGGTTTCGAACGAGAGCAAGGGGCTGCGTCAATCGGGCCTTGGTCTGAGGCGCGAGACGACGGCACGGGCGGCGCAGCCAAGGAGCGCGACAGAGGCGATCATGAAGACGATCTCGCTTGTGGTCGTCACCAAGGCCCATGTGTCAACGGCAGCGGGATCGTCGATCGTGCGTCGCGGTAACGGGGCAGGGATCAGGATTGACCTGGGATAGAGCGCCACCGCGATGCCCAAGGCCCATATGATCGCGGCCATGGAGGCGGCTTGCCGTAGTGCGGGCCGCCCGAGCCAAAGCGCAACCGCAAGCAGCCCCGCCGCGATAGGGGACAGGACGGCCATGCGGGTCATCCAGAGGTCGAACGTGGCCAGCGCATGGGTATCGACGAAGGTCGTGTCGATGCCACCGCCGGTCAGCCGCATAAGCGCGCCATCGGCCCCAAGGATCAGCGCCGCGATGAAGACGCTTCCCAACAACAGGCTTGCGAGGATGGGGAGGATTGGCATGGAGGCGGCGCGACAGGGCATGATGGGAGAAATAAAGGGCGCCCTTTTGGGGCGCCCTTTCTGATCTGAGTTTCCGTCAGTGATGCGGCTGACGGTCCCACATCTCGCGCGTCGGAAGCTCCTCGAAGGTGTGCTCCGGCGGCGGGTTGGGAAGGGTCCATTCCAGCGTGTCGGCGTGTTCGCCCCAATAGGCGTTCTCTTCCAGCTTCTTGCCGGCGCGCAGCGTGTAGAACACGATGCCGATGAACAAGAGGAACGAGCCAAAGGAGATGAAGGCGCCGATCGAGCTGACATAGTTCCAGAGCGCGAAGGCATCCGGGTAGTCGATGTAGCGGCGCGGCATCCCCTGACGGCCCAGGAAGTGCTGCGGGAAGAAGGTCAGATTGGTGCCGAGGAAGAAGGTCCAGAAATGCACCTTGCCGAGGAACTCGGGGTACTGGCGGCCGGACATCTTGCCGATCCAGTAATAGACGCCCGCGAAGATCCCGAACACGGCACCAAGGCTCATGACGTAGTGGAAGTGCGCCACGACGTAATAGGTGTCGTGATAGGCGCGGTCGACGCCCGCCTGGGACAAGATGATGCCCGTCGTGCCACCCAGCGTGAACAGGAAGATGAAGCCCACGGCAAACAGCATCGGGGTCTTGAAGCTGATCGAGCCCTGCCACATCGTGGCGATCCAGCTGAAGATCTTGATGCCGGTCGGCACCGCGATCACCATCGTCGCCACCATGAAATAGGCCTGCTGCGTCAGGGTCATGCCCACGGTGTACATGTGGTGCGCCCAGACGACAAAGCCCAGACCGCCGATGGCGACCAGTGCGTAGACCATCGGCAGATAGCCAAAGATCGGCTTTTTCGAGAAGGTCGAGACCACGTGGCTGATGATGCCGAAGGCCGGCAGGATCACGATGTAGACCTCGGGGTGGCCGAAGAACCAGAAGATGTGCTGGAACAGAACCGGGTCACCGCCGCCCGACACGTCGAAGAAGGTCGTGCCGAAATTGCGGTCGGTCAGCAGCATGGTGATGGCACCTGCCAGAACCGGCAGCGACAGCAGCAGCAGCCATGCAGTGACGAAGATCGACCAGGCAAACAGCGGCACCTTGTGCAGCGTCATGCCCGGCGCGCGCATGTTGAGGAAGGTCGTGATGATGTTGATCGAGCCGAGGATCGAGGATGCACCCGAGACGTGCACGGCGAAGATCGCGAAATCGACCGCGCGCGAGGTCGGTGCGTCCTGCCACGACAACGGCGGGTAGAAGGTCCAGCCCGGGCCTGCGCCGCCGTCGATGAACACCGCGCAGAAGGCGAGACATGTGCCCGCGACGTAAAGCCAGTAAGACAGGTTGTTCAGACGCGGAAACGCCATATCCGGCGCGCCGATCATCAGCGGCATGAAGTAGTTGCCGAAGCCGCCAAAGAGCGCTGGGATCACAACAAAGAACATCATCAAGACGCCGTGGCCCGTGATCATCACGTTCCACAAATGCCCGTCGGGGGTGCAATCCTCGACCGCGGCTGCGGTCAGGCGCGCGCCCTCGGCGCACATGTATTGCACGCCCGGTTCCATCAGTTCCATCCGCATATAGACGGTGAAAATGACAGATACGAGGCCCACCACACCTGCCGTAAACAGGTAGAGAATGCCGATGTCCTTGTGGTTGGTGGACATGAACCACCGGGTGAAGAAACCCGGTCGGTCGTGGTCATGCCCCTGTAGCGTGGCGTCTGCCATGTGGTGCTCCTGTCTGTCGCGCGTCAGTGCCGTCCGGTCTAAAACAGCCGGCATGCCATATTGTGACGTTCTACGATCCTCGCACCAGCGGTTCAATCGCGCTCGCGTCAATCAGCCGCGACTTTGGGTGAGGGAAATTGTCTCAGATCAAGGCGTGGTCCGAATGGAGGCGGGACGGGCCGGTTCAGCCTATCAGGGTGACCAGAAGCCAGCCCGCCCCGCCCATCGGCATCATCGCCAGCGCGGCCCAGAGCCCGTCGCGCGTCAGCAACGAAAACCCGAGGCAGGTGACCGCCATCGCCAGCAGCGATGACGTGAAGGGCAGGATCTCGAGAAAGGGCATCGACAGTCCCGCAAGCCCACATAGCACAAGCACCAGTTGCGAGACCGGCGGGGCTGTCATCATCCGCAATCGAGGGCGGCTGTGCCGGTCGAGAAATTCCGCCGCCGGGCGCAATCGGACCAGCGCCGCCGACAGGCGATCTCGCGGAATGGATCGGCGGCCGAGCCAGCCGGGCAGCCATAGCCGGTCCCTGCCCAGCACCAGTTGCAGCGCGATGCCGGCAATGGTCAGGCCGCCAAGGCTGGACAATAGCGGGATGCCCGACAAGGGCGAGACGATGACAAGCGCCACGAGCATCATCACCGGCAGCGCGCCGGCCGGGCCAAAGGCGCCCATGACGCTGTGCAACGAGGGGTGATCCTCGTTTTCGGTCAGGGCGTCGACCTCGTCGAGCAGTTCCGTCAGGCCCTGCGGTAGATGCGGCCGCACCCGCGACGGCAAAATGGTTGGTGATGACATCTCGTACCCGCGCCCCTGTCCCGGCGGCGTGCCGGGACAGGCAGTGCAGATAGGCGCGCCGTAGGGGTTTCGGAAGGATCGCGCCTGCGCTCGGCGCGCGCCCGCCTATTCGAAGAACAGGCCTTCGTTGGTGACCTGAACGATCGCGGTGCCGCAATAATCGATGTAGCCGTCCAGCACGGCGCCATTGCGGAAGACCACGCGGGTCAGGATCTCGCAGCGTGTGTCCAGCGGGTCGCTGAATTCCAGCGTCAAGCCTTCGCCGGGGGCCATGCCGCGCGCCAACCAGTTGTGGCTGAAGGCGCCCGACATCTCCTGAATCTGGAAGGCCTGCAGCGCGATGGACGAGTCGTTGAACAGATTAAAGGTCCAATCATCTTGATGCAGATTTTGCTGCGCTGTGGCGGGCAGCGCAAGAAAGGCAACGAGCGCAAGGGTTGCGAACGCAGGCGCAGCAATGGAGAGCGCCCGGAAAGGACGGTTCGGCGTCGTCATGTGGGTGGTCCGTGACTGAGGATGCGGATTGCATCGTGGACAGGCTATCGCTCTTCCAAACCAAGGGGCACGGGCTATCGATAGTGAAGCGCGAAAACCCAGGCTTGTGGCGGCAAGGCCACAGCGGTCGGACAGGGCCGTCCTAACCCGGCTTCAGGTCGCAAAAGGCCGTCGCAAAGGACGCCCGGAGGGCAAGGTCGAGGTCATCCATCGTCACCGGAAGGCCCAGATCGACAAGGCTCGTCACGCCATGCCCGGTGATCCCGCAAGGCACGATGCCGTCGAAATGGCCGAGGTCCGGGTCGAGGTTGATCGACAGCCCGTGAAAACTGATCCATTTGCGCAGCCGCACGCCGATGGCCGCGATCTTGTCCTCGCGCGGGGTACCATCGGGCAGGGGTGGCTTGTCGGGCCTCGCCACCCATACGCCGACGCGGCCCGCCCGCACCTCTCCCGCGACGTTGAATTGGGCCAGCGTGGCGATCACCCATGTCTCCAGCGTGGTGACAAAGGCGCGCACGTCGCGGCCGCGCCGGTTGAGGTCGAGCATGACATAGACGACGCGCTGGCCCGGACCGTGATAGGTGTATTGCCCGCCACGGCGCGTGACATGCACCGGGAAACGGTCGGGATCGGTCAGGTCTTCGGGCCGGGCCGAGGTGCCCGCGGTATAGAGGGCGGGGTGTTCGAGCAGCCAGATCGCCTCGTCCGCCGTGCCTTGCGCGATGGCATCCGCACGCGCCTCCATCCAGGCGACGGCCTCGGCATAGCCCACCGGCCGGTCCGAGGTGATCCATTCCACCATGTTGCCCTCTCTTCAGCGGGGCAGGAGGCCCGCCTCTCTCAGCGCCGGGATATGCGAGCGCGAGGCGGGAATGTCACCCCCCACCGTCATTTCAAGGATCGCGCGGTCGCCGTCGCGGCGCACGGCCCTGACGGCCGCCAGCGCCACCCAATGCGAGCGGTGCACCTGCAGGCCCGGCGTGGGCGCGGCCTCGCGGATCGCGTCGCCAAGGCGCATGAGCAGCATCGTCTCGCCCCGCGTGGTGCGGATGCGGACGTAGTGATCCTCGACCGACAGCGCCACGAGCGCCCCGCGCCGGTCGAGCGGCACCCGGTCCAGCAAGGGTGGCGGGGCGTCGGATGCGTTTTGCGTGGCAGGCCCGGACTCCGCCTGAACCTGCAGGAGCAAGGTGGCGATGACGGCCACGGCGAAGATCGCTGCAAGGGTCCAGATCATCCCGCCGGTGTCGGGCCACGCGCCCAGGAGCAGACGGTTCAGACCAGCCACGACCCCCGTGACCGCCACCGCCGTCGCCAACGTCACGGCGGCCACGCGCAACGCCCGGCCCCGGCCGGCAAGACGCGGCCTGAACATGATGTCGATGGCTGCGCCCATGGCATAGGTGCTGAACACCACGGCGCCCCAATAGCCCGCCCGCGCCCCAAGCGAGAGGCGGTCGAGCGTGCCGAAGGGACCGGCCAGCACCAGCACGGCCACGGCGCCCGCCAATGCGGCCAGGGTCGTGGGGCGGACCAGATGGGCCCGCAGGTCACGAAGCGCGGACTGCGGCGGGCGGTCAGTCACGAAGTTCATCCGCTCCTTGCGAAGGCGCGCTGGAAAGGCGGCGCGCGGATTGGTGAAGACCCTGCCAAAGCCATGCCCCGCCCACAAGACGGTGCGCGCCCCACGAAAGGACCTGCCCGATGACCCTGCCCGATCTCGCCGCCCTGCCAACCGCCCTGCACCTGCATCTATGGCCCGCGCTGCTCGCGCTGCTGCTGGGCCCTGTGGCGCTCACCCGTCGCCGCCGCGACGTCCGGCACAAGGTGGCGGGCTACATCTGGGTCACTGCGATGGCCCTGACCGCGGCCAGCGCCTTCTGGCTCGAGGCGGCGATCTTGCCGCTGGCCTTTGGCTTCGGTCCGATCCACGCGCTGTCGGTGCTGGTGCTTTATGGTCTGTGGCGGGGCGTGTCCGCGGCCCGCGCAGGCGATGTCGCGGCCCATTCGGGCTGGATGCGCGGGCTCTATTGGCAGGCCCTGATCGTGGCGGGCACCTTCACGCTCTTGCCCGGTCGCACGCTCAACACACTGATCTTTGGGGATCGTCCCTCGCTGGGTGCGGTCGTGATCGTGGGGATCGCCCTGGCTATTGCCCTGCGGATCGTGCGGGGGCGGCGTGCGCGCCCTGCGGCGGGGTAGGGTTTTCCGCAGGGCAAGGATTTTTGGACTTAGCATCGCGCGACCCTGTGCTAGTCTTTAGCCAGCCAACGACCCCTGCCGTACAATTCCGGGTCAAAATTCATCTGGAGGGACCAAAGATGTTCGCTAAATTCCTTACCTCGGCCAGCCTGATCGCGGCGATTGCCCTTGTTCCTGCCGAGCGCGCCGAAGCAGATGCCGCTGAATTCCTCGGCGGTGCGCTGATCGGCGGTGTCATCGGCCATGCTCTCGCGCAGGGCAACCGCAATACCCGTCCGGTGACCGGGACAGCCCCGCGCGTCGTGCGCCCCGGCATTCCTGCAACCCAGCAGGGCCGCGAGACGCAGCTTGCGCTCAACTATTTCGGCTTCAACGCGGGCTCCGTCGACGGTCAGATCGGCAATGGTACCCGCGCCGCGATCGAACGCTACCAGCGCGCCATGGGCTATCCGGTCAACGGGCGCGAGTTTTCCAACTACCAGTTCGAATACCTGATGGATGCCTATTATTGGGGCCAGAACGGGGGTGCGCAGCAGACGGGCATGTCGGGCCAGCCGCTGCTCTTCGCCTACCGTGACAGCCGCGAAGGCCGCCCGCTGCCGGCCGCCGCGCCGCAATTCGCCCCACAGCCGCCCGCAACCACCGTGATCGTCAACCCGCAGCCGCAGATCGCGCCGGTCGCACCTGCGCCGGGCGTTCTGGCCGCTGCACCCGCTGTGCCCAATCTGTTCGCCAATTCCGCGCCGACCGCATCGCTGGCCAACACCTGTAACGGCGTGATGCTGCAGACCTCGACCAATGGCGGCTATGTCACGCTGGCGACGATGCGCGACCCCGATTTCACGCTCAGCGAACAGTTCTGCGTCGCCCGAACCTACGCCATGGCGCAGGGCGAGCAGCTGATGCAGAACATCAACGGGCTCAGCCCGGCGCAGATCACGGACCAGTGCGGCCAGTTCGCGCAGCTTTTCAGCAGCCAGATCGATCAGGCCTCGTTGACCGGACCCACGCAGCTGACGCCGCAGGTGACAACCATCGCGCTGGGCTCGGGCATGCCGCCCGCCGATCTGTCGGCCACGGCACGGGTCTGCCTGTCGGTGGGCTACGCGCAGGACAACATGCGCATGGCCGTTGGATCCGCGCTGGCGTTGACCGCCATGGGCGAGCCCGCCTACGGCGAATTGCTTGGCCATCACCTGCGCGAAGGCTTTGGCACCACGACGCGCCCCGATCTGGCGATGCAATGGTACAACACCAGCCTGAGCGCGCTTGAGCAGGGCGCCCAGCCCGCCTTCATGCCCGGCCAGCCCGAGCGGACGCAGCTTTTGCGCGCGGCTACGATGCAGTTGCAGGGCGCGCCCGCGATGCCCACGCCAGTGCCTGCCGCTCAGCAGGTCCCAGTGCCTGTCCCCGTGCCGGTGCCGCAAAACGCGCTGCCGATGTTCAACGTCACCCAATAAGCGCCGCGCATCGGCGCGATCACCGCCGGGCCCTGTCGCGGGGCCCGGTTTTCTTTTTCGCACAAGGCGCAGGATGGCATCCGGCCCCGCTATGACGCTGCCATGAAAATTTCCCGTCGCGCCCTCTTCACAAGGGCGCTGCCCTCGGCTAAACGCCTGCCACTACCTGATCACGTGCGGTCGTGGCGGAATTGGTAGACGCGCAGCGTTGAGGTCGCTGTGGGGTAACTCCCGTGGAAGTTCGAGTCTTCTCGACCGCACCAATCAGGTCTGTATGGCAGGCTATAGGCCTGCCTCGGCCCCCTTATCCCCGTGACAGCGCGCGTCGAACATGATTAGTCGCCCCCGATCATGTCACGGAGGGAGGACAGAATGAAATTCATGCGGATAGGCGATGTCGGGGCGGAACGCCCCGCGGTGCTGGATGCGGCCGGAACGGCGCGCGACATCTCGGGGATCGTGGCCGATATCGGCCCGGATACGATCGAAACCCTGACCGAACGTCTGGCTGGTGTGGACCTGTCCGGCTTGCCTGCGCTGGCGGTGGAAGGGCAGCGCATCGGCGCGCCCTTTGCGCGGCCGCGCAACATCTGGTGCATCGGGCTGAATTACTCCGACCATGCTGCCGAGGCGGGCATGCCGGTGCCGTCCGAGCCCATCATCTTCAGCAAGCCCGGAAGCACGTTGTGCGGTCCGACCGACCCGATCCTGACATCGCCCAACATGTCCAAGATCGACTGGGAGGTCGAACTGGGCATCGTCATCGGCACGCCTGCGCTGGATATCGCGCCGGGCACGGCGATGGACCATGTCTTTGGCTATGTCGCCGCCAATGACGTGTCCGAGCGCGTCTGGCAGCTGGAACGCGGCGGGCAGTGGATGAAGGGCAAGAGCTATCCGTCTTTCTGCCCTTGCGGCCCTTGGCTGGTCACCCGCGACGAGGTCCCCGATCCGCAGGCGCTGGGGATGGAGCTGTCGGTGAACGGTGAGGTGATGCAGACTGGCACCACCGCAACGATGATCTTCGGTGTCGCACATATCGTCGAGTACCTCAGCCGGTTCGCGCTGCTCGAAGCCGGAGATCTGATCGTGACGGGCACCCCGCCGGGCGTGGGCATGGGGAAAAAGCCACCGCGCTACCTGCAGAACGGCGATGTCGTCGAGATGTCGATCGAGGGCTTGGGCGCGCATCGCTCGCCCGTTCGCGCGCGGGTCTGATGTCAGGCGCGGCGTCGGTGTATGGATCACCGGCGCCGTCTGCCTAGAGCGTGGTGGTCACACCCGCTGATTGCAGATCGTGAAGCCGTGCGTAGGCGCCATTGGCTGCCATCAACTCGGCGTGGGTGCCTTCCTCGATCGCGCTGCCCCGGTCCAGCACCACGATCTTGTCGGCGTCCCGGATCGTCGACAGGCGATGTGCGATCACCAAGGTCGTGCGCCCTTGCGACAGCCGCGCCAGCGCGTCCTGCACCAGCTGTTCCGAGCGGGCGTCAAGCGCCGAGGTCGGTTCGTCCAGAAGCAAGATGGGCGCCGATTTCAGCATCGCGCGGGCAATCGCCACGCGCTGGCGTTGCCCGCCCGACAGGGCCGATCCGCGCGGGCCGACGCCGGTGTCCAGCCCCTCGGGCAGGGCTTCGGCAAACTCCAGCACCGAGGCCGCCTCGGCCGCTGCGCGCACCTCGGCCTCTGTGGCGTCGAGACGTCCCAGACGGATGTTTTCGGCAATGGTGGTGTCGAACAGCGCGGTTTCCTGCCCCACCACGGCAATAGCGTCGCGCAGGCCGTCGAGGCCAAGATGGCGCACGTCCGTGCCACCGATGCTGATTGTGCCGGCCGAGGGGTCGACCAGCCGCGTCAACAGGCCGAAGACGGTCGTCTTGCCCGCCCCTGACGGTCCCACGAGGGCGGTGGTCTGCCCCTCCGCGGCGGTCAGGCTGAGACCCGCCAGAACGGGCAGATGACCATAGGCAAAGCGCACCTCGTCGAATCGGATATCGCCGGGCTGCACCGGCCGGGGCGCGGCAGGCGGCAGGATCGTCGGCCGCGCCTCAAGCACGGCATAGAGCCGGTCGAGCGAGGCGATCCCGGCCTGGATCTGGCCGGCGATGTTGGACAGCCGGCGCAGCGGGTCGAAGAGCAGCGCCAGCGCGGTGAAGAAGGACATGAATTGCCCCACCGTCTTGTCGCCCGCGATGATCTGCGCTCCGCCATAATAGAGCACGGCGACAAAGCCTGCCGCCGTGATCACATCGATCATCGCAGGGTTGGCGGCCAGTCCGCGTTGCGCGCGCAGGGCCTGTCGCAAATAACGCTGCACCTCGGCGCCGAAACGCGAGGTCTCGTGCGTTTCCAGCCGGTTGAGCTTGATCGACTGGATGCCGTGGAACATCTCGTCGAGCTGGGTCGACAGGCGCGCTGCCGCCTCTCGGCTGGCGTTGGTCGTGGTGCGGATATAGCCTTGCACCGCGATGATCGGCAAGATCAGCAGCGGCAGGCCCACCAGCGCCAAGAGCGTCCAAATCCAGTCGTTGACCAGCATCACCGTCAAGAGCGACGCAAGCGTGATCGTATCGCGCCCCAGCGACATCACGGTGGACGACGCCAGCCCCTGAAGCGCCAGCGTGTCCCCGCGCACCCGTTCGATCAGCGCGCCGGGCGGATTGTCGCGGAAATAGCTCAGGTCGAGTGACAGCAGGTGGGTGACCAGCCGCGACTGCAGCGCGGTCGTGACCTTGAGGCCGATCGACACGATGATCAGCCGCTGCGCAAATCCCGCCACGGCGCGCGCCACGAAGATCACGGCAATGGCGATGGCGATCCATCCCACACCCTCCATGCTGCCCGCCCCGAACATGTCGTCGAAGAGCGGCTGGACCATATAGGCCAGCACGCCCAGCGTCGCTCCCTCGACCGACATCAGGGCTGCGGCCAGCAAGAGCCGGGGCAGGTGGCCGCGCACATGCTCGCGCCAGAGCCGCCCCAGGAGGTGGCGCGCGGTGGCGGCCTCGGTGGCCTTTGGGTCGGCTGGTCTTTGCAGGGCAATGGCCTCGCGGCGGGGGCAGATGTGGCGAGGTCGGGACTTATGCCATGTGCCTGCATCAGACAAGCCGCGCCCTTGGCGCTTTGGGCAGACAAGCGGTGGCCGAGGCGATAAGAGGTTGCCGAAAGACCCCGAATA
Organism: Roseicyclus mahoneyensis; assembly: GCF_003148775.1. Taxonomy (GTDB): domain Bacteria; phylum Pseudomonadota; class Alphaproteobacteria; order Rhodobacterales; family Rhodobacteraceae; genus Roseicyclus; species Roseicyclus mahoneyensis. The sequence continues at coordinate 363,956 of NZ_QGGW01000003.1, forward strand.
AGGACGACAGCGATGCCCAAAGGTTACATCATCGGCCATATCACCGTGAACGATCCCGAGGCCTACAAGGAATATGTGACGCGTGACACGCCGATCCTTCTGGGGCTGGGCGGACAGTTCGTCGTGCGCGGCGGGCAATCGCAGGTGATGGAGGGCGAGACCCTCAACCGCCATGTGGTGATCGAGTTCCCGAGCTATGCGGCGGCGCTCGCGGCCTATAACGATCCCGCCTATCAGGAGGTCGCCGACATCCGCCGTCGCACCGCCGACAGCGTGATCTTGGTGGTCGAGGGCGTCTGACCCGCCCCTCATGGCGACGCCATGTGCAGGACGTGTCAAGATTGGGGCAGGCCGCGAACGGGGCCGTAAAGAAGCCCCAATCGCCCCGCAATCCTGCCGGAGACTCGCGTTAACCCTGTGTCAGTCAAGACGCTGCCATCAGGGGAACTGCCATGTCTGCACCGATGCGCCACGAGGATTTCGACGACCTTCCCGCCACGCTTGCCCGGATCGGTTCCGGGCCGATGGATGCAGGGCTCGTGCGCCCGGTTGAGGCCATCGGCTTTGTAGCCGGCACCCGCGTCGCCACGCCCATGGGTTATGTGGCGGTCGAGCGCCTGTCGTCCGGTGATCGCGTGCTGACCGCCGACGGGCGGCATGCCGTTCTGGTCTGGGTCGGTCTGACAAAGGTCGAGGCCAAGGGTGCCGCAGCACCGGTGCGTTTCGACACCGGGGTGATGGATAATATCCGCCCCCTGCGCCTCGGGCAGGGCCACCGTGTTCGCGTCGCGGGCTGGCAGGCCGAGTTGCTGTTCGATGCCGATGCCGTTCTGGCCAGCGCCAAAAGCTTCGTGAACGGCCGCGATGTGGTGGTCGACGACAGTTGTGAGATGGTCACTTACATCCATCTGATGTTCGACTGCCACGAGGTCGTTCTGGCCGAGAATGTGGCCTGCGAGACGATGCAGACCGGCCCCGATGCTTTGCGCCATCTCGAAGACATGGCCGGACAGGCGCTGACGATGAACCATCCGCCCATGCCGTCGGCAGCCGATCACGCCGGTTTGCGTGCTGCCTTGCCGATCCTGTCGCACGCCGAGGAACTGGTCCTGCGCGCGGCTTGATCCGCGCGTGCCCTATCCCAGCAGCCAGATCCACGCCGAGGCGCTCACCACCGTGAGCGCCGTGGCGATCAGGATCGACGAGGCCACGACCCGCCGCGCCGCGCCGTACATGTCGGCGAAGATATAGGTGTTGACCCCCGGCGCCATGGCGGCGGTGACGACGGCGGCGCGCATCTGTCCCTCAGACAAGCCACCGACGGTGCTGCCCAGGGTCCAGGCGATGGCCGGGTGCACGATCAGCGACACCGCGCAGATCATGGCGATGATGCCCGCGTCGCCTTCGGGCTTGTAGCGGTAAAGCACGCCGCCCAGCCCGAACAGCGCGGCGGGCAGTGCTGCGCGGATCATCAGTGCCAGCGCGTCATCGACGACCTCGGGGATCGGCAGGCCGGAGAAATTCACCACGAAGCCCAAACCGATGCCGATCATCAGCGCATTGCTGAAGATTGCGCCGGTGACAGTGCGGGCAAGCTGGAGCCCGCCTGCTTCGGCGCGCACGATCTCCATCGTGACGATGCCCAGCAGGTAGCAAAACGGCGCATGCAGCGCGATGATCGCGTAATTGGGCCCAAGGCTTTCGACGCCATAGGCGCGTTCGCCGATGGCCAGACCCAGCAGGACCGAATTGGCGAAGAGGCAGCAAAACCCGATCACCACGCTGTCGACCATCGGCCGGTTGAAGATCAGCCGCGCGCCCAGAAGCCCTGCAAAGAAGCTGACGGTGGAGCCGGTGTAGTAGCTGGCCAGAAGTGCCGCGTCGAAATCCGCGCTCAGATCCAGTGTGGCGATGGCCGAGAAGAGCAGGCAGGGGATGGCGAATTTCTGGGTGAAGACCATCAGCCCGTCGACCGCGCTGTCGGCGAAGAGCTTGCGCCAGACGGCAAGGTAGCCCGCACCCACGACCAAGAAGACGGGCACGACGATGGCGAGGATCTCGAGCAAGCCCTCAGACCTCGTAGGTCAGGGTCAGGCCGTCATGGGCGGGCGTGACGTTGTCAGGAGTTTCGGCGGCGACAGTTGCATAGTCGAGGTCGATGTGCATGTTGGTCAGCACAGCCTTCCGGGGCTTTGCGCGCGCAATCCAATCCAGCGAGCGGGCGAGATGGGCATGGCTGGGGTGCGGCGTGCGGCGCAGCGCGTCGAGGATCCAGCAATCGAGTCCTTCGAGCTTGGGCCAGACGGTCTCGGGAATGTCAGAGACGTCGGGCAGGTAGGCCAGATCGCCGATTCGGAAGCCCAAGGCGTCGATATTGCCGTGTTCTACCTCGAAGGGCGTCAGCGTGATCGGCCCGCCGGGGCCCTCGATCGTCACGTCGCCCCTGATGGCATTGAGGTCGAGGATCGGCGGGTAGTCAGAATTGGGCGGCTGCACGAAGGCATAGCCAAAGCGCGAGATGAGGTCGTTCTGCGTCGGGCCATCGGCCCAGACGGGCAGGCGCTGGCGCATGTTGAAGACGATCATCCGCAGATCGTCGAGGCCGTGGGTATGGTCGGCGTGGGCGTGGGTGAAGACCACGGCGTCAAGCCGCCCGATGCCTGCGTCGAGCAGTTGTGCGCGCAGGTCGGGTGAGGCGTCGATCAGCACGGCGGTCTCGCCATCACCCTCGCGCCGCCGGATGAGCAGCGAACAGCGGCGGCGGGTGTTTTTCGGGTTCAAGGGATCGCAATCCCCCCAATGACCGCCAAGGCGCGGCACGCCGCCCGAGGAACCGCAACCGAGGATGGTGAAGATCAGTTGCGCCATGTCTTATGCGGCCTCTGCCCAGGCCGCGGCCTTCCAGAACAGCCGGTCGAAATTGGCGGAGGTCTGGCGCGCGAAGTCCGCGTAGTCGAGGCCGAAGACCTCCGCGCCCAAGCGGGCCGTATGGGCGGTGTAGGCGGGTTCGTTGCGCTTGCCGCGATGGGGGGGCGGGGCGAGGTAGGGGCTGTCGGTTTCCAAGAGAATGCGGTCGAGGGAGGCGGCGGCGAAGATGTCGCGCAACGCCTGCGAACGCGGGAAGGCCGCGATGCCGGACATCGACAGGTAGAATCCCAGATCGAGCGCCGCGCGGGCGAGGTCGGCGCCCGACGAAAAGCAGTGCATGACGCAGGTGTAGGGGCCGGCGCGGTATTCCTCGGTCAGGATGCGGGCCATGTCGTCATCTGCGTCGCGGGCGTGGATGATGAGGGGAAGGGAGGTCGCGCGCGCCGCCTCGATGTGGAGGCGCAGGCTTTCTTGCTGCACGGCCTTGGTCTCGGCGGTGTAGTGGTAGTCGAGGCCGGTCTCGCCGATGCCGACGAACTTCGGATGGCGCGCCAGCGCAATAAGCTCCGCGACCGTAGCCATGGGTTCCTCGGCGGCGCTCATCGGGTGCGTGCCTGCGGCCCAGAAGACGGGGGTGTGCGCCTCGGCGATGGTGCGGACCGCGGCGATATTCTTCAGCCGCGTGCAGATCGTCACCATGCGGGTGACACCGGCAGCCTGCGCGCGCGCCATCACCTCGGGCAATTCGCCCGAGAGGCTGTCGAAATCCAGATGGCAATGGCTGTCGACGATCTGGGGCAGGGCGGTGTCGGGCATGGCGGCTTTCGCGGGGGTCAGGCCGCGGGAAGCTGTGCGGCGGTCCGATCAAGGTCGAGGAACATATCGAACGTGAGCGCGGCAGGGTCAAGGTTGACCGCCCGCCCGCGCCGCGCCCGCGCGGTCAGCGTCGCGGACAGATCGGCCCACGCCCGCCCGGCTTGCGGCGAAGGCGCAAGGCGGGCCAGCACCCTTGCCTCGCCCGGCACGATCTCGGGCAAGGCAATGCCATTGGTGCCAAGCCGCGCCAGTCGCGCCAGCGCCCGGTCGAGCAGGGACAGCGTCAGATCGAACTGCGCCCCACCGGTCTTGCCCGCCGTCGCCTCGGCCAGCCGCAGCGCAAGCGGCCGGTCGAGCCGGGGCAGGCTGCCCAGCAGATCGAGCAGGTCGCGGTACAGCCCCAGCCCGTCATGGGACAAGAGCCGCACGGCCTCGCCCACCGATCCGCCCGCCAGTTCCGCCAGACCCTGCGCATTGTCCTGCACAAGATGGCCCGCCTGCGCCAGTGCCGCCTGCAAGTCCTCGGCCCCGAGGCTGTGGAAACGCAAGGTGCGGCAGCGCGAGCGGATCGTCGGCAAAAGGCCCGATGGGCGGTGCGAGATCAAGAACAAGACGGCATCGCGCGGCGGTTCCTCCAGTTCCTTGAGAAGCGCATTGGCGGCCGAGGCGTTCAGCTCGTCGGCGCAGTCCACGATCACCACGCGCCGCCCGTCGCCGCTGGCGGTCATATGGAAAAAGGATTTCACCCGGCGCACCTCGTCGACGCGGATCACGTCAGACAGCGCCTTGCCATCGGGACGCGGCCCGCGCCGGATCAGGCACAGGCCCGGGTCGCTGAGCGCCCTGAGCCGCGCCGCGACCGGGTGTTCGGGCACGATGTCGAGGCTGTCGGGGGGCGGTGGTGCGCCGAAGAGACTGTCTGCGTGATCTGGCGGGGTGGCAAGAAGGTAGCGCGCCGCGCGCCACGCGAAGGTCGCTTTGCCCACGCCTTCGGGCCCGGTCAGCAGCCAGCCATGGGGCAGGCGGCCCGAGGTGAGGGCCGCAAGGAAGGTCGCCTCGGCCTCGGTTTGGCCGAAAATGCGCGCGGTTTCGCGCGGATGCGGGGCGCCCTCGAGGCGGTCGGGGTCTGGCAGGGCGTCCTCGGTCATGGTCGCTGTCCTAGCATGCGGGGTGGGGGGCGGAAAACTCGAGTTTTCCGCCCGGGACAGCTGCGGATGTCCCTGCCGAAACCCCGCAGGTTTTCGGTTCACACCAGATGTTTCGCCACGGCGGCGGCGATATCTGCGGCGATGGCATCCGCGTCGCGGCCCGCGTCGATCAGCACGCAGCGGTCCGGCGCTTTCTCGGCCAGTGCGCGAAATCCGTCGCGCAGCTTGTGTTGGAAGGGCAGGCCGAACTCTTCGAACCGGTCCTCGCCCGAGCGGCGGGCAAGCCCGCGGGTCAGTGCCGCCTCCGGGTCCATATCGAGGATCAGGGTCAGGTCGGGCTCGATCCCGATGACAAGGGCGTGGACGTCATCGACCAGACCGCGCAAATCGCCCCGCGTCGCGCCCTGATAGACGCGGGTCGAATCCGCGAAGCGATCGGTGATCACATCACGGCCCGCCGCCAGCGCGGGCCGGATCGTGCGTTCGAGATGGTCGCGGCGGGCGGCGGTGAAGAGCAAGATCTCGGTCTCGGGCGACCAGCGGTCCGGATCGCCCTCTACCAGCAGGCGGCGGATGTCCTCGGCGCCGGGCGCGCCACCGGGCTCGCGCGTCAGGACCGGATCGCGCCCTTGCGCGCGCAGGGCCTCGGCCAGCCTGCGGGCCTGCGTAGATTTGCCCGAGCCGTCGATCCCCTCGAGGCTGACGAACAGCCCGGCCTTGCCCGTCCCGTCGGAGGGCATCACCCGCCCACGAGCGTGGGGGGCGGGCCAATCAGCCGGTGCAGTACATCGCGTGTCGCCGCGCCCAGCCGGGTGCCGATGCCACCCTGCGCCACATCCTCTGTGGCCAGCATCGGGATGCGATGTTCGACGGCATCGACGCCCGCGCCCATGCGCACCACCAGCTCGCCCAATTGGTCACCCGTCGCGATCGGGGCCATGAAGGGGCCGGTATAGGTAACCTCGGCCGTCAGGCCCGGCGCGCCCGTCGCAGGCAGGAGCAGCGTCAGATCCTCGGCGGGCGCAAGCCCCACATCGGTCGCGGCCCCAAGAAATACAGGCGCGCGGGCCAGTTCGGTGCCGCCTGTGACCACTTGCCGTTCAACGAACTGACGCAGGCCCCATGTCACGATGCGTTCGGCTTCGCGGGCGCGGGCCTCGCCGCTGGCCAGACCGGTTATGACGAAGGTGACGCGCCGGTTGCCCTGCGTGGCCGAGCCGACCAGCCCATATCCCGCCTCGGAGGTGTGGCCGGTCTTGAGCCCGTCGGCACCGATCCCCAGTGCCAGCAGCGGGTTGCGGTTGAACCGGTTGGCAGGCGAGCGGTTTTCGTAATCGAATTCCGTCTCGGCGAAATAGGCATACATCTCGGGGTGTTCGGTTATGATCCGCTCGGCCAGGATGCCCAGATCGCGCATGCTCATCACATGTCCTGCGGCGGGCCAACCCGAGGCGTTCATCAGCGTCGTCTGTGTCATGCCCAATTCGCGCGCACGCGCTGTCGCGATCCGCGCCCATCCGGCCTCGGTGCCATCTGGGCTGAGCGCTTCGGCCAGAACAACGGAGGCGTCATTGCCCGATACGATGATCACGCCGCGGATCAGCTCCTCGACGGTGGGGCGGTCAGTGGTGTTGAGAAACATGGTCGAGCCGCCGAAACTCATCGCATGGGCGCTGACCGGCAGCCGCGTCTCCAGCGTCAGGCGGCCCTCCTCGATCGCTTCGAAGGTCATCAGAAGCGGCATCAGTTTCGACATCGAGGCGGGCGGCAAGGGCACCTCGGCATTGTGCGAGAACAGCACCTGGCCGGTGCCGTGGTCGATGACATAAGCGGCTGTCGCCTCGGTCTCGAAGCCTTGCGCCCGGACCACGGGCGCAATCAGGACAAGGCAGGCCGCCGCCAGCATGGCGACGGCGGTGAGGATCAAAGGTCTGGGGGCAGCTTGCATTCCGGTTCCCGTGTCTTGGGTGTCACCTCGTGACCGCGTAGGCATCGGCAAAGCCAAGACCGCGTACCGTGCGCAGCATGGCGTCGCGATCCGCGCTTGTCTGGGCCGGCCCGACGACCACGCGCCAGAAGCGGCGACCATTCGTGCTCTGGTCGTAGATTGTCGGCACTAGACCGGCGTTGCGCAAGGCCTGTCCGGTGTTGTTGGCGTTTTCCTGTACGGAAAAGATCCCGATCTGGACATAGGCGCGGTCGAGCGTCGAGCCGCCCGGGGCGGGAGCTGACGCCGCCACGGCCGCAGGCGCGGCGGGGGCAGTGCTGGCGGGGGCTGACGGCGCGACAGGAGCCGGTCCGGCGGAGGCGATGCCGGCGGCGATCTCGGCCTCGGAAATAGCGGCTGCAGCCGCCGCGATCGGATCGCCAAGCGGGCTCGCTGTGATCGCGGATGCCGCTACGGAGGTGCCTTCCGCCGCCGCCAGCGTCATCTCTGCCCCTGCCGCGGGCGTGACGATCGGGTCGGCCACCTCTTCGCGCCTGAGGGCCGTAACCTGAACCTGCGTCGGATCGCCCGCAAGGATGTTGAGCGCGGCGGCGGCATCCGACGAGATCATCAGTGCCGGGCCCGGATTGTCATGTTCGCGCCGGAACAGGGCGCCGATCACGAAGCGCCCGTTTTCTTCGTTGCGGATGATCACCCGCTCGGGGTCGTTGGCGGTCGGGTGCGCGATCCAGACCCCGCCCAGCGATGGGCGGCCATCCCACAGACCTTCTTCGGTCAGGTCGAAGACATCGGGCGCCTCGATGTCACGCTCGACCAGCCGTGTCGCGCCGATCGGCGCCGGCCCGTCCTGGGTGGCGTTGCGGGTGCCCGCATTGCCGAAGGGCTGAAACTCTTCGCCGCATGCGGCCAGGGCGAGAAATGTGCATGCGGCAAGGGAAAGCTTGGCACGCGACGGAATCGTGGGCGTTCGGGTCATGTTCTGCTCTGTCCGCACTCAATGGACGCCGCAAGGCGCCTCGGTTTATCGGGCCGTCGCCGCCATGCGGACGCGGACCCGTTTGATTTGTGAGCGAAGATAGCGGGTTCTGCCGGTTCTGAAAACTGGTTTGACACAGTCCTCGCGCGAGATCGCCAGACTGTTGCCCACACGGCGCGTCTTTCAGAATCACAATCCTTGACCTAGGAGGTAGCGACTGCTGGAGGAGTGGCCGAGCGGTCGAAGGCACCGGTCTTGAAAACCGGCGTGCGTGAAAGCGTACCGTGGGTTCGAATCCCACCTCCTCCGCCACATTCAGATACTGAATCCGTCCAAAGGCCCCGATTGGGGCCTTTTTTCTTTTTGTTTCAAAGGGCGTTGGCAGGGCCATCCGCCCTTCGGAGACTGGGCGCTTGCCGAAGAATGGGTCTCCGAATGGCCCGTGTCTCTCTTCGAACGCCCCTCGATGGCGGCGGGACGGCGTAAATCATCCTTGCATTTCCAATGGGTTGCCGCGTTAATGGGTTCGCCCCGTTCGCGAAATATTCCGGTGACGGAGACGGACACGAAGGCGCAAGGCGGCCAGAAGGACGGCTCCGTGGCGGCCGATCCCCAAGTCCGGCGGAAGCGTCCGAAGCGAGCCAAGGCCCTGCCGGAAGTCTCTGATGACAAACACACTTCGCGCCCATAGCCTGGCGAAATGTCGAACGGGCCGTGGACAGACGAGGAAAACGACCTGATCGTCGCGGATTACTTCGCGATGCTCGCCGACGACATCTCCGCGCACCGCTACAGCAAGGCCGAGCATCGGCGCGCGCTCCTCCCGCTACTGAACGACCGGTCCGAGGGGTCCGTCGAGTTCAAGCACCAGAACATCAGCGCGGTGCTGAAGGGCCTCGGCGAGGACTGGATCCCCGGCTACAAGCCCGCGTTCAATTTTCAGATGACGCTGGTTGATGCCGTGGCGCGGTGGCTGGCGCTGAACCCGGCCTGGCTCGGGCGCCAACCGGGGCTGCAAACCGCCGCTGGCCTACGCGAGGCGGCGCATATCTGGATTGGGCCGCCGCCGACGCTGTCGAACCAGCCGCCGCCACAGGAGCTGGACCAGATGCTGCACATCGCCCGCAAGTTCGACGTGGCGGGCCGGGACGAGCGCAACCGGGCCCTCGGCCGCGCGGGCGAGGAGCGCGTGCTGGCGCATGAGCGCGCGGCCTTGCGGACGGCAGGACGTGACGATCTGGCGCGCAAGGTGCGCTGGGTGTCGGAGGAGGATGGCGACGGGGCGGGCTACGACATCGCGAGTTTCGCCCCGGACGGGCTCCCCCGGCTGATCGAGGTCAAAACGACGAACGGGTGGGAGCGCACGCCCTTCCACATCACCCGCAACGAACTGGCCGTGGCCGAGGAGCGCCGGTCGGAATGGCGCCTGTTCCGGCTGTGGAATTTCTCACGCGAGCCGAAGGCGTTCGAACTGCACCCGCCGCTGGACGCGCATGTCTCGCTGACCGCGACGACGTTTCAGGCGAGCTTTCACTGAGCCTCAGTCGAACACCCGCTCCAGCTGTTCATGCCATGGCAGGGCCGCGACATCGGTCAGTTTCAACAGGGTCACGGCGGGCACCTCACGCTTGTAGACGAGGCGCTTGAGGACCCCCGGCGCGAGATAGGCGAGCCGCAGCTGTCGACTGACATGGCGTTCGGCCAGCCCGACGGCTTTCGCCAGATCGGTGACCGTGTCGAATTCGCCAGCTTCCATGCGCCGCCGCCAGCCCCACGCCCTGCCGATGGCGCGCAGGATATGCGGATCCTGTGTCCGGTCTTCGCTGGGCAGATAGGTGGCGGGCGGCATAATCTTCGGCCGCCCGTTCTGCTTGCGGACCTTGAGCGGCACGAAGATCTGGATGGACTCGTCGGGTTTCATCATTCCGTCACCACCTTCTTTCGTGGCGCCATCATGTCGCGCATGACGCCCGAAACGCCGTCGGTCCGGACATCGATGACCAGCCCCTCGGATGTCACGGTGACCCGGCGCACCAGCAACTGCACGATCCGAGTCTGCTCCGCAGGGAACAGCTGGCCCCAGACGTCGTCGAACGTCTGCAGCGTGGAGATCACGTCGGCCTCAGCGAAGGCGTGACCCTCGCGCGCCAAGTGGGCGATGACCTGTGCCGTGATCGAGGGCGCGCGCATCACCCGCCGCAACTCGGTCACCACGGCCGCTTCCACGAGGTCGGCCGGAAGGCGGCGCGGGATGCCTTCATCGCTGGGTTCGCGATTCTTGATGACGTCCATCGAGACGTAATACCGGTATCGCCGCGCGCCCTTCTTCGTGCTGCTCGGGGTCATGGCGGCGCCCGTAGCCGTGAAGATCAGCCCCTTGAGCAACGCAGGCGCCTGCGCGCGGGTGTTGTTGGCGCGCTTTCGCGGGTTCTGCCGCAAGATGGCATGGACCTGATCCCACAGCTGCTGGTCGATGATGGCCTGATGCTCGCCGGGATAGGCCTTGCCCTTGTGGACGGCGTCGCCGCGATAGACGCGGTTCATCAGCACCCTGTAGAGATATCCCTTGTCGACCAACGTGCCCTGCTTGTTGCGGAGCCCTTTGCGGCGCAGTTCGCGGGCCAGCACGGTCGCTGATCCGACCTCGACGAACCTCTCGAAGATGCCCCGCACGGTGGCAGCCTCGTCTTCATTCACCACGAGCTTGCGGTCCTTCACATCGTACCCGAGCGGGACGTAGCCGCCCATCCACATGCCCTTCATGCGGGAGGCGCGGACCTTGTCGCGGATGCGCTCGGCTGTGACCTCGCGCTCGAACTGAGCGAAGCTGAGCAGGATGTTCAGCGTCAGCCGCCCCATGGAGGTGGTGGTGTTGAAGGACTGCGTTACCGAGACGAAGGTCACGCCGTTGCGATCGAAGACCTCGACCAGCTTCGAGAAGTCCATCAGCGACCGTGACAGGCGGTCGATTTTGTAGACGACCACCACATTGATCAGGCCGTCCTCGATGTCGGCCAGAAGCTGCTTGAGGCCGGGCCGTTCCAGCGTTCCGCCCGAGATGCCGCCGTCGTCATACTGATCGCGGACCAGCACCCAGCCCTCGGAACGTTGGCTGGCGATATAGGCCTCGCAGGCTTCTCGCTGTGCGTGCAGGCTGTTGAACTCCTGCTCCAGCCCTTCCTCGGAGGACTTGCGCGTGTAGATGGCGCAGCGCTGGCGGCGGACGGGATTTGCGCGTTGATCCATCAATCATTCCCCCGCTTTCGTTCGCGCAACCCGAAGAAGCGGTAGCCATTCCAGCGCGTTCCGGTGATCGCCCGCGCAATCGCGGACAAGGATTTGTACGGTCTCCCCTGCCACTCGAACCCGTCCCGCAAGACGGTGATCGTGTGCTCGACCCCGTTCCATTCGCGGATCAACCTCGTGCCGACCACGGGATTGCGAGGATCGGCGATCTGGCTCTTGCGTGTCAGGGTGCCGCTGACCTCGTCGGCCAGAAGGTCCAGCATGCGCCGGGTTTCGCGATCAGGACCGCCATACGTCAGCTCCTGGATGCGGTAGGCCAACCGGCCCTCAAGGAACGCTCGGCTGTTGTTCGGCGCCGTCGTGGCAAAAATCGTCTGCCACTCCGACTTCAACTGGGGGACGGACATGGACTTCAGCGCGGCCAGGCGCGCGGGGATGGGATCAGGCTTCGTCATGCGTTTCTCCGGTGAGTTGGAGTTGCATGACGGCATTGGTCGTCGGGATAGTGTAGGCAACGTTCTCCAGTATTGTCAGATACTTCACGCCTATCCTGCCCGAGCAGCCGAACCAGCCCGAGCGCCAGCAGGCCACACAGTTCGGCCCGGCGTTCGGCGGCGGTCATCTGGTCGGGAGGTAGCGGATTGGGGCGGTTCATGTCTCGGTGGCCGTGTTTGATGGTGTGCTACCGATCAAAAGCCACCCAGCCGTCCGAGGTGGGACATCTCAGCGGAACGGGATGCGGAAATGCGAACAGGGAGAGAACATCAGGGCTTGCCGATCACGGATTTGTCCATGATTATCGCAGGTTGAATCATTCGAGAGCAGTAGTTCATTGAGGTGAGTTCATGGCGCGCAAAGCATCCCCGATCGGTCCGCATGTTCTGGCGCTGATCGAGGATGCGCGCGTCGACCTCGCCCGAGCTGCCCTTGCCGTGCGCGAGGGCGACAATGAGCCGGAATTCAAGCTGCCCGAGGACGTTCCCGACCTCGCCGACGAAGAAGCAGTCGAGGCGTTTCGGCAAGCACTTGTCGAGACGCTGTCGGATTTCGACCGCGATGACCTGCGACCTGCGGAGCAGCGATCACGAAGGATCCGGGCCCTCGCCGAGAAAAAGGGCGTCACCTCGCTCACCACCATTGTCGAGCAACAACTCGATGAGACACGGTCGCAGGAGTTTCACCGGCAGCCAGATGAGCTCTGCAGAAGCATCTGGGCATATCTCCATGAACGCGAAACCTTCGAGGATGCGGAGAGCTTTCACTTCGCCCGACAGTTCCGCGACCACGGCAAGCTCTACGACGCCTTCGAGGTCGAACTGGAGAACCAGGTAGCCCTCGACGCGGCGGCCATCGACGAAAAGGCGCTGGCGTCAAAGATCAAGGGCATGCTCGAGCTGAAGCCCGAGATATCCTGCACGGTCAAGGCGCTCGATCTGCCTGCCACCGATACGCACCCTGCGTCCATCATGCTGATCGTCCGGCACGGTGGCCCGCTTTCGAGCGTCTACGATCACCGGCAAGACGGAAGGCGGGGAACCATCTACTACCGACCGCCGAACGAGGCGACGCTGATCTACACGCCCTCAATGCGGCAGATCGAGGTCTGCGCGGACAGCCCCGTGGTGCGCCAGTCGGTCAGCGACTCCTTCGCCGAAGTTGCGCTAGGTCACGACATCTCCCAGAAACCTCTGACCTGGAAGCGCTATAATCTTTCGCGCTTCCGCTCTTCGCTTCTTCTGCAGCCCCCTGAGATCGAAGGGTACGCGTTCGAGTTCGCGCGCGTCATCGAAGCCGAGATCCGGCTGGGAACCTGGCGCCGCAAGCTTCAGCTCAAGGTGACGGTCGACGATGACATCCAGGAGGTTGCCGACCGATATCTCGGGGCGCGGAACATCTTTCGGCGCGCCGAAGCGTTCAGCCGGATCACGATCGCGGTGGCCTACAACCTGATCGGCGATGAGAAGCAGCGGACGCTCAATATCACCATTGCAGGCACGAAGAGCTGCAACCTGCAGAGCAAGCCCGATCCGGAAGAACGCAGCCTCGGCTTCGCGCTACTCAAGGAATGGGGAATCCTGAGCGCGTTCAGGCAGATCGCGCATGATGACCTTCGTGCGATATTCCCCCAGCTTGTTCAACTTCACGACCGCATCGAGGACGAGGTCAGCGGAAGTTATCTGCTGGAACTCGGGCTTGACCCGAAGCGTCTGATCGAAGGTGGCCTGCTCGAGCGCCGCGACCGTCAGGATGTGGTTCTCATCGAGGACGACGACGTCGACGGGGAAGGCGCCGTCAAACCATCAGTGACCCAAGGAATGGTAAAGGCTGTAGGTCCTTTTGGCGAAGATGTCGGCAAGCGCCCCGCGTCGGATGTCGAGATGTTCGCGGTCAACGCTCAGTGGCTTCACGAGACGCTCATGCGCCTGATGAAGCCGCTGCTGAGCAAGCGGGCGGCCCAGATCCTGGACCCGGACCTAACCCTCGTCGGCGCGATCCAGATCGATGAGGCAGATGTGCCCGTCTATTTCGCCCGGCGGCTCAATGATCCGAAAACGGCGCAGAGACTGGATCTGATGTTGCGCGCGCGGGACACCGCTGGGGTGGGCATCGTCTTCGCCGCGAGCGAGGAGATGCCGTCACATCTTGGGCCGAACGTCGTCATGCCGCTGCTGTCCCATCTCGCATCGGCTGACGAGGAAATGCTGTTCGCGCGCGACGGAATAGAACTCGCGTACCGAGACGGTCTTTCCCTCGCGCGCGGGGGCGTGTCGCCGCGGGTGGTTCGGACAGGCAAGCAGTCCGGCACGCTGTTCATTCCCGGCAGGGAGCCCCTTCACCTCGCTGGGAACGATCAACTTACGATCTTCGAGCGCCTGGTGGTCGCAGCCGCGAAAGGCAGTCCCGACGTTCAGGTAAAGGCGCTGATGGAAGGCTTCGAGTCCAGAAGCCCCCAGCAGGCGTTCCGGAAGGAGACCTGGGACAGCATCCGGGACGTCTATATCGGCAAGGGTGCGAAGAACGGATATTGGCGACTGCTACTCACTGCGCAGCCGACCGAAGCCGTGGCCGAGCCAACCGAGGAAGCGACCGTCTAACAGCGGTCTAACATGCGGCGGGAGACGGTCTAACAAACCGCTGATTACTGGAAGGGCTCCACATAGAGGAGCACTTCCATGCCGACTCCCTTCCCCCCGCGCCAGGCAGCCCAGACGAACTGGTCCGGCGCCGCGAAGACCAAGCCCACCACCTCCAACTCGGAATGGCGCTGCACGCGCTGTGAGAAGCTGCTCGGCGTCTGCCGGGACGGCCGGATGCACCTGCGCTTCGCGCGGGGGCACGAGTATCTCGTGGGCTTCCCGGTTCAGGCCACCTGTCGGGGCTGCGGCACGCTGAACCACGCGACCGCGCCCGCGCGCTGACGCGCGCATTCACCCAACCCCCTGAAATCGCAGAGACGCGCGACGTCCTGACCTGGCCACGAGAAGGCGCCGGACGCCTGGCCGCAAGGCAGGCGTCCGATGTCCTTCGCGTGGCACGAGATCCGTGATCACCTCATGCATTCATCCACGAACCTTCACTTCCAGCGCAGTTTCGACGCCGTCAGGCGTGCGCAGGCCGCCCTCGCACCGTTCCGGGATCCGGCGGCTCTGTTGGACGGTCTGCACCGCACGCCCGGCGATCAGGGCCAGAAGAACGTGATCCTCTCCACGCTCGTTAGCGCGGCGCAGGGCGACGGGCCAGCGTCCGACTGCGCCCTGACGCTGCTGTTGCTGGCGCTCTGGCCCGGCCTCGACGCCATCCGGCGCCGGTCGCTCTGGCGCAGGCTCGGCACCGCCGACGAGATCGCGTCCGACGTCCTTGCGCGCACCACCGAGGCGGTCCGCGGCCTCGACCTTGGCCGCGTCAACTGGATCGCGGCCACGGTGTTGCGCAACGTCGAGCGCGACATGATCCGCGTGCGCCAGCGCGACCACACGCGCGAGCATCTCGCCCGCAGCGCCGATCCTGACGAGGTGGCGGACAGCGGCGAAAGCGGCATCGGCGCGGACGGGTACGCACGGCTGAACGGTGCCGTGCGGAGGCTGCTCGGCGATGATGCCCTGCTGGTGATCCGCGTGGCGATCGAGGGCTTCTCCCAGGCCGAGGTCGCCGTCGAACTCGGCCTGACCGAGGTCGCCGCCCGCAAGCGGTACCAGCGCGCGATGCGCCGGCTGCACGACGCCCTTCAGGAAATCCCCTGAACCGATGTCCCGATCCGGTCCTGCGGGTGGCTTTTCCCATTCGAGCGCCCCGAGCGCCTTCCCTCCAACCGAAAGCAGACACGCATGAACCGCACTGCCGATCTGTCGCTCGAGGATTTCAGGCGTCTTCCGGGGCTCTATCGCCGCTGGGAACTGACCGAGGTCTGCGAGCCCAACCGCAACTATCAGATCGAGGACGCCGGCGCCCATGCCGACGGGACGCCGCTGCTGGCGATCTACGTCGCCGAGCCCGCGCCCGACGTCCGCGAGGCCGCGTGATGCGCCTCCTCGATCACATCATCCCACGGAGAACAGCCATGCCGGACCAGCCGGACGACATCACCCGTCTTCGCAAGGCGAGCTACGCCCTTGAAGACCTCCCCGAAACCATCGCCTTCCCGCAGCGTCCCGGAGACGAACCGCGCGAGCCGCTGCCGGTCGTCGAGGCGACCGTCGACGAGATCGCCTTCGCGATCGTGGAAGCGGAGCGCGAGAGCACGGCCGCCTACCGCCGCGCCGACGCGCTGAAGCGCCTCTACAAGCTCGCCCGCGAGGCGGGGTGCATCGGCGCAGATCGCGCCGCCACGGCGGTGATGAAGAAGGAGGGCAAGTGATGGCCCTTCCCATCATCGGCGCCGATGAGCGGCTCGCGCAGCGCAAGGGCATCAAGGGCGTCATCTTCGGCCGGTCCGGCATCGGCAAGACCAGCCTGCTCTGGACGCTGAACGCCTCGACCACGCTCTTCCTCGATCTCGAGGCCGGCGATCTGGCGGTCGAGGGGCTGGAGATCGACACGCTCCGGCCCCGCACCTGGAAGGAATGCCGGGATTTCGCGGTGTTCATCGGCGGGCCGAACCCGGCGCTGCGCGAGGACCAGCCCTACAGCATGGCGCATTTCGACGAGGTCTGCGGGCGCTACGGCGATCCGGCGGTGATCGGGAAATACGAGACCGTCTTCATCGACTCGATCACCGTGGCCGGGCGGCTCTGCTTCCAGTGGTGCCGCGGCCAGCCTGACGCCTTCTCCGAGAAAACCGGCAAGCCCGACATCCGCGGCGCCTACGGGCTGCACGGCCGCGAGATGATCGGCTGGCTGACCCACCTGCAGCACACGCGCGGCAAGCATGTCTGGTTCGTGGGCATCCTCGACGAGCGGCTCGACGACTTCAACCGCAAGGTCTTCCAGCCGCAGATCGACGGCTCGAAGACCGGGCTCGAGCTGCCGGGGATCGTCGATCAGGTCATCACCATGGCCGACATCCCGGACCCGGGCGGTCAGCCGCAGCGCGCCTTCGTCTGCCAGACGCTGAATCCGTGGGGCTTTCCGGCCAAGGACCGCTCGGGCCGCCTCGACAGGGTCGAGGCCCCGCATCTCGGCCGGCTGATGGAGAAGATCCAGCGCCCTGCAGCGCCTGCGTCCGAACGCCTGACCTGGCCGCCGGTGACCCCAGCCGAACCCGTCCCCGCGCATGAGCCTGGCCATGGCTGAGCGCCTCTCGCCACGCCCGGTGTCCCGATCCGGTCGCCGGGGTGGCTTTTCCCCTCTGACGCCGCTGCGCGTCCCATCCTCCAACTGAAAGGAGCCGCGCAATGTCCGGACCCTGGAACGACTTCAACTCCGCCCAATCCAACACCAACGTCATCCCGAAAGGCACGCTCGCCAAGGTGCGTCTGACGCTCCGCCCCGGCGGCTTCGACGACCCCTCGCAGGGCTGGACCGGCGGCTGGGCGCGCCGCGCCGCCACCGGCGCCGTCTATCTCGACGCCGAATACACGGTGCTCGAGGGGCCCTATGCCCGGCGCAAGGTCTGGTCGCTGATCGGCCTCTACAGCCCCAAGGGCCCCGACTGGGCGAACATGGGGCGCGGCCTGATCCGCGGCATCCTCAACTCCGCGCGCGGCGTGTCCGACAAGGACAACTCGCCCGAGGCGCAGGCGCGCCGCCGCATCAACGGGTTCGGCGATCTCGACGGCGTCGAGTTCATCGCCCGCATCGACATCGGCACCGACACCAACGGCGAGGACAAGAACGAGATCCGCGCCGCGGTCACCCCCGACCATCGGGACTACGCCGCGCTGATGGGCACGGTCGCGCCGCAGTTCACCGCCGCCCCGGCGCAGGGCCACACCCCGCAGCAGCCCACCACGGCCACCCAGCCCAGCCAGCCCGCGTCCGCCCCCGGCGCCGCCGGTCGGCCGAGCTGGGCGCAGTAAGGGGGAGACCGGCCATGCGCCTGCGCCCCCGCCAGAAGACCTTCGTCGAGCGCAGCGTCGCTGCGCTCGCTTCCCACGGCAACACGCTGGGCGTGGCGCCCACCGGCGCGGGCAAGACCATCATGCTCTCGGCGGTCACCGGCGAGATGATCGGCGACGGGGCCAAGGCCTGCGTACTGGCGCATCGCGACGAGTTGACGGCGCAGAACCGCGCCAAGTTCCAGCGCGTGGTGCCGGGCGTCGCCACCTCGGTGATCGACGCCACGGAGAAGTCCTGGGGCGGCCAGGTCGCCTTCGCCATGGTGCCGACGCTGGCGCGGGCCTCGAACCTCGCCGACATGCCGCGTCTCGACCTGCTTGTCGTCGACGAGGCGCACCATGCCGTCGCCGACAGCTACCGCCGCATCATCGACCGCGTGCGCGAGGCCAATCCCGACGCCCGCATCTTCGGGGTCACGGCGACGCCGAACAGGGGCGACAGAAAGGGCCTGCGCGAGGTCTTCGACAACGTGGCCGATCAGGTTCGGCTGGGCGAGCTGATCGCCTCGGGCCACCTCGTGCCGCCGCGCACCTTCGTCATCGACGTGGGCGTGCAGGAGGAACTGCGCTCGGTCCGCAAGACCATGTCGGATTTCGACATGGCGGAGGTGGCGGGCATCATGGACCGCGCTCCCGTCACCGACGAGGTGATCCGGCACTGGAAGGAGAAGGCAGGCGACCGGCAGACCGTGGTGTTCTGCTCCACCGTCGCGCACGCCGAACACGTCACCGACGCCTTCAGGGCGGCGGGCGTTTCCGCCGCCCTGATCCACGGCGATCTGGCGGCCGAGACGCGGAAGGCGATCCTCGCCGACTATGCGGCGGGCAGCATCCGCGTCATCGTCAACGTGGCGGTGCTGACCGAGGGCTGGGACCATCCGCCCACCTCCTGCGTCGTGCTGCTGCGGCCCAGCTCCTACAAGTCCACCATGATCCAGATGGTCGGGCGCGGTCTGCGCACCGTCGATCCCGAGGAACATCCAGGCATCGTCAAGACCGACTGCGTCGTGCTGGATTTCGGCACCTCGAGCCTGATCCACGGCACGCTGGAACAAGATGTCGATCTCGACGGCAAGACCGAAACCGGCGAAGCGCCGACCAAGACCTGCCCGACCTGCGAGGCAGAGATCCCACTGGCCGCCACCGAATGTCCGCTCTGCGGCGAGGAGTTCCCGCGCGAGGATCTGGATGCGGGCGAAGGCGGGGCCGCCGCGCCGCTCTCGGGCTTCATGATGACCGAGATCGACCTGCTGAAGCGGTCCAGCTTCGCGTGGGTCGACCTCTACGGCACGGACGACGCGCTGATGGCCACGGGCTTCGCAGCCTGGGGCGGCATCTTCTGGCTGGACGGGGTCTGGTACGCAATCGGCGGGGCGAAGGGCGAACGTCCCCACCTGCTGGGTGTCGGCGAGCGAACCGTCTGTCTCGCGCAGGCCGACGACTGGCTGAACACCCACGAGACTGACGAGAGCGCCTTCAAGACCCGTTCCTGGCTGCGCCAGCCGCCGACCGAAAAGCAGCTCCAGTACCTGCCGCCCGAGTGCCGCCACGACTTCGGCCTGACGCGCTACCGCGCCTCGGCGCTGATGACCTTCGGCTTCAACAAGCGCGCCATCCGCCAGCTGATCGACACGGCGGCCTCTCCCGAACGGAGGGCGGCATGACCCATGTCCGCATCCACCCCCATCCCGGCCGAGGACCGGCGGCGACTGTGGCATCCGCGTGGAACGCTCTGTGCTGTTTGCCGGCAACCCACCCGTGGTTTTGGCTGGTTCGATCCGCACCGGTCGAAGCGGCCCCGGCCCTCGGTCTGGTTCTGCTCGATGCCCTGCCAGTCCTTCTGGACGCGCTTGGCCAGGGAGCGTTTCGCCAT
Source organism: Roseicyclus mahoneyensis (assembly GCF_003148775.1). Classification (GTDB taxonomy): domain Bacteria; phylum Pseudomonadota; class Alphaproteobacteria; order Rhodobacterales; family Rhodobacteraceae; genus Roseicyclus; species Roseicyclus mahoneyensis. The sequence continues at coordinate 383,325 of NZ_QGGW01000003.1, forward strand.
GGTTGACCTGACCAAGGAAGAGCGCGCCGCGATCACCGCCACCATGAAGCGCGTGGCGCTGCTGATGGACGAGATCGGCTGGGCCACCCCGCTGGCCGAGCTGACCGAGGCTCAGGTGCGCGCGCTGATCGAGGAAGCCGTCGAGGGCTTCCGCGAGGCCATGTCCGACATCGCCCGGGCGCAGACGCCGGAGGTGCCGTTTTGACCCTCGATTACAATCATCGGCCCAGTTTCGCGGAGCAAGTCAACGCCGCCGTCGATCGGGCGCTCACCGCCGATCAGGCCACGCGGCCGCCCCGCGACTACCTCGGTGGCTCGCGCCTCGGCCATGCCTGCGAGCGGGCCCTGCAGTTCGAGTTCACGGCGACGCCGAAGGACGAGGGCCAGGACTTCTCGGGCCAGTCGCTGCGCATCTTCGCCATCGGCCACGCGCTCGAGGATCTGGCCGTCGCCTGGCTGCGCGGCGCGGGTTTCGACCTCTACACCCGCAAGGGCAACCGGCCCGATGGCGGCCAGTTCGGCTTCTCCGTCGCGAACGGGCGCATCCGCGGCCATGTCGACGGCATCATCGCTGCGGGCCCCGAAGGCTTCGGTCTGGCCGTTCCCGCCCTCTGGGAATGCAAGACGATGAACGCCAAGAACTGGCGCGCCTGCGTGAAGGACGGCGTGACCAAGTCGAAGCCGGTCTACGCCGCCCAGATCGCGCTCTACCAGGCCTACATGGAAGGGACGGTGCCGGGCATCTCGGCCGCGCCGGCGCTCTTCACTGCGATCAACAAGGACACGGCAGAACTGCACCACGAACTGGTGCCCTTCGATGCCGACCTCGCGCAGCGCATGTCCGACCGGGGCGTGCGGATCTTGCAGGCGACCGATGCGGGCGAGCTTCTGCCGCGCGTCGCCACCACGCCCGACTTCTTCGAATGCCGCTTCTGCCCGTGGTCCGAGCGTTGCTGGGGGCTGCCGGCATGAGCGACGACGGCATCCTGCACTTCAACCCGTGGACGGACTTCAACGACGGGCCACCGTCCGAGAACCCCTTCGGCTGCGACCCCGACCCCGAGCAGATCGCCGCCTTCCTCGACACCGTGTTCAGCTGGTGCGAGGGGCTGATCCCGCTCCGCGGCTTCGTCGACAAGGGTCAGGGCCGGGACGGCAAGCCGCACAACATCTGGATCCCCGCCGATGACACCGCGCCGGGGAAACTCGCAACCTTCGCCGCGTGGGCGAACCGCGAGGGGGCGGCCGTCTATGTCATCCCCGGCACGGTCGAGGAACAGGGCGAGGCCCGCGCCGCCGACGTGCTGCAGATGCAGGCCATCGTCGTCGATCTCGACGCGGGCGACATCCCGGCCAAGCTGGACCATGTCACCCGCCATCTCGGCGCGCCCACGCTGATCATCGAAAGCGGCGGTCGGACGCCCGAGGGCGCGGCGAAGCTCCATGTCTGGTGGAAACTGACCGAACCGGCCGAGGGCGACGACCTGGCCACCCTCTGCCGCTTGCGCGGCGATATTGCCGTGAAGGTCGGCGGCGACACGCATTTCCGCTCGGCGCACCAGCCGATCCGGGTGCCTGGCACGGTCTATCACAAGCACGGCCATCAACGTCTCGTGCAGATCCGCGAGCATCGCGACGTCGAGGTGGATCTTGCGGATTTCGCCGAACAGGTCGCCGAGATGCCGCCGCTGCCCGGCGTCGGCTTCGCCAGCGTCGCTGCCGCGCCCGCCTCGAAGCCCGGTATCGACGCGGTGCTCACCACGCCGGTGAGGGAGGGCGCGGTCGACGACTGGTCCCGGTTCCAGGGGGCCAGCGCCGCCATCGGCCATTACATCCGGCTCGTGCACGAGGGCCGCCTCGACCCTTTCGCGGGCTGGGAGGCAATCTGCGGCTACAACGCCGCCATGCTACGCCCGTCCTGGCCGCTCGATCGGCTACAGGCCGAGTCCGAACGCCTCTGGGCGCTGCATGTGAAGCGCAACGGCCCGCCGCTCCTGCGCGCGGCCCACGCCGATGCCTCGGCCAGCCCATTGCCGACCTTCAGCCTCGGCGCACTGCTCGACGACACGAGCCCGATGCCCGAGGACATCATCGGGCCGCGCGTGCTGACCCCGGGCGGGCTCCTGGTGCTGGGCGGCGCGCCGAAGGTCGGCAAGAGCGACTTCCTGATCTCCTGGCTCGTCCACATGGCGGCAGGCGTGCCGTTCCTCGGCTTCACCCCGCCGCGACCGCTGCGGATCTTCTATCTGCAGGCGGAGATCCAGTATCACTACCTGCGCGAGCGCCTGCAGCAGATCGCGCTGCCTGCCGCCGTGATCGCGGCCGCGCGCGACACCTTCATCGCCACCCCGAAGCTGAAGCTGCTGCTGGACGCGGAGGGCGTCGCCCGTGTGGCCGAGGCGATCCGGGCCGCATTCCCCGACGCGCCGCCCGACATCATCGTCATCGACCCGATCCGCAACCTGTTCGACGGCGGCCCCGAGGGCGGGGGCGAGAACGACAACACCGCCATGATGTTCTTCCTGAAGGACCGGGTGGAGCTTCTCCGCGAGGCGGTAAATCCGGACGCGGGCGTGATCCTCGCCCACCACACCCGCAAAGCCACCAAGCATCAGGTCAAGGACGATCCTTTCTTGGCCCTCTCCGGCGCCAGCGCGCTGCGCGGCTTCTACACCTCGGGGCTGCTCATGCACCGACCCGACGAGGACAGCAGCGTCCGCAGACTGGAGATCGAGCTTCGGAACGGCCCCGCGCTGCCGGGCAAGCTGATCGACAAGGTGAAGGGCGAATGGGTCGAGCTGAACCCGCTGAACGAGCGCCTGGTGCGCAAGGAGGTCGGCGCCAAACTCGATGCCGAACGGCTCCGCAAGCACGACGTCATCCTCGGTATGCTGCTGGATGAGGCGGCGAGCGAGCGCCTCTACACCGCCATGCAGTTCGCCGAGACCTTCGAGAACCGGGGAGGTCTGGGCAGCAAGCACACGATCCGCGAGCGCCTCAGCGTGCTGGCGACCAAGGGCTTTGTGAAGTTCCTGCGCGACCCCTCGGGGTTCGGCTTCCCCGTCACCCGGTCGCGGTTCGGCTATCTCTGCGTGGAAGGCATGCAGTTCGGCGCGCCCGTCGAGGAGATCGATCCGGCCACCGGCGAGGTCACCACCGAGGTCCGTCCGGTCCTGCCCAGCCACTTCAAATGCCCCCAATCCGGGCTCTGCCTGCAGGTCGAAAACCCCGCCGTCTGGGTCTACCCGGAGGGGCTGGAAGACGACCTAACTCATATGAGTGAGGCCTGACTCATATGACAGCGCCAACTGTGCACTCAACGAAATCAACGGGTTACGGGCAAGTAAGAGTTAGGTCCCTGACTCATGCCCGAAGACTTCATGAAGTCTTATTCCGCAATGATTTCAGCCACTTGTCCTCCTTGGAACAGTTAGGTGTCAAACCCCCATACTACGTATGGGAGGGCCACCCCACTGGGGTGGCCACTCCTCCCATACGTCCGGGCCAGCCTCGCGGGCCGCCGTGACGCTCCCTTGTGCTTTCCGATCCGACGACGGCGGCCCCGTACCGCCAAGCACCAGACCGCCGTCGTCTTCCACCACCACAGGCCCCCGGCAAAGGAGACCCATCATGGCTCAGCCGACTCTGATCCCGAATTGCGACGGCGCAAGGTTTGAATCTCTGCCGCTCGACGCCCCCCGCAACCGCTGCATCCTCGCGCTCGACCTCGGCACCTCGACCGGCTGGGCGATCCGCGGCCACGACGGTCTGATCATCAGCGGGACCGTCTCGCTGCGCCCGGGCCGCTTCGATGGCGGCGGCATGCGCTACCTGCGCTTCACCAACTGGCTGACCGAGATCGACCGGCTGTCCGGGCCCGTCGCCGCGATCTGGTTCGAGGAAGTCCGCCGCCACGCGGGCACCGACGCGAGCCACATCTACGGCGGCCTCATGGCCACGCTGACCGCATGGGCCGAGCTGCGTGGCGTGCCCTACAAGGGCGTTCCGGTCGGCACGATCAAGCGTCACGCCGCTGGCAAGGGAAACGCCGACAAGGCCGCCATGGTCGCCGCCGTCCGCGCCCGCGGCTTCAGCCCGGCCGACGACAACGAGGCCGACGCCATCGCCATCCTGCTCTGGGCGATCGAGACGAACGGGGGTGTCGCATGAGATGGCATCCCCACGGCTGCGGCGGCCGACGCCGGGATCCCGAGCAGGTCAAGCGCGAGGGCTGGCAGGAACAGGGCGTCCTCGCGGTTTCCGCCGATGACGACCGCCTCACCTGGCCCGAGCGTGAACTGGTCCGCCAGTTGGGCGAGAAGCTCTACGGCCCGCGTCCTTCCGACAGGGAGGCGCGCCATGGCTGATCGCGAATGGACCGCCGACTGCGTCGCCGATCATTTCGAGGAGGCGTTCCGCACCCTGCGCAAGCTGCCGCCGGTGAAGGCGCAGGGCTACTTCAACACTTGGCCCGACATCGTGCGGACGAGCCGCGAGATCGCGGCGATGGAGCCGCAGCCGATGCGGGTCTGGCCATCGGCCGCCGCGATCACCCGGCTCGAACAGACCTTCGACTGGGTGCTCTGGATCGAGGAGGCAGAGCGCAAGCTGGTCTGGTCGCGCGCGGCCCGCGTGCCGTGGAAGCAGATCAGCGGTGAGCTGGGCTGCGACCGCACGACCGCGTGGCGTCGCTGGCAACTGGCGCTGACCAAGATCGCGGCGCGACTGAATGCGTGAGCGACTCCAATGTGTTGCAACACTTTTCCCTTCGACATCTGCAACAGATCCATGCTATTCCGAAGGCAAGATGGGGAGAGTGCGCTGGAAGGCTCGCTCTCCCCTTTGCGTTGACGGGGGCCTTCTGGACCCCGGTATCCAGCGAGGGTCCGGCCGGGGTCCAGCCCACGGCAGTTTCCGGTTCCTTCCGGGCGATATTCGTATGCTGGCGGGCGAAGCGTGAGACATCGCCAGCGACAGGGCCGGATTTTTGGGAAGCCACCTGGAAGCCGAATCCACCTGACCCCGCGCAAACACCAATGAACGCTGGCCTTTCGACCGGACACCGCTGGTGGCCGCTGGACCCTGTGTGGAGTCCGGCCTGGCATCTGGAGTCCGGAAGCCACCGGTATCCACCCGATCGAGGAACCTTGCCCACCATGACGCTGAGCTTCGCCCCGGACGCGATCGAGATGTGGCCGCTGTCGCACCTGCAGCCCTACGCGAAAAACGCGAAGGCGCATGGCGCGGACCAGGTCGCGAAGATCGCCGCCAGCATGGCCGAGTTCGGCTGGACCGTGCCCTGCCTCGTCGCCGAGGACGGAGAGCTGATCGCGGGGCACGGGCGCGTGCTGGCCGCCACGCAGTTGGGGCTGACCGAAGCGCCGGTAATCGTGCTGGGCCATCTGACCGAGGCGCAGCGCCGGGCGTACCGGATCGCGGACAACAAGCTGACCGAACTCGGCACCTGGGACGAGGCGCTGCTGTCGGCGGAACTGAACGACCTGCTGGCCGAAGACTTCGACCTGTCCCTGGTCGGCTTCTCCGACGGCGAGCTGGACAAACTGCTGGCCTACGTGCCGGAGGGGGACGGTGAAGAAGGTGGCGCCGGGGGCTCCGTGCCACCGGTGACCATCCCCGAGCCGCCCCGCAATCCGGCGTCGCAGACGGGCGATCTCTGGATCCTCGGCGACCATCGGTTGCTGTGCGGTGACAGCACCAACCACGATGACGTCCGCCGCCTGATGAATGGCGAGCGCGCGGTGCTGTTCGCGACCGATCCGCCGTATCTCGTCGACTACGACGGCTCGAACCATCCGACGCGGAACAAGGACTGGTCGCAGTCCTACGGCGTGACCTGGGACGACAGTTCTCAGGGCGCGGAGCTCTATGACGGCTTCATCGCCGCCGCGGTCGCCGAGGCGATCACCGAGGACGCGGCCTGGTACTGCTGGCACGCCTCGCGGCGTCAGGCGATGCTCGAGGCCTGCTGGGAGAAGGCCGGCGCCTTCGTCCACCAGCAGATCATCTGGGTGAAGGACCGGGGCGTCCTGACCCGCTCGCATTACCTCTGGAAGCACGAGCCCTGTTTCATGGGCTGGCGCCGCCCGAACCGCCCGCCGAAGGTGGCCGAGGAAACGCTGCCCTCGACATGGGCGCTACCGTCCTTCGCCAAGGACGAACGCCCCGATCACCCGACCCCGAAACCGCTCGACGCCTTCGGCATCCCGATGCGCCAGCACGTCGCCCGCGGCGGGCTCTGCTACGAGCCGTTCTCCGGCTCCGGCTCGCAGATCATGGCGGGCGAGGCCAACGGCCGCCGTGTCTTCGCGATGGAAATCAGCCCGGCCTATGTCGATGTCGCCGTAGAGCGCTGGCAGGCCGAGACCGGCCGCAACGCGATCCTCGACGGCGACGGTCGGACCTTCGCGCAGGTGAGGACCGAGCGGCTGGGCGACGATGCCGAGGCCCGGGCCGATACGCCGGACCTGGACGCCGCACCCGAACCCGCGCGAAAGCGCAAGACCGCCGCGTGACATGCATGACCTGGCTTTACCTTCCTCCGGAAGCGCTTCCGGGGCCGGAGACGCATGCCTCTTCGGCCTTTCCCTCTGCTCCGGCGCTGGCGGACTCGACCTCGGGCTCGCCATCGCCATCCCCGGATATCGTGCTGTGGGCCATGTCGAACGGGAAACCTACGCCGCAGCCACTCTCGTGGCGCGGATGGAAGACGCGTCCCTGGATCGCGCGCCTCTCTGGGACGACGTTGCCACCTTCGACGGCCGTCCTTGGCGCGGCGCGGTGGACATCGTCACTGCGGGCTATCCGTGCCAGCCGTTCTCCGTCGCGGGCAAGCGCCGGGGTGCAGACGATCCGCGGCACCTCTGGCCGCATGTCGCCCGGATCGTTGGCGAGATCGAGCCGCAGTTCGTCTTCCTCGAGAATGTCGCCCATCATCTCCGCCTCGGCTTCCCCGAAGTCGCCGCAGGACTGGTCGGCATGGGCTACCGCCTTGCGGCAGGCCTCTTCACGGCGGCGGAAGTCGGCGCGCCCCACAAGCGCGAGCGGCTCTTCATCCTCGCGATCCGCGAGGGGGACGACCTGGCCGACCCCGCGCGCCTGCTCTGGTACCCGGTCGAGTGGCGGGAACCGGACGGAATTGCTGCGGCTCTGGCCGACGCCGAGGGCCAGCGCCAACGAGAACCGGCAGACGAAACCGACGCCGTCGCAGGCAGCGGGCCTGCACGGGATGAACCTTGCGACGACGGCCGCGATGTGGCCGACCCCGCAGACCGACAGTTTCCGCAGCCGGGGCGGCGAACGGCGCGACGAGAAGGGTCTGGACCGCATGGCGCGGGACTGGCCGACGCCGATGGCGAACGACGGCTGCAAGCCGAGCGCGGGCAACCGCCGGAAGGCCGACCTGACCCATGCGGCTGGGATGTGGATGACGCCGACGGCGCGGGATCACAAGGATGGGGCGACGAGCTTGGCGAACACTCCGGTCAACGGCCTGCTTGGCCGCCAGGTCCTGGTGACGCCAATGGCTGGGAGCGATACCTCCGAGCCGCGCCGGACCTTGAACCCGCTGTTCGTCGAGGCGCTGATGGGCTGGCCCACCGGGTGGACCGGCTTCGCCTCTGTGGCAATGGCGTGGTCCCCTTGGTTGCAGCGCATGCGCTGCGAACTCTGGCGGCTGAATTGCTGGCCGATGGATGAGGCAACAGCATGAAGCAGTCCCGCCTCATGTCGCTGGTCGAGTCCATCGCCAACGTCGTCGTCGGCTACGGCGTTGCCGTCGTCACGCAGATCCTGATCTTCCCGGTCTTTGGCCTGCACACGACGCTGGCGCAGAACCTGAAGATGGGCGCGGTGTTCACGGTGGTCAGCATTGCGCGGTCTTACGTCCTGCGGCGGCTGTTCGAGGCAATACGGGTGCGATAGCCCCGAACATCGACCGCGCGGACTGCGATGATGAACGACGCGTCAGTCCATTCGCAGCGGCCCGAACATGCCGGACTCCACCATAGCCATGTAGACGCGCTTCATCGCCATCGCCGTATCCTGATTGACGAACAGCGATGAGCGCGACCCATGGGGATCACCGAGCAGGTAGGGACGCATCGTATCCCACCGCTCGCCGACTTCAGCGCGGTGCCACATGCGCATCTCTTGCTGAATCATCAGCGGCACGGCGAGCTTCTTGGGCACCATGTGGCGCTCGGGAAAAGCTTCGTGCCAGTCGCAGCGAACGAGGATCGGCGTAGTACCCGAATTGTAAAAGGGAACGTCCAGCCGCTCGGCGGTAATCGTGGCGCAGGGATGGGGCTCCATCGCTTCGACAGACTCGATGATCTTTGAGCCATCTCCGTAGGGGCACGAAACGAACGCGTGTGCGAAATAGATCGTGTGGTCCAGACCTTGATAACCGCAACGGTCGCTGGGGTCCGTCACCGGCATCTGGGGATTTTCCTGCGGCACCAAGGGATGCCACGTTGGATACCCGCGCACAACCGGACCATGCGCGTCGATCAGGTCCTGCAGCGCGCCGTCCGCCTTCTCTCGCTGGTCGGCTTCGACCCCGGGCGTCAGGACCAAGATCCGTCGCGCCCGCTCGTAGCCGTCCTGTGCCGCCTCGTCTGCTCGAAATGCCATAGGTGTCTGCCTTTCATCCCGCTTCACACGAAAGATAGGGGCTGCGCATGAAAATGCAATATCGTGCGTGAAGTATAATTATCACGCGAGAGATATGACTATCGTGCGTGAAGCCCGTCGTTTCACGTTGGCCGGAGGCGACGCTACACAAAGAAGCCGCCGCCCCACGCGGGACGGCGGCATAGAGACCGGCGTTCGGCGCTGCGTCAGTTGCCCGGCAAGCTGTAGACCCGCCCGCGCCCCTCGACCTTCTCCGAGGTCACTTCGAGCCCGAGCTTCTTCTTCAGCGCCCCGGCCATCGCGCCGCGCACCGTGTGCGACTGCCAGCCCGTCGCGCCCATGATCTCCTCGATTGTCGCGCCCTCTGGCGCGCGCAGCATGGCGATCAGGGTGGCCTGCTTCGTTCCCTCGCGCGGTGTGCGCGTCTTGGGCGCAGCCTTCGGTTCAGTGGGGGTGTCCGGCGCGGGCTCCTCGGTCGGCACATCCGTCGCGCCCGCAGGCGCGGTGTTCGCGTCCTCGGTCTCGATGCCGATGGCGGCGAACCCTTCGTCGGTGGCTACCAGTGTGACGCCGTGGCCGTCGCCTGTCTCGCGCCAGACGGGCTCGCCCTTGCGCGTGTCGGCGTCGACCTCCTGCAGGAAGCCCTTGGCGAGCATCGCGCCGACCACCTTGGCGGCGGCGCCACCGCGCAGGCTCTCGGGCAGCGGCAGGGCGATATGCTCGGGCCGCTGGGCGGCGGCGCTCAGGATCAGGGCTTGGGTGTCGGAAAGCTTGGTCATCGTCGTCTCCCGTATCGGGGCGCGCGGGATGCGGGCCCTTCTACGAGGTCGAGCCCGCCAGTCGGCGGGCGGGACCGGGAGCGGGTCGTCTCACTCGGCGTGTTCGCCTTCGTTGAAGGCCATGTCGGTGATCTCGCGAAGCTTGGCGCGGTAGTGGTTCAGGGTGCCGACATGGCCCCAGTTGATCTCGTCGGGGTGGGTCTCGAAATGGTCCGCGCTCAGGGTGGCGAGCCGCTCCAGAATCGCGTCGATCTCGGTCTTGGCGGCGATGAAGGCGTCGAGGGCTTTCGTGTTGTCCTGTGCGCGGCGGGTCATCGGGGTGGCTCCTTGGGTCGAGTTGCATCGCTTCGTTGGAGTGACGTTCGCTCCGGTGGCGCCGCTTATCAACTCGATAAGCACATGATTTGGAATGATAATCGGAGCCGTCGATGCAGGGCATGAGCGAGCGCCAGTACGCCGCGCATGTCGGGCTGTCGCGGGGTGCGATCCAGAAGGCGAAGACTGCCGAGCGGCTGGTTCTCTATCCCGATGGCAGCATCAATGCGGCCGCCAGCGACGCCCGGCGTGCCGAGACGACGGACCCGTCCAAGACCCGCAAGCCGCCCGCGCCGAAGCTGAAGCCCGTCCCCGAGGCGGCGGTCGCTGCCGTCGGAGACACGCTGCGCGAACAGGGGCTGGCGGTTCCAGCGGTTGGCGGCGGCACGACCTTCCTGCAGGCCAAGACGGCGAACGAGGTGCTGAAGGCGCAAGAACGGCGGATTCGGCTCCAGAAGCTGAAGGGAGAGTTGATCGAGCGGGCCCGCGCGCTGGCGTTGGTGTTCCGGCTGGCGCGGGAGGAACGGGACGCATGGGTGAACTGGCCTGCGCGCGCGGCGGCGCTGATGGCGGCCGAGCTCTCGGCCTCGTGCAGCGACGCGACGGGCCAGCAGATCACCGTGGAGCCGGCCGCGATGCAGAAGGTGCTGGAGAGACATGTACGCGCCCACCTCGACGAACTCGCCGAGGTCCGGCCCGACTTCCGGTGAGAGCGGCGATGGCCTGACGGACTTCGACGGCGCGGCGGAGATCCTGCGGTCGTGGGGCAACGGGCTGCGGCCCGACCCGGACCTGACCGTTTCGGAATGGGCGGACCGGCACCGGATGCTATCGGGTCGCGCCTCGGCCGAACCCGGGCGGTATCGCACGGTGCGCACGCCCTACATGCGCGAGATCATGGATCGGCTGTCGCCCGGCGATCCGACACAGCGGATCGTGTTCATGAAGGCCGCGCAGGTCGGCGCGACCGAGGCGGGCAACAACTGGATCGGCTTCGCGATCCACCAGGCGCCGGGCCCGATGCTGGCGGTCCAGCCGACGGTGGAGCTGGCCAAGCGGAACTCGCGTCAGCGGATCGACCCGCTGATCGACGAGAGCCCCGAGCTGCGGGAGCGGGTGAAGCCCGCGCGATCCCGCGACGCGGGCAACACGATGCTGTCGAAGGAGTTCGCGGGCGGCATCCTGATCATGACGGGCGCGAACTCGGCGGTCGGGCTGCGGTCCACCCCGGCGCGCTACATCTTCCTCGACGAGGTCGATGCCTATCCCGCGTCCGCCGACGAGGAAGGCGACCCCGTCACGCTGGCCGAGGCGCGGTCGCTGACCTTCGCCCATCGGCGCAAGGTGCTGCTGGTCTCGACCCCGACCATCCGAGGGCTGAGCCGGATCGAGCGAGAATACGAAGCCAGCGACCAGCGGCGGTTCTTCGTGCCGTGCCCGCATTGCGGCGCGATGCAGTGGCTGAAGTTCGACCGCCTGCGCTGGCAGAAGGGCCGTCCAGAGACGGCGGAGTATCACTGCGAGGGTTGCGACGCGGCAATCGCGGAACACCACAAGACGTCCATGCTGGAGGGTGGCGAATGGCGGGCGACCGCCACGGCCGCCGACCCGACCACGGTCGGATATCATCTCTCGGCGCTCTATTCGCCGATCGGCTGGCTGAGCTGGGAGCGGATCGTGCGGGCTTGGGACGCGGCACAGGGGTCGGACGAGGCGATCAAGGCGTTCCGGAACACGATCCTCGGCGAGACATGGGTCGAAACCGGGGAAGCGCCGGACTGGCAGCGGCTCTACGACCGGCGCGAGGCATGGAAACCGGGCACGGTGCCTGCGGGCGGGCTGTTCCTGACCGCCGGGGCCGACGTGCAGAAAGACCGGATCGAGGTCGATGTCTGGGCCTGGGGTCGTGGACTCGAGTCCTGGCTTGTCGATCACGTCGTGATCGAGGGCGGGCCGGATCGGCACGACGCATGGTCGGAGCTGACCGCGCTGCTGGATCGAAGCTGGCCGCATGAACGCGGCGCGCATCTGCGCATTGCGCGGCTCGCCATCGACACCGGCTACGAGGCCCCGGCGGTCTATTCCTGGTCGCGGGCGCAAGGCTTCGCGCAGGTGTCGCCGGTGAAGGGCGTCGAGGGGTTCAACCGCTCGAGCCCGGTGTCGGGGCCGACCTTCGTCGACGCGACGGAGGGCGGCAAGCGCCTGCGGCGCGGGGCGCGGCTCTGGACCGTGGCGGTCTCGACCTTCAAGGCCGAGACCTACCGCTTCCTGCGGCTGGCGCGGCCGACCGAGGAGGAGATGGCCGACGGGGCCGCGTTCCCGCCCGGCTCTGTACATCTGCCGCATTGGGTCGAGAACGAATGGTTGAAGCAGTTCGTGGCCGAGCAGCTGGTGACGGTGCGCACGAAGCGCGGCTTCGCCCGGCTAGAATGGCAGAAGCTGCGCGAGCGCAACGAGGCGCTGGACTGCCGGGTCTATGCCCGCGCCGCCGCCTGGATCGCGGGCGCGGACCGCTGGCCCGACGAGAAATGGCGCGACCTCGAGGATCAGCTCGGGGCCGCCCCCACCGACACCGATCCCGCCGGGCAGATCAACCGGCCGGGACAGGCCCCGCAGGGCAAGCGACGCTCCGACTGGCTCGGGCGGCGCGGAGGATGGTTCTGAACATGACCGACTGGACGGAAACCGAGCTCTCGGCGCTGCGCCGGGCCTATGCCAGCGGCACGACGCGGGTCAGCTATGACGGCAAGTCGGTGGACTACGGCTCGGCCGAGGACCTGCTCGCCCGCATCCGCACCATCGAGCGGGCCATCGCGGGAACGACGCGGCCGCTGCCGGTGGCCGGGCTCGCGGGCTTCTCGCGCGGGGATCGGTGATGTCGGCGACCTGGCTCGATCACGCCATCGCCACGGTGGCGCCGCGCATGGCGGCACGTCGCTTCATGGCGCGTCAGGCCTTCGAAACCCTGACACGGGGCTATGACGGCGCGGCGCGCGGGCGGCGGACGGAGGGCTGGCGCGCGCCGGGATCCTCAGCCGATACCGAGATCGGCGTGGCCGGGGCGCTGCTGCGCGACCGGATGCGCGATCTGGTGCGCAACAATCCGCACGCGGCCAAGGCCGTGGCGGTGCTGGTCAACAACATCATCGGCGCGGGCATCATGCCGCGCGCCGCCAGTGGCGACGACACGCTGGACCGGAAGGTCGACGCCCTTTTCGAGCGCTGGACGGCGGAGTGCGACGCCGACGGTCAGCTGGACTTCTACGGCCTGCAGACGCTTATCTGCCGCGAGATGGTCGAGGCGGGTGAGGTGCTGGTGCGCCGCCGTCTGCGGCGATCCTTGGATGGTCTGCCGGTGCCGCTGCAAGTGCAGGTGCTGGAGGCCGATTTCCTCGACGCCACGAAATCCGGCGCAATCGGCGCGGGGCGGCTGGTTCAGGGCATCGAGTTCGATCCGGTCGGCAAGCGCCGCGCGTACTGGCTGCACGCCGAGCACCCGGGCGACGCCTATGGGGCGCTGCAGAACGGTCTGCAGAGCCGCCCGGTCCCGGCCACCGAGATCGCCCATGTCTACGAGAAGCAGCGCACGCAGGCGCGCGGCGTCCCCTGGGGCGCGCCGGTGATCCGGTCCTTGCGCGATCTCGACGACTACGAGGTGGCCGAACTGGTCCGCAAGAAAACCGAGGCCTGCGTGACCGCCGTCGTTTTCGGCGACGACGAGGCGCAGCAGGGCATCGCGCCGTCCGTGGTCGACGCCGATGGCAACCGGGTCGAGCAGTTCGAGCCGGGGCTCATCGCCTATGCCCGCGGCGGCAAGGACATCCGGTTCAATCAGCCCGCGGCGACGGGCGGCTATGGCGAATACAAGCGCGCGAGCCTGCACACGATCTCGGCCGGGTTCCGGGTGCCCTACGAGTTGCTGACGGGGGACCTGAGCCAGGTCAACTATTCCTCGATCCGGGCGGGGCTCGTCGAGTTCCGCCGCCAGATCGACGCGGTGCAGTGGCAGCTGTTCATTCCGATGTTCTGCGCGCCGGTCTGGCGCTGGTTCACGGAGGCCGCATGGGCGGCGGGGCAGATCCCGTCGCCCATCGTGCCGGTCGAATGGTCGCCGCCGAAGTTCGAGGCGGTCGATCCGCAGAAGGACGCGATGGCGAACCTGCTGTCGATCCGCTCCGGCACCATGACACTCGCCGAGGTGATCGCGCGGCAGGGACGCAATCCCGACGCGGTGCTGGCCGAGATCGCCGCGACCAACGCCAAGCTCGACGCGCTGGGGCTGGTGCTCGACAGCGATCCACGCCGCGTCACCAAGACCGGCAGCGCACAATCCAAAGACGGGGCCAGCGATCCGGTGACCGATCAAGCCGCCGACGAACAGGACACCGACGACCCGGCCGCCGACGCGGACAATGACCCGGCGCAGGCCGACCAACAGGACTGACCTTCATGGACACGATGATCGAACTGCCGGCCATGCGCCCGGCGGCGGATGCCGCCTATTCTATGATTGGCACGCGAAGCGTGCGCGCGGCGGAGCTTGCGCCGAACACGGCCGATGCCGACAGCCGCACCGTCGAGGTGGTCTGGTCGGCAGGCGCGCGCGTCCGCCGCGCCACCTTCTTCGGCGAGCCCTATGACGAGGAACTGAGCCTCGACCCCTCCCATGTCCGGCTCGACCGGCTGAACGCGGGCGCGCCGTTCCTGAAGGTGCACGAGCTCGACACGCTCGACGCGGTGATCGGCTCGGTCGTGCCGGGCTCGGCCCGGATCGAGAATGGCCGGGGCATCGCGCTGGTGCGGATCAGCGAACGCGCCGACGTCGAGCCGATCTGGCGCGACATCCAGGCCGGGCACATCCGGGCGGTCTCCATCGGCTACCAGGTCCACCGCTTCGAGGTCTCCAAGCCCGAGGCGGCCCGAGAACTCTGGCGCGCGGTGGACTGGACGCCGTTCGAGGTCTCCGCCGTCGCGGTCGGCGCCGATCCGGCAGCGGGTTTCCGCGCCCAGCATCCTCTTCACGACTGCGTCCTTCACCGCCGGGACGCCCCCACACCGCAAGGAGCATCCCCGATGACGGACAAGACCCAGACCCCGGCGAGCGACGCCGCACCCGCCACCACCCAGCCGACCGAGCCGGTCGAAACCGAGGACACCGCCATGACCGAGCCGAAACCGGCTGCGCCCGACCCGAAGGTCTTCGCCAGCGAGACGCGCGCGCAGCCGAAGACACAGGTAGCTCCCGCGCCCGACGCCGAAGCGGTCGCCACCCGCGCCCGCGACGCCGAGCGTGACCGCGTCTCCACCATCTACGATCTGGCCGGGCGGCTGAACCTCGAGCGCGGCTTCGCCGAGGAACTGGTCAAGCGCGGCGTCAGCGTCGACGAGTCCCGTCGCCTGATCCTCGATCAGGTCGCGGCGAAGTCCGACGAGACCCGGACCTTCCCGCACGTCTCGGTCCCCCTCGGCGGGCGCGACGAACGCATCACCCGCCGCGACGCGGTGGCGAATGCGCTGCTGCACCGCTACAGTCCAACGCTCTTCCAGCTGGAAGACGCCGCGCGTCAGTATCGCGGCATGACCCTGCTGGAACTGGCCCGCGAAAGCCTCGGCAACGCGGGCGTCAACACGCGCGGCCTCTCGCGCGACGAGGTGGCGACGCGGGCGCTGCACTCGACCTCGGACTTCCCCGAGATCCTGTCGGCGGTCACCAACAAGACCCTGCGGCAGGCCTACGAGGCCTATCCCCGCACCTTCATGCTGTTCTGCCGCCAGGTGCTCGCCACCGACTTCAAGGCGATGCACCGGGTGCAGCTCGGCGAAGCGCCGCAGCTGCTGGAGGTCGGCGAGAGCGGCGAATTCAAGCGCGGCACGCTCGGCGAGAGCAAGGAGAGCTACAAGGTCAAGACCTATGGCAGGGTGGTCGCCATCACCCGCCAGACGTTGATCAATGACGATCTCGACGCCTTCACCCGGATCCCGGCGATGTACGGCAACTCCATCGCCCAGCTGGAAAGCGACGTGGTCTGGGGCATCATCACCGCCAACCCGTCGATGGCCGACGGCAACGCGCTGTTCCACACCACCCACAAGAACCTTGCAGGCACCGGCGCTGCACTGGCGGTCGAGGCGGTGGGCGCGGCGCGGGCGGCGATGGCCAAGCAGACGGGGCTCGACAAGAAGACGGTGTTGAACGTCCGCCCGGCCTTCCTGATCGTGCCCGCCTCTCTGGAACTGAAGGCAGAGCAGCTGGTCGCCCAGAACCTGGTGCCCGCAGCGACGTCCAGCGTGGTGCCGCAGTCGATCCGCACGCTGGCGCCGATCAGCGAGCCCCGGCTCGACGCGGCCAGTGAGACCGCCTGGTATCTGGCGGCCAGCCCGAACCAGATCGACACCATCGAGTACGCCTATCTCGAAGGACAGCAGGGCGCCTACATCGAGACGCGCAACGGCTTCGACGTCGACGGCGTCGAGATCAAGTGCCGCCTCGACTTCGGCGCCAAGGCCATCGACTGGCGCGGCCTCTACAAGAACCCGGGCGCGTAAGCCGCACACCATCCTGAACACTGACACAGGGGCGGTCCAATCGGGCCGCCCGTCGTCTTTCCACGAGGATCACCCCATGAAAAACTACGTCCAGCCCGGCAACAACCTCACCCTGACCGCGCCCTATGCCGTCGCCTCCGGCGATGGCCTGCTCGTCGGCTCCATCTTCGGCATCGCCGCCGGGGACGCCGCCATCGCCGAACCCGTCGAGACTGCGCTCGTCGGCGTCTTCGACATCACCAAGGTCGGCTCGCAGGCGTGGACGGTCGGCGCCAAGGTCTATTGGGACGACACCAACAAGCGCTGCACCACGGTCGCCACCGACAACACGCTGGTCGGCGCGGCCGTCGAGGCGGTGGCGAGCGGCGCGGGCGACACCATCGGCCGGGTGCGCCTGAACGCGACGTTCTGATGAGCGCCTTCGCCGCAGCCTTGGGCGCGCTCTTCGCCGATCCGAACATCGGACGGGAGGCGGTCTACATCGCCGATGGCGGCGCGCCTGTGCTGGTGCGCGTCGTCGCGAGGCGCGCGGATGCCGTCGCCGACTTCGGCGATGCCCGGCTCTGGTCCGAGACCACCCGGATCGACCTGCGCGTCGCCGAGGTGGCGAACCCGCGCCCCGGCGACCGCATCGAGATCGACGGCGACGCCTTCCTCGTTCAGGGCGAGCCTGTCCGTGACCGCGAGCGGCTGGTCTGGACCGTCGACCTGCGCCCGGCGTGACCGCGATGAAACTGAAGCTCGACATCGATCCCGACATCGTCGCGATGATGGCGGCCGAGGTCGCGGCGGGCGAACGCGCGGTGACGGCCGCCATGCGCGAGGCCGGGACCGGGCTGAAATCGGCGTGGCGGCTGCAGATCACCGGCGCGGGGCTCGGCACACGGCTGGCCAACTCGATCCGGAGCCAGAACTTCCCGAGGTCGGGCGAGAGCCTCGACGCCGCGGCGCTGGTCTGGTCGAAGGCCCCGGTGATCGTCGGTGCCCATGACACTGGGCCGCTGATCCGCTCGAAGAATGGGTTCTGGCTGGCGATCCCGCTGCCCGCCGCAGGCAAGTCCCTGCGCGGCGGTCGGATCACGCCCGGCGAATGGGAGCGGCGCCGCGGACTCCGCCTGCGGTTCGTCTATCGCCGCACTGGCCCGAGCCTGCTGGTGGCGGAGGGACGCCTGAACACGAAGGGCCAGGCGGTGGTGTCGCGCTCGAAGACCGGGCGCGGCAAGGTCACCGCGCCGATCTTCCTCTTGGTGCCGCAGGTCAAGCTGCCGAAGCGGCTGGACCTCGCACGGGATGCAGACCGGGCGTTGGACAGCGTGCCGGGACTGATCGTCGCGAACTGGGTGGAGGGGCGGTTGTGATAACTGCGGTTAAATTGCCCAAGAAGAAGACTAACGGATATCAGGAGGGTTGAAAGTCACAAAAAATGACGCTGCGGCCTTCTCGGCTTCGAATCGTTCAGCTTGGCTCAGGGACTTCATCAGTACGCCGATTGCGGAGCCACCAAGAGCCCCTGCGGCTGCTCCGATTGGATTGCCACCTGTGAAGACCGCTCCGAGGACAGCGCCCACCGCACCGACGCAAATGCTGTTACCTTCGGTTGTGATTGATCCAATAACGCCCTTTCTGCTCTTCTTAATATCGGATATCCACTCGCGTTCTGCTTCCGCCATCTGCTGGGCGAAGATCTGTGGCTCCGAGAATCCCTTCTTTACGTGCTCACGGGTTCTGTCCATGCAGGCTCGCACCGTCTGGCGCCAGCGTTCAAATACTTCTTCGTCCTTACGAATGGAGACGAGATCGGCCATCTTTAGATCATTGGCGGCGATAGAGCAGTGCGAATTTACTTTGGAAAGGTCCTGACATCGTACCATTTCCGAGAAATAGGTTTCGGGTGCGATTTTCACGAGCTTTGTGAATAAGTCGGCCTGATAAGGCCCATACAAGAATGGTTGGAAAGGTGCGCCATCATCTCTTGCGTAAATCATGCTTTCGCTTTGAATATAGAGCCAATTGAAATCCTCTTCATTCGGAATGCTCAGATAGGCATCCGCCCACTCGGAGTCCTTAACCTGAGCTGGAACCTTGACCCCCATCGCAGCCAATGCGTGCTCAACAGCACCCTGGTTCTGAAAACGGGTGACAGCTGAGACCTTTCCAATAGTCAGCGATCCATCGTCATTGAACTGAATCCGGCTCTCGGCACCTCGGATGGGTTCGGGAAAAAATGCCGTCATTCTAAGCAGCCTGGCCTCAAGTAGAGGACGCATGCTGCAGAGCTTCAAAAGGTTTTCGCGGAGGGCGGGAAAGTTGGGCATGCTTGTTGGCTCGACCAAGACCCAGCGACAAAACGCAAATATCGGATCCTCGATCAAAACCTCATCTGAAAAAAGTAGGCAACTCTTGATCCAATCATCTTGAATTTCCAGGTCACCGACGCGCGGCAGGAAGTCGCCGACACGAAGCCCATCGAAATCCCGCCTGCACATTGCACCGTGCCCAAAACCCACAAAGTTAAGATTTGGCCTAAACAGGCCGCCGTCCTTCTCTACGCGGTGGCGTGTGTGATGTGCTTTAAGCGTCCAGTAGAGGCGCTCCACAAGACCCATGTCGATTTGGATTTTCTGGACATACTGCTCGCGAAAAGGCACCTGCAAGGCCGTTTCCAGAGCCGTAATCGGCGTCTCTATATCTGGGTCCATTTTCAAGTCCTTCGCCATAGCCCAGCACCTCGTGCCGAACATCTGCCATGGATAAGTAATGCCATGATTTCCTCTCGCGAATCCATCCTCGCCGCGCTGCACGCGCGGCTTTCGGCGCTGCCCGCGACCGCCCTGCGCGGCGAGGTGCTGCCCGAGCGGATGCCGGCCGAAGGCCTGCTGATCCTGCGCGATGGCGAACCGGGCGAGCCCGATGTGACGCTGTCACCGCTCCGCTACCACTATCAGCACCGCGCCGAGATCGAGGCGGTCGTTCAGGGCGCGGCGCATGACGCCGCCTTCGACACGCTGACCGCCAGCATCGGCACGGCACTCGCCGCCGACCGCACGCTGGGCGGGCTCTGCGACTGGGTCGAGGCGGAAGCCCCGCGCCCGGTTGATCTGCCGGTCGAGGGCGCGGCGAGCCTGAAGGCCGCCGTGATCCCGGTGGTGCTGCACTATTCCACGGCCGACCAACTGGCCTGACCCCGACAACCCGAGGAGAACACCATGGCACGAGCGCAGGGGGCGCGGGCGCTGATGGCGCTTGCGTTCGAGACCACCTATGGAACGCCGCCCGCCAGCGGCTTCACCCGCATGCCTTTCGCCAGCACCTCGCTCGGCGCGGAGCAGCCGCTGCTGAACTCGGAGCTTCTCGGCTACGGCCGCGATCCGCTGGCGCCGATCAAGGACGCGGTGACGGCAGACGGCGATGTCGTGGTGCCGCTTGACGCCGAGGTCTTCGGCTTCTGGCTGAAAGCGGCGTTCGGCGCACCCACGACCACGGGTGCGGAAGCGCCATACAGCCACGAGTTCCAGTCCGGGTCCTGGACGCTGCCCAGCATGTCGATCGAGACCGGCATGCCGGAGATCCCGCGGTATGCGATGTATTCCGGCTGCGTGCTCGACCAGATCACCTGGCAGATGCAGCGCTCGGGCCTGCTGACTGCGACGGCGCGGCTGGTGGCGCAGGGCGAGACGGTGGGCACGACCACCAGCGCCGGGACACCCGCTGCGCTGGAGCTGAAGCGCTTCGGGCATTTCAACGGGGCGATCACGCGGAACGGGACGGCGCTCGGCAACGTGGTTTCGGCCGAGATCACCTACGCGAACAACCTCGACCGGATCGAGACCATCCGCTCGGACGGCCGCATCGACGGGGCGGATCCATCCATTGCCGCGCTGACGGGCCGGATCGAGGTGCGTTTCGCCGACCAGACGCTGGTGACGCAGGCGATCAACGGCGAGGCCTGCGAGATGGAGTTCGCCTACGTCCTGCCCTCGGGCGAAAGCTTCACCTTCACCGTGCACGCCGTCTATCTGCCGCGCCCACGCATCGAGATCTCGGGGCCGCAGGGGGTGCAGGCGACCTTCGACTGGCAGGCCGCGCGCGACAGCGTGGTCGGGCGGATGTGCACCGCAACCCTCGTGAATGACGTGGAGACCTATTGATGCTGACGCTCGATCTGACGAATGCCCCGCGCTGGCATGACCTCGCGCCCGGCGTCCGTGTGCAGCTGCGCCCGCTGACCACCGCGCTGATGGTGGCGACCCGCAGCGATCCGGCCGTGGACGCCGTGCCCGAGGAGGCGTCCGACGAGGAGCGCGCGGTCGCCTTTGCCAAGGCGCTGGCGCGCCGGGCGGTGCTCGCCTGGGACGGTATCGGAGATGCGGAGGGTAATCCCGTCGACCCAAGCCCCGAGGCCATCGACGCCCTGCTCGATGTCTGGCCGATCTTCGAGGCCTTCCAGCTGACCTACGTCTCGAAGGGCCTGCTGCTGGAACAGGAAAAAAACGTCTCCGCGCTCTCGCCGAATGGTCCTTCGGCGGGGGCGAGCGCTACTGCCAAGCCTGCGCGCAAGCCTGCCCGGACTGCCCGGCGCGGCTGAACCGCCCGGAAACTCCGGAGGGTTGGCAGGTCTGGGACCTGGTCGGCCGCCTCGGCGGTCAGCTCCGTGTCCTGCCCGGCGCGGTGATCGGCTGGGACATGTCGGCGGCGCTGGCGCTCGGTGACGCGCTCGGCGTGCCCCCGCTCGCCATGGCCGAACTGCTGCCCGTCATCGAAGCGGTGATGGTCGCCAAGCTCAACGAACAGATGGAACGCCCCGATGGCTGAAAAGCGTGTGTCCGTCCGCCTCGCCGCGGTCGGCGGCCGACAAGTGCGCGCCGAACTGGAAGGCGTGGGCGAGGCCGGATCGCGCGGCTTTGGACGACTGAGCCGGGAGATGGATGCGGCGAACGCCCGGCTTGCGGCCTTCTCGCGGCGTGTGCGCGTGGCCGCCGCTGCAGCGGTGGCAGCCGCTGCCGCCGCGGGCGTGGCGATGATCCGCTCCGGCCTGCAGACGGTGGATGCGCAGGCAAAGCTGGCGCAGTCCCTCGGCACCACGGTCGCCTCGATCCAGACCCTGGAACGGGCGGGGGAACTGGCGGGCGTGTCGATGTCCGGAATCGAGCAGGCGACCAAGGATTTGACGCGCCGTCTCAGCCAGGCGGCGGCCGGGACCGGCCCTGCCGCTGACGCGCTCGACCGGCTGGGCCTTTCCGCCACCGACTTGATCGCGCTGCCGCTGGACCAGCGCGTCGGCGCCATCAACGCGGCCATCGAGAGCTTCGTGCCCGCCGCCGAACGCGCGGCTGTCGCAGGCCAGCTCTTCGGCGAGGAAGGCTCGATCGCGATGTCGCGGATCGACACCGCGACGCTGCGCCAGGCGACCGAGGACGTCCTCGCCTTCGGCGTCGTGGTCTCCGAGCAGGATGCGGACCAGATTGAGCGGACGAACGACGCCATCTCTCGGCTCGGTCTGATCTGGCGCGGTCTGTCGAACCAGCTCGCCGTCGCCGCAGCGCCTGCGCTGGAAGCCGTCGCCGATGCCATGGCGGCGGTGGCCAGCCGCACGGGGCCGCTCGGCATCGCGATCCGCGGGCTCTTCGACAACATCGGCCGACTGACCACCTATGCCGCCACCTTCGCCGCCTTTCTCGCGGGCCGCTGGGTCGCCGGGATAGCCGCTGCCGCCCTGTCTGTGCGCGGCCTTGCCACCGCGCTGGTCGTCCTGCGCGGTGCGCTGATCCGCACCGGCATCGGGGCGCTGATCGTCGGCGCAGGCGAGCTCGTCTACCAGTTCACACGCCTCGTCTCCGGAGCGGGCGGCTTTGGTGAGGCGATGTCGCTCCTGAAGGACCTGGCGGTCGAGGTCTGGGAACGGATCAGGATGGGCGCTGCAGCGGCAGGTGCAGCCGCCACGGCGATGTTCTTCGACCTGAAGGCCGACGCCGCGTCGGGCATGCAGAGCGCCATCGAGAGCGTCGTGGCTTTCGGCAACACCGCCGCGAACACCTTCGAGGGCGCCTACGAGGCGATCAAGGCGATCTGGGGCCTGCTGCCCGCCGCCATCGGCGATCTGGCGTTCCAGGCGGCGAACAGCCTGGTCGACGGCGTCGAGGCGATGCTGAACGGCGTGGTCTCGCGCATCAACGGCTTCATCGGCGGGATCAACCAGGGGCTCGAAGCGCTCGGATCGGAGCGGCGCATCTCGCTGGTGCCGGACCTCGACCTCGGCGAGATCGAGAACCGCTTCGAAGGGGCGGCGACGGCCGCGACCACCGTGGCGCAGGCGGCCTTCGACAGGGCCTTCGAGGACAATCCGCTCTCCGCGCCCGATCTCGGTCTGACCGACGCAACGAACCGCGCGCTCGAGTCCGCGAACCTCTATCGCGGCGCTGCGCGCGATCTGGCCGAAGGGGCTCGCGCGCCCCTCGAAAGCTGGCAGGCGCTCCGCGACGCGGTGCGCGGGACCGACGAGGACGGGGCCGATGTGCTGGCCGAGGCCACCGTTGCTGCCGAGCGGTTCGAGACCGCGCTCGAAGGCGCCGGAAGCGCGGCGACCGATGCTGGTGCCGCTGCGGGAGCGGCGGCAGCTGCGGCGGAGCCTGCGACCGAGGCTGCCGTCACCGGCTGGCAGGCGGTCACGGCGGCGCTGTCGGACTACGCCAGCAAGGCCCGCGACATCGGTGGCGACATCGGCCAGAGCCTCGTCGGCGCCTTCCAGTCGGCGGAGAACGCGGTGGGCGAGTTCGTCAAGACCGGCAAACTGAACTTCCGCGACTTGGTCACCTCGCTGCTGGCCGATCTCGCCCAGCTGGCGGCGCGGCGGTTCATCCTCGGGCCGATCGCAAACGCGCTCTCCGGCGTGTTCTCCGGCGCGGGCGGCATCTTCGCCAACGTCCTGCATGCGGGCGGGATGGTCGGATCGGCTGGGCCGTCGCGCATGGTCCCGGCGATGGCCTTCGCCGCTGCGCCGCGGATGCATTCCGGCGGCATGGCCGGCCTCCGCCATGACGAGGTGCCCGCGATCCTGCAGCGCGGCGAGCGGGTGCTGTCGCGGCGGGAGGCACAGAGCTACGGCGCGGGGGGCGGGGTCAACGTCACCATCATGGCGCGCGACGCCGAGAGCTTTCGGCAATCCCGCACGCAAGTCGCGGCAGACATCGCCCGTGCGGTCTCGCTCGGGCGGAGAGGCATGTGATGGCGTTTCACGAGGTCCGGTTCCCTGACAACATCAGCCGCGGCGCGCGCGGCGGACCGGAACGGCGCACGCAGATCGTCGAGCTCGCCTCGGGCGACGAGGAACGCAACGCCAGCTGGGCAAATTCGCGCCGCCGCTACGACGTCGCCTACGGCATCCGCCGCGCGGACGATCTGGCGGCGGTGGTCGCCTTCTTCGAGGCGCGCAACGGTCGGCTCCACGGTTTCCGCTTCAAGGATTGGGGCGACCACAAGTCCTGCCTGCCTTCGGGCACGCCATCGTCCACCGATCAGGCCATCGGCACCGGCGCCGGCGCGACGACCGCCTTCCAGCTGGTGAAGCACTACGCCTCCGGCGCGCAATCCTGGACGCGCGCCATCGCCAAGCCGGTGGCGGGCAGCGTGCGCATCGCGCTCGGCGGGGTCGAGCAGCCCTCCGGCTGGTCCGTCGACACCACGACCGGCATCGTCACCTTCAGCGCCGCTCCGGGCGTCGGCGTCGCGATCACCGCGGGCTTCGAGTTCGACGTGCCGGTCCGCTTCGACACCGACGTGCTCGACGTGACGCTCGATCTCGAGCGGCTCGGCTCGATCACCTCCATTCCGCTGCTGGAACTGCGCCGATGAAGTCTCTCGATCCTGTGCTGCAGGCCCATCTCGACGAGGGCACGACGACGCTCGCCTGGTGCTGGCGCATCACGCGGGCCGATGGCGTCACCTTCGGTTTCACTGACCACGACCGAACGCTGAGCTTCGACGGCACCGATTTCGAGCCGGAGAGCGGGCTCACGGCGTCCGAGGTCCGCTCGGGCTCGGACCTCTCGGTCGATGCGCAGGACGCCGAGGGCGTGCTGACCTCCGACCGGATCACCGAGACCGACATCCTCGACGGCCGCTGGGACAACGCCGAGGTCGAAGTCTGGCGCGTGAACTGGGCGGACACGGGCCAGCGCGTGCTGATGCGGCGCGGCGCCATCGGCCAGATCCGGCGCGGGCGGCTGGCCTTCGTGGCCGAGGTGCGCTCGCTCGCCCATGTGCTCGGCCAGACGGTCGGGCGAACCTTTCAAACGACCTGCGATGCTGCGCTCGGCGATGCGCGCTGCGGCGTCGAACTCGAGGATCCCGCCTACAAGGGCACGGGCGCCGTGATCGATCTGCTGCGCGACCGGGCCTTCACCGCCTCGGGGCTCGGCGGGTTCGAGGCGGGCTGGTTCACCTTCGGCACGCTCGAATGGACCAGCGGCGCGAACGCCGGGCGGCGCACCGAGGTGCTGGGCCATGACGTGACGGACGGCATCGCCGTGCTGACCCTGCTCGAAGCGCCGGTGCGCCCGATCGCCGAGAGCGACGCTTTCACCATCCGCGCGGGCTGCGACAAGCGCATGGAAACCTGCGGCGCGAAGTTCGCCAACACCGCCAACTTCCGCGGCTTCCCACACATCCCCGGCCAGGACGCCGTACTCCGCTACGCCACCAAGGATGGCGGGCACGAGGGCGGCGTGCTGTGACCTCCGCCGATCCCGCCCGCGTCGTCGTCATTGCGCGGTCCTGGCTCGGCACGCCGTATCACGACCAGGCCAGCCTGCGCGGCGTCGGCTGCGACTGCCTCGGGCTGGCCCGGGGCGTCTGGCGCGAGGTGGTGGGCCCAGAGCCGTTCCCGATCCCGCCCTACAGCCGGGACTGGGGCGAGACCGGGCCGCGCGAGGTTCTGGCCGAAGGCGCGCGGCGCATGATGATCGAGGTGTCGCCGGCCGAGGCTGGTCCCGGCGCGCTGGTGCTGTTCCGCATGAAGCCCGGCGCCATCGCCAAGCATGTCGGGATCCTCACAGGGCCCGACAGCTTCCTCCATGCCTACGAGCGGCTCGGCGTGATCGAGGAACCGCTCACCCCATCCTGGCGGCGGCGCATCGCCTTTGCCTTCCTGTTCCCGCAACGCTGAGACTCCGACATGGCAACGCTTGTCCTCGGTGCCGCCGGCGCCGCCATTGGCGGTTCGATCGGCGGCGCGATCCTCGGCGTCAGCGCCGCGACCATCGGCGGCTTCGTCGGCTCCACCATCGGCTCGGTTGTGGACAGCTGGATCATCTCGTCGCTGGCGCCCACGCAGCGCATCGAGGGCGCAAAACTCGACACGCTGCGCATCACCTCCGCCACGGAGGGCGCGGTGATCCCGCGGCTCTACGGACGCATGCGCATGGGCGGCAACATCATATGGGCGACCGATTTCCGCGAGGAGACGAAGACCACCACGCAGGGCGGCGGCAAGGGCGGCGGGGGCGGTAAGGTCAAGGCCACCGAGTATCTGTACTACGCCTCCTTCGCCGTGGCGCTCTGCGAAGGTCCGATCACCGGCATCGGGCGCATCTGGGCCGACGGCAAGCCGATGGATCTCTCCGGCGTCACCTGGCGCTGGTATCCGGGCGACGAGGCGCAGACGGCCGATCCGTTCATCGCCGCGAAGATGGGTGCGGCCAGCACGCCTGCCTATCGCGGGACGGCCTATGTGGTCTTCGAGGAACTGGCGCTCTCGACTTACGGCAACCGCCTGCCGCAGCTGTCCTTAGAGGTGTTCCGGCCGCTCGCCGATCCCGACACCGCCGAGGGCCTGACCCGCGCCGTCACCATTATCCCGGCCTCGGGCGAGTTCACCTATGCGACGCGGGCGATCCGCAAGACCGATGGCGGCACAACGGTGCCCGAGAACCTGAACGCGCTGGCCGACTCCACCGACATGGTGGAGGCGCTCGACCGGCTGCAGGCGATGGCCCCGGCTGTGACAAGCGTCAGCCTCGTGGTGGCGTGGTTCGGCGACGACCTGCGCGCGGGATCCTGCAAGGTACGGCCGGGCGTCGAGGTGTCAGCCAAGTCGACGACGCCCGCCAATTGGTCGGTCAACGGCGTGAGCCGCGCCAGCGCCTTCCTCGTCAGCCGCGACGACCGGGACCGCCCGGTCTATGGCGGCACGCCGTCGGACTTCGCGGTGGTGCAGGCTATCCAGGAGATGAAGGCGCGCGGGCTGCGGGTGACCTTCTACCCGTTCATCCTGATGGACGTGCCGCCCGGCAACACGCTGCCGAACCCGTATTCGGACAATGCGGCCGAGACGGGACAGCCTGCCTTCCCGTGGCGGGGGCGGATCACCTGTTCGCCCGCCGCGGGTTTCGCCGGGACCGTGGACAAGACCGCCACGGCCGCAAGCCAGGTCGCGGCGCTGTTCGGCGCGGCCACGCCTGCGAGCTTCAGCGTCTCGGGCGAGAGCGTGAGTTGGATCGGACCCTCCGGCGACTGGGGCCTGCGGCGCATGGTCCTGCACTACGCCCATCTCTGCGCGGCGGCGGGCGGGGTGGACGCCTTCCTGATCGGGACCGAGATGCCGGGGCTGACCACGATCCGCTCGGGTGCAAGCACCTATCCGGCGGTGCAGGCATATCGGGATCTGCTCGCGGATGTGCGCTTGCTCCTCGGGTCAGGGACCAAGATCGGATACGCGGCGGACTGGTCGGAGTATTTCGGGCACCAGCCGGGCGATGGCTCGGGCGATGTGTTCTTCCACCTCGATCCGCTCTGGGCCGATCCAGAGATCGATTTTGTCGGGATCGACAATTACATGCCGCTGTCGGACTGGCGCGACGGGTTCGAGCATGCGGACGCGGCCGAGGGCTGGCCCGCGATCTACGACCGGGCCTACCTGCAGACCAACATCGCGGGCGGGGAAGGCTTCGACTGGTTCTATGCCAGCGCGGCTGACCGATCCGCGCAGGTGCGCACGCCGATCACCGATGGTGCTGCGGCAAAGCCGTGGGTCTTCCGCTACAAGGATCTGCGCGCCTGGTGGTCGAACCCGCACTACGACCGTCCCGGAGGCGTCGAGAGCGGAACGCCGACCGCGTGGGCCCCGCAGTCCAAACCGATCTGGTTCACCGAGCTCGGCTGTCCGGCCATTGACCGGGGCACGAACCAGCCGAACGTCTTCTTCGACCCGAAGTCATCGGAGAGCTTCACGCCGCATTTCTCGCGGGGCTGGCGCGATGACGCCATCCAGCGGGCCTATCTCGAGGCGACGTACCTCTGGTGGGGCGAGCCCGCGAACAATCCGCTGTCCTCGGTCTACGGCGGCCGGATGGTGCATGTGCCGGAATGTGCGGCCTGGACCTGGGACGCGCGGCCCTATCCATTCTTTCCGGCGCTGACCGACGTCTGGACGGACGGCGCGAACTGGCGACTGGGGCACTGGCTGACGGGGCGGCTCGGGGCGGTGTCGCTGGCGGCCCTCGTCCGGCACCTGTGCCTGCGCGCAGGGCTGCCCGAAGCGCGGATCGACGTCACAGGCCTCTGGGGCGCGGTGGAGGGCTACGCCATCACGGCGCTGGAAAGCCCGCGCGCCTCGATCACCACGCTGTCGCGGCATTTCGGCTTCGATGCCGTCGAGACCGAGGGCGTGATCCGTTTCATCATGCGCGGCCGGGCTTCCGTCGCCACCCTCGGGCCCGACGATCTGGTCGCCGCCCGCGAGGGCGACGTGCTGGAACTGACGCGGGGCCAGGAGACGGAACTGCCCCAGGCGCTGAAATGGCAGGTCGCCCGCGCCGACGAGGATTACGACGCGGCCCTCGTCGAGGCGCGCCGCATCACCGTCGACACGACGAGGATCGCCTCGGAAAGCTTCCCGATGGCGGTGCCGCCCGAGGAGGCCGAACGCCGCTGCCGCCGCGCCCTGATGGAGGCGTGGGTCGGGCGCGAGACAGCGGCGTTCCGTCTACCGCCGTCGGGTCTCGCGCTCGATCCAGCCGACGCGATCCGGCTGGAGCATGACGGGCGGCTGATCGATCTGCGGCTCGTCTCCATCGCCGACGCCGAGGCGCGCGGGATCGAGGCGGTCCGCCAGGACCGCGCGACCTACGATCTGCCGCCCGGCGATCCCCGCGCGGCGTCGCTGACGCGGGCCGTGGTGTTCGGCGCGCCGGATGCGGTGCTGCTGGACCTGCCGCAGCTCACCGAGGACCAGCCGGCGCATCGGCCCCTCATTGCGGCGCACGCGGTTCCCTGGCCGGGCGAGATGGCGGTGTTTCGCAGCCCCTCGACCGATGGCTTCGAGCTGCTGACGACGTTTGGCAGCCGCGCCCGGATCGGGATGTTGGTCTCGGACTTCTATGCCGGGCCGACGTCCCGTTTCGATCTCGGAAACGCGCTGAACGTCGATTTGCTGACCGGCACGCTGGAGAGTGTCACCGACCTGACGCTGTTCGGCGGGGCGAACGCGCTGGCCATCGAGAGCGCGCCCGGCAACTGGGAGATCGTGCAGGCGGGCGCGGCTGAGCTGCTGGCGCCGGGTCGCTATAAACTGACGCGGCTTCTGCGCGGCCAACGCGGCACGGAAGGCGCGATGGGTAACCCTGCGCCGGTTGGCGCGCGGGTGGTGGTGCTGGCCGACAGCCTCGCATCGCTGCCGATCGCCGAGGCCGATCTGGGCATCCCGTGGAACTGGCGCATCGGCCCCGCCAGCCGCCCGGTCAGCGACGAGACCTATGTGGCGCAGGCCTTCACGCCCGAAGGCGTCGGGCTGCGGCCGTTCTCCGTCGCCCATGTCGCGCAGCCGTGGCGCAAGCCCCGCATGCCCGGCGATCTGACCATAAGCTGGACGCGGAGGTCGCGTGCGCTCTCGGCAGACAGTTGGGGCGCGGTCGACGCATCGCTCGCAGAGGAACTCGAAGCCTACGAGGTCGAGATCCTCGACGGCGCGGTCGTGAAGCGAACCCTGTCCACGGCCAGCACCAGCGCGCTCTACGCCGCCGCCCAGCAGACCGCTGATTGGGGCGCGCTACTCGGTCCCGGCGACACGCTCGACATCCGCATCTTCCAGCTTTCCGCCCTCCGCGGGCGAGGAGCGCCCAAGACCGTCACGCTGATACTCTGAAGGTCATCCCATGTCCGACGCCACGACTCATCTCCTGCTTCCGTATGTCCTCGCGGCGCAGTCCCAGAAGCACGTCACCCACAACGAGGCGCTGCGGCTGCTCGACGGGCTGGTGCAGCTCTCGGTCCTCGACCGGGACCTGACCGCGCCGCCCGGTTCGCCCGCCGATGGCGACCGCTACATCGTCGGCTCGGGCGCGACGGGCGACTGGGCGGGCTGGGACCTGAACGTCGCGCTCTGGATCGACGGCGCCTGGCTGCGCCTGCCACCCCGGACCGGCTGGCGGGCATGGGTGGAGGACGAGGGCCTGCTGCTGGTCTATGACGACGCGGACTGGATCGGCACCACACCGGCGGCGCTGCAGAACATGGCGCTGCTTGGGCTCGGCACCACGGCGGATGCGTCGAACCCGTTCTCGGCCAAGCTGAACGCCGCGCTCTGGACGGCGAAGACCGTGGCTGAGGGCGGCACCGGCGATCTGTTCTACACCATGAACAAGGAGGCTGCGGGCGACGATCTCGGCCTGACGCTGCAGACCGGCTTCGTGACCAAGGCGCTGGTCGGCCTCTTCGGCTCCGACCGCTTCCGCCTCGCGGTTTCGGCCGACGGCAGCACCTTCTTCGATGGGCTCAGCGTCGACAACGCCACCGGCATCGTCGACCAGCCCCGGCTGCCGCGCTTCAAGGCGTACACGAACTACGACAACTACGTCGGCGTTGGGACCTGGACGATGATCGGCCTCAACAACACCGACTACAACGATCAGGGGGCGTTCGACGCCGCAAACAACCACTTTGTGGCGCCGGTCGACGGCACCTACCTCTTCGGCGCGACGCTCCTCTACAAGATCAACGCCAGCGCCACGGCGAGGATGCGCGGGCGGCTCGTGCTGAACGGCACGACCGAGATCCGCGGCTCGCTCGGCGAAATTTCCGCCACCCACGTCTCGCTCGCCACCGCGATCTGGCTGCAGACCATGGTGCCGCTGACTGCCGGCGATACCGTCGAGCTGCAGGGGTATTTCCGGGTCGCGGACGGCTACTTCGCCGCCGATCACACGTCCTTCTGGGGCTGCAAGATCGGCTGAGCTGGGGAAGGAGGAACCCGATGAACCCACCCCGATCCGAGGGCTTCGTGCGCATGCCGGACGCCGAGTTCGAGGCGATCCTGACCCGGGCGGCGGAGGAAGGCGCGAAACGCGCGCTCGCCGATGTCGGCCTCGACGGCGACGAGGCCGCGCTCGACATCCGGGATCTGCGCTCGCTCGTTGACTGCATCCGGCTGGTGCGTCGCACGGCGATGCAGACCGCCGTCCGCATGATCACCACCGGCGTCATGCTCGCGCTGCTCGCGGGCATCGCCATCAAGCTCAAGATCTTCGGCGGCGGCCCGTAGCCGCGCCCCATCCCATTCATCAGCCCGCAATGACCCGCCCTCGAGGCGGGTTTTTCGTTTTCGGAGGACCCAATGACCAAGACATTCCATCGCCATTGGCGCGACGTTCCGGAGAGCGCCTGGCGCTGGCCGAATTTCAGCCCGGCCGAGATCGCCTGCCGGGGCACCGGCAAGCTGCTCATCAACGAGCCCGCGCTCGACAAGCTGCAGGCGCTGCGCGACCGGCTGGGCAAGCCGCTCATCGTCCGCTCCGCCTATCGCAGCCCCGAGCACAATCGCGCGTAACCGCCCGATTGGCACCGCCTGCCGGATTTCGGCGTGAGGTCCTAAGACACGTGCATAACGACGTCGTTTGCGACGTCTCTTATGCGCGGAG